>NZ_JALPRR010000009.1 GCF_023630205.1 Pontibacter ruber | reverse complement strand
GTATTGCTACACAACCGGCCCGCTTCTTTGCTCGGTAGTTGACTAAATCAACTACTTCTTCACTCTCTCTTCCATCATGTCAAAGAACTTTTTCTTAAAGTTCAGAGTGCCGGGTTCTGAGTGCCGAGTTTAACCCTGCCCCCTAACCGGTACACTGTTTCAAGATATGAAGTAAAAACCATCTGTTTTTACTTGGTGCTGTTTTGAGTGGAGAATAACGGAGTCGAACCGTTGACCTCCTGCGTGCAAAGCAGGCGCTCTAGCCAGCTGAGCTAATCCCCCAGGTACTTTTACTGTGGTGGGCCTGCGTGGACTCGAACCACGGACCTCTACATTATCAGTGTAGCGCTCTAACCACCTGAGCTACAAGCCCTTTAGTTGAGAGCGCCAGACTCTATAACCCAGGGCGCCTCACTTATGCAGCATAATGCATGTTTGAGCAATTAAGGAGACAAAACGAAAAACAAGTACCCTTTTCTTTTCGCAGACACTCTGCGTCGTAAAAAAAGTTCAGGCCACGGACCGACTCTAGAAAGGAGGTGATCCAGCCGCACCTTCCGGTACGGCTACCTTGTTACGACTT
>NZ_JALPRR010000008.1 GCF_023630205.1 Pontibacter ruber | reverse complement strand
GGACAGGGGGCGTTTGTGGTTGAAGGGGTTGGCGGCTACCTACTCTCCCGGATGTGACTCCAGTACCATCGGCGCAGCGGGGCTTAACTTCTCTGTTCGGGATGGGAAGAGGTGAACACCCGCGCTATAGCCGCCATTATCTTTGTCGCTGCAAGAGCGTCGTATTGTATAAGTTTTTGACTTTTGGAAGAGAGAATGCGAGTAAGAGGCGGGCCGGCATGGTTCCGGTTGCTTGCGCTGTAAGAACGCGCTCGGGCAATTAGTACTGCTCGGCTGTGGTATTTCTACCTTTACACCTGCAGCCTATCGACGTCATCGTCTCTGACGGCCCTTCTAGGGAGATCTCATCTTGGGGCGGGTTTCGCACTTAGATGCTTTCAGCGCTTATCCCGTCCGAGCGTAGCTACCCTGCGCTGCATCTGGCGATACAACAGGTGCACCAGAGGCTCGTCCAACCCGGTCCTCTCGTACTAAGGTCAGGACCCCTCAAATCTCCAACGCCCACAACAGATAGGGACCGAACTGTCTCACGACGTTCTGAACCCAGCTCGCGTGCCACTTTAATCGGCGAACAGCCGAACCCTTGGGACCTTCTCCAGCCCCAGGACGTGACGAGCCGACATCGAGGTGCCAAACCTCCCCGTCGATATGAGCTCTTGGGGGAGATCAGCCTGTTATCCCCGGCGTACCTTTTATCCTTTGAGCGATGGCCCTTCCATGCGGAACCACCGGATCACTATATCCGCCTTTCGGCCCTGCTCGGCTTGTAGGCCTCACAGTCAAGCGCCCTTATGCTATTGCGCTCTGCGTACGGTTACCAAGCGTACTGAGGGCACCTTTGAAAGCCTCCGTTATTATTTTGGAGGCGACCACCCCAGTCAAACTACCCACCAAGCACTGTCCCCTTTGTGTCGGGTTAGGCTCCAAGCAACTCAAGGGCCGTATTTCAAGGATGGCTCCACGATGCCTGGCGACACCGCTTCACAGCCTCCGGCCTATCCTACACATGAGTTACCCAGAGTCAATGCTAAGCTATAGTGAAGGTGCACGGGGTCTTTCCGTCCCGTTGCGGGTACTCGGCATCTTCACCGAGACTACAATTTCACCGAGCTCACGGCTGAGACAGCGCCCAGATCGTTACACCATTCGTGCAGGTCGGAACTTACCCGACAAGGAATTTCGCTACCTTAGGACCGTTATAGTTACGGCCGCCGTTTACTGGGGCTTCGATTCAATGCTTCGCCTTGCGGCTAACATCCCCTCTTAACCTTCCAGCACCGGGCAGGTGTCAGGCCTTATACGTCATCTCTCGATTTAGCAAAGCCATGTGTTTTTGTTAAACAGTCGCCTGGGCCTTTTCACTGCGGCTTCTCCATCGCTGGAGGAAGCGCCCCTTCTCCCGAAGTTACAGGGCCATTTTGCCGAGTTCCTTGGCCGTGATTCACTCGAGCACCTTAGGATTCTCTCCTCGACCACCTGTGTCGGTTTGCGGTACGGGCGGCACATGATTTAAACGCTTAGCGGGTTTTCTCGGGAGCCTGATTAGGGACATTATCTCCGTGGCCGAAGCCTTGGAGTACTATCACGTTTCAGCAAGATGGGGGTACTTAACTCCCCGTCCTATACCTACGCGCTTCAACGCACTATTCCGTCAGTGCGCAGTCCTTTCACTTCTCCGTCACCGCATCACTACCATGTGCCGGTACAGGAATATTAACCTGTTGTCCATCGACCTGCGCTTTCGCCTCGGCCTTAGGACCCGACTAACCCTGATCCGATTAGCGTTGATCAGGAAACCTTGGTCTTTCGGTGTGCAGGTTTCTCGCCTGCATTATCGTTACTTATGCCTACATTTGCTTTTCCAGGCGCTCCAGCACCCCTTATCAGGATACCTTCTCTGCCCCTGGAATGCTCCCCTACCAGTGTATTACTACAATCCATAGCTTCGGTAGTATGCTTGATGCCCGATTATTATCGATGCCCTGTCGCTCGACCAGTGAGCTGTTACGCACTCTTTAAAGGAATGGCTGCTTCCAAGCCAACCTCCTGGCTGTCTAAGCAACTGGACCTCCTTTGTTCAACTTAGCATACATTTTGGGACCTTAGCTGATGGTCTGGGTTCTTTCCCTCTCGGCCTGGGACCTTAGCACCCCAAGCCTCACTGCCGTGTATATTTATTGGCATTCGGAGTTCGTCAGGATTCGGTAGGCTGTGACACCCCCTAGTCCTATCGGTAGCTCTACCTCCAACAAACTCAACCACGACGCTGCCCCTAAAGGCATTTCGGGGAGTACGAGCTATTTCTCAGTTTGATTGGCCTTTCACCCCTACCCTCAGGTCATCCAAATACTTTTCAACGTAAACTGGTTCGGTCCTCCAGTTGGTGTTACCCAACCTTCAACCTGCCCAAGGGTAGATCACAAAGTTTCGCGTCTACCCCCTCTGACTCTGCGCCCTATTCAGACTCGCTTTCGCTGCGGCTCCGCGCCTCAAGACGCTTAACCTTGCCAGAGAGGAGTAACTCGTAGGCTCATTATGCAAAAGGCACGCCGTCACCCAACGAATGGGCTCCGACCGCTTGTAAGCGCATGGTTTCAGGATCTATTTCACCCTCCTATTCGGAGTACTTTTCACCTTTCCTTCACAGTACTGGTTCACTATCGGTCTCTCAGGAGTATTTAGCCTTACCGGATGGTGCCGGCAGCTTCAAGCGGGATTTCTCCGGTCCCGCCCTACTCAGGATACCACTAGGGCCAAAAAACTTACGTGCACGGGGCTATCACCCTTTCCAGCCTACCTTCCCAGGTAGTTACACTTCAATTTTTGGTCCCATATCGTGGTCCTACAACCCCGCAACTGCCGTAACAGTTGTGGTTTGGGCTCTTGCGCGTTC
This sequence comes from Pontibacter ruber, assembly GCF_023630205.1. GTDB lineage: Bacteria > Bacteroidota > Bacteroidia > Cytophagales > Hymenobacteraceae > Pontibacter > Pontibacter ruber. The sequence continues at coordinate 337 of NZ_JALPRR010000008.1, read as the reverse complement.
GCTCGCCACTACTTGCGCAATCACTATTGTTTTCTCTTCCTCCGGGTACTTAGATGTTTCAGTTCCCCGGGTTCGCCCCCCTAAGGGTACTAGCACTTCATGCTAGTGGGTTGCCCCATTCGGAAATCAGCGGATCACTGGGTATGTGCCCCTCCCCGCTGCTTATCGCAGCTTGTCACGTCCTTCATCGCCTCTGAGAGCCTAGGCATCCTCCATGCGCCCTTCTCTGCGTTCTTGCCGGTCCGTGTATTGCTACACAACCGGCCCGCTTCTTTGCTCGGTAGTTGACTAAATCAACTACTTCTTCACTCTCTCTTCCATCATGTCAAAGAACTTT
>NZ_JALPRR010000006.1 GCF_023630205.1 Pontibacter ruber | reverse complement strand
AAGATATTTAAAATAAACTTTATCCATTTGTCACCTCTGACTATCTGTATCTCAATTACCTGTAACTCAGATTCAGGGGTTAATCTACATAATTCATAGATGTAACCATGCAAATTGTCCCTGCCAAACCATGAAGTTGAAAATGGTGTCTTCTTAAAGCCTTTTTTCTCTAATAAAGGAATCCCAATTTCAAGAACAATTTGATTTCTAGCTTCGAGTAATTCCTTTGTTGTTGCTTTGTAAAAAAGGCCCATTCTTTCTTCTTTATGCCAAGTTGAGGCTTTATTTGTTGAATTAGCGCTAACTACTGTATATACGCCACTATGACGTTTATCTGCACTATATACCAAGTACCGGAGTACGCCAATCTACTGCTCTCATGCGTCACAATGCCTCAACTAAAGCATGATTGCTTCTAGTGACAATATATAGCATACACAATATAACAAATTTCTTGTTATCACAAGGCTATTTTCGTCACACAGGAAACCAAAATATAGGGCAGGCAAAAGTAGAGACAATTGTAAAACTGTAACCAAATCATACTTAAGCTAAAGTATACTTGGCATCACCCAAAACATCAATCTTCAAGTCCTGTGTCCAGCAACCCTACCTCCTGCGGCGGCTGCGTTTGTTTGAGATGCGGTTCAGGCGTTTGTTGCGCACCCACTTCAGGTACTTTTGCAGGGGCTCTGCTGTCTGCAGGGCAGGTATGGTGTTGTACTGGGCTGCCAGCTCTCTGTTGCTGAAGGTAAGGTGAATGGTGCTGTGGCAGGGTTGGCAAAGATCGGCAGTGGCTCCATAGCGGCCTCCCTCCTCCCGCGGCACCAGATGATGCCGCGTTAGGTACTGCACCTCGCGGGCGCATAATTCGCACACCAGTTCTTCTATCTTCTTTGCCATTCCGCTAACGTTATTCGCTGCTAATATCTGCAAGACTTAAACATTTACGCCTGAAGTATGGTTTAGTCAAATTCGGTTGAAAATATTCGGGTAAAAGAAAGGAATGAATGAGCAGGTAATCCCGTATTTTTGCCAGCTTTATTATCAATGTTTAAACTATGAAATCAGATAACAGAACAATACATTTAGACCAGGATAGCACGGAAGGATTGGTCCCGAAGACCGTGATCCGGGAAGGACTCCTGATCTATTTACTTGCGGCCATCCAGTTCACGCACGTGATGGACTTCGTGATCATGATGCCGCTGGGCCCGCAGCTGATGCGCGTTTTCAATATCTCTCCAAGTGAGTTTGGTTTGCTGGTATCGGCTTATACTTTCAGTGCAGCGGTAGCAGGCTTCCTCAGCGCCCTCTTCATCGACCGCTTCGACCGCAAGCATGCTGTGCTGGGTCTGTACCTTGGCTTCGCGGTGGGTACCCTTGCCTGTGCCCTTGCCCCTACTTACATCATGCTGCTGGTAGCCCGCGTGGTGGCCGGTGCATTCGGGGGTGTGCTGGGTGCGCTGGTACTGGCCGTGATCGGGGATGCCATACCGGAGCACCGACGAGGTGCGGCCACAGGCAAAGTAATGGCAGCCTTCTCGGTGGCGTCTATTGCCGGTATTCCGGTTGGCTTGTACCTGGCCAGCGTAACCAGCTGGCATGCTCCTTTTTACCTGCTGGCGGGCCTAAGCTTCCTGGTGCTGCTTGTAGCAGTGCGTTTCCTGCCCAACATGCGCGGGCACCTGACCAACGCCGTGCCGGATAACCCGTTCCTGGTGCTTAAAGAAATTGTGGCAAAACGCAACCTGCAGTGGGCCATGGCCCTGATGATTACGCTAACGATGGCTGGCTTCCTGATCATTCCGTTCGTGAGCCCTTATATGGTTGCCAACGTTGGGTTTACCGAGCAGCAGCTCAGCTACATTTACCTGTTTGGTGGCCTGGCAACGGTTTTCACCTCGCAATGGGCAGGCCGACTGGCCGATAAGTATGGAAAGCACCGGGTGTTTGCCATTGCAGCCATTTTGTCGATACCTGCCATCCTGCTGATAACGACCCTGCCTCCTGTGCCGCTCTATACTGCTCTGGTTGCTACTACGCTCTTTTTCATCTTTTTCGGGGCGCGGTTTGTGCCGGCCATGTCGCTGATCACCTCCAGTGTGGAGCCGCATCTGCGTGGTAGCTTTATGAGCATCAACTCTTCGGTACAGCAGATGAGCGCCGGGGTGGGCGCCTTCGTAGCCGGGCTCATTGTGCAGGAATCTGCCTCGGGCAGCCTGATGCGCTACAGTTGGGTGGGCATTATGGCCAGCGTTATTACCCTGGTAGCTGTAGTGGTAGTGCGCCAGATCAAAACCGTGGGATAGTACAAAGTATAAACCATAAAAGTATGATTCATAAAAAAGGACGCAGGTGGCTGCGTCCTTTTTTATGAATCCTGTATTTCAGACTATTGCCGGTATAATTTCACCTGCTTAAGTGGTGATGGTTTGGCAGGTTGCAGTAATACTCCTGGTTGTTTCTAAGTGCCTGTAGCGCCTTCCGGAGCTCCTCCGGCTCTGCATTTTTGAGCAGGTAACCGTGTACTCCTTCATTCATCAGCTTCACAACTAGCTCCTCCTCCCCATACATCGACATGATCAGGATACGCACCTGCGGATATTTGCTGATCAGGTAACGGGCAGTTGCAATTCCGTCCATTTCGGGCATCTCCAGGTCCAGCATCACCACATCGGGCATGTTATTTTCGATACGCTCCAAAAGCTCAACTCCGTTAATGGCGTCGCATAGCACGGTTACTTCTTCAAAATTCTTGAGTAGTTCCATCACACCTTTTCGGAAAAGCGTGTGGTCATCGGCAATTGCAAGTGTAAGTGGTTGTAGTTCCATGTAGCTGAACTATAAGTAGTATAATCAAATCTATGAAATTGTAAGCAGAATTTCTGCATTTGTTCCGGCTCCTGGCGCTGAAAAATAGGTAAGCGTCCCTTTTAACAACCTTACGCGGCTCTGCAGGTTAGTAAGCCCGAGTCCCAGAGCGCCTCCCGCACCTCCGTCTGCCCCGGCTTTGTACTCAAAGCCCTTGCCATTATCGGCGTAGGCCAGCTTTACTTTTCCGCCTTGGTGTAGTACCGATAAGGTAATTTCAGTAGCCCCGGCATGTTTCAGGGTGTTGTTCAGCAGCTCCTGTACAATGCGGTAAAGCAGCAGTTGTTGTTTCTTATCCAGCTGCACGCCCTCCAGATCGGTGGTAAGCTTGAGCGTGATGTGGGCAGCAGGCGGAATAGAGTATTTTAACGCTTCTAGCGCCTGTACCAGCCCCACTTTTTCCAGCACCACCGGCATAAGGTCATGTGAGATACGGCGGATATTTCCGATCACATCATCGAGCAGCACTTTGGCATTCTGTACGACCTCCCCGGTCGCTTCTGGCGGACTGTTCTGTTTGCCCAGCTGGCTGATGTTGAGGCGCACCAGCGAAAGCATGCCCCCGATCTCATCGTGCAGGTCGCGGGCTACGCGTCTTCGTTCCACTTCCTGCGCCTCCAGCGCTGCCTCCAGCAACTGGTGCTGCTGGCTTGCCTGTAGCTGCTGCAGGTGGTCCTGGTGCAGCAGCATGCGCCGCTGGTACTTGAACACGAACAGGATGATACCTACTGCCAGAACCAAAAGCACAGGCGTGATGATCAGCAGGGGCTGAAGTATCCCGATCATGCCGACGCCCTCTTAAGCATGAAGATCAGACTGGCATAATAAAGTATGTTCAACACCAAGGTTATGGCAATGCAAATGCGTGCGGCATCATACGATATGGCAAGGGCCTGATTGAACATGGCAGAAGACATGGTAGTGCCGGCCTTGTAGATCAGCATTGCACAACTCAGCAAAAAGATCGGGTCCCGATCCAGGTACTTGATGTTCAGGTCATTCGATACTTTGTAAAAGTATAAAACAGCCAGGACGATCAGCAGTGCGTTTTCTACAATTTTGGCAATAGAGTTCATCTGGGTTATACTTTCGAAGAAGACCGCATTGACAATACTGAAAAGAACAAAGCAGATTGCTGCTGCCAGGATACCCCGCTTGTAAGCAGTTTGCCTGAAACTGCAATAATAGATAGCTGCCAGCACACAGAACTCTATCGGAGCATAGAGATGGTGTAACCAGAGGTTGTTTTTGGTACCCAGCATCACCGTTACCTTACCTGCCACCTCTATGGCAACAATAAGTATAACATGTAAATAAAGTAGCCTGAACTGCCAGTTCTTGTGCCTTGCAAACCAGAGCAAGCCGAGCAAAAACGGCAGAATCGGACTGATTGAAGAAACTTGTATCAGCCAGGGGTAAATATTCCGAAGAAAGAACTCCATTAACCGTTAAGTTCTCCTGCTGGTGTGCAGTCCGGCGGGCATACTACGGATCCATCTGCAACTGTGCCTTCCTGCATGTCTTTGCCGTTTGCGTCTGCACCGATCAGTATGAGCTGCTTTTGCCCTTTTTCATCCCGAGCATAGTACATCCGGATGCCCATGCAGCCGGGCTGGTCCAGTATCTGCTGTAGAATGTCGCGGCCGAAGAAGTGTGCTTTTACGACTACGCCCTCTGCACCGGCCACTGCTTTGGAGCGGTAATTTCTTGTCCAGGAGGCAGCCTGTGCCAGTTCTATCGGTGCTCCTTCGCTTCCATTAAAATTTGCCATTGTTTATCTGGGTATAAGTAAATTTTACTCTAAATATATAGAAACTTATATATTAAAAGTCTTACTCTGAAGTAATTTTTTGCTAAAAATCAGAGAAAGCGTCAGTTTATACTTTGTACCTGCAGATGGTGGCCTCACCTGCCTTGTACGCTTTCCTTGTTTTACCTGCCCCTGCCTGCTGCTTACAAAGAAAATATCGCTAAAGCCCCTTGAGTGAGAGCCAATTGTCAGGTACATCCTCTTTAAATGTAACATTAGTAATTATACTCGGTTAAAGGACTCATAAACCAGGCAACTAAACCGGTACTGGTAGAAGTACCCAGGCCTGTAACATGCGTATTGCAGAGGCCATGTTCGTTTAAGTATGAAAACGTGTACTCTCCCAGACTTTTCCAAAGAATTATACTTCTGCAGTTCGATAACATGCAGCTAAACCCGTGCGAAAACTAACCTATCTCCCGCTATACTTGCTGCTACTGCTCAGTCCTTTTTTTGTCAGGGCGCAGGAGCAGGCAACAAATAAAAAGATCATACTTGGTGCCTCTGTTAACACGGGGCTCTCCTACACCGGCTTTGGCATTACGGCTGGTGTCAGCGCCCGCCGTCATAACTTGGAGCTGGTACTGGGCCCGAAGCTATCCTTCACAGAAACCTACCGCCTCACCACCGGGCCCTGGGGCGCAGCAGCCAGTTTATACTTTTACCCTTCCATAAAAAACACCCGGCTGCAAAGCTTTGCCAACCTGGACCTGCAAACCCTTATCCGGAACCCGTACTGCCCCGACAGCAACTGCGACGACAACTTCAGCTATACCCACGAATACACAGTTGGCTATGGCCTGAGCTATGGTTTAAACCGCAACCTGAGTTTGTTCAACGCCATAAATGTTGGCTTCTACCACGAGTCGCTCTACAATGCCAGCCTGCGGAATCGCATGCACGTTAGAGGATTAAACACGATGGTGAAACTAGGCCTGACCTACCGCTTTCATGGAAAAGAGAATCTGTAGACTGCTGCTGTCTGTTGTCATGCTGCTGGTACTTGCCGGGTGCGAAAAGATCGACCTGAATAAAATAGACAACCTCAACAACGGCAAAATCCTGGTGATCGGGCACGGGGGCGGGGGCTTTCAATCCTACTTCAACCCACTGCCTGATAACAGCATGGCCGCTATCAACAGGGCCATCGAGGGCCTGAATGCCGATGGCGTGGAACTGGACGTGCAACTAACCAAAGACAACCAATTGGTGCTTTACCACGACCAGCAGTTACCCACCCTCACCAACTGCTACGGCTGTGTAACCGAGGCTACCTATGCCGAGTTAAAGGACTGCCGCTACAACCACAATGCCGGCACCAACCTGGCCTCCGGAGAACGGCTTGTGCTGCTGGAAGATGTACTGGCTCGTTACGCTACCTTCGCCCGTAAGCCTCTGATTTTTCTGGACATCAAGATGATGAATGCCTGTAATCCAGCAGCCGAACCCACCCCGCTTGCCTTTGCGGCCGCACTTTCAGATCTTATCCTTAAATACGACGCGCAGGATTGGGTCTTTGTGGAAAGCAACTCGTTGGACCTGCTCCTGCTCCTGCAGGAAGAGCATCCGGAATTCAGGTTGCTGCTTTACACAAAAGAAATTGATAAAGATATAGAGGTAGCTGCCCGGAACGGATTTTATGGTATTACTACCTTCAATAACCTCATCTCGAAAGAGCAAACAAAACGTGCGCACCAGCAAAACCTGATGGTAAACGTACTGGGCGTAAAGTCCAGAACAGGATTGACGGAAGCCATTAAAAAGAACCCGGATGGCATACAGACCGACAACATACAGTTGCTGGCCGAATTACTGCGCCGGCATGGCGACGACTAACCGAAACACCTTATGCCGGTTGAAGCGTATGTTCAGTAACAACAAGCGCTACATTTATACTTTGCACTATGGCTAAAAAATCATTTAACGAACTCATCAACAGCCCGGGCATGCCGGTGCTGGTAGACTTCTACGCCGACTGGTGCGGCCCCTGCAAAACCATGAACCCTATTGTGCAGCAGGTGGCCAGTGAGTTTGCAGGTAAGCTGAAGGTACTGAAAGTAAATGTTGATACCAATCAGGCAGCCGCTGCGCAATACAGGGTACAGGGTGTGCCTACGTTTATACTTTTCCATAAAGGGCAGATCGTCTGGAAACAGGCAGGTGCCGTGCCCGGCCACCAGCTCTCACAGATCATCCGGCAGCATGTGGGCTAAACTCTGAATAATTGAAATCTGAATAACTGGAAAGTAAAGTATGATGCACCTGTTCACTGCCGCATGGTAGTAGCATTTATACTTTGAGTAAGCTGCTCCCTGTGCTTGCGCATCTACTATGGCACTCTACTTCATTCAATTATCCAGTTATTCAAAATTCAGTTATGAAACACCAAACTAAACGTAGTCGGCCCTCCTGCCGGGCTGCTGACGCGGATGGTGCCGCCGTGCTGGCGCATGATCTGCCGTGACAGGCTCAGGCCAATACCGGAACCCTGCTTTTTGGTCGTATAAAATGGCAGAAAGATCTTATCCAGCACATCTTCCGGTATGCCCGGTCCGTTGTCCTGCACATCTATCCGGAAGCGGTTTCTGTCCTGCTCATCCCGGTAGGCAATTACCTCGACGTGCGGCTCCGGAACCTCCTGGCAGGCTTCCATCCCGTTCTTGATCAGGTTGATGAGCACCTGCTCCAGTAGTTCCTGGTCGGCCTCAAGTATGGCCTCTTCATTCGGGAGATAAAAAGAGAGCTTTACCCGCCTGGCTTCCATGTCGGGTTGCAGCAGCGTGTTTACACTTTTGAGCAGTTCTTTTACTTTAACCTTGTGCAGCTCCGGGGTTGGCACACGCATCAGGCGGCGGTAATTCTTAACGAAGTGGAGCATACCGGTGCTGCGCTTTTCTATCGTTTGCAGGCCTGCCCGGATGTCATCCAGGGTTTCCTCTTCCGGTACTTCGCCGGCTGCATACTTTGCTATTACTTCTTCCTCTATCAAGCCTCCTACAGTAGAGGTCAAAGAAATAACCGGTGTTACCGAATTCATGATCTCGTGGGTCAGCACCCGGATCATTTTCTGCCAGGTCTGCAGTTCCTGTTCTTCAAGCTCGGAGCGGATGTTCTGCAGCGATACGATTTTAAGTTGCTGCCCCTGCGAGGTCAGCGTGGTGGCGTGCACCGTCAGCAGCAATTGTTCTTCCCGGACCTGCAGGGTAAGCAAGGTTTTCTCGTTATGCCCGATCTGTTGCAGCACCGTAACCAGCTCCTCACTAATGCGGCTCAAGGCCTGAATGTTGTGCAGGTGCGGCGTATGCAGCATGTCTTTTGCTACCTGGTTTACCAGCCGTACCTCGCCCCTGTCATCAAAAGAAAGTATACCGATGCCCACGTGCTCTACCATCGCCTGCAGGTAAAGGTGGTCGGCCTGCTTTTCTGCCTTTATCCGCTGGAAAGAATCGGTAATATCGTTGAAGGCCTGGTAGAGATGGCGGTAAGTCGGGTTGCCGCCTTTTGCGGCAAAACGCTGGGTAAAATCTGAATGGCGGATGGCTTCCAAAAAGCTGGCGATGTCGCGGTTGGTGCGCTCGACGTAGTGCACCAGGTCGTAAAGCTGAAAAAGCACGAGCAGCAGCAGGCACAGCGCTGTAACATACCAGTCGGTGCGGTACAGCACGAGCAGCGTGCACAGGATGATCAGCACGAGTAAACCTACCCGCAGGAGCAGGTATACCCTGAAACGGTTATAAGCCATGTTTTTCGATGCGGCGGTAAAGGGCCGTTCGGGTGATGCCCAGTTCTTTTGCGGCGTGCGTGATATTTCCGGCATGTTTTACCAGCGCCTTCTGCACCATCATTTTCTCGAGCGCCTCTAAGGTATAATCGCTGTCTGTAATGCCGGTGGTGGCAGCTTTCTGCGTGTTGCCGCCGGGGGCAAAATAAAAGTCCTCTTCCTGCAGTTCGTCCTTGTCGCAAAGTATAACAGCCCGCTCCATGGCATGGTCCAGTTCCCGTATGTTGCCCGGCCAGTGGTACTCGGTCAGGCGCCTGATGGTTTCCGGGGCAAGTTTTACGCCTTCTCGGTTATACTTGCGTCCGTATACTTTCAGGAAGTGCTGCGCCAGCAGTTTTATGTCCTCGCGGCGCTCGCGCAGGGGCGGCAGGTATATTTCCACGGTGTTGATTCTGTAAAGCAAATCCTGGCGGAAGGTGCCTTCACGTACCATGTCATACAGCGGCATGTTGGTGGCGCAGATCAGGCGGATGTCCACGGGGCGAGGCTTGTTAGTACCCAGACGGACCACCTGGCGGTTTTGCAGCACGGTCAGGAGTTTGGCCTGCAGTGCCAGCGACAAGTTGCCGATCTCATCCAGGAACAGGGTGCCGCCGTTGGCAGCTTCGATGCGTCCCATTCGGTCTTCTTTGGCGTCGGTAAAGGCGCCTTTGGCATGGCCGAACAATTCGCTTTCAAACAAAGTAGCGCTGATGGCGCCAAGGTCCACGTTCTCAAAAGCGTGATCGGCGCGTTTTGATTTGCGGTGCAGGGCGCGGGCCGCTACTTCTTTGCCGGTTCCGTTCTCGCCAAGTATAAGTACGTTGGCGTCGGTGCCGGCTACTTTATCGATGGTCTGGTATACCCGCTGCATGGCCGGCGATACCCCGATAAAATCCGCATAGTGGTAGGCAGTATCGTTTTTTTCGGAGGCTTCTGCTGTGCGCTGTCCTTTCTGAGTTCCCTGCTCGCAGGCTGTTTTAAGTATGCTGACCAGTTTTTCGTTCTGCCAGGGTTTCAGCACAAAATCGGTGGCTCCTTCTTTCAGGGCGCGTACGGCCAGTTCAATGTCGCCGTAGGCAGTCATCAGGATCACCTTCACCGAAGGCACCAGTTGCAGGATCTGCTTCAGCCAGTGCAGGCCCTCTTTGCTGGAAGTAGCGCCTTTGCTGTAGTTCATATCCAGCAGCACCACATCAAACTGGTGTTCCTGCAGCAGCGCCGGAATGGCATACGGGTCGGATGTAGTAACAACGGTGGTAAAATGCTGTTTCAGGAGTAAGCGGCCTGCAAGCAGAATATCCTCTTCATCGTCTACTATCAGTATTTTACAGGCAAGTTTACGCATGGTCCGCCAGTGAATAAGAAAAATTTATACTTGGTTCGGGGTAAAAGTAAAACTTTCTGAATCAAAAATCCAAGTACTGAACGCTGGAGAAAAAGCTGTTGCTTCACCTCGCTTTATTACCTGTACGGATTACGGATTACAGGTGTCCGCATACAGACAGATACCTGTTCGCAATCGGACACTTGGCACATAGCACAATGGCTATACACCTGCATAAACTGCTGTAAAGCAAACAAATACAAACATGGCACACTTGTTGGCAAAAGGATTTTACAGACTATGAAAATTTTTCTTTCCTATGGATCGCGTTATTGAAAAAAAGAAATACTCTCCTAAAAAGATCGCTACCATTGCCGGAGCTACACTGATTTTGGTGGTGGTACTCTACAACCTGCTGTTTGCCGAGCACTCCTCCAAACTGAACGTAGATACCCAGCGCATCACCGTGGGCAGCGTGCAGGACGGCGTATTCCAGGAGTTCATCGCTATCGACGGTTCTGTAGACCCGCTGAAAACGTTCTTTCTGGATATAACCGAAGGTGGTCGTGTGGAGAAAATTTACACCGACGACGGCCGCACCGTAGAAAAAGGCGACACGATCCTGAAGCTTTCCAACACCACCCTGCAGATCGACTTCATGACACGCGAAACGCAGTTGTTCGACCTGATGAACGAGCGCCAGAACTCCGAGATCACAATGAAGCAGGACCTGATCCGCAAGCAGAATGAACTGGCTGAGACAGAGTACAACCTGGCACTGGCCGAACGCGCCTACAAGCGCAACAAAATGCTGATCGCAGAAAAAGTGATCTCGCAGGAAGAATTCGAAGCATCCAAAGACCAGTACGAGTACCTGAAAAAGCGCAAAGCCCTCGGCGACCGCTCCGTAAAACAGGATGCCCAGCTCATGAACGAACGCCTGAAGCAGCTCGATGAGTCGATCCGTAGGATGGACGCCAACATCAACATGGCCCGCAACACGCTCAACAACCTCTATGTGATCGCGCCGACAAACGGGCAGCTCTCAACGCTGAAAGCGGAAGTAGGCGAGTCGAAAGCGCCGGGCGAAAACATCGGCCAGATCGACGACCTGAACGGCTACAAAGTTAAAGCAGCTATCGACGAGCACTACATTTCCCGCATCTACCCGGGCCTGAAAGGCAGCTTCGATTTCAACGGCAAAACCTATGACGTAACGGTTGCCAAAGTGTTCCCGGAAGTACAGGCCGGCACCTTCCAGGTAGACATGGAGTTTGCCAGCGGCACACCTGAAGGCATCCGTCGCGGACAGACCCTGCAGATCAAACTTAACCTGAACGACGGCGCCAAAGCGGTGCTCCTGCCACGCGGCGGATTCTACCAGAGCACCGGCGGCAGCTGGGTGTTTGTAGTGGATAAATCAGGTGATTTTGCTACGAAGCGAAGTATAAAACTTGGCCGCCAGAACCCGCAGCATTACGAGGTGCTCGAAGGCCTAAAGCCGGGTGAAAAAGTAGTACTCTCCTCCTACGACAGCTACGGCGACATCGACCGGCTGGAGCTAAAATAATTGTTGATTGCTTACTGCTAATTGTTTTTCCTTATATGATTGAGAAAACAACGATCAACAATTAACAATCAGCAATTAAAAACCCATTAGTACAAAATAAAACGAAGAAAAACGAAACGTATAACATCAACTATCAAACCCATGAACAAGGTAGCCAACATCATAGAAGCAAAGCAGTTAGAGAAAAAGTATGTAACCGACACCGTGGAAACAACTGCCCTGGCAGGCGTGGACCTGCGCATAGCCAAAGGCGAGTTTGTGGCGGTAATGGGTCCATCTGGTTGCGGCAAATCCACACTGCTCAACATCCTTGGCCTGCTTGATTCTCCTTCCGGGGGCACGCTCACTTTCCTGGGCCAGGACATCAGCCGAGCTTCCGAGCGCCAGCGTGCCAAGCTGCGCAAGCAGAACCTGGGCTTCGTGTTCCAGAGCTTCAACCTGATTGACGAGCTGACCGTGGAAGAGAACATTGGTCTGCCGCTGGCTTACCTGGGTGTGCCGCGTGCCGAAGCGCAGCGCCGTGTAGAAGAAGCGATGGAGCGTATGGGCATCGCTCACCGCCGCAGCCATTTCCCGCAGCAGCTGTCGGGTGGTCAGCAGCAGCGTGTGGCCATAGCCCGTGCCACAGTATCTAACCCCAGCCTTATACTTGCCGACGAACCTACCGGTAACCTCGACTCGGTGCACGGCCGCGAGGTAATGGCGCTGCTCTCCGAACTGAATGAACAGGGCACGACCGTGGTAATGGTAACACACTCCCCTTCCGATGCCGAGTACGCACACCGCATCGTCAACCTGTTCGATGGCCAGATCGTGACCGAAAGTATAAATGCCCGCAAACATGCTGCAGAACTACTTTAAGATTGCCCTGCGCAATCTTGTCCGCAACAGGGTATACTCTGCTATCAACATAGCCGGGCTGGCTATCGGCGTGGCTTCCTGTATCCTTATTTTCCTGTATGTAAAAGATGAGCTGAGCTACGAAAGCCACTTTACCAATGCAGACAGGATTGTGCGGGTGGCCGGAGAGATAAAGCTGGCGAGCCAGGAAGCTAACAAATTTTCCTTGTCGCCGGCGGCCCTGGAGCCGGCCCTGCGCCGCGATTTTCCGGATATCGAGCATGTAACGCAGCTTGTGCAGGAGCGCAAGCAAACCGTCTGGTACAAAGACAAGAGCTTTAACGAAGACCAACTGGTTTTTGCAGACAGCTCCTTTTTCCATGTTTTTGATTACCCGTTTGTGGTTGGCGACCCAAACACCGCTCTGGACGAGCCGCAAACAATTGTGCTGAGCGAGGAGATGGCAGCCCGCTATTTCGACGATCCTGCACAGGCCATAGGAGAAGTACTCAAATTCAGCCGCCACTCTTACAAGGTAACGGGGGTTTACCGCGACCCGGGCCACTCCCACATCCGGGCAAGAGCTTTCCTGTCCAGGAGCACGCACGATGCCACCCTGGACGAAGAAGAGCGAACAAACCAGTGGTTTGCCATGGGTCGCTATACCTACGTGCTGCTGCAGAGCCCGGAACAGATCCCGGTTTTCCAGGAGAAAATGGATGCTTTCGCCCAACGCCACGTTATCCCGTGGATAAAAGAGCATGAATCAGATGCCAGCATGCGCTTTGTACTGCAGCCGCTCCGCTCCATCCACTTCGACACGGTATACGGCGCCGACATGACAGCGCCCGGCAACATTTCTTATGTGTATATTTTCGGAGCAGTGGCTGTTTTCCTGCTGCTCATTGCCTGCATCAATTACATGAACCTGGCCACCGCCCGCTCGGCCAAGCGCGCCAAAGAGGTTGGATTGCGCAAAGTAGTAGGTGCCTTCCGTAGCCAGATCATCGGTCAGTTCATCGGCGAGTCGCTGCTCATCACCCTGATTGCCGTGGTCCTGGCGTTGGCGCTGGTACAGACGCTGATCCCGGCTTTCAACTCCTTAACCGGTAAAAACTTCGACTCAAACTTTGTGCTGCAGCCGGAGTTCCTGCTCATTGTGCTGGCCATTGTGGTGTTTGTAGGGGTGGTAGCCGGCAGTTACCCAGCTTTCTTCCTTTCCAATTTTAAACCGGCCGATGTACTCAAATCGGACCAGGCACCGAAAGGCGGCAGCGCTTCGCTGCGAAGGGTATTGGTGGTGGTTCAATTCACCATTTCGCTCATCATGATCATCAGCACGATCGTTGTGTTCACCCAAATGCATTTCCTGCGAAACCGCAACCTGGGCTTCAACAAAGAGCAGATCATGGTGATCGATGTTCCGGGCGGAGACTCTACGCTGGTAAAACAACTGCCGAGCTTAAGGCAGCAACTTCTAAGCAACCCGCTCATCGAGAAAGTTTCCAACGCAAATGACATTCCGGCGGAAGAATTATCCAAGCACATGATGCTGGCCGAGCTGGATGGAAAAATGGCTGAGCGTACGTTCCAGATCATGTCTGTGGATTACGACTTTCTGGATGTGATGGGCATAGAACTGAAAGAAGGCCGCAACTACGACCGCCGCATGAAAACCGATGAGACAGAAGGAGTAATCGTGAACGAGGCAGCGGCCCGCTGGATGGGCTGGGACAACCCGATTGGCAAGCGCATCGAGTACAATGATCGTGACCTGCAGGTGATCGGGGTAGTGAAGGATTTCCATGTGCAGTCGCTGCATACCAAAGTAGAGCCCCTGGTGCTGAAGTTGCGCCCGCAGTCTGCCGGATACGTGCTGGTGCGCTTAAAACCGGAGAACATGGCTTCTACGGTTCGTTTTGTCGAAAACCAGTGGCAGGCATTTGATCCGAAGCACCCGATGGAGTATTTCTTCATGGACGAGCACTTCGACAAGCAATACCGCGCCGAGGCCAAAATGCTGACCGTGTTCGGCTACTTTGCCGGGCTCACCATACTTATCGCCTGCCTTGGCTTATTTGGCTTGGCATCGTTCACGGCCGAGCAGCGCACCAAAGAGATCGGCATCCGCAAGGTGCTGGGTTCTTCTACAAGCGACATTGTGGTGCTGCTTTCCAAGGATTTTGCGGTGCTGGTGCTGATTGCTATTGTGCTGGCAAGCCCGATCGCATGGTATGGCATGGACAAATGGCTGCAGGATTTTGCTTACAGAACAGAACTGAACTGGTGGACCTTTGCCCTGGCTGGTTTTGCCGCATTGCTGATCGCACTTGTTACGGTGAGCTTCCAGGCTGTGAAAGCGGCTAGCTTGGATCCTGTTAAAGCCATACGGACGCAGTAATGTATCCGGAAAAACAAATTGTTTGTGTTGAGTGAGGTGAAACTTCGGCGGGTTAAACAAAAGGTTTCCCGCTGAAGCAACCTTTCGGCCACAAACATCATCTTTCCGGTGACCAACACCATAAACTAAAACTATGAAAAGTATCTCTGCTCTCTTGCTTACCTCATTTTTTACCTGGATAATAAGTGTGGCTGATTATACGCCGGGCTTAATGGCTGCTTTCCTGCAGTCTACGGGTGTAGAACTTGCACCCGAACAGTTAACCACGCAAGAGAGGCGCATTGCACGTATCATCTCGGGAAATATCGGCATTCAGCAGGAAGGGCTACGGCAAACGGACAACAATCAGGAAACAGATAACTCCGACTGCTGCCGCATTTTGAATGACATAAAGCTGGCAGTGACCAAACCCTTACACAAGGCCTGCTCGTTAGCTAAGCTATAGTTAACCAGCCACAGAACCTGATCATGACGCTAAAAAGAACCATATTACTACTTGTCCTGGGAATTAACCTGAGCATTGCCGCACGGGCAACCGAACAATCCCGCGCAGCAGATAAGTATGTCTTTACCATTAACCTTACCCAGGTAAAAGATGATATGGTGCAGGTTACGCTGCTGGCACCGCCCATCAAGCAAAACGACATCGTTTACAACATGCCCAAAATTGTGCCGGGCACATATTCGGTTTCCGATTTTGGCAGGTTCCTGACTGATTTTAAAGCCTACGATGCCAAAGGCCGGCCACTGCAGGTAGAGCAGGTAGACGAGAACCGCTGGCGCATACGCAACGCCACCGCGCTGCACAAGATCACCTACTGGACCAACGACACCTTTGACGCGGCAAAAAGAGACAATGCCATTTTTGAGCCGGGCGGCACCAACATCGAAGAGAACAGGAACTTCCTGCTCAACACCTTTGGCTTTATCGGTTATTTCGATAACATGAAGCAGGTGCCGTACGAGCTGAACATCACCAGGCCGGAAAGCTTCTACGGCTCCACCCCGCTGAAGGCGGTATCGTCGACGGCTACTTCTGATACCTACGTAGTGCCCACCTACATGGAGCTGGCCGATTCGCCGCTGATGTATAACAAGCCCGACACAACCGTACTTAACCTCGGCAACACCGAAGTGCTGGTATCGGTTTACTCGCCCAGCGGCCGCGTAACGTCCAAGCCTGTTGCCGGCAACGTGAAGGATATCCTGGAGGCGCAACGCAGTTACCTCGGCGGTACCCTGCCGGTAGACAAGTATGCTTTCCTGATCTATGTGCCGGAGCGGCCGGGCATTTCCGGATCTTACGGGGCACTGGAGCATTCCTATTCATCGGTATATTTTCTGCCGGAGATGCCGGAGCAGCAATTCAGCAGCACCATCCGGGATGTGGCAGCCCATGAGTTTTTCCATGTGGTGACGCCGCTTGCCATCCATTCGGAAGAGATCCACAACTTCGATTACATCGAGCCAAAAATGTCGAAGCACCTGTGGCTGTACGAAGGCGTAACCGAATACTTTGCCACGCATGTGCAGGCTTATGAAAAGCTCTACCCGCAGGAAGAATACCTAGAAAAACTGCGCGACTACATCATCACTTCAAAGGCCTACTACAACGACACGCTGCCTTTTACCGAACTGAGCCGCAACTGCTTGGACGAGTACGAAGAAGAATACCCCAATGTATACCAGAAAGGCGCCCTGATCGGCATGTCGCTGGATATAAGATTACTGGAACTGTCGGGAGGAAAGTATAGCCTGCGCAACCTGATGCAGGACCTGGCCAAAACCTACGGCAAAGACAAGCCTTTCAAGGATGACGAGCTGTTCGACAAGATCACGGAGCTGACCTTTCCGCAGATACGGGAATTCTTTGCAAAGTATGTGGAAGGCCCGGAGCCGCTGCCCCTGCAGCAAACATTCCGCACGGTGGGCATTCGCTACGAGCCGGTGTCCAAGCAACTGGTGAACTCTTACGGGGGCTTTATACCCGGTTACGACAGAGAGGCCGACAAGATCACGGTGGCAGAAGACGAAGAGATGGATGCGTTCGGAAAGAAAATGGGCTTCAAGGCCGGCGATCAGCTTCTGGCGATGAACGGCAAAGAAATTACACCCTTGAATGTGCGTGAGATTATCGGGGAAGACCTGCAGCAGGCAAAACCCGGAAGCAGGATCGAATTTATGGTTGGCCGCAAAGACAGCAAAGGAAAGCTGCAGAAGAAAAAACTGAAAGGCCGCGTTACAGCCGTTGAACGCGAAGTGCTGCACGTGCTGGAACCCGACACAAACGCTACCCCGCAACAGCTGCAACTACGCTCTGTATGGCTGAACGAAGGAAACACAAGCGGGGAGGTAGAAAGGTAGAAAGTTAAAGAGGTAGAGAGGTAGAGAGTTAAAATGCAATTAAGCTGCTTACGTCTGACTTATAACTGCTTATTGGTAACTGTTTACTGATCACTGTTTCCTGCAAAACGCCACTAGTATAAAATAAACCTATGAAAAATGTTACAACCGGAGCCCTGCTCAAAAAGCTGGGAGGGCTACTCTTTTGCGCTTTTCTGATCGTGGAAGTGCAGGCGCAACAGGCACTCACACTGGAGCAAAGCCTGGAACTGGCACGGCAGCACAACGTAGCCCTGCGCCAGGCGCAGCACAATGCCACCAAGTCCAACATCAACCTGCGCCGGAGCCAGTTTGCCTACTTGCCAACCGTTTCAGCCCAGGCCGACGCCAGCCGCGTGAACGGTCTGACCTTCGATAACGTGTCGGGGGAAGTGAAACGGGGTAATACCACCACCTCCAACCCCTATATGGTCGGGCAACTGGTGCTGTTCGATGGTTTTACACGGTACTTTGAATTAAAGCAGGCAGACAAATATGCGGAGGCCGGAAAGTACCAGCAGGCACAGGCCGAGATTGACCTGGAAGCCAATGTAACGGGCTATTTCCTGCAGGCTATACTTGACCGGGAGAACGCCACCATCACCAGAGACCGGATCACGCTCCTGCAATCGCAACTGGAAAAGATAGAGAAACTGGAACGGGCCGGGGTTCGCACAGAAGCCGATGTGTACCAGATCAAATCGCAGCTGGCCACCGAAAAGCTCAACCTCATCACAAACGAAAACAGCTACCGCCGCTCCATGCTGGCCCTGGTGCAGGAAATCAACGCCGGCGCCGAAACAGCCTACCAGTTGCAGGTACCAACTGCTCCCGTTGACATCAACTCAGAGCTACTGCCACTGGAATCCGTAATGGAACGTGCCGTTGCTTATTCGCCACAACTGAAAGCTGCAAAAGCCAGCCTGGAGGCTTCCAGGCATGGCCTGAGTGTAGCCCGCAGCGGCCTGTCTCCTACCCTGTCGGTGGAAGGAATTCTGGGATCCCGCTTCTCGAGCAACGTGAAAGAACTGAAGCAGGAAACCAACACGTTCGAGCAGATTAACTACTTCGATCAGCTGGATCAGAACCGGCAGAAGATCGTGCAGTTGAGCCTGCGCATACCGGTGTTCAATGGCTTTACCAGCCACCTGGATGCACAAACGGCCAAAGTAGATATGCGCAAAGCCGAGCTCGATTATATAACTTCGCAAAATACCCTACGCCAAACCATAGAGCAGGCGTACCAGGAGGTACTATCGGCACGCGAACGCTACAACACAGTGCAGGCAAGTATAGAATATTCCGAAAAAGCCTTTGAGGCAGCCAAACGCAAGTATGAATCCGGCACCCTCGACTTCTTCTCCTACATGGAATCACTTAACAATAAGAACAGAGCCCAGATAGAGCTCCTGCAAAGCAAATGCGAGTTTTATTTCCGGCACCGCATCCTCGAACTCTACCAGGGCTAAGCCATTTCATATTACTGATACCTGAAAGGCCGGACCCATTGGGTGCGGCTTTTCTTTTATAGCCTCAAAATTATGCGGCCTCTATAAACAATCAGGTCCTGAGGGCGTTACTTAGGCAACCTTTCGGGTTATACTTTCAGTTTATACTTTATAATAGATAACTTGCATTGCTCTAGAAATACTGCCTGTATCCATGCGACTACCTGCCTACCTGTTACCTCTTCTTTTGCTGCTGTTTTGCCTTTATTCCAAAGTTATGGCCCAGTCCAATTATACTATCAGCGGCTATGTGCGTTCGGCAACAGGCAATGAACCCTTAGTGGGGGCTACTGTAGGCGTACCAAGTATGAACGTGGGCACCATCACCAACGAGAACGGATTTTACAGTATCAGCCTGCCACCCGGTAGTTATACCCTGCAGGCGAGCTATGTTGGGTACCAGACCAGTTCCTGGCCTGTGGTGGTAAGTAATGTGAATCAAACTGTGGCCATCACGATGACAGCGGCTGCCAACCAACTGAAGGAGGTGGTAGTAGAAACGAACACACTGGAGCAGAAGCTGAACCAGAACCAGATGAGCGTGGAGAAGCTGACAACGCGCGAAGTTAAATTGCTGCCGGCCCTTTTTGGGGAGGTAGACTTGCTGAAGACGCTGCAACTGAAACCGGGTGTCCAGTCAGGTGGCGAAGGAACATCCGGACTGTACGTACGCGGCGGTGGCCCTGACCAAAACCTGGTGCTGTTGGATGATGCCATCGTATACAATGCTTCGCACTTGTTCGGTTTCTTCAGCGTATTCAACTCAGATGCAGTTGAAAGTGTAGAGCTATACAAAGGAGGCTTTCCGGCTGAATTCGGAGGCAGGCTATCGTCGGTGGTGGATGTTAAGATGAGAGAAGGCAACCAGGAACGGATCAGCGCCACGGGCGGCATCGGTTTAATTGCTTCCCGCCTGACCATTGACGGGCCCATCGTAAAAGATAAAGCATCATTTATCGTATCCGGTCGCCGTACGTATTCCGACATCTTCACGCGGCAGATCAACCGGTTAAAGGAAGGTGACGAAGACTACAACCCGATCCCGGATTACTATTTTTACGACCTGAACGGCAAGGTGAATTATAAACTTGGCGAGGACGATGAGTTAAGCCTGAGCGGCTATTTTGGGCGTGACTTTTTCGGGTTCAAGGACGATGACTTTAAGTTTGGCTTTGACTGGGGCAACAAAGTAGCGGCACTTAGCTGGCGCCACAAGTTCAGCCCGCGCCTGTACGCCAACACCACGGCCAGTTCCTCCAGCTACCAGTATACCATCAAGAACGAGATCAATGTTTTCTCCTTTCGCCTTACCTCCGACATCAAAGACTTTGGCCTTAAAACAGATTTCGACCTGATCCTGGATGGCGGCCACAGCCTGAAGTTCGGAGCGATGGCCTCCAAGCATGATTTTACCATTGGGCGCCTCAACTTCGACAGCGAAGACAACAGCATCTCGCTTGGGGCCGGCAGTAACTATAAAGCCACAGAATTCGGCACCTACGTGTCAGACGATTACCTGATAAATGCCAGATGGTCGTTGAACTACGGATTACGCTTTTCCGGCTTCAACAGTGGGGGCAAAACGTACGTTGGGCTGGAGCCACGGGCCTCTGCCAAGTATAACATCAGCGAGAGCGTGGCCCTGAAAGGCAGCTTTGCCAGCATGATGCAATACATTCACCTGGTAGCCAATTCAGGGGCCTCCCTCCCTACGGATGTGTGGTATCCATCTAACCCGGGGGTGTACCCGCAACGCTCGCAGCAAGTGGCCTTAGGCATTAGCAAGCTGTTTGGCGCGGGGCGTTTTCTGCTTACCAACGAAGTATACTACAAATGGATGCGCCGGCAGATCGACTTCCGTGACGGCGCCAACTTGTTTGTGAACGACAACCTGGAGCAGGAATTTTTGTTTGGTAAAGGCGAGAGCTACGGCAACGAACTATACTTTGAAAAAATCAATGGCAAAACCACCGGCTGGGTGGGCTATACGCTTTCCTGGACTTACCGTACGTTCCCGGATATCAACGAAGGCCGCCGCTTTCCGACCCGCTACGACCGCCGTCACGACATCAGTGTGGTGTTGCTGCACAAGCTAAACAAACGGCTGAGCCTGACGGGAGCCTTTGTGTATGGTACAGGTAATGCTTACTCGCTGCCGGTAGCTCGCTTTGCTTTCCAGGATGTAGAGGGGGAGAACCCATCGGTCGTGCCTATTTACTCTGACCGCAACAGCTTCCGGCTTGCGCCATTTCACCGCCTCGACCTGGGCGTAGTGCTGAAGATGCGGCCAAAGCACGGCGAATCCGACCTGACGTTTAGCGTGTACAATGCCTACAACCGGCGCAACCCATACTTTGTATACTTTGAGCAATTAAAAGACGAGCAGGACCAGGAAACCCTGAATTTTCAGGCGAAGCAGGTGTCGTTATTCCCGGTTATACCGTCTGTTACCTATAATTTTAAGTTCTGATGAAACTGAAATCAAGCCTATATTTCCTGTTGCCCCTGCTGTTGCTGCTTACCGCCTGTGACCTGGAAAAAGCCATTGACGTGGAGCTGCCGCCTCACGAGGCGCAACTGGTAGTGGAGTGCTACCTGGAGCCTGGCAAACCCATGCGCGCCACGGTGCTGGAGAGCGTGAGTTATTTTGACGAGCCGCAGCCCCCGCTGGTACCCGATGCTGAGGTATTCATCACCTACAACGGCAAAACCACCCGTCTTAATTATGCCCCTTTTATAGACAAAGAGATAAACAAATTCTACACCCACCGCTCTGATGAACTGGTGGAAGGCAAGCCCGGTGAAATGTATAGTCTGGAAGTAAAAGATGGCAAAGGCCGCCGGGTAACCGGCTTCACCACGATGTTGCCGCGGGTTCCTATCGATACCCTGGAATACCGTTTTAACGAGAAAGAAGAGGCGCTGCTGCTTACGTCTTACCAGGACGACCCGAATAGCCGCAACTTTTACAGGTACATGACACATATCGATAGCCTGCATGAAGGTTCTGATCGGGAGTTTACAGTATCAGATGAGCTGACCAACGGCACACGTGTTACACTCGGCTCGGCTTATGACTATGATAAAGGCGATTCGTTAACAGTTACGCTTTACCACATCGAGGAGCAATACTATAATTTCCTCCGCTCTACCTCCGATGCTAAAAACGCCAACGGCAACCCGTTTGCACAGCCTTCTAAAATCGCATCAACCGTGCAGGGCGGAATTGGGGTATTTACCAACCTGGCCTATGACCGGCAGACGGTGATCATTAAATAAGAAATAACCTGATCTGGAAGTATAAAGTATAAATAGGAAGCGGGGCCATCTGGCCCCGCTTCCTATTTATACTTTATACTTTACGTTATTGCTGACGTACCAGCTCACGGATCAGCATGGCTAAGCGGGGTTCCGCCACAGCAGCGGCATCCAGGATGTCTTTCAGTACTACTTTCTTGATACGATCCGGCGTACCCATATCCGTGATCACTGAAATGCCAAATACCGGCATGCCCATGTGGCGCGCTGCAATTACTTCCGGCACCGTAGACATACCCACGGCATCGGCACCGATACGGGCAATGTAGTTATACTCTGCTTTGGTCTCCAGCATGGGGCCCGGCACGCTGGCATAAACCCCTTCGCGCAGGTCAAAATCGGCATCCTCTGCAATTACCATCGCCTGGCGGATCATGTGCTCGTCGTATACATCGCTCATATCCGGGAAGCGCGGACCC
This sequence comes from Pontibacter ruber, assembly GCF_023630205.1. GTDB lineage: Bacteria > Bacteroidota > Bacteroidia > Cytophagales > Hymenobacteraceae > Pontibacter > Pontibacter ruber. Next base: position 144,554 of record NZ_JALPRR010000006.1, on the reverse strand, counting down.
AGCTCGTCAATATTTTTGCCGATAAGCGGGTTAGAGGGCTGCAGGTTGATGTGGTCGGTAATCACCATCAGGTCTGTTGTATTGAACTGCGGGTTCAGGCCACCGGCTGCGTTAGACACAAACAGTTTCTTCACGTTCAACAGCTTCATCACGCGGACCGGGAACACCACCTGGTTCATGGTATAGCCTTCGTAGTAATGGAAGCGTCCCTGCATCACGATCACGTTGCGGCCTGCCAGCGTTCCCAGGATCAGCCTGCCAGAGTGGCTTTCCACTGTCGACACCGGGAAGTGCGGGATATCCGCGTAAGACAAACTATACTTTATTTCGATCTCCTTTACCAAAGCGCCAAGGCCGGTGCCTAGTATAATGCCGAATTCCGGAGCAAAGCCCTCTGTGTGTGCCTGTATATAAGCTGCTGATTCCTGTAATTGCTGTATCATAATTTTAGGTTAATGTGCGGTCTTGTGATGAATGAATGTGCGAATTAGAGCATTTTATACTTTAGAATAAATGACATTTGTCAGGTGTCGGGTTTATTCACTCTCTCAAAATTCTACCTTTATACTTGCCGGCAAGTTGCAAAAAATACACCGGCTATAAAACAAAAGCCGCTCCCGGGTTATCCGGAAGCGGCTTTTGTAAATCACTTATTTGATTACTCAGTCATTCAAAGTTGCTTATTGAATGCTGAGGTCGAACGGCATACGTGCCTGTACGCCCTGAATGTGCTCTACTTTCTTGTACATCTTGTAGATCGGGTACAGCTCGCCCAGCTCAGCTTTCACAGCGCTTTCTTTCACCTGCGAACCGGCATCTCCGAACAGCTCGTCGAAGAACGTCTTGCGGCGTGGCAGCTCTTTCAGGCGATAATCATCCTTGATACCGGCTTTGGCGGCGGCAATCTCGATGGCAGTTTCCAGGCCACCGTGCACGTCTACCAGCTTGCGCTCTTTCGCTTCGATACCAGACCATACACGGCCCGAAGCATACTCTTTCAGCTTGTCCTGCGGCATATGACGGCCCTGAGCTGCTTTGCCGGTAAAGGTCTCGTAGATCTTGTTGATCTCGCGCTGTACCACTTCCTGCTCAAACGCAGTCATGGGGCGCGTTACAGTTGGCATATCAGAGAACTTGCCGGTGCTTACGCGGTCCACTGTAATGCCCAGTTTGTCGTTGAAGAAGCCCTGCATGTTCGGGATCACACCAAACACACCGATACTACCGGTGATGGTGTTCGGGTGCGCAACGATCGTGTCGCAGCCCATGGCGATGTAGTAACCGCCGGATGCTGCCACATCAGACATGGATGCGATGATCGGCTTCTCTTTTTTCGTTAACTGTACCTCACGCCAGATCACATCTGAAGCCAGCGCACTACCTCCCGGCGAGCTGATGCGCAGCACTACGGCCTTTACGTTATCATCTACACGGGCCTGGCGGATAGCTTCCGCAAAGCGCAGGCTACCGATGTTGTCTTCGTCGCCTTCGCCATCCACAATATCGCCTTCAGCATAGATCACGGCAATGCGGTTCTTAGAAGATTTTGCATCTTCGTCCTTCACGTCAGCTTTTTTATACTTTGCCAGCTCTACCAGTTGCAGCTTATCTCCTTTCTTGATGCCGGCTTTCGCCTTCATATAATCGATGGCCTGGTCGTAATAACCAACGTCAGTGATCAGGCCATACTTCTTGGCGTCTTCGGCTTCCCGGATCAGCAGGTTATCCGAAACATTCTTCAGCTCCTGGTAAGTTTTGCCTCTTGATTTGGCAATGTTACGCAGCTGGTAATCGTTGATCGAGTTCAGGAAAGAGTTCAGCTGAAGGCGGGCCGGCTCGCTCATTTTATCAAGGAAGAATGGCTCCACCGCACTTTTGAATTCGCCTACTTTGAAGATCTGCGGCTTGATGTTCAGCTTTTCCAGAGTGCCTTTGAAGAAGTATACTTCTGAGCTCATGCCATTGAATTCCAGCGCTCCCAAGGGGTTCAGGTAGATCTTATCTGCCACAGAAGCCAGGTAATAGCCTTTTTCGGTGGTGATGTCGCCGTACGAAACGATGAATTTGCCCGATTTCTTGAAGTCGATGAGTTCGTTGCGGATTTCTTCCAGCTTACCCATGCCAGCGTCGATGAAGCCCAGGTTCAGGAAAATACCTTTGATGTTGTCGTCTTTCTTAGCCTTGCGGATAGAAGCTTTGATCTGGTCCAAGCCGTCGCTGCTGGAGAAGCCGCCGAAAGAAAAGCCAAGTTCCTGCAGCGGGTTGTTCGGGTCGCGCTCGGCAATGGGCTTATCCAGCTTGAGCTCCAGCACAGAATTCTCCACGATTTCTACCTCACTTTTGGAGGCAGAACTGGCTGCGATCCCGATCAGGATCAGGATGGAAATGAAGAAGAATATGAGCAGGCCAACAATGGTAGCGAGCACATATTTCAGGAAATTTAACATATAAGAAACAGGTTTGTTGTGTTGTTTTTGAGTAGCAGAAGAAAGTTGCCTCTGCATACAATATGCAAATTTACCGCATATAGTTCAATACCGGCTTACCCCTTCCCCACTATTCGACTAACCTGCCGTTTTTATAGACAAACGATTAGAGTTAGAGAGTTAGAAAGTTAGAGAGTTAGAGAGTTGGTTTTTCAGTGCAATTTATACTTGCAGGCCTCAGAGGCTTTTAGCCTTTCTACCACAGCTAGCAAGTACAGCTATTCTCCTTCTTTACTTTTCTACCTCTTTACCTTTCTAACTTTCTAACTCCTAAACTCTCTAACTAATAATTATACTTCTTCCCCCACTGCGCCTGCAGTTGCTTGCGCATTTCGTTTTCGCGGCCGTTCTGGCCGGGTTCGTAAAAACGCGTCTGGCTAAGGCCTTCGGGCATGAATTCCTGCTGCACAAAATTGCCTTCGTAGTCGTGGGCATACTTGTAATCGTTGCCGTAGCCGATCTCTTTCATCAGCTTGGTAGGCGCGTTGCGGATGTGCAGCGGCACCGGCAAATTACCGGTTTGCTGCACCAACTGGCGCGCCGTTTTGATGGCCTTGTACGAGGCATTGCTCTTTGGGGATGTGGCCAGGTAAACGGTACACTGCGAAAGTATGATTTCCGCCTCTGGGTAACCGATCATCTGCACCGCCTGAAAGCAGGAAGTTGCCATCAGCAGCGCATTGGAATTAGCCAGGCCGATGTCTTCTGAAGCAGCGATCAACAACCTGCGGGCAATAAACTTTGGATCTTCGCCCCCCTCGATCATGCGGGCCAGCCAGTACACCGCCGCGTTGGGATCAGAGCCGCGTATGGACTTGATAAAAGCCGACACCAGGTCGTAGTGCATCTCCCCGGACTTGTCGTACATCACGATGTTCTGCTGCGCTACCTGTTTTACCAGCTCGTTGGTCACCACCACTTCGTCGCCCTTCACGCCTTCAGCCACGATCTCGAGCAGGTTAAGCAGCTTGCGGGCATCGCCTCCGGAAATGGTCAGAAGCGCCTCGTACTCCTCTACCCGCACGTTGCGGTGGCGCATCCACTCATCATCGGCCAGCGCTTTGTCCACCAGTTCGATCAGTTCGTCTTTGCTAAGGTGCTTGAGGATGTATACCTGGCAGCGCGACAGCAAGGCCGAAATTACTTCAAAGGAAGGGTTCTCGGTCGTAGCGCCCACCAGGGTTACGGTGCCTTTCTCCACAGCGCCCAGCAGCGCATCCTGCTGCGACTTGTTAAAGCGGTGAATCTCGTCGATGAACAGCACGGTGCCCTGTCGCTTCCTGGCCTGCTCGATCACCTCACGGATGTCTTTCACACCGGAGTTGATGGCACTCAGCGCCACGAAGGGCACTTTCATCTGGTTGGCAATGATGTTGGCCAGCGTGGTTTTACCTACGCCCGGTGGGCCCCACAAAATCATACTTGGTATTACGCCGCCTTCGATGTAGCGGCGCAGGATACCCGTAGGCCCTACCAGGTGTTTTTGTCCGTAATACTGATCCAGGTTATGTGGCCGCATGCGTTCGGCCAATGGTATGTTCGGGTGGTTCATTCTGCTCTCTACTTTCTCCCGTTCCGGGTTCAGACAAAGCTACGAATTTGAGCGCAAAGAGGTGGTATACTTGTTGGGGTTGAGCAGGTCTTGACAATTTGGGTGAATTATGAATGGAGTAAACCCCTCCCCAGCCCTCCCCTAAAAACAGGGGAGGGAGTTTTATACTTTCTTTGTCATCCCGACTACTCTTGAGGCGAGAGCCGAAAAGAGCCGGCGTAGCTGTGAGAGATCTGGATCTGATCAAGTATAAACCCACCCCTGAGAGCTACGCTCGCTCGCTCAAAACTCTCGTTTTGGCTAGTCCACAGGAGGGGAATTTCCGCTTTTGTACAGGAGAGGCTATACTTCATCTTGCGCGAGCGTCCTCGCTTGTGTCCGGCAATAGTTGGGCCTCTGCCCCAGTTGAGTCAGAGATTCAACTGCACCTTAGGACACGGGAATAATTCCCGCGCCAGTAACTGTAGAACTCGATTATTCTACTCCCGAAGAGAGGCTGGCAGCGGCAATGCAACTACCGGTCATGCGCAGTTTTACGTCCTGTGTCTAAAGTCTACTATTTATGCGGCGGTTCTATCTTGTTTTCGGCTTCGAGTTTTTCCCGCACCCGCTCGCTTTTGCGCCTGAGTATGGGTACTTCCATCGGGCTGCGGCCCGGGCGCTCGTCCCCAAACAAAACGCCCCACTGCTTAAATGGCTCGCTCCTGTCGAAGATAACTTTGAGCACGGCAATGATCGGCAGTGACAGGAACATGCCGGCTATACCTGCAATTTCGCCACCCACTATCACCCCAACAATGGTAGCCAGCGCATTGATCTTTACTTTGGAGCCTACAATGCGCGGCATGAGGATGTTGTTGTCCAGGAACTGCACACCGGCAATTGTACCCAACACTACCAAAATCGGCCATAACTCCGAAGAAGATGCCAGTGTCAGCAACACGCCGATGATGTTACCCAGCAAAGCACCTACGTACGGGATCAGGTTCAGGAAAGCGAAGATCAGCCCGATGAGCAGGGCATGCTTGATGCCAATGATCAGGAGAATACCGCCCAGCAGCACCGTCATGTACGACACCTGTATCAGCAGGCCAAACAGGTAGCTTTTGATGATCACCTGCATCTCGCGCAGGGTCTCCTCCACTTTCTCGTGGCTATCGCGCGGGAACCACAGGAAAACAAAGCGCAGCAGCAGGTTTCGGTAAAACAGGACCAGGAAGATGTAAATGGGCAGCAAACCCAGCAGGATCAGGACAGAGGTTACCGAACCGGCAGCCCCGGTCAGCAAATTACCGGCAAAGCCCAGTAACTTATTGCTTTGCTCGTTAATGAACCGAAGCTGCTCTTCTGAAGAATAGGGGGTTTTAGACTCGATCCAGGCGCTCAGCGCGTTCAAGTGGTTTGTCACGTTTTTCTGGATGACAGGAAAATCCTGTATCAGGTTTGCGATCTGGGAAGAGAAGAACCAGACAACAAGCCCCACCGCTATGCCCAGCAATAACAGGCTCAGCACAATGGCCAGCGCTTCCGGCACCCTTCTTTTATGAAAGAACCGGTATACGGGCAGCAGCATGATGCTGATAAAAAAAGCCAAAAGCAGCGGCGTCAGCAATCCTTTTCCCAGCACGATGATCCATCCCAGAAAAAACAGACCCATAACCTCCAGAGAGCGCCGCACAGACAGGGGCATATTGTTCATATAATTGTCAGTTTTGCGTAATTTTTGTTTCTTTTCCTTATACGGTGGAGTTGTAATAAGCACGTACCTTTGCGCCATGAATAGACAGGTGCAGGTGCATGCGTCGCTTTTTCTGGTGGCGCTTATTTACGGAAGCAATTATAGTATCGCCAAGGAGGTAATGCCGGAATACGTCGGCCCGTTTGGCCTGATTGTGATCAGGGTGGTGTCGGCAGCGCTCTTTTTCGGGATATTTTCGCGTTTCGTGGTGCAGGAGAAAATTGTGGGACGTGCGGATAACCTTCGTGTTATACTTTGTGGGATAACCGGTGTAGCTGTAAACCAATTGTGCTTCTTTGCAGGCCTTAACCTTACTGCCCCCATCAATGCCGCCCTGCTGATGGTGATCGTGCCGGTCGTGGTGCTCATATTCTCGGCTATACTTCTGAAAGAGCGGGTCGGTAAACGGAAAATTTCCGGCATTTTGCTTGCCTGCACTGGAGCTTTGCTGCTGATCTACAACTCGCGTGGCGAAAGTACGACCGGCAATATCTGGGGCGATCTGCTCATCATCCTGAATGCGACTTCGTTTGGCATGTACCTGGTGCTGGTAAAACCGCTCATGCAGAAGTATAAAGCCATTACCATCGTGAGCCGCATTTTTACAGTAGGTGCCGTGCTGGTGGTACCTTTTGGCTGGCAGCAACTTCTCACCCCTGACTATAGCGCCTTCCCGGTATCGATCTGGTTGGCGCTCGTTTTCATGGTCTTTGCTGTTACAATCCTTGCCTACCTGCTCAACACCTGGGCCCTGCGCTATGCCAACCCGTCGCTGGTAGGCGCTTATATTTACCTGCAGCCCGTGATGGCTATACTGATAGCGGTGTTTATGGGCAAGGATGTTTTCACATTGGAGAAAGCGTTGTACGCGCTGCTCATATTTGCAGGCGTATACCTGGTGAGCCGGACACGGCAGCACGCGGTTCCAAAAGTCGGATCGGAAGTATAAAAGAAGAAGCCCCACAAATAGTGGGGCTTTTCTTTTATACACAAACAGCTTAGTCTGTCAGGATGAGCTTTTCGCGGTACCGGCGGTTATTTATAGCTACTTCGCATACATAAACGCCCTTAGGTAGCTTGCTGCCATTTAGTTCGAGCTGGTGCTCGCCTTTCTCCAACTGCTTTCTTAGCACGTCCAGCACCTGGTTTCCGTTCAGGTCCAGCAGGCGTAATGCAACCTCCGAAGCTGGCTCATCTATCTTTACCTGCAGCGTTGCAGAGCCTGAGAACGGGTTAGGATATACTGTAAAGATCTTTTCGCCGGCCTGCATCAGGTCCTCGAGTAATTGACCAGTGTTGGCCAGCATGCTTTTCGGCATCGTTCCGACATAGTATGGGCGCATCATATCATGGTCTTCGTGCGAGAGTATGTGGCAATGCCAGGCATACAAGCCTTCTTTATCGAAGGTGGCAACCAAGCGGGTCACTTCGCCGGGTGCTATCGGATAGGTGTCTTTTTTACCTGCCTGCCCGGGCTCCGGCTTTTTAACCGACCCCACGAGCTGCACATTCGAGAGTTTGCCTGTTTCCCCGTCCACATCGCCGGTAAACTCCTGCGAACTAAGCACCCTGAAAGTTACCAGGTGCAGGTGTATCGGGTGTGCATCAGGCGTCAGGTTGTAGATCTCCCATATCTCAGTGCTGTTCAGCATAGGGTTTTCTGTGATCGGATCATAAAACGTCAGGGCACCATCCTCCATAGTACCCAGCATGGGCTTCAGCCTGCCGTATTCATCCTCTCCTTCAAATAAGATCAGTTTTCTGACATTGGTAGCAGTTGCTATCTCCGGCAGAGGCTTGTTGAATGATTTTTGTATCTGCGTAAGCGGATACGCTTTATTCAGTTCCAGACCAACTTGAAACGCCATGATCTGTGCCGCGCCATCACTTTCGTCCACATCATCTCCATTCGGGTAAGGGGTTGCGGCATCGTTCTGAATGATTATGGTCTTGCCCCTGAGATCGCTATCAGAGAAGTCAATGATCACATCTTTTCGCTCTCCGGGTGCGATCAGCAGCTCTTCCTGTTCCACAGGCTTTGGCAGAAAACCACTGTCGGATCCGATCTGCCACATCTTCACACCCCTGGTAAGTTTCAGGTTGTAGAACCTTGAATCAGACCCGTTCAGCAAGCGGAAGCGGTACTGCCTTGGCTCTACATTCAAGATGGGCCAGGCCTTGCCATTCACCAGTATGATATCGCCGAAAAACTCCGGTAGTATGCTGGGCGTAGGAGCGCCCTCTGCTTTAGGCTCAGCGGGGTAAAACAACTGCCCATCGGTGGTGAACATGCGATCCTGTATGGCTAAACCTATGTCATAGCGCGGGTCTGGCAACCTGTTGGTTTGCCTCATGCCATTTTCAAAGCCATCGGTCAGCAGGTAAAAGCCTGCCAGGCCAGCATATACGTTCAGGCGTGTAAGACCAAGCGTATGGTCGTGGTACCAGATAGTGGCTGCTTCCTGGTTGTTGTCATAGTAGTAAGGGATGTCTTCTCCTTTCACAAACACAGGTCCTCGGTCCCGGGCAAAAGGTGTATACCAAGCCTCGGGCAGGCCGTCGCTGGCAGATTCGTTGTGGCCCCCGTGCAGGTGCGTTACGACAGGCACTCCCTCCCCTTCCGGATCTGCCCAGGTAATGGACCTGTCGATCGGCAACAGGTGCGGCAGCGGCTGGTTGTTTTCATCTACCAGCCTGTTGAGCCACTTTACCGTTACCGGCTGGTCTCTTTTTGCAAGTATGGTTGGCCCCGGGTACTGGCCATTGTACCCCCATACTTTGGTAAGCAACGGTTGGCCGGAATTATCTTTCAGCCCTAAGCCAAGGTCCTGCTCAAACTGGGAAATGGTCATTGTGATCGACCTGTTGCCTGAGTTGGTAGCATCGATGACGGCAGGAATCGGCAGCGGGTTAACAAACCGGGGTACATCCTCCGGGTTTAACAGCGGAGCCTGCGCGAAAAGCGAAAAAGCAGGCAGCAGCAAGGCGATAAAGGTTGCAACGAACAGGCCGGTGTGTCGGGTGTGTAAATGTTTCATCTTTCATAGCAATTAGGTTGCCTAGTAACAGTGCGGTCAGGAAAAGAAGCCGGTTGGCCAAAGGAATTCTGTATTATTATACGACTAAAACTTATAAATAAAATATGATTGTTATCACTAAAATGTGGCTTGGCACTCCGCCTTTCACTTGCATCCGGGCGAAGTATAAATTAGATGGGTGAAGCCTCTTGTAAATGAAGGCAACAGTTTGGGATTAAAAGAAAACGGCAAGTAAAAGGAAGGCTGATCAGCCTTCCTTTTACCTGCCGCTCAGGTTATACTTTCCTTGCTGTTTTACGCAGATACTTCCAATGCTCTTTTTGAGTACTTGCAGAAACCCAGCAACAAGCTCAGGCTGACGACAGTTGCTCCCGCCATCACGGATGTCATGGGCAAGGCAGTACCGTTATGCAGCGTACTTACCAAAGCCGAGGCCAGCGCACCTATGGCCATCTGGAAACTTCCCATCAAGGCGGAAGCGCTCCCGGCGTTACGGGCAAAGGGTGCCAGCGCCAGTGCGGTCGCATTCGGCCCGATAAAACCCAGCGAGAACATATAACAGAAGATCAGCAACAGGGAGCCATCGGCATTCAGGAAGCCGGTATAATTGCCGACCAGCAGCAGCATACCTGCCAGGAACTGCACCACGCCTGCCGTTTGGGTTACCTCTGCCGAAGTTCTTCGTTTCAGCGCCAGCCTGTTTACCTGGCTGCCGGTTATAAAGCCGAACGCGTTAAGACCAAAGGCCCAACCGTAGTGTGTTTCAGAAAGTCCGAAAATTTCCATAAACACGAAAGGTGATCCGGAGATGTAGGCAAACATACCCGCCTGCGCCGCGCTTGCAGCAAGCGCATAGGTAAGAAAAACTGGCTCTTTGAGTACACTTAAAAAGTCGCCGAGTACCCGTTTTGGCTTCAACGACAGAGTGGGATCTGCCCCCCGGCTCTCAGGCAGCAGAAAGCCTACTGCCAGCAGCACCAGAAAACCGATGAGGGTGAGCACGGCAAAGATGTAGCGCCAGCCCAGGTGTGCCGTAACAAAACCACCAATGGTAGGAGCCACAATGGGAGCTACGCCCATAACCAGCACCAGCATCGAGAATACTTTCGGGATATCTTCTACCGGGAATACGTCGCGCACCACGGCCCTGCTGGCCACCATGCCCACGCAGCCGCCCAATGCCAACAGCAGGCGCAAAGCAATCAGCCACTCCACCGTTGGTACAAACGCACAGCCAATGGCTGCCAGCACAAACAGGCTAAGGCCAAACACCAGCGGTTTTTTTCTGCCGTAGCGGTCTACCAGCGGGCCGTAGATCAGCTGCCCCACCGAAATGCCGATAAAGTAACTCGTCAGCGACAAGGTAACATGCGAAATATCGGTTTTGAGGTCTTTGGCAATAGCCGGGAAGCCCGGCAGGTACATATCGATCGCAAAAGGACCAAGCGCCGCCAGAGCTCCAAGTATAAGTATGATTGAATTCTGTTGTTTTTTATTCATTACTTAGCTTACACCATCCAGAGGATGGCTTATCAAAACGAAAAAAGCAGACCCGTTCTTCCGGATCTGCAAGTAAAAATTTAAGTACAGTCCCTAATACCCGATGGTAAAACGTTGCCGGATATACTGCGGATTTTCCAGTTCATCGAGCACGGCTACAGCGAAATCTTCGTAGGAGATCAAGCTTTTGCCTTTTTCATCCACGACCGGGTTTTCTGTGCCTAAGCGGAACCTGCCGGTGCGTTTTCCCGGCCCGATCTGAAAAGCAGGGCTGAAGAAGGTCCATTCCAGGTCCTGTTCATTGCGGTATATTTCCAGGGAGTCACGCATGGCAGCTGCGCCTTCTTTCCACTCAGCAGGGAAATCAGGGGTATCCACGGCCTGAACGCCCTCTGCCACATACAAACTGCCGGCTCCGCCAACGTTTAAGATGCGCTTCACGCCTGCTTTCTTAGCTGCTTCAATAACTGCGTAGGCTACCTCCGTATACTTGTGGTAATCGGTTCCGGGTCCCCAACCCGGGCTGTACGACACCACCACGGCATCATGGTCTTCTATCTTGGCTGCCAGATCATCTACCTGCAGCACATCTCCTTTGGTTACCGTCAGGCTTTCGTTCTCCAAAGTATACTTATCCGGATGCCGCACAATTACGGTTACCTCATGGCCTCTGCTCAACGCCTCGTGCGTAATGCGGGAGCCGATGTTTCCACTTCCTCCGATGATGGCTATTTTCATAGTTACACTGTTTTCAGGTTCGGTCAAATCATACCTGCTTTACGGCTGCAGCGGCAGGATGGTAGAGGCAACAAGGGCTGGCGATTGTTTATACCTGATCCTGTGCTACTCGTCCTGGTAGGTGATCGGGAAACGCTTTTTTGAAGTATACTGGTAGCCGAGGCTGTCCTGCTCCTGCCCGCGCGCGGCGTGCATGATGGCCAGACTGTCGCCTTCCTGGATGGCATAGTAAAAATTGCCGTGCCCGGCCCACCAGCCACCAGCCGCCGAGAGCGCTCCCAACGGAATGTTGTAGGTGGTATACATCTCGCGGGCAATTACGGAGCAGGTGCTGATGGTATCGATCACGTGCTGCGTATCGTTGTGAAGCAGGTATAAAACGGCTTCCGGATTATCTTCGTCAGCGCCTCTTATTTCCTCGCAGCTGAAATTTGCCTTCACCGTAAAACTATTGCGGTCAGGAACTACGCTGACAGGAGCTTTTTTCTCTTCGCCTTCCTGATCGTTGCTACAGGAAAACAGGAAAGGGCCCAGCAGAAGTATCAAAAGAAAAGGGTGCAGGTATCGCATGGCTTTGTAACTACAGAAACAAAGGGCAAAGTAAAGGCACGCCGGCACATTTATGCAACACTAGCTCCGCCCCGGCGCCTTATTTATTTTCCACACCTGCCAGCGACGCAATGTTGCGGATAATTTTGACAGCATGCTCCCTTGAGTTTTCGATGAACCATACGTGCGTATCCATCCCGCCACAGATCACACCTGCCAGGTAAACGCCCGGCAGGTTGGTTTCCATGGTGTCGGGGTCGTACTGCGGGTAGCGTTTGTTGTCGTTGGTCAGGTTAACACCGATCTTCTGCAGAAAGCTGAAATCCGGGCGGTAGCCTGTCATGGCCAGCACAAAATCGTTCGGAATGGTTACCTTGCCCTCCGGTGTCTGGATATCGACTTCGTGCTCCCTGATTTCGGATAAGTTGGAGCTGAAGTATGCTTTGATCGAGCCTTCCTTGATGCGGTTCTCCAGGTCGGGTTTGGTCCAGTATTTTATACTTCCCAATTCCGGCTCACGCACTACCATCGTCACATCCGCTCCCTTGCGCCAGGTTTCGAGGGCTGCGTCGGCGGCCGAGTTGTTGGCCCCGATCACCACCACCTTTTGCCGGTAGTAATAATGCGGATCGAAGTAGTAATGTCGCACTTTGGGCAGGTTCTCCCCTTTTATGTTCAGCAGATTTGGGATACCATAAAAGCCAATGGCAATTACAATATGCTTTGCCCGGTACTGTGCCTTGCTGGTGCTTATGACGTAATGCTCCTGCTCCGGAGTTACAGCGGTTACCTCTTCAAACAGATTTACCTTCAGTTGCTCGGAGTCTGTCACACGGCGGTAGTATTCCAGTGCCTCAGCCCGGTTTGGCTTGGCATGTATGGAGGCGAACGGAATGCCACCGATTTCCAGCCTGTCGGCGGTGGAGAAGAAAGTCATGTAGAGCGGGTAGTTGTAGAGCGAGTTCACGAGGCAGCCCTTCTCCACAATCAGGTAGCTTAGACCGGCTTTTTTCGCTTCCAGGCCACAGGCCAGCCCAATCGGGCCAGCGCCAATGATGAGTATATCAAGTATGTCTTCCAATTATCTTTTGCTTGCGTTATCAGGAAAAACAAATCTGCGGCCCTGGATGGTTTCCTTTCTACTGCGCTCGGGTGGTGCTTCGTAGCTAGCAAGACGCTCACAGGTCTGGAAGACGCTGTGAGGTCAGCGTAGACTAGCTTAAAGTATAAGCTACGCCTAGTTCCCGCTTCAGCACGTACATGCCGCGGTACTCTTCCTTCATCGCTTCAAAGTCCAGCTGATAGGTGCCGCACTTCACAAACCCGTTCTGCTCGTAAAAGTTTACCGACTGGCTGCTGTCCATTGCTTTCAGCCAGATAACACGCTTGTTGCGTTCACGGGCAAAAGCAACTGTAAAATCCACCACGGCCCTGCCGATTCCTTTGCCCGATGCTTTCTTGAGTAGGTAAATTCGCTCCAGTTCCAGGCTTTCCGCTTCGGTATACCCTTCCAGCGCCTTGTCGATGTTCAGTTTCAGGAAGCCCACCAGTTCCTGTGCGTCATAGATCAGGAAAAAAGCAGCATTCGGGTCGGCAAGTTCTTTTTTAAGAGCGCTGTCGCTGAAGCTTTTGTCGATGTACCACATGCCGCCATCGTACCATAAGTATAAATAATGATCGCCGTAGGAGTTGATGGCAATATCCTGGAGCGTGTGCAAATCGGCAGCAGTGCAGGGGGTGATGGTTATGTCGGGCATGTAAAAATTCTTTTATAAATGATTTGCGAAGGTATAAACCCAAAGGTTTTGATCCTTACAGGAAGACGGGAATTATATGCTGCGGTTAAAACCAGGCAAGCTCTCAAATTGCAATAATCTCAACATACCTGGATCACATATTCACCACCACTACTGATGTAAACTATACAAAATCAAAACACTACAACAAAAACAGTCGAAAATTTTTAACGTAAAAAATAGGAACAAAAAAACTTAGAAGACTATGAAAAACTTGAAAATAGTATTTACAATGTTATTGACTGTATTTATGTTGGCTGGTTGTGCCAACACCGACAGCTGGAGTAGCAAAAAGAAAGGCGCTGTGATAGGCGGTGCGGCTGGTGCCGCAACGGGTGCTGCGGTAGGTGGCACCTCAGGTGCGGTAATTGGTGGCGCGGCTGGCGCAGTGGGAGGCGGTGCCATTGGCCGCAAAAAAGATAAGAAGAAGAAAGAAAAACAGAACCAACAGGAAAACCAGGAGCAAAACGACAACAGGTAAAGTATAAAATGAGGTTGAACTGAAACAGGCTGCTTAACTAATTAAGCAGCCTGTTTTGTTATCAGGATTCGCAGGATTGATTCAGGATTAAAAGGAGGACCTCACAGTATCTTTCAGAACTGTGGGTGACTTGCTGGCAACAGCGCAACAGCTGCTGGCACTACAACATCAGAGGTGTAGAACACGCAGCCAAGATTCATTATCCATTTACCTTCTGCGTTTGCCTTTGCCGCCTCTTCCCGAACCTTTGCGGTTATCATTCTTTGCAGACGAAGCTGCTTCCATAAAATCCTGTGCTGTGAGCGGATAAGGATGCTTATCTACCACAGGTATCGCCTTACCCGTAAGCTGCTGTATGGCAATAAGCAGGGGCGTCTCGCTCGCCCCGCAAAAGGTAATGGCTACGCCTGCAGCCCCTGCCCTGCCTGTGCGGCCGATGCGGTGCACGTAGGTTTCGGGCTCAAAAGGCATTTCATAGTTGATCACATGCGAGAGCTCCTCCACATCAATGCCCCGGGCGGCCACGTCTGTCGCTACCAATACACGTAATTGGTTATTCTTGAAGCCTTCCAAAGCTGCTTCCCGGGCTCGTTGTGCTTTATCGGCATGTATGGCTTCGGTGGGAATACCCGCAGTGGTAAGTTCTTTTGCTACTTTATCGGCCGCCTCTTTGGTGCGTGTAAAAACCAGCGCCCGATGTATACCGCTATCCTGCAACAGGTGCAGCAGCAGGTTTGTCTTGTTGGCTTTCTTTACATAGTATAACTGCTGTGTAACCGTACCTGCCGCTGAGGACACAGGCGTTACCTCTACCCTTTCCGGTTCGGTAAGTATACTTTTGGCCAGCTTCACGATTTCAGTGGGCATGGTAGCCGAGAAAAGAAGCGTTTGCCGCTGCTCCGGCATTACGTTGAGCAGGCGCCGGATGTCCTGGATAAAGCCCATGTCCAGCATGCGGTCGGCTTCGTCGAGCACCAGCACCTGCACCTGCTGCAGGTCTACAAAGCCCTGGTCCAGCTGGTCGAGCAAGCGGCCTGGTGTTGCCACCAGTATATCCACGCCTGCCTCCAATGCCTCCGTCTGCACCCTGTAAGGCACACCGCCATACACCACCGCATGCTTCAGCCCGGTATACTTGCCATACGCCGCCAGGCTGTCGCTAACCTGGCTGGCCAGCTCGCGCGTAGGCGCCAGGATGAGTGCTCTTATACTTCTGGCACCTGTTATACTTTGCTCATGCAGCAGTTGCAGAACAGGCAGCACAAAAGCCGCTGTTTTCCCGGTACCCGTTTGGGCACAGCCCAGCAGGTCCCGCTTCTGTAGTATAACCGGTATTGCCTGCTGTTGAATTGGTGTAGGCGAAGTATAACCTTCTGCCTCCAGAGCCTGCAGGATCGGCTCAATCAGGTATAATTCTTTAAATGTCATGGCAGCGTAACGTATCAAGCAACATGGATTGCCAACCAGGTTGCAAAGGTATGGTGAAAGTGCGCATCCTCCCAAACGCATACTTGGGAGCAACAAAAACGGCGGGAGTATGCTTCCCGCCGTTTTCCATTATTTTATACGTACATCCTAAGCCATCACCTCATTCAGATCAGGTAACCGTAACCTGCCGAAACGGTGCAGGGTGCTCAGGTGCGAGCGCACAGCCTGCATAAATGTTTTGCTTTCGATGTAAGGTATGTTGTACTCCTGGGCGGTTTTCTTCACGATGTCCGCAATGGCCGGGTAATGCACGTGGCTGATGCGCGGGAACAGGTGGTGCTCGATCTGGAAGTTAAGTCCGCCTACGTACCAGGAGAGTAATTTGCTCTTGCGTGAAAAATTAGCCGTGGTATTCAGCTGGTGGATAGCCCAATCGTTTTCGATGATGCCGCGCTCGCAAGGCAGCGGATGGCTGGTGCCCTCCACGGTATGCGCCAGCTGGAACACAACGGAAAGTATGATACCAGTTACAAAATGCATCAGCAGGAACCCTCCTAAAACTTCCAGGAAAGGAATGCCAAAAATAAGCGTTGGCGCCACCAACATCGAGAAGAAATAGAGCACCTTAAAAGCAACAATTTTTGCAAAAGCCACCGTGTTCTCGGCCCTCGAATTAGCATTAACCCCGCTTCGGATATAACCGAAGAATTGTATAAAATCTTTTAAAGTAACCCAGTAAAGTGTTAATAAACCATAAAAGAAGAGGGCATATACCTGTTGCACTCTGTGATAAAACCGAACCTTGGTGTGCGGCGAAAAGCGCAGAAACACGATATCGTCTATGTCTTCATCCATTTCCACCACGTTGGTGTAAGTATGGTGCAGGATGTTGTGCTGCAGTTTCCAGTTAAAGGCAGAAGCGCCCAGCAGGTTCACCGAATGCGCCATCAGGTAATTCAGCGTTTTGCTCCTGGAAAAAGCGCCGTGGTTGGCATCGTGCATCACGCTCATTGCCACACCGGCTACCCCTATCCCCATTACAAACCAAAGGGCTAAGCTAACAGCCAGTCCGGGTGTAAAAGCGAGCAACCCGGCAAAAGGCACCAGGTAAAGGAGCAGCAATACAATGCTCTTGATCAGCAAGCGGGAGTTGCCCGATTTAGGTAAATTATTTTCTGTAAAGTAAGCGTCTACCCGTTTGCGGAGCGTCGGAAAAAACAGGCTTTTATCCCTGTTAACGAATTTTACTTTGCCTTTGAGCTTCATTAAGTATGCTGACTAGTATTAAAAACTGCTTCACATTGCCCACTCACTAGCAGGTATTATGAAGTATATTAATTGATGTCGTAAATACGATCTCTTCCTACTTGAGGCATGGTTTGCTTTACAACATCAAGCGCCTCCAACAGAAGCCTTCGCTTTTACACGGTCGGGATGCGCACGTGCAATCGGGGTGCAAATATAAGGGGAAATGCAGTACGACAAGCTGCCGAAACCAACTGAATTGTTTCTCAGGCAATGGCTTCATTGATGTCAGGCAACCTGCCGAAGCGGTGGAGCGTGGCAATATGCGAGCGTACAGCCTGCATAAAGGTCTTATTTTCGAGGTAAGGTATGTTAAACTCAGCGGCTGTTTCTTTCACGATGCCCGCAATGCCCGGGTAATGTACGTGGCACACCCGCGGAAACAGGTGGTGTTCGATCTGGAAGTTCAGCCCGCCCACATACCACGACAAGAGCTTGTTGTTGCGCGAAAAATTCACCGTCGTGTTCATCTGGTGGATTGCCCAGTCGTTCTCGATGGTGCCGTTCTCATCCGGCCTTGGGTGGCTCGTACCCTCCACCGTATGCGCCAACTGGAACACCACCGTAAGTATAATGCCAGCTACAAAGTGCATCAGCAAGAAGCCAAGCAAAACTTCCAGGAAGGGAATTGCAAAGAACAGCGTAGGCACGGCCAGCACCACAAAGAAGTACAGCACTTTCATCGTGATGATCTTCAAAAGCATGGCTCTATTCTCTGCTGGTGTGTTGGCATTCACTCCGTTCCTGATGAATAACTTGTATTGCACAAAGTCTTTTGCCACTACCCAGTACAGCGTCAGCAGCCCGTAAAAAACGAACGCATACACCCACTGCAGCTGGTGGAAGAACTTAACTTTAGTATGCGGCGAGAATCGTAACACCAGCCTGTCCTGTATGTCCTCGTCCATCTCTACCACATTGGTATAGGTATGGTGCAGGATGTTGTGCTGCAGCTTCCAGTTAAAAGCAGAGCCACCTACCAGGTTCAGCGTATGCCCCATCATCGAATTCACTCTTTTACTGCTGGAAAAAGCGCCGTGGTTGGCATCGTGCATCACGCTCATGCCAATGCCTGCCACGCCCATGCCCATTACAAGCCAAAGCAGTAAGCTAAGCGGGAACGCCGGCTGGAAAACCAGAAGCGCAACAAACGGCAACACATAGCCCATCAGCAGCACCACGCTTTTTACCACCATTGCCGTGTTGGCAGTTTTGGGCAGATTATTTTCGATAAAATAGGCGTCTACCCGTTTGCGGAGTGTGGGGAAAAACAGGCTTTTATCTTTGTTGACGAATTTTACTTGGCCTTTAAGCTTCATTTGAATGGGTTGATGAGTGAAAAAAAGAAACTCACACAACAGAGGCGAAGGCTCACGGGTGAATTGCCGGTAACAGGTTGTTAATTTAAGCTATTAAACTGGTTATAAGTTCATACTAAATCCGTATTTAAACGCTCCTGGGGCTATTCTCTTTAAATAGAATCATTAAATAGCAAAAACGTTATAGATAGACGCTTTGCAAACTTTTATGATTCTCTAGAAATGCTATACTGTTGCCATAATGTCCGACACCTTGAACAGTTACGGAGCCGAGCAAATACTAAATTAAAAGCGGCAGAAAGTTCTATCCTTCTGCCGCTTTCCGCCTATGTGTTTATACGTGCTAGATATACTTTCCTGCTACCGTTCCGAGCTTGATCTTATTGCGTTTTACCCCATCAAAAACTTCTTCCATCTTCAGCACTTCTTGTGATCTTTTGCTGATCCAGAAAGTGGCGTAATTGGTATTGCTGTAGTCAATTTTAAGCAGCCAGCAATCAGTTTTAGTGTTGTTGATGGTTTCCAGTTTTTCAGAGCCGATTACTTTGTAGCGGTAGTATTGCGGGCTGGTTTTGCTGCCCGGGTGATAAAAGTTGATCAGGTACACGGTGTTTGCTTTCAGCGGCAGGCTCTCAAAGGTTTCCATGTCCAGTTCCCAGTCAAAAGCGGGTGCAGGCGAGGCCATAATAAAATTTTTGAATGCGTTGGCTTTGGTCGTGTCGGAGCCGGTTATCTTATCTGTATAAAAATTGAAAGCGGCTACGCCACGGGCACTGGTGCTGGTCTGGTAAATTGGGGTAAAATCTTTTTCGCACACCGAGAAGATCGTTCTGTTCGAAAGCGTATCGGCCCCGATCCAGTTCTGGCGAATCACCAGGCGCTCTTTCCCCTGAAAGTTTTCAAAACTTACATTCCGGTTCCAGAGGCTTTGCCGGAGTACTTTCGGGTTGGCAGGTGTTTGCACTGTGACCAGGTACTGACGGGTGCCGGGCCTCAGTTGCTTTACTTTAAGATCTTTGGCCGTAATGCGTACGGTATCTACCTGGGCATAAGCAGCAGTAAACAGGAAAAGGGTAATGGCTAAAAGGAAAATCTTCTTCATAGTTTTAAATAGGTATGTAAAACAGCCTGATGACCCTAAAACAGATCAAAAGGCTGCAAGGCCAGTAATATTTTCCTGAAAAGCCTGAAAAAGAAAAAGGCTGACCATGTACCGGTCAGCCTTATTTAGCTTATTTCTAAGTATAAACTACAAGTGGATCACTTCGCCGTAAGCAGCCGCAGTCGCTTCCATTACCGCTTCGCTCATGGTTGGGTGCGGGTGCACCGCCTTGATGATCTCGTGGCCGGTAGTCTCCAGTTTACGGGCAACCACGATCTCCGCGATCATCTCCGTTACGTTCGCTCCGATCATGTGCGCGCCCAGGAACTCGCCATACTTGGCATCGAAGATCACTTTTACGAAACCATCTTTTGCACCGGCAGCACTAGCCTTAC
Source organism: Pontibacter ruber (assembly GCF_023630205.1). Taxonomy (GTDB): domain Bacteria; phylum Bacteroidota; class Bacteroidia; order Cytophagales; family Hymenobacteraceae; genus Pontibacter; species Pontibacter ruber. Next base: position 125,127 of record NZ_JALPRR010000006.1, on the reverse strand, counting down.
CAGACGCAGAGAACGGGAACTTACCAACTTTAATATCCAAACCTTGCTCACGGGCAGCTTTCTCGGTTAAACCAACAGAAGCTACTTCAGGAGAGCAGTAGGTACAGCCCGGGATGTTGCCATAATTGAGTGGCTCCGGATGATGACCAGCAATGGCCTCCACGCAGATAATACCTTCAGCAGACGCCACGTGCGCCAGCGCAGGACCCGGCACGATGTCACCGATTGCGTAGATGCCGTCCACGTTGGTCTTGTAGTACTCGTCCACGATCACGCGGCCTTTATCTACTTTAATGCCCAGCTCTTCGATGCCGATGTTTTCCAGGTTGGTCTGGATACCTACCGCAGAAAGCACTACTTCAGCTTCCAGGGTTTCTTCGCCTTTGGCTGTTTTAACACGTACTTTGCTGATATCGCCGCTCGTATCAACCGCCTCAACAGAAGCATTGGTCATGATGTTGATGCCGGCTTTCTTGAAGGATTTCTCCAGCTGCTTCGATACTTCTTCGTCCTCAACCGGCACGATGTTCGGCATGTATTCCACAACCGTTACTTTCGTACCCATCGCGTTGTAGAAGTAAGCGAACTCTACACCAATCGCACCAGAACCTACCACAACCATTGAAGCAGGTTTTTTGTCCAGCGCCATCGCCTGGCGGTAACCGATGATCTTCTTGCCATCAATTGGCAGGTTAGGAAGCTCGCGTGAGCGGGCACCTGTTGCCAGGATAATATTCGTAGCTTCTACGATATCTTTTTTACCTTCAGCGTTGGTAACTTCTACTTTGCCTTTGCCTACTACTTTACCCGTTCCCATGATCGAGTCGATCTTGTTTTTGCGGAACAGGAACTGGATACCTTTGCTCATGCCGTCGGCAACGCCACGGCTGCGCTTGATCACAGCACCAAAATCTACAGAAGCTTCGCCAATGGTGATACCATAGTCAGCAGCATGGTTAATGTACTCGAACACGTTTGCGCTTTTCAGCAATGCTTTAGTAGGAATACAGCCCCAGTTCAGGCAGATACCGCCCAGCGACTCGCGCTCGACAACACCTACTTTCATACCCAGCTGTGACGCACGAATGGCCGCCACATAACCGCCCGGGCCGCTACCAATCACTACTAAATCGTATTTTGATGCCATAATGTCTTTGTTATAGTTGATGAGCAAAATTAAACGATAATCCCAACTTCACAAAACGCAGTCTCAGCCCGGCCAGATAGCACTTAAGCTCCTATAATTTTGGACGATTAAAAGAAAATCAGGCTTTTACTATATTTTTCTTTTATCATTCTGCTGATCTGCTGAACTTTACACCGACAAAGTATAATTTAGCCCTATTGCATGAGAAAATTTTTACTCGCCGTTTTACTCTTATTGGTTTCCTTTTCAGCCTTCTCGCAGAAGTCGGCCAAGGATTATTTTATGAGCGGAAACCTGAAGTTTAAAGCCGGAAAATATATTGAGGCCATTAAAGACTACGACCAGGTACTGAAGCAGGAACCGGAGCATGTCGTAACGCTTACCAACCGCGGTGTAGCCAAAGACCGCCTTTTAGACTACCGCAGCGCCATCGAGGATTTCAGCAAAGCCATCGCTCTCGACCCGAAACACGCCGAAGCCTGGTTCAGCCGGGGCCTGTCAAAGTATAACCTGAAGGATTACCGGGGAGCCATACTTGATTTCAACAAAGCCACTGAGCTTTCTCCGAAAGAAGCCAAGATTTTCAACAACCGTGGCCTGGCCCGTTACGGTATAAAGGACTACAGCGGTGCCTCCGCCGATTACACCAAAGCCATACTGCTAAAGCCAAACTATGCAGAGGCCTACTATAACCGGGGTGCACCCAAGTATAACCTCGGCGACAAAACCGGCGCCTGTGCCGACTGGACCAAAGCCCGCTCCCTCGGCCTGAGAGACGCCGATCAGTACCTGAAGAATTACTGCAAGTAAGGTTTTATACTTTAACTGAAGAAGCGTAGACTGCAAAGTCTGCGCTTTTTGTTTTTACCGGCGGTATACAGCTTCACTTGTGGCTTTCTCTGTGTATTTAACCACTCATGCCTAAAAGTATGAGTCGTGCGCCAGTTACAAACTGGCCTCACAAATAACCACAAGTTGCGCTGACGCTAAACTTGCGGCATGAGGCGTCTAGCCTTGGGGTTGTGATTGACACTGCTGCGTAAGTGGCTATGAAACTTCAACTAAGTGTCCTCTTGGGGACAAGCGAGAACGTGAGTAAGGTAGCGAGCATAGCTCTGAGGGTAGGGGTGGTTGGACCACAGCAACTATGAAATTTACACCTGCAAAAAGGTAAAGGCAGAAATTCCCCTCTTGAGAGGGGGCAGAGGTGTGTTTATACTTTATACCTAATTCATAATCCTCAAGCGGTAGCCCACAAGCGAATCTGGAGATTCGCGTTTATACTTTGTCACCGGAATAATTCCGGCGCCAGAACCATTGCTTCGTAGCCACCCAGACACTCACAGGTCTGGAAGACACTGTGAGGTCATCCTGTACATCCTAAAATCCTGATCAAAAAAGAAAGGGCGCCTTGCAGCGCCCTCCCATCTAAACTAACTACTGAATACAATTATATTACGCTCCGGCTTTGTTTTTATTATCTTCCGAAGCAAGTAAATCCTGTGGTTGTATGTCTTTCAGGTTAATGGCTTCCATTTTCTGCATCACCTCCTCTTTTAGCGCAGTGAATACTGCTTTCTGCTTTTTATTGATCGGCTCGGCCAATGGCAGCTTCACGCGAAGGGCGTCTACTTGCCTGCCGTTTTTCCAGAAGCGGTAGCAAAGGTGCGGGCCGGTAGCCAGTCCGGTACTGCCCACGTAGCCAATTGTCTGGCCCTGGTGCACACGGGCTCCTCTGCGGATGCCTTTGGCAAATTTAGACATGTGCAGGTATTGGGTGGTATAGGTCTTGTTGTGCTTGATCTTAACATAATAGCCATTGCCACTTGTATAGGCAGCCTCCAGCACCACGCCATCGCCCACTGTCCGGATCGGAGTACCGCGTCGGGCGGCAAAATCGGTGCCCAGGTGCGGCTTGTAGCGGCGTTGCACCGGATGGAAACGGCTCTTGGAGAAACGGGAGCTGATGCGGCTGAACTCAAGTGGCTCGCGCAGAAATGCCTTTTTCAGGCTTTTGCCATCCTGATCGTAATACGTGATGCCTTTGCCCTGATCCAGCCCAATGGCATATAGCGGCTTGCCTTCGTGCTCAAAATAAGCAGCTTTTATCTTCCCAAACCCAATGGTGCTGCCGTTCACCACTTTCTCCTCGTAAATCAGTTTGAAATGATCGCCGGGCTGCAACTGGCTCAGGTTGAGGCGCCAGGCATAGATATCGGCAAAAGCATTAACGAGCTGCGGAGAACCGCCTGCCGCCAGCATCGACTCAAACAGCGACGACTGGATCATACCGGCAATGGTTTTTTCTACTACTTCCACTTCGCGTTTTACCTTGGTCACGGCCAGTGTGTCGCGCAGGTCAAAGATCACATACTCTACCTCGCTTGGTTCATAAATAAAATATTGGGCAGTCTGGGCTGAATCCTGGGCATGCAGGAGAATGTAGTTTCGGTTGGCACTGATGCGGCGCACATTGTAAACGTCCCGGGCTTTTTTAGCCAATGCATCGATGGTGGTGGGCGTGATGTTATAGTTTTCCAGTATCTCAGAAAGATTTTCGCCCCGCTCCACAATTCCTTCCACTATTTCAAGGGAGTCGGTAGCTATGCCAAAAACTACAGGGGCCGGTTTCTTCTCGATTTTCGGAGGGGTATTTACTTCCTCCTGCTTCTCCGGCAAAACACTGTAGCTCTTAAAGTTAAGCGTTTGGGCGGCGGTAAAAAATACAAAGAGCGAAATGGCAATCAGGGTGGCTAGTCCGATACTGCGTTTGAACATTACTAAGTGGCTAAAGTTGAAAGATCGCCACGAAAATATAGCTTAACCAATAAAAATAAAAATCAACCACAACACAATATTCACATTACAAATGTGTTACAATCATTTTACAAAGCCATTATGTTGAATAAATACCATCACAAAAACAAACAACATATTGCACTTTATCTCTTTAACCCTGCTTAAAGTTACTAATACTCAGTGGCTTAAAGTATAAACCACTTATACTTAGCACCTTCTTCGCATTATAAAAATCTTTTATAACTTTGGCCACCATGAAAACACTAGAAGGAAAAGTAGCTCTGGTAACAGGAGCATCTAAAGGAATAGGCCGCGCCATCGCACAAAAGTTTGTGGAGGCCGGTGCACAGGTAGCATTCACGTACTTATCAAGCGTAGAAAAAGGACAGCAGCTGGAGCAGGAGCTTTCGGCCAACGGCGGCAAAGCAAAAGGTTACCGTTCTGATGCGTCGGACATGGCGCAGGCAGAAAAGCTGATCGAGGATGTGGTCGCAGAGTTCGGCAAGATCGATATCCTGGTGAACAATGCCGGTATTACGCGCGATGGCTTGCTGATGCGCATGAGCGAAGAGCAGTGGGATGCGGTGATCAACACCAACCTGAAGTCTGTGTTCAACCTGACCAAAGGTGCTACCAAGCACATGATGCGTGCCAAGTCTGGCTCCATCATCAACATCACGTCGGTGGTAGGTATCAAAGGCAACGCGGGCCAGGCCAACTATGCGGCTTCCAAGGCAGGCAGCATTGGCTTTACCAAGTCGGTAGCGCTGGAACTTGGCTCACGCAACATCCGCTGCAACGCCATTGCTCCGGGCTTTATCGAAACAGAAATGACTGGTGAGCTGGACCAGAAGGTGGTAGACGAGTGGAGAAAGGCCATTCCGCTTAAGCGTGGCGGCACGCCGGAAGATGTGGCCAACTGTGCCGTTTTCCTGGCTTCTGATCAGTCGTCGTACATCACGGGTCAGGTGCTGCAGGTAGACGGCGGCATGCTGACTTAATTATGAATGATGAATGACGAATTATGAATTAACAGCATGTAATTTATACTTCGTAAAACTATAACAAGACCAATGCAGTAGCGTTTACGTTAGTAGCATTGGTCTTTTTCTTTTATCTTTAATTCTCAGATTAGTTAACTTTTTAACGCTCTAACTCTTTAACTTTCTAACTGGCTTGTTTTCCTTAAAGCTCATAACCACGTACTCTCCCTGGCTTATACTTGCCTGCCTGGCAGTTGGCGCATTATATGCATGGCTGCTGTACAGCAAGCGTGCGCCCTGGCCTAAAGGTATAAACTATGGCCTGGCCGTGTTGCGCTTTGTAGTGGTTAGTTTCCTGAGCTTCCTGCTGTTGGGACCGTTGGTACGTTACATCTCCAACACCACCCTGAAACCAACCATCGTGTTTGCCGTGGATAACTCCCGCTCCGTTTCGCTTTTCTCCGACTCGGTGCAACTAAAGCAAACACAGCAGAACCTGCAGCAACTTATCGATAAACTACAGGACAAGGGCTACAACACCAGCATCCGAACACTGGCAACCACACAGCCACCACAAAGCCTGCCCCAGGTAAAGTTTGAGGAAGAGGTTACCAACCTGAGCCAGCTCTTGCGCAATGTGCAAAGCGATTATGAGAACCAGAACCTGGCCGGCGTGGTGCTGCTTTCGGATGGCATCGTGAACCAGGGCATCTCCCCTACTTACGCCCACTACAACTTTGCAGTATACCCGGTAGCCCTCGGCGATACAGTGCCGAAGAAAGATGTGGTGCTGGCCTCGTTGCGCTACAACAAGGTGAACTACAGCGGCAACCGTTTTCCACTGGAGGCGGAGCTACAGCACGATGGTTTTGGCGGCGCGCGCGCTACGGTGCTGCTGAAAGAGAACGGCAAGGTAGTGGAACGTAAAAACATAACGATAGATCAAAGGCAAGCCATCCAGCAGGTGCCTTTCCAGGTGATGGCCAGCGGGCTGGGCAAGCGCCATTACGAAGTAGAAGTGGTGCCGCAGCAAGGCGAGTTCACCACCCTTAACAACACCAAGCATGCCTACATCGATGTAGTAAAAGGCAAGATAAAAGTGCTGGTGGCCGCTGCCTCTCCGCACCCGGATATCAAAGCTTTAAGGGCTGCCATCGAATCGAACGAGAACTATGAAACAGAGCTGTACATACCCGGGCTGACGCCACTCAAGCAGCAGGACTACGATGTGGCGGTGCTGCACCAGTTGCCGGGCAGAACGGCCGGTGGCGAGGCCGCTATTAACCTGGTGCGCCGCAAGCAATTGCCTGCGCTTTATATACTGGGTCCGCAAAGCGACATGAGCGCTTTTAACAGCCTGCGCGTTGGGCTCAACATCAACGGCGCCGCCACTACCGACGAAGTGACCAGTGCAGTGAATGCTAACTTCAGTACCTTTAAAATTGCCGAAGAAGCCACCGAACGCATGCAGAAATACCCGCCGGCTACGGTGCCGTATGCCAACTACCAGCTCACGCCCAACACCGAGACGGTGCTGTACCAGCAGGTGGGGCGCGTAAAAACCAACCGGCCGCTGCTCACTATCCATACTTCCGGCGACGTACGCTCGGCTACCCTGCTGGCCTCCGGCACCTGGCAATGGCGCCTGGCCGAGGCTGCCGCACACCAGAACCCGGTCGTTTACGACAAACTGATCACGAACCTGATCCAGTTGCTCAGCGCGCCCCGTAACAAAAAGCGCCTGAACGTGTACCCGGTGCAGAACGAATATACCAGCTCCGACGAGATCCGCTTTGAAGCAGAAACCTACAACGAGGCGCTGGAGCCCATCTACGGCCAGAACATCACGTTGAAAGTAACCGGCGAAGACGGTGCTGCCAAATCCTTTACCTTTGCCAACGGCGAAAACCAGGCGGGCGTCAACATTGGCTCCCTGTCCGGCGGCCGCTATACGTACACGGCCACTGCCCGCATTGGCGGACAGCTGCAACAGGACAAGGGCGAGTTTGTAGTGGAAGAGCTGCAACTGGAAGCGCTCAATGCCGTGGCCAACCACACGCTGCTTTACCAAGTTGCATCTGGCTCCGGCTCCCGGTTATACTACCCCACCCAACTGCAGCAACTGGAGGAAGACCTGCTGAAAGCCGACTACAAAGACCTGATCTATAGCACGGAAGAAATGCACGATCTTGTAGATATGAAATGGCTGTTCTTTGTTGTTCTGGCACTGGTAAGTATAGAATGGTTTACCCGGAAGTATAACGGCAGTTACTAATCTCGAAGGCACAAGTATACCCCATGCAAAAGGCAGCACCAAAACCCATCATCATAGAAACAGAGCGCCTGCAACTAAGCGAACTGACACCAGCGATTTACGATTACCTCTTCACCACCTGCAGCGATAACAGGGAAATAATGGAGTACCTGGGCCTGAAAACAACAGCCGAGCTCGCCGAAGAAAAAGACAAATACAGCAAAGGACTCTCTACCTATTACCAATCTTTGAAGAACTTCCGGCTGCTGCGTAAATCTGATGGTAAGATGATAGGCCGCTGCGGTTTCCATACCTGGATCGTGTCGCACCGACGGGCAGAGGTGGGCTACGCTCTGCTCGACGACAAGTATAAACAACAGGGTTATATGAAAGAAGCGCTAGGCCCTATACTTGCCTATGGTTTCGAGGAGATGGACCTGCGCCGTATTGAGGCTTACATTGCCGACTACAACATTCCGTCGGCTAAGCTTTTGCAACACTTCGGCTTTCAGCGGGAAGGTGTGGCGCGGGAGCATTATGTTGTTGATGGCGTGAACGAAGATTCCACGCTCCTCTCCCTCATCCGCCCGGAGTATGACCAACTGAAAAGCTCCTGGAACTTGAAGTATAAAGTGGTAAAGTAGTCGGTATTTTGTTATCCGATTTTATACTTTCTTTTGCAAGTTGCTTAACGCCGTATTCTCCAGTCGCCCTTGCTGCGTGTTTTCACCAGCAAGCGTATTAGCGCTGAAGTGAACAATTGGCATTAATATAAATCAAGAATTGAAAAAGATAGTTGTCATCATCATCCTGCTTTTATCTTCTTTAACTATGGCTAACGCTCAGAGCAATAAAGCTCACCCATTATCAGAACTGGTAAACAATGAAGACCCAGGATGGGCTTTAGTACAGGAATGGATAAAAGAAGGGAGCAACAAGGTTGAAGTTCTGCCTAAACAACATCAGAGCGCAGAGAAAGCTTTGTTACAGCTGCAAGTCACCACCCGTTCTCCAATGGGAGCAATAGTTTATGAAACTGGCGGTATACTGGTGGATGATGGTTGGATACGCATCTTGGGTTCTGGCTCAGAAAAACTTGACAGGAGCATCATGGAGTGGAACAAGGGAAAATCATTTACAAATGATGGGGAACAGCCTTCTTTTTTACTAATTGCGGACGATGTAATTGGTGGCTTCTTTGCCATTAATGCAGGAGCATTCGGGCAGGAAGAGATTGGTAAGACCTTCTACTTCTCGCCTGATAATTTGGAGTGGGAGCCATTGGGTTTGGGTTATTCCGAATTTTTGACCTTTTGCTTTTCAGGAGATATTGACAAGTTCTATGAAGGACTAAGATGGACAAACTGGAGAGAAGAAGTAAGAAAAATCGATGGACAGAAAGGTATTCATTGCTTTCCTTTCCTCTGGACAGCAGAAGGCAAAGATTTAAATAAAGTGAGCAGAAGAGCTGTACCAGTGCAGGAGCTTTGGAGCTTATATATGGAACAGTAGTAATAAAAAAACTCATGCCAACACAGCACATGAGCAAAGCTTCATCTACACCTTACTCATCTTAAATATGGAAGCTTTATAATCTTAAGCATAGCTTAGTATCTAATGTTGCCTTCCCCTCATTCATAATTCAAAATTCCTAATTCATAATTCTACCTTGAACTACATCCTTCTCAACAAGCCCTACGAAGTGCTAACGCAGTTTACCGACGAGGCCGGCCGCGCTACCTTGAAAGACTATGTGAAAGTGCCAGGTATTTACCCCGTTGGTCGGCTGGACTACGACAGCGAAGGCCTTGTGCTGCTTACGGATGACAAAGCGCTGCAGCACCGCCTCTCCGACCCCAAGTTCAAGATCGAGAAAACCTATTGGGTGCAGGTAGATGGCGTTCCGACAGAAGAAGCGCTGCAGGAATTGAGAAGAGGAGTTCTGATTAAAAACGTAAAAACAGCACCGGCAAAAGCCAGGATACTGGAAGAAGAGCCGCAGGTATGGGAGCGCTCCAAGCCCATCCGCTACCGCAAAGAGATCCCGACTACGTGGGTAGAGATCAAGATTTCGCAGGGCATGAACCGTCAGGTGCGCCGCATGACGGCTGCCGTTGGCTACCCCACACTACGCCTTATCCGGCCAAGTATAGGTCCGCTCAAGCTGGGCGAGCTGCAGCCTGGCGAGTACCGCGAGCTGACACCCGCGGAAGTAGCCCAACTGAAAGGATTAGCTGCAGGCCCCAGCCGACCAGCCCCAGCCCGGAAAAGGCGCTTTTAAAGTGATAAAGATCATACTTCAGAATTCCTTTGAGAAACAAAGTCCTGCGTCTTATGTCTTGCGTTCCCTAAATTCTGAATCCTACAGACAATGACACGGCTCTGCCTTTTCCTTCGGAAGTGCCGGTTTTCATGATTGTGGAGATGCCGTGGTGATACACCAAGTCTAAGCTTATCGCCCAGAAATCGAAACCAATGCCGCCGTTGAGCGCAAACACCGATTTACGAACATCACTCAGATCATAGCCCAGGTCATTTTCCTTCACTTTTACTGCATACGAGAACGACGGCCCTGCCTGTATCCTGAAAGCTGAATGCATGCCTTCGTTTTCTGCCAGCTTTATACCCAGCATTACCGGCACCCGGAAATAGCGGATCCGCAGATCGTCGCGCACTGCTTCGGTCAGAAATTCGCGCTCTACTTTTGATTTGTTGCTCATGAGCTCTATGCCCGGTTGCACATAATACTTATCGCCTATGCGGGCAAAAACACCTGCCTGCCAGCTCAGCCCGATATCTGAATCCAGCTGGTTCGGATCATCTGAAATATCAAACAGGTTAACGCCTGCCTGTGCCCCAAACTGCAGCTTCTGGTCCTGGGCCTGCAAGGCTGTGCACAGGATCAGAAATAATACGGAAAGTATAAATTGTTTCATCTGCCTGTAGTTTATAGTTAAACATTATACCACTCACCACCAAACAGCACAAAGCCGTCTATTATTATTACAAGTAATTTTGTACTTTGTTTTCTATATAGATCAGCAATGTTGCCTTACCTGAAAAACTGCAGCATAGCCTGTCTTTCAACTTAAACAACTACAAGCCAACAGATTAAAACATGACCTCAGCCACCATATCGCTCCCTATTACCATTGCCCCAAACCTGTACCTGCGGCAGGCGGGTATAGCCGATGCGCCCGCTGTATTCAACCTCATCAATACTCACAGAAATTACCTGCGGCAGTGGTTGCCCTTCATAGATCAGAGCCAGTCTGTAAAAGATACTGAACATTTTCTGCGCAGCGTAACGGCTCCCGGCAACCGGAGCGACCTTGTTTTTGCTATTCTTTATGAAGAGGAAGTGGTAGGTATCATCGGCTATAAGCAGATCGACTACGTGAACCAGAAACTGGAAATTGGCTATTGGCTAGGTGAGCCCTACCAGGGCAAAGGCATTATGCTGCGGTCGTGTGCGGCGCTGGTCCGCCATGCCTTTAACAGCATGAACATGAACCGGGTACAGATAAACGTAGGCGTTGGCAATGAAAAGAGCAGCAACATACCTAAAAAGCTGGGTTTTGTTTTTGAGGGCATCGAGCGCGACGGCGAGTTGCTGCACGGCCGCTTCCACGACCTGGAAAACTATAGCCTGCTGAAACGGGAGTGGCAGGCACAGGAGGGTTAAAAGTATACTCTATACTTTGGCCTTGCTTATACTTTTACGGGCGGTCTTTGCAGGTTTGCCGGTGGCCAGCAGCAGCGACACCGGCCGCAGTTCTTCGTGTTTATCGGCAATAAGCTTGATGATGGCCAGGAAAGGAATGAAAAGGATCATGCCCGAGGCACCCCAGAGTATACCGCCGGCCACAATGGCCAGCAGCGTGAACAGCATGTTTACCTGCAGCCTGTAACTTACCGCCCACGGAAAGATGAGGTTGGCTTCCAGGTACTGCACCACCGAAAACACAGCCACCACGCCCGCCGGGTACCACAAAGAGTCATAAGTGATCCAGGCAACTGCCATGGGCAGGATGGCCCCGATGATGATACCCACATAAGGTATGAAAGTAAGGATAGATGCCACCACGCCAAAAAAGATCGCGTGCGGCACTCCCAGCAAGTATAAACCGAGGCTGTTCAGTACCCCAACCACCACATACACGATCACCATGCCTTTGATGAAATTGTAGTAAGTGGTAATGGTCTCGTGCAGGATAGCGCGGATGTTGCGATGTTCGGACTGCGGAAAAAGCGAAAACAAGGCTTCGGCCAGCTGCTCCCGGTAATACAGGATCAGGGCTGAGTAAAGCGGGATGAGCACCAGCAGCACCACCGATACCGCCGAAGTATACAGCACGCCCTGCACCATTTTCAGCACGTTGGCTGCCGCATTGCCGGCCATGCTGTTGAGCCACCGGTTCTGTTCCAGTATGTCTACTCCCAAACGCTGATCCAGGTAATGACTCAGGTCGTGCCAGGTTGCCTGCAGTTTTTCCTGCAGGGCCGGCCACTCCTCCCCAAAACGCATCATCTGGCTGAGCAGCAGCCAGGCAAGTACGCCTACCATAACCATCAACACCAGCAGGCACAGCACGATGGCGCCCCAACGTGGCACACGCCTGTCTTCCAGCCACCTGCAAACCGGGTATAGCACAAAGCTGATCAGCAGGGCAAAGCTCAGGGGCACAAACAACGACCGACCAAAGTATAAGATCACCGATACCAGTACGGCATAATTCAGCAGCTTCAGCCAGTTTACACGTTGGTGCCCGTTCATCTTTGTAAGTTATCCGGTTCCGGGCGGTCTCATATTTATCGGCCGCCTTTCTATTATTACGTTAATATTTCTATTAATTTCATCATTCCCAAAGAAGACTACAACAAACCATGAAAGAAAAAAAATGGCTGGCAGCCTGCCTGGCTTTATGCATCAGCGGCGCTGTTTCGGCCCAGGGCATCGGCACTATAAATGAGCAGGAAACAACCCGCATCATCAGCACCCTGAGCCACGACAACATGCAGGGCCGCGCCTCGTTTACGCTCGGTATCGAGAAAGCTGCCGATTTTATATCCGGTGAATTTCACGACATGGGCCTGCAGCCATTAAAAAGCAACGGTAAAAACGGTGCTGCAGCTTTCCGGCAGTCCTTTAATGTGTACCGCATAACACCAGCCGCTGTACAGGCTACCCTGAATGGCAAAGTGCTGAAGGAAGAGCAACTGTTCGCGTCCACTTCGCACGAAAAAATCGAATGGAAAAAGAGCAAAAGCCGGCAGGTTGTTACGATAAAAGAAGGAGAAAATGCCCGCGAAGCTTTCTCGAAAGCAAACAAACTGGAGCAGGACGCGCTTGTGCTGGTGCACCCGAGCCACACGGAAACATTCAACAACTACCGCCGCTATCTTACCCGCGGCGGCGTGAAACAGGAGATTGGCAAAGGCAGCAGCAAAGTATTTATACTTACCGATCAGCCCACTCCTAAAAAGTATAAGATCAGCATAAACAACAAGGTGGAGCAACTGCCACTGGCCAACGTGGTGGGCATGATCGAAGGGAAGCGCAAAAATGAGATTGTGGTGTTCTCCGGCCATTACGACCACATTGGCATCGGCCATACTGTAGACGGCGACAGCATTGCCAACGGTGCCGACGACGATGCTTCCGGAACGACAGCCATGATGATGCTGGCCCGTTACTACAAACAGCAACCCCAGCCGGAGCGCACCCTGGTGTTTGCCGCCTTCACGGCAGAAGAAATTGGTGGCTTTGGTTCGAAACACTTTTCCGGGCAGCTCAACCCCGACAGCATCGTAGCCATGTTCAACATCGAGATGGTGGGCAAGCCCTCACAGTTCGGGCCAAACAGTGCCTACCTCACCGGCTTCGAAAAATCAGATTTAGGCAAACTGCTGCAGGAGCGCCTGCAGGGTACTGCCTACAGCATTCACCCGGACCCATACCCGCAGCAGAACTTGTTCTACCGCTCTGATAACGCTACGCTGGCCCGCCTTGGCGTTCCGGCCCACACCATTTCTTCGGTTCAGATCGATAAGGATGAGCTTTATCACACTGTAAACGACGAGGTGGAATCGCTGGACATGCCGCACCTGACCAGTATGATCCGGGCAATTGCCCTTGCAGCCCAGGGAGTAGTAAATGGCACCGTTACCCCTACCCGCGTGGACAAATCGCTGGTAGAGTAACATACCAGCTATACTGTTCAGCAAAGCCCGCCAAAAGCGGGCTTTGCTGGTTTTTATAAGTACTTCTGATGCGGGAGTTATTCCTGTGACGAAGCAGTAAGTTGGGGTTTTGACTTTACTTGGGTGGAGAGACAGGAAGTAACAGGAAGTCTGAATCAAGATTTGCGGGATAGAAAGATGAACTAGATGTTTACCCACCCCCTACCCCTCCCAAGAGGGGAATTTCTGCCTATTGCCTCTTTGTAAGTATAAATTTCATCGCTGCAGTTGTCCAACCACCCCTAACCCCTCCTTGTCTAAGGAAGGGAGCTTTACTGGCTGTTGCTACATCGATGGTATAAGTTTCATAGCTGCAGGTCATCCCCCTACCCCCTTCAAAGGGGGACTTGGTTCCAGTTGCATAGTCAGCAGCTATCGAACTGTTTCCAGTCCTTGGGTTGAGCGCCTTCTGGGTTTCCGGTGCCACGGGAGTGGCAGCCGTTAGGCAGGAAAGCTAGACAGCGCGATACCCGAGGACGAGGCCTTGCGGCCCTGAGCGCACCAATGGCAAATATGAAAGTATAGGCAAGTAGGACTGAGGAATAGAAGTAGCTACGACGGGAAGGCTTCTCGGCTATGCTACAAAGTATAAACTTGTGCTTCAAGATCACTCACGGTAAGCGTCATAACATCAGTTACTGGTTCACTATCATTTCTGAGCCTAATCCTTTATATTTGAGCATCTAACTAATCTAACCCATTACAATCTCTCATGAAGAAACGTACTTATCTGAGTATGTTCCTGGCGGCAGCTTTGGCACTCCCTACCGGTGCAGCCTACGCGCAGGACAAAAAGGAAGACGCGAAGTGGAAAGTGGATGCAGCCCACGGACCTCAGAAAGAAATAACCGTTACCACCGACGAAGGCACCTGGATGAGTCTGGACGTAAGTCCGGATGGCAAAGAGATCGTCTTCGATATGATGGGCGATATTTACATCATGCCGATGGCAGGTGGCAAAGCGAAGCTGCTGCGCAGCGGCCGCCCCTACGAAGTACAGCCTCGTTTCAGCCCCGATGGCAAGTTCATCTCCTTCACTTCGGATGCCGGTGGCGGCGATAACATCTGGATCATGAAGCGCGACGGCTCCGAGGCCAAGCAGATCACCAACGAGAACTTCCGTTTGCTCAACAACGCGGTCTGGACCCCGGATGGCGAGTATATTGTAGCACGTAAGCACTTCACCGCTTCCCGCTCGTTGGGTGCCGGCGAAATGTGGATGTATCACCGCTCGGGTGGTACCGGCGTGCAGCTGACCAAGAAGAAAAACGACCAGCAGGATGCGGGCGAACCGTTTGTATCGCCTGATGGCAAGTACGTGTACTTCTCTGAAGACATGAGCGGCGGCACTACCTTCGAATACAACAAAGACCCGAACGGCCAGATCTATGTTATCCGCAGAGTAGACCGCAATACCGGTGAGATCGAGAATGTGGTAACCGGTAACGGTGGTTCCGTGCGTCCGGTAATCTCCCGTGATGGCAAGTACCTGGCATTTGTGCGCCGCGTGCGTACCAAATCCGTGCTGTTTGTGCACGACCTGAAAACAGGCGAGCAGTGGCCGATCTACGACAAACTCGACCACGATCAGCAGGAAGCCTGGGCTATCTTCGGTGTGTATCCATACTTCTCCTGGACACCAGACAACAAGAACATCGTGTTCTGGGCTGGTGGCAAGATCAATAAGGTAGATGTTGCTTCTCAAAAAGTAACCAATATTCCTTTCGAGGCAACAGCAACGCATTACATTTCTGATGCAGTTCGCCACGACTTCAGCAAAGAGGAGCTTTCCCCGAAGCAGTTTGCAGCTAAAGCAATTCGTCATGCGGTAACCTCTCCGGATGGAAAACTGCTGGTGTTCAACGCGGCCGGCCATATCTACAAAAAGGCCTTGCCAAACGGTAAGCCGGAGCGTGTAACCAACAGCAAAGACTTTGAGTTCTACCCATCCTTCTCACCAGATGGCAAGCACATCGTTTACTCTACCTGGGACGACGAGAACTTCGGTGCTTTGATGAAAGTGGACATCCGCAAGAAGAACGCGAAACCTACAAAGCTAACTGCCGAGAAAGGCTTTTATACCAATGCTTCTTTCTCTCCGAACGGTAAGTACATTGTATACAGCAAAGAGGGCGGCAACAACCACATGGGCTATGCACACGGTGGTGAGAAAGGCATTTACTACATGGAGGCCGATGGCGAAAAACCTACGTTCGTTCAGAAAAGCGGCTCATTGCCACTGTTTAACGCTGCTTCAAATCGCATCTTCTTCACAGCTGGCGGCGGCGACAAGTATAGCTTCAAGAGCGTGAACCTGCAGGGCAAAGAAGAACAGACACACTATACTTCCAAGTATACCGACCAGTTCTACCCAAGCCCGGACAACAAGTGGATCGCTTTTGTGGAGCTGTTCAACGGCTACGTGGCGCCTTTCTCTGCCAACGGAGCCGGTATGGACCTGAGCGCTGAGACCAAGGCAATGCCTGTAGCCCGCTTCACAAAGGATGCCGGCACAAGCGTGCACTGGTCTGGCGACAGCAAAAAAATCAACTGGGTGCTGGGCGATGAGTACTTCTCAAACGACCTGAAAAACCGCTTTAAGTTCGTGGAAGGCGCTCCGGAAAAACTTCCTGCCATTGACACTACCGGTATCAAGATCGGTTTGGAGCTGAAATCAGATATTCCGCAAGGCAAGGTTGCTTTCACCAACGCGCGCATCATTACCATGAAAGGCGATGAAGTGATCGAGGGCGGTACGATCGTAGTAGACGGCAACCGCATTGTGGCGGTAGGCAAAGGCGTGCAGGTACCGAAAGATGCAAAAGTGATTGACGCCAACGGCAAAACCATTATGCCAGGTATCGTAGACGTGCACGCGCACCTGGGAACTTTCCGCAACGGTATGAGCCCTAAGCAGCAGTGGTCGTACATGGCCAACTTGGCCTATGGTGTAACTACTACGCACGACCCGTCTTCTACTACCGAAATGGTGTTCAGCCAGTCGGAGGCCGTAAAGGCAGGCCACATGGTGGGTCCGCGTATTTACTCTACCGGTACCATTCTGTACGGTGCTGATGGTAACTTCAAGGCCGTAATCAACAGCCTGGACGATGCCCGTTCGCACCTACGCCGTATCAAGGCTGCCGGTGGTTTCTCGGTGAAGAGCTACAACCAGCCTCGCCGCGAGCAGCGCCAGCAGGTAATACAAGCGGCCCGTGAACTGGACATGACCGTGGTGCCGGAAGGAGGCTCTACGTTCTTCCACAACATGAGCATGATCCTGGACGGCCACTCCGGTATCGAGCACAACATCCCGATCGCGCCGCTTTACAAGGACGTGGTGGAAGTATGGAAAGCTTCTAAAACCGGCTATACGCCTACCCTGATCGTGAACTACGGTGCACCAAACGGCGAGTACTACTGGTACCAGAAAACCAATGTATGGGAGAAAGAGCGTCTGCTGAAATTTACGCCACGCTCTGTAATCGACGGCCGCTCGCGCTTTGTGGTGCAGGTGCCGGATGAAGAGTATAAGAACGGTTACATGGCTGTGTCGAGAGCAGGCAAAAACCTAACCGACAACGGCGTAAAAGTTAATCTGGGAGCACACGGACAGCTGCAGGGCCTTGGCGCGCACTGGGAACTATGGATGCTGCAGCAAGGCGGCATGACCAACCACGAGGCACTGCGTGCCGCAACCCTGAACGGTGCGGAGTACCTGGGCATGGGCAAAGAACTTGGCTCACTGGAGGCCGGCAAGCTGGCCGACTTGATCGTGCTGGACCAAAACCCGCTGGAGAACATCCAGAACTCGGAGCACGTGAAGTATACCATGGTGAACGGCCGCCTCTACGACGCTGCTACTATGACAGAAATCGGCAACGAAGAACGTAAGCCTTCTAAATTCTGGTGGGAAAACAGCAAATATGCCACAGCCTTCGACTGGCACGAGGGCACTGACACCCGCCACGAAGGTATCGCCGGCGACCATTGTACTTGTCGTCACTAAGAACTAAGTATAGCTCATAAAGAACGAGCCATCTCAATTGAGGTGGCTCGTTTTGTTTTTAGAATATTATGTTTTATTTATATATTGTTATAAGTAACGGCTTATAACATGAAAATCAATCAAACACTTGTAATGCGACTTGGCTTTGCAGTTCTTATTGCTGTTTCTATATCTCTAATCGTGTTCAGAGCTTATCATGATGATTGGTCTACTGTCGTAGCTACTATATCATTGATAATTGCTGTTGTTTCTGCGTGGCTTGCTTATGAAACTTTCCATAATCAATATTTGAATAGCAAACCACAACTTACAGTTCAACCAAATTTCGAAGAGAGAAATGGATTGATATTAATTACATTGAAAAATCATGGGGAAAAGCCAGCCTATAATATTACAATTGACTGGCACCTTCCAATCATCAATTCTAAAGAAGAAAAGTTTTCCTTCAGTAAAGGGGCTAAAGAATATGACATACTTGTACTTGACAAAAATGAGAAAATCTCAACACTGTTAGATGGTGTTGTAAGCTTTTATGAAAAGTATAAGGATGCTGATTTAGAGTACTCCGGAATTATATCTTATAGTGAATCATTATACTCCCCTAAGAGAACAAATCAGAAATTTATTTTTTCACTTACCTCGTACAAAAGACTAAGTATTGAAACTGATTTGGGGCTAACTCATAATAAGCTACAATCAATTCCTGAATCATTGAATAAAATACATAGAGAAATCAGTAATCTAAGAAAAGAACTTACACAAATTCAATGATAGATTATTCCTCGCTTTTTCACACATCTATTTTGGACAGCTTAGTACGGGTAAAATAAAAACGGGGCCAGAGGCCCCGCTATAGTTCGTCACGAGCGTGGACGCTCGCGCCATTTATACAATTTAAAACAATTAACAATTAACAATCATCAATAAAATTCACTACTCAACAGGCTTTACTGCCGCCAGCACCCTTTTGATTATCTCATTGGGGTTGCCATCGTGCCAGCGCCATACGATCACGATATCGTGCACCGGGTCAACCCAGATAGTGTTGGAGCCGGCGCCGAGGGCTGCAAAGCTGGTGGTAGGTGCATCCGGCCAGGCTTTTCCTTCGGTGTTCAGCCACCACAGGTAGCCGTAGTCAGGACCTACAGGGCCACGCTGCGTAGTTGCTTGCTGTACCCACTTCTTTGAAACAATCTGCTTGTCTTTCCACTGGCCGTTGCGCAGGAAAAGATAGCCGAAACGGGCCTGGTCGCGGGCGCTGATCCAGAGGCCGCCGCCCCAGCGCGTACCGCCGCTTACCGATGGCATGCGCTTGCCACCGATCTCCACATAAGAGTTTTCATAAGGTACATACTTCCAGGTGCCAGATGCATCAATCGGGTCCATCACCTCATCCTTGAATACCTCCGGAAGTGGCTTTTTCCACAGACGCAGCAGCGACAAGGCAAGGCGGTTGATGCGCACATCGTTATACTCGTAGAATGTACCGGGTTCCTGCAGCTCGCGTGGCTTGCGCTCGCCGCGTCCGAATGCTTCTTTGCCTACAAAGTCATGCTTTTTGCCCCACATCTCGCCTTCCCACTCGCTCGTCTGGCGGGCGTGGTGTTCCCAGGTTACCTTGCGGTTTTGCTCTGAATCATACCCACCATCCTTCACATACTTTCCTACCGGGTCGGTTATACTTTCGATCATGCCCTTATCAATCGTAATGCCCAGTATGGTAGAGAGCACACTTTTGGCAACACTATAAGTCGGGTCAGCACTTTTTGTGTCGCCCCACTCCGCTACAATGTAACCGTCTTTAAGTATGATGCCGTTGGTACTGGCGCGGTCGGTTGGCAAGGGGCCCAGTGGTTTCCCGAAGATCTCTGCCTGCGTCGAGAAATCTTTCTTCATCTGGGTGGTCTCCATCGTTTTGGCCCAATCTACGGCCTGCTGCAGCAAGGCAGGGTCCATTCCTACTTCTTCCGGCTTTTTGCGCTCCCAGTTGTCCCCTTTACCCGGATAATATACCTGGGCTTCGGTTTGCTGGGGGCTTTGCGTAGTTGTTTGTGTGGTAGGTTGCTGGGGTTGCTGCTGGCAGGCAAAAAGCCCCAATGCCAGGGCAAGTGATACGTATGCGTTTCTGAGGTTCATGCAGTTAGATTAGAATACTTTATAGTCAAATAAAAGAAATTTATTTCACCCGTAAAAACATAGTTTCGCCACTTCTTGTACTGTAGGTTATACTTATGGATTTCTTATGCTACAGATAAAAATATTTTCTGATTACGTTTGCCCCTACTGCTTTTTAGGTGAGGTGGCCCTGCACAAAGCGCTGGAGGGGTTTGAAGACAACGTGCAAGTAGAATGGATGCCCTTTGAGCTGCGCCCCGAACCTACCCCTACACTGAAGCCGGAAGAAGATTACCTGCAAACCACCTGGGAAAACTCTGTTTACCCGATGGGCCGGCAGATGAACGTGGATATTGTTTTACCCGCTGTTTCGCCGCAACCCTACACGCATTTGGCTTTTGAAGGCTATCAGTATGCCAAAGAAAAAGGACTGGGCGAGCAATACACGCACCGGATGTTCACCGCTTTTTTCCAGGAAGAACAGGACATCGGCGATATGGAGGTACTAACCAACCTGGCAAAAGAGATAGGATTGGACGAAGCCGAATTCAGGCAGGCACTGGAAACAAGAAAGTATAAAGAAGTGCATCAACGGGAACTCCGCCGGGCTTACGACGAAGCCAGTGTAACGGCAGTGCCTACTTTTATCATCGGCAACCGGATGGTGCGCGGGCTGCCCCGCCAGGAAGACCTGCGTAAACTAATCGAGCAGCAGCTCTAGAAATTTTGCCTTACAATCAAAAGGCTCAGCCTGCTCCCAAATGCAGGCCGAGCCTTTTTAGTATAGCTTCAGCGTTTATACTTACCAACTGGTGCCACCACGTCTGCCTCCGCCAAGTATACCGCCCAGCAAACCGCCCAGTCCCCCGGAGCCCATGCTGCCGTAGCCTCGTCTGCCGTTCAGGCCACCCAGGATAGAAGCCATGGAACCCAGACCGCTGGTGCGTCTGCCTCCTCCCAGCATGCCGCCTCTGCCGCCGCTCATCACACTGCCGAGCAGGCCACCCAGCAGGCCGCCGCCCATCATGGTGCCCATACCGCCCATGCCTCCCATCATGCCACGCCCGCGGCCGCCCCGCATCATACGAGCCAGTACCAGGGGGGCTACAATGCCCAGCATGCCTTGTACCATCTGCGGCGAAATACCGGCATTCTTGAACATATCGCCAAAACCATTCTTGCTCATGAAGGATTGGGAGGTTGGATCTTCCCCGTGCTGCTGCGCCTCATCGGCTTTATTTACAAACTGCTCCAGTATGCTGTATTGTTTCTGGTCTACCCCCAGGTAGTTAGCCATTTCCTGTATGCGTTTTTGCTCATCAGCTGTGTACTGTCCGTCTGATTTAGCAAAACTGATGATATCGGTGATGAAGGAAAAACGAAGCTGACTCTTTTTCAGCACATCCAGGGCGCGTTGCAAACTGATCTGTGACGGATTTTTAGCGATCTCCAATACTTCCTGCTGTGTGTTCTCCGGCATTTCTGCAGCCTCGCTCAGGAGTTTGAGAAACTCCAGTTCTTCATCAGAGGCATGTCCGTCGGCAGAGGCTATCGTTGCCAGAGAAGCCAAATAAGCGCCCCTCTCCTCCATCGAATAATCTTTCAATAATATGGTTTGTTCCTGTTCCATTCGCTTTCTTTATAAAAGTTTGTCCTGTAATAACGAGCCCGCTCAGCAACAGGTTAGGTTACAGCATTCTAGCTACCAGCGGAATGTACAGCAGATCAGGAACAAAAAAGCGCTGGCAAGAGACTCCTGCCAGCGCTGCTATTTTATACTTTCGGTTTACTGCATCGGTACTTCCATCAGAAGCAGTTCTGCGTCAGCCGAGGTTTTGATGGTTATGCTTTCCGTATCCGCTATACCCAGCCCATCGCGTTTGCCAAGTTTTTCGCCGTCAACTTCTACTTCTCCGTTTATCACGAAGGCATAGACGCCGTTACCGGTTTTGTGCAGCTTATACGTTTCAGAAAAGCCGGCTTTGAGTGTACCGAACGTAAACCAGGCATCCTGATTGATCCAGATCGCTCCGTCGTTCTGCTCTGGCGATACCACCGTTTGCAGCTTATTCACCCGCTCTTCCGGTTTAAAGGTTTTCTGCTCGTAACGCGGTTTGATGTTCTGCTCTTTCGGAAACACCCAGATCTGCAGGAAATTTACCTTGTCGGTTTTAGAGTGGTTGTACTCGGAGTGGGTAAGGCCGCTGCCAGCCGACATGATCTGCACATCGTTACTGCGGATCACTTCCTTGTTGCCGGTGCTGTCCTGGTGTTCCAATGCGCCAGACAGCGGTATCGAAACGATCTCCATGTTATCGTGCGGGTGTGCCCCAAAACCCATGCCGGGCGCCACCACGTCATCGTTTAGTACACGCAGCAAACCGAAGCCTATGCGCTCCGGATTATAATAGCGGGCAAAACTAAACGTATGGTAGGAGTCGAGCCAGCCATGGTTGGCATGGCCTCTGGTAGCTGCGCGATGTACTATGTTCTTGCTCATGTGTTTATACTTTATACTTGTCTATTTATGAGTATGTATCTCTCTGCCAGAACAGCTGTTCTTGGCAGTCTCTTTTTTCAGATTTGAAGTCCACACCCGATTATATGTATATACAACAAATGTACATACATTGTTTCATTTAAGCAAAATAGTTCTAGCATGTTTTATTTCCCGGTTAACAGCAATCTTTCTGGCTTCTTTGTGCGTTTGCAAGAGAGCAATTTAGCGGCCTAATACAAATTTTTCTTTAATTATATAAAACAATATAATTCTAACTTGCAGCATCTTTGATATTGCCTTGTAGCAGCATCATCTAAAATGAGTAAATGAGTAGCCAAACACCTCCTTTCTACCATGCTGCTTCGAACGAAAACCTGTTCGGAGTTTCGCCAAAAGTAACTGCGGCTTTACAGGATGCCCTAACGCGACTGCCTAGCTATCCTCACCCGGATGCTGCTCCCCTGCGTGAGGCTATTGCTGCCAAACTGGGAATACAAGCTTCTCAGGTTATGGTCGGAAGCGGATCAGCTGAACTCATTTCGTTGCTTGTACGCACCTTCTGCCGCCCTGCCCAGGAAACAAGCGTGCTCTCACTGAGCCCTACCTACCCCCTTTACCGCGCCGAGGCAGATGCTCTGGGAATAGCGTATCAGGAAGTGCCGCTCGACAGCGCTTACCAAATGGATGTGGATACCCTGCTGGCAAAAGTAGACAAGACCACCCGGCTCCTGTTCATTTCGAATCCGAACAACCCAACCGGCTCTTACCTGAACCAGGTACAGTTGGAGCGCTTACTGCTGGAGTTGCCGCCGCATGTAACCCTGGTGCTGGACGAGGCCTATGCCGAGTATGTGCGCACGCCCGATTATACCAGCGCGTTGCCTTATCTGGAGAAATACCAGAACCTGGTTGTGCTCCGAACTTTTTCTAAAGCTTATGGCCTGGCATCGCTGCGCATTGGGTACATGGTGGCGCAGGAGCCGCTACTGGAGAAGGTGTTGCAGGTAAAGCAGCCGTATAATGTTAACCAGCTGGCACAGGTGGCAGCACAGGCAGCCCTTGAAGATGAGGAATTTCTAAGCTATACTTTAGAGGCCACAGCAGCCGGCAAACAGCACTTGCAACAGGCGCTCGACCAGTTAGGAATTCACTACTGGCCTTCGGAGGGCAATTTTATACTTATAGATGCAGGTATTCAGGCAGAGGCTATTTTCGAGCACCTGCTCCGGCACGGCATCCGGGTGCGTCGCACTGACGATGCGTATACCTTGCGCATCACCATCGGCCAGAAAGAGCACCAGGATCACCTGATACAGATACTGCAAGATATGCTTGCCCCTGATAATCTGCAGCAACACGCGGCCCTGACACAAATTCTGAAAACCGGCCAGGTCATACATCAGGGAGATGAAGCGGCCTCCTTTAAAGCTACGGATGCATTGGCTGCTATGGCCTCTGTTAACGGAAAAGCACCGGAAAGAATAGCGGTTGCCTTTGCCCGGGCTTTCAGCGCACGCAACCACCAGCACCTGCACAACGCCGGCAACCTGTACAGTTCTACCTACGGGACAATGGATATGCTCTCGGCATTTAACGTGCTGGTGCAGGCTACGCCACTTGTTACCTTCGGGCATTACTTTGCGAACACTACAATCGCAGCAGCCGTGCAGCAGGAACGCGAAATTCACTTGGTCGACTTAGGTATTGGTAGCGGTTTGCAGTGGCTGCATTTATTGAACCTGCTGGCGCAACGGCCTGAAGGAGCGCCCGCCCTGCGCATTACAGGCATTGATCTGCCAGCCACGAGCGGAGACCCGGACCAACGCCTGCGTGAGACCGGGGCGAGGTTGCAGCAGCATGCAGAGAAACTAGGTATCCCTTTCCACTATACAGGCATTGCCTCCAGGCTGGAAGATATCAACCTCCAGATGCTCGAATTCAGACCTGATGAAGTGCTGGTAGTTAATTCTGCGCTAACCCTGCATCACCTGCCAGACAGGCTGGTAGAGCAGCATGACCAACGGGATCGTGTATTGCAGCAAATCAAGACATTACGCCCGAAAGTATTCACACTGACCGAGCCGGACTCAGAGCATAACAAGCTCAACTTTATGCCCCGCCTGCGCGAGTCGCTGCGCCACTACTATACCGTCTTTGATGTGCTGGACACCCTGCTGCCTGTAGACATGCCGGAACGGCAGATCATTGAACAGGAATTTTTCGGCAGAGAGATCATCAACGTGATCTCCTCGGAGGGAAGCGACCGCGTGGAACGGCACGAGCGCAACGAAGCCTGGCAACGCCGCCTGATCAGAACAGGCTTTCAGCCATACGTGCAGCCGTACTTTGCCGATCAAATCAGAAAAGACCTGGGCCTACACGAGCATTTTACCATGGTGCCCAACGCAGCCGGCTATACTTTATACTGGAAAGGGACCCCTGTTATCGCCGCTACAGCTTTTACAGTGAACAATTAACAGTAAACAGTCATCAATTATCAATAAACAGTAAGCAGTAATGAGGTATACCTTAGCCTAGATACTGATGATTGTTATTGTTGATTGGTAACTGCTCCCTGATAACTGTAAAAGCTGTTTACTGTTTACTGTTAATTGTTAACTGCCGAAGTGCCAGCAGGCAGAGGGCCACTGAGCCGGATACTTTGATCTGTCCGCTCAGAACCATACTTTCCACTTCCTCCAGCGGCACTTTCAGTACTTCGATGTCTTCTGTTTCATCCAGGTCCTGCTCGGCTATTTTGTGCACGTTGCGTGCCAGGAAGAAGTAGATCTTGTTGGTGTCTTTCGTGGGGTTATCAATTATTTCCAGGAGCGGCTCCACGTCTTCTGAAGTATAGCCAGTTTCTTCCAGCATTTCGCGGATGGCTGCCTGTTTCGGGTCCTGCTCGTGCTCGTCGATTACGCCACCCGGCAGTTCCATCAGTATCTCGCCGGCAGCGTGTTTGTACTGGCGCACAAAAATCACGTGGTTATCGGCAGTAAGCGGGAAGGTAAGCACCACGTTGGGGCGCACGCTAACAAAGTAATCGTCCAGCACCTGGCCTCCCGGCAGTTCCACCTCGTCGCGGCGCAGTTTATACCACTGGTGCTCGAATACCATCTCCGACTTCAGCGTTTTCCAGTGGGCCAGTCTCTTTTTCGTTTTCATGTGTAAATAAGAATTTGGCTGCAAGTTATACTTAACAGCATAATAAAGCCACGCCTCCGTACAATGTACAGCAGGCGCGGCTGGCTTGTTTAAGATGAGTTGGTATTATTTTCCGTTCTTCCCGGATACCATGTACATGTTTTTATCTGCCACTTTTTTCTGCACGGCTTCCGTCCAGTCCTGCCCTGTAGCCGACAGGTACTCCGACTGGTTCCATTGCTGGCTCTGTTTCAACTCCTCATCCACCTCGCAGATGTACATTTCGTGGCCCGGGCGCTGGGTTACTTTCAGCCCGCAGGTACGCAGCATGGCCTCGATACCGGCATGGTTGGGAGCCCACCAGTTGGTCACGTCTCCGGCCAGGCGCTTTTCAATGAACGCCATTTTTGGCCAGCCGTCTTCCAGCATACGCTGGCGGTCGTTTATCTCAAAATCATCGGGCACATCTGCCACTTTCTTTCCGGGCATCGTCAGTGTCTGGAACACCATCATGTTGCGCAGTTTCTGCGAAAGTATATCAAGCGACAGCAGCGGGTAGCGCAGGTGGTACATTACGCCCATGTACCAGATCAGGTCAAACTTACGGTCGAGGCGGGCCACGTCGTATACCTGCATTTGCTTCAGCTCGATCCTGTCTTCGAGGCCAAATTGCTTGGCTGCCCACTCGGCCTGCCGCAGGTAATGCGGGTCTACATCAATGCCCAGTACCTTTGCACCGCGCTTGGCCAGCTCTATACTATAAAAGCCGGCGTTGCAGCCTATGTCCAACACTTCCCAGCCGGAAAGATCAGCCGGAATATACGGCTGGATTTCCTTCCACTTAAACGATGGAAAATCGCCCAGTACATGATTTGGTGCTGTCTGCTCTCCGTTCGGCAAATGCAGGTTATGAAACCAGGGCGCCAGCTGTTCTATTTCGTTCATATTCAATTTTGAATGAGTGATTGAGTGAGTTGTAATTTTGAATGAGCGAATGAGCGAATGAGTGATTAAGTGAATCTTAACGGCTATTCCTCAACGCTTCTGCCGCTACATCTCACTCACTGGTAACTGATAACTGTTCTTTGTTAAACTGTTCCTTGCTAACTGGTCTGAGCACGATCAGCTCGGCCGCATAGCTTTCCAGTTCTTGGGCGCGGTGAGCGGCGGTGTGCTGCGACATCACTTTTTTACGCGCCCTGGAACCGATGGCTTTACGCTCGGAGTTGCAGATCTCGCGCAGGTAGCGCAGGGTATCTTTTTCTGAATAAGACACTAGGATCTCTGAGTCGAACTCGAACAAGGTATCCAGCCCATCCCAGTAATCGGAAATGATCGGGGTGCAGCAGGCAGCTGCTTCGAACAAACGTACGCTTGGCGAGTAGCCTGCCTTGATCATGTCAGCACGCGTGATGTTTTGCGTAAAGCGCTGGCTGTTATAAAAGTCGCGGTGGTGTGCCGGCGGCAGGTGGTGGATGTATTGCACGTTCTCCGGCCACTGTATACTTTCCGGGTACTGCGGGCCCGCCACTACAAAGCGTCCTTCCCTCCACTGCCTTGCTGCGTCAATCATCAGTTTTTCAAGCGGCGGCTGGCGGTCGTCGGAGTAGGTGCCCAGGTAACCCAGGTCCCATTTGATCTCCTTGTACTCGTAGAAGTATAGCTCCGGATCGAAAGAACAATACAGCGCACGCGCCATCGGCGAGCCATACTTCTGCTCCAGCAGGTCCAGCGTTGGGCCGCCGGTAAATGATAAGTACAGATCGTATTGTGGGATCAGGCTTGGGTGCAGGTATTCGTAATCCTGGCGCTCCAGCTTGGCAAGCGTAACCGGCGTATCGATGTCGTAGAAGGCTTTGATGCCATGCGCGGTTTTCACCACCCACTCTCCTACCTGAACGCCTTCCGGCACATACGAACCTACAATCACCAGATCAGCCTCGCGCACGTGTTCCGTAAAACGTTGCGCCAGGTCATCGAGCGAAGTATAAAGTTCGGTCTGGCAGTACTCCGGGTTGGGGAGGTCGCGGTTGCCGGCGTACCAGGGCTTGTCGCGCTCCAGAAACAGTACATGGTGGCCCCTGTTGTTGAGTTCGCGTACTAAGCCGCGAAATGTGGTGGCGTGGCCGTTGCCCCAGGAAGAGGTAATGGATAAACCAAGTATTACGATGTTCATGCCAGTGCTTCGTCTTGTTGTTCTACCTTCGCATATAATAGTTTTTCCAACTGTTCTGCGCGGTGATTGTAGGTGTGCGCAGCCAGTACTTTTCTATAGGCCGCTTCGCCTATCGCCGTGGCTCTCTCCTCAGTTAATTCTGCAAGTATGGATGCCACTTCGGCACCGCTTTTTGCCACCAGTATTTCCTTTTCCGGCTCAAAAAAGAAGTCAATGCCTTCCCAGTAATCGGTGATGATGCAGGCGCCGGCACCTGCAGCCTCAAATACCCGTGTGGCAGGTGAGAAACCATAGCGGGCCATGCTTTCGCGGCTGATGTTCAGGACTGCTTTTGGTGTGCAATTGAATGCATTGTGATCGTTGGTATACACGTGGCCGATGTAGGTCACGTTTTCGCTCATGTGCTTGTCACCCCAGCCGCTACCTCCGATGATGAATTTCTTGTCGGGTGTGGCCGCAGCTGGCTTCAGGAAAAACTCTTCTACGCGGGCCTCGCGGTCTGGCAAACGGTTGCCTAAAAAGGCAAGGTCGCAGGCAAAACGCTCGTTCGGTTCTACGGGAAAGTGCGTGGCAGTATCCAGCGCATTGTAGATCGGCACACATTTTTTAGCACCCAGCGCTTCATAAGCATTTATTACCGGATCGCCGCCGCCATAGGTCAGGATCATGTCGTACTGCGGAATCAGCGGCAGGAACGGGTCTTGTGGGTTGTGGTGCACGCGGTCCAGGGTGGCCGGGGCATCAACGTCCCAGAACACCACCAGGCGATCGTCTGTTTGCAGTTTCAGTACTTCGCGCTCCAGCAGTTCGTCAAATACGCCCACACCGCTGGCTTTTACCACCATATCGGCTTCGGCAGCTTGCTCCAGGCATTTGTATACTGCTTCTTCAGTTGCCTCATACACGACTACCTTCGCCCACTCCGGGTCTTCCATGTCGCGGTTCTGCTGACGGTCATAAGCGTCGGGCTCGTAAAACGTAACGCGGTGTCCGCGTTCGTTCAGGGCGCGCACAATACCTCTGTAGTAAGTGGCAGCACCGTTCCAGTAAGCAGATACAAGGCTTGATCCAAAAAAGGCGATATTTAATTTCTTAGTCTTCATGCAGGAGATTGTTCGTTTTGGGTGAGATAGATTTTTGCGGTTTCGATGCCCAGTTCCTCACATACTTTCTCCAGCTCATCCACACGGTGGGCACAGGTATGGCGGCTGCGGATTGTTTCCAGTCCGTGCGCTGCCAGCTCTTTCGCTTTTTCTTTATTGGTAAGTATCGTTTGCAGGTGCTGCTTCATTTCTTCGCCGGTTCTTGCCACCAGAAAATCTTCTCCAGGTGTGAACAGGTTTTCCGAGTCGTTCCAGGGCGAAGAGATCAGCGGAATGCCACAAGCCATCGCCTCAAACGGGCGGATGGTAGGGATACCCGGCAGCGCCTGCACATACGGTCTGCGCGGCACGTGCACCGTTACTTTATACTTGGCAAACTCTTCGGCTGCCTTATAGTTCGGTAGCCATCCTCCGTATTCGATGCCGGCATTAGCCAGCGACTTGCGGGCATGCTTCGGGTAGCGTACGCCGTATATTTTTGCTTTCAGCCCCAGCTCTTTCACCGGGTTGATCAGGAATTCGTGCAGCTCAGCCGTTCGTTCTTCGTCGCCCCAGTTGCCGATCCAGACCAGATCGCCGTCATATTCGCCCTCATTTTCATGTGGATAGAACACCGAGGTGTCGGCCGCCTCGTGCCAGGTCCAGGCTTTCGTGGTCCAGCCTTCCTGTAAGTACAGATCGCGGATCACCTCACCAAAGGCCAGCACACCATCGTAGTTGCTCAGGTCATACTTGGCCATACTTTCGCGCTCTGTTACGGCGCGGTGGTGGGTATCATGGAAGATGAGTTTGTAGTCGTTTTGTTTGCGATGCTCACCCACGCGCTTTACCAGCTCGTGCTCGCTCCACTCATGCACCAGCACCAGGTCGGTATCGGCCAAAACCTCATCCAGATCCAGTGTCTCTAAAGTATAAAAGTTGGTGCTGATGCCCGGATAGTAGCTTTGCAGCTCTTCCAGTTTTTCCTCTCCATACCCTTTGATCAGGTTTTGCAGGCTCCAGCCATTCTTTGGTTCATATACCTGTACCTGATGGCCCCGCTCCTGCAGTTCCCGCACCACACCCCTTAAAAAATGCGCATTGCCATGGTTCCAGTCAGAAAGTATAGAGTGGTAGA
Organism: Pontibacter ruber; assembly: GCF_023630205.1. GTDB lineage: Bacteria > Bacteroidota > Bacteroidia > Cytophagales > Hymenobacteraceae > Pontibacter > Pontibacter ruber. The sequence continues at coordinate 95,534 of NZ_JALPRR010000006.1, read as the reverse complement.
AAAGGGTGATGTTCATAAGTTCAATTTTGAATAATTGAATGTGTGAATGATTGAATAATCAATTTTGAATGAGTGATTGAGTGAATGTGTGAATGTTGTTTTGTCATTTCGAGCATAGCGAGAAAACTGACTTTGAATCCAATCCAGATCTCTCCCGCAGGTCGAGATGACAGAGTATAACTTACTCACACATTCACTCATTCAAAATTGATTTAAGCCGTTACTGGTGTTTTCAGCAGTTGCCCGTAGAGGTGTTTGTAATCCTGGGCCATCTGGTTAGCGGAGTAGCCATGCGAGCGCTTCACGGAGCGGCACGCCATGATGTTGCGGCAGAACTCGTCTTCGATCAGGCTGTTGAGGGTATCGCGCAGTTCGTCGGCATTACGAGGGTCTACATACTTGGCAGCATTGCCCCAGATCTCGGCCTGGCTTTCGGTTTTGCCCACTACCAGCGCGCAACCCGACATGGCAGCTTCCAGAATGGTAAGCCCAAACGGCTCGTACTTGGCCGGCAAGGCGTAGATGGATGCACGGGATAGCCAGTCTGTTACTTCTTTGTTGGTTAAGTGGCCCAGGAAATGTACGTTTTCCAGTTCCACTACTTTGCCGGTAGCCGGGTGCTTGTCTTCGCCGGCAATGTATACCGGCCACGGCAGCTCAGAGGCAATGTGCGCCAGCATCGAGATGTTCTTAGCTTCGTCCCATACGCGGCCCATGCTGAAAATGAATGGCTCTTTGCGACCAAACAGGAAATGGTGCTGGCCACGGCCGTTGTACACCACGCTGCTCTGTTTAAAAGGACCGTACAGTTCTTCGGCCTGGTGCATCATGGCCTGTGTCGGGGCTACGACCATGTCGGCAGCCTGCAGGCCCTGGGTAACCATTTCGCGGTACTTGTTCCACTCTTTCGGAGCATCTTCCTCCTTCACCGCACGCCACCACGACATCACGCACGAGTGTATTACTACCAGCACCGGTCTTCCCCAGTTCAGGTTGCCGTGGGCCATGCCGTTGAGGTGGATCAGATCGGGTTGCACCTCATCACGCAGTTGCAGCAGCCACTCGCTGGCTTTCGCCACGTCTTCCCACGCATCGTCCATCCACTCCAGCTTGTAGTTGCTTTCGTAAACGGTCAGGTTACTGATTTCTTCTGTCTCTTTGCGTTGTGCTTCGCTTAAAGGGGCACCCATGGTGGCGAGTGCTACTTGTGTGCCGTGTGGCGCCAGGGCTCTGATTAACTCCAGTGCGTACGTCCAGACACCGCCTACGGTATCTGCCGTCATCAAGATCTTTGATGGATGATGTGCTTCCATAATTCTTACCTCCCGTAAATTTTATCTAATACTTCTGCTACTTTCACAAATTCTTCTGCCTCTTCGCTAAAGCCTTCTCCTTTGGCCACGCGCTCTGCCCAGGCCACGCCAGCTCTGCCCGACCATTCATCCGGCGGTGAGGCCAGACGCTCGGCTCGGGTACCGTAATAGCGCTCCGCCACAAAATCGTAAAAAGACCCGTTGATGTTTTTCAAGGCTACACCGCCCTGTGTGCCGTAGAAGGTGGCACTGATGATGGCTTCCTGTCCGGCTGGCAGGTTCCATGAGCAGGAGAGCTGCAGGTTGGTACCTGTTTCTAGTTCTATACTTGCCGTGGCGTAATCTTCCACCTTGCCGTCGCACATGCTGATGGGTTTGCCTTTGGCGTAGAGGCGGCTGTTTACATTTTTCACTCCAGGGAAGTTGAGACTCCACAGGGCCAGGTCCACCAGGTGCACGCCCAGGTCGATCACGCAGCCGCCACCGGATAGCTTCGGCTCGTAGAACCAGGCTTTGTCGGGGCCATAGGCGTTATGAAACACCAGCTCCACCGCGTAAATAAAGCCTAGCTCGCCGCTCTGTACCACTTTGTATACTTCCTGCATGGCTGCCGTGTAGCGGTACGACAGGTCTACGCCCAGTAGCTTGTTCTGGCTGCGGGCTGTTTCCACTACGCGTCTGGTTTCTTCCACATTACGGCCTAGCGGCTTCTGGCAGAAAACAGATTTGCCGGCTTCCAGGGCCAGCATACTTTGTTCGGCATGAAAAGCACTTGGCGTCGCGATCACCACACCCTCCACTTCAGGTTGTTCCAATATACTTTCCAGCGTGTTTACGATCTGAGCGCCAGGAACTGACTTGATGGCTTCTTCTGCATTGGAAGCAGCGGTATCAGCTACAAAAGCTATCTCTCCCGCTTCATGTTTCGCAATCACTTCCATGCGGTTACGACCGATCCAGCCTACTCCCAGAAAGCCAAGCTTCGGCTTGTGAGAAGAAGATGTAGAAGAAGAAGCTGCAACAGTTTCCTGTGTGTTGTCGAGTAGTGTTTCCTCCATAGTTTTTAGAAAGAGATAAGGGCTTTTACAAATCCGTCGGGGCGGGTGCTCAGGTCGTTGAATGCTTGTTTTATATTTTCTAAAGTATAAGAATGGGTGTACAGCGGCTCCGGGTTGATAATACCTTCTTCCACGGCTTTAACCGCTTCTCTTATACCTTTAATGTACTCTTGTGGATCGCGCTCGTGCGCATTGATGACATCAAGACCACGCCAGTTCCAGAGCTGAATGTTGACCTGGCGCATACCATCCTGATGGAACCCGGCAATAATGAGCATACCGCGCTCTGCAGCTAGCTCGCCTGCCAGGTTTAACGGCCACTCTTTGCCGGTGCACTCTATTACGCGCTCACAGAAGTTTCCGTTTGTTAATTGGCTAATTTTTTCTATAATTTTATAGTGATCATCCATCTTCACCACCTCGTCGGCACCGCACTCCTTGGCCATTTCCAGCGAGAAGTCCCTCTGCGACACAGCGATAACACGGGCGCCGGCATGTTTTGCCAGCTGCACCAGCAGGGCACCTAAAAAGCCGATACCAAGTATGGCCACGGTCTGGCCAGCCTCTATTCGGCTGCGGCGAAAGATGTTCATGGCGCAACCCAGCGGCTCGCCCGGGAAAGGCTTACCTGCCAGAGTCTCCGGCAGTTTTACCACTTTGTCGGCGTCGGCAATGTCGTATTGGGCGTAAGACTTGTAGGAAAGTGCAGCCACCCGGTCGCCCGCTTTCACGTTGTCCACGCCTTCGCCCACGGCATCTACTACGCCCCAACCTTCGTGGCCCGGGTTGCCGGCTTCTACCGGGTAGGTGAACCACTCCCGGCCCTCCCATACTGGTATGTTGGAGGCACAAAGACCGCAGCCTTCCAGGCGCAGGCGCACCTGGCCAGCCTGTGGCTCCGGCAAAGCGGTTTCCTGTACTTTTATACTTTGTGGCGCTGTGATAACAGCGGCTTTCATGGTAGTAGCCGCTTTAGAGGCGGCTACTGTTGAGTTGTCAGATATAAGGGTGTCTGGTTGCATTAGGCTACTGCTGCTTTTTTCTCGGTTTCTTCTTTTTCTGGTTCTGATGTCAGGATCATCGGTACTTCGATGCCTCGGTTCTCGCACAGCCACTGGTATAGTTTGGCTATGCCTTCCTGCACATTGTGCTTCGGATACCAGCCGGTAGCCTGTTTGAACTTGCGGATGTCGGAGACATAGTAATGCTGGTCGCCGGGGCGCCAATCGCCGAAGGTAAGTGTTACCTGCTGGCCTTTGTACTTGCCGATGGTCTTTAGCAATTCCAGTAAACTTACCGTGTTCTGCGGACCGCCGCCAATGTTGAACGCCTGCCCCGAAATGTGCGGCATGTGCTCCTGTGCAAGCAGGAAAGCATCTACCAGGTCTTCTACAAACAGGATGTCGCGTACCTGTTTGCCATCGCCGTAGATGCTGACCGGTTGCCCTTCGATGGCACGGATGGCAAAGTGGGCTACCCAGCCCTGGTCTTCGTTGCCGTACTGGTGCGGCCCATAGATGCAGCTCATGCGGAACACAACCGCCGGAATGCCATAGGTGCGGGCGTAGTCGATCACGTACTGATCGGCAGCGCCTTTAGAGCATCCATACGGGCTGTGGAAGTCGAGCGGACGGGCCTCGCTGATGCCGTTCTTCTTGATGCTTGCCTCGGCAGGATTGTAGCGGGTACCGTTAGAGACAAACTGCAGGTCCTCAAGGCCACCGTATACTTTGTTGGTGGAGGTGAACACCAGTGGCGGCGGATTGTCCTGCTCCCGGATTGCCTCCAGCAGGTTTACAATGCCACGTGCATTTATTTCAAAGTCATTGATGGGCAAATGGAGGGAAGTAGTAACGGCCACCTGCGCAGCAAAATGGAAAACAGCTTCTGCGTTTGCCACCACTTTCTTTACGGTGTACAGGTCGCGGATATCGCCTACGTATACTTCAAGCTTGTCGCCGTAGGTATCGCTCAGCCACTGCAGGTTGCGCTCCACGCCATCGCGGGACAGGTTATCGAACACCAGCACACGTTTGCCCTCATCGAGCAGGCGCTTCGCCAGGTTTGTGCCCACAAAACCGGCACCACCTGTTATCAACGTATAAGTTTTACCGGACGTAATCTCTTCGCTCCGTTTGATATAGGAAAGCTTATCCAGCTCATCCACGCCGTGCTTGGCCCACAGCCTGTAGAGCAGCTTCGGGGTACCATCCACCCGTTTCAAACCGAAGTGATATTCCCGTTCGTCAAGATGAAATCCGGAAACAGTCGGCTGTGCCGGATCTAGGTCCTGCATGCCGTACCAGTACAGGCGGCTTACATCCGCTTTCATGGCGTTGTTAAACTCCTGCAACTGCTTGTATTCGTCGTGCTGCCAGGTAGAGAAGCCTGCCTCCGTAATCCAGAGTTCTGCTGTCGAGTTATACTTGCTTAGCACAGCACGCACCGCCTCCACATTCGACTCCCAGCCATCCCACTGCTGATCAAACACATCCGGAAAGCCGTGTATACCTACCGCATCGATGTACTGCATCACGCCACGCTCGAACATCACGTGCAGCCAGTTCGGGTCAATGGGGCTCATGCCGCCCAACACCGTTTTCTTGCCGCGCTGCTTGGCCCAGTAAGCTGCGCCGCCTACCATCTCCGCGAACTTGTACCAGCCATAATCCAGCCGGAAGTCATACTCTACCTGGTTGTTTGGCTCGTTCCACAGCTCCACCCACTCAAAATGCTCCCCCAGGTCGGTTATGAATACATCCATGAAGTCGGCATAGGCTTTTTTGTCTTTTGGCGGGGCAGATGTTCTTGGTTTCTCTCCCAGCGAAGGCGGCGTATAGAGAAAGCAGGGCAACACCTTTACTTCTTTTGCCAGCGTTGGGATCAGCCAGTTGTACCAGGCTTTTCCCCCGTCAGTATAATAATCGGCCCAGGAAACACCTGTGCGCAGTTCCGTCACACCTAACTTTTTCAGATCGTTCAGTACCTGCATTACATGTTCCTGCTCTCCAGGTCTGAACCATTCCACGAGTCCGACAGTGGGCCGCACTGTCTCGTTCTTCGGAGTAGTATCTATATTCATAGTTTTATACGTTGTCATTTGAGGTTGAAAAGGAGTTAGACCGTCAGTCCGCGGGCTGCCAGTTCGGCGCTCGCTTCGCTTACCCGGTCATAGGCGATCTGACCTTCCAGCCAGTTTGCCAGCTCCTCTAAACCATTGTTGAACTCTACCTGCGGATAAAAGCCAAGTACTTCCTTCGCCTTGGTGATATCTGCATAGCAATGGCGGATGTCGCCGACTCTATACTTGCCGGTTACTTCCGGTAGCAGGTTCGTTTTGTCCATAACGGTGGCAAGGCGTTCAGCTATCTCGCGGATCGTGTAGTTGTTGCCGCTGCCAACGTTAAATACCTCTCCGTTTGCCTCGTCTTTTTCAAGGGCCAGGCGGCAGGCCAATGCCACGTCGCGCACATGTACGAAGTCGCGCTGCTGGTAACCGTCTTCAAAAATCATAGGAGAGTTGTTGTTCAGTAAACGGGAAGCGAAAATCGCCAGCACGCCGGTATACGGGTTGGAAAGTGCCTGGCGCGTGCCGTACACGTTAAAGAAGCGCATGGCTACTGTCGGGATGTTGTAGGCGCGGCCTACCATCAGGCAAAGACGCTCCTGGTCATACTTGGATAAGGCATAAACCGAAGACAGGCAGGGCGTTTTGGATTCTGGTGTCGGGAAAGGCTGCAGCGTTTGCTTCTGCTCGTCATACAGTTCCCAGTCAGCGGCTTTCAGTTGCTCAAGCGGGCGCTCGTTGCAGGTCACCTGCTCGCCCTGCTGGTTTTTGTACAAGCCTTCGCCGTAGATGCTCATGCTGCTGGCAACGATCAATTTCTGCACCGGCTTCTTGATCAGGGCCTCCAATAAAACAGCAGTACCCATGTTGTTTACATCGGTATACTCCCGGATCTCATACATGCTTTGCCCAACACCCACCATAGCTGCAAAATGGAAAACAGCGTCTACTCCTTCCAGGGCACGCTCCACATCCTCCCGGTTGCGCACATCGCCTATCATCAGCTCCACCTCTTCGTTCAGGTATTCCGGCCGTACGCAGTTCTTGCCGTGCACCTGCTCGCTCAGGTTATCCAGCGCTCTTACTTCATAGCCATGGTTCAACAGTTCGTCTGCCAGATGAGAGCCTATAAACCCGGCTCCGCCCGTTATCAAAATCTTCTTTTTCATAGTTTTGTGTTGTGTAAAGTACAATAGGTTAAAAAGGCTGAAGCGTTGGCCGTACCGTAATATGATTCACGGATACCTCCGGAGGCCTGCACAGGGCATAAAGCACTGCGCCTGCTACCTCCTCCGGCGGAATGGCCCCATATCCTATATCTTCAGCAGTATGAAATCCGGAAATTGTATTCTTGAAAAAAGCGGTATCTGTTACGCCGGGCGCTACCACCGTTACCCGCACCTTCGGAAGCACTTCGAGGCGCAAGGTTTCTGCAATTACTTCAAGGGCTGATTTAGAAGCGGCATACACACCCCCATAAGGGTAAGCCTGCCCGGCAGCTACCGACGACACAAACACGACATCGCCCTGACCCGCCTCCAGCATACCAGGCACAAAGGCCCGTACCATGCGCAAGGCGCCCAGCAGGTTTGTATCGATAATCTGCTGCCACTTCTCCGGATCTCCTTCGGTAAGCTTTTCGTGGATGCCGCGGCCGGCATTGCAAACAAGTATATCAGGCAACCCCATTCTTTCGCTGACCTGCGTAAAGAGGGCATCCACAGCCGCACCGGACGTAATGTCGCATTGGAATGCGTACACATTTTCCGATGCATGAGCTGCAGGCTGCAGGTCAGCAATTGCTGTTTCAGCGCCGGCGTTTATCAGGTGTCCGGCTATAGCCTGCCCTATACCAGAGCTTCCTCCCGACACTAATGCTCTTCTACCCTTCAGTTCTTGCACTTTATGCTGTAAATTTCTTCCTTATATATAGTAATAATTAAATAGCGTAATTGATTAAAGTAGAACGTAGCAGAGGCAAGCAGGGTTGTTGATGCTGCTTCGTTACTATATAAAAAAGGGTAATTTTACCCTAAACAGCCATTTTGGAAAGCATCAGCGTGCCAGATGCTGCATAAACGGTGCTTTATTCTATACTTTGTATTTTAGATAGCAGGCTAATACACCGGCTTAACTTTATACTTTAAAACTTTTGCCATGGACTTTAACAAGCACATTGTACTGGAGGATGAGCGCGTGCAGCTTCGCCCGTACCAGCCAGCCGACTTGCAGGCACTGAAATCGATTGCACTCGATGAGGATACCTGGCGGTACACGGTTACGCGCATCAGCAACGAACAGGAACTGGCACAATGGGAAGAGGCAGCACAGCAGGACCGGGAAGCGGAGAGGCGCTATACCTTTGTTATCATAGACAAAGCTACCGGCAAGTTAGCCGGCAGCACCAGTTACGGTAACATTTCAGTTGCAGACAAACGACTGGAAATTGGCTGGACCTGGCTTGCAAAAGATTACCGCGGTAGCGGACTGAACCGGCACTGCAAGTTCCTGCTCCTCTCCTTCGCGTTTGAGGTGCTGCAATATGAGCGTGTAGAGCTGAAAACGGATGTCCTGAATCTGCGCTCGCGCAGAGCCATGCAGAAAATTGGCGCTACCGAAGAGGGCGTCCTACGCAGCCACACGCTGATGTACGATGGCCGCCGTCGCGACACTATTTATTATAGTATACTTCGCCCGGAATGGGAGCACATCCGACGAACCATTTTCAAAGATTTACATAGCCTCACGCCCTCTTAAAACACCGCTGCCTACCGCCATCGTATAACCCCGTACTACACCAATGCCTGCGTTATACTTTGAGCAATCCAGAATCTTCCGATAAAATACCTGCGCGGATTTTCCTGATCCGCCATGCCCGCCCTATAGTGTCGAAGCATGGGTACTTCGATGCTGCCGCCGCACGCCAGTTTATCACAGACTATGATGCCGCCCAGGTAGAGAAGTTTGTGCTTAGCCATGAGTCCATTCCTTACAAAGAGATCAAAAAAGTTTTCTGCAGCACGCTTGTCCGTTCCCAGCTTACTGCCAAAGCCATTTTTGGCAACGATATCGAACTCATTATCGACCATGATTTCCGGGAGTTTGAGCGGAAGATCTTTTCGCTGCCCTTGGTGCGCCTGCCCATCCGGTTTTGGCTCCTGAGCTCCCGTGCCCTGTGGCTCATGGGCCTCAACAGCAAGGGTATCGAATCCTTTAAAGAAGCAAAAAAGCGGGTCCGACGTTGTGCCGAGCGGTTATCGAAAGAGGCCGAACAAGACAAAACTGTTGTGTTGGTGGCACATGGTTTTTTGAACAATTTTATCCGGCGCGAGCTTCGCAAAAAAAAGTGGCGACTTGTACATAATGGAGGCTCAGGATTTGTAAGTATCAGTATGTTAGAAAAATAAGTTTCCATCAAAGTATACTTTTACACCAACTCTGCAAAGTATAAAAACAACTTAGAAAGGTTCATTTTCCCAACACCTAAAAATAAACGTTTAGCCACTGTAACATCAAGCATTGAAGTTAGTATAAGCTATTGATTTTATAGGCTTTAGCAACGTTCACCTGATAAATTCGGCCTTTCCCGTTATATAGTTCTCTCTTTACGGTAAAGGAGTGGCTTTACTATTCCCTACAACAGAACAAAATAGATCGCTTTTGTCGCATGAGAGTAGCTGCTTGCTATTTTTTCGCTGTCCAATCCTGTGTGCTGCTGATTAGCAGACGAAATGCGGGCATGTCTTATTATAGCTCAGAAGCAGTAGCGAAACAACTACCTACAGCGTGCGGAGTACAGTGCTTAACGTAAATCAATCATTCAACAAACTAAAATCCCTATGAAGAAGAGTATACTGATGAGCTTCTTTTTCGTCTTTGCGCTGCTTGGCAGTGTATGGGCACAGACTCAGACTGTATCGGGAAGGGTGACCTCTGCAACAGACGGAACTGCCCTGCCAGGTGTTACAGTACTTGAGCGTGGTACAACGAACGGTGTCACCACCGGTGCAAATGGTGACTATACCCTTACAGTAGGGCAGAATGCTACGCTGGTATTCAGTTTTATTGGCATGATTACGCAGGAAGTTCCGGTACAAGGCCGCTCCACGGTTGATGTGCAGCTTCGTACCGACGAAAAGCAACTGGAAGAGGTAGTGGTAGTGGGTTATGGTACGCAGGAGCGGCGCGAAGTAACCGGTGCTACCGCCAAGGTAACCTCCGAAGAACTGCAGGACCTGCCTGTAGTGGGGGTTGATCAGGCACTGCAGGGCCGTGCAGCAGGTGTGCAGATCTCGCAAAACTCTGGTACGCCGGGTAGCGGCATCAGCGTGCGTGTACGTGGTTCTTCTTCTATCTCGGCCAGTAACCAGCCGCTGTATGTGGTGGATGGCGTGCCGCTCACCACAGGCGACTTTTCCCAGCTGGGCTATGGTGGCCAGAGCGTGAACGCGATCGCTGATCTAAACCCGAACGACATCGAATCCATCGACATTCTGAAGGATGCCTCGGCCGCGGCTATCTATGGTTCCAGAGCGGCGAACGGTGTGGTGCTGATCACGACGAAACGCGGCTCCGCCCGTAAGACCCAGATCAACCTGAGCGCCTATGCCGGTTTCCAGAAAATGTGGAAGGAGCCGGATTTTCTGAATGCCGACGAGTATAGCCAGATCATGCTGGAGGCCTATAAAAATGACGGCTACCTGGATTCCGATGCCACCTTCGAAGACTTCCTCGACTTTTATTACGGAGGCGTTGACTTTACCCCTACCAAGACAAACTGGATTGATGAAGTAACCAGAACCGCTCCGATTCAAAACTATGAACTATCGTTAAGCGGTGGCGATGCTAAAACCCGCTACTATTTATCGGGCGCTTATTTTGATCAGGAAGGTATCATCATTGGCAGCGAATATAAGCGCTACTCCACCCGCCTGAACCTGGACCACACTGTCAACGACAAGTTTAGCGTCGGTACAAGTATACAGCTCAGCCGTTCCGACAACAACCGTATTGTCAGCGACAACACCTTATACGGACCATTTGCCAACGCCCTGGCTGCTTCCCCAATCTGGCCGGTTTATTATGATAATGGCGAATATACCAGACCAAACTACTTTTATACTAACCCGGTAGCAGAGGGCACCGAAAACGACGATGAAACACAGAACCTTAGAGCGATAGGCAACATCTTTGCCAAGTATGCCTTTGTACCGGGCCTGGAATGGCAGGTTAAAGGCGGCCTTGATGTGCTGAACATTGACGAAAGACGCTTTACCGCCACCAACTATCCCGGCTCTTTTGCCACTCCTACCGAGGGTTCTGCCACCAACGCTACCAGCACCGTGAACAAGCGCCTGCTCGAAACAACGCTGTCTTACAACAAGCTGCTAAACGATGTACATAACATTTCAGCAGTGATCGGTGCCGCCAATGAGCACAACTCCCTGAGAAGCGCCTTTGTAACCGGCCTTGGTTTCCCGGATGAACGCTTCCGCTACGTTGGCAGCGCCGTACGCGTGAACGCAGGCTCCAATACCTTCATCGAGAACAACCTTGTATCTTTCTTTGGCAGAGCCAACTACTCTCTCAGAGACAGATACCTGCTGGGTGTTAACTTCCGTGCCGACGGTTCTTCCCGCTTTGCTGAAGACAATCGCTATGGTTACTTCCCGTCTATTTCAGCAGGCTGGAGGCTGATCGAGGAGAATTTCATGTCTGGTATAGAGTCCCTGAGCGAACTGAAGCTGAGAGCTTCTTACGGCATCACGGGTAACCAGGAGATCGGCAACTTCGCTTACCTTGGCCTTGTAGCGGCTGGTGCCAGCTACATCGACAGACCAGGTACTGCTCAGACACAGATTCCGAACCCTGACCTGAAGTGGGAAGAGACAAAACAGTTTAACGTGGGTACCGATATCGGCTTCTTCAACAACCGTGTTAACCTGGCAATAGATTATTATATCAAGAAGACAACGGACCTGTTGTTTAACCGCCCTATACCAACGCAGAATGGTTTTGCCAGCTATGCTTCCAATATCGGCTCTGTAGAAAACAAGGGTTTTGAGATTGCCTTAAATACCGTAAACATTTCAGGTACCGGCGATGCCTTCAACTGGACCAGTGATTTCAATATCTCTTTCAACAGAAACAAGGTAACGGAGCTGTACCAGGGCCAGGATATCTTCTATGGTTTTGGCGGTAACTCGCTGGTATTGCGCGAAGGTGAGCCGATCGGTACCTTCTATGGCTTCATCACAGACGGAGTGTACAGCACAACCGATGAAATCCCGGCTTCCCGCCAGGGGCAAGGTGCGCAGGCTGGTGACGTTAACTTCCGCGACATCAACAACGACGGCCTGATCACGGATGACGATCTGACCATTATTGGCGATGCACAGCCGGATTTTGTAGGCGGTTTCACCAACGTGTTCCGCTACAAAGGCTTTGACCTGAACATCTTTTTACAATTTTCACAGGGCAACGATATTGCCAACCCGGCACACCAGTATCAGCAGCACCTGGGCAACGACTTCCTGGACGATAACATGCTGGGTTTGGTAAGAGGCCGCTGGCAGAGCGAAGGCGACAGAACTGACATCCCGAGAGCTACCGTAGACGATCCGAACGATAACAACCGTAGCAACTCATCCAGGTTTATTTATGACGGCTCTTACCTGCGCTTCAAAAACGTGATTCTGGGTTACAACCTGCCAACCAGCTTAGTAGAGCGCATTGGCGTGAGAAGCCTGAGAGTGTATGCACAGGGCCAGAACCTGATCACCTTCACCGATTATCCTGGATTTGACCCTGAGGTAAACTTTGCCGGAACGTCTAATACTACCATTGGTGTAGACTTTTACACGTTCCCGCAGGCACGCACTATCACATTTGGTATTAACCTTGGGTTGTAATCAGAAAATAAAACAAGCATCACCATGAAAAGATACTCTTATATAATAATGCTCGCCCTTGGTCTAAGTGTACTGTCCGGGTGTGAAGATACACTGGATGTAGAACCTACAACCGGGGTTGATATAGAAGAAGCAATAACCGATGAGACTAGCCTGAACAGGGCTGCACTGGGTACCTATAGCGCGTTGCAAAACTCCAACTACTATGGGCTGCGCTACCTTATTTACCAGGATGTGTATGCTGATAACATGCAGCACCGGGGTACATTCACCACGGACGTAGAAGTTTCGACACGCGACATCAGGGCATCGAACCTGCAAATAGCGAATACCTGGGCTTCCATTTACGTAGCGATTAACCGTGCCAACACAGTAATAAGAGCAGCAGAGCAACTAGCTGACCTGGACGAGGAGACCCGCAATCGCTATATCGCTGAAATGCGATTTATAAGAGCACTGGCACACTTCGACCTGCTGCGAGTGTTTGGTGGCGTACCGGTAGTTACAACTCCTACCACCACCATTCCGGAAGTGCAATCGCTGCCCCGCTCTTCAGAAGCACAGGTATACGATGCCGTCATCGCTGACCTGATGTTTGCCGCAGAGAACCTGGGCCCTGCCATCAGTAATGCTCCTTATCGGGCATCTTCTGCCGCGGCAGTTGCCTTGCTGGCAAGAGTTTCCCTGCAGCGCGGCGATAATGCGTCGGCCGAGGCTGCCGCTGATGCGGTTATTACATCAGGTGGCTACGAGATTCTTCCAAACTTTGGCGACCTGTTCGTAAGAGAAGGTAATGCCGAGTCTATCTTTGAGCTGAACTTTACCACATTTGACGCCAATGGCCTGGGCAGTGCCTCTGATCCCAGAACCGGTGGTCAGAAATTCTACCTTCGCCAAGCCTTCTTCGACCAGTTCAAAGCTGCAGGAGACCAGGGCGACGTACGCTTTGCACAAACAACTCGCTTTGAAGGCAACCGCAACCGCTTGCTCAAGTATGAAGACGTGGCCGAGAACGCAGACAACGTGCCTGTAATCCGCCTGGCTGAAATGTACCTGATCCGTGCCGAAGCCCGTGCCAGACAAGGTACTCCGGGTGCACAAGCCGATCCGCAGGTGATTGCAGACATCAATGTAATTCGCGAACGTGCGGGTTTATCCCCTATTACCGGAGCTCTTACCAATGCCGCAGCCTTGGACGAGATCCTGTTGCAGCGACGCTATGAGTTTGTAGGCGAAGGCCTGCGCTTTATGGACCTGAAACGCTACAACCTGACCTGCGAGCGACTTGGTTTCTGCGAAGAGGACGGTGAAGCTTTCCGTAACCTGTGGCCGATACCGCTGCAACAAATCGAGGTGAACCCGAACCTGACACAAAACCCTGGTTATTAACATAATTTAAAGTATAAAAAAGCAGAGGCTCGGAATTCGGAGCCTCTGCTTTTTTATACCTGCACATTGTACTTTCCTGCCTGTTTTCATCTAACAGGCAGCTACTTCTATACCCAATTGCATTACCATCACCCTTATTCTACTCCCTTCCAAACTATTCAATTCTGCAATTACATCTTTATAAAATCAAATTCGTTTAAAACTAAGTACTATAATCCTCAATTTGATCTCCCAAAAACATGAAAAGAATTTTACTCCTCTTTGTCCTATGCCTTGCTCTGGTCAGTGTGGGGTGGGCACAAACATTACAGGTCTCAGGGCGTGTAACATCAGCCACCGATAACTCTGCTTTACCCGGCGTTACCGTACTCGAAAAAGGTACCACTAACGGTACTACTTCAGGCTCTAACGGAGAGTTTAGCCTCACAGTGCCTACCAATGCCACCTTGGTTTTCAGCTTTATTGGCATGACCACCCAGGAAGTTCCTGTAAATGGCCGGTCTACCATAAACGTAACATTGCGTGCTGATGAAAAGCAGTTGAGCGAAGTAGTGGTGACAGGCTATGGTACCCAGCTAAAGCAAGAGCTGACAGGTAACATTGCCCGGGTAACGGGCGACCAGATCGCCAACATCCCAACCCCAACACTGGAGTCTACGCTGCAGGGTCGTGCGGCCGGTGTTTACATCAACCAGGGCAGTGGCAAACTAGGGCAAGGTATGAATATCCGTGTTAGGGGCGCCTCCTCTGTTTCAGCGAGTAACCAGCCGCTTTATGTAGTAGATGGTATACCGGTTACCTCAGCTGACTTAGGCACTACGAATTCAGAGCCGCTCAATCCCATTGCCGACATCAACCCCAACGACATCGAATCCATCGAGATTCTGAAAGATGCCTCTGCCTCTGCCATCTATGGATCAAGAGCTTCGAACGGTGTTGTGCTGATTACGACCAAAAGTGGCAAGGCCGGCAAGACGAATGTTAACTTTAACTACTACACCGGCTTTAGCAAAGCAACTCGCATCAGGGAGTTTCTGAATGCAGATGAATATATAGATCTCTTTACAGAAGCAGCCGAAAACATGGGTTACGATGCCGCTGAAGAGTTTGAAGGCAATGGCCTGGACATCAACTCGCCCTACAACCAGAAATGGTGGGAGGAGCCTTTCGAGACCGGTGGTGTATCGCAGTATGAAGTGACTCTGAATGGGGGAACCGAAAAGACACGTTTTTACATAAACGGTAACTATAACACACAGGATGGTATTATCATTGGGAATGAGTTTGACAGGGCTTCCGGTCGCTTTAACCTGGACCATAGCATAAGCGATCGGTTCAGGGTGGGTACCAACATCTCGCTTATCCGTACACTGAACCAGCGTGTTTCTGATGATAACGCCTTTTCCAATCCGGTGCAGCTAAACGCCATTCCGCCTATCCAGCCGAAGATAGACCCAGCCACAGGCGAGCTTAACAGAAATACGTTGTACTACAACAACCTGATTGATCAGGAAGACGGTTCTAACGAAGCTACTACCCACAGAACCATCAGCACTGCCTTCCTGGAGTTTGATATACTTAAAGATCTAACCTTCAGAACGGAGCATGGCATAGACTACCTGAATCTGAACGAGGAAATTTACCTCGGCCGTAACACAGAGGATGGCGGACCTACCGGTTATGGCTACCAAAACCAACTTACCTCAACCAACTATAATACAAACAACACACTTACCTTCAGTACACTTCTCCAGGATATACATAAACTTGAGATACTTGGCGGTTTTAGTTACCAGCGCAGCAGAACAAACGCCGGCTCTGTAGAAGGTCGAGGTTTCCCCAACGATAACTTTAAAAAAATAGCGAGCGCCGCACGTATTACGAGTGGTTCTACTACAGGCACAGGCTATAACTTCGCTTCCTACTTTGCCCGTGCCAACTATGTATTAAGGGAACGTTACCTGTTCAGCGGCAGCGTGCGCATAGATGGTTCTTCCAGATTTGGAGAAGATAATCGCTATGGCACTTTTCCCGCAGCCTCTGCAGGATGGATCATAAACCAGGAGCCTTTTATGGAAGGTTTAAATGCACTTAGCTTCCTGAAACTGAGAGCCAGCTATGGAATTACCGGTAATGCCGAGATTGGCAACTTTGCACCTTTGTCACTGTACGAGGCCAACTTCTATGAAGACCAGGCAGGCATCGTACTTACTACTTTGCCAAACGAAGACCTGCAATGGGAAAAAACAACGCAGTTTGACGTGGGCCTGGACTATGGCTTTTTTGACGACAGGCTTACAGGCGAGATAGATTATTATATCAAGAACACCAATGACCTGCTGCTTAACCTGCCGATTCCGGGATACAGTGGTTTTACCATCATCACCAAAAACCTGGGCAAACTGGAAAACAAAGGATTTGAATTTGTTATAAACTCCCGCAACCTGGTTGGTGCTTTTGAATGGACGACCAACTTTAACATAGCCCGCAACCGGAATAAAGTAACTGACCTGAACGGCTCCACCATTTTTGGTGGCGAACGCTTTGTCGGCCAAATCAGAGAAGGTGAGCCGATGGGTGTGTTCTGGGGTCCTAAGTTTGCTGGTGCCGATCCACTCACAGGTGATGCCCTGTACTACGTTAGAGCCGGCAGCAATGAAACCACTAACGACTATAGCCTGGCCGAAGATCAAAAAATCGGCGACCCGAACCCTGAATTCCAGGGCGGCTTAACCAACAACTTCTCCTATAAAGGTTTTGACCTGGGCATCCTTTTGCAGTTTGTGGAAGGCAACGACCTCTACAACGTAGCAGGCTACTTCCAGTCGGTTAACGCAGACTATTTTGATAATCAGACAAAAGACCAGTTGGACAGATGGCAGCAGCCCGGAGATATAACCGATGTGCCGCAAGCCAGGCTATATGAAGGGAATGGAGCAGGTAAATCATCCAGGTGGGTGCAGGATGGTTCTTTCCTGCGCATCAATTACGTAAACCTGGGCTATAACATTCCGGCAGACCTCATTAGCAGGTTTAAGCTGACTTCAGCTAAGATCTACCTGCAGGGCACCAATCTTCACACCTTTACCGACTACGAAGGCTACGATCCGGAAGTGAATACCACTTACTTTGGCCGCAGCAACGTTACCCTTGGTCACGATTTTTACACACCGCCGCTTGCCAAGACCTTCACGATAGGTATCAATATCGGTCTGTAATTAACAAAAATCTGAAATTATGAAACTGAAAAATAAGATACTGACGATCATACTGCTGGCACTGTTAGGCACAACCGCCTGCGATGATCTGCTGGATGTAGAACCGCAGCAGGGCGTAAGCGCAGAGGATGCCATCAAAACAGCCGATGACCTGGAGAGTGCCGTAATAGGTATGTACTCTATCCTGGGAGGTTCTGAACTCTATGGCACTGACCTTGTTCTGGCGCCTGAACTGCTTGGAGCAGAAGAAAACCTGCGCTGGCGCGGCACTTTCCAGAACTACCGTGAGTTGGAGACCAAATCCATGACGGAGAACAATTCCTTAGCCAGTAGCACCTGGATAGCAGCTTACAACGCCATTAACCAGGCAAACATTATCCTGAGCAACCTGGATGTGGCAGAAGATGAGGAACAGCGTAACCGGATAGAAGGGGAAGCACTGTTTGTAAGAGGGATTATGCATTTCGAGCTTGTACGGCTCTATGCCAGAGACTGGAATGATGGAGATCCTGCCCAAAATCCGGGAATAATAATCAAAACAACGCCAACTACTACCGAAGCCGAAGCCAGGACGCTGTATGACCGCGCAAGTGTTGCAGCAGTCTACACGCAAGTAATACAAGACCTCCAAAGTGCTAAAACACTTCTGCCGGACATAAACGATAACCGCGCCACCACGTATGCGTCCAGTGCCTTTCTGGCGAGGGTATACCTGCAAAAAAGTGATTTTGCATCCGCACGTGATGAGGCAGACCGTGTCATACAAAGCGGCTTGTACCGACTCAATCCTACTGTAACTGCAGCTTTCCGGAATGACAACACGGCCGAGTCTATTTTCGAGATCCAGCAGAACGATCAGAACAATGCCGGTGATGCAAATGAGGGCTTGTCAACGTTCTACGCCAGTTTGCCAGGTGTAGGAAGAGGTGATGTCCAGATCATCAGTGATTTTGACCCGGACGCCAACCCAAACCGTTATACCACCTTTGACCTGTACGAGGAAAATGATACGCGCCAGACAGAGCTCTTTTACATTGGTACAGGCAGGCGTGCCGGCCGCATTTACTCCGGTAAGTGGCTGAGCCCTGGCCAGAACCTGCCGATTGTTCGTTTAGCGGAAATGTACCTGATACGGGCAGAAGCGAATGCAAGGCTAGGCACAGCGGTAGGTGCTACACCTGTGGAAGACATTAACGAGATCCGGAAGCGGGCAGGTGTGGAAGAACTATCCAGTGTAACTCTGGAAGACATCCTACTGGAGCGCCGGTTGGAACTTGCCTATGAAGGAGCCCGGATCCACGACCTGCGCAGAACAAAAACAGACCTGCAGGGCCATGACGCTGATACCGGTGAAGTAACCTATACCATCCCGTGGAACGACCCGACACTTGTACTGCCTATTCCTAGAAGAGAAATTGACGCCAGTGGCGGACAACTGGAGCAAAACCCTGGTTATTAATCTGCCAAGTATAAACAAAAGAGGGGCCTGTGAGCAGGCCCCTCTTTTGTTTATACTTGGCTTATACCTTCTGAGATGAATCCTTGCTATTAGCTTGCAAGTCTTCTTATGATCCCCGCTCAAACAAATTGTATCTAGCTTTGCTGGGGAAAGAAGTATGTAAAACTATAGCAAGGTTTATACTTAATAATAGCTGCGGCCATAAACAAAATAGCCTCTGCCTGTCAGGGACAGCAGAGGCTATTTTGTTTAAGCGCAAGATATTGGCTTTGATACTAGTATCCTGGCGATTGCTGAGCTGCTATGTTAGGGTTGGCAATGATCTCACCTTGTGGAATAGGCCAAACCCAAGCTTTGTGATCCGGGGCCAGCGTGCATTGTGAAGCTGATCCGCAATCTGTGCGCTCGATAGTACGTGTAGTTCTCTTCAGATCAAACCACTGATGGCCTTCACCAAATAGTTCTTTCTGGCGTTCTAACGCAATCGCATCAAGCAAAGCCTGACCAACAAGTACTTCCGGAACATAGTTGTTAATTCTGGCTGCTCTCAGTTCGTTCAAATCACTCATAGCACCAACAGAATTACCTGTCATAGCTCTTGCTTCAGCACGAATCAGGTACATTTCGCCGGTTCTTAACACTTTCCAGTTCACCAGGTTATCCATGGCTGTACCACGACCCATAAATTTATTTACAACCTGACGTGCAGTACCTGATCTGGTCTTAGTAGTAAAGTAAGCTGGGAAGCGGATATCATTTTTCTGATCATAAGTGCCCACTAAAGTTGTGGAAGGTCTGTACCTGTTGCGGTTTCCGGAAGCTGTATAAAGGCTGTTAGCCGGGCTACCCTGTCCCGCAGCGAAAGGAACTGACCAGATCACTTCACTTTGAGACGCATCTGTCCAGATACTAGGGAAATTGGTCTTAGAAGCTAAAGGTTTGGCTTCGATTACCTCAGTAGCATAGCTTTCTGCTGCAGCATATTCCTTTGCATACAAATTAACACGCGCCAGCATAGCTTTGGTAGCCACCTGGTCAATATAAGCTCTGCTAGAGGATGAATTTACTGATTTGTCTACATCGCCCAGCAGCGCTTCGGCATCTGTAAGATCCTTTAAGATCTTATCGTACGATTCCTTTACAGTTAAACGCACAGGCAATTCTTCCTTATCCTCAGCAGTTTTGTAAGGAATGCCCAAAGCTGTGGAATTACGATCAAAGTTTACGCCCCAGTATCTCAGGATATCAAAATGTGCAAATCCTCTGATAGCCAAGGCCTGACCTTTTATACGATTTACACGCTCTGCATCTGTAGCGGCAAACTGATCAATGTTGCTCAGGATGATATTGGCCTGGTTGATAACAGCATAGGCCGCTTGCCAGGTTACTGCAATATCAGCATCATCGGCAGCATAGATCCAGTCAGTCTGGCTAACAAAGTTACCCAGGTCCTCATTGGTTTCTACCACGTTTGTGCCCATCATATCAGGCAATACAGAAAAAGCACCTGTAGTCTGAGATCCGTTGCCGTAATATCCTGTCTGGCGGAACAAGGAGTAAGCACCCGTTAATGCATATTCGTATTCATCCAGGTTCTTAAACAACTCAGCTCTATCTTTCTGGAACGTTGGCTCAACATCTATCACATCATCGCATGCTGAAAATACCAGCGAGCAACTTAATCCCAGGCCTATAAATAATAATCTATTAATCTTCATTTTTTAGCTACTTAAAATTTTAGAAACCAACGTTAAGTCCAAAAGTAACGGTACGGAGGGCAGGATACTGAGCACCGGTTAGAACGCCAGTAGAGATCTCCGGGTCGAAACCAGCAAAATCAGTCCATGTCTTCAGGTTCTGGCCCTGTGCGTACAGTTTTATGCTGCTCAGGTTAAGTCGGCTCACCAGCGTCTGAGGCAGTGTGTAAGAAATGTTTATGTTACGCAGTCTCAGGAAGTCTCCGGACTCCACCATTCTGGTTGTGTTGTCGTTGTACCAGGCAGCATCCGGACGAGGGATCTGGGTGATATCACCAGGCTTTCTCCACTCTGTTAGCATTGTAGTCGCGAGGTTATCGTACAGGTATTGCGGGTTCTCGATGTTTGAACGGTCGTTGTTGTAAATCTCATTGCCCTTCACAAAGCTGAAGAAAGTGCTTACTTCAAAACCTTTAAAGTTAAGGGCAGTGCCAAAGCCACCGAAGAAAGGAGCTTCAGTTGAACCTACAATCACGCGATCATTCGGATCATACACATTTGTGATCTCGCCATCTTTTGTGTAGAACTGAGGATCACCATTGTCTGGATTTACGCCGGCATAACGAACCAGGTAAATGGAGTTCATCGTCTCCCCTACACGGTTGATGTAGATGCCATTTTCGATTTCCTGCTGATCGCCTACAAGCTTCGTAATTTCGTTTTTGTTGTAGGTTACGCTCGCGTTAGCGCTCCAGGTGAAATCACCTGTTTTTACAATGTCTCCATCCAGCGAGACTTCCACACCTCTGTTTCTTAGCTCGCCAACGTTAGAGTTAATAGAGGAATAGCCTGAAGTTCTTGAAAGCTGACGATCCAGGAACAGGTCAGAAGTAAGCGAGTTATAGAACTCTGCGGTTGCTTTTAATCTGCCTTGCAGCGTTGCCATTTCTATACCTGTGTTAAAGGTAGTTCTTCTTTCCCACTGCAGAAGGTCGTTAGCCAGCTGTGTTTGCGTCAAGCCACTTACCCCATTATACACAGCACGTGAAAACAGTTCTCTTGAGGCAAAATCATCAGCAAGCGCTTGGTTACCTGCAGAACCGTAGCTAACCTTGAATTTCAAGTCGTTAAACACAACGTCTCTCAGACCTTCCATGAAGCTTTCATCCGAAACGATCCAGCTGAAACCTACAGAACCGAAGTTAGCAAAGCGTCTGTCGGCACCAAAGCGGGATGAGCCATCACGACGGGCACCAAGGCTCAGGAAGTAGCGATCTTTGAAACCATACTGAACATCAGTAAAGTATGAAAGCAGCGCATTTATTCTTCCGTTACCATTTACAGCAGGTATAAAGCCGTTGTCTGTTGTACCAGGAGTGATGCCTGATTCGTTGTCAAACGCACCGCCTAAACCATAACCTGTAAAAGAGAAGTTATTGCCTTTCGTCTTAACTATCTCATTGAAGAGGGCTACAGTTAATCTATGGTCTGTGCCAAATTCTTTTGTATAAGATGCAGAGGTGGTTCCTGTGTATCTGAAGAAGCGACCATAACCTCTTGTTAAACTACCTGAACGACCAGTTGCAAAGCTTCCTGTGTATGTAGTTGGATCAATGTAGTTGTTGGTTTCGTTGCCTGTGAAGTCGCCACCCCAGTTGGTTTTCAGGGTTAAGCCTTTCACGAAAGGCACCGCATACGCAACATAAATGCTACCAACACCTTTAATCTGTTGTCTCAGGTATCTGTTCTCAAGCAACTCCTGCAGCGCATTTGGCTGACCTGAAACGATCTCAGTATAGTTACCATCCTCGTCATAAGGAGTTTCGTAAGGGTTTGTCCAACGGATAGCATTCAGCGGCGAAGCGATTCCGGAGTTGTTTTCGCTGGTGTTGGTAAACTCGGAATAACCGAACGTTGAGTTAAGACCAAAAGTAAAATTACCTGCAGAGCTTCCCACGTTGGCTCTACCTGTGTAACGCTTCAATCCTGTGTTTTCAACTGTACCGGTCTGGTCAAAGATGGAGCCTGAAACAAAGTATGTTGTTTTCTCCGATCCGCCTGAAGCGCTTAACGTGTGGTTGGCTGTTTTACCGGTTCTGAAGAATACGTCTTCCCAATCAGTGTTTATCGCTCTAAGTCTGGTAAGGTCTTCATCCGTCCACTCGTACGGGTTACCATTAGCAAGCTCATAATCAAGTTTCTGATTAGAGTCCATTACTTCCAGCCTGTTGGAAGGTGCATTTGAGTAGCCGTACTGCGCGTTGTAGTTGATACGGGTTTTGCCAGCTGTACCTTTTTTGCTGGTTATTACAATTACACCGTTCGCACCTCTGGAACCATAGATAGAAGTGGCGGCTGCATCCTTCAGCACGTTGAAAGTTTCGAAGTCTGCAGGGTTTAGTGTTGCAAAATCACCTGCTGAGATCTGAACACCATCCAGGATGTAGAGCGGGTCGTTATTACCAACTACAGAGCCTTTACCTCTGATTACAACAGCAGCAGCAGCACCCGGCTGCCCTGATTGCGCCTGGATCAGAATACCAGGAGCCTTACCTTGCAGGGATTGATCGAAAGATGCAAGCGGCGCCTGACTTACTTCCTCTGCCTTTACAGTTGCAATAGAGCCGGATACTTCGCGCTTGTTCTGAGTAGAGTAACCGGTTACTACTACTTCAGACAGTTGTTTTGAATCAGGAGCCAGCGCAACGTTAACAGAGCTTCTGCCTGCAAGCGCCACTTCCTGCGTTGCCATGCCTACAAACCTGAAAACCAGTGTAACATTGTCTGTTACGTTGGCAGGAAGGCTCAATGTATAACTACCATCAATGTCGGTATTGGTTCCGGTTGTGGTGCCTTTAACAGCAACCGAAACACCAGGCAAGCCCTGGCCGGTTGCTTTTTCAGTTACCTTACCAGAAACTGTTCTACCTTGGCCCATTGCCTGAAACACCAGGCAAAGCACCAGAACAAAATTCAATAGGAGATGTCTTCTCATGTTTTAAGGTTATTTGATAAATAGATTAAAATTCAGCTCTATCGGTAAGCGGCATTTTATCATGGTGTTAATTCACTGCTTATCCGATCTGTGACTGCAATAAAAAGTGGAATGTGATTGTACAAGCTGTCGGGTATATCATAGGCGTTACTCAATATTAAAATTCTATTCACTTACTTTCAGTGGGTTAACAGGAAAAGGAGCAACCATACTAATTTGCTTTCCGGTTTCCTTAACGGCACACATAAATCAGGCTAATTTATTGCATTCAATAGGTATATAAAAGAGTATACCTATTTTTATTTATTTAAAACTCACATCTTTCATTTTTAGTGGATAGGTAAGAATTAGAATAGGGTTTTTACCAAACAATAGCATAAAAGGATACTTGCTCCTCCATACCCATTAGCTATAGCCAACGATTCTGGTGCAATCAAATTTGCACGGGATTTATCTGTGTAGACTAACCTTCTCATCCCAGAGAAGCTGGGAAACACCTACACTGACAGCTTCTTTTTTAAAGTTCAAAAAATAAACTAAACATTTAGTTGTTAAACTAAGTATTTAGTTATACATTCATCCTACCAATCATACTTACTTATGAAAGAACTCACCAAAGCGGAAGAAGAGATCATGCAGATCCTCTGGAAAATAGAGAAAGGTTTTGTAAAAGACATCATCGAGCAATTGCCTGAACCGCGCCCGGCCTACAACACCGTATCAACAATTGTTCGGATACTGGAGAAAAAAGGCTTTGTAGGTTATACTGCGTTCGGCAAGTCGCACGAGTACTACCCGCTGATTGCCGAAGACAAGTATAAAAGCTTCTTTTTAAAGAACTTCATGAGCGGGTACTTTGGCGGGTCTTTTGAAAAACTGGTATCGTTCTTTGCCAAGGACAACAACCTGAACACAAAGGAACTGGACCAACTGATGCAGCACGTAAAACAAGACATGCACGAAGAAGACCAGCAAGATGGAAACAATCGCTAATTACCTCATCCAGTCGGGGCTGTGCCTGCTCCTGTTTTACCTGTTCTACCTGCTGGTACTGCGCAGCTTTCCGCAGCTGCGTTATAACCGGCTGTACCTGCTGCTGGCTCCTGTTGTTAGCCTGTTTATCCCGTTGCTGCAACTGCCGCTGCCATTTCCCCAGGATTTAGCACTCGTTCCTGCCCTGCCTGTCATTCAGCTGCAGGAGGTAACAGTGACTCCCTCTCATCCTCAAGCAGCTGCAAGTATAAATACTATACCGGTTGAGTTTATACTTCTAGTGCTATACGTTGCAGCCGGTTTAGGCTTGCTGGCAAGGCTTGGGCTTCAGTTGCTCAGGCTCCGGAAGCTTATCAACACTACCACGCCACTCGCTATGCAAGCGTCTGAGGCAACCGTGCTGCAGACCAGCAACGAGTACACCTCCTTCGCTTTCCTGCATTATGTATTCCTTAGCCCCCAAAACCACCTGACCGAGAAAGAACGGCAGCAGGTACTGGCACACGAACTGGCGCACGTACGGCTCGGCCATACCTACGATGTGCTGTACTATGAAGTGCTGACAGCTATACTTTGGTTTAACCCGCTGGTGTGGCTCCTGAAAGCAGAGCTGCGCGACGTACACGAGTACCAGGCCGATGCCCAGGTGCTGGCTGCCTTCCAACCACAGGAATATACTTCGTTGCTGGCAAAGGAGGCCCTGCACCAATCAGGCATGCTGATCGGCAGCCACTTTTACAAGCCCCAGGTGTTCAAACGCCTGCACATGCTGCAGAAGTATGGCCAGCGGGCAAGCCTGTTCCGCCCCTTGCTGGTCTTGCCGCTCCTGCTGCTCATGCTTTTCATTTTCTCTTCCCGAGCGGTCACTGCCGATATCACTGCTTCCCTTGCAGCTAAGCCGGAAAGGATAACTACAACTGATACTCCGATAGCTACAGTCTCTGAAGAAAAAGCGGCTTTGCTATTACCTCCTCCCATTGAATCAAAAGCTACCGAAAGAGCACCTGCTCAAGAAAGCCTGAGTAAAAAACAAACACCTCCTGCTCCTAAGGCTGAAGACGAAGTGCTGCTGCCGCTAAGCGATCCTGATGCTGAAAAGCCTTTCATTTATGTAGAGCAATTTCCACGCTTCAAAGGAGGCGAAGGAGAGATGATGAAGTTCCTGGGGCAGAACATGCGCTATCCTAAATCTGCACAGGATGCAGGCATTGAAGGCCTGGTAGTGGCCAGCTTTGTAGTAGAAAAAGACGGCACGCTCTCCGATATCACCCTTATCAAAGGCCTGCAGGAAGATGCCGACCGCGAAGCACTGCGTGTGATCGAAGCCATGAGCGGTCAATGGGAGCCCGGCCTGCAAAACGGTAAAATCGTCCGTGTAAGGTACACTATCCCGATCCGCTTCAAGATGAAATAAAAAAACCAGACCTAGTACTATGCTTACCCTTTTTAATCCAGCCCAAAAGCCGGAACAGGATACCTATTGCCCTTAAAAACCTTAAATCAACCTATAAAACATACCGATCATGAAAAACAGCAACACCATTAAAACATTACTGGCAGCGCCGTTATTGGCTCTTGTCCTGGCCGTAGCGCCACAGCACGTTGCGCTGGCACAAACCACAGCTCCTCAGAAAGGAGGCAACAAACCTTATACTTTTGTCGAGCAGATGCCTGCTTTTAAAGGGGGTGAAGGAGAGATGATGAAGTTCCTGGGCAGCAACATACGCTACCCGAAAGAGGCGCAGGAAAATGGTGTAGAAGGCTTGGTGGTCGTAAGCTTTGTAGTGGAGAAGGATGGAAAGCTCTCAGAAGTACAGCCGGTGAAAAAACTAGGCCGTGGCACCGACGAGGAGGCCATGCGTGTAGTACAGCTCATGAGCGGACAGTGGTCGCCTGGCAAGCAAAGCGGTGAAACGGTGCGGGTAAAGTATGTGCTGCCCATACGATTTGCTTTGAGCGAAGCAGACAGGTCCGCTGCAGCAGACAAAGCGAACCGCCCGCCCCAGTTTAAAGGCGGCAACGAAACCATGATGCAGGCCATCAGCAGTCACTTGGTGCTGCCAGCAGAGGCAAAGCAGGAAAACCTGAATGCACGGGTAATGGTGAAGTTTTCGGTGGAGAAGGACGGCAGCGTATCCAACGTCCGGCTGGAAGGAACAAAGCTGAAGAAAATTGTAGGCCCGGGTTCGGAGCTGGATTACATGGATGCCTCTACTTTTGGTCTGCAGAACAAAACCGTACTTGCCAAGCTATCGGAGGCGGCTGCTGCGGCTGTAAAATCCACGTCGGGCCAGTGGGAGCCTGCCTTAAAAGATGGCCAGCCCATAGCGGCAGAACTGGTGCTGCCCGTGCAGTTCCTGGGCTCCGAAGCCAATAAGAAAACTCAGCCATTGAACCCACCATCTATGGAGGGGTACAAGAAAGACTACTACAAGTATGACGAGGTAAGTATAAAGCCAAGACTGAAGGATGGCTCCATCGAAAAGTTCCTGGCAAAGAACCTCCGCTACCCGCAGAACTCTACCTTTGAAGGCGATGTGGATGTGCACATCATTGTAAAGGAAGACGGCAAGCTTATCAGTATGATACCTGTAGCCGTCGATAAAAGTGTCCAGGAAGAAGTAAACAGGGCAGTAAGGCTTACTAAAGATAATTGGGTTCCGGGTCAGCTAAACGGGCAGCCTGTTACCACGGCCAGGATCCTGAAAGTAAGGTTTGTCAACAACAGCTCGGCTGTAGCTGCGACTACGAATGCGAAAGCGGCTGATGTGGTAGTGACGAGGAGTAAGTAACCGTTCTTTAAGTATTCAGAGCAGCGTGAGCGTCCTGTAGAAAAGGCTCACGCTACTCTGGAAAAAACTGTGTCACATTTTCTATTAGATGTTACGAATCAAATTTATCTGTAATTGCAAAATTGTATATTCATCTCCATAACATTCCATAATTTTATAGCCTCTAATAACATTTCTTATTTTACTTCTGCATGGTTAAACATTTACAAGCTCTTTGCAAGGCATTATTTGCCATTACTTTTATAGTTTCAACTGCGCCCTTTGCTGTCGCTCAAGAGAAAACACCAGCTGCTAATGATGATCAAATTTACACTTATGTAGAGCAAATGCCTGAATTTAGTGGAGGTGTAAAAGGCTTGGTGCAATACTTAAGTGAGAATGTTAAATATCAAGCTAACCAGCCTACAGGACTGGCTGTTGTGTCTTTTGTGGTAAACACCGAAGGCAAAGTAACCAATGTGCATGTTGTAAAAGGTTTATCCCCTGAGGTAGACAAGGAGTGTAAACGCGTTGTGGAAAGTATGAGCGGGCAATGGGCACCGGGTGTGCACAAAGGGCAACAGGTAGCCGTAAGGTATACTTTACCAATCCGTTTTGAAGAACCAGCCCCGGTAGTTCAGGATTCAAGCAAAACCAAACCTGCCGTGGAATACCATGAGGTTATGCCAACTTATACCAGCGGCATGGCTGAGCTGATGAAATTCCTGAACAAGAACAAAAAGTACAATAAAATGCGATCCCCTGAGGGAATTTCACAGATCAGTTTTATAGTAAACGAAGATGGCACCCTCACCGATTACAAAGTAGTAAAAAGTCTTACACCTGAACTCGATCAGGAAGCCATACGGGTACTTTCGCTAACCAGCGGCAACTGGAAGCCAGGCACACAGAACGACAAACCTGTAAAAGTGAGGTTTACAATGCCTGTACGGTTTTAATCCTTGATCTCCAATACAACACACAGCCCCGGCTATACCTTAGCCGGGGCTGTGTGTTGTTTTACCAATATTATAATTAGAACTCCCACTGGTTGTTCAGGTGCACAATAGCATGGTGCGCCGTCATATCGAACTGGCAGGGAACAATGGAGGCGTAGTTGTTTACGATCGCCCATTCGTCTGTATCCTCCCCTTTGTCGAAATTAACGAAGCTGCCTGTCATCCAGAAGTATTTGCGGTTACGCGGGTCCAGGCGCTCATCGAACTCCTCCTGCCACTTGGCGTGTGCCTGGCGGCATACTTTGATGCCTTTTATCGGCTCTTCGCTTTTCTTCGGGAAATTGACATTGAGGGCAGTGTTTTCCGGTATCTCGTTCTCCAGCGCCTGGCGGATGATCTTTTCCACAAATTCTTCGGTATGCGAGAAATCAGCCTCGTGGCCGTAGTCGCACAGCGAGAAACCGATGGCAGGCAGCCCCTCAATAGCCGCCTCAATGGCTGCCGACATCGTGCCGGAGTAAAGCACACTGATGCTGGAGTTGGAGCCGTGGTTAATGCCGCTCACCACCAGGTCTGGCCGACGGTCTTTCAGCACGTGGTGCTTGGCCAGCTTCACGCAATCGGCAGGCGTACCCGAGCACTCGTACGATTCTACACCCAGGTCATCGAAAGCAATGGATTTATCGAGGCGCAGGGTGTTGCCAATGGTAATGGCATGCCCCATCCCCGACTGCGGACCATCTGGTGCCACTACTACTACTTCTCCTACTCTCATCGCCACCCGCACCAAAGTCCGGATGCCCGGTGCCGTAATGCCGTCGTCGTTCGATACTAATATCAGGGGTCTCGCCTTTTCCATTATTTAAAGTTGATCTATGATAAAATAAATGAAGTATGTTTTCGTGCTAATATACAACAACCCTAAGCTGCTCATCAAGGTTTAACCATAATTTAACGATTACCTAAAGTATAAAATACACGTGCATGCTTAAGAACATACTATACGCTATCTTGTTGGGAGTGGGCATGGCTGCCTGCCTGGCTGATCGCGATAGCGCTGAAAACGAACAAACTACACTTACTGACACTACCGGTACGGCAATCACAGCCGTAGAAACTGCAGGCACCCCATCGCCAGACCCTTCCGCTTTTGTAATTGGTTCGAACAAAGTAGGCTCTGTGCAGATAGGTATGCCGATAGAAGAAATACGCCAGCATGTGCCGCAGGGCTACACCATAACCGACACCACGCTAAGGATGGAAGGGCAGGATTATACGGCTTATGTGCTTCATGCCGGTAACGGGGGCAAAGGCTTGCTGGTAGAGCAGCAATGCGAGCCGGAGTGTAAAGTATGGCGCCTGCGTGTGCGCGATGCCGACTACAAAACAGCACAGGGCATAGGCATTGGCTCCAAGTATGGCGAAGTACAAAAGTCGTTTCCGATCTCGTATGTAGGCCCTGGTGAAGGAAATTTTGTGGCCGTTTCTGAAAAAACCGGGATGACCTTTGTACTGAATGTGTCGCAACTGCCTAAAGACCGCCTGAGCAAATTGAAGCCAGCAGATGTGCCTGCCAACACCATAGTTGAAAGTATTTTCATATTCTAATATTTTGCGTTATTAAGCAGAAATACGTAACATTGCTCCTATGGCAATATTACGATCCCGCTATAATTATCAGGACCTGGGGCTGTTCCTGCTCCGCGTTGGCATAGGTATTATGTTTGTTCTTCATGGCTGGCCTAAATTAACCGGCGGCCCCGAACGCTGGGCCAAAGTAGGCAGCAACATGCAACTGTTAGGTATCGATTTTATGCCGGAGCTCTGGGGCTTTATGGCTGGATTTGCAGAGGCCATTGGCGGTATGCTGCTGGTTCTGGGCCTGTTTTTCCGCCCGGTGTGCCTGCTGCTGGTAATTACGATGATGGTGGCTACCCTTCGCCATATCACAGCAGGTGATGGTTTTGGTGGCTACTCGCATGCACTGGAAGCTGGTATTCTTTTCTTCACTTTGATGCTCATTGGCCCCGGCAAGTACAGCCTCGACCGCGCCCTCTTCCCCCCTGCCATCAACCGCAGTACTTTTTAAGGAAACAAATTTATAAGATATGTTGAAGGCAGAAGGTTACTCTTCTGCCTTTTTGTTTGACCTCACCCTTTGAGGAATTATAAATTACGAATGATGAATTATGAATGGGAGGTGCTACTATATTTTTCTGTTATCTCGACTACACTTGATGCGAGAGCTAAAAAGAGCCAACGTAGCTGTGAGAGATCTGAATCAGGATTTACAGGATTTTATTTAATGAACAGGATTTACCCACCCCCTCTTAATAGAAAATGCTGCTAAGTTCTAAAGTTACCGGCGCGAATTTCCGGGTTCGTGACTTACGCTGGTGTTGCGTCTCTGACTCAACTGGCCCACAGGGACAGGAGAGTTTACCATCTCCTACTGTCATTTCGACGAGCGGGAGAAATCTGATACAGACAACGTATAAATACACCCCTACCCCTCTCAAGAGGGGAATTTTCGGCTTTCGAGAAGTTAAGGTTATACTTTCATATTTGCGGTGATCCAACCACCCCTAACCCCTCCTTGTCTCAGGAGGGGAATCTGGCTACTGCTTTACTTCAAGTTTAAGTTTCATGGCACAAGTACAAATACCTCCCTACCCTCCTCAAGGAGGGAGTTTCTGCTTTTGCTATACTTGAAAGTAAGAGTTTCATAGCTGCTGCAAATCATCCCCCTGCCTCCTTCAAAGGGGGACTCGGTTGAAGTTGCATAGCCGCTTACGAAGCAGTGTCGTTTCCAGTCCTTGGGTTGAGCGCCTTCTATTGTTGCGGTGCTGAGCTTGCTCAGCAGCCCGCAGCGGAGCGAGGAGCAGCTTCAATAGACAGCGCGATACCCGAGGACGAGGCCCTGCGGCCCTGAGCGCTCGGAGAGAAACTATGAAAGTATAGGTGAGTAAGACTAAGGAGTACAGCTATCTACGAAGCAAAGGCTTGCCAGCTTCACAAGTATAAACCTTAGCTAAAAGTATCTCTCGCTGAGCTCAAAAAATTGATTTCAGGCATTACCATACATTACTGAAAATCCACCTCCTCCTACCATTTCTAAACAGAAATAACTAACATTACAACCTCATCACCCTAACACAAACCAATGCTTACTACTTTACTCCTAGCTGCTCTCCTCACCACGGGAACACCCGGAAAAGATGACCTGAAAACACCGTATGAAAAAGGAAACGGCAACCAGACAGCTACCTACCAGGAAGCTATCGACTGGTACCGCAAACTAGACGAGGTATACGACGAGGTAAAAATGGTGCCCTACGGCTATACCGACTCGGGCCGATTGCTGCACCTGGTAATCGTTTCTACTGACAAGGACTTCGATCCGGCTTCCATCAAGCAAAAGAATAAGCGCGTGCTGCTGATTCAGAATGGCATTCACCCAGGTGAGCCGGAAGGTATAGACGCCACCATGATGCTAGCCCGCGATTACCTGCAGGACAAGAACAAGCGCAAGCAACTGGATAACGTGGTGCTGGCCATCATCCCAGTTTACAACATCGGCGGCGCCTTGAACCGCAACAGCCACACCCGCACCAACCAAAACGGCCCGGAAAGCTACGGCTTTAGGGGAAATGCCCGCAACCTAGACCTTAACCGCGATTACATCAAAACCGACTCTAAAAACGGGCAGCTGTTCCACCTCATTTTCCGCGACTGGGACCCGGACGTGTTCATGGACAACCATACTTCCAACGGCGCCGATTACCAGCACGTGATGACACTGATCGCCACGCAGCACAACAAGCTGAATCCTACCTTGGCAGGATATCTTCAGAAGAAAATGTTGCCTGCCCTGTACGACGGCATGAAAAAGGATAAATTTCCGATGGTGCCCTACATGAACACCGTGGATGAGACACCGGACAAAGGCATTACAGGTTTCATGGAGTCGCCGCGCTATGCAACAGGTTATACTGCCCTGTACAACACCATTGGCTTTGTGCCCGAAACGCACATGCTTAAGCCTTTCGACCAGCGTGTGAAGGCAACCTACCAACTCATGGAGAACATGATCGAAACGGTTAGCCGTGATGCAAAAGAAATAGGCGAGATCCGGGCCAAAGCAAAGCAGGAAACGCTGGCGCAAAAAAGTTTCCCCCTCGACTGGAAGCTGGACACGACAAAAGTGGAGCAGATCCCATTCCTGGGCTATGCCGCCAAGTATAAACCCAGCGAAGTGAGCGGCCTTGAGCGCCTGTACTACGACCGCAAGGCGCCTTATTCCAAGAACATCAACTACTACAACACTTTCACGCCGACCACTACCGTGCAGAAGCCGGTGGCTTATGTTATACCGCAGGCATGGCGCGAAGTGATCGAGCGGCTGAAATTGAACAAAGTGGAAATGCGCCAGCTTAAGCGTGACACCACCCTCACCCTCGACTCGTACTACATCACCGACTATAAAACAGGGCAGCGTCCGTACGAAGGGCATTACTTACATAACAGCGTGCAGGTGGAGACGCGTACCATGCCACGCCAATTTCTGAAAGGCGATTACGTAGTATACCTGAACCAGGAGTCTGCCCGCTTTTTAGTGGAAACGCTGGAGCCGCAGGCCGTAGATTCCTACTTCAACTGGAACTTCTTCGATTCTATCCTGATGCAGAAAGAGCATTTCTCAAGCTACGTGTTTGAAGACTTGGCTGCCGAGATACTGAAGAAAAACCCGGACCTGCGCCAGCGCCTGGAAGAGCGCAGAAAAAAAGACCCGGAGTTTGCCAAAAGCGCACGCGCCCAGCTCGACTTTGTGTACCGCAACTCGCCACACTACGAGCCAACCCACAACCTGTACCCGGTAGGCCGCCTGATGCAGGATGTGAAGCTGCCGCTTTAGTGTCCGGATAAACTTTAAAGTATAAAAGCCACCTTAGCAGGTGGCTTTTATACTTTAGACCAACTGCAAGATCAGTGGCATTACAGAACAATCACCAGTTACACCTGCACCATATCAGACTTTTTTATGCGGATGATGTTCTATAACTTCTTTAAAGATCGTCCCTCCTATTGTTCCCACAAATACGCCAAGGAGTACCCCGGTCACAATATCTGCACTGGTAATCGTATCTCCGGCAATCAGGTAACCTATCAAACCACCTAGAATAGCGTAAAAAATTATTGACCACCTGTACCCGATGGGGAAGAGAAACTTTGCGAGCGTTTTCATTTTTTGATTTTAACAGATCACAACCAATCTATCTCAAGTCAGGACTTATGACGGGCATAAGTATACATGCTGCAGAGGGCAACTTAGAATAGTCTAGTATAGGTACGTGTTATCGGCAGCTTAAGTGCTAATGCAACAGCAATAAAAAAGCCTGCCCCGGCAAACCGGAGCAGGCTTATAAAATAATTTATACTTTTGATTAGTAGGCTCTTATAGCCTTGTTTTCTACAAAGTTCATGAAGGCGCGGTTCACTACTCTGGTTCCGC
Source organism: Pontibacter ruber (assembly GCF_023630205.1). Lineage (GTDB taxonomy): Bacteria > Bacteroidota > Bacteroidia > Cytophagales > Hymenobacteraceae > Pontibacter > Pontibacter ruber. Next base: position 62,192 of record NZ_JALPRR010000006.1, on the reverse strand, counting down.
CTGGGGTTGGGTAGTTGCCTGTAAAGTACCAATCGCCTTTGTGGTTCGGGCAGGCCAGGTGCAGGTCTTCGATGGTCTGGTAAATGACCTGTACTTCTGCATGCACGTCCGGCGCTTTCACAATTTCTGATACTTTCGCAGAGATCTCATCGGCCGTGAACAGGTCGTATAGTTCTTTCACAAAGTTGGTCTGCTTAAAGGCTTCTGTGCCTTCTGTGGCCACACATTTATCGTATACTTCTTCTACCTTAAAGTATAAGCCACGGTCTTTGAGCAGCTCCAGCATGGCACGGAAGGCCACAAACTCCTTCACGCGGCTCATGTCGATGCCGTAGCAATCTGGGTAGCGGATTTGCGGGGCGCAGGATACGATGATGATCTTCTTTGGCTCCAGCTTATCGAGCATTTTGATGATACTCTTCTCCAGCGTAGTACCACGGACAATCGAGTCATCCAGCACCACCACCGTATCGATCCCTTTCTTCACTACCTCATAAGTCGTGTCGTACACGTGCGTTACCAGGTCGTCGCGGTTGTTGTCGTCTGTGATAAATGTGCGGAGCTTTACGTCTTTGATTACCAGCTTCTCGGCACGCGGCTTAAACTGCAGAATCTCGTCGAGTTGCTCTTCGGTAAGTTGCTGGTTAAGTATGGCTTTCTTGCGGTAGGTACGCAGGTAATCTTCAATGCCTTTCATCATACCCAGCCAAGAGGTCTCGGCAGTGTTAGGGATGTAAGAGAAAACCGTATTTTTAAGGTCGTAGTTAACGGCTTCAAGTATCTGGCGGCACAGACGCTTGCCCATGTTCTTGCGCTCTTCGTAAATCTCCGGGTCGTTGCCTCTGGAGAAGTAAATACGCTCGAAGCTGCAGGATAATTTCTGGCGTGGTTCCAGTATCTCTTTCAGCGATGGATTTCCCTCTTTGTCAACTATAAGCGCATGGCCCGGTGTGATCTCTTTAATAGCAGCATAATCCACGTCAAAAGCAGTTTTGATAGCCGGTTTTTCCGAAGCGATCACCACTACTTCATCATCAATATAATAATAAGCCGGGCGAATGCCATTCGGGTCACGGACAACAAAGGATGCGCCGTAACCTGTTAATCCTGCCATCGCATAACCACCGTCAAAGTCCTTGCAGGCACGCTTCAACACGCGCTCCAGGTCCAGGTTTTCCTCGATCAGGTTGGTTATTTCTTTGTTGGTAAACTCGTGTTTATAAGACTCGAACAGCTCCTGGTTTTCTTCGTCCAAGAAGTGGCCGATCTTTTCTAAAACAGTAATGGTGTCGGATTTTTGTTTCGGGTGCTGACCAAGCTCTACCAGTTTCTGGAACTGCTCTTCTACGTTGGTCATGTTAAAGTTACCGGCTACAGCCAGGCTGCGGCTGCGCCAGTTGTTCTCACGCACCATCGGGTGGCAATTGTCTACGCTGTTTACGCCATGCGTACCGTAGCGCAGGTGGCCCAGGTAAACATCGCCCAGGAAAGGCATGTTATTCCAGACCCAGTTAAGGTCTTCAGCTTTTTCCGGGTTACTTTCCTTCAGCTCCTTAAACTCTTTGCCGATCTTGCCGAAGATGCTGTCGATGGCGCGGGTTTTAACAGAACGGAAACGGCTGATGTATTCCATGCCCGGGCCGGCATCTATTTTTATACTGGCAACGCCTGCCCCGTCCTGCCCCCGGTTATGCTGCTTCTGCATGAGCAGGAACAGCTTGTTAACGCCGTACATGGGCGTGCCATACTTCTCAACGTAATACTCAATTGGTTTTCGGAGCCTGATCAAGGCTATACCGCATTCGTGTTTGATTGAATCGCTCATGTTGCTGTTAAAGTGTCTGTGCAAGTAACGTTTCGATCCAGTGCAGCAGCAGGTCGGGCTTAAAGAAGAGGACCAGCAGCGGCAACGCGAAAAATCCCAGCAGCAGCTTATTCGACAGTGAAATAACTAAATTTTCTGCAGTTTGATTCCTTTTAAAGAAAAGGTAGTACGGAATCCTGATATAATAAAATAGTGCCACCCCGGTGAGCAGAATTCCCACGACCAGTAAGACCAGCAGCATCCCCTGGTTTGTGGCCGTGTAAGCCTCCCACACATTGCTGAAAATAAGCAACTTGCCCATAAAGCCAGCCAGCGGCGGCAGTCCTGTTAAAGACAATAAGTATAAAAGAGCCATCATGCCCAGGTAAGGGTACAGGCGGCCGAGGCCTTCAAAATTTTCCAGCTGCTGCACCCCAAGCTCCTCTTCTGCAATCTGCAGGAACAGGAAAATGCCAAAGTTCATGAACAGCAGCACCGTAAGGTAAAACAGCACACCGGACGTATAATTGGTGCCAAAAGCCAGCAACGCCATCAGCAGGAAACCGGCATGTGACACCGATGAATAAGCCAGCAGCCGGCGTGGCGTGCGTTGCCAGAGCGCCGTAAAATTTCCAATTGCCAGTGTAGCCAGGGCAGCTATACCCAGAAACAGGGTGATATCTGTAAATACCCCAGCTAAGGTCGGATCGGCGAAAGCGGCCACAAAGCGAAGTATGATGATAACGCCTGCCATTTTTGGTCCGGTCGAGAACAGCGCCACGATCGGCATGGGTGCTCCCTGGTATACATCCGGTATCCAGAAATGGAACGGTGCGGCAGATATTTTAAAGAAGAAGCCTGCAAATACCAGTATGGCCGCCACTGTCACCAGCAAAGCATCGGCCTGCAAAAGTGACTGCCAGAAATTACCCTCGGTATAGCTAAGCGAGCCGGTCAGGCCATAAAAGAACGACATTCCGTAAAGCATGACACCCGCTGAAAGCGTACCATAAAGTATATACTTCAGACCGGCCTCTACGGAGCGTTTGTTGTCTTTTAAAGTAAGCGTCAGGATATAGGAGGCGATGGATACCACCTCAATGGCCAGGAACACCATCAGCAGGTTGATGGATTTGGCCATCAGGTTGAGGCCCAGCACCAGCATCAAAATCAGCGCATAGTACTCGCCACGGCCTTTCTCCAATTTTTCAAGTTGCCTGTTCTGCAGCGAAAGCAGTATGGTAAAGATACCGGCCCCGCTGAAAAGTATACCTGCAAAACGTGCCAACCCGTCGGAGCGCAGCAGGTTCAGGAACTGCACGCCTCCGGAAGTATAACCACCTAGGATCTGGATGATGAGCGTAGCGAAAAGCCCTGTTGCCGCAAGCCAGGGCAGCAGCTGTTTTATACTTTTAGACTTGAACAGATCAAGGGTAACGAGCAGCAGGAAGAACCCGGCCAGCAGCAGCTCGGGCAGCAGCGAACCGGCACCCGCTATAATGGCATTGATCGATTCGGATAAAGTAGCTGCCTGTTCGTTCACTTGTTAATTAGATTCTTTTTGCTGCTCCGGATTTGTATTCCGAAGCTAAATTAATTGCGGATTTGCAGTCCGCTGTTTGTTATGGTTGCTGCCTTAGCAAAGCGGATTACAAATCCACTGATATTATACTTCCGGATTGCAAATCCGAAAGAGCACTTACCTTCTCATCGAAGATAAAACCATATGCAATTGCTCCTGCCCGTTCTGCAGCACCAGTTCGGTAAAACCGGTAGCAGTAACGCCAATCTTATCGAGCAGCAGGTGCGGGAAAATACCGAACAGTAGCGCAAGTATAGCCAGCGGCACCAGCATCAGGTATTCTCTGGCATTCAGGTCGGTAAGTATGGCTTTTTCGCGCAGCTCCGGGAAGATCCAGTACTTGCCAAAGAACATGCGCTGTAAGGCCCACAGGTAGTAAGCCGCCGCCAAAAGCAAGCCAAACACGGCTACTATCGTGAGCCAGCGCGGCAGCAAACCCGTTACCTCAGGCGCACTGAAGCCGCCTACCAGTACCAGCAATTCCGATATAAAGCCAGAGAAGCCCGGTAGGCCCAGCGAAGCAAAAAAAGCGATTACCACGAAGGTCGTATAAGCCGGCATGCGTTTGGCCAGACCACGGAAGTTTAAGATCATGCGGTCGTGGGCGCGGTCGTAAATAACACCCACTACCAGGAAGAGCATCGCCGAGATAATGCCGTGGCTGAACATCATGTAGATGGCTCCGTTCACGCCTTCGGCTGTCAGCGAAGCAAGGCCCAGCAACACAAAGCCCATGTGCGATACCGAGGAGTAGGCAATCAGCTTTTTCAGGTCGTTCATGGCCAAGGCGCACAAGGCCCCGTAAATGATCGAGAGCACGCCCAGGCCACCGACCAGTACCGAGAAATAAGCGCCAGCATCGGGGAAGATCGGGTACACAATGCGGATCAGACCATAGCCACCTACTTTCAAAAGTATGGCTGCCAGCAGCACCGAAATAGGCGTTGGCGCCTCTACGTGCGCATCGGGCAACCAGGTATGCACCGGCACCGAAGGCACTTTTATAGCGAAGCCGGCAAACAGCAGCAGGAAAGCAATAAAGCGCAGCGGCAGGTCCCACAGCACCGTTCCTGATAATACATGCAGCAGGCTACCCGGTATAAAGTTGGCCGGCTCCATCATAGCCGGAATGCTGAAGGTGCGCACCATTTCGGCGCTGTTGATGGTATTCTGCTGCAGCAGTTGCTGTACCTGTGCGATCGCATTGGCATTTATAGCCGTTCCTTTTTCAAGCAAGCCTAACTGTGCAGCCGTCGCCGCCGGATCGATCACCGAAGTATACAGCCCGATCATCACGATCAGTATGAAGAGCGAACCTACTAAAGTATAAATGAAGAACTTAATAGCTGCGTATTCGCGTTTCGGGCCGCCCCAGATACCGATCAGGAAATACATTGGCAGGAGCATGAACTCGAAGAACAGGTAGAACAGGAAGAAATCCAGTGCCAGGAAACAACCCATCACGCTCGTCATGAGCAGCAGGTAGAGCAGGAAATATCCTTTTACATTCTTTTTGATGGTCCAGGAAGAGATAACGCCGATAACCCCGATAATGCCCGTGAGCAGCACCATACTGATGCTTACACCATCCACCCCTACAAAATACTCGATCTGAAACCGCCCCAGCGTGCCCAGCGAAAAATTGATCCAGTTTAGCTTCTCCACAAACTGGTAGCCCTGCTGCCCGTTGGAAAGCGCAGCGCCATCGAACCGGAAGTATAAAAGTATGGCCAGCCCCATTTGCACCAGCGTACCCAGCAGCGCCACCGCCTTCATCGGCTTTTGCAGGCGTATGGGCATCAGCAGCACAACAAGCGCCGCCAGCAAAGGTGTAAAAATAAGGCCAGAGAGTATAAAGTCGTTCAAGAGTTCTGAGTTACGAATTACGAGTTCTTTTTCTGTAACACCCTGCGAAATTAACTATCAAAACAGGACGATGTATAGGATAATCAAAATAAATCCGAAAAGGGAATAGGCGTAGTAGCTCTGCACTTTGCCGTTCTGCAGGTTGCGGCCAAACCGCCCGATCACCTTTGCCAGTGCCCCGATCAACCACACCGTTCCGTCTACCACCAGCCTGTCGAACCAGCCTATGATCTTCGAGAGCACGACCAGCCACTTGCTCCCGTAGTTCAGGGTAAAGTCGATCACCCGCTTGTCCACACGGTAAAGCGTAGTGGCCGTCCACAGGGCTGGCTTTACAAATATCGTGTTAAAGAAAGTATCGAGGTAAAAGTGGTTGAAAGAGATCCTGCCAAAAGCACCGCGCGGTTCTTCATGCAGCAGCGCTTCCGCAGGCTTGTTTTTATACTTGCCCACTGCCAAACCTACACCTGCTACTCCAAGTAAGGCTGAAAGAACACCGATCATCAGATGTGCGGTATGATTGACCTCGTCCCGCGCGGCTACAGCCTGCAATAACTTGTCGGAGAGCAGAGCACCTTGCGTGGCCAACGCCTCTAATCCAACGCCACGCATCACCCAACTACTGTTAAAGCTAAGCGGGTTGAGCGAGAAGAAAATTCCTAAAGAAAGTATAGCCAGCAGAACCACCGGCACCGCCATCACGCTTTCTATCTCTTTTTTAGCGGATACCCGTACGGCCTGCGCCTCGAAAGGAGCCCGGAAGCTGCCGAAGAACATAAACCACATGTGGCGGCCCATGTAAAAAGCCGTAAGCAACACCACTGTAAAACCTGTAAGTGGAACAGCAAAGTATAAACTGTTGCCGTTGGCACTCATGGTCTGCGCCCAGGCCCAGCTGCCGGAAAGGATGGCATCTTTGGAAAGGAACCCGGAAAACAAGGGCAAACCTACGAGCGCGGCTGCCGCCAGCAGGTACGTATAAAAGGTAAGCGGCATCACCTTGCGCAGCCCACCCATATTGCGGATGTCCTGCGGATTGACGTAGTCGTGCCCGTGGGTGTGGTGTGCCGCGTGATGCATGGCATGTATGATGATACCGGCATTGAGGAACAGGGCAGCCTTGAAGAACGCGTGCGTGGTGAGGTGAAAAAGCGACGCATCGTGTGCGCCTGTGCCCATGCCCATCACCATATAACCCAATTGCGAGATGGTAGAGAAAGCCAGCACCGCTTTGATGTCGTGCTGCGTGAGCGCTGCCAATGCACCGATTAGGGCCGTAATGGCGCCCACAATGGCAATAACGGTAAGCGCATCAATGGTAAAGAATGCATAGCAACGCGCCAGCAGGTACACGCCTGCCGCCACCATGGTAGCCGCATGTATGAGCGCCGACACCGGCGTAGGTCCCTGCATGGCATCGGGTAACCAGATCTGCAACGGAAACTGCGCTGACTTGCCCACACAACCCATAAACAAACCTAATCCGGCCAAAGTCAGCAGCAGCGGAGTCAACTCCAGCAGCCAAGGCTGTCCGTTTAAAGTATAATCAAGTATAAAGTTATTGGCTGTCCATTCACCGGCTCCGATCAGTGTGCGCAGTACTTCCAGGTCGAAGGTGCGGAAGTAGGTATAAAAGGCAAACAGCCCCAGCAGCAGGCCGATGTCCCCTACCCTGTTCACGAGGAATGCTTTTTTGCTGGCAGCAACTGCAGTTGGACGGTCGCACCAAAATCCGATCAGCAGGTAAGACGAGAAGCCCACCAGCTCCCAAAAAACAAACAGCAGGAGCAGGTTATCCACCAGCACAATTCCCAGCATGCTAAAGGTAAACAGCCCGAGGTAAGCAAAGTAGCGGTTGTAGCCTTCATCGCCGTGCATATAGCCCACCGAAAACAGCTGCACCAGCAAAGAAATGAAGGTGACAATCACCAGCATCAGCACTGTGAGGTTATCCAGCAGGACACCGGCCGTAAAATCAGCAACTATACTAGAGGGCAGGCTAAACCAAATGCTGCGGCTATGAAAGGTAGTGGTATTCCAGATTTGAGAGAAGAGGTAAACGGATAAAGCAAGTGCCACTCCCGTTACCCCAATGGCCAGCCAATCACCCTGTCGCGGCAGGCGCTTACCGAAGAAGTATAAAACCAGAAAAGCCAGCAGGGGCAGCAGCAGCACTACCAGGGCAGTAGTGGTTTCGGGCGTGCCAGCCAGCGGCTTTAATAGTTGGGTAAGCTCCAAGTTTGGTTGTTGTTTCAGTTCTGTGCCTTAACAGGAGCCAAAGTTAAGTATATTGGTTAAATTTTATACTTATAGTTTTGCTTCAATCCGTTGCTGTAAATAAAGCGACAGCAGTTCTTCTGTCATTTCGAACGGTAGTGAGAAATCTTACTCTCTAGGCGAGGTTTACACTTACAGCAAGCTTTTGCTATCATAGCTACCTTTCTTCCTCAGTCTTACAAAGGCTATTGTTTCATTTCATACTTTGGTGCGCTCACGGCCGCGGGGCCTCGTCCTCGGGCATCGCGCTGTCTAGCTTTCCTTTGCTACCCTTCGGTCGCAATGCCTTGCAGGCACCGGAAACCCAGAAGGCGCTCAACCCAAGGACTGGAAACAGTTCGATAGCTGCTGACTATGCAACTGGAACCGAGTCCCCCTTTGAAGGGGGCAGGGGGATGACCAACAGCAGCTATGAAATTTATACTTCCATGTAAAGCAGTGTCAGAGCTCCCCTCCTTAGACTAGCGAGAACGCGAGTTAGAAGCTAGCGAGCGTAGCTCTGAGGGGTAAGGGGTGGTTGGATCACAGCAAATATGAAAGTATAACCTTATCTATACCAAAGGCCAATTCCCCTCTTGAGAGGGGTAGGGGTGTGTTTATACGTTGCCTGTATCAGATTTCTCACAGCTACGCCTGCTCTTTTCGGCTCTCGCCTCAAGAGTAGTCAAAATGACAGTAAGAGATGGTAAACTCTCCTGTCCCTGCAGGCCAGTAGAGCTAGAGCCCCAACAACACTGTAAGTCATGAAACTGGAGATTCGCGCCAGGAATATACTTTAGCAATTAAAGTGTATGGGTTCTGGAGAAACAAACCCAACTCGAGACTCAGAACTCGAGACTCAGAACTCTATTACCTGTTCTCCTCGCTTACAATTTCGCTCAAGTTGGCCGTTTTGAAATGCTGGTACACGCGCAGCACGATGGCCAGGGCGACGGCAGCTTCGGCAGCGGCGACTACAATGACAAACAGTGAGAAAAGCTGCCCCTGTAAGAGCGATGGATCATAGCGGCTGAAGGCGACCAGGTTCAGGTTGGCAGCGTTAAAAATCAATTCAATACCCATCAGCACCACCACTGCATGGCGTTTAGTAATCACAGCCAGTATGCCCAGACTAAAAAGGGCGGCACTCAGGAGTAAAATATGCTCTAACGGAATCTGCTCCATACTTATACTTTCTGGTTATCTGTGGCGATGTAGGCTGCTCCCATCAAGGCGATCAGCAGCAAAAGCGAGGCAATCTCGAAGGGCAGCACAAAGTCCGTCATCAGTTTAACGCCTATACTTTGAACCGTACTTTTCTGCTGAGCAAGCACATCGGTTTCCGCTTCTTGCAGCCACGGTAAAGAGCTGATATTGGCTTTCAGGATGGTGTAACTGAGACCAACCAGTATAAGCCCGGCTACCAGTGTGCCCCATACTTTGTTTACATTCTCTGACAGCACGGACTTATCGTGCACGCGGCTGCTGAGCATGATACCAAAAAGTATAAGAACCAGCACACCACCCACATACACCATCAGCTGGGTTACCGCAATAAAATCAGCAAACAGCAGCACGTAAATACCAGCTATACTTAGTAAGGTGATCAGCAGCGAGAAACCCGCATACAGCAGATTGCGCGTCAGCACCATGTAAGCTCCCGAAAGTATAGCCAGTACGGCGAAGATGTAGAAAAGCATTTCTTTCAGTTATCAGTTAACAATAAGCAGTTATCAGTATTCTTCTCTATCCCTGCTTTTTTGCCGCCAGTGCAGCTGCTTTGGCGGCGGCCATTTCCTCCTGCTGCTTTTCGTAGAGCAGCTGTTTTTCTTTGGCCTGCTCCGGCGTCAGATCGCTGAAGTGGTAGATCATGTTCCTGATATCTATTTCGGCGAAATCGTATACAGGCGTCATGGTGAGGCAGTCGGTTGGGCAGACGGTGGTGCAAAGGCCGCAGTAGCAGCACTTGGCCATGTCGATGTTGAATACCGGTGCGTACAGGCGCTTCTTGGTTCCATCTGAAGTTACGCCAATGTCTTCTGTAACTTTTATCGATTCGATGGCAATGCAGTTGACAGGGCAGATCTTGGCACAAAGGTCGCAGACAATACAGTCTTCGATCTCGTTGTGCAGGCGGTAACGGCCGTTGTCGGGCACAGGTAGGGCTTCGTACGGATACGTGAGCGTTACCAATCCCTCCGGCTGCTTGAAGTAGTTCTCATCCGAGACGTACTCCGGCGTCCTACGATTTTTAGCATTCCGGAAATGCCGCCACGTAAGGCTCAGGCCACTCAGCAGCGACTTCACTACATCCCAGAATCCGGATTTATGTTTTATGGCTTTTTGCTCCATATTCATTTTGACACAGTACATAAGACAAAAGACTTTTACATACCCCTCCATGGTGGGAATATAAAGCCTTATATCATGCGTCTAACGTCTTACGTCCTAAAGTTAAATCATCAACAGTCGCCAGATACCTGCAATCAACACTACCCCTAAAGCTATTGGTGTAAGCACTTTCCAGCAGAGGTGCATGAGCTGATCTACGCGCAGGCGCGGGTACGTCCAACGGATCTGTAACTGCAGAAACAGTAACACAAACGTCTTCGAGAGCAGCCAGAAGCCGCCCCAAAGTATACCCGATACACTTCCTACGGTGCCGGTAGTCCAGTAAGCTAGACTTACAGGGCCAATGTTCGGGAGAGGCGTATTCCAGCTGCCCAGGAAAAGGATAACGGCCACCAGGCAAACCAGCACCATCATACTGTACTCGGCCAGAAACAACACAGCAAACCGGAAGCCCGAATATTCTACGTGGAAACCCGCCACCAGCTCCGACTCCGCTTCCGGAATATCAAATGGGGCACGGTTACTTTCTGCCAGCGATGCAATAAAGTAGATTACAAATGCTACCAGCAGCATCGGCGCCCGAAAAATGTTCCAGGTGGTGATGCCGCCAATGGTAGTCGTGTTTATACCTAAGGCTTCAAGACCAAAAAGCCAGTTTATCTCGTACTCCAGCCCCGGAAACTGGTTCATGAGCGCGCCCTGCTGATAACTGATCTCCTGGAAATCCAGCGACTGGCATATCATCACAACAGAAAGTATGGCCAGCCCTGCCGGAATCTCATACGACACGATCTGCGCTACCGAGCGCATGGCACCCAGCATGGCATACTTGTTATTCGAGCCCCAGCCCGCCATCAGCAATCCCACCACATCCAGTGAGATAATGGCCAGCAGGTAAAACACACCAATGCCAATGCCGGCAGGCACCAGGTCCGGGGTGAACGGGATAACGGCAAAACCAGCGAAAACAGCAGCAAAAATGAGGATGGGCGCCAGCTTGAAAAGGCTTTTGTCGGCAGCGGCAGGCACAATATCTTCTTTCTGCAGCAGTTTCAGTACGTCGAGCACCGATTGCAACGAGCCATACGGACCAGCCTCGGTTGGGCCAAGGCGGTCCTGCATAAAAGCTGCCACCTTCCGCTCTGCATACGCCAGCACGATCACTATTCCGAGCAATAGCACAAGTGTGAGCACGAAAGCGAGCATAGGCAGTTAGCGTTTGTTAACAGGCAAAGGTAGTTGTTTAATTTGGAAATTTGGAGATGTGAGAATTTGAAGATAAGTATGGCAACTCCCCACCTGATAATTTATACTATAACAACAACCTCTTGCACAGGATAAAAATATTTCAGTGCTGATTTTGGTATGATACTAAGCTCCTTAACTTTACTTTTTATAATCTTTCGGAAAAGGCGCTTTCTGCCTGAAACTGAGGATAAAATTATACTTGCTATCGCTATCGTACCCTACTGGCCCTGCGGCAAAACCGCCGGCCTCGTTCACTGAAACTAACTTACATGACAAACCTGCACCTGAAATATTGGTTAAAGTCCCTGCTGCTGCTCATCTGCTGTTGCCTGATCGGTAGCAGCCTGCAGGCTCAGTCGCTGGAAGCTACGGGTAAAAGGCCCCGCATCGGGCTGGTGCTGAGCGGGGGCGGTGCAAAAGGGATGGCGCACATCGGGTTCCTGAAGGTGATGGAACAAGCCGGTATCAAACCCGATTACATCACAGGCACCAGCATGGGCGCTTTAGTAGGTGCTTTGTATGCCATTGGCTATACCCCGGATGAGATCGAAAAAATTGCCATCGACCTGAAGTGGGACCTGCTGCTGAGCAACCAGGTAACGCTGAACCAGATCGCCATCGAGGACAAAGATTACTACGGCCGTTACCTGCTCGAACTACCAGTAAACAAACTAAAGATTGGTTTCCCGAGTGGGATGATCGAAGGGCAGGTGCTCACCCGAACGCTTACCGGCCTTACCCGCAGCGCCCACGGCATCAGCAATTTCAATAAACTCCCGGTTCCTTTTGCCTGCGTTGCCACCGACCTGGTGACCGGCGAAAAGGTAGTGCTCAACAGCGGTTTCCTGGCCGAAGCCATGCGGGCAAGTATGGCGATTCCATCGGCCTTCACGCCGGTGCAGCTTAACGGACGCCTGCTGATAGACGGAGGCCTGGTGCAGAATTTCCCGGTGCAGGAAGCGCTGGATATGGGGGCTGATTACATCATCGGGGTGAACGTTGGGGGTGCACTGGAGCCAAAGCAAAACCTGCGCACCATGGTAGATGTGCTGGTGCAGACAACTTTTTTCACGGCAGCGGCTAACTCGGAGAAAGAGAAAGAAAAATGTGATTTCCTGCTGGATATGGTGGACAGCCTGGGCACTTTTAGCAACGGAAGCTTCAACGAGACCAAAGCCATCATCGAGCTCGGCGAAAAATCAGCCCGCCCGTACCTCGACAGCCTGAAGACCATTGCCAGCCAAATGAACGCCTACGGAGAGCCGATGCGCAACGTGAAACGCATCAACCACCTCGATTCGGTTTTTGTGGAGAAGGTAGTGATTCAGGGTGCGGAGAAAGTGTCCGATCAGTTGATTGAAAGAAAGCTACGGATCAGGGAAACCCAGCAGATAGCACTGGACGACATCGACGACCGGATTGAAGTGCTCTACGGCACAGGCCTGTTCAATAAAGTATCTTATGCCATTGTGCCCGGCGAGCAGCATTTCACGCTGGAAGTAAACGTAGTGGAGGCACAAAACGCTTTTCTGAAAGCTGCGCTGTATTACGATTCGGAGAACCGGGCTGGCGCTACCCTCAACTATACCCACCGCAACTTACTGTTTCAGGGTTCGCGGTTTGTGGCCGAGGCCGACCTGGGGCAGAACATCCGCTCTGATCTAAATTACCTCAAATACATGGGCTACCGGCAGAATTTCGCAGCCAGGTTGGGGCACATCTACTATAAGAACGAGCTTCCGCTCTTTAGTGGCAACGGCCGGAAAATTGCCGTTCTCAGCCAGGACAGGTACAGCACGATTGCAGGTTGGCAAACCACTACCAACAACAGCTGGACCATCGGGCAGCAGGTAGAATATAACAAGGCTGGTTTGTCGCCGGAAGTAGGCGACCAGATCGACCTGGACTCTACCCTACTTGACATCAGCCAGGTAGAGCGCCTGCGTATCCGCAACCTGAGCTTCAGTACTTATTTCAAATCAAATAAATTTAATCGGCAGGTATACCCGACCAAAGGCTGGAGAACAGAAGCTACTGCCCAACTGGTAACCGGTAACAAGTTCAGCGCCAGAACGGCTTCGGAAGAGTCGAAACAGGAAGTTACACAGACACTGGATAAACGAGAGCCGTTCATGCGCTTCTCGGCACAGGCTATCGGTATATTTCCTGTCAGGCCCAAGCTAAGTATCATCATGCGACAGGGCATGGTCGTTTACACCGAAAAAGAGCTGCCACTGGGCTCCGAAACACTGGTAGGCGGCTACCGGCCTGTGCTGCCTAATGCGGTGGAGTACTGGGCAGTAGAGCCCTACGCTTATTCTGTAGATAATTTATTGTATGCCAACGCAGGGCTGCAGTACCAGGCACGACAGAATTTATACTTCCAGCTCCAGTCGAGTGTGCTGAACACCAATCTGCTTAACGGTACCCGCACGCTCCGGGGCGAGACCACGCGCCTGGGCTTTGGCGCCTCAGTAGGCTATATCTCTCGCCTGGGCCCGCTTACCGCTGGCATAGCCCGCGAAGCTGGCACCTCTTTCCGGGGTTTCCTGAGCCTGGGGTTCCGGTTGCCGATGTAAGGACGAGCTTGGTGTAGCTGGTGGCAGCACCGGTTAAGATCAGATCCCGTTTGCCATTGTAAGTATAATGGGCTCGCCATCCGTGATAAGGATGGTGTGCTCGTGCTGCGCCACAAAGCCTCCTTTATCGGCTAGTAGGGTCCAGCCATCGCCTTTGTCGCGGGTATAACTTCCTTTTGTAGAGATAAAGGTTTCTACAGCAACGACCGTGTTCTTCCGGAACCGCTGCGTGTTGAAACGGTCGTAAAAGCAGGGGATTTCGTGCGGCTCTTCGTGCAGGCTTCGGCCCACTCCATGGCCAACCAGGTTCTTGATCACTTTAAAGCCATTCTTTTTGGCTTCGGCCTCGATGATCTTTCCAATGTCGGCGATTCGCCTGCCGCCTCTTATCTCTTTCAGGGCTTTATGAAGCGCACTGACGGAGGCATCCACTAACTTGTTCAATCCCTGGATGTCCTCGCCCAGCACAAACGAGCCACCGTTATCAGCAAAGTATCCGTTTAGCTCCGCCGAAACGTCTATGTTCACCAGATCGCCTTCTTTCAGGATGGTGTTATCAGAAGGAATGCCGTGTGCCGCTTCGTTGTTAACGCTTATACACGTATAGCCAGGGAAGTTGTAGGTAACTTTAGGCGCCGATTTAGCACCATACGACTGCAGGATCTCAAAACCATACTCATCCAACGCTTTGGTCGACATGCCGGCCCTGGCATGTTCCCGCATGCGCTTCAGGGTAATGGCTACCACTTCGCTTATCCTTTTGATCCCTGCCAGATCTGCCTCTGATTCGATTGACATATTGCTAAAGTATAAATATCATGATCATCCTTCTACCAAATGCGGCACAAACTGCGACAGGTTGGTGATGATGCCTTTCTCGCGACGAAAACCGATGGCGCAGCCTTCTCCGGCCCAGAACACGCCTGCCTGGTAGGTATACCCTTTGTTGTCTTCGGGCAACTCGCACCAGCGCTGGTATACCTGCTGCTGCTGGTCGTATTCGCCCTCCATCTTCGTTACCTGTACCTTGTCCACCACTTCTATGCTTTGCCCTTCGCGGCCGAAGTATGGCTTCCGGATATACTTTCCACTCAGAGGCGTCAGGTCGGCCTCGAGCAGCAGCGGGTGGTACGGGAACGCTTTCCAGAGCCAGGCCAGCATGCCTTTGCTCTGAAACAACAAGGAATAAGCCGGGTTGGCGATAACCACTGTGCGGCTGCGGGATAACTGCGTCAGGCTCTCAAGCAGCTCCGGCTCTTCCCAGGCGATCTGCTCCCAGGGCAGTAGCTTGAACAGGAACGGAAACTGTTGCCACTGCTCCGCTCCTACCTGTGCCCAAACGCCTTTTTCAGTGCCTTCGGTTGAAATGTTCACGTTCTCTATCGGGCAGAGGTGGGCATCAAAGCCGGCATCCTTGGCAGCCTCTGCCAGCACAGCGCAATTTGTTTCGTCTTCGGCACTTACCCCCAGGTAGGTCAGCAGCAAAGCAGGCGGCAGGTCGTCATTGAGCATGCGCCAGGTCTTAAACTGCTCTACCAGCGCCTCGTACAAACCAGAGTACTGATTGGCACTGTGCTTACCGGCCGCAGCCAGGCTGGCCCACTGCACTACTGCCGTTTCAGGAATCGAAGTAGCGGTATCGGCATTGAACTCCAGCAGCTTCGGCCCCTCGGGTGTTTGTGCCAGGTCGAAGCGGCCGTACAGGTGCCACTGCCGGTCATCGTTCCACGTCTGGCGTACCAGGCGCCACAGGTTCTCCGGAATGCCCAGCACTTTCAGAAAAGCATCCGGCAAATCGTCCGGCACGGCCTGCACCATCATATCGTACAGCGTATCGGCAGCCTCCAACAGTGCGTCAGCTTCATTCTCGTTTACAACCACTGCCTCACCGGGCACATAGTTGGCGCAACCATCCTCCACGCACCACTCCCAGCCAAGTCCGCGCACAGCTGTCTCCACATCGCCTGCGTGTGGCTCCAGGCGAACCGTATTCTTTCCTTTATTCAGCATGAAATAATATCGCGAAGTATAACTTAACCGCCAAACCCGCTGCTACGGCCACTGCTGCGTCCTCGGAAGTAACCGCTTCTGCCGGAACTTGGGGCTGTACTTCGCTGACGGTAGGTTTGCACGTTCTGGCGCCATGCTTCGGTGCGCTGCATTACGCCCGGGTTGGCATAGTAACCTGCACGCGGAGCCATCATACGGCCTGCCATGTAGCCCATGCCACTCCACCAAAGCACACTGCCCAGGCCAAAGCCGCCTTGCTGGTAAGTTGACTGATTGTTTGCGATGTCACGCATCCGGTTCTCGAGTGCCAGCCCTTGTAGCGTATCAACCCTGCCGTCGTTATATTTGAGAATGGCCATACTTTGCCCCGGCGCTGTGGTGCGCTCATCGGTGATCTTCCATTGGTCCGGCGCCTCTTCTGTAAGCTCTGTGATGATGCCATCCGGAGTAGCTACGGTTTCGCCGCTGCCCCAGTCGTTGTTGGTACGGTTGTTATTATCACAACTGGTGAGTCCCATGCAGGCGGCAGCCGCTACAATAAAAGCATTGCGCTTGAAGTCGCCGATGGTCAGGTATCGCTTTTTCATGAGTTCTTGTGCTAGTATGGTAAAGGTACGCTTTTTATGGCAAAGAAGATTGTAGGTATGAGTTCCGGGTCACGAGTTCCGAGTCACGAGTTATCCAACCACCCCTGACCCCTCAGAGCTACGCTCGCTACCTTCGAACTCGCGTTCTTGCTAGTCTAAGGAGGGGAGCTTTACGGCTGTTACTACACTTTGAAGTATGAGTTTCATCGCACAAGTATAAACACACCCTTACCCCTATCAAGGAGGGAGTTTCTGCTTTACATGGAAGTATAAATTTCATAGCTGCTGTTGGTCATCCCCCTACCCCCTTCAAAGGGGGGCTAGGTTCCAGTTCCATGGCAGCTTACGAAGCGGTGTCAACAGCAGTCCTTGGGTAGAGCGCCTTCTATTGTTGCGGTGCCCGCAAGGGCAGCCTACAGGCGCAGCCGATGGCAGCTTCAATAGACAGCGCGATGCCCGAGGACGAGGCCCCGCGGCCCTGAGCGCACCAATAGAGACTATGAAAGTATAGGCAAGTAAGACTGAGGGGTAAAGCCAGCTACGATAGTAACAGACTTGTTTGCTACAAGTATAAACTTCAGCTATAAAACTGAAGCAGATTTCTCGCTCTGCTCGAAATGACAGTTTATACCCTGCTGCCTCAATTCGTCATTAGTAATTCGTAATTACCCACCTACTCCCATAACGGGTACTGCTCCAGGTGGACTTCGCGTTTGAAGAAGATCCGGGTACTTTCCTCGAACGACTCGGTATAGTCTGACACATAGAACTTGTGGTCGCCGGAAAGCTTTTCAGCGGCTATACCATTCTGCTCCAGAAAATGCTTTACATGCAGCGCCACAATATGGCTGGCGTCGAGCACATCCACTTTGCCTTTGTAAAAATTCTCTATCTGTTTTTTGATGAGCGGGTAATGCGTACAGCCCAGGATCAGTGCCTCTATACCTTTCAGGTCCGGATCCGACAGGTAAGTATGAATGACACTCTCCGAAATGGAATCATTAAAGAAACCTTCTTCGATCATGGCTGCTAACAAAGGTGTAGCATGCGATTTCAGGGTGATGTCGAGCCCCAGTTCGTCTATCTTTTTGCGGTAGACATTGGAGTTTACGGTCTGTTTCGTACCGATCAGTCCAATGGTTTGGGCGGGGTACGTTTCCCCGATATACTTCACGATCGGATCGATCACATTCAGCACCTTGGCTTTGCTGCCAACATATTCCTTTACCAGTTCGTATGCAGCCGCTGAAGCAGAGTTGCACGCAATCAAAATTACTTTGCAGTGTTGTTTTATCAGTAGGTCGCAAATTTTCACGGAATACGCCTGTATGGCTGCCGTCGATTTGTCGCCGTAAGGCAGGTGTGCCGTGTCGCCAAAATAAACTATACGCTCGTTGGGCAGCACGTTCGTAATAGCCTGCGCTACTGTAAGGCCACCTATGCCACTGTCGAAAATGCCGATTGGCTGCTCTCTTCTCTCCTTAACCATAATGAGCGAAGTTAAGGTAAAAACGACTAAATGGAATGTTCACCATCAAAATAAGGCTGTTTACCCGATTTATATTTTGTGTTGGATTTTTAACTTCTAGATTTAAGTTATAAACCAAGCCGACATAATCACATTTTATATCTGAGATATAAAATATGTTTAAAAATTTGTTAGTTTAAAAATAAATACTATCTTTAAACTACTTTAAAACAATGCCTTCCATAGTAATACGTATGGTTGTTTTGCCAGTAGTAGTTTGAAGTAACAGACAACGCGTAGGCTTTACCCGATCGGTTGGTAAAGCAGTTTTATCAACATCTAAAACGAGATGCCCTTATGCAAACTGCTACAACTTTCCCTATTGAGCCTGTTATAAAACGATCGTCCCTGTACGGCTCCCTGGCAACCCGTTTTGTTGCGTTTCTGGTAGACACCACCCTGCTGGTGTTCTGGTATTCCCTGATTTTTTATTCAACCTCTGGCCAGGGTCAGCATCTGCAGACCTGGGAAAATGTGATGGTAAACAACACCATCAATACTGCAGCTATCACCTTTATCCTGAAAACTCTTTTTGTGAACGCCTACTTCCCGGTGTTGCACTGGTTGTATTATACGTTGCTGGAGGCCTCTCCCAAACAGGCTACTATTGGCAAATTCACCATCGGACTGAAGGTAACCGACCTACGCGGAAAGCGCATCAGTTTTGCACAGGCCAACCTGCGTTATTTCTCTAAAATTGCATCCATTATACCTTTCTTCCTGGGTTTTTTGCTGATGCTGACCACACGGCGCAGCCAGATGTTGCACGATTATCTGGCACGAACAGTAGTAGTAACAGGACAACAAATTTGAACAAATCTTAGAACCACCCCTCTCTTCCGCCGTATAGATGGTAGTATAACAAATGTGAAAGGAGGACAGAGATGAGATTTATACCAACCCGTTTTCACGGTATTTTGGATTATGTAGTCGGACTACTGATGATAGCTTCACCATGGTTATTTGGTTTTGCAGATAATGCGTACGCCACCTGGACAATTGTAATTGCTGGTGTGCTGGCATTGATTCAGACAGTGTTCACCGATTTTGAAGTAGGTATCATTAAAAAGATACCAATGCAGTCACACCTGATGGTAGACTTTGGACTTGGCGTAATCCTGGCGCTGTCGCCGTGGATGTTTGGATTTGCTGATTATGTATACACACCGCATGTAATTTTTGGTGTGTTCTCTATACTCGCCTCGCTTACAACGCACCGTGTGCCAAGCAGGTCTTATAGAACTACTACAGCACATGAAGAACCGCTAAGATAAGCACGATAAACAAACGCATTGAACAGGCTGGCCTTTTATAGACCAGCCTGTTTTTATTTTGCCTGTACCTAAGCGCAGAAATGCCTAAATTTGTAGTATGAATTACCTATCAGCAGAAAATATCTCTAAAAGCTTCGGCGACCGCTGGCTCTTTAAAAACCTGAACTTCGGCATCAGCCAGGGGCAACGCGTAGCCTTGGTTGGCGTTAACGGCTCTGGCAAAACTACCCTGCTCAATGTACTTGCCGGCAAACTGCCGCCCGACGAAGGCAGTGTAAGTCTTCGCAAAGAAGTTTCGATCGGATTTCTGGGCCAGAACCCCGAAATGAACGAGGAGCTTACCGTGCAACAGACTATTTTCTCAGGACAGAGTGAGGTATTGGACCTGATCCGGGAATACGAAGTTGCCCTGGAGAACCCAAACACAAGCGCCGACAAAATGCAGAAGCTTATGGAGCGCATGGACGAGCTGCAGGCCTGGGATTTTGAACTGAAAGTAAAGCAGATCTTATCAAAACTGGGTATCCATAACCTGGAGCAGCAGATAAAGCAATTGTCGGGTGGGCAGCGCAAGCGCGTGGCCATGGCCCGCGTACTGATCGAGGAGCCCAGCATGCTGATACTGGACGAGCCTACCAACCACCTGGACCTGGACACGATTGAGTGGCTGGAAAACCTGCTATCGACCCAGAATACCACCCTCCTGATGGTGACGCACGACCGTTACTTTCTGGACAAAGTGGCCAACGAGATTGCCGAGCTGGACGGAGGTAAAATTTATACTTACAAAGGCAATTACACATACTTTATCGAGAAGAAAGCAGAGCGCGAAGAAATTGCAGCCGCCGAGACAGACAAGGCGCGCAACCTGATGCGCAAAGAGCTCGAGTGGATCCGTCGTCAGCCAAAAGCACGTGGCACCAAGGCCAAGTATAGAGTAGATGCTTTTGAGGAGCTGAAAGAGAAAGCGGCAAAGAAAACGGCTGCCCCACAACTGGAGCTGTCTGTAAAGACCACCCGCCAGGGCAGCAAGATCATCGAAGTGGACCATATCTCGAAACGGTTTGGCCCGAAAGTGATCGTGGACGACTTCTCGTACGTGTTCAAGAAAAAAGACAGGATAGGCATTGTTGGTCCGAATGGCGCCGGCAAATCTACGTTCCTGAACATGCTCATAGGCAAATTACAGCCTGATAGCGGAACGATTGATGCCGGACAGACTACTGTTTTTGGATACTATACCCAGGAAGAGCTCACGTACAAAGAAGATCAGCGTGTAATCGATATTGTGAAGGAGATCGCTGAAGTGGTGGAAATGGCAAACGGCGAAGTAATCACTGCCAGCCAATTTCTGCAGCACTTCCAGTTTGCGCCGCCGCAACAGTATACCATGGTTAGCAAGCTGAGCGGAGGCGAAAAGCGCCGTTTACAGCTGCTGCGCGTGCTCATCAAAAACCCGAACTTCCTGATCCTGGATGAGCCTACCAACGACCTGGACATCATCACCCTGAATATTCTCGAAGATTTCCTGATGAACTTCGGCGGCTGTTTACTGATTGTGAGCCACGACCGCTACTTCATGGACCGGCTGGTAGACCATCTGTTTGTGTTTGAGGGGAATGGCAAGATCCGCAACTTCCCGGGCAACTACACCGACTACCGCGAATGGCAGCAGGAACAGGAGCGCAGCCAGGTACAGGAAGAGAAAAAGGTAGTGGCACCGGTAGCCGAGAAAAAGCAGGAACAGCCTGCTGTCGCCAACAAGCGCAAAGCCACTTACAACGAGAAAAAGGAGTACGAGCAGCTGGAAAAAGACATTGCAGCCATGGAGGTGCGCAAGGAGGAGATAACAGGGTTAATGAACGCCGGTACTACCACCGACCATACGCAGCTTACCGCCTGGGCCACCGAACTGGAACGTATAAACGAACAGCTGGAAGAAAAGGAATTCCGCTGGCTAGAGTTAGCAGAGATCATGTAGTATAAAAGGCAGCTGGAAGGCTGCCTTTTATACTTACTTTTATTGAGTTTCTGATCATAATAATGATAATTAAACAATATAAGGAATGACTTACTCGGACTTAGCGTACGAGGCGCTTGAAAACCTTAAGACTTTGCAAGAATCGTTTAGAAAAGATTACCATATAGACGATTATTCCCACTGGTTTTATAATCAGTCAACCGAACTCTTGAGGCTGTACAATGCATCTGAAGAAGCCTATTTTAAATATATTCCCGTTGGCACCTATTCAAAGAGTTCTAAGACATGGATGTGGGCATGGGATAATGAGGACTCAGTTGAACAAAGTAAATATGATACATTGGTTCTTCAACATTATGGTGTAGATAACGATTTTGAGAAACTGTCAAATGGATACTTCGATAGTGATGAGTGCGATGGATGGAAATTTACCGCCCTTGCCCATCAATTCTTAGGTGGAATTGGAGGTTATAAAGTAACCTCAGACCACTTAGAAATATATTTTTTAATCATGGAGAAAAAGGAGCTTCATGAGGTCAAAGCTATAGAGGCTAAATTAATAGAATGTGAAGTACACGGGGAAATAAGAAGAGCATTTATTTGTCAGCACTTAAACCGAGAAGTGAAAACAGGATTTGAGGAGGCTTTTCCAACGTATAGAGGCATGGTCTTGGAAGAAGACGATGATTTTCAGGCATGGTGTGATGAATGTGAGAAAATAAGGATTCAGCATGATGGTTGGAGTGATGAATTAATGGAATTTGCCGAAATTAAGTTGGTTTGCGAAAGGTGCTACTTTGAAATAAAAGAGTTTAATACTGAAGAAGAATAACTTAGCCCAGCAACACCTAAACCACACTAAAGCATGGTTTAGCTACATCCTTTATGCCTCAGTGAAGTGAATTATAAGAAGCTAAATATTGATTGGAATGCTGACCCAAACGCTCCCGAGCCTTACCTATCGGTGAGCGGTAAACAAGTAAGCCTCCGCTTTTATCTCAACCCATTCCTTTTCGACCAAATTGAAAAAGATGGAGAGGGTGAATTAATATTTTTAAACTGCCATAAGTACAGCTTTAATAATTGTAATGATGAAGGGTACCTACACGGGCAGTATAGATACTCAAATGAGCAACCGCCTTGGGGGGAATTCTACCTACTGCAAACTGATTGGAAGTATGATTTCCCGATGGAGTGTACAATCTTAGAAGAGAAATTTTCAGAAGATCAAATGAAGCACTTCATCTTCTTCTTTCGAGATAATACTTTTGAGTGTGTTGCAGAAGACTATGTATTTAGCTACTTAAATAAAACAATACCATAGGCACCACAAAATCTATAGTGTAAGTGCACCATTGTTGGTTTGTATACCCACCTACTCCAACCCCCTCACCACCACATAATTCCGCTGGTTCCGCTGCGCTACCTTCACTATTCTGTTCTGGAAATCTTTAGGGTCATTGATGGTTTTATAAAAGCCGTCTAAGTACTTCAGCGTCCGTTTCAGGTAGCCCCTGTCCAGGAGGTCGCATTGGCGGTACACGGCATATATGGCGGTGCGGCGGGCGTTAAACGTATTCACCGTTTCGCGGTACGTGTTTTCTGAATAAGCATACCCCCGGAACAATCGTTGCCGCACAGAAGAGATCCCTAGCTCCGGTGGCGGCACTGCATAAGGCGTACCAACAATGCCGGAATAATCAAAATCAAAAGGCACAGGAAACGGAGCAGCCAGCGAGTCAGTGGAGACAAGGTCGATATTGTGGCGGTAAGGCACCGACCAGTCGGTGTTGCCGATCAGGTACTGAAAAAAGGCCATCAGGGCCATCGAACGCTCCTCTGTTTTATCCATCGTGATAATGAGCTTTTCCGGCAGCACCTTTCCTTTGTGGCGCCTGGCCATCTCATCGTCATCCTCTATCATAAAAGCATACTTCTGCTCCGGCTTCTTTTTGCCATTTATGTCGACGTAGTCGATGCGGCACAGCCTTACCCGGAAGCTTCGGTCGGTAAGCACATTGTACAGCTTGTACACCAGGTACTCGCGCACTACATAGTCTTCGTTGAGGCAGTGGGTAACCAGCTTTATTTTGTTCACCTTCCGGAAGATGGTGTGCTGGGAAGTTTTGCGGGAAATATTTAGCAGGAGAGGCGGGAAACCACATACGCTGGGGTCGCGGCGGCGCTTGCCCCGCACCATTACTTTCAGGTTTACGTCTACAGGTGCACCCGTGGAATCTTTGTAGGTCAGCAGCGCCTGGTGATACCCACGTTCTTCGCCCCGGTCTTTCAGCAGCGCCTCGTAATCCAGGGTCAGCTTAAATTCGAGTACTTTCTCGTCTGCAAAAATGGGGGGATCTTCTGATATCTGTTCCTTAAGAGTTGGAGCGTTGCCCTCGAAAAGTATAGCCTCCCCTGCTTCAGCGGGCACAGGCAGTACCAGGCTGAGAACCCATACGAGCTGAAGGATAAAAATCCGGGATAGCTTCCTTATCATGTGTTGCTATACTTTCCTGTGCCCATGCGTTTTATACTTGCAGTCCGGCACAAATAATTTTCGGCTTAAAGAGCCAGCTCCTTCTGTCTCTTCCTGGAAAACAATTCTTTCATCACCTTCCCCTGCGACTGCTCAAACTTAAAGCCCATCAGTTTTGCCACCGTAGCCGAAATATCAACCAGGGTATACCGGGTATCTACAAACTGCCCCTTGGCAAAATCTGGTCCGATCGCCAGCAGAAAAATACGCTGGCAGCCTTCGCAGTTATCCCCATGATCTATCCAACCGCCGTCTATACCATCGAGGTGGCGACCATGGTCAGTGGTGATCAGCAGCGTGGTTTTCTTTTTATAGTGCTTGTCTTTGCGCAGAAAATCGTACAGCTGCTGCACGTACCTGTCGTCCCGGGCAATGCCCCGGATGTAGTAGTTCCAGTTTTCGGCATGGGCATACCCATCGGGTTCCATAAAATTGATGAGCATCAGGTTTGGTTTGTCTGTGCTTAGTACCCGCTTCACTTCAACCAGGGTGAGCGAATCGGCGCGGTAACCGGTTCCCGGGCCGTTTACACCACAGTTTAAGGATGGCACAAACTGGTTTTGCCACAGCGAGTCGCGGGTGTTGGCCAGTATATCCAGCTTGTCTTTGCTGCTGACGATCCAGGCAGCGGATGCAGGTTTTCCGGTTTGCTTGCGCCACAGCTGGAAAAAAGAAGGATGAGCCGGAAGCTCTTTGCCATAGTTATCAATGGGCTGGTTTATGCCTGTGGTAATGGCGGTATGACCGGAGTTGGTATACGTATAAGCATCGTTCAGAAAGCCGTTGAAGAACACACCCTTTCCCAGCAGCCGGGTAGACATGTTCGGGATAACTCCGGGCACGGCTCCCCAGGTTTCGGAGTAACGCACCCCGTCGATCACTACAATGATGACATTCTTGGTGCGAAGCGGCTTTGGTTTGGGAGGAGGCGAGGCAAAGGTCGTAAGCGAAGGAAGTGCTAAGAAAAGAACAGCCAGAAATAGCCGGCAGGTATACTTGTTTATACTTCTTGCCTTACCCCAATAGTAGAATGCTTCCATAACTTCCGATTTTATACTTAAGTATACGAGAACCGGCAAGAACAGAAACATACTTAATCTCTGTATATCAATATTTTACAGCGTCATAATTTACAGTTTAAGTTTTTTTGGGAAACCAGGTATAAAGCTGCCCTGATCTACAATACACAATGGGGTAAGCAGGTCTTCTTAGCAAATAATATTTGAAAACCTTCCGTTTATACTTGCGTTTAAACACAAACTTTGCCACTTTGCGGTACACAATTACTTAATGCAACACGCAGCCTCCATAGCAACCACACTTTCTTTGCCAGCTACTACTGGCCAGGGGCTGCTGCATTCTCTCTATTCTTATTGCCTGAGCATCTATAGCTATTATTGCTATTATTATCGCTATTACCGCTCCTGCTAAGGCAATCACCAACAAAGTATAAAGTATAAACGGGCAGCACAGATGCTCCCCCATACAGGTGAACCTGCCAAAGCAGCGGCTCAAGGCCCTGCTTTTTTCATTTCTACCGATCTGTAAACCATAAAACCATAAAGACATGAACATTACCCAGAACTACAACAGCTATACCCAGGAAAACCACAACGTATGGGCCATCCTGTTCGACCGCCAGCTCAAAAACTTACCCGACAAAGCGATACCGGAATTTCTGGAAGGGCTGGAGAAAGTAGGTTTCAGCCGCGACCGCATTCCGGATTTCGAGGAAGTGAACCAGCGCCTGAAGCCGCTGACGGGCTTTGAGGTAGTACCCGCACCCGGCATCGTGGACGATGCGCTGTTTTTTGAACTGATCGCCAATAAGCAGTTTCCGGCCACGGTGTGGGTGCGCCGCATGGACCAGCTCGATTACCTCGAAGAGCCTGACATGTTTCATGATGTGTTCGGCCACGTACCGCTGCTTACCATACCGGTTTACTGCGAGTTTCTGGCCAGGCTCTCCTCCCTTGCGCTGCAGTACCTCGACCGCCCTGACATCATCGACCGCCTGACACGCATCTACTGGTACACGATCGAGTTTGGCCTGTTCCGCGACAAGGAAGGCAAAGCAAAGATTTACGGCGCAGGTATACTTTCGTCGGTGGGCGAAAGCAAATTGTCTGTTTCGGAAGAAAGTATAAAGTATGATTTTGACGTGCAGCACATCCTGGATACCGGCTACATCAAAGAAACCTTCCAGAGTCAGTACTTCTGCATCAGCAGCTTTGAGGAGTTGCTGGAGAGTTTGCCACAGGTACAGGAGGCGCTGGAGCAGCTACGTTTAGTAGAGGAGTCTGCTGCCTGAGTATAACTAAAACACCAGCGCCTGAGAGTTGTCTCAGGCGCTGGTTTATACTTGCTGTTAATGCGTCAGTTCGGAATTGATGAGGAAGCCTAGTTTGCGTGGCTTGGTCAGGTGTGCGTTTTCCAGTTTCTGCTTCAGCGTGATCTTTTCAATGTCGGTTACGTCCTGCCCCATCAGGTCGTTGTTCACGGCCGCGATCATGGCACTCTCAACAACCAGGCGTAAACGTTTGTCGTTGATCTTGTCTTTGGCAATTCGGTCATAAGCCAGCTCAAGCTGCTTTACACCCTCAATACAGAAGTGCTTTTCGATGTTGATCAGCATACGCCCCACCAGGTAACCCTGGTCATCGAGGCGGTTATACTTGATGGTATCAGCCATAAAGTTGTAGGCCATGATGTGGCCGAAGAACCTGCGCCGGAAGTCTTCTTCCACGTAATCGTTGCGCATGATCTCGTAATCATCCGGGAACGTGATCACGTTGGAGTGCATCACGAACACCAGCAGGTCGCCGGAGAACTTGATGTGAAACTCGTGTTCGCTCACATTTTTGTACTCGATCACCACATCCGCATTATACTTGGTGATACGTTCGGTAAGCTCGGCCACGATCTCCACGGAGATCTCTTTCATGCGATCGAAGGTTTCTTTGGTGTTGCGGTATATGGCTTGTTTGGTTGCAGATTTCTGTTGCAGCCCTTTTACAATATCATCTAATCTGTCTTCCATAATGGATCGGTAAAGCTATTTTCGAATTATTCAGACTTGTTTTTACCGAAGATAAACCCAAATAGTTGTTCTGGCAGCAGCTTCCCTTTTATACTTTACCTTCTATCTGCCGCAGTGCCTGTACCTGGCTCTCACTAAATCCTGCCAGTTGCTGCAGCACTTCCGCGGTATGTTGCCCATAATAAGGCGGTGCGTCAAATCCCTGAATACTTTCCTGCTGATCTGTGCTGAGGTGAAAGGCAACCTGCTTTACTCCTGGCTTTACCTGCTCCCGGTGCAGGAGCATGCCTTGCGCCTGTGGCAGTGCAAACACTTCTTCTATTGTATTGATTGCACCCGCCGGCACGTGCTGCAGGTGCAGCTGCTGCAATAGTTCTTCCCGGTCCTGCTGTGCGATCAGTTGCTTAAGTTGCTGGTTTATACGTTGCCGGTTCTGTACCCGGGCTGCATTGGTGGCAAATGCCGGATCATCGGCCAGCTCTGGTGCACCTAAAATCTGGCACAGACGCCTGAACTGCCGGTCGTCGCCGACGGCCAGCACCAGTTGCTTGTTATCGCGGCTGGTGAACACGCTGCCATAGGGTACAATGTTCGGGTGGCTGGAGCCCATGCGCTGCGGGTTGTGACCGGCTACCAGGTAGTTGGTTGCCTGGTTAACCAGCGCTGAAACAGCAGCCTGCATCAGCGACACCGTGATATAATGCCCTTTGCCTGTTCGCTCACGCAGGTAAAGTGCGGTTAGTAATCCTTCTTTTAATTGGTGCGCAGCCAGTACATCTACCAGGGCAACCGGCATTTTGGTTGGCTCAGATTCCGACTCTCCGTTCAGGTACATAAACCCGCTTTCGGCCTGCACCACGGCATCGTACCCGGCCCGGCTGTCGTCGGGTCCGTAACCGGTGATGTGCCCATAGATCAGGCGCGGATTCAGCTGCTGCAGCGAAGTATAATCAACACCTAGTTTTTCGGCATCGCCGGGTTTGTAGCTGGCAATCACCACATCGGCCTGCGCCACCAGTTTATACAAAGCCTGCAGGGCAGCCGGCTGCGTAATATCAAGCGCCACCGATTTTTTCCCCCAGTTAGCTGCAGAAAAGTATGCAGAGATATCCGAAGCCTTATCTTCAGTTTCCAGTTTCCAGCGGCGGGTCACATCGCCTTGTGTAGCCGCGTTCTCTATCTTGATAACCGTGGCCCCGAGCTCCCCAAAAAACTGCCCCACGCTTGGCCCTGCCAGCACACTGGCCAGCTCCAGTACCAGCAGCCCCTCAAATGCCCCTTTGTTCTGATTCATAGTTTCTAATTCAGCTAACCATACTTTCTACCCTGGCAGAAAGCAATGCTTAAGTAAACAAAAAAGCGGTGCTGTTCAGCCACCGCCTTTAATTTTATAGTTACCTATCAGCTTTCCAGTTCGGCCATCGCCTCTTCGTTCAGCTCCAGGTTATGGTATACTTTCTGCACATCGTCGTCGTCCTCCAGCGTGTCGATCAGCTTTAATATTCTGCGGAGTGCTTCCGGGTCCTGAACTGCCACCGTTGTATTGGGGATGCGCTGCAGTTCGGCACTTTCCACATCCAGCTTCAGCTCTTCTACTTTTTTCTGAAGTGCTCCGAAGTCTTCCATGGCACAATAGACGGTAATGTATTCTTCTTCAAACTCCACGTCGTCGGCACCAGCCTCTATCATATCCAGCGTAAACGCTTCTTCGTCCAGCGGTTTGGCTTCATCCTTCCTGATCACGAAAACACCTTTGCGGTCGAAGATGAACTCCAGCGATCCTTTCGTACCCAGGCTGCCACCGTTCTTGTTAAACGTATTGCGGACGTTTTGCAAGGTACGGTTAAGGTTGTCGGTCATGCACTCTACAAACACGGCCACTCCGTTGGTGGCATAGCCCTCGTAGTTTACTTCGCTGTAGTTGCCTTCGCTGCCTTCGCCTTTTTTAATAGCCCGCTCCATGTTGTCTTTGGGCATGTTGGCGGCTTTGCTCATCTGGATTGCCAGTCGCAGGCGCGGGTTACCTGCCGGATCAGGGCCACCCTCTTTCACGGCTACCGTTATTTCTTTAATCAGCTTTGTGAAGATCTTGGAGCGCCTGGCGTCCAGAGCACCTTTTTTGCGCTTGATCTGAGTCCATTTATTGTGTCCTGCCATGTACTGCTTTTTCTTTGGGTGTTACGTAAAGTTTTGGGCGTATCTGACAGCACAAATTAACTTAAAAATTAAAAGAACTACATAAAAAAGCAGCCCCGCACAAGTGCAGGGCTGCCTATGTATTTATCCAGCTTATCTAAAACCGCTCTACTACAGCAGCATGAAGATAGCGTTGATGATGTTCAGTCCTAAAAGGAGGTAAAAATTTGGTGATTCTTGTATAGCTTTTTTCATAAAAGTAATGCAATGCAATTCTAAAGTTTATGGAATGATGACCTAAGCCATTTAAAAGCTATTACGCCCGACTTTTCTTTAGGTTACATATAAAATATAATTTTATATGTATTAGCAAAATTAAATATAGTTTTAGTTATATTTTTATTCTCATTAATCTTTATCTTTTTAGAAAACAACGGCTTACCTCTAAATATTACCAAAACAATATATTTGCACTTTTCCATATTTACTATGATAGATCCATATCCTGAAAATGATCTGAAGGAGAGGTAAATCCTGCTACAAATGACACTCTTATGCAGGCTATTGTGTTATATAAACAGATTTAGTTTATCTTTATACCTGTTAACATCGGCTGGCAACTGGCCTAGCTGTTGAAAAAACCATTCAAAACTATTTGTCCATTGAATTTTCGTTCATTTAACTTACACGACGACGTACTTACCGGTATAGAATCGATGGGGTACAACACCCCTACTCCTGTGCAACAGCTGGCCATACCGCTTATACTCGAGCGTAAAGACATGATTGCCTGTGCCCAAACCGGTACCGGCAAAACGGCAGCTTACCTGTTGCCACTCATCGACCGTATTTCACACGCTAACTATAACTTCACCAGCACGCTTATACTGGTGCCTACCCGCGAACTGGCCAAGCAGATCGACGAGCAGGTGGAAGGCCTTGGCTACTTTGCCCCTGTCAGCTCTATTGCCATTTACGGCGGTAACAAAGGCGACGAATGGGAGCAGCAGAAACGTGCTCTTACCAGCGGTGCTGATATTATCATTGCAACGCCTGGCCGCCTGATGTCGCACATGGCGCTTGGCTACGTGAAGCTG
This sequence comes from Pontibacter ruber, assembly GCF_023630205.1. Classification (GTDB taxonomy): domain Bacteria; phylum Bacteroidota; class Bacteroidia; order Cytophagales; family Hymenobacteraceae; genus Pontibacter; species Pontibacter ruber. The sequence continues at coordinate 32,316 of NZ_JALPRR010000006.1, read as the reverse complement.
GACCAGTTGCAGTACCTGGTGCTGGACGAGGCAGACAAAATGCTGGACATGGGCTTTATGGATGACATCCTGAAGATCGTGCGTGCCCTGCCACAGGAAAACCGCCAGACACTGCTGTTCTCGGCTACCATGCCAAAGAAGATCCGCGACCTGGCCCAGCAGATCCTGAAAGATCCGGAGCAGATAAACCTGGCGATTTCGAAGCCTGCTGAAGGCATAGACCAGCGCCTGTACCTGACTTACGACAACCAGAAGTTGCCTTTGCTGGAGCACATCCTGCGCGAACTGGAGGTACAGAACATGATCATCTTCACCTCGCGTAAGTCGAACGTGAACCAGATCGTGCGCTCGCTCCGCAAAATGGGCTTTGGCGCCGAAGGCATTCAGTCGGACATGACGCAGGAAGAGCGCGAAAAGGCGCTGCAGGGCTTTAAGAACAAGCAGTACCAGATCCTGGTGGCAACGGATATCCTTTCCCGCGGCATCGACATCGACAGCCTGAGCCACGTGGTGAACTTTGATATGCCGCAGGACGCTGAGGATTACGTGCACCGCGTAGGCCGTACGGCTCGTGCTGCCTCCACGGGTATGGCCATCACGTTTGTGAACGAGAACGACATGTACCGCGTGCACAAAGTAGAGCGCCTGATAGAGCGCGAGCTGCCTAAGCTGCCATTGCCGGAAGGCTTTGGTGCAGCACCTGTATACGACCCGACCCGCCGCGACTTTGGTAAAGGAGGTGGTCGTGGTGGCAATCGCCCGGGAGGCGGTGGCGGAAGAGACCGCAATAAACGCAGAGGCCCGAGACCGGAAGGTGCAGGCGAGCCACGGCGAGAAGGTGGTTCACGTCCTCCGAGATCAGCCAATCACGCTCCACGCCCTGAGGGTGAAAGAGCTCCCCGACCGGAAGGCGTAACAGCAGAAGGCACCAAGCCGAGCCGTAATCGTAACAGAAACCGCAACCGAAACAAGTCTGCTAACCCGAAGCCACAAGGCACCCCGCAGGCGCCGGCTCAGGAGTAAAAGTATAAAGTATAAAATGAACAAAGGCCGCTAAGTATAGCGGCCTTTGTTCGTTTTAGATAATTTCAGTTATATTAGAAAGAGTAAATACTTAAGAACTTCAGCACATAAAATTATACCTGTCAAGCTGAAACGACTTCGTACATAGTGCAGATAAGCGTATGTTGACGTTTATATAGTAGTTGCCCGTAATTTATTAAGATGGAGAAAGACCAACTCATCATAAAAATTCTAAAATACTTTGAAAGTGTTCATGGTAGCTCGAATGTTAATGGAATACCAAAATTTAGCCAACCGAAAGAGTTAATTGATGAGGCTATAAACACTTGTATCGAAAAAAACTACATAAAAAGGGCTGGATCTCACACTATAGATTTCCAAGATCTTGATCTAACCGAGGCAGGTTTATCATTTTTAAATAATGCTCTTGTGATGGCTGATAAGAATGATCTAATTGATAAATATTCAAGTCACTTTGGCAACAAAGAACAAGAGTTCTTACAGTTTGCGCATGAACATGAGATTGCGAATGCCGCAATGATGGTAAAAGAGTTTCAAGCAATACAACATGACCTTTATTCTCACATATATGAAATAACGGAGCCAAACGTGACTCTGACAGAAACCGAACTGGAGCTAGCTTCTATAATCTACCTGAAGAATAAATATGATTGGATAAATAGTAAAGGAATAAGCGCACTCAATCGGTGGTTGGTTTGGATGTGCTGGCACGAAGGAATAATTAAATAAAACTTCTGGCAACAAGGCATATAAGCCATACTTCGGCTACGCCTCGTCCGCCTTCTACACAAGACGTTATAAAGATGCTTATCCTCTCCAAATAACATGCTACGTAACTTACCCAGACCTTCCGTAAAGTATAAACTGTAACTTTCAGCCTGTCATTTGCTACATTCGCGTATACCTAAGCCAAACCCAAAGTATAAGACTATACTTTAAGCATTACCATGAGAGCATTACTTTTAATTGACATACAAAACGATTTTTTACCCGGCGGCGCACTGGCTGTGCCCGAAGGTGATCAGATCATACCCATCGTAAACCAACTGCAGGAGCATTTCGACCTGGTGGTGGCTACGCAGGATTGGCATCCGCAGGAACACAAAAGCTTTGCCTCTAACCACGAAGGCAAACAGCCATTCGAGCATACAGAATTGCTGGGCCTGCCGCAGGTGCTCTGGCCCGACCACTGCCTGCAGGGCACTCCCGGCGCTGATCTGGCCCCTGCACTATATACCAATAAAATAGAGGCGATCTTCCGTAAAGGCACCAACCCCGAGATCGACAGCTACAGCGGCTTCTATGATAATGATCGCCTCAAATCAACAGGTCTGGCAGACTTCCTGCGCGGCAAAGGTATAAAGCAAGTATACATAGCAGGCTTGGCCGGCGACTATTGTGTTTATTATTCGGCCAAGGATGCCCTACAGGAAGGCTTTGACAAATACCTGATTGAGGATGCCTGCCGCCCTATCAGTCCGGAAGGTTTTGAAGCTGCCAAACGGGATATGCTGGAGAGAGGCGGCAAGATCATCCAGAGCAGCGATATACTTGCTGATCGTGCTTAAGAAAACATACTTGAAAGTATAAACCTGTGACGCGGGACTAGTAGCTGGCGCGTATGAGATATCTTGTGGCGTACCGCCACAGTACGGATGATTATCATCCTTTGCCCACTTTGAAGGGAGACTCTTCCTTCTCCATTTGCTGGCGCGGGTTTGCAACCCGTGTCTTCGTATAATGTCGGATTTGTAATCCGACTGGGCCAGAGGCCTACTCGATAGCTCACACTCGCGGGATGCGAGCGAGTGCACTAATCATAAACAACAAGAGCCGCTAGAAGTAGCGGCTCTTGTTGTTTATAAAGAACTTAATTTAATAAGCGCTTGCCTGATTCAGTTTCTCAATGGCAGCCTGATCAAGGTTAAGCTGAGCTGCCTTCGCCAGATCATGAAGCTGTTCCAATTTGGTAGCACTGGCGATAGGTGCCGTTATACTTGGCCTGCCCATCAGCCAGGCAATCGACACACTAGCCGGTGTGGTGTTATACTGTTCGGCTACTTCATCCAAGGCTTTCAGTATGCGGAAGCCGCGCTCGTTCAGGTAATTCTTTACCCCTTGGCCACGCGGGCTTTTACCCAGGTCGTCTTCTGAACGGTATTTGCCCGTTAAAAAGCCGCTGGCCAGCGCATAGTAGCTGATCACGCCCAATCCATAACGGGTGCATATAGGTTCGATCTCTCTTTCGTAGTCTTCGCGGTCGTAGAGGTTGTACTCCGGCTGAAAGCTTTCGTAGCGCGGCAGGCCATTTTGCTCGCTTGCCTTCAGAGCCTGCTCCAGCCTCTCTCCGCTGAAATTGGAAGCACCAATGGCTCGCACTTTTCCCTCACGGATCAGTTGGCCGTATGCTTCCAGGGTTTCTTCAATAGGCGTTGAGGGATCGTCGTAGTGCGACTGGTACAAATCAATGTAATCTGTCTGCAGGCGCTTTAAGGAGGCTTCTACTTCCTGCCGGATATAATCCTTCGCTAGGCCCTTTTTACCGTCTCCCATTTGCCCCCCTACTTTGGTGGCAATGATGATGCGGTCGCGGTCGCTGCGGTTCCGTAGCCATTTGCCGATGATGGTTTCTGACTCGCCTCCTTTGTTGCCTGGTGCCCAGACAGAGTACACATTGGCTGTATCGATGCAGTTAAAACCGGCCTCTACAAAAGCATCCAGCAGCCGGAAAGAAGTTTGTTCGTCGGCTGTCCAGCCAAACACGTTTCCGCCAAAAACCAGTGGTGCTATCTCGATGCCGGACTTACCTAATTTGCGTTTCTCCATGTAATCAGAATTTGAAATCTAAATTCCTTCTTTACGGGAGCAAGCAGATCAGGGTATAGCAGGCCGGCAAGTATAAACTAGACTACCTGGCCAATGCCAAAAAGCAGCACAAACAACAAGGTGGTCATGGCCATTTGCTTCAGGAAAGGGTCTAGTTCGGCAGAGGTTTGTTTGCGCCAAACGTTGATGGCATTTACCAGCACCAGCGGCAGGGTGAGCAGAAACAGCAGCTGCCAATAGCTATAGAAGTTGAGCGCTACATAGGCAACTGCGCTCAGCACACCTCCTGCCAGCAGAAACAGGTGGTAAATACGGGCCCGTTTCGGTCCCAGTCGCACCGGTATGGAGTGCTTGCCCGCCAGTACATCGGACTTGATGTCGCGGATGTTGTTCACGTTAAGCACTGCGGTGGCAAAAAAGCCGCAGATCAGCGCCGGAAGTATAACCAGGGTATCCATCTGTTTGGCCTGCAGAAAGTAAGTACCCAGCACACCCACCAAGCCAAAGAAAATAAACACAAACATATCGCCCAGGCCTGCATAGCCATACGGTTTGGAACCTGCGGTATAGTTAATGGCAGCCCAGATGGAAGCCAGCCCCAGCCCCAGGAACAACAGGAACAGGTATAAACCTTCCCTTCCGAAAGCCACCCACAGCAGCAGCAAACCCGACACCAGCGAGAGCAGGCTGAATACCGCCATTCCCTTTTTCATCTGGCTGGCCTGTATGTGCCCCGCCTGTACAGCCCGCTTTGGTCCTTCGCGGTGCACGCTGTCGGCACCGTGTACCGAGTCGCCGTAGTCGTTGGCCAGGTTCGAGAGGATCTGCAGGAACAAGGTGGTGAGCACGCACAGCCCTACAATGGTGCCGTTAAAAGCGTTGTTGGCAGCCGCCATAAAACCGCCCATGCCAATACAGGACAAAGCCAGCGGTAGCGTGCGCGGCCTAAAAGCCGAAATCCAGGCCTTTACCAGACCTGGATTTGCAGCAGTTTGATCTATTTGATTCAATGTGGTAATCTAAAACTATACTTATTATTTCTGGATGGCAGCCAGTATCTCCTCTCCCATCGGCTTTACTTTGGAAGGGTAGAAAGCCACTACGTTGCCGTTCTCATCTACCAGGTATTTGCAGAAGTTCCAGGTAGGCTCGTCGCCGTTCGGGCTGTTTTTGGTCAGCCACTGGTAAAGCGGGTGCTGGTCGTCGCCTTTCACCGAGATCTTCTCAAACATCTGGAAATTCACGCCATAGTTCTTCTGGCAAAACGAAGCGATTTCCTGGTTCGAACCGGGCTCCTGTCCACCAAAATTATTAGCCGGAAAACCAAGTATAACTACCTTGTCGCCATACTTCTCGTTGAGTTGCTGCAGGTCTTCGTACTGCGGCGTGTAACCGCACTCGGAAGCTGTGTTTACCAGCAATACCTTCTTGCCCTTGTACTTCGAGAAATCAATTTCTTTGCCATCAAGGGAGTTCATTTTGAAGCTGTAGAAATCGGTAGCCTGCGCTGTTTGAGGTGTTTCTGTTGCCATAGTTTCTGTTTTAGTGTTTGATCCGCCGGAGCAGGATGTTGCTACACCTAATACCAGCACCAAGGCTAAAAGTTTAACGATTCGTTTCATTTTGGTTTTTATGAGGTATAAGTACAGGCGGATAACCTGTATTTGGTAGTTTTGTTTTGCGGTTATTTCACACTCTCCCCAAAGTCCCCCTTTGAAGGGGGCAGGGGGATGACCTACTTTTGCAGCCCCTCTATAAAGGCATCAATTTCACGCTGAACATTGGGTAAATTCTTCATCACCTCTTCGTCAGAGAACCTTAAGGTTGTAAAGCCTAATGCGCTTACTTCCTCATCCCGCTTCGCGTCCTCTGCTGTTTTAAAGTTATGCGAATATCCGTCTACTTCAATTACAAGCCGCAGTTCTTTACACATAAAGTCTGCGATATACTTGCCAATTGGTCGTTGCCGTAAGAAGGTGTAGCCTGTTTTACCTTTGCTCAGTACCTCACTCCACAACCTAACCTCAGCCTTAGTTGAAACTTTGCGGAGCGCTTTGGCAAGCGGTTTAAGCTGTTGGTTGTAGTGGTTATTATGCGGCATAGCTAAGTCTCTCTATCAACTGTGTCATCCCCCTACCCCCTTCAAAGGGGGACTTTTCCTCAATATGTATAAAATAAAAGTGCACATATTGAGTGGCCCCTAAATGGGAAGGATAACCACCACACCATTCGTAATTCTGAATTCGTAATTCGTAATTAAAAACTACATTCTCTCCGGCACTTCTATACCAAGCAGGCTCATGCTCTCGCGCACGAAGCGGGCTACCATCGCGGACAACGCAATACGGAAGCTACGGGCCTGCTCATCGGTTTCGTTAAAGATCGAGATCTCCTGGTAGAAGCGGTTGTAGGCTTTGGCCAGCTCGTAGGCATAGTTGGCAATAACCGATGGCGCGTATAGCTTGCCAGCTTCCTGCACCACTTCCGAGTACGCAACCAGCTGTATGATCACGTCCTGCTCCGCCTCGTGCAGGTTCTCGAAGTTATCAAACGATGCAGCTTCTACAGCTATGCCCATTTCAGCGGCTTTGCGAAGTATAGCCGAGATACGGGCGTGCGTGTACTGAACAAACGGACCGGTGTTGCCACGGAAGTCGATGGACTCCTGCGGGTTGAACAGCATGCGCTTCTTTGGATCTACTTTCAGCAGGAAGTATTTAAGCGCGCCCATTGCCAGGGTATGGTACAGTTGCGTTGCCTCTTCCGGCGTAAAGCCTTCGATCTTGCCCAGTTCCTCGGTTTGCTGACGGGCTGTGTCGATCATTTCGGCAACCAGTTCATCGGCATCCACCACGGTACCTTCTCTTGATTTCATTTTGCCGGATGGCAGGTCCACCATGCCATAAGACAGGTGATAGATTCCTTCCGCATATGGTTTGCCCAGTTTCTTGAGCACCGCCTTCAGTACCTGGAAGTGGTAATTCTGCTCGTCGGCCACCACGTACACCGACTGATCGTACGGGAAGTCATTATACTTCAGCTCAGCCGTGCCCATGTCTTGGGTAATGTATACCGATGTTCCGTCGGCTCTCAGCAGCAGTTTTTCATCCAGTCCGTCGTCGGTCAGGTCTACCCACACCGAGCCGTCCGGCTTTTTAAAGAACACGCCTTTCTGAAGTCCTTCCTCCACGCGCTCCTTGCCTAAAGTATAGGTTTCGGATTCGTAGTAATATTTGTCAAAGTCAACGCCGATGTTACGGTAGGTCTGGTCGAAGCCGGCGTACACCCAGGTGTTCATCAGTCTCCAGAGATTTACCACGTGTTCGTCGCCCTGCTCCCACTTCAGCAGCATTTCCTGTGCCTCGAGCATCCATGGTGCTTTTTTCTTGGCTTCCTCCCTGTCCATGCCCTGCTCTACCAGCGCATCGATCTGCTCTTTGTAAGCCCTGTCGAACAGCACGTAGTATTTACCCACCAGGTGGTCGCCTTTCAGGCCGCTGGTCTCAGGCGTCTCGTTGTGGCCGAATTTCTCGTAGGCCAGCATCGACTTGCAGATGTGGATGCCACGGTCGTTTACCAGGTTCGCCTTCATCACGTTGTGCCCGTTGGCTTTCATGATCTCGGCTACCGAATAGCCCAGGAAGTTATTGCGCAGGTGGCCCAGGTGCAGCGGTTTGTTCGTGTTTGGCGAGGAGTACTCCACCATCACATTCCTCCCGGAGCTAGTGCCCTGCCCGTGGTTCGGGTTGGTCATCAGTTCGCGGAACAGTTGCAGCCATACCTCCTCCTGAATCTCGAGGTTCAGGAAGCCTTTAACAACGTTGTAGTTCTTTATTTCCGGGGCATTCTCTTTCAGGTAGGTTCCCAGGGCCTCCCCGATCTGCTCGGGGCCTTTGCCTATACTTTTGGTATAAGGGAAGGTAACGAAGGTAAAGCTGCCGGCAAACTCTTTGCGGGTGGGTTGCAGGCTGATCTGAGAAGCGTCAACAGAAAGTCCGAACAAAGCATGAAGCGCTTGGCTTATACTTTGGCTAATAGCGTATTGAAGTTGCATTTAGTGTATGGCTGTACTTTTTAATTCTCTTTGTATAATGGCGTCGGTGGCTGTCTCCAGTATTTCGAAGGCGTTCTCGGCCATGGTGTTTTCGGTATCTAATGTCGGGTTGATCTCGGTCATCTCGTAGCACACAACGCGCGGGTCCTGCAACAGGCAGAAATTCAGATCCTTGGCCTCCTCTACGGTCAGGCCGATCTCTACCGGTGTGCCGGTGCCTTTCGAAAATTTAGAGTCGAGGCTGTCTACGTCGAACGATACATAAAGTATATCGCAATCGCGCAGGCGCTCCAGGGTTTCCGCAGCTACCCGCTTGGCTCCCTTTGTGGCAAATTCGGCATACGTAAAATTCTTGATGCCATACTTCTCCATCAGGTAATCTTCCGGCTCTTCGGTGTCGCGCACCACAATGTATACCAGGTGCTCCGGCTTCAGTTTTGGGCCGTCGTAGCCCAGTTTCTTGAGCGAATTCCAGAAAAAAACGGTTTCCGGCTCGGGGTCGTTGATCTGGCGCTCCAGGTTATCGATGTTTGTGGCCATGGCCAGTGGCATGCCGTGCACGTTGCCCGACGGCGACGTATAAGGCGAATGGATATCAGCATGGGCGTCGATCCAGATCACGCCTAGTTCTTTGTCAGGATATGCGGCCTTGATGCCGGCAATGGTACCATGGGCATTGGAGTGGTCGCCGGAAAGCACCAACGGGAACATGCCCAGCTCTATTGTTTGCTCCACCGCATTGGCAATGTTTTTCTGCACCGTCAGGATGCTGTCGATGTGGTGGGCGTGCGGGAAGAGGTCTTTGTCAAAAAGCGTATAGTTGAGATCAGGAACACTGACAGAGTTAAAGCGCTTGAAATAATCGGATCCTTTGTCCCAACCGGCCACTTTCAGCGCATCAATCCCCATACTTGCTCCGCGCGTTCCGGCGCCAAGCTCCGACCTCACTTCTATCAGCTTTACTTTTTTCATATAATTTGAACAAAGTTTTTGCAAAGATTGTAAAATACAGACAATATTGCACAGGTTCTTAAAGACAATATCATCTATTAAATGGATAAATACACCGATCTAATACACCAAACGTTTGATTTTCCTACCGATGAATTTCAAGTAGAAAATAACGAATTATACTTTAACGGTATTCCCTTGATGGACATTATCAAGGAATACGGTACTCCTCTTAAATTAACATACCTCCCTAAAATAAGTTCGCAGATCCAGAAAGCAAAGCGCCTGTTTAACGATGCGATCGAGAAACTGGACTATCAGGGGACGTATACTTACTGCTATTGCACGAAGGCCTCGCACTTTTCTTTTGTGTTGGAAGAAGCCCTGAAGAACGATATCCATATCGAAACTTCGTCGGGCTACGACATGCAGATTGTGCGGGCACTTTATAAAAAAGGCAAGATAAACAAGAATACCTACATTGTCTGCAACGGCTTTAAGCGCAAGCGCTACCGCGAGTGGATCTCAGAATTGATCAATGAAGGATTCGTGAACTGCATGCCAATACTCGACCACTTGGGCGAGATTGATTATTATAAAGAGAACGTAAAGAATAAAACCAAAGTAGGCATACGCCTTGCGTCAGACGAGGAGCCTAAGTTCGAGTTTTATACTTCGCGCCTCGGGGTTCGCTACAACGACGTAATCGACCTGTACGAGCAGCAGATAAAGCCGGACGACAGGTTCGAGCTGAAGATGCTGCACTACTTTATCAACACAGGTATTAAAGATACTTCATACTATTGGTCAGAGCTTAGCCGTTTTGTACATAAGTACTGCGAGGTAAAGAAAGTATGCCCTGAGTTGGATACCATTGACATTGGCGGTGGCTTCCCGATCAAGACCTCGATCCAGGCAGATTACGATTACGCTTACATGACCCAGGAGATCCTGCGTACCATCAAGCGTATCTGCAAGGAGGAGGGCGTGCCGGAGCCAAACATCTTTACCGAGTTCGGTATCTTTACGGTAGGCGAAAGTGCTGCCAACATCTACTCTATTCTGGACGAAAAACTTCAGAACGACAAGGAGTTGTGGTACATGATCGATGGCTCGTTTATCACGAACCTGCCGGATGCCTGGGCCCTGAACCAGCGCTGGCCGCTATTGGCGGTAAACCATTGGGACAAGGAATACCGTAAGATTCAGCTCGGCGGCATGACCTGCGACAGCCAGGACTATTACAACTCGGAGATGCACTCGTTCCAGGTGTTCCTTCCGAAGATTCCGAAGAACGAGCCGCTCTACATCGGCTTCTTCCATACAGGCGCTTACCAGGAGCAGCTGAGCGGATACGGTGGCATCAAGCACTGCCTGATCCCGTCGCCGCAGCACATCCTGGTAGACCGCGATGAAGAAGGCAACGTAAAAACGTGGCAGTTTGCTCCGGAACAGACCTACGAGTCGATGCTGAACATACTTGGGTACGAGATTTAAGACAGAGCCTGTAAATTTCCGTATACTAGTTTTGCAATTATAGGAAAAACTGTATTTTTGATTTACATTTGGCTCCATAACATATTACCATCATGAAGAAATTATTTGTATTCGGTGCGCTCGGCCTAGCACTCGGCATGTCATCATGCAAAACGTATTGCCCAGCTTACAACTATGTAAAGGTGGATGTAAAGCCTGAGCAGAACGCTACAGCTACAGCCTTTACAACTGCAGAAAAAGCAAACAGCTAATGCCCTTCTAAAGCGCATCAGGCTTCAGATATAAAAAAACCGGCTTTGAGCCGGTTTTTTTGTTTTTGGGTGTATCTGGTTGAAATAACGTGCTAGGCTATAGTGCATTTATGCTCTATAGGTTTTGTTAGAAGACAGGTTACTTTTGGGATGTTAATAGCACATAGATACCAATCCCGCTAAAAAACACACACAACAAGCTGAATGCCCAAATGCCGACCTTATCATCATCTTTTTTTTCTTCACCATAAGCATAAGTGCTTAAATAAGATTGATGATTATCTTGCAAGCCATACACCTGAATGAAACTATAATTTACAGTTTTATCCCAAAAACCTAGTTCTTCTTCTTTTGTTAGCTTCTTTCTATATTGATCTGTGGGAATACTCAACGATACCCTATCTCCAACTTTTACCCTGCTCACAAATTCATCAGCATCAGTAGCAGCATAAGCAACGCCATTTATATCAAAGGAAAAACCGGGATACTCTTTCAATTCAATTTGGATGTATCTACTGCTTTTAGCACCAGAAGAAATTTCAACTGGGCTAGTAATTTCACCTGTAATAGTTGTAAGACTGTCTGAACTTAAAGTTGAATCTTTGTCTGCATAAAAATGGTAGGCACTCCAAAAGCAAAGACCTCCCATGATGAACGCTCCGATTGCCCAATAAAGGTTATTCCGTTTATGCCATATTTTCTCGATTTCAAGATCTCTAGGTTTGCCTTTGATAAGTCTGTTCCGGATTTCAGAATAGTTGCTGTAAAGAGATGAGGAAATTTTATACTTGTTACTTACTGTATAAATGGTTAAGTCTTTCCACTTCTGATGTTTGTTTTCTTTCTCAATTTCTGTCCATGTGACTATCTCGCTTAGATAAATTACCTTTTTGGTTTTTCCTGTGATAGACTTTAAAACCAAGCGATCTCTGTAGACTTCTAGGTTGTCAATTAGAAATACTGCAATCAAACCATAAAGTCCAAAAAGTCCAAACAAAGCCCCAAGAACTAAGCCCCAGATTTGAGGATAATCATCACTTAAAGAAGCATTTATCAGGTAAAAGGCTATGGCACTAGAACCAAGACCACCAATTACAAGAATAATGAATATACTCAGATATTTTTCAGATATTATTTCCGGCTCTTCTTTCATTATGCAATAAATTGACTTGATTCTAACGGACTTGCCTATAATATGGCGTAGCTAAATTATAGGCGTGGTTGGCACTGCGTTATTTTTCAAAATACTGTTTGACATTATAGTTGCTTATAGTGTTAGCTAACTCAACAGGGCTTATTCCGCTATTATTCTTAGCAAGCCTGTCCGCACCGTTACTTAAAAGTAATTCAATAAACTCACCCTTACCTTGTGATGAAAAGGTTGCTCTCCACAACACGTTATTCCCGAAGTCATCTTTCGCATTGACATCAGCACCTTTTGAAATCAGTATCTGACCTATTTCAACAGCTAAGCATTGGGCTGCATAATGAAGTAAAGTCCAACCTTTGATGTCTCTGGTGTTTATGTTTATTGGGCTTGCTTCCAATACATCAATAAATTCTTGAGTATTACTATTTACAATACAGGAAATCAATTTATCAAAAGCTGGATTCTTCTTCATCTATGCTTTTCTTCTATGATTGTAATGTGTGCCAACGTCTAGTACAGGCTGCGAACGAGGCATAGCCGAGTATTGAGCCTGTACCGTGTTAGGTAAGGTTATTCTTCTATTTTTCTTTTCTCGCACTTATCATTTAGTTCTTCAGGGAGTTCATTTCCTTTGTGGAATAACACGAAGAAACCAACTGCGTCTGTGTAAAGAGAAAGCCAAATTCCATTAACAGTCTCTACTTGTATACCCAGAGTTGCTCTGTAAAGCCCATCATTACCGTGTGTTGTCGATTTATAGATGTTATTATTCCAGCCCAAACCTCTAGGAACCTTGACACCAGCTATCAACTCACTTTCTTCTACTTGTCTTGGATTCTCTATTTCTACTGAACTTTCAAGGATCCATACATTTCTTACCATACCGCAATCTTGAAGAACAGAATACTCAGATGGAATCACACTATCGCTTCTACTGTATACTCTTATAGTTACTATATCACCATAAGGATTGCCTTCAGTAGGAATATCTATCTCGTCAGGTGTAAGCGATAGCGCAATGGCTTTGAACAACAATTCCGCTGACCAGCTATCATACCTTACCTCTAATAGCTCTTGCCCAATAATCGATGACAAAGCTTTTACTTCATCTGGTCTAAAGGTTAGCTGATCTAAATTCATAATGTTAATCTTACCTAACTACTGGATAAACGACAACATACGCTTATCTGCACTATGTGTGGAGTAATTGTGATCTGTTATTAACTTAAGATCTATCAAATATAGAATTTATACTTTATACCCTTCTGGTATTCTAAAAATTCTTAGATTCTACTATTGCCTGTGCTGCTTCCCACAGATCTTTAACCTCAGAAACATGCGCACCTGCTTCATACTTGTCTCCTACAAGTATAGACCGCACCCCCACTTTCTCGGCAGCTTCCAGGTCGCGTTTTGAGTCGCCTACCATCCAGCTTAGGGCAGGGTCTATGTTATACTTTGCAATGGCGCGCTCCAGCATCAGGCTGTCCGGTTTGCGCGAGAGCGACTCTGAATAGTTTGGGTGCGATGGGGCATAGTACAAGGCATCGATCAGCGATTCACACTCATTTTGAAGTTTTTGATGACAGGCCAACACGTCTTCTTTTTTGTACAATCCTTTGGCCACTCCTCCCTGGTTCGTAACCACTATCAGCAAAAACCCGTTGTGTTTTAGCAACTTAAGTGCGTCCAATACGCCCGGCAGAACTTCGAAGTCTTCCAGGGCATAGGTATAATCGCCGCGCTCGCGGTTCAGAACCCCATCGCGGTCCAGGAAAACGCATTTTTGCTTTTGCATTGGTATATTTTTTGTAACCATGCGCTAAAATTACAATTTCTGCGTTTGTGTTACACGCCCTGATGCATTGATAATCAGTACAATTTTCATATCGCATCAAAGGGAGCGTACCTGTAGCAAAGAATAGGACAGATGAAAGTAGCGATTATAGGAGCAGGCATATCGGGATTGGCGCTGGCGTACTACCTTCAGAAACTGGGTGTACCCTACGACCTGTTTGAGGCAGGGGAGCACGTGGGCGGCAACATCCGGACGGTACACCAGAAAGGCTACCTGCTTGAACTGGGCCCAAATTCGCTGCAGTTGTCCGATGAGCTACAGGAACTGATAACGGAACTGAAACTGGAGCACGAGGTGGTACCGACTGCCGATGTGAGTAACAACCGCTTTGTGCTGCGCGATGGCACGTATCAGAAACTTCCCTCCTCTCCTTTCTCCTTTGTTACCAACACCTTCTTCTCCTGGAAAACAAAAAAACGCATCCTGCAGGAGCGCGAGGTGCCCCCTGCGCAGGTGCCCAACGAAACCGTCAGCCAGTTTTTTGAGCGCCGCTTCGGCCGTGAAGTAGTAGATTATGCGGTGGATCCTTTTGTGACAGGCATCTATGGCGGCGATCCGGATAAATTGCTGGTAGAGAAAGCGCTTCCTAAGCTAAAGGAGTTTGAAACAAAGTATGGCTCTGTGCTGAAAGGGCTTGTAAAACACAATACGGCCGCACGGCAAAAGACTTTTTCCTTTGCCAATGGCATGAGCACCCTGCCCAATGCCATTGCCGAAAAACTGATATCGCTGCATACTGAGTGCCGGGTTGATATTGTAACCCGCAGCCAGGGCAAGTATATCATCTGTTGCGACACTGCCGGCGAACACGACAACGAAGAGTACGACCTGCTGGTGCTGGCTCTGCCCGCTCATCATGCCGCCGATTTGTTGCATCATACTTTCCCGGGTATGTCGGCCGCTTTGCAGAACATCAACTACCCGCCTATGGCAGTGGTGCACTCGGTGTACAACCGCAGCGAGGTTGGCCATTCACTCAACGGCTTCGGTGCCCTTAACCCGAAGGCAGAAGATTCCTTTACCGCAGGCTCTATCTGGACAAGCTCGCTCTTCGACGGGCGTTGTCGGCCACACGAAGTAATGTTTACCACCTTTGTTGGCGGTGCTCAGTATGAACAACACGCTCACACGGAAACCGAAACCTTGCTGCAGAACGTGCACAACGAGCTGCGCGAAAAGTATGATATCAAATCCGAAGAGCCTGTTTTCCAGCACGCGCATGTCTGGCAACAGGCTATACCTCAGTATGATCTGTACATAGAAGACGCCCACCTGATGGCCCAGATGCTTGAAAAGGAAGGCGTATATTCAGCTGCCAACTGGCAGGCCGGGGTGTCAGTTACCAGTTGCATTCGCTATGCCAAAGAGCTCGCTTACAAAATTAATTTAAGATCGCCCTCGTCCAGAATAGCCGATTAGCTATATTTGGAGCATGAAAGATGCGTTGGTGATCATCCCAACTTACAACGAGCGGGAAAACATAGAGGCAATGGTCAGGAAAGTAATGTCCCTGAGCCACCCTTTTCACCTTCTGATCATAGACGATGGGTCACCGGACGGCACGGCAGACATTGTGCGCCAGCTGCAGCAGGAGTTTCCGGAACGCCTGCTGCTTGAGACCCGAAAAGGGAAACTCGGCTTAGGTACCGCCTACATCCACGGCTTTAAGTATGCGCTGCGCCACGGCTATGAGTACATCTTCGAGATGGACTGCGACTTCTCGCACAACCCTGATGATCTTATCCGGTTATACCAGGCCTGTGCTGTGGAAGGCTACGACGTAGCCATCGGCAGCCGTTACATACAAGGCGTAAACGTCGTGAACTGGCCCATGAGCCGCGTGCTGATGTCGTGGTTTGCCAGCTGGTATGTGCGCCTGATCACGGGCATGCCCATTGCCGACACCACGGCCGGCTTCAAATGCTACCGCCGCAAAGTGCTCGAAACCATCCAGCTCAACAAGATCCGCTTTGTGGGCTACGCCTTCCAGATCGAGATGAAGTTTCTCGCCTACAAGTATGGCTTCAAGATCAAAGAGGTGCCCATCATTTTCACAGACCGCACCAAAGGCCAGTCTAAAATGTCGAAAGGTATTTTTAAGGAAGCTGTTTTCGGTGTGCTCAAGATGAAGATCGGAAGCTTTTTCCGCCACTTCGACCGTTACTAATAAAGTTGCCGTTCAGGTGGCTGGCACTGCTTTATATCGTGCAGGCAGTGGTTTCCTTCAATTTATACTTTCCGATGCTGTGTAACTAAAGCAATTTCGGGTTAACTTTACCAACTTTGAAAGCAGCTGAAACATACGTGCTGTAACACACAAGCGTCTCTTGCAACAGTAACATGGAAGAATACAACATCACTTTTTGGATCTTATTTAACGTTTTTGTGCTGATCCTGCTCGGCCTGGATCTGTTCGTATTTCACCGGAAAGAGCACGAAGTAAAGATCAAAGAGGCTCTCTTATTCAGTGCTTTCTGGATACTGTTGTCGCTGGCATTCAACGTCGGAATATACTACTGGAAAGGGCCTGCTCCTGCCCTCGAATTCCTGACCGCTTACCTGATCGAGAAGTCCTTGAGCGTCGATAACCTCTTTGTTTTCATCCTCATCTTTAACTTCTTTAAAGTCCCTACCCAGTACCAGCACAAGATCCTGTTCTGGGGCGTTTTTGGTGCGCTCGTCTTCCGGGCAATCTTCATTCTGGTAGGCGTGGCGCTTATTGCCAAGTTCCACTTTATCATCTACATCCTGGGAGCCTTCCTGGTGTATACCGGTATCAAGATGGCGTTCACGAAGAACGATGAGGAACTGCACCCGGAACAAAATCCTTTCATTGTCTGGATCAGCCAGAAGCTGCCTTTCACAAAGACGGCTGTAGGCGGTAAATTCTTTACCAAAATTGACGGAAAGCTTTTTGCAACGCCTCTGTTGCTGGTGCTGATCATGGTAGAAACCACCGACATTGTGTTTGCTGCCGACTCTATACCTGCTATCCTGGCTATCTCGAAAGATCCTTTTATCGTTTATACTTCCAACGTGTTTGCGCTCTTGGGTCTGCGGTCGTTATACTTTGCACTGGCAGGTATCATGCAGCTGTTCCATTACCTGCACTACGGTCTCTCGCTTATACTTGCGTTCATTGGGGTTAAGCTGCTGCTTAGCGATATTTACCACCTGGATATGCGCATTGCGCTGGGCGTAGTAGGCACTATACTTGCGGTGTCGGTTATTGCGTCGCTGCTGTTCCCTAAAAAGGACAAAGATCTACCTGTTCCACAGGACTTTAAACAGCCCGAGTAACAGGCGACTAAGAAAATACATTCACTAAAATTAAGTTCTGAGATTTGGAATTGTAAAATATAATTCCGTCCATTGCACTGAAGTTAAGACAAGACCATGCGTTTATCTATTACCATGCTATTTGCCAATTCCATTAAGGTACCTCATCCGGGGCTCCCATGGTAGCGCATTGTGCATAGTTTGATGATGACTATAACATACCAGAGGAGCCCCGCTAAAAGCGGGGCTTTTTTGTTTTAGCAGTATACCACAGTAACCTTTAAAGCAGTTTAGTAAAAAACAGTAAGTATGTACAGCCATGAGAGCAAGTAAAACAACCATCAATGTAGCACCACAGTCAAGCTTCCGTAACGAAAGCGGCAAGCCGGTGCTGATTGCTGGACCATGCAGTGCCGAAAGTGAAGAACAGATGTTACAAACCGCCCAGCTCCTGAAGAAAAACCAGGACATCACGATATTTAAAGCGGGTATCTGGAAATCGCGTACACGCCCCAATAATTTTGAGGGTGTCGGCCTGCCAGGATTGCTGTGGCTGGATATGGTTAAAAAAGAAACAGGCCTGCGCACAGCCTGCGACGTGGCAAACGCGCAGCAAACCGACGAAGCTTTGCGCCAGGGAGTAGACATTCTTTGCATCAGCGGACGCGCAACCGTTAACCCGTTTGCAGTGCAGGAAATAGCAGAAGCGCTGCGGGGCACCGACACGCCTGTACTGGTAAACAACCCGGTGTACCCTGACCTGCGCCTGTGGGTAGGTGCTTTCGAGCGCCTGGAGCAGGCAAACCTGAGCGATCTGGGTGCTATACACCGGGGTTATTCCGGCGAGGACCACGACCTGTACCGCAGCCACCCGAAGTGGGAACACATGCTGCAGTTACGCCGCGAGTTACCGGAGCTGCCTGTGTTATGCGACTCCAGCCACATTGCCGGCAAGCGCAGCCTTTTGTACCCGGTAAGCCAGCGCGCACTGGACTTAGGTGTAGACGGCCTGCTCTTCGAATCGCATGTGAGCCCTGCCGAGGCCCTGAGCAGCCAGCAGCAACAACTCATGCCACAGGAACTGGAATTGCTGATAAATGCACTGGCAACCAGAGTAAAGCTGTCTGAAACCGCAGAGCTGGTAGACCAACTGGATATACTGCGCCAGCAGGTAGAGAGCCTGGACAACGAACTGATGGAGCTGCTACTGCGCCGCTCGGCAGTTACCAGGCAACTCAGCACAAACGGGCTGGGCTCGAGCATGCAGCCGCTGCAGGCAAACCGCTGGCAAGGGCAGCTCGAAAGCCTGCTGCAGCAGACAGGAAATAACAACCTTGCTGCTTCAGTTGTGAAAGCCATAGGGCAGCCTGCCCGCAGCGCTTCAGAAAATAGCCTGGGCACCTCAGCAGTAGCCTAAGTACAGACAGAAAGCGCCCACTCCTCGTCAGAAAGAGCGGGCGCTTTCTGTTTTGGTGCCTATCTTTGTAAATAGATTACTGCTGCTATGGCACATTTATACTTTAAGTGTTGTTAGTAGCTGAAAACTCAGATTTTATACTTTTAACCTCTTTATGATGAATACACCCCTCTCCCGTCTCCGCACCATCGGCATCTATGAAGGTTTTTCTTCGCTGGTACTGTTTGGCATTGCCATGCCACTTAAGTATATGGCCGGTATGCCTGAGGCAGTAAAATACGTAGGCTGGGCACACGGTGTGCTATTTATACTTTACATACTGGCCGTAGTGCAGGTAACATTTGTGCATAAGTGGTCGCTGGTGAAAGTGGCGGGTGCTTTCTTTGCCTCGCTTATTCCCTTAGGTCCTTTTATATTTGACAAGAAATTTCTGAAGCCGGAAGAAGAGCGACTGGCTGCTGAAAAAGCAGCTAAACAGCTAGCCTAAGCTTAGATTTTCTCTTTTGGAGAAGGCCATAAAAGAGCCATGCCGTTTTAGTACGCGCATGGCTCTTTTGTTTTTGCTAAGGTTTATACTTGTGGCTAACAACCTTTTGCTATCGTAGCTACTTTTCTTCCCCAGTCTTACTTTCCTATACTTTCATAGTTACTATTGGTGCGCTCTGAGGCCGCGAGGCCTCGTCCTGGGGGTAGGGGCCCTCGATGAAGGGCATCGCGCTTTTGATTTGAAGCTGCCATCGGCTGCGCCTGCAGGCTGCCTTAAAGAGCACCGCAACAAATCAAAGGCGCTCTTTAAAGAGGGCCCCTACCCCCACCCAAGGACTGGAAACAGGTTCGATAGCAGAAGGCTATGCAAATTTTTCCCATTGTAGGGACAGGTCGCGACCTGTCCGTGCTATACCTGCAGCAATGAAAGTATTACCGCAGCCATAACTAGAACAGAGTTCCCCTCCTTAGACTACCGAGAACGCGATTTCGAAGGTAGCGAGCGTAGCTCTGAGGGGCTGGGGTGGTTGGATAAGGCAACGATGAAAGTATAACTCCAGCTACACTAAAGGCTAATTCCCCTCTCGGGAGGGGTGGGTTTATACTTTAGCTGAACAACATATCACCATGGCGCGAGCGTCCTCGCTCGTGATGAACTATAGAGGGGCCCCTGGCCCAGTCGGATTAAAAATCCGACATTATCCTAAGACACTGAAATTTTTTCCGTGCCAGAAAAGAGAATGCGGTTAACGCCAGTTACAAACTGGCCTCATAACAAGCCACAAGTTGCGCTGCCGCTAAACTTGCGGCATGGGGAGGTATAAAATGAAAACCTCGTCTATACTTTCAAAGGAAAAGCTTAGCACGACTAGTTAGTTCACGACTAGTTAGTTGAAAAGAACAAAACGCTCTACTCCCCCTCTGCCGCTACCCCCGCCTTTCTGGCCATACTTTGTGCGATAACACTGGCAGCCAGCAACTGAAGCGCATGGTATATCATGATAGGCAGCAGCATGATCCCGACCATGTTGGCATCCGGGAACAGTACCTTCGACATCACCGTGCCATGCACCAGCGACTTCTTAGAGCCACAGAAAAGAGCCGTGATCCTGTCTTCGCGTTTAAAGCCCAGCATCCGGCTGATGAGGTGAATTATGCCGTACACCAGAAAGAACAAGCAGATCATGGTCAGCCCCAGCAGCAGCAGGTCCGGAATGCTGTACCCCCTGAACATGTTGCGGGCAAACGATTCGCAGAAGGAAGTATAAACAATGAGCAGGATGATAGACTGATCGAAATAACGCAGCTTCTGGCGGTGTTTTTCGGCAAACGCACCCCAGTAGCGGTGCAGCACAATGCCCAGCACCACCGGCAGCAAGACCTGCAGCACCAGCTTGCCCATCACCTGCCAGATATCAAACCCCTCGGTGCTGGCCGACAGGAACAGGCCCATCCACAGAGGTGTCACAAAAATGCCAATCAGGCTGGAGATGCTGGCGTTGAAGATGGCCGCCGGTATATTACCTCCCGCTATCGATACCATCACCACCGATGAGGAAACTGTAGAAGGAAGCGCCGCCAGGTAGAAAGTACCCAGCCAAAGCAGTTCATTGCTGCCGCCCTTAAACAAAGCATGCCAGGGGAGCGCCAGCAACGGGAAGAGCAGAAACGTACTGAACTGCACCACCAGGTGCAGGCGCCAGCTGCTCAGGCCAGCCTGAAGCTTTTCAGGACTCAGCCGCAAGCCGTAAAAAAAGAAGATCAGTGACACGCCATAGTTGGCCAACTCACCCAGTGACAGCGGCCCTTCCTGCACGCCCGGAGCAGGCCACAGGTAGGCCAGCAGGATCATGCCGATCAGCGCACCCAGGAACCAGTCGAAGCCGGCACGGGCCAGGAGCTCTTTCAAACGGTCAAGTGCTGATGGTGTCTGCTTCTGCTGCATAATGTTCTGATAGAGTCAAGTATAAAATAGCTTCTAACGTAGTCTTTGCTGTAGCTTTAAAACAGCGGCGGCCCCAGTAATATACTGTGGGCCGCCATAATTACTTATTTATCGATCTTAAAAATCCAGCAAGTCGATTGTTTCCAATTCGAACTCTGTGGAGTCCTCCAGGTTCGCATCCGGCGCGGTTACGATCAGATCGCGGGCACGGCCATAGAGGCGTACGTTCGGGTACAGGTTGTCGTATTCCTCCTGCGAGATCAGGCCACGGCGGCGCATGATGCCTCCGATCAGACGGAAGTAGCCCCCCTTCCAACTCTTGAGGTTACCATAGCTGTCGAAAGAAGACTTGTACGCTTTCGGTTTCGGGATGATGCTGGTCAGGAAAATTGCCTCGGCCAAGTTAAGCTCCGAAGGTTGCTTACCGAAGTAGAAGCGGGATGCATCTTTGGCGCCGTATACATTGGGTCCCCACTCAATGATGTTCAGGTATATCTCAAACATGCGGTTCTTCGATACCAGGTCCAGGTTCTCGATCAGCCATACAATAATGGCCTCCTCTACCTTGCGCGTTACGGTTTTCTGACGGGTCAGGAACACGTTCTTTACCAGCTGCATCGAGATGGTACTACCGCCCCGCACAAACTCTCCTTTTTCCAGGTTTGTGATGATTGCCTGCCGGAAAGCCTCCTCATGAAAACCGTTGTGGCTGTAAAAACCAGCGTCTTCTGCGGTCAGGATGGCATTGCGCAGGTACCTGGATATCTGGTTGATTGGGCTGTAGAATGGATTTGCCGGACCAACCGTAAACGTACGTACCGGCTTGCCATACTCGTACATGGTGTGCACAAACGATCGGTTTATCTTCTCAATGTTTGTTTTGCCATACTGCACGATCTTAAAGTCTTTGGATGCGTCAAGGTCCGAGTCGAATACCAGGTTCTCTACGCTGTCCATGTTCACATGAAACTTCAGCTTATACTGCAGGTTGCCCTGTGTGCGGATACCCTCCAGGTTCTCGAACAGGCCGGTTGGCAGCGATTCAAAAACATCATTCCCCGGTATGGGCTTCGTCTTTACATTCAGGTCAATGATCTTGGAGCCGGCATTCCGGAACACTGCATGCAGGTTGGCTTTGGCTTTGTTTACGCGCACTTCCGTCAGGCTGTCGATAGAGTAGTAATTCGGTCCGATCGTTACAACATAGTTCACGGCGCCTTCCTTTACCAGGATGTCCTCGTCGGCCAGTTTCGGGTGGTTTACAACAAGATCGTTTATGCTGGCCTGACCGCGTACTGTCAGCATATCGCTCCGGAACTTCTTGTCCTTCAGGCTTAGGTGCAGTGTATCAAAAGCGATGGTGCCGTTATACTTTTCTTTCACATAAGGCAAGCGTATGCCCTGGTTATCGGAAGCATACAGGCTGGCGTCGATGTTATAGTCACCCGGATCAATGGTGCCATGCACGCGCATGTTGTTTACCAGCGAATCGGTACGGACAGCCACCTGCGCATCTATATCGCCATCTTCAACGGTAAGGTAGGGCATGCGCAGGTCTACGGTGCGGTTATCCGACACATAGGAAACGTTCAGGTTCTTGAAATCTACCTGGTCCGGTACGTTATCAAAAGTGGTTTCGATGAGGCGGTTCAGCAGTTCGCCGTAGTTGCGCGACTTTCGGTTGGTCGTATCTACAGGCTGTGTTCCCTCTTTTTTGATCAGGAAAGAGAAGTTATCACGCCCGTTGTGTTTGGTAGCAGTCAGGTAGCCATTGGCCACTTCCAGGCGATTGAATACTATCCTCCCCTTAAAAATAGAGCGCAAACTAACTGAGGCACGCACGCTGTCGGTGGTGAAAAGCGTATCGCGGTTGTGCGGCACAAAGGAAATATCGCTCAGCACAACAGAGGTCAGGTCGGTGAAGCGGGCTCTGCCAATGTTCAGATCAGCGGGGTACCTGCTTTCTACTTTGGTAACAACACGCTCGATGGTATATTCCAGTAACCTGCTTCGGAAAATAAATAGAAAGATGAGTAAGATCAGGAAAAAGGCCAGCAGACCGCCGAGGCCCCAAAGTATCTTAGTTTTCAAATGTCGGTTCAAAATATTTAAGGTGCGAATTACGCGATAATGATTCAGTATCTAAATATGGAGGCGCGTAATTTACTATTTATAACGCATACACAACTTACTATAGTTTCTGTTACCACTCCATTACGGAATATAGCCTGATTTAGATATAAACAGCTGTTCAACTTTTGCTTACAGGTGCAAGCATCATGCCATGGGCAATGCGCAGTAACAGCGCCCATACCTGTTACGGATATTTCTGTTTTATACTTACCTTCTCATACTTTATTTCATTCGCCACACAGGCAAAGCATACTTTCAAAGTATAAATCAGCCGCATCTCCTTTGGCTTCCTTCCGTAAACCTGCTTATCTTTGAACAAATAACAACCCGCATGAACTTAACATCCCTTACTGCCCTATCGCCGGTGGATGGCCGCTATCGCCGTCATACGTCCGAACTGGCTGGTTATTTTTCAGAGTTTGGCCTGATCCGCTACCGTGTTCTGGTGGAAGTAGAATATTTCATTGCCCTTTGCGAGATTCCGCTTCCTTCGCTTGCACAGGTACCTACCGGTGTTTTTGCCCAGCTGCGCGCGATTTACGAGCAGTTCTCGGAGCAGGATGCGCTGGTTATTAAAGAAACCGAGAAGACTACCAACCATGATGTTAAAGCGGTAGAATATTTTATAAAAGACAAGTTCGATCAGCTGGGACTGGGAGAGTACAAGGAGTTCATTCACTTTGGGCTTACCTCGCAGGATGTGAACAACACGGCCATCCCGATGTCGTTGCGCGAAGCAGACGAGCGAGTGCTGATGCCTGCTTACCAGAACCTGCACCAGACGCTAACTGAGCTGGCACAGCAGTGGAAAGATATCCCTATGCTGGCCCATACGCACGGACAGCCTGCCTCCCCTACCCGTTTGGGCAAGGAGATCATGGTATTTGCCGAGCGCCTTAGCGCACAGATGGACTTGATACGCCAGGTACCTTTTTCAGCTAAGTTTGGTGGGGCTACCGGAAATTTCAATGCACACTACGTAGCTTACCCAAGTATAAACTGGCCGGAGTTTGGCAACCGTTTCGTACAGCAGGTTCTTGGCCTCCGCCGCAGCCAATATACTACCCAAATAGAACATTACGACAACCTTGCCGCTTACTTCGACGGACTGAAACGTCTCAACACCATCCTGATCGACTTCTCGCGCGACGTGTGGCAGTATGTATCGATGGGGTATTTCAAGCAAAAGATCAAGGCGGGTGAGGTAGGCTCATCGGCCATGCCGCACAAAGTAAATCCGATCGATTTTGAAAATGCGGAAGGCAACCTGGGCATAGCCAACGCCCTGCTCGAGCACCTGTCGGCAAAGCTGCCTATATCCAGGCTGCAGCGCGACCTGACCGACTCAACTGTACTTCGCAACATAGGCGTGCCGCTGGCACACACGCTTATCGCGCTTAAGTCTTTGGAAAAAGGAATCGGAAAGCTGGAGCTGAACGAGGCTGCCCTTCATCATCACCTGGAAGAAAACTGGGCCGTGGTGGCAGAAGGTATCCAAACGGTACTGCGCCGCGAGGGGTATCCGCAGCCTTATGAGGCGCTGAAAGCCCTCACCCGCACCAACGAGAAGATCACAGAGCATACCATCAGCAACTTTATCGATACGCTGGAAGTGAGCAGCGAAGTAAAGGCAGAGCTGAAGAAGATCACGCCGTTTAACTACACTGGTGTGGATCTGATATGACAGCTCATTAGTCGTTGAATTTATAACAAAGGCCTCTGACAGTGATCTGTCAGAGGCCTTTTGTTTAACCCTGGAGCTGCTTCTTATTCTACAGGCTGCACAAGCTCATTCCTTAAAAAATACTCCAGCGTAAACCGATCCTCTGTTCCTGCAGAAGTGTTGGCGGACGTTCGTTCAGTAACTTTGAAGTCACCGTCGTTAAAGCCTTTGTAGAAATGCCGGTTACCATCGGTATAAGGTAGTTGATTGTACTTCTCCCCGGCGGCAGCAGCAAGCTCCGCCATGGTGTAATCGCGCGCACCCATCAGTTCCTGTACCGTAATACCGCTAAAATCTCGTGTTGCAAGATGCTGTGCAGCAACAGCAGCTACTTCGTACGATGAGATATAAGGCAGCGCCAGGTCGGGTCTGTAAGGCGTGTGCAGGCCCCAGTTCAGGTTCTCGAAGAAGTTGGCGCAACGCAAATGCAGCAGGTTCATACTTGCCGCTTTATTCAGTTCCTGCTCAAATGCTACCAGCCTTGTCGGCGCACCATACTTTTCGGTAATGCAGTTGCTGATGTTTACTACATGACTTATAGAGCTGTTTTGAATGAGCCTGATCAGGCGCTGAGCGGTGGCCGCAGGAGTTAAGAGTGCTTCGTCTGGTACAGTCAGGAAGAGTGTGGTTGCCTTGGTAAAGGCCTGCTTCAGAAATTCATCGCTGTTAAAATCTCCTTGCCATACTTCGGCTTTTCCTTCAAAGGCTGCCAGTTTGCTGCGGCTGCGGCCAACTACGCCTACTTTTACATTTTTATAAAGAAGTTCCTGTGCAATCTTTCCGCCGATGTTGCCGGTGACGCCAAGTATAAGTACATAATTTTCTTTGTTCATAGTTTTAGATAAGTGGGATTGTAAAAGCAAAGAAAGTATAGCTAGAGAACAGAAAGAAAAGTACAGGATAAAAAGCAGGTATAACCTGTTATACTACAGCTTTACCCTCTCGGCAAGTTTATACACTGCCTCCACAAAACTGCTCCAGCTAAAGCGCTTTTTATACTTGCTGATGTTCTGCTCATAAATTGGTGCGTTAGCCGAAGTATAAAAGTCTGCAATAGCCGTGGCAATTGCTTCAGGTTCCGGCTCCACCACATACCCCACTTCTCCATTTGGTACAAGTTCGGCCAGGCCACCTACGTTTGTTACCACCATCGGCTTGTCGAAATGATAGGCTACCTGCGTTACCCCGCTTTGCGTGGCATGCCTGTACGGCTGCACCACCAGGTCAGCAGCGCAGAAGTAGTGCCGCACTTCGGCGTTAGGTATGAAGTCGGTACGAAGCTCCAAGCGCTCCTGCAAACCCAACTGGTGAATTAACTCATGATAAGGGGCTGCATCTTCGTAGAATTCGCCTGCCACGATCAGCTTCAGGTTCGGCATCTGCTTTAACCGTTCGTCGTTCAGCGCGTGCAGCAGCAGCGTCAGGCCTTTGTAGGCCCGGATAAAGCCGAAAAAGAGCAAGTAGTTATACTTCGGGTCCAGGTCCAGCGCCGCACAGGCTTCTGCCTTGGGTTCAGGGGCACCAAAGTTATCGTAGAGCGGGTGCGGCAGGTATACGTTGGGCTTCTGAGGCTCAAAATACTCCAGGTCCTGCTGTACTGATCGGGACATGGTCAGGAAACCATGGCAGGCGCTAAGAAAGTATTTTGTGAAAGGGATATCACCCGGGCGCCTTTCGTGCGGAACCACGTTATCTGTAATAGCCAGAATACGGCTGTGCTTGTTGCTGCGGATGATACGGGCAATCGTACCCAAACAAGGGCTCATGAACGGCAACCAGTAACGGAAAATTACGATGTCGGGACGCTGCCTGCGGATGTAGTTGCCCGTGCTGATCCAATTCAGCGGATTAACCGAGTTAATGAGCACGCGGATGTTCAGGCCCTGCGGGGCAGGTTCATCAGAGTACTGGCTTTTGCCCGGAAACAAAAAGGACGGATACTGCAGCCGGAAGGTAACGATCTCCACCTCATCGCCCTGCTCCTGAAAAGCGTACGCCAGCCGCTCGTTAAACGTAGCCATGCCGCCGCCGCGTAACGGGTAAGCAGGCCCAACGATGACAACGCGCCGTGCCATTATTTTTTAATCAGACCAACCCGGTCCCTGATCAGGTATTCATTCTTCTTGCTCGAGGTCATGGAGACCATCTCCGCTAAAAAGCCAGCCAGGAAAAGCTGCACGCCAATCACCACTGCCACCAGCGATAAGTAGAACAACGGCTGGTCCACAACATCGCGCACGCGCCCCTCCGGGTACAGCCTGAAGATCTTCTGAAGTATAAGCCAGAGCGTAATACCCAAACCTACCACAAAAGATAAAGTGCCCATCGTACCAAAAAAGTGCATCGGGCGCTTTTTAAAGCGGCTCACGAAGGTGATGGACAGCAGGTCCAGAAATCCGTACACAAAGCGCTCCAGCCCGAATTTGGTAGTGCCATACTTCCGTTCCTGATGCTGTACCACTTTCTCGCCGATACGCGTAAAGCCATTCCATTTGGCAATAACAGGTATGTAGCGGTGCATCTCGCCGTGTACTTCAATGCTTTTTACCACCAGCTGCCGATAAGCTTTCAGTCCGCAATTAAAGTCATGTAATTTGATGCCCGAAAGCTTGCGGGTTGCGGCATTGAACAGCTTGGTAGGTATGGTTTTGCTCAGAGGATCATAGCGTTTCTGCTTCCAGCCGCTTACCAGGTCATACTTCTGATGCTTGATCATGTCGTACAGGGCCGGTATTTCTTCCGGGCTGTCCTGCAGGTCGGCATCCATGGTAATAACCACTTCGCCCGAGCAACGCTGGAACCCCTCGTTCAGGGCTGCCGATTTGCCATAGTTACGGTTAAAGCTAATGCCTTTTACTGTATTGTCTTCGGCACCCAGTTCGCTTACTACTTCCCAGGAACGGTCGGTGCTGCCGTCATCAACAAGTATAATTTCGTAAGAAAACCCGTTCGCGTGCATCACACGTTTGATCCAGCGAATAAGTTCAGGCAACGATTCCTCTTCATTAAAAAGAGGCACCACTACCGAGATATCATAAGGGTATTGCATTTTATTATATGAACTCCGGTCGCTTGTTCTTCATTATCGCGGAGATAATGAGCGACAGGATAAAGCCAATAATTACGTATCCGATCAGGGCTGACAGAATGGTCATTACAGGTCCCTGGAAGCTTTCGCCCATTGCCATGGCCTGATCTATCTGCTCGTCACTGAAGCCTCTTTCTTCCAGTTCCATGCGCTGCTGATCCATGATGCCAGCCATGTAATTCGGATCGATGAAGGTGGTATAAACAAACATAAACAAGCCACCCAATAAACCGAATATCAGCGATACCAGGGTGCCTATCCCTAAGCCCTGCCCATAAGACATGAAGCCGGCATTCTGCTTTTTATACTGCTGCATAGCCACAAAGATGGCAACTATCAGAATCAGATAGCCCAAGCCACCCAGCCATTTGTTGGTGCCTGCTCCCGCTATCATCAGAACAGCGGTGTATACTATTGATACGAGGGCGCCCACAAACCCGTATTTAAGGGCAACAGAAGTCACAGAAGGTTGATTCTCAGTCATTGTTCTTGTCTTATAGTAGTTGAGTGTTATTTACGGAAAAACACGGCTGCTACCAATGAAAACACCGCTCCTGCCAAAATCCGTCTCACAAAATCATCGGCTGCCAGCATACTTGGGGTAATCGTATCCAGCGCTTTGTATCCTTGTTCATATAACTGCTCGCCCATTATCCGGATCTGCTCTTCCCTGCTTTCCTCCAGCAACAGTTTCATCTCTGCCACATGCCGCTGCACCATCTCAGGGCCTACCAGGTATATGAGCAGAAAAACCAGCATGGCTGTGCACAAAGCAGTATAAAAAGAGATCGAAAGCCCTACACGGAGCCCGCGCAGGAAACCTAACTCGGTCTCGTTGAACCGCTTATAATACCGTAAGCCCAGAAAAATAAATATCGGGATCGGGAGGAAGCTCGCTCGCCCCAGGTCTCCGAAGGGATTGTAGCCGAGCAGGTGCAACACCACTACTATAACAAAACAGGCAAGGCCACAGATTACGCCGTAACGTACGCCTACCCGGATGATCGCTTGATTGAACATGTGCTTTTTTGTCTTCCCGCAACTAAATAGCTGGGAGAGAATATAGCATTAAAGATATTAAAAAGTATGGTTCAGCACTACCTGGCCCTTGTTTATAATGCCAATTACTTTTCCGGAAAGCTCCTGCCCGAAGAAAGGGCTGTTAACAGATTTAGATCTGGAGCTTTCGGGTGCCGGCACCCACTTCATGCCCGGGTTAAAGAGTGTAAGATTGGCCGGCTCTCCAACTGCCAGCCGGGGCAGGGCCAGTTTTAGTATACGGCGCGGGCTGGAGCTGAATTTATCCACCAACACCTCTACCGATAGCGTTCCGGCAAGGGACGTGTTTGCTACTGCAAAAGCTGTTTCGAGGTTGGTGATGCCGAAATCCGCAAGGTCAAATTCGAGTTTCTTCGCTTCGGTATCATGCGGCATATGCGCGGATACAAGCGCATCGATTGTTCCATCCTGTAAACCAAGCCTGATTGCGTCGGCGTCTTCGTTGCTTCTGAATGGTGGCGAAACTTTATAATTGGTGTCGAAAGGCATGATGGTTTCATCGGTAAAGGCTACCTGGTAGCTCGCCACATCGCACGTAACCTGCAGCCCTTCGGCTTTTGCTTTCCGAACGGCTTCTATGGCTCCTGCTGTAGATAATAAAGAGAAATGCAGTCTGCCGCCTGTGTAAGCCAGTAGCTGGAGATCTCGTGTTACCATCACCTCCTCCGCCAATGCTGGTATACCTTTCATGCCCAATCGGGTGCTTGCCTGGCCTTCGTGCATCTGCCCGTACTCTGTCAGGCGCGTATGCTCCGGCCTGTTCATGAGCAAGCCATCAAACAACTGCAGGTATTGCAGCGCTTTTATCAGCACATCGGCTCCCTGCAGGGGCTTTGTACCATCCGTAAATGCGACAGCACCGGCCTGTTGCAGGTCTATCATCTCGGTCAGGTCCTTTCCCTGTGTGTCCACAGTAATGGCTGCCGCCGGATGAAGTATAACCGAGAGTTGCGCGGACCTGCTCCTGAGGTAACTGACAGCTCCTTTTGTTTGCACGACAGGCTGCACATTCGGAAGACAAACTACTTCCGTAAAGCCTCCGGCCGCTGCCGATGCAGCCAGCGATTCTAGGTCTTCTTTGTGCTCAAGGCCTGGTTCACCGGTAAACGCAAACATATCTACCCAACCTGCCGACACGCACAAACCATCCATTGCCAGCACTCGGTCTGCCTCCGGTTTCTCATGCCCGATGTAGCGAATGATGCCGTTCTCGACTAAAATGTTCTGTTGCTGTAGGTGGTACTCTGATTCAGGATTGTAGATACGTACTGCTTCTAAAAGAATTTTCATGTTAGAGGAGTCTGATTAGAGCGATTTCTGCCATCAAGAAAAACAGACACAATATTAGGCAATATTTCCAAAGCTTTACGCCGAAATACCTTTTTTCGAACTCTCCTTTTACTGAAAATTCATCGCTGTAGTCGTACACATGCACGTTGCTCTGGCCTGAGGTTAAAAAAGAACGGAGTTCATCGGGAGTATAGCTTTCCAGAAACGACTCCTTCTTGTCGTAATTAAAAGCCAGGGTTGTTACTGGCTTGTCATTCAGCCGCAGCTCATAAAAGCCGGCCTCGCTCATATCTGCTGGCACGTTAAAGATGAGCCTGCCGCCCCGCATCTGCTGCTCCGGAATATACTCTGCACTGTCTTTAGCTAACTTGTAGATGCCTTCGCGTGTAGTTGTCTGCACAGCAGGTATACTTACTGAACCTCCGGCTAGGCTGTAAGCAAGTTGCTGCTCCTGCTTATACCCTCTGATAGCAAGCTTATACATAACCGGCACAAACAGCGCATGGCTAGGCAATTCGTTGTACTCCTCATCAAGCGGTGCCGCCATCAGGTATACCTGGCCTTCGCCTTTTTCAAACCGCGAAAGGAAGGGCGCGCCTCCTCTATACTTTAAAATATCCTCCGATGATCTAGACCAGGCCATACTTCTTACGGCTGCCGGCATCTTCATTTTCGGATCGTAATCTGAGAATGTATTCCTGAAAAAAGGATTGTCTTTCCCAGGAGCCATCAGGGCAGTTTTAACTGCATTTCCTGAAGAAGCCGTAAAGCTCGCTGGCAAACCTAAGGTCTGGAAAAGTGAAGTATAACTGCTCTTGTCACCATCTGCAGGCGGAATCACCAATACGCTTCCTCCTGCCTTTACATAAGTTGATACAGTAGAAGCCAAAGCTGCAGATATGTCTTTGACTCCATTTAAAATGAGCACATCAGCGGCTGACAAGCGGGCGTAATCTATACTTCCCGTTCCATACCTGGTGGCTTTAAAAAATGTCTCGTTGTTGTATAGCCGTTGCAGTGGGCTATTAGTATCCTCCGTTACTTCAGCTATTGACAGCTGCTTTGAAGGAGCCAATACAAAATGGAAGGTATTGTCAAATTCTACCGGGTAATCTTCGACAGACACATACGCTTTCTTGGTACCCCCTTCGCCTAAAGCAAAGCCTAAGGTTGCCTCCGTTGCCTGAAGCGGCGCCAGATCAATACTTAATGTAGCAACCTGTCGATCATCGATGATAAGGCGAACCGGGCAATCTTCTACAGGTTCGTTACCGGCATTGTAAACCCGGATGTGCAGAATGTTATCCCCTGAGGGCCGAACAAACTCATCTTCCAGGTACACAGAATCAACAAACACATTCGCAAATGTACCAGGCTTGAGTGGCACCAAATGATATTGCTTCGTACTATCTGCCTTGCTCAGAAAGCCAGGCTGAAAGGACCTCTTCTGGAAATCAGAAAAAACGAAAACGTGTGCAGCTCCTGTGGCGGAAGTATAACTATTGTTGAAAGGATTCCAATCTTTAGCTGTGTAGTCCAGATCATCCAGCGTAGAAGAGGCTTCGGCCCCAGAAATAAATGATACAGCAGACTTAGAGGGAACTGCTATCTGATAGGAAGTGGAAGCAGGAAATAATCGGGTGACAGCTTTTGCCTGATCCACTGCCGCAGTTAACAAAGAAAGGTCCTCCTCGGCATACATATTCTGCATGCTATAAGTGTTATCCAGTTGCAATGTAACCTGCGCATCGTTTGCAGGTACAGCAGACTCCGAAGCCGGAAGAAAGGGTTGAGCAAAGGCCAGTACTAAAAAGATAATAAAAAGTACCCTGCAGATTAAAATAAGTATCTGTTTAAGGTTCCGTTGGCTGGCTGTGAGATCTTTTGATGCCTGTATGAATTTGACATTGCTAAACTCTACACGCTTCGCCCTTCTTAATTGTACCAGATGAAGTATAACGGGTATAGCAGTAGCTATTAACGCAATCAAAAAAGAAGGATAAAGCAAAGCCATAGCTAAATATAATGAAGGAGGGATAGAAAACCAAAGTTAGAGGTTAACACAAAAGATAACGTTGAAACCATAACTATAGTTAATGCCAGAAAGCATTTAAAGGATATGTATAGAAAAGATAAGTAGACAACAGATACTAGATTAGATGCTCAATATATCTGATTACTTTCTCCGCTAAATTCCCTGCTCCTCTTGGGTCAGGGGCTCTTTCATTGCCTTGATGGTGCTGGCTGCCGGCTTTATGCGGGCTG
>NZ_JALPRR010000005.1 GCF_023630205.1 Pontibacter ruber | reverse complement strand
TGAGCCAGGATCAAACTCTCCATTGTATAAAATACTCGTTGCAACCAAAGTTGCTGATGTGTCCGTCCGATCCGTGGCCCTTTCCTTTTTTAGAATTGACGCAGTTGATTAAAAATCCGCTGCTTGGATTACCTTAAATTTCTGTCTCAATCAATCTCTCAAAGAACTTCTGCAAAGACTATTTCTTTGCTTTGCCCCTTCTCGTTTAGAAGGACACCGTTGCCGGCTCTTGTTTTTTTATTCACCCCTTTCGGGGTGGCAAAGTTCGTTAGAGTTTTTCACTCTACCAAATCTTTTTTTTTATTTTTTCAACCACCCTACTGGCGGTTATTTTCTTTTCAGAAGCGGGTGCAAAGGTAAGAAACTTTCCTTTTTATTAGCAAGCGTTTTAGAAAACTTTTTTTCGATCTTTTTCTCTGTTTAAGCTGTGTTAGCCTAAGCTCTTTTACTGCTTTCAAAGAAGCCTTCCGTCTGAAGGGGCTGCAAAGGTAAGGAATGTTTTTCTTTTTGCAAGCACCCGAAAGAAAAACTTTTCTTTTCTGCTTTCGCTTTCTAAATCTCACTTATAGCTTCCTGCTGAAGCCTTCTGTTCTTGTTCCCGTTCTTTTCAGAAGGGAGTGCAAAGGTAGGTAAAGTTTCCTGCTGCGCAAGGCTCCTGCCTGAAGCTTTCTCCTGTTTTGGCTGTAGTTTCCTGTAAGACCCTGAGCGGCTGCTGGAAAAAT
Source organism: Pontibacter ruber (assembly GCF_023630205.1). Taxonomy (GTDB): domain Bacteria; phylum Bacteroidota; class Bacteroidia; order Cytophagales; family Hymenobacteraceae; genus Pontibacter; species Pontibacter ruber. Next base: position 186,999 of record NZ_JALPRR010000005.1, on the reverse strand, counting down.
TTTTTAAAAAGTTTAAGGTTTATCTCCCTGTAAGGATAAAGCGCCCACCTGACCGGGTGTCTCTCCCGCTTTGCCCCCTTTTTATCAGGTGACCTTAACAAAAACATCTCTGCCCAGTCTGTAAGTTCCAGTTAAAACAGAATTTTCATTGTGCCCCTTCCACTATTTTCTTCCTCCCGTCCGAAGGCTGATACCTAACTATTTCTCCGATTCTGAAGTTCCAGCTTGCTTTAACTTTTTTATCTACTCCCTTTTGTCTGGCTACACTCGTGTACACAAAGAAGCCTCACTATTTACAGTGAGGCTTCTTTGTGTAAGTATATTTTAAACTGCCTTTGGTTTCTTGTATAAGGGCACCGTACTGCATGGTTCCCCATACATCAGGCTGCTTACTACAGGAAGAAGCTTTCTCATAATCTCTACATAGGCGTAGGTGGGCACCGGTATACTTCCGCAGCCTTTTATTACTACTTTGGCATCCTGGTATTCATCCGGATTAATTTTCGCGATCGCTTCCTGCATCAGCGCCTGCTCCAAAGCTTCCATATCTCCGAACACATAGTAGTTCGCACGCCCCTGTAGCTTCGTTGCCAGCAGCATGTAGGCCCATGTTGGCACAATGGCATCAGCCGAGCAAATGATGGCCACGTTCTTTCCATCATACACAGTCCAATCATTCTCTTTTATGAACGCCCTGAAATCTTTCTCTCTCAGGATCAATCCATGGAAAAGGTTGTCTTTTATGTCGTACACCACGCGTTCACCCGGATGAAGCAACTCCTCCAAGTTTATAGTTACCAGCGCGCTTTGGGCTACTTTGTTTATAAGTTCTGACATTGTTCTTCTTATTTAGTAAGGTTTTTACTCCCACTTGTTATATAAACATCCTTCAGGTAGAAGGGTTCATAATAGGCTACATCTTCGAATGCCTGCTGCTCATACTTTGCAAGCGCCAGTTTTCCGATAGGTTTTGCTGACGGAACCACATCTTCTATAAAAAGTGCCTGATCTATACTTTGCTTTAACGGCTTAAGCTTTGCAGCGCCGCTTCCAAAGAAGATGATTGGTTGCTGTGCCAGACGCTCCTCCAGGAACTTGCCATCCAAGACCACAGGTGTTACCGGCTCCACTTCCTCCATCTTGTAGTTCAGCAGGCAAGTATAAACTTCCATTCGGCGGGCATCCAGCATCGGGCAAAACAGATAGCGCTCCGGATTAGGGGTCTTGCTGATAACCTGAGCCGCTAACCCATGCAGGGTTGATACTTCCAGCAGCGGAATATCCAGCGAGTAACACAGTCCTTTAGCGGTTGAGCTTCCGATACGAAGACCGGTATAGGAGCCGGGGCCACCCGACACAGCAACCGCACTCAACTCGTGCAGCGCTTGTCCGCAATTTTCCAGGAGCTGCGAGATCATTACGGTTATATGAGAAGAATGTGATTTTTCGATCTGCAACTCTGACGCACCCAATAGTTGCCCGTCTTTGTATAAAGCAACAGAGCAAACAGTGGTAGAGGTCTCGAGTGCGAGCAGTAAGGACATGGCGTATGAATTACGAATTATGAATTACGGACTATGAATTGGTGCCGGAAGTATAAGCTTCGGCTTAACAACCAGTTCATACGTCGCTTTTGCACTGCAAAATTAACGTAAGCTGCGCTAGCGAACAAGTAGAGGTTTTGCAACAAAAAAGGGTGACGCTTTTGCAGCATCACCCTTCTTATTTATACCTGAACCTTATTTACCTTTCAGGTAAGAGCTATATTGTTGCGGATCGTTCAGCACGCGCTTTGCCATCAGGATATCCGGATCATCATCGAAAGTAGCCTCGATGTACCCTTTCTGCAGGTAATATCTGGAAGCGATCTCGGCTTCCAACATTTCCTGGATCTCGGAACGGAAGCGCATCAGGTCGTTGGATTTGTTATGCGATACTTTCTTTTTGATCGCATCCAGCTCGCTCTTGATGTCTTCGTAGTGCTTGCCTTCTTTTGCTTTCTCAGACAGATCTTCCAGCTCGCGCTCTACATAAGTAGTATAGTTCACATCTTTGTTTCCGAGGAAGGCGACAAATTTCTTATAGTCGGCATCAGAAAGCTTGAACTTCTTGGCCGAAGGAATGCTAGGATTTTCCGCTTTATACTTGTTGGCATACTCAAAGAAATAACCTTTGCCGGCAATGGTTCTGGTGATCTCTGAAAATTCAGGTTGCTTTGTTTCTACATCAGGGCTAACGCCACCACCATCGTACACGGTTCGGCCATTTGCAGTTTTGAAAGCTACGCGCAGTGAATCAGGTATGGTGCCCACGCTACCATCCTCATTCGGATGTGAGTAATCGATCGCCTGGATGCAGCGGCCGCTTGGGATATAGTATTTAGCAGTAGTGACTTTAAGTTGTGAATTGTAAGACAAAGGGCGGGTGGCCTGCACCAATCCTTTACCGAAAGTACGCTCCCCTACCAGCACGGCACGGTCATAGTCCTGCATCACACCTGCCACAATCTCAGATGCCGATGCACTGCGTGAGCTGGTAAGTATAACCAAAGGTACATCTCTGTCCAGTGGCTCATCCAGGGCCTGATAGGTTTTGTTCCACTCCTTTACGCGGCCTTTGGTGCTTACAATGTCTTTGCCTTTGTCAACAAACAGGTTGGAGATGTTTACTGCCTCGTGCAGCAAACCTCCCGGGTTATCGCGCAGGTCAAAGATGATCTTCTTGGCTCCCTGCTCCTTTAGCTTCTGAACCGCCATTCTTACTTCCTTGGAGGCATCCATCGTAAAGCCGGATAATTGGAAGTAGCCGATCTCGTTGTCGATCATACCATAGTAGGGCACGTTCTCAACCATAATGTTGGCACGCGACAGCTCTACTGTTCTGCTTTTGGTCTGGCCGTAGCTGCGAACCTCTAATTTTACCGGTGTGTTTGCCTGCCCTTTGAGCAACCGGCTTACATCAGAAGTATTCTTGCCTGTAACAACTACACCGTCTATTTTCAGGATCTCATCTCCGATTACCAAACCGGCCTTGTGTGCAGGAGAGTTCTCGTAAGGCATCTGCACCACCACTTTGCCGTCGCGGTTGCCGATCAGAGCGCCAATGCCACCGTACTGACCGGTAGTCATGGTTCTGAAATCCTCGATGTCGTCTTCAGGAATATAGTTGGTGTAGGGGTCCAGCGATTTAAGCATGGCGTCGATGCCTGTACGCACCATTTTGGCTGGCGGCACATCATCCACATAATAAGTATTTACCTCTTTAAAGAGCGTAGCAAAAACGTCAAGGTTTTTGGCTATCTCGAAGTAACGCTCTGATTCTGTCTTGAAGGCGAAGAGCCCCATAGCAAGACAGCCCAGCAGCAGACCGACAATAGACTTCTTGTACATAGTAATTTCAGGTTTGAGAACGAGGTAAGACTACTTACTCAGACAACGTTCCAAACCGGAAATTAGTTTTTTTTGAATTGTGTCAAAGGATTTTTTTTCCTTACCTATATATAATATGGCAAGGAGGCGGGGGGCCTGGTCCTTGTGCTGTGCGAGAAGCTGCTTGTTAAGGCGGTAAGCCTCACGTATTTGCCGCTTTAAGCGGTTACGGTCGGAGGCACGCTTGTAATAGCGTTTCGACACCGAAATTAACAGCTGCGTTTGCCCCGGCAGTAGATCCTGCGGGGTGTAATAAACAAAGCGTAACGGATACAAATTAAAAGAAGAACCCTTGCTGAACAGCTGCGAGATTAAGCGCTTACTGCACAAGCGTTCTTCTTTCGAAAATGTATAGGAAGTTGAGTGCTCTGCGTTTGTATCGTTAGCTGGATCCATCTGCTTGAGCGGCTCCGGGCTGAGCAAAGCGCTACCTAATAAGGATTAAGCCTTGTGTCTTCTCTCGTCAGAAACAGTAAGTTTCTTTCTGCCTTTAGCTCTTCTGCTAGCTAGTACTCTTCTACCGTTAGCGGTTTCCATTCTAGATCTGAAACCGTGCTTGTTTCTTCTTTTTCTCTGAGAAGGCTGGAATGTTCTTTTCATCGTCTGCCAATGGTTTTATTATGGCCTGCAAAATTAGTAACCTTTTGTAAATTAGCAAAGTCAACCCAAGTAATATTTAAAAAAAGATCATCAACAGAAGCTAAAACAGCGTTAAATCAGCTGCAAAGGCCTCTTTTACTGCATTTAACACCAGTACCGCGCATGATACAGTACCACGTTTCATATACCAATCCCCTCTCCCACTACCTCACTATTGAGATAGTGGTAACAGAAAACACCCAACAGGAGCTATACTTACAGCTGCCCGCCTGGCGCCCGGGGCGCTACGAACTGCAACACTTTGCCCAGAAGATACAGCAGTTTGCCGCCACTGCCGATGGACAGCCATTGTTAGCGGAGAAAGTATTGAAAGACCGGTGGCGGATAAAAACGGGTGGCGCAGCAAGTATAAACATCAGCTATACTTTCTATGCGCGGCAGATGGACGGGGGCGGCTCCTGGCTGGATGAAACGCAGCTCTACCTAAACCCGATCAACTGCATGATGGCGGTAGTGGGCCGCGAGCACGAGCCTTGTCAGCTCATACTTGCTATACAAAAGCACTGGCAGCTTGCCTGCGGCCTGAAAGCAACAGATCCTCACATACTGCTTGCAAAAGATTACGACGAACTGGTGGACAGCCCTTTGATTGCGAGTGCCTCTCTGAAGCAAACAAAGTATGATGTAGCCGGCATACCCTTTTACATCTGGATACAGGGCGATTGCCAGCCGGATTGGGAAAAGATAAGGCACGATTTTGAGGACTTTACCAAAGAGCAACTCGAGCTTTTCGGGGATTTCCCGGTAACGGAGTACCATTACCTGAACGAGATACTACCTTACCGGTTTTACCACGGGGTGGAGCACAGCAACTCCACCGTGATCACACTGGGGCCCGGTGAGCAACTGATGTTACCAAGCCTGTACAAGGAGTTTGTGGGCGTGAGCTCGCATGAGCTCTTCCACACGTGGAACATCAAGAAGATTCGTCCTGCGGAAATGCACCCGTATGATTACACTAAAGAGAATTACTTCCGTACCGGCTATGTGGTGGAGGGCCTGACAACCTACTACGGCGATTTTATACTTGCCCGCTCCGGCTTCTTTACCGCAGAGCAGTATTTCGAGGAGCTGAACAACACGCTGCAACGCTACTACGCCGACTTCGGCCATCAGAATCTTTCTCTTGCCGAGTCCTCCTTCGACCTGTGGCTGGACGGCTACAAACCCGGCATCCCGGACCGCAAAGTATCTATCTATGTGAAAGGTGCCCTCACCGCCCTGTTGCTGGACCTGCAACTCAGAAAAGCCACTAACAACCGCGCTAACCTGGACCAGGTGATGGTGTGCCTGTGGCAGGATTTTGGCAAGAAAGGGATTGGCTATACTTCAGAGGATTACGCGCAGCTGGTAAGCGAGGTAGCAGGCAGCGATTTTACGCCATACTTTGAGCAGTTTATTTATGGCACTGCGCCTATAGAACAGGCCCTGGATGAGGCGCTTCGCTACGTTGGCTGCACCTTGCAGGAAACGGCAAACCCGCTGCTGCACAAACGCTTCTTCGGATTTAAGACTACTACCGAGAACCAAAGTATAAAAGTGGCGGGCATTGCTCCCGGCTCTCCGGCCAGCACCGCGCTAAGTATAGACGATGAGCTGATCGCCGTGAACAGTCGGAAGCTGGAGCAGAACCTGCAGGCACTGCTCACGGAGGATATTTCCCTGATTACGCTCACACTGTTCCGCAACAAGCAACTGCTGACGGTGCTGCTGCAGGCTGATAAGAGAACCTTCTACCCAAAGTATACGATCGCCAAAAGAGCAGACGCCACGGAAGCGGAAAAGCAGAACTTTAAACTATGGCTGAAGCAGGAGTTTTAGCCAGCCTCCTCGCCCTGTACTCTAATTAAAAAGCAGCTTCATATAGAACGACGGTTGCTTGAGCCTTTCGCGCAGGTCCAGGTCGGTGAACATGCAGGAAATGGTTTCGGCGAGGGCTTTGTTTGTGGCGGCTTTGTTAGCCACCTGGTTAAACAGCCACGGGTAGTCGAGGAGGCGTTGCATCTGGCGGCTTAGCTTCAATTCTTTCCAGAGTCGGTTGTAAACGGCTTTATCATAAGCCTGGATAAAATCAGCGGAGAAGTTGCTCTGTACCAGGCATTGTGCCGCCTGTGTAGCTGCCCAGCGGCCGCTGATCATGGCGTTGCTTACGCCTTCACCGGTAAAGGGATCAATCAGCGAGGCGGCATCGCCTACCAGCATGTAATTGTCGCCGGAGATCGTGCGCTTTTTAGAACCCAGCGGCAAACCATACCCTTTGATGTCGCCTACCAGCTCGGCGTTGGCAAAGCGTTTTTTAAGTTCCGGGTGCTCGGCGATCATGCGCAGCATCTCGCGCTTCAGGTTTATTTTGCGTTTGCTCACGGCTTCGCTCAACATACCCACGCCCACGTTCGCATACCCATCCGGCAGCGGAAATATCCAGAAATAACCTGGCAGAAAATCTTTGAAGAAGTGCAGCTCAATGAAGTTGTCCTGATCCAGCCCCGACACGTTCTTGTAGTAGGCCCGCAACCCGGCACAGTAATGCTCCGGCTCCTGCTTGATACCAGCTATGTGCCTGGAGAAAGAGGAATGCGCGCCGTTGGCGGCAATGAGCAGCTTGGTGCTGATATTTATACTTCCGCTGCTGTCGGACAGCCTGATTTGGCCGTTTTCGCGGGTATAAGAAGAAATATCCATGCCTTCCAGCAACGTGATCTCCGGTCTTTTCTTTACCTCCTCAATCAGAAAGTTATCAAAGTCTACCCTTTTGGCAATGTAACCGGAGGGCGTGTCGTGTGCGGAGTTGTAGTTATACTTGAACGGCACGCTGAGCTTGTGACCGGCAGGTGATATAAAATGGATTCCCCAGGAGGGCAGTTGCACCGGCTGCTGGCTCAGGCGCTCCGGTAATTCCGGGTGTATACGCTTCAGTTCGCTCACCACTTTGCCGCTGAGCGCATCACCGCAAATCTTGTCACGCGGGAAAACGGCTTTATCGATCAACAACGAAGGGATACCCTGCTGCGCCAGGTGCAGGGCAGCGGTTGCGCCACCCGGCCCGGCCCCAACTATACATATATCTGTTTCCTGCATGGAGAACTGTTTGTGCGGAGGGTAAAGATAGAAAGATGTGCGGATTTGCACGAAAACAAAAAGAGGAAAGCTGGTGGGCTTTCCTCTTTTATACATGGAGCTTATCTTTTTATTTCTTCTTCAAAGGCATGTTGTTACCTCCTTGTGCCAGGTTACGGTTCGGGTTTTGCACTTTGCTGTCTTCTGTCTGCTGCACTTTATGCGTAGGATCCGTTTTTACTTTGTTGGTTGGATCTTCCTGACCTTTCTTGCCTTTCATTGGATTCTTATTCTCATTCATGATCTTTCCCTTCTGTTAGTTACCCTCCTTTTTACCCTGGGCGGCAATTCTTTGTTTCAAAGTATAAAAAGTAAACACGCACAGGCAGCTCTTACAACACATCTGCGTATTATACCTTCTAAGTATTTTTACTTAATATTTTATACTTATCGGTGGTTTACCTACATTAGAATCTTCATACCCTTGCAATACGTCCATACTTTTAACTTATGCTTACTACTTACTATTTTGATCCGGGAATTCAGGCGGCGGTTTCGGTCTACACAGGCTTCCTTAAACCTGATGTGTTCCGGGAGATAGCACTGGGCACGCTGGCTGTGCTGGAGGAGCATAACGCGAATAAAATTCTGGCTGATACGAGTGGTTTGAAGGTAATGCCGCAGGAGAACCAGCAATGGCTTGACGAAGTATGGTTTCCGAAGGCGAAAGAGCTGCATGTACGCTACATAGCTTTCCTGGTGCCTGCCGACGTATTTGGCAAGATGAGCATGGAGCAGAGCAACAAAGCCGCCATACAGGAGAACATGATCAACATCAAGTATTTTGAAGATATCATCGAGGCCAAACTATGGCTTAGGCAACAACAATAAAAAAAGCCGCTCCTGAACAGAGCGGCTTTTTATTTTATACTTTCTTTATACTTACACAACCTGCGATTCGAACTGCACAAGGTTCACGAACTGCTGCACGCGGTTGTCGATTTCTTCCTGGCTCAGGTTCTTCAGGCGCTCGGTGCCGAATTTCTCAACACAGAACGAGGCCAAGGCCGATCCGTGGATCACGGCACGCTTCATGTTTTCGAAGCTTATATCGCCTGTAGCGGCAATGTAGCCGATAAAACCACCTGCAAACGTATCGCCGGCACCGGTTGGGTCAAATACCTCTTCCAGTGGCAGGGCTGGCGCAAAGAACACTTTGTCGTCGTTAAACAGCAGGGCTCCATGCTCGCCTTTCTTGATGATCAGGAATTTTGGTCCCATGGCCATGATCTTACGGGCAGCCTTCACCAGCGAATATTCACCGCTCAGCTGGCGCGCCTCTTCGTCGTTGATGGAAAGCACATCCACCAGCGCCATTGTCTGCTTCAGTTCGTCCAGGGCAATGTCCATCCAGAAGTTCATGGTATCCATCACGATCAGCTTCGGACGGTTGTTCAGGCGCTCAATCACGGTGCGCTGTACCTGCGGGGCCAGGTTGCCCAGCATCAGGAACTCGCAGCCCTGGTAGCTTTCCGGTATGATCGGGTCGAAGTCGCCCAGCACGTTTAGCTCGGTAACAAGCGTCTCACGGCTGTTCATGTCGTTAAAATAGCGGCCGGACCAGAAGAAAGACTTCTCATTCTCCTTTACCTGCACGCCTTCGGTGCTGATGTTGCGCTGGTGCATCAGCTGGATGTGGTCCTGGTCAAAATCACCACCCACTACTGATACCACATTCACGGGCTTCACAAAATAAGAAGCCGACAAAGAAATATAGGTAGCGGCGCCGCCTACGATTTTGTCTGTTTTTCCGAAGGGAGTCTCCAGCGCGTCGAACGCCATCGAACCAACTACTACTAAGCTCATATCTTTTTAATTATGAATTACGAATTATGAATTACGAATGAGGGTGAAGTATAAACTTTCATCTACTCCTCTTGTAGCCGCACATTCTTACCAGCAATCGGCTTCTGCTAAAATAGTTGTTATTTGTTGCTGAGTAACAATTTAACCTTTCAACAATTTAGCAATTCAGGTAAATAAAAAAGCCCCTGAAGGTTTGCTTCAAGGGCTTGGGGTGGAAGATGGGGCTCGAACCCACGACCCCCAGAATCACAATCTGGTGCTCTAACCGACTGAGCTACAACCACCGTGTCTCGTTTGAGAATGCAAATATACGTGCCGTTTTCTTATTTACAATACCTGATACGCATTTTTTGGTTAAAAAATTTCAGGTATTTTCGCTTTAAAAAGCTAATCCATTAAAGCAAAGCGAGTTGCTATTATTAAAATTTCGCTAAGAAACCCACCCCTCCGAGGAGGGGAATTTTCCTATTGCCCTCGCTCGCGTCCCGCGAGTGTGCACTATTATGCGGACTCTGGCCGCTATAGTATGATATTATTTTAAAACGTGGCGGGACGCCACCCTATGCCTCACACTCGCGGGACGCGAGCGAGGGCATACCTTATTACTTACTCAGCCTTTCGCTGACATGGATTTGCAACTCGTGTCCAAACTATAAATTCGAGTCTCAGACCCAGCCGGGCCGGAGGCCCAACTATAGTATGGCACGAGCGTGAACGCTCGCGCCATACTGGGAAAGGCTTACTTATTCAGCTTTGTACCGCACCAGGGGCAGTAGTTAATCACCACCATGGTGGCGCCGCCGTTGTGTACCGGTATACCGTAAAGCCCTGCGTCCCACTTATTGATGACCACCTCCGGGTCGTCATACCTGATCTCCCCGTCCTCATCCAGGCTCTCGTATACTTTGTCGGCCATCATCATACAGCAGTAGCTTTCGTAGTCAAAGCCTTTGGCTTTTAGCTTTTCTGCTGTTGCCCAATTGTAGAAGGCTTCATCTTCGTGTATGGCCTCCTCATAGGCCTCATACTCCTCTGAAGCTAATACCTCCTCCGGCAGCTTTTTCCCAAAAAACCGGGCATGCAGTTCTTTAAATCGCTCTAGCTCCATACTACCTGTCAAACAACATCCTCTCCCCTTTCTTGCTCTCATCAAAAGCACCTTCGCTATAAGCTAAGTGCCCCGAAACTATCGTATGGGCTATAGTCGAATTAAAAGTATGACCTTCAAACGGCGACCAACCGCACTTGTAGTAGGTGTTATCTTTGGTCACGGTATACGGCTTATTCAGGTCTACCAGCACCAGGTCGGCCCAGTAGCCTTCGCGGATGTAACCCCGCTCACGCACGTTAAAAAGTATGGCCGGCGCATGGCTCATTTTCTCTACTATCTTCTCCAGCGTCAGTTTGCCTTGTTTTACGAACTCCAGCATCATCTGCAGCGAGTGCTGCACCAGCGGCACTCCAGACGGCGCCTGTTTATACTTGCTCTGCTTCTCTTCCCACAAGTGCGGGGCATGGTCAGTGGCAATCACATCGAGTTTATTTTCCAACAAGCCCTGTAGCAGGCCTTTTTTGTGGCGCGCCTCCTTCACTGCCGGGTTGCACTTGATCTGCGTGCCGAAGGTATCATAGTCCTCCTTGTCGAACCACAGGTGGTGCACACATACTTCGGCGGTAATGCGCTTTTGCTCCAGCGGAATGTCGTTGCGGAACAGCTTCAGTTCTTCTTCGGTGGAGATGTGCAGGATGTGCAGGCGAGTGTTAAACTTCTCAGCCAGCTTCACGGCCAGGAAAGACGATTTAAAGCAGGCAGCCTCGTTGCGGATCTCCGGGTGACACTTCACCGGGATGTCGTCGCCATACTTCTCTTCATACAGCGCCATGTTGTCGCGGATGGTCTGCTCGTCTTCGCAATGCACGGCAATGGGCAGTTTGGCTCTGGAGAAGATCTGCTCCAGCGTCTGCTCGTTATCCACCAGCATGTTCCCCGTGGAAGATCCCATAAAGATCTTGATACCACACACCGTATTCGGGTTGGTCAGCAGCACCTCCGACAGGTTGTCGTTGGTGGCGCCCATATAGAAGGAGTAGTTGGCCAGCGAGGTCTCGGCGGCAATTTTATACTTATCCTCCAGTAGCTCCTGCGTTACCGTGTTGGGAACCGTGTTGGGCATCTCCATAAACGAAGTGGTACCACCCGCTACAGCCGCACGCGCTTCAGTAGCTATCGTTGCTTTGTGCGTCAGGCCCGGTTCCCGGAAGTGCACCTGGTCATCGATCACGCCGGGCAGCAGGTGCAGGCCGGTGGCATCAATGGTTTCGTCGACCTGGGCAGTTATCCCTTGGCCAATCTGTGCAATGCGTCCGTCTTTTACCAGAACATCGGCAGTGGTTATACTTCCTTCGTTAACGAGTTGGGCGTTCTTTATGAGGATAGATTTCATGTTGCTAAGATAAGTGCTCAACAAAGTTAATACACATTACCTTAGCGTGCTGCAGAAATCTACTCTCTTACCCGGCTTGTGGCTACTGTGGCTGCATCAGCTTGCCTATGAACACAATGGCGTTGGAGGATTTCTCCCGGATCAGGAACACAAAGGGCCTGTCGATGCGGATAGATGGAGGCAGGGAGGTAACCACAATGCCTACAGAGGTGGCCGCTGCTGCTTCGGTGCCTTCTTCGTTCACCTCCACAAAGGTTTTATGCTTTACTTCGGAGATGGCCAGGTTCCGCTGCCCTTCCACCATGCGGCTGAAATCGGCATTCTCGCTAAAAGCTACGCCCGTCCCTAGCTGCGTCAGCAGGTCGTTCAGCGCCTTGTCGTATTCGAGCTTGAACTTGGGCATGTGCAGCTCCAGCTTAGAAGTATCTGCTTCTGACAGCCAGTTTCCCAGGTTAGCTCCGTTCAGTTCCTGCACCAGATCGCGTACCGTGTGCTGCTCTTTTGGCATCAGGATGGTCATGCTGTATTGACGGTTGCCGTAGGGCAGGTCGATCAGCTCTTTGCTGTCATCCTGGTAGTAGAGGTACTTCCCGTTCTTCAGGGTCATGAAGTCGTGGGTAACGATGGTGCCATCCTCCTTCCGGAACTGGTCCGGCCGGGTTAATTTCGGATCGAAAGGGTAGGTCCATGTGCCTTTGAAGTAAATGGCGTTGATCAGGAACAGGACCTGGTCAGGGCGCACCTGCTCCACAATCTTTTCGATCTTGCCGTTGGTTTTGGTCTTCACCCAGTCGTTCATCTGGTCTTTGGCCGAAGGCGAAGAAAAGTCCAGTCCCTGCACAGTAGCATCGAAGTAGGTCTGGTTGGTTTTTACGAAAGGCGCCTGTAGTTTATATTGATTGCTGTGCCACAGCGAGTTGGCCGAGTTGAATGTAATTTTCTTGTCAATACCTTTCAGCAGCACATCCAGGTTCTTGAACGACTTGTTGATGTCCTCGTCTGTCGTCAGTTCAAAGCCTAGTGTCTGGCGCATGGCTTCTTTGGTTGAGCCTTCGGCACCATTATAAGCCATACTCAAGGCCATACTTATACTTAGCGGCGAGATAAAGATGTTCTCTGCTGCCTCCTCCTCACTTAAGCGGGCAAAAGAGCGAAAGGCAAAATCATTGGAACTGGCAACGGTCTTTGTTTCCTGCTCTGTCAGTGGCCGCACGTTAGGAGAGTTATCCGTCATTTCTTTCTGGCAGGCAGCGAGCAGAACCAACGCGGCACCGGCTATACCTGTTAATATAGTTGAGTTGAACAAATTCCTTTTCATAAGCAGCAGGGTTAGGTGGTAGAATAACGGTCTCTTCCTAATGGACCCTGATCTTTGTGGAAGGGTTGCAGCTGAAAGCACATTTAATACACTTGCGCCCGTGGTTTTCATCATTTCACCTCCCTCCCACAAATTTCCCGTACCTTTGTACATCAACACAAAGTATATAGTACCACCATGGCAGAAGAAGCAGAAAAAGAAATAACCACCTTTGAGGATTTTAAGCTGAACAGACAGCTGCTGAATGCCATTGAAGAAGCCGGCTACGAAAAGCCAACCCCCATTCAGCTGAAGGCGATCCCGGTTATAATGGGTGGCCACGATGTGATGGGCATTGCCCAGACAGGTACGGGCAAAACGGCGGCTTTCCTGCTGCCCATACTCATGAAGGTGAAATATGCGCAGGGTGACAATCCGCGTGCCGTTATACTGGCGCCAACGCGTGAGCTGGCCATGCAGATCGAGGAGAACATCACGCTGCTCGCAAAGTATACCGATCTGCGTCACACAGCCATTTATGGCGGACTCGGACCTAAAACGCAGATCGAGACGATAAATAAAGGAATAGACATACTGGTTGCCACGCCCAAGCGACTGATGGAGCTGTACATCAAAGGCGAGCTGATCCTGAAAGAAATAAAGACGCTGGTACTGGACGAGGCCGACAAGATGATGGACATGGGCTTTATGCCGCAGATCCGTCAGTTGCTTGAAGTGCTGCCGCGCAAACGCCAGAACCTGCTGTTCTCGGCAACTATGCACCCCAAAGTGGTGGAGCTATCAGAAGAGTTCCTGGAGTTCCCGACCCGCATTGAGGTAACGCCACAGGCCACGCCGGTAGAAACCGTTAGCCAGGTGCTCTACCAGGTGCCGAACCTGCGCACCAAAATTGCTATGCTGGAATACCTCATCCGGGACAGGGAGACTTTTAACCGGGTAATCATTTTTACCCGCAGCAAGAAGAATGCAGAGAACGTGGCCAAGTTCCTGGAGCGAAGAGAGTACGGTGAAGTACGTGCCATCCATGGCAACAAGGGCCAGAGCACGCGCATCAACTCCATGGAAGCTTTTAAAGGGGGCGATGTACGCTTCCTGGTGGCAACCGATGTAGCTTCCCGTGGCATCGACGTAAGTATGGTGAGCCATGTGATCAACTTCGATGTGCCGTTTGTGTATGAAGATTATGTACACCGCATAGGCCGCACAGGCCGTGCCGAGCAAGTGGGTGCTGCCGTTACGTTTGCCAACCCCGCCGAGATGTACCACATCCGCAAGATCGAGAAACTGATACGGATGCAGATACCGGAAGAGCCTTTACCGGCAGAAGTAGAAGTATTTGAAACGCCATTTGACGAACAACAGGCCATCGCCCGTGACATCGACCACCAGAAGCGCAGCGAGAACCCGGACTTCAAAGGAGCCTTCCACGAGAAGAAAGCCATCCCGAAAAGCAAGCCTAAGAGAGGCAAGGGCGACCCTAAAAACTCGTTCTGGCAGAAAACTAAAAAGAAAAGCAGCAAGAAGCGCTAAAACAACAAGGCCGGCCCTGTAGATGGGCCGGCCTTGTTGTTTAAAGTGTAAAGCCTACGCTAAAATAGGGAAGAAGCAAAATCCCTGAACTCATATACAAATAGCGTCTGGGCAGCTCCCCACAAAATGGCGCTCCACAGCATGTGTATGAAGATGTGCTTCTTGGGTGCTCCAAACAGGGCTGCTACCACGGTGCCAAGTATAGGCGTCAGAAAAATTGGGGTAAGGAAGGCGATGCCAATAACACCAAAGCGCTGCCATACCTGCACAATGCGGCGGTTCTTTTTGGAGAAAACCGGCTTCTGTTTTTCGCGGCGGCGCCTGGACATCCATTTAGAAAAAGCCCTACCAATGATAGAGAAAATCACAACGCTCGTCATCATGCCGGCTACTGTGAGCAGCACCGTTTGTGCATACGGTAATCCTAAGCTACTTCCTGCCACCGGCCCTCCAAAAAATTTTACCATGCTTACCAGGTAAACCGACAGGTATTTAAGTATTTCCTCCGCCACAACTAATCTAATTTGTACTCTTGTTTAAATAAAGCTCCTCTAAATAATTTATACGAGCCAAGAATTGTAAAATAGTATAACTTTTACAATAATAACTTTGAAACACCTTACTTTATTGTGCTCATAGCCAACCTTTTAGCAACAGGCTACCCAACCTAAAGGTTCAGCTATACTTTGGGTCCGAAGGCCAGGTCGCCGGCATCGCCTAAGCCAGGCACAATGTAGAAATGTTCGTTCAGTCGCTCATCCAATGCTCCGAGCCAGATATGTGCCTCCGGCACCTGTTCCTGCACGTAGGCCACTCCCTCCGGCGAGGCAATCGCAGCGGCAAAATGCACCTGCACCGGCTTGCCATGGCGCAACATTCCTTTATACGATTTTACCAGCGATCTGCCTGTGGCCAGCATCGGGTCGGCCAGGATCAGGATCTTGTCATGGATATCCGTAGACGCCAGGTACTCCATGTTGATCTGCAGCTCCGTGTTCTGTTCTTCTACCCGGTAGGCTCCTACAAACGTGCTGAATGCCTTATCGAAGTAGTTGAGCATGCCGTTGTACAGGGGCAGACCGGCACGAAGGATGGTGGCTAACACCGGCTGCTCGGCCAGCAGCATGGTTTGCGTCTGTGCCAGCGGCGTAGTAATGCCTGCCGACGTATAAGGCAAGGTTTTGGATATCTCGTAAGCCAGTAACTCGCCCAGTCGCTCCAGGTTACGCCGGAAGCGCAGGCTGTCGTGCTGCACCGTTACATCGCGCAGCTCGGCTACAAAATGGTTTGCCAGCGAGGGCGTATCTGTCAAGATATGGAGGTTCGGGTTTCGCATAGTTGGCTTAGATTATGGGCTAAAGATACGCAGGTTGCAGCAACTATAAATTGCTTGTACTATAATTATAGCCGCTGCAAGCACGTTTATACTTCCTGATAACTAATTTATACTTTCTGCACGCCAGGTACGGATGCGGCCACTGTCATGCTTTAAAATTGAGCGGCCTTACAACATTCTTGCTGCAAAAGAGTAAATTCGGTTTCTTGAAAGTATAAATTTGCCCCAAACATACGTCAATTTTTATGAGATTACGACTACGCCTGCTGGCGCTATCTCTGTTATCGTTCTCTGCTGTTAAAGCACAGGATGTATACGTACCCTACGACCGCGACACCTACCACCTGATAGACCGTTACCAGATAAAGTATGGAACTGAGGTGCCGGAACTGCAGACCAGCGTACGCCCATACGGCCGTCGCGATGTAGCTGCCCTGGCTGAGGTGGGTGCCCGTAATACCATATCTGCCGCAGACCAGTTTAACACACAATACCTGCTGAACGATAACTGGAACTATACCAACCGTGCCAAAGACAGCGAACAGGTTTTCCTGAAGTATTTTTACCGCAAGCCTTCCGACCTTTACCACTACGAAAGTGATGTGTTTACGCTGCGCGTGAACCCGGTGCTGCACCTAGAGGCAGGCTACGATAACCAGAGCGACGGCATGCGCTACATCAACACGCGCGGCGTGCAGTTGGAAGGCACCATTGATGAGAAGTTCGGTTTTTATACTTTCATAGGCGAGAACCAGGCCAAATTCCCGAGCTATGTGGTTGACCGCATCAAGCGCGACAATGTGGTGCCGCACGAAGGCTTCTGGAAAACCTTTAAAGGCGATGGCTACGATTTTATTACTGCCCGCGGTTACCTGAACTATGCACCCTCAAAGCACGTGGAACTGCAGCTCGGCCACGACCGCCACTTTATAGGCGATGGTTACCGCTCCCTTATTTATTCGGATTATGCACCGCCGGCTTTCTTCCTGAAGCTGAATGCCAATGTATGGCGCATTCATTACCAGAGCCTGTGGCAGGAGCTGATCTCAGAGTTCCGCCGTACCGGCCGCGACGAGCTGTTCCCGAAAAAATACATGGCACTGCACCGCCTGGGCATTAACATCACCGACAACTTTAACCTGGGCCTGTTCGAGCAGATCGTGTTTGCACGCGACGAAGGCAAGTTCGAGCTGCAGTACCTCAATCCGATAATTTTTTACAGAAGTATAGAGCAGGGCCTGGGAAGCGAGGATAATGCCATGCTGGGAGCCGACTTCCGCTGGAACATCTACAACCGCGTGCAGCTGTACGGACAGCTGATGCTGGACGAGTTCCTGCTGCGTGAGATGAAAGCTGGCAACGGTTGGTGGGCCAACAAACAGGCAGCCCAGGTAGGAGCCAAGTATATAGATGCATTCGGGCTGCCCAACCTGGACCTACAGGGGGAGGTGAACATCATCCGCCCTTATACTTACCAGCACGTAGACCAGTTCACCAATTACCAGCACTACAATCAGCCATTAGCTCACCCTACAGGGGCCAACCTGTATGAGCTCGTTGGTATTGTGCGCTACCAGCCCATCCCGCGCCTGAACCTTACGGCCAAGGCCATTGCCACCCAATACGGACAGGATGAGTACCTGGAAACGGATACTTTGAACTGGGGCAACAACGTAAATCTGTCTTACCTGACACGCGCGCAGGATTATGGCAACGAGATAGGCCAAGGCATCAAAACCAACCAGGTGCACCTCGACCTCACGGCTTCGTTCCAGCTGCGCCACAACGTCTTCGTCGACCTGAAGCAGATTCTGCGCCGCACCGACGCTGAACTAAACACCCTCGACAAGAACACCGCCTTTACTTCGGTAGCTTTCCGCTGGAACATCCCGCAACGCCTGCACGAGTTTTAAGCAAGACTTGTCAGCCCCCTCTTGGAAACAGGAGGGGGTTTGTTTTTTTATACTCTCCCCGACCAGCAGTTGGCATTTAAGCTCAAGTATAAACCCACCCCTGCACCCCTCCAAGGAGGGGAATTGCGTCTCAGCCTTCTTGCAAGAATAAGTTTCATTGCTACAGTTGTCCAACCACCCCTGGCCCCTCCTTGTTTAAGGAGGGGAACTCTGATACTGCTTTAGCTGAAGTTATACTTTCATTGCTGCTGGTATAGTGCGGACAGGTCGCGACCTGTCCCTACACATGGTTCCCAGTTGCAAAGCCGCTCACGAAGCAGTGTCGTTTCCAGTCCTTGGGTTGAGCGCCTTATGGGTTTCCGGTGCCACGATAGTGGCAGCCGTTAGGCAGGAAAGCTAGACAGCGCGATGCCCGAGGACGAGGCCCCGCGGCCCTAAGCGCTCGGAGAGAAACTATGGGAGTATAGGTGGGTTAGACTGGGATGAGAAGAGACTACGAAGCAAAGGCTCGCTTGCTACAAGTATAAACCTCAGCTACGAAGCAACAAGCAGATAACTCCTTTAAAGAGCTATAACCCAAGAATTACTTACCCTTTCCCCGCATCTTTAAAATCACAACTACTAAATGGTTATCTTTGCGGCGGCTATGCTCCAGTTACGCTGCTGCTTAAGCCTTAACCTGAAGCAATTATATTTTTATACTTACTCCGGCTTTAGCGGCAACAATGCCAGCTAAAAGTGCGGCAACCGCTCTGAGAATTCAGAGCCGCCCACCCGGAACCCTACTTTATGAAGACGTACCTCCGGATACTGCAGTTTGCGCGGCCTTACAGCCGTTTCGTTCCGCTATACTTTGTTTACACTGTTCTGGGCATTGTTTTCGGCCTGTTCAACTTTACGCTCATTATCCCGCTGCTAAATGTGCTGTTTGGGCAGGTGGGCACCGAAGAAGCCATGTCCATGGTTACCCAGCGGCCGGAGTTCCGGTTCGAGATCAGCTTTTTCACCGATTTCTTTAACTACTATTTCGGGCAGGTAATTCTGGAGCATGGGCGCGAAGGAGCTTTGCTTTTCGTCTGCCTTGTGGTAGTTGCTTCAGTGTTACTGGCTAACCTGTTCCGTTACCTGGCTTTCCGGATTATAGGTGCATTACGGGCCCATGTGGTAAAAAAAATGCGCCACGCCGTGTACGAGCGCGTAACGCAACTGCAGCTGGGCTACTTATCGGATAAGCGCAAAGGCGACCTGATGACACGCCTGACTGTGGACATACAGGAAGTGGAAAACTCGGTGGTAAGCACCCTGACGGTGGTGGTGCGCGAGCCGATCACGATCATTGCCTTCTTTGCTGTGCTGTTTAGCATGTCGGTAAAACTCACGCTTTTTACCCTGATCCTGCTGCCGCTTTCTGGGGGTATCATTGCCAGCATTTCAAAAAGGCTGAAGCGCAAAGCCAAGCAGGGGCAGGATTCCCTTAGCTTCATCCTGACGATCATCGATGAGACCTTGAGCGGCATGCGTGTGATCAAGGCTTTCAACGCGGAGCCGTTTATCATGGACAAGTTCAACGACCAGAACAACCGCTACGCCCGCATCCAGCGCTCCATTGCCCACAAACGCGATCTTGCCTCTCCCCTTTCCGAGTTCATGGGCGTAAGTGTGGTGGCAGGGCTTTTATACTATGGCGGTAACTTGGTGCTCAATCAGCAGTCCGAACTGCAGCCGGCCGAGTTTATCACGTACATCATCCTGTTCTCGCAGGTGCTGGTACCGGCCAAAGCCATGTCTTCAGCATTCAGCAACATCCAACGTGGCCTGGTATCCGGTGAACGCGTGCTGGAAGTGATCGATACCAAGCCGCAGATCGTGAACAAGCCAAACGCAAAGGTGCTTTCTGAGTTTCAGCACCAGATCGAGTTCCGGGATGTCTCTTTTGGCTACGGGGATAAGGCAGTACTGCAGCATATTAACCTGAGCATTGAAAAAGGAAAAACCGTGGCGTTGGTAGGCCCTTCGGGAGGAGGTAAGTCTACACTGGCCGACCTGATCCCGCGCTTCTACGACCCGACTTCCGGAGGCATTTACATCGACGGCCACGACATCCGCGATTATACCATGGAGTCGGTGCGGGATAAGATGGGCGTGGTAACACAGGAGTCTATTCTCTTCAACGACACCATCTTCAACAACATCGCCTTTAACAAAACAGACGCCACGGAGGCCGATGTGATTGCGGCGGCTCAGATTGCCAATGCGCATGAGTTCATCATGCAGACGCCGGAGGGTTATCAGACTATGATAGGCGACCGGGGCAGCCGGCTTTCGGGTGGGCAGCGCCAGCGTTTAAGTATAGCCCGCGCCATTCTGAAGAACCCGCCCATACTTATACTGGATGAAGCCACCTCCGCCTTGGATACGGAATCGGAGAAGCTGGTACAGGAGGCCCTCACAAACCTGATGAAGAACCGCACCTCCATCGTGATCGCGCACCGACTCAGCACCATCCAGCACGCAGACGAAATTGTGGTGCTGCAACAAGGGCGCATTGTAGAGCGGGGCACGCACGACGAGCTGCTGCAAACCAGCGGCCTGTACTCCAAACTGACGCAGATGCAGCTGACGGTGTAAGTATAAATCAGCAGAAATTTAGAAGAACAATACCCGGCATTGCCGGAACAGCATACAATCATGACCAATACCATACTTGCCGAGCTGGCGCAGGCACAGCAAACGCTGAATAACTTTATCGCAGACCCAAACAACATTGCCGCTATCGAGCGTGCCGCCAATGCAATGGCAGAGGCTATAGCGGCAGGTGGCAAAATCCTTTCGTGCGGCAACGGCGGCTCTATGTGCGATGCCATGCACTTTGCCGAAGAACTGACCGGCCGCTACCGCGACAACCGCCGGGCCATCCCAGCCATTTCCATTTCCGATGCCAGCCACATGAGCTGTGTGGGCAACGATTACGGGTATGAGTTTGTGTTCTCGCGCTACCTGGAAGCACTGGGCAACAAAGGCGACGTGCTGCTGGCCATCAGCACCAGCGGTAATTCGGGCAACGTGCTGAAAGCAGCCGAAACAGCCAAGGCCAAAGGCATGACGGTGGTAGGCTTAACAGGCAAGGATGGTGGCAAACTGGCTCAGCTCTGCGACGTAGAGATCCGCGTGCCGCACTTCGGTTATGCCGACCGCGTGCAGGAGATCCACATCAAAGTGATCCACATTCTTATTCTGTTACTGGAGCAGAAACTCACGTAGTTTATACTTCGGCAGCGCACTTCGCACAAGTATACCAGCGGAGCGTATAACAGGGTATCCGCCACTGCACGGTGCGGTAGCGGATACCCTGATTTTTTATACCATGAGATACCGCTGCATTTTATACTTTCTACTTGTCTTCGCTACTCTTTCCTGCGATAGCCGCAGCAGCAACAGCAAACCGGCACAGCAACAAGCCTCGCAACCAGATACGCTCGCAGCTGATACTATAAAAAAGCCCGTGGCCAAGGCTCCGCCAAAACCCGACTCTTCCTACCTGATCGTACCCGGTGAGCGCATTGGCCAGATCCGCTTAGGCGAAACGGCAGAGCTGGTGAACAGCAAGCTGGGCCAGCCTGATAGTGGCGACGCCGCCATGGGAAAAGCCCTCAACTTCTGGATAAACCCTGATGAGAAGAAGGTGCGCCAATACGTAGCCGTATACTTTGTGCGCCACCTTGAAAAAGGCCAGGAAGCCCTGCGGACAGAACAGGTACAGGTAACGTCACCCGCTTTCAAAACCTCAGGAAGTATAGGCACCGGGAGCAACATTGCAGACATCCGCCAGAAGTATAAGCTAACTCCCCTGGCTTACTACACCAACACAAAGCAGCAACAGGTATACATTTACGATGATGTAGCCCGTGGCATTGCCTTCGAGGTCACCCTCCCCGACAGTACCTGCACTGCTGTCACTATCCACAGGAAAGATGAAAACGTGGTGGACACCTACCTGCCGCTGCACCCGGATATGATCAGGCTGAAAAAATAAATCTATTTTGTTCTAAAGCTGTTCCTGCTTGGAATCAATTAACTTTGCCGGTTGTTTCGACTCAAAATCATCCTATTTATACTTTAAAAGAAAGTATGCTCATCAAGACGTTTGGCAGTGCCGTGCAGGGCGTAAATGCCTATACCATTACCATCGAAGTAAGTGTAAGTGCAGGCACCAAGTATTTCCTGGTCGGCCTCCCGGATAATGCGGTCAAAGAAGGCGAACAGCGCATCGAATCGGCCCTGAAGCAGTACCACTACAAAATGCCGCGCCAGAAGGTGGTCATCAACATGGCGCCTGCCGATATCCGCAAAGAAGGCTCTGCCTACGACCTGACCATTGCCACGGGCATACTTGCTGCCTCCGGTCAGATGAGTCCTGCCAAGGTGTCGCAGTACATGATCATGGGAGAGCTTTCGCTGGATGGTTCGTTGCGGCCGATCAAAGGAGTATTGCCCATTGCCATACAGGCCCGCAAAGAGGGTTTTAAAGGATTTATACTTCCTGCACAGAATGCCCGTGAGGCTGCCATCGTCAACAACCTTGACATCATCGGGGTGCAGAACATCAAAGAGGCGATCGAGTTCCTGGATGACAGGCTGCACATCGAGCCGCTTTCCATAAACACGCGCGACCTGTTCCAAAGCAGCGCAGACCAGTACGCCGCTGATTTTGCCGATGTGCAGGGACAGGAAAATATCAAAAGAGCCTTGGAGATTGCTGCAGCCGGCGGCCATAACGTCATTATGATCGGCCCTCCGGGTGCCGGTAAAACCATGCTGGCCAAAAGGCTGCCGTCTATCCTGCCGCCGCTGTCTATAAACGAAGCACTGGAAACGACCAAGATCCATTCGGTAGCAGGCAAACTGGGCGAAGCGGCCTCACTGCTTTCGACGCGCCCATACCGAGCACCGCACCACACCATTTCCGATGTAGCGCTGGTTGGTGGCGGTGGCGTACCGCAACCCGGTGAAATTTCGCTTGCCCATAACGGGGTGTTGTTTTTAGATGAATTGCCGGAGTTCAAGCGTTCGGTGCTGGAGGTGATGCGGCAGCCATTGGAAGAGCGCCGTGTAACCATCTCCCGGGCTAGAACCACCATCGATTTTCCGTCTAACTTTATGCTCATTGCCAGCATGAACCCGTGCCCCTGCGGTTATTATAACCACCCGGAGAAAGAATGTGTCTGCGGGCCGGGCATTGTGCAGCGTTACCTGAATAAGGTAAGCGGTCCTTTGCTGGACCGCATTGACCTGCACGTGGAGGTAACGCCGGTTACGTTTGATGAGATGACAGCAACCCGCCGTGCAGAAGACAGCCAAAGCATACGCGAGCGCGTGGTTACAGCGCGTAAGCTACAGCACGAGCGTTTCAAAGACTTCGACAGCATACATTCCAACGCCATGATGCCGTCGCAAATGGTGAAGGACATATGCCAGGTAAATGAAGCTGGCAGAACGCTTCTAAAAACAGCTATGGAGCGGCTGGGTTTATCGGCACGCGCCTACGACCGCATCCTGAAAGTGAGCAGAACTATTGCAGACCTTGCGGATAGCAAAGAAATAAAAATTGAACATTTAGCAGAAGCTATTCAGTACCGCAGCCTCGACAGAGAAGGATGGGCCGGCTAACAGCCATACACGCTAAATAATTGTTTATTAACTAATTATCTCAAGCACCAACTCTATTAGTTGGTGCTTTTTTTCGTATAACCCTATTGTAAAAGATACCTCGCAGTTGCACCCTTCCGCCAACAAAAGTATTCTCATTTCTATACTTTTGTTCGAAGCCTTCGTAATAGGCTTACATCAGGCGGCAGTCAGGTTTTACCTCCCCCGCCTTGTTTGATTACCAACTATCTACTTACAGTTTACAACTATGAAGAAGACGTTATTTTTACTCATTTTTACCTTAGCGACCTTCGTGGCCGCACAAGCACAAGTCGGAATTGGCATTCGGGCAGGAGCAAACCTGTCTAGCTTTGAAGGTGACGACACGGATGGTCTTGAATCGATGTGGGGCTTCCATGGAGGTCTGACAGCCAATGTGCCCATTACAGAAGATTTCTTCTCTGTACAACCTGAACTGCTGTTTTCAAAGAAAGGGGCCGAGTCGGAAGATGATGTGGTAAAGTATAAGCTAAGTTACCTTGATGTGCCTGTACTAGCCCGCATTAACGCTGGTCCTGTTTATTTTGAAGGTGGTCCGCAGGTGTCGTTCAGAATCGGAGGAGATATTGAAGTCGATGACCAGAACGTAGACGACGATCTGGATCAGTTTAAAGCTACCAGCTTAGGTTATGCCTTTGGCGTTGGCCTTGGTTCTGTTCCGATGGGCTTAAGTGTTGGTGTCCGTTACAATGGCGATATTTCCAAGCTGAACGACAACGATAACGCTGCCGACTGGCGTAACTCCTTATTCCTGTTTACTGTTGGTTACAACATTACCGGCAGAGAGTAATTATGCCTTAGTACAATCTAAAACTATGAAAAAGTGAAACCCGGCCTTGTGCCGGGTTTTTTATTGTGTGCTATACCCCCTCCTGAACAAAACAGCGAACAATGATCCTGTTTCATAAAAAACTTATCCAATCCAGCTTATTCAACAAAAAATTTTCAATCTCATAATCAATTACTTACAAGCACCTATATAGTAGTTTCGCAATAATTTGACACTTTTGCCGTCCTATTACCCGTATAACACTCGCTAAATGGTACGATATGTGCCAATGTAGCAGAAACAACAAACAACAAATTTATGAAGAAGCTATTGTTACTAGTATTTGCCATTGCTACTGTATCGGTGGCGCAGGCACAAACCGCCAGCTTTGGCGTAAGAGGTGGTGCAAACATTTCTAATCTTTCCGGCGACCTGAAAGATGAGGAGATGTTTAAGAATAAGGTTGGCTTCCATGCCGGCGCCACACTTAATTTCGGCATCGTAGAAGACTTTTTCTCTATTCAGCCAGAGTTGCTCTATTCTGTAAAAGGCTTTAAAAACAGCGAAAGCGAAGTGACCTTGCTTGGAAATACCAGACGCCGTGAAGGTAAGGTAAACTACAACTACCTGGACCTACCTGTGTTGGCTAAAATTAAAGCAGGCCCTTTATACTTTGAGGCTGGCCCTCAGGCATCTTACCTGGTAAGTGTAAATAACGAAACTAAAACGTATTATAACGATAAGCTTCAGAACACTACGACAGACGAGAAGAGTAAGGAAGGCTTGTCAGAGTTTGAGGTTGGCTATGTAGCCGGTATCGGCCTGGCATCTAACAACGGCATCAGCCTGGGTGTTCGTTACAACGGTGCTTTCAGCGACTTCGTGAAGGAAGACGTAAACTTTGAAGGCGACCTGACCAATGCCCGTCACTCCGTAATTATGGTTACCCTTGGCTTTGCGCTGCCTACCGGCAGATAAGTCCAAACGTTAACTATACCTGGCAACCGCCCTTCCTGCACCCATGCAGGAAGGGCGGTTTTTTTATTACTACTATTTCATTGCCAACAATTTACAAAATGATACAGTACTATTAATATACCTCTACTCTCCTGAACTATGAAAAAGACGCTACTCCTTTTTATACTTATACTTGTTCCGCTGTTGGCCGCACAGGCTCAGTTCTTCCGCTTCGGGGCCAAAGCTGGTGGCGGCTTTGCGAGGGCAGCCGGCGACGATGCCGACGCAGACTATATTAACAGCCTGGCGGTGCTGCATGCCGGGCTGCTGCTTACGCTCCAGTATTCGCCCAAGATAGCAGTGCAGGCCGAGCCGCAGTACAGCCAGAAAGGTGTTGTGTATGACAATGACCCCATCAGCCCTACGGAAGCAATGAACGGAGACCTCCGCTTCGATTATCTGGAGGTTCCGTTGCTGTTCAAATATCAGAAAGCAGCTTTATTTGTAGAAGCAGGTCCTTACCTGGGCTATTTAGTGAATGTAAACAGTGACGTGAACCTTGTTAACCCCGACGACCCCAACCCGGACGACCCGGTCATACTTGGAGAACAAAAGTTTAGCCGGTCTGACTTCCAGGACCTGGACTACGGATATGCCATCGGGGGAGGCATTATTCTGGATAATGGTTTTTTCCTTGGCCTTCGCCATACGGGCGGGCTGCGCACATTCCCAAAAGCCGATTTGTCCCAACGCAATCTTAACTTTCTACTTTCAATCGGTTTCCTCAATCCGGTCAGGAGCCCGAGTAACTACTGATACGATTAGTATGAAACAGAAAAGCCCGCCTAAGTATGAGGCGGGCTTTTCTGTTTCAGGGTTTTATACTTCAGCCTTAACGGCTCATTTCAGCATAATGCTTAAAGAAAAGGGGGATCGTTTCGATGCCTTTCATGAAGTTGAACAGGCCAAAATGCTCGTTCGGCGAATGGATCGCATCGGAGTCCAGGCCAAAGCCCATCAGCACCGAATCAAGCCCCAGTTCTGACTTGAACATAGCCACAATCGGAATAGAACCACCGCTGCGCACCGGTATCGGCTTCACACCAAAGGTTTCTTCGTAGGCTTTTGCAGCTGCCTGGTAAGCCACAGAGTCTGTTGGCGTAACCACCGGCTCGCCACCATGATGCGGCTTCACCACAACCTTCACACTGGCCGGCGCTATACTTTCGAAATGCTTTGTAAACTTCTCGGTTATTTCTTCGGAGGTCTGGTTAGGCACCAGGCGCATCGATATCTTCGCAAATGCCTTGGATGGAATTACTGTTTTGGCACCTTCCCCTATATAGCCACCCCAGATACCGTTCACATCCAGCGTAGGGCGGATAGAGGTACGTTCCATGGTGCTGTAGCCGGCTTCTCCCTGCACGTCGCCCAAGTCAAGCGCCTTCTTGTAGGCGTCCAGGCTGAAAGGCGCACGCGCCATTTCGGCTCGCTCTTCCTGGCTTAGTTCCTGCACGTTGTCGTAAAAGCCAGGGATGGTGATGTGGTAGTTCTCATCGTGCATCGAAGCGATCATCTGGCAAAGCACATTGATAGGGTTGGCTACCGCGCCACCGTACAAACCGGAATGCAGGTCACGGTTCGGGCCGGTAACCTCCACCTCCATGTAACTCATGCCGCGCAGGCCGGTTGTAATAGAAGGCACATCGTTGGCCAGCATGCCTGTATCAGAGATCAGGATCACATCTCCCTTCAGCTTTTCCCTGTTGTTCTTTACAAAGGTGGCCAGGTTAGCAGAACCCACTTCCTCTTCGCCTTCGATCATGAACTTGACATTGCAAGGCAATGCGTTGTTGCGCATCATCACCTCAAATGCCTTCACGTGCATGTACATCTGTCCTTTGTCGTCGCAGGCACCGCGGGCATAGATCTTACCATCTTTGATCACCGGCTCGAAAGGAGGCGAATTCCACAGTTCATACGGGTCGGCAGGCTGCACATCGTAGTGGCCGTATACCAGCACGGTTGGCAGGCTTGGGTCCACGATCTTTTCGCCGTACACGATCGGGTAACCAGCCGTTTCGCAAATTTCTACTTTATCGGCACCGGCTTCGGTGAGTTTTTGCGCTAAGAACTCGGCGGTACGCAGCACGTCCTGCTTAAACTTTGGGTCAGCACTTACAGACGGTATGCGGAGCATATCCAGCAGCTCATTCACAAAACGATCTTTGTTGTCGGAGATATATTGGTTCATCATTCAGTAACTATGTTTGCTCTAAAGTTACAAAAAAAAGCCACCCTTGTAGTATAGGGTGGCTTTTTCAAAGTATGGAAATTGCTTCCGGTTAACGGTTTATACTTTATCGTTTGCGGCCAAGGCTGATATTGGCTTTGCTTTCTTCGCCGTGCAGCAAGCGGTTGATGTTCTTACGGTGCGTTAGCACAACGATCGCAAAGAGAATGAATCCGAAGATGATCAGGATCGGGTTTTCCGGGTGAAAGCGTGGTAGCAACAGCAGCATCGGGAAAGCAAGCGCTGCGATCATGGAGCCCAGAGAAACATACTTTGATGTAAACAGCACGATCAGGAAAATAACCATGCAAACCAAAGCTACTTCTGTATGGATAGCCAGCATCATACCCAGCAGGGTAGCTACCCCCTTGCCCCCTTTGAAGCGCTCGTATACCGGGAAGATATGGCCCAGCACCGCTATGGCACCCATGATCAGTTTGTACACGATCAGGTCGTCGGCGGGAATCGCATTGAAGATCACCAGCAAACCTGCCAGCGAAGTAGCAGCCCAGCCTTTGAACATATCGATCAGCATAACGATTGTGCCCGGCTTCTTGCCCAGCACCCGGAAGGTATTGGTAGCACCGGAGTTGCCGCTGCCATACTGCCTGATATCAATGCCATAGTAAGACTTACCGATCCAAACCGCTGTCGGGATGGAGCCAATCAGGTAAGCAACCAGAAAAAGTACCGCGATCAAAAGTATGTTCATGTATCAAAGAGTCTTTTATCAGAAAGTCAAAACCATAATTGCATCTATTTGGTGCAATACGTAGTTCGCTTTTTTAAGTAGAAAGAAGTTCAAATATAGGCAATACTTAATTTAAACGCCAGAAATAAGGTTTTTCTTTCCTCTTATACGCTTCTGTTACGGTTGCTGGTTATTGCCTCAGTTATATGATTCCTCTTCTGAAGCTTCTTCTTTCTTATTTTTTTTGTTCTTCTTTTTGTCTTTTTTAGAGTCTCCCTCCATAAAATCAAAATTACCTGTCGACTGTTTTACGGGCTGCTCCTGCGATACCTTGATACCGCCTTTTCCTTTCAGGTAAGTATCACTGAAGTACTTGAGGAACTGGTTCTTTTCAGGTGCATCCACACTGTAGACAGTATACCCTGTTGCCCGGTTTCCTTTGGCTTTCGAAGATACGATCTTGTTGAAATTATCATCCGAGGAAGCCAGCATGAGAGCGTTTTCGAACAGGTTAAAGTAATACCACGTGTACTGGTTGGCCTGCAGGTACAACGACATGGCCGGATCACCGTTCTGGTCGTGGCGCAGTTCCAGGTACCCGTCCATGGTGGCATTGATATCGTCTTTCAGAATACCGGCTACCCCAATCTTACCTACACTGTACCACGCCTTCTTCGCTTCAGACCACTGCAGGTCTACTTTGCTCAGCACCAGGCTGCGCACCAGATCCGAAGACACCTTAGACAGCGGCACATAGCCCGCAGCCGATTTCTCTGCATAGTTGCGCACCTCGCGCTCGCTTACAAACGCACCCAGCTTGTACAGCATGGCATCGTTTGCCTCCATGGCACTACCTACGCTGCCTGCATTTTCTTTCAGGTTCTTAGCCATTGCTTCCAGTGCCTGCGATGGCATGGTCAGGTCAAACGCCAGGAATGCGTCTAAAGTATAGCGGTTGCTGTCGGGCTTGGCAGTACCGCTACCGGCGCCCTGTAATTTAAAGGTCTTGTTCGACCCGATCGGATTTACTTTTCCTTCGAAGTGCAGCGTCTTGGTAGCCTCGTTATAAGTCATCATGTTACCTACATAAGAGTTGCCGTAGGCTCTTTCCTCACGCCCCATCTTAAACTCGGTTTTCTCCTTGTTGTAAGAAAGTAACCCATCCACTACAAACAGGTCCACGTCGTCTTCGCTTTGTTTTCTTGAGGCGAAAGTATTGTAGAGCTTCGATGTGTTTTTAGAGTAATGCAGACCGGTAAACAGCGGCGTTCCGTCGGCAGCTTTCGGCTCCAGGATCGGGATACGCACGTTCTCCGGGTTCAGGGTGTCTTTCTTATAAGGGAACCACTCAGCGTCAGCGTCGTTGAAGTTCAGCTTCAGTTCACCATCGAAGTTCATGTACTTCTTGGGCGTGTTCATGGCAACATTGCCCCGGTACATCACGCGCGGGAAAACATAGAATTTGTTGGCATCCTCTACGCTGGCAACTGCTGTGGTAAAGTGCTCCTGCTTTTTCTTTTCTTCCTCTTTTTTCAGACCGGTATACATAAAGTCTGAGAACACCAGTTGGAAAGAATCGGCAGCAGCATTGTGGAACGTACGGATGGCATTGCCCTGGAAAGAGTTTCTGGAGAAGATGGCCACGTTCGCACTGTATAGTTTATGGTGCTTCTGTACGGTATCGGCCATGATCCTGGCGTTGTGCAGGGTGTTGATCGTTGCGTCAGCAGCCACGGAAACAATGCCGCTGTCTGGCACCACGTACACGTCGGCTACGGCAATGTGCGGTACTCCTTCTGCAAACAGCGTGTTCTTTTTAACGTTGTACTCTCCGCTGGCTGCCATAAAACGAAGCCCGCCCTGTGCCGGGTCAAGCGAATAAAAGTAGTTCTTCGAATTCTCTGACTCTGCTTTCAGGCTTACTTTTTGGGTCTTCACATCCAGTACGGCGCTGCTCATGGATGTTTTATACTTTGCTTTCGGGAACTCGATGCTGGCCATACCTTTCACGGCACTGGCAAACTCCACTTTGCTGTTGGCCAGGTCATAAGTAAAGTTTACATCCTGCGCTTTAACGGATGGCCTGTCCTCAACATCCGACTTCACGATCATCTGTGCATGGCTGCCGGCAAAGCTCCGTTCCTTAAAATGCAGCTGAGGCGCTGTAACGTTGGCAACCGTATTGTCTACTTCGCCTTTGCCATACATGCCACCCGGCGATAGCTTGGCCGTGCCCTTGAACATGAACCGCTCTTTAAAGATATACATAGGGTCCTGCGCCGTGTAAAACATCATGGAATCTGCTTTGGCGTGCCAGGTCATACCATAGTTCGCAAGCGTCGCCTGTGGTATACTTCCTGCTTTGCTTTCCCCGATGGTCAGGCTTTTGCCCACTTTGGTAGTAACAGAGTCGAGGTAATAGGTATAGTTCGGGGCTTCCAGGGTTGCGCTCAGGTACTTAAGAATACCTTTGCTCTGGATACCTTTCGAGTCCATTTTGATCGTGTCGATCACCATGCCTTTGCCGCCGTAAGCTTTCAGGCCTGCTGGCGGAGTCTGGTAATAAAAGCCCAGTGTCTCGTCTGGCATCAGCACCAGTTTGGTTTTGAAAGGCGGGAAGATGCCCCCCGAATGGAAAGTGCCCGTAAAGCCGATCACGCTCTTTCCGGCGCTGCTCAGGCTGTCCACTTTAAAAGGTGGCATATCAAAGTATACCGTGCTGTCGTAGGCTCCGCCCAGTACATCCGGACGCGCAAAGGCTACCTGTGCACCCTGGTCGGCATCAAACTTAGGATAGTCCGGGTAGTGCTCTTTTCCGGATTTGTTGTTAGGCTTGTTGATGTAGAGCTTGCCTGTAAACTTGCCCTGGTTACTGGTTAGTACCTGGCTGGAGCTTTTACCACTTTGCGCATCACGTCGCTTCGATATCAGAGCAATAGTATCGAGCTTCGCCATGTTGATCATGAAGTCGTTGTAATTGAACTTAAAATCAGACCCCTTGAAAGAAAGGCGGTTGGCAAATATTTTCCCGGCAAATTCTATATCGCGGTTAGCCAGAATATGGATGATGCTGCTATCGGGCACCATGTAAACACTGGTGGTGTCGTTGTTGAACGTAATCCGCTGCACCCCGCGCACCGTCAGCTTATTATCTGTCAGGTTCAGGGTAGCATTCCGGCCGGATGGCACCACCGACTTGATCACCAGGTGGTCGTAGTCATGCTTTCTCTTTGACGAGCCGACGTAATGCCATGCTTTTGGCTTCAGGGCAATGTAGCCGCTCTTGCCGTCGTAGTCCAGGAAGCTCTCTCGCGACAAATTCAGTGCAGCCTCCTTGATAGCTGTCTCGTTGATCTTAGTGCTTCGGGCTACTTCGGCCGCATAAAATTCGCTGCTCTTTACTTTAGCGCCATACGCGGTCAGGACCTGAAGCGGGTGGAACGTGGCAATACCTACCAGCTGCTGGTACCGGTTGTTAGAGTAATAGTTTGTCGATTCGAGCTGAACTGGAATGAGCGTTTTGGTATTCAGGATTGAGAAGTCCACAAGCGGCGACTCCAGGTCCCAATGCAGGCGTTCGGCTATGATCTCGAACTTGTGGTAGGTATCAAAGTATGGCGTTTTGCTATAGCCGCCTTTGTCTTTTGTCAGGGTCAGTTCTTTACTCTGCTTGCCGTAACGCAGCTGCACAGCCGGGTGCGCTACCGAATCTTTCTGCAGGTAAATAGCCACCGCCGCGCGGTTAGAGAGGAGCAGCGAATCGGTTATGGTATAGCTGTGAGCTATAGAGCGGAACTTACGCTCGCCGTTGTGCGACACAACAATCTCGGACAGGCTGCCATCCATTGAAGAAGTACCTACCGTGTTACCGGCCAGCGAGAAGCCGCCCTGGTACTGAATGTTATCGGCCAGGCTTTTGATTTTGGCATCATTGGTAAAGGATACAAACCTCGGAAATCCGTTATCGCCATTCGGCCTGCGCTTGGTACTTCTGAATTCGAACGCACCCTCTACAGGAGCCGCCAACACGCTTGGGTAAGTGAGCGTTACATCCGGCACCTTGAACCCGGCAAAAGAAATATCAAAGTTATACTTGCGGAACACTGCGGAAACAGGTTGTTCGCCGGCTTTCCACTCATACGTTCCGCCCTCCCCTACAAACAGGTTGCGGGTAAGCAGCAAATGGCCACTTGTCTTGTTGATTGAAGTAGAGTCGTATTGGGTAACAAACGTGAGGGTCGCATTGTCCAGCTTCAGCATGGGCCCGGACAGCTTTGGCTGCGCCGGCAGGAAGCGTGGCTTTGCCTGCTTCTTCGGCTCCGGCTTTTTCTTATCTGTCTTTTTAGGAGTAACGATGGTGCCCCAGCCGTCATCCACCACTTCTTCGTCCTGCTGCGTTGCTTCGTCATCCCAGGAGATGCTATCCCAGCCGTTGTCGCTCTCCGCTTTTTTATCGTCTGCTTTGGGAGCAGCGCCACCCTCATAGGCAAAACTAAAACTGCCACCTGAGGCCTTCAGCTTATAGAATTTGTTCTGATACAAATGGCCGGAAGAAAGATACATGCTGGATGTACCCAGAAAGCGCTCCAGGCTGGCGGCATCTTCCTGCTGCACCGCCTTGGAAGTAACATCGAGCATGTTATCCAGAGAGCTGCCTTGCAGGTTATGGCTGTTCACCCCATTCAGAAGCATGCCAAAGAACTGCTCAAAGTGCGGCTTGGTACGCATCTTCTTGCGGTACATGCGCTGCGAGATGTCTACGATCTCCTGCTGCTGCTTTGCCGATAGCTTTCCGCTTGCCCAGAGTGCCTCCAGGTCGGTGGCCATTTTATCGGCGCTTTCGCTTTTCAGTGTTGCCAGCAGCGAGCGGGCATCTTTCACAAATTCATCGGGTTTGCCGGCAAACTTGCTCTGTGCCTGTGCGGCAAAAATCGATAAGAAGAAAAAAAAGGGTAGAAGTTTGTGCCTCATAGACGATAGGTTGAAATTAGCTTGCTCTGAAAATTGCTGAAACCCAGTTGTTTTTAACCCGGTGCGAGATGTAGTTCAATCCAAGTTCGGCAGCCCGTTCCTGGATGATTGGGAGGTCTTCGGTGTAAAAGCCACTGAGCAGTAGATACCCCTGCGGCTTAAGTACTGCCTTGTAGGCAGGCATGTCTTCTAATAGAACGTTGCGGTTGATGTTGGCAAGTATAATATCGTAAGGTTTATCGCCGGCAATTGTTTCGGCTCCGCCCAGACGCACGTCTATACTTCCATAGCCATTAAGTTCGGCATTTTCGCGGGCATTTTCAACAGTCCAGTCCTCTATTTCCACTCCCACAATGTCTTTTGCCCCCAGTTCGCCAGCCATGATGGCCAGTATACCGGTGCCACAGCCCATATCCAGCACACGCTTGCCCTGGTGGTCCAGCGTTAGCTGGTTCTCAATCATGAGGGTAGTGGTTTCGTGGTGGCCTGTGCCAAACGACATCTTCGGGTTGATCACAATATCATACTTTGCATCGGCAGGTTTCTCGTGAAACGACGCACGCACCGATACCTGCCCACCAATGAAGAGGGGCTCAAAGTTGCGTTCCCACTCCTCGTTCCAGTTCTGGCGCGCAATTTTCTGCGTCTGGTAGGTAACTTCTGCCATACCGGCGTAGCGGTTCACCACTTCCTCCAGCGCGTCTTGCGCATACTTGTCTTCGTCGATGTAGGCGCTGAAGCCGTTTTCTGTCTCAACAAAGGCATCAAAACCCAATTCACCCAACTCCGCGATCAG
This sequence comes from Pontibacter ruber, assembly GCF_023630205.1. GTDB lineage: Bacteria > Bacteroidota > Bacteroidia > Cytophagales > Hymenobacteraceae > Pontibacter > Pontibacter ruber. The sequence continues at coordinate 153,264 of NZ_JALPRR010000005.1, read as the reverse complement.
AATGTCGGCAAAGTCAGGGTTAACGTTAATCGTAACTTCTATAAAATCCATAAAGAGTTTATTCTCGGCACTCGGCAAAGGAGCGCACATCGGTAAAATGAACTGTAAAATCAGCAAAATTGCGGTTGTCGGTCACGTACAGGATGTGGTCGGCAAACGCCTTGTTGGGGGTAATGTACCAGATGGCCGTGCCATCGGCAAACAGCTTGTTGTTCTCGCGGAACACCACCATGTTGGCAAAAGCCTCTTCCTCGTTCAGAAACACGGTGTAAGAAGCGGTATTTTTATACTTTGGGTCGCGCTCCAAATACACCGACCCATACACGCGGCAAATATCGTTTGCCGCAGGAGTTGGCTGCAACGCAGCAGCCGGCTCTTTTACAAAGGGCAAAAGCACCAGCATCAAGTTAAAAAGAATATTCATAGGCATTGAAATTATTCAAATATAGTGAAAGCATTTATAAAAAAAGCTGCCAATAACGTGTATTGGCAGCTTCTCCGCTTCAATTTTTTTGAATTTAGAAGGACTTGATGATGTCGGTAAAATCCCGCGACTTAAGGGAAGCACCTCCGATCAGCCCACCGTCTACATCCGGCTGCGCAAACAGCTCTCTGGCATTGCCTGGGTTGCAGCTACCGCCGTAAAGTATAGATGTGTTGAAAGCCGCCTCGGCATCGAACATACGTGCTAGTTGCTCCCGAATGTATGCGTGCATTTCCTGTGCTTGCTGGCTGCTGGCGGTGCGCCCTGTGCCAATGGCCCAGATCGGCTCATAGGCAACTACCACTTGGTCAAACTCTTCGTTGCTCAGGTACGACAGGGTGTCGTGCAGCTGCTTGCCCACATATTCAAAATGGCGGTCGGCATCGCGCTCTTCCAGTGGCTCTCCACAGCAGAAGATCGGTGTCATACCTTGTGCAATGGTGGCTTTAACTTTTTTATACAGTGTCTGCTCGTCTTCGTGGTGGTACATGCGGCGCTCGCTGTGGCCGATGATCACATACTCGGTACCAACTGACTTTAACATACTTGCCGATACTTCGCCGGTATAGGCGCCGCTTTCGTGTTCGCTCACGTTCTGGGCAGCCAGGTGCATCCGATCGTTGCCCTGTGTTAGCTTGCCCACGCTTTGCAGGAACGGAAGCGGAGGCGCTACAATCACAGTCACGTCGCCGCTCACCTCGTCTCTCACCATGTTATCGATCTCCGATACCAGCGAAAGCGCCTCCTCGTAGGTCTTGTTCATTTTCCAGTTGCCTGCAACAATTCGTTTTCTCATATTTTATACTTTGTTGATGTGGTTATAATAGGTGTGGCAGTTTTATCTGCTTTACGGCAAGATAGGAAAATTTGGTATACCCACCCTGCCCTGCCCTAAAAACAGGAGAAGGTGTTAGTTTAAGGAAATTTGAAAGTGTGCTTTTCAGGTACAACAGTTTCATAGAAGCAGAACACAGCCCAGTGAAATCAAATACCCATCCTGTTCTTAGGAGGGGGCAGGGGGAGGTAAAGCAAAAAGCCGCAGCAACATCAGTTACCGCGGCTTTTTGCTTTATAGTTTATACTTACAGCCTATCCTTCAGGAAGCGGGCAGTATGGTTATTCTCCAGCTTTACCATGTCTTCCGGTGTACCTTCAAACAGCAGGTGGCCTCCGTTTATACCACCTTCCGGGCCAAGGTCGATGATCCAGTCGGCGCATTTGATGATGTCCATGTTGTGTTCGATGATAACAACCGAGTTGCCGTTCTCGATAAGCGCATTGATAGACGTAAGCAGCTTACTGATATCGTGGAAGTGCAGCCCCGTGCTTGGCTCATCGAAAATAAACAGGATGTTCTCGTTGTGCGGCTGTGCCCCTTTGGTAAGGAAAGAAGCTAGCTTCACGCGCTGCGCCTCGCCACCTGATAAGGTATTGCTCGATTGCCCCAGGCGGATGTAGCCTAGGCCCACATCGTTCAACGGCTTCAGTTTTTCGATGATCTTTGGCTGATCAGCAAAGAACTCAATGCTGTCGGCGATGGTCATGTCGAGCACCTCGGCTATACTTTGCTCTTTATATTTGATGTCAAGCACGTCCTGCTTGAAGCGCTGCCCGTGGCAACTTTCGCAGGTCAGGTAAATGTCAGCCATGAACTGCATTTCGATTTTCACCTGGCCCTCTCCCTGGCATACTTCGCAACGACCACCTTCAATGTTGAATGAGAAATGCGACGGCTTGAACCCTCGGGCTTTTGCCAGCGGCTGGTCCGCATATAAGGTACGGATGGCATCGTAAGCTTTCACGTACGTTACCGGGTTGGAGCGCGATGATTTACCGATCGGGTTCTGGTCCACAAACTCTACGTGCTGTATCTTATTGTAGTCGCCGGCTAACTTATCAAACTTACCGGTTGCCTCAGATGTGGAGCCGTGCAGCTTCTGCATGGCCGGCGCCAGTATCTTTTTGATCAGGGTAGATTTACCGGAGCCACTCACCCCTGTTACCACCGTCATCACACCCAGCGGAATCTTCACGTACAGGTTTTTGAGGTTGTTCTCGCGGGCGCCTTGCAGCTCGATCGCATTGCGCCATTTGCGACGCTGCGTTGGCACCGGTACTTCCATTCGGCCACTCAGGTACCTGGCCGTATAGGTATCGGCTTGTTTTGTCAGATCCTCCAGGGTACCCTGGAACATCAGATTACCACCTCCCGAGCCAGCTTCCGGACCAATATCGATAAGCTGATCGGCGGCGCGCATCATTTCTTCTTCATGCTCTACCACAATTACGGTATTGCCCAGTTGCTGCAGCGAGCGGAGTACGCCGATCAGTTGCTCGGAGTCTTTCGGGTGCAGGCCTATACTTGGCTCATCCAGGATGTACATAGAGCCTACCAGGGCACTACCCAGCGATGTTGCCAGGTTAATGCGCTGGCTTTCGCCACCAGACAAGGTATTAGACAGACGGTTCAGCGTCAGGTAACCCAGGCCTACACGCTCCAGATAGCCCAACCGGTTCGTCACTTCTGTTACCAGTCGGTCGGCTACGTTCTGCTCGTGCTGGGTCAGTTCGATGTTCCGGAAGAACGGCAGCACCTGCGTGATCGGCATGAGCACCAGGTCGGTTATACTTTTGCCGTTGACCTTTACATAGCTGGCATCTTTGCGCAGGCGCGATCCTTTGCAATCGGGGCAGGTAGTACGGCCACGATAACGCGACAGCATCACGCGGTACTGTATCTTATGCGTTTGCGACTGGATATGCTTGAAGAAGTCGTTCAGACCTTCGAAGTACTTGTTACCCGTCCAGAGCAGTTCCTGTTCGGCCTCTGTCAGCTCGTTGTAAGGGCGGTGAATCGGGAAATCGAAGCGGATACCATTCTTCACCAGCGGCTGAAGCCACTCGTTCATCTTATCGGATCGCCACGGTGCAATAGCGCCTTCGTACACGGTCAGGCTTTTGTCCGGAATAACTAAGTCAGGGTCTATGCCCAGTACAGAACCAAAACCCTCGCAGGTCTGGCAGGCACCGTAGGGGTTGTTGAAGCTGAAGAAGTTTACAGATGGCTCTTCAAACACCATCCCGTCCAGCTCAAACCTATCAGAGAACACGCGCTCCTCGCCATCGCCATACTTCAGGCGGCATTCGCCATGGCCTTCGTAGAAAGCAGTCTGCACCGAGTCAGCAATCCGGAACTGCAGGTCCTCGTCAGACTTATAGATCACAGCGCGGTCGATCAGGATGTATACTTCCTTGCCCAGTTTCGGATTTTTCTGCTCCAGCAGCTCTTCGATAAAGTATACCGTTCCATCTGCGTAAATCCTGGAATAACCTTTCTGCAGCAGCAGGTCCAGTTCTTTGGCCAAACTACGGTCTTTGTGTTGCAGTAGCGGTGCAAGTATCATTACACGGGCTTCATCCTCTAAAGAGAAGATAAAGTCCACCACATCGGCTACTGTATCTTTCTGTACCACATTGCCTGATACCGGCGAGTAGGTTTTGCCGATGCGGGCGTACAGCAGCTTCAGGTAATCGTAGATCTCGGTGCTGGTGCCTACCGTGGAGCGGTTGTTTTTTATACTTACCTTCTGCTCGATGGCGATAGCCGGGCTGATGCCTTTGATGTAATCCACATCGGGCTTGTCCATGCGGCCCAGGAACTGGCGGGCGTAGGAGCTTAAGCTCTCCACGTACATGCGCTGCCCTTCGGCATACAGCGTGTCGAAAGCTAGGGAAGATTTGCCGGAGCCGGAAAGGCCGGTAACCACGATGAATTTGTTGCGTGGCAGGGCCACACTCAGGTTTTTCAGGTTATGCACCCGCGCCCCTTTGATGATGATGTTCTGCCGCGGGTCGAGGGCATCTATGTTTTGATCAGCTTGATTTGCCATACAGACAGTGGCACCGGCAGCAGCAAAATCCTACGCGCAGCGCCATTTTATCTTTTAGATGAATGTGTAAAGTTACGAATACCTAAACTCTTTTAGAAGGTTTTGTTGCACCTGCCATAACAGGCGTTCAACACGATGTAAACTACCTTCTACATCAGATTCAGGACATCTTTTTGTAACACCTCCTGCAGCGGAAAAGTTTATATCTGCCAGCCTCTTCTTATACACAACCCGCTCCTTAGTATTTCTTAATTTATACTTTACTAAAAAGGCAGTCAATACGCTAACAGCCTGATATACAACTCGTACACATACATAATAGCTGCTTTATAGGAAGCACACAAGTTCAGGTTCCCGCACCAGAAAAATGGTGAGCCGCAACCTCCCTTCTATGGCCTTAGCGCCAACACCCTGCTCTAAGGCAAACCTTTGTTTAAATCATAAGATTGGCATTCAACTTATGAGTGTCAGCGAAACCATCTAAATACCAACTGTATGAAGAGTTATCTACACTTTTTCCGTACTATAGGCATTATCCTTGTGCTCCTGCTTTTTGCACAGCAGGCATGGGCTCAAACTAATGTTGAATGCTTTTTCACAGATAGTCCGAATCCGGAAGACCGCTGTATAGCTATAGGATATTCGAGCGTGACCCCACATATCAATCAGCCAGGAGACCCACCAGGACAAGAGCTTCTTGATGTCACGATAGTTTTTCAGGCCTGCGAAGATGTGACTTCGATCAGTATTACCCGTACGCAAGGTCCTCCCATCGTAATTACTGGTGATGACATTACCGGAGAAATTCAGGATACAACATTCACGGTCAATGCAAAGCCATTCCAAAATGGAAATGATCTCAGGGTATTTATAGAATTTATAACAGGCGGAAAAACAGTTCTTGATGTTGTCTATACAGGCGAGGAAGAATGCGAAACGCTAAATCCTCTACCTGTTGAACTGGTCAGCTTTAAAGGAATTGCAACCAAGAGCGGCATAGACCTGAAATGGCGCACGGCCAGCGAAAGAGACAACAAACAGTTTGAAATAGAGCGCAGTGCAGACGGATATGGTTTCGAGAAGATTGGCATTGTAGCAGGCCATGGTACCTCCTCTGTGCCCATAGACTATAGCTTTGAAGACAAAAACCCGTTGAATGGCACCAACTACTACAGGTTAAAGCAAGTAGATCTGGATGGCAAGTATGAATACTCCAATGTAATTGTGGCCGAGAGCAGCCGCGAGGCAAGTGCCCGATTAGTGGTAGCGCCAAACCCATGCCGCAACGGTGATTGCACCGTAAGCCTTGGTAACTCCGGTGTCAGGTCTGAGACATTGGTAGAGTTAAAGGATATGGCAGGACGTGTAGTATTTACCAAGACCATAGCTGCAGGCGATGCCTCGGATTTAAGGCTGGATGAACTGAAACAGTTTAAAGGTTTATACCTGCTTACAGCAACTAACGGCAGCACGGTAACAAACGTGCGGCTCATGCTGGAGTAATAGCTGTTACTCTCTCATAGCATCTTAGCCCGCCCCTGGTGGCGGGCTTCTTTTTATACCTGTGCTAAGAAGGAACAGATCAGGCGGTTAACGTTATTTCTGAACCTGCCTGCCGCCCCTGCTCGTATGCAGTGTTTACGAGAACCAACTTAAACAACTTATTTTATGGGAAAAGGAGATAAAAAATCTAAAAAAGGTAAGCTTAAAAAGGGCAGCTACGGCAACACCCGACCACACAAGCCTACCAAGCACAAAGGCCTGGCAGAAGCACAAGCCAAAGAAGCAGCAAAATAAGAAGCTGCCAAACACCCAAAGAAGCGAAAACGCTGCCCCGTTCACAGGGCAGCGTTTTCGCTTTAGTGGCCCGGCTCCAGGTCCGGCGTCATGTGCAGGGCGCGCAGCTTATCGGCCTTGAAGGCGGTAACCCCTACCACCAGCAGCGTCATCACACCGCCAAATACCACGGCAGGTACTGCGCCGAGCAACTTGGCCATACTGCCCGCCCGGAAAGCGCCTATCTCGTTAGAAGAACCAACAAAAATGCTGTTTACCGATGATACCCTCCCCTTCATGTATTCCGGGGTTAAGGTATGGATCAGGGTAGAACGAATGATAACGCTGATGCTGTCGAAGGCGCCGCTGAGCACAAGCAGCACCAATGAAAACCAAAAATTGGTAGACAGCCCGAACAGGATCAGGCTTACGCCAAAGCCTGCCACACACCAGAGCATGATCTTACCTGCCTTAACGGTAATAGGATGATACGCCATCCAGACGGCCATGATGACCGAACCAACTGCCGGTGCAGCACGCAGAAAGCCCAGCCCCTGCGGACCGATGAGCAGAATATCCGAAGCAAAGATGGGCAGCAGCGCCACTGCCCCGCCGAACAGCACCGCAAACATATCGAGCGAGATCGCATGAAGTATGATCTGGTTGCCAAACACGAACTTTATACCCGTGCGTAGGCTCTCAGTCAGGTTTTGTGGGTTGATGTTTTCAGGAAGAGGCTTAGCTCCTATCAGCGCAAACGCTACAAGCGACAGCAGAACCAGCACCCCATCGGTAGCATAGGCAGCCGTAATGCCATAAAAGCCATACACCAAACCGCCAATAGCCGGACCAACCAGCGAAGCCGCCTGCCAGGTAGTACTGCTCCAGGTAATGGCATTGGCATAGAGTTGCTTACCGGTTACCAGTTGCGGCATAAACGAGAAAACAGCAGGCCCCATAAAGCCACGCGCTATGCCACTGACAAAGATCACCCCATAGATCGGCAGCACACCATAGTGTTCGATCACGGCGTTTGTATCCAGTGTGAAAAGCCATAAGGCGGCTGAGCACAAAAGTAAAACCGTAATAACCGTTACGATGATCTTCTTGCGCGGCACCATATCGGCCAGGTAGCCCGCATAAAGCGAAACAACAATAGAAGGGATGGCCTCGGCAAGACCGATCAGGCCAAGCGAAAACGCATCTTTGGTAAGGTCATAGATTTGCCAACCTACAATAACTGCCTGTATCTGCATGGCCAGCGTAATGCAAAGCCTTGCCGAAATGTATAGCCTGAACTCTGGCAGCCGCAGCACCGCATAGGGGTCGTGCCTGGGCGCCGTATTATTACGCATGTACGCTCTGTTTTAGATTTTTTACAACCTCAAAGCTACACAAAAGTAGGCATTTCGAGTGCCCGAAGGTTACAGGAATTGGAAAGTACAGGAAGTGGCAAGAGCAATCGCACTACAGCAGTTACAGCAGGCAAAATACTCTGACTAAGCCAGATACATACTTAGGCAACAGAATACATCAGGCTCTTCGCCAATGAAGACTGCAGCCCCCGTGCAGGCTCCGTATTCACCACAAAAAATTACATTTTATACTTACTCCCGCAACATTCTCTTTTATATCCAAGTATAAAATTTTAGAGAATGGCCAGCCCAACCATCAGCACAACCTTCGCATTTTAAGATGGCTTTAACCCAGCACAGTGACCTTGTTAATTTGCTGTTTTAGTTGTGGCGCTTTATTCAACCATTTTTTAAACACTTTTATTATTGTTTAACACGCATCCTCCGGAAGCAAAATTCCGGAGCAGAGAATTGTTTTTATTTTATAACTGTTAACGATTAACCCCATGGAACAACTGGACATCCGTTTATTATTAGAGAGCATCGAGAGAAAGGTGTACCAGCAGGAAATTACGACCAGCAACGACGTAACAACGCTGATAAATACTGAGATCGCGAAAGCTATTAACCTGAAGTATAAAACCGAAAACGCTACCAACAGCGAGACCGAAGCAATGCTGAAAAACGTTTCCTGCACCACGCTGGAATGTTACCTCAACCACCTGAAGGAAGTAGAGAAAAAACTGCAGCAGCCTTGTGACATCACAGCCCAGTGCACACCGGTAGAGGAGCGGGAAATAAACCGCAAAATATTGCTGATACTGAACCGGCTTAAAGGCTATGGCAGAAAGTAAGTAGCAGCTTCTTTCACATTGTTCAACTATCCTTCGCAAAGCTTCGCGGCTCTTACGAAGGATTTTTTTATGCCCTCCCGGTTCGTTTCTCCCCTTTCCCCCTTCTGTACTAACCTATCTTTTTACTTCCAGGCACGCTGTCTAGGTAATTTAAAATAGTTAAAGTAGTGACAAATATCATTTTATACCTTTTGGTGCGGCATTACCTTTGTTAAAACTTCAGCATACAACCATGGAAGAAAGCACACCATTTGGAATGCCGGAGCTGGCCCGCCAGATCAGCTATAGCCCTGAGAAGTTCCAGAGCAAGGTGATTTTTGAACTGGATAAGCAAAAGGCTATACTTTTTGCTTTCAGCAGAGGCCAGCAGCTAAAAGAGCATAAAACCAGCCACGATGTGCTGCTGGTTGCGCTGGAAGGCGAGTGCGACTTTAGCATGGATGATGTTGTGCAGCGCCTGAGAGCGGGGCAGGTATACCGCATTCCGGCTGATGTGCCCCATGCGCTGGAGGCTGTTACTGATTTTAAGATGTTACTGATAAAGTAGAGGAGCTACGATGAAGAAAGACATTGCCAACGAAGCAGATATAAAGTTACTGGTAGACACCTTTTATGATACAGTGAACAAAGACGAGCTGCTTTCGCCGGTGTTCAACGATTTTGCCCATGTAAACTGGGAGCACCACCTGCCCATCATGTATAACTTCTGGAGCTCGGTACTTTTCGGCACCATGGCATACAAAGGCCAGCCGTTCCCGAAGCACTTGCGCCTGCCCATCGAACAGAAACATTTTCAGCGCTGGATACAGCTTTTCACAGAAACAGTAGACCGCCTGTTTGAAGGAACGAAAGCCACAGAGATAAAGCAGAAAGCGCTCAGCATCGCACAGATCTTCCAGATGAAGATGGGTTTCCTGAGTGTGATTGGAAAAGAAGAGGTGTTATAGTTCTACCTACCTTAATTTTAGAAGCAGGCTTAAAAAATTAAGCCTGCTTTTTTATTTTTTCGCTCCGCAAATCTCCTGCTCAAGTATAGTTTGGCAACCCAGCCGCCATCCTTTACAAAAAAACTCTGCCTTTGGCTGAAAAGTAGCCGATACAGGCTATTCGTTGAAGGCACCCATGTGCATAACTTGTTGATAAGAAATAAAAAGCAGCCTAATTGCCTCAATAACAGGGTTTTTATATATGTGGAAAACTAAATTAAATTATTTGCACAATCAATTATACTTTGCCCTCGTATATAGGAGAGTACCCGATAAACCTAAGGGCAGCTAACCTGTAAGATTGGTTTGCAGGAGCAGTCATTTTTTTGGCAGGCTGTTGTGCCAGTTGTTGCACAACCAAAATGCATTACATATATTTGATTTTACCTTTCTGAAAATTTTGTTCAAAATAGCTAAACGCAACAATATGATATAAAGCTCTACGTTAAACTAATGTAGCTTTAAGATGAATACAACTACCCAGTTAAGCGACTCCGCATTGGTGACGCTTTACATCGCAGGTAATGAAAATGCGTTCGAACAGCTAGTAAACAGACACAAGAACAAAGTATACACGACCATCTTATTGATCGTCAAAGATTCGTATACAGCTGAAGATCTTCTGCAGGACACCTTTATCAAGGCCATCCATACCATGAAGGGCGGACGCTATAACGAAGAAGGCAAGTTCTCCTCCTGGATCTGCCGTATCGCTCATAACCTGGCGATCGACTTTTTCCGGAAAGAGAAACGCAGCCCGATGATCACCCTTGAAGACGGCAGCAATGTGTTCAACACGCTTTCATTTGCAGAAGACTCGGCTGAGTCGCAGCAGATAAAAGAGGATACACACACCCGTCTGCGTGAGCTGATCCAGACGCTGCCACAGTCGCAGCGGGAAGTATTGATGATGCGGCATTTTGCCGACATGAGCTTCCAGGAGATAGCTGAGGCTACAGGGGTGAGCATCAACACCGCCTTGGGGCGTATGCGCTATGCGCTGATCAACCTGAGGAAAAAGATGCTGAAAAACAACGTCGCTTATGATAAAAACCTCTACTCACAATGAGCTGATCCAGTATGTATATGATGAGTTGGCAGAAGATGCCTGCAAACAGCTGGAAACGGCCCTAATGCACGATAACGAGCTGGCAGAAAGCTGCTCTGAACTCCTGCAGATCCAACATCTTCTGAATGGGGCGACCAAAAGCCCTCGTGAGAGTACGATAAATAACATCCTGAATTATTCAAAAAGCTTAAGTTTGCAGTCGTAAAGACTGCAAACTTTTTTTATGCGCAAAAAAGAACGCTACAGGCACCTGATCGAGTACTTCACCCAGAACTTTCCGGAGCCTGAAACCGAACTGGCTTACTCCAACCCGTACGAACTCATACTTGCTGTTGTGCTGAGCGCGCAGTGCACCGATAAGCGCGTGAACATGGTAACGCCTGCCCTGTTCGAGGCTTACCCAACTCCGGAGCACCTGGCCGCCGCTACTCCCGAAGAAATCTTTACTTACATTAAAAGTATATCGTACCCCAACAACAAGGCAAAGCACCTGGCGGGTTTGGGCCGGATGCTGGTGGAGCAGTTTAACTCGGAGGTTCCCAGCACCGTGGAGGAACTGGTGAAGTTACCGGGCGTTGGTCGCAAAACTGCTAACGTGATTGTGTCCGTTATCTGGAACCAGCCGGCCATGGCCGTGGATACGCACGTGTTCCGGGTAAGCAAGCGCCTGGGGCTGGTAGACAAGAAAGCGAAAACCCCGCTGGAGGTAGAGAAGGAGTTGGTAGCGAACCTGCCAGAGGAACTTATTGCCAAAGCCCACCACTGGCTTATATTGCATGGCCGCTATATCTGCATAGCGCGCCGCCCGAAGTGTGAAGAATGCCCCCTCACCCACTTCTGCGCCTTTTTCCAGAAAAACTTTCCCAACATCCCGGATGATCCGGAGAACAAGCTGGGTGGATTAGACAGATAAAGTATAAAAGCCTGCTGTAACTGTGGTTGCGGCAGGCTTTTATACTTTGCCAGTATTTACATCTGAATTATTATATTGTCGATACCCTATTAAATCTGTCCCTTATCTTCCTTGGTCATACATAAAAGATGAAACACTTATTACTTCTGCTCCTGCCGTTGCTTTTGTACTTACCTACCAAAGCTCAAATAAAGAAACCTGAAGAGTTCGGTTATCGGCATTTACAGACACGTTACAAGCAGGATACAGTTGATATTCTGGTGATGTCGAAAAAAGGGGAAGAGCAGCAAGTAAAACCAATCTTTCTTTTCATCCAAGGTTCATTGCCAACCCCATTGATCATCCTGAAAGAAAACGGAGAACCGTATAAGATTTTCCCGTTCGATGCCGACTTACTTCTGGACGACTATCACCTGGCTATAGTTAGTAAACCATTTATCCCAGTAATAAGGGAAGAAAGTAGCTTAAGACCGAATATGTCTTATGTAGAAGTACATTCAGGTACGTTTCCTGAAAATTATGTACTCCGTGATAATTTAGACTATTATACATACAGGAACAAAGCCGTCGTTAAGTACTTGGTAAAACAACCTTGGGTATGCGATAAAAAAATTGTTGTTGCAGGACACTCTGAAGGAGCAGCAATCGCTGCCAAGCTTGCACAAGTTTCTAAAGATATTACTCATCTTATTTTTGCCAGCACAAACCCTTTTGGCAGAATGGCGACTATAGTTTCACAGATAAGGCAGCGCGACGATACAGCAGGAACAGCAGTGAAAAGACAGCTAACGTTCTGGAAGGAAGTAGTAGAGGACCCAGCCAACAATGAAGTCAAAGGCGAAATCACCTTTAAGTCGCTTTATAGCTTCTCCAAACCTCCGGTGGCTGCTTTACAAAAATTAAAGATGCCTGTTATGGTGTCTTACGGTACAAAAGATATTGCTGCGCCTTTCTACGATTACTTTCATATAGAGGCGATACGAGCTAAAAAGAAGAACTTCACCTTCATGCCTTATGTTGGGCGGGAGCATAATTTCTTCGGGTTTGATGAGAACGGCAAAGTCAACTATGAAGATTTCGGATGGGATAAAGTAGCTCTGGATTGGAAGAAGTGGCTTGAGAGGAATTAATTCATTCCTGCTAGATATCTTCATTTCATCACCATGAAAGTAAAAAGGAGGCCAATCAGCCTCCCTTTTTACTTTAAAGTATACTTAACTTCTCTGGTGTCTTTCACCTCTCATACCTTTGCGGTGTTCGTGCTTTTGCTCTTGCCTGGCTCTCATCTCTTCGCGTTGCGCCTCATACTTTGCGTACTGCTTCTTGTTCAGGATGTCTTTTAGTTCAGCTTCGTAGCGTGCCTTGCTGGCTTTCTTTTCACTGCGCATACTTTGGCGGCTTGTAGCTTCTCCGCGCTTGGCATGCATCGCCTGCATTTCCTGGGCACGCTTCAGGTTTAGAGCTTGTAGTTTCCTTTGCTGCGATTTGTTCAGGTTAAGCGTTTGCACCATTTTCTCGGTACGGCGGGTTGCCATCTCTTCAGGAGACTTACGGGCTTTGTCACCTCTATGTCCTCTGTGTTCTGTGCGTGGCTTATTTTCCTGAGCAGTAGTATTCTGAGCAAAAGAACTTCCTGTAACCAGCAGGCCCAGGGTCAGCATAACAACAATCTTCTTCATCTTCTTTTTTATTTAAGGGTGGTCAGCTAAATGTTTAGATCAGAATCTATAGTTAGCTAATAACCTATTACCAAAGGGTGTGCCAAACCTGAGAAGAACGATTAGCAGAGCGTGTGTAGTAAATAAATTTGAAGGAGCATTAGCCAGATCGAAGTATACCTGAGGCTATACTTTAGCCAAATTAGTAAAGAGAAGTTATACTTCAATTACTGCAAGTATAGCTCTTTCTTCGCCTGTACTACCTTGGTTAGTACCTCCTCAACCTGCAAGGCAAGCTTTTGCCTGTCAAATTGGGCTGCGGCTATACTTGCTCCGCGTGCGCCGGCAGCTTTTAAGCTTTCAGAGTCAGCGAGGGCTTGCTTTATGGTTGCGGCAAGTAGAGAGGGTTGCTCTGCCGGGGCATACCAGCCGCAGTTATACTTCTCCACAAAAGTTTTGGTCCAGCCGGGGTTGGTAACGATAACGGGTGTGCCGCTGGCCAGGCTATCGTAGAACTTGGCTGGGGAGTTGGTAGCCAGCACGGGCAGATCGTTAAAGGAAACAATAGAAAGGTCAGCCAGCTTGAAGAGTGAAAATATTTGATGCCGTGGCAAAGGCGGCAGCATGGTAATGTTGCCATACTTGCGGGCCACCTCCTGCACCTGGGGCTCGTAGTATCCGCCGCCGGTAAATACAAACTGCATGTGCTGCTCTGTAGCCAATTCAGCAGCAGCCTTGAGCAGCGTGGGTATGTCGTTGGCACGGCCATAGGTGCCGGCGTAGAGCACTACCTGCTTTCCTGCCAGGTTATACTTGTGCCGCAACAGCTCCATCGATTCTTCTGTTACCTGCCCTGCCAGTTCCAGGTCGGTGCCGTTCAGGTTTGTTGAGATCTTTTCTCTGGAGATGCCCAGGCCGGCGACGTATTCCGTCATATCCGGCGAGAGCGTGATGATGTGGCTGGCGCTTTGGTAGAGGTACTTCTCCTGCTGATAAAGCTGCCGCTGCACCCATTTGCTCTTTACAGCACCCATCGCAATCGGGAAAGAAGGCCACAGGTCCTGCACCTCAAACACCCAGGGCACATTCCGTAGCAGCGCTATTTTATCCGCTATCCAGGGCGTGGAGAGTGGTGTAGATACAGCCCAGATCACATCCGGTTTTGGCAGGCTTAGCCCTTTGTAAAAGCTGTAGCCAGCATAACCGCTAAAAGACAACACCCTGCGGGCAACACCCATCTTGTTGTTGTAAGGCACATCCTGCTCATGCAGCTTCACGCCGTCCGGTACCCAACTATACTTGTCCGTTATCTTGAGATGACGCCAGGCACTACTCGTAACCAGACTTACCTCATGCCGTTTTGCCAGCGCCTCCAGAAAAGTATAGTGCCTGCAGGTAGCCGGGCTATCGGGGCTGTGGTGATGCTGGTTAAAAACGGTTATCTGCATGCTGGTGTAGCTCTCGAGGCACTGCTGCCTACTTTTTCTGCGGCTTGTACTTCGACTCGTTGAAGATCTTCTGAAAGTCAGTCTCAGCCATCAGTTGTGGTAGTGTCACCTCCGGGTTGCGCTCCATATACTTTCGCACGATCTGCCAGCCCACCCAGGTACCCAGGCGGCCGGGAGCTGTCGGGTCTATCTCCGGTGTGTTTGGACGCTCGCCTATGTACTTGTTCACTTTAAAAGGGCTCTTCTCATACAACAGGCTCTTCTCTATAAAGTGCGCCCATATTTTCCCTTCGTTATGCTGCACATCGGCTATTTGCTGCTTGCTGTAACCGATGATAGTTGAGTCAGGGGTGCAGGGCATTACTGTCTGTACAAAGTAGTATGCCTTACCTGAGCTGATCATTTCGGCCAAAAGGCTGCGCTCCAGAAAATTGGTTTTGTTGAACCTGTTCGATAACAACAGCATAGCAGCAGGCACCATACTCGTCCGCTCGTAACGATCCAGGATATAGTCGTACACATCCGGTCGGTAGCTGGCGTCTTTTCCAATGAAAAAGTCAATGCCAAACACCATAAGGCTGTCCGACACGAGCAGATCGCGGCTGAGGCCGGACACAAACGTTTTCACTTCGGGCACCTGAAATTGCGGGTAGTAGTACTTGATCACCTTGAAAGCCGTTTCGAGTTTTTCCTGCTCCGGCTTCATGTCTTCAAACTTCTTTTCGGCTTCTCCTTCCAGCTTTTTCAGCTCCTTGTTTGTAGCCAATCCATACAAAGAATTGATCAAGGCAGAGTCGGAGTTGATGCGACTGCCCTGGAAGAATCGCTCAGCAAACAGTGGGTTCTCTTTCAGGAATCTAGCTACATCCTCTTTAGAAGAAACATTAAAAAACGGCTTCTCCAGTCGTTCAATTTTAACCTCTACAGGTATGTCAGCGATTTCTGAAGGTAGCTCGCAGTCCTTCTTTTTATTGCAGCCAAAAACTAGCAGAAGAGTTGCGAGTATTAAGATTCTGTAATACATTGCCTGATATTTTTGTACAAAAATAAAGGGTTCCGTCGTATTAGGTACCAAACGCTTCAATTAAAACACACAAATGAAGAAACTTTCACTATTAGTTCTGTTTTTAGGCTTCGGCCTCTCTGCGATGGCACAGGTAGAAATTGGCGCCATGATATCGCCAACCATTGCCAGCAACCGTTTTATTGCCGAAGACAAGTATAACCTCGAAAAGGAAAGCAATAAACTGCGCTTTGGCGTTGGCGTGGTAGCCGATTATTTTTTCTCTCAGAACTATGCTTTCAGCACAGGCCTGATGTACCGCAGCAAAGGCAGCGAAATACAGTATAACTATACTTCTGAAGATGGTTCCAGCATTTCCGGTAAAGATGATATTGATGTGCAATACCTTGAGCTACCGGTATCGCTGAAGCTATTTACCAATGAGGTAGCTCCGGATGTCGTGATGTATTTCCAGGTGGGTGGCTCCCTGAACACGAAAGTTTCGGCAAAGGTAAACGACAAGAAGGTTATTGATGGCGAGCGCACTTCCAAGCGCTTTAACATCTTCGAGACAGACGCCCTGATCGGAACGGGTGCCGAAATGCTGCTGGGCCAGAGCACAAAAATCTTCGGTGGCATAACGTATCACCGCGGCCTGACCAACATCGACGATTACTACAAGAAAAGACTCGGCGATAAGAACATCGCTGTAAAGAACAACGGCGTATCGATCGATGTGGGTGTAAAATTCTAGCACCTCTGCGACAGGCAACAAAAAAGCCGGCCCGATAACTCGGGCCGGCTTTTTTGTTATAGTTGTTTATTCTTCTTCTTTGTCCTGTTCTACATTTATTTCTGCAGCTACAGAACGTAATTCAATTTCTTCACCCCGCTCATCCATCACTTTGAAGTCTGTGATGCCAAGCGACGTATCTTTCACCAGGGTAACCCACCTGAAGTACTTGAAGAACCACTTCATTTGCCTGTTGATGATTCCTTTGGTGTAGTAGGAATACACAAACGGGTGAACGTACAACTGCAGGCTCTTGTGGTTGTGGCTCGTCAGCAGGTCGTCTACCGCTTCGTCAATTTCGTCAGTAACCAGTATACTGGCCGTTATTTTCCCGGTTCCGCCACAGGTTGGGCAAACTTCGCCGGTAACTATGTTTTGTTCTGGCCTTACACGCTGACGCGTTATTTGCATCAGGCCGAATTTAGAGATCGGGAGAACCGTTGACTTCGAACGGTCTTTTTTCAGTTCCTCTTTGAAGACCTCATAGACCTTCTGGCGGTTTTCCGGCGATTTCATATCGATGAAATCTACTACTATGATACCACCTATATCCCGAAGGCGAAGCTGACGCGCTACCTCACGGGCAGCCATTATATTTACGTTCAGTGCCGTCGCCTCCTGATCGGTTTCGGTATTGGATTTGTTGCCACTGTTCACATCAACCACATGCAGTGCTTCGGTGTGCTCTATTACCAGATATCCGCCTCCTGGTATAGTTACTGTTTTTCCGAAAGCAGCCTTTAGCTGTTTCTCGATATGAAAGTGTTCAAAGGTTTTGGTTTTGCCGGTATAATGCTTCAGGATTCTTAGTTTATCCGGAGCAATACTGCCGATGTATGTTTTGATCTCATCATAGAGCTGGTTATCGTCCACTACTATGTTGTCAAAACTTTCGTTTAGCAAATCCCTCAAAATGGAAGAAGTACGACCAATCTCTCCTATGATCTTATCATTGGGCTTTGCCGTTCTCAACGCTTTAAAACCTTCTTCCCAGTTAGTAAGCATGTTGCGCAGGTCTCTGTCGAGTTCTGCTACTTCACGCCCTTCTGCCACCGTCCTGATGATAACGCCAAATCCCTCCGGCTTGATCGAAGTGATCAGGCGCTTGAGACGTGTGCGTTCTTCTTTGCTGACGATCTTCTTGGAAACACTTACCGTATTTGAAAACGGCACGAGTACCAGGTAACGACCGGCCAGCGATATCTCGCAGGATAAGCGGGGGCCTTTGGTAGAAATAGGTTCTTTTACAATCTGGACTAAAAGCTGCTGTCCTTTTTTTACAACATCAGCTATTTTGCCGAGCTTGTCTATCTCAGGCTCAAATTTTAACTGGTTAAGTTTTGGTGAAGCGTTCTTCTGAGTCTGCGCGATCTTAACAAATTTGTTAAGGGTCCTGATGTTGGCTCCCAGGTCATGGTAATGCAGGAACGCATCTTTCTGGTAACCAATATCAATAAAAGCAGCATTCAGGCCTGGCATCACTTTTTTTACAGTACCCAGAAAAATATCACCGACAATGTAATTTGTGTCTTTTCTTTCGAAGTGATATTCAACTAATCTTTTGTCCTGTAATAGCGCGATGCGATCTCCATCTTGAGTAGAATTGATGATTAATTCGTTACTCAATGTTTTCTCAAAAGATTACTTAGATGTATAGACCAAAGCCCACATTGCCTAAGCAAAGTGGGCCCCAAAGCTTTTAGAAGAAATTACTTCTTCTTATGTCTGTTTTTTCTCAGGCGCTTCTTTCTCTTGTGTGTAGCGATCTTATGTCTTTTTCTTTTCTTTCCGCAAGGCATAGTCTTGAAGTTTTTATTTTATGAATGATTTCTTTGGTTCTACTTTAATTTGGCCAGTTCCTCGTCAACCGAGGCGTTAAGGGCCGGATCTTTGCTCAGTTGCTTTACCTTGTTGAAGGTTGCCACCGCCTCTTCTTTCTTACCTGTCTGCGCCAGCGCAACGGCTAAATAGAATGTTCCTTCCACATGCTTCGGGTTAACCGATACAAGATGGCGGAAACGCTCTTCAGCTTTGTCGTACTGGTTAGACTGCATAGAAAGCACACCCAGGTTGAACAATGCTTTTTCGTTGTTCGGGTCTGCCGAGATCACCTCGCGCAGCAACGTAATGCCCTGCATCGGGTTCTCCGTTGCAATATACGTCATCGCGATGTTGGTCTTGGAGTCCAGGTCAGAAGGGTTATTCTTCAGCACCTGCTCGTACATATTACGCGCTTTGGCGCCCAGCTCGCTTGCACGCTCCTGCGTTGCCGCATATGTAAACGCTTCAAAGTACTGGTCACCGGCTTTCTTATAGCTCTTTTCGCCTGGTCGGGCATTAGCAGCCATTTCGTAATAGTAGCCGGCACTGTCAAATTTACTCGCAGAAGCATAAGCAGCAGCAAGTTCTCCGGCCAGACGTGTGCGCGTCTGCTCGTCAGTTGCTTTGTCATACTTGGCACGAGCGGTGGTCAGCGCCATCAGCTGCTCCGGTGTTGCCGTCATGTGTGCATCTCCGGCACCAGCAGCAGCGGTGGCAGTTGCACCGGCGGCAGGCTCAGCACCATGCCCATGCCCGTCATCTTCCGAGTGTCCTTCAGACGCAGCAGTTGCTGTTTCGCCTTTGGCAAAGCTTTCTTTATCTCCTTCATTTACAACCACTTTAGGCAAAAAGAAGATCACGGCAGCCAGTGCGATAGCCGCAACTACAATCAGTATCTGGTTTCGTGACATTCCTTTTGCTTAAGTAGTTGTTTATGAATCAATAACAATTTCCGCGCAGCAAAGATACAAAAAATTAAACAGTAGCTAACTCTTTGATCTTTTTGCTGTTCTTAATCTTCTGAATAAACGTTTTAGACGGCTTAAAGCTAGGTATAAAGTGCTCGTCGATGATGATAGAAGTATTCTTTGAAATATTACGGGCAACTTTCTTTGCACGCTTCTTATTCACAAAGCTACCAAAACCTCTCACATAGATGTTGTTACCATCAGCCATTGAGTCTTTCACTACTTTGAAAAAAGCCTCAATCGTAGATTGAACATCAGCTTTATCAATCCCTGTTTTATCAGCAATCTCTGATATTACTTCTGCTTTAGTCACTTTCTTAGATTTTATAATTTAAAATAATTTGATAATTTACTAGTCTTTGAAGAACAGGCCGTTACCTCATTCCGTCATTTTCGGGGCACAAAGGTAGATTTACTTTTCGATAAGTAAAAGCTTTAGCACTAAATTATTAGAAGCCTAAAGCTGCATTTTCTCCTCCGGCACTTTGCACCTGCAAGACTTATGCCATGTGTTCCGCCCTCTTAACGCTGTTACAACTTTTATATTTTTAACATGCTGTTTTTTTCCGTTCACCCGGCTGCAGGTGCTATTCAAAACAAAACTTTACCTTTGTGTGTTTCACATGCCGAAGAAAAAACTGGCGGCACTTCTAATGGAAAGTATAGATAGTCAACTATTTGCAAACACGCTCATCCGCTGGTATGGACAACACAAGCGGGCACTCCCCTGGCGCGACACCCGAAACCCTTATTATATATGGCTATCAGAAGTGATCCTGCAGCAAACGCGCGTTGCACAAGGGCTACCCTATTACCTGAAGTTTACAGACGCTTACCCAACCGTGCAAGACCTTGCTGCCGCCCCGGAAGATGAAGTGCTGCGGCTGTGGCAGGGACTGGGTTATTACTCCCGGGCGCGCAACATGCACCATACCGCCCGGCAAATAGTAGACGAATACGGAGGCAATTTCCCCGATACCTACCAGGAACTGCTAAAATTGCGTGGCATAGGAAGTTATACAGCTGCTGCGATCGCCTCTTTTGCCTTCAGAGAACAGGTAGCCGTGCTGGATGGCAATGTTTTCCGGGTGCTGGCCCGGGTATTTGGTGTTACGGATGACATTGCTGCGCCGGCCTCCCGCAAGATCTTTCAGAAACTGGCTGATACGTTGGTACCCGCTGACCATCCGGATACCTTCAACCAGGCTATTATGGAGTTCGGGGCCATCCAATGCACGCCGCTTATGCCGGACTGTTTGTTTTGCCCGCTGCAGCAGGCCTGCTTTGCCTTTAACCACGGCATGGTGCAGGAACTTCCGGTAAAATCGAAAGCCAAAGCACATAGGCTGCGCTATTTTCACTACCTTGTATTTGAGTGGCAGGGGCAGTATTACCTGCGCAAGCGTTTGGCAGGGGATATATGGCAGGGCCTTTACGATTTTTTCCTGTACGAAAGCGAGGATAAGCAACTGAACCCCGAGGCACTACTTACCGAGTTGCGTGAGGCAGGCATTAATGTAGCACCGGAGCAGGTAAAACTGCCTCATAAAGAGTATAAACATACGCTCAGCCATCAGAAAATCACAGCCAAATTCTACTATGTAAAGCTTGGTTCGCGCTTAAAACAGGAGATAGTTCAGGAAGCCCGGCTTACGCTTTTCGACAGCGAAAAAATAGATGCATTACCGAAGCCAGTTCTTATCAGTAACTATTTGAAAGATAATAATATTTTATTAAATTTATAGACTGAACTATTATAGCAGCAGCTGCATTATAGTAGTTCAGTAAGCCATAATTGCCTCCAACTAGGTTGTTGGAGTAGCACAAGTAAACGTAATATTAAAGACAAAAAGACATGGCAAGTGTAAACAAAGTAATCCTTATCGGAAATCTGGGCAAAGACCCTGAAGTACGTCATTTAGAGGGCGGTGTAGCCGTAGCCCGTTTCCCGCTCGCAACCTCTGAAACCTTCAAAGACAAAAACGGACAGCGACAGGAGAAAACAGAGTGGCATAACATTGTGCTCTGGAGAGGCCTGGCTGAAGTAGCCGAGAAATACCTCAGAAAAGGTCAGTCTGTCTTTATTGAAGGAAAGATCAGAACTAGCCAGTACCAGGACAAGGAAGGCAACCAGCGCTACAGCACCGAAATTGTAGCTGACCAGATGACCATGCTGGGCAGTAAAGGCGAAGGTGGCAGCACTAGTGGCAACTACCAGGAGCAATCTGCTTCGGCAGGCGGCTACAGTGGCGGAGGCAACACAGCAACTGCTGGCAAAGGCGCATCTTCTGCCTTCCAGAACGACGAGCCAGACGACTTGCCGTTCTAACTATTTTCAACTTAAGTAATACATTTTGGAAAGTATAGATTCCGGAGACCCCCTGAGTTATAGTTTGCTTCAGCTGTTTCATGACACAACAGCATTACTCAGGATCGAATACTTAGCAGCGATTACTGCCTGCTTCCTACTATTACTGCTCTCTGCCCTCGCTTCGGGGGCAGAGGCAGCTTTTTTCTCGCTCACCGACGAAGATTTAGAAAAATGCAGGGAAAGTAACAAGCGTACCGATCAGACCATTTTTACGCTTTTACAGAACCCGCGCCAGTTGCTCACAAACCTGCTCATCCTCAACAACGGTATTAACGTCGCAATCATCACGCTGTTTGCCTATGTAGCCTGGAAACTTTTCGGCAGCACGACACTGCCGGTGTGGCCCCTTGTTGCCTGCATGCTGGTAGCAACCTTCTTTATTGTTTTCTTTGGCGAGGTGTTGCCTAAAGTATACGCCCACAAGCGCCGCGTGCTGATAGCACGCCGTACGGCTCCGCTTCTGCCTGTGCTGCAGGTAATGGTTAGCCCTTTGTCGTGGCTGTTGCAATCGATCAGTGTTTTTATGGAAAGGCGCTTTCCTACCCGAGCTTATAGCCATACCATCGAAGAACTGCAACAGAGCCTGGATGCAGCGCTTACCAACGAGGGGACATCGCCGGAAGAGCGTAAAATCCTGCGCGGCATTGTAAACTTCGGCTCCATTACGGTAAGGCAGATCATGCGGCCACGTGTCGATGTTGTTGCTTTCAACACGAAATCTACACTGCCCGAACTATTACCTGAAATTGTGAAATGGGGTTATTCGCGCGTGCCGGTGTATACAGAAAGCACCGACCGGATAGAAGGCATTCTCTACATCAAGGACCTGTTGCCGTATCTGGATGAAGGTCCGGGCTTTGAATGGCAGAAGCTGGTGCGTGCGCCCTTCTTTGTTCCGGAAACCAAGCGTATAGCTGACCTTTTCCAGGAATTCAAGGAAAAGCACGTGCACATGGCCATTGTAGTGAATGAATACGGAGGCACAACAGGTTTGCTAACGCTCGAAGACATTGTGGAAGAGATCGTAGGCGAGATCAACGACGAGTTTGATGACGATGACGATATTATCTATTCACAACTCGATGAAAATACTTTTATCTTTGACGGGAAAACCTCGCTGCATGACTTCTGCAAAATAACAGAGGTACCTTTCGATGCTTTTAACGAGGTGAAAGGAGAGAACGAAACGGTAGCCGGACTGATGCTGGCACTTTTCTCCCGGATTCCGCGCGTAGGCGAAAGTATAACTTATGAACAATACTACTTCACGATCGAGTCGGCGGACAGCAAGCGTGTAAAACGAGTTAAAATTAATGTTGCAGACAAAAAAGAGCAGTATCAAAAGCATAACCGGTCTGAAAGCGTTCTTATGGCTGGGAATGGCAGCAGCCATGGCCGCATGCGGAGCTGAATACACGCCGAAACCAAAAGGATATAACCGGATAGACCTGCCCACGCCGGCCTACCAACCACTACAGGAAGAGCATCCGTACACGTTTGAGTACTCCAAGTACGCCAAAGTACGTCCGGACTCATCGCTGATCGCGCAGCCGGATTGGATCACCATTATCTATCCTACGCTGGGCGCCAACGTGCAACTGACCTATAAAGCGATCAACAACAATCCGAAGGTCTTCAACGACCTGGTGGAAGACGCACGCAAGCTGACAGGGCGGCACCAGGTAAAAGCTTATTCTATTGAAGAAGCCGAAATAAAAACACCACAAGGCGATGTAGCTTCTGTTTTTGAATTGGAAGGCGAAGTACCCAGCCAGTTCCAGTTTTATGTAACGGACACCACCACGCATTTCTTTCGGGGCGCTTTATACTTTAAAACCGCTACCCAGAACGATTCGCTGGCACCGGTAATCGAGTATGTAAAGAAGGACATCATCCACCTGCTGAACACGCTGAAGTGGAAGGATAAAAAGTAGTCTCTGAACAAAAGACATTTTGACAAAGGACAAAAGACCTGCAGGTAAAGCCTCAGGTCTTTTTGTTTTTACAGAAGAGTGCTAGCAAAGTATATTCCAGGTGACCTTCCCGCCGTGGTTGGTGTTTTTCACCAACAACTCCAAAGAAACCAAGTATAAAGCCCCGGCAGCATTTACACCTGTCGGGGCTTTTGCTTATTTTTGTATCTTGTAAAGCGTGCTTCAAGTATACTTTGCCCGATAAACAAGTTGTTTAACATCAGCTTCAGCGGCCACTTATACTTTAAAAGGCATATTTGCACTAATTCTTAATTCGCCAAAGGCGTGAGCAACTTCTTCCATACCAAAATAGAATTCCTGAAAGGGGTAGGGCCGCAGCGTGCCGAGCTGCTGCAGAAGGAGCTTAACATCTATACCTACGGCGATCTGATCCAGCACTACCCTTTCCGCTACCTCGACCGCACGCAGTTTTACAAAATAGCTGAGATGGACGAGTCGCTGCCTTACGTGCAGGTGAAGGGTACCATCAAAGGCAAAGAACTTTTAGGAGAAGGACGGAAACAGCGCCTGGCGGCAAGACTCATAGACGAAACCGGTGAAATGGAACTGGTATGGTTTAAAGGAGTGAAGTGGATGGAAAAATCGGTAAAGAACCACACCGAGTACATTGTGTTCGGCAAGCCTACCGAGTTCAACGGCAAGTTCAGCATGGCGCACCCGGAGCTGGAAGAGCTAAGTGAGGTAAAACAGACCAACGCCTTCCTGCAGCCGGTTTACCATACCACCGAGAAACTGAAGGCGCACCGCATCGAGAGCAAAACCATTATGAAAATGATGGAAATGCTGATCAAAGTGGCCGCGCCAAACATACACGAAACGCTTTCGCCGGAGCTGATCGACCATTACCGCCTGATGAACAAGCGCGATGCGCTGATCAACATTCACTTTCCGGAGTCGGTTGAGAAGTATAATGCTGCCAAGTTCCGGCTGAAGTTTGAGGAGCTTTTTTACATACAGCTGCGCCTGCTGCGCCAGAAAACGGTACGCCGTGCCGACCTGGCAGGCCAGGTGTTTAAGCAGGTGCCAACGGTAACGGAGTTCTACAAAAACCACATGACCTTCGACCTTACAGGCGCGCAGAAGCGGGTTATCAAGGAGATTCATAAAGACCTGACGGCCGGCAAACAGATGAACCGTCTGCTGCAGGGCGATGTGGGTTCGGGCAAAACCATTGTGGCCTTCATCACCATGCTGATCGCGGCCGACAACGGGGCGCAATCGGTGCTGATGGCTCCTACCGAAATTCTGGCAGATCAGCATTATGTAGGTCTGAAGGCTTTTGCGGATCGCTTAGGTATAAATATTGGCAAGCTTACCGGCTCTACCAAGACAAAGGACCGGAAGGAACTGCACGAGCAGTTGCGCTCCGGTGAGATGAAAATGATCGTGGGTACGCATGCCTTGCTCGAAGATGTGGTGCAGTTTCAGAACCTGGGCCTTTGCATTGTGGACGAGCAGCACCGCTTCGGTGTAGAGCAGCGCTCCAAACTATGGCGCAAGAACCCGCGTGTCATCCCGCATGTGCTCGTAATGACGGCCACACCTATCCCCCGCACGCTGGCCATGACGCTTTATGGAGATCTGGATGTGTCGGTGATAGATGAGATGCCAGCAGGCCGTAAAGAGATCGTGACGGTACATCGTTTCGACAGCCACCGCCTGCGCGTGTTCCAGTTCGTGCGCGATCAGATCAAACTGGGCCGCCAGGTATACATCGTATACCCGCTCATCGAGGAATCGGAAGGTATGGATTACAAGGACCTGACAGATGGCTACGAAAGTATACGGAGGGCTTTCCCGGAGTACCAGGTAAGTATGGTGCACGGCAAGCTGAAGCCTCAGGATAAGGATTACGAAATGCAGCGTTTCGTCAAGAACGAGACGCAGATCATGGTTGCTACCACCGTAATCGAAGTAGGCGTGAACGTGCCGAACGCTTCCGTGATGATTATTGAAAGTGCTGAACGGTTTGGTTTGTCGCAGCTGCACCAGTTGCGTGGGCGCGTAGGCCGAGGCGCCGAGCAAAGCTACTGTATCCTAATGACTGGCTACAAGCTGAGCAAAGACAGTAAAACAAGGCTCGAAACCATGGTGCGCACCAACAACGGCTTCGAGATTGCTGATATCGACCTGAAACTCCGCGGACCGGGAGACCTGATGGGTACGCAGCAAAGCGGTGTGCTGGACCTACTGATCGCAGATCTTTCTAAAGACGCACCTATACTTCAGGAAGCGCGGGCTGCGGCACAGCGCGTACTGGAAGCGGATGCGCAGCTCGAAAAACCGGAAAACCAGAACATCCGCCGTCACATCCAGTCGCTGAGTGCCAATACCATCAACTGGAGCCGCATCAGCTAAAGCATCTACACAGTTTTCCTGACTCTGGATTAGTTGTATACTTCACTTAGCTTCTCTTCCTCCTTCACGCCCTGTTGGGCGGTAGCGGTGGTGGTACTATCTGTCTGGTGCAGGTAATGTACAAGCGCAGCATTTTGTTGGTGGGTTGTTTCCGGTATGGCTTCTTTTGCAGGTTCCTCTTTATAAAACTTGCTGATTAAAATGATGGCCATGAAAACAAAAATCTTGAGTAAAAATTTCATAATAACAATATCCTCCCTTACAATCTCCGCTTAGGTGTACTCCCTGCTAAAGGCACAAGTTACGGCAGCACTAGGCTTTTACGCCAACCTCCTGATTCTCTGTTTAATAAGTCATAAAACCGTATGTAGAAATTTTACACCTCGTTATGTATATTTTTATATATCAGAGTTAGAATGACAGGCCTAAACCGTCTGCATCAATTACAAGACCTAAGAGAAACAGCATTACATTCTGTGCTATATATTTGTCTGAAAAAGAACAACCAACCTTACAATTTATACTTTAAATTGCGGTTATATTGTACCATTTCAGTTATTAAAACAAACTAACTTTACTCGTGAGAAAATTATACTTCCTGCCTCTTCTGCTGGCAACCCTGCTATGGAACATCGGCGCTGCACAGGCGCAGTCAAAAACGAAGGCCACTGTGCCCTTCACGTACCTGCCGGATAACTCGGATGACCGTTACAACCAGCGTATTACCCAGAAAAGCATTCAGCTCAGCGACAATGAGTTTATCATACTCAGCCGCCTGGCAGACAACGAATATGCGGTGGTAAAGTATAGCGCTGATCTTAAAAAAGCCTGGAGTGCCACCATTCCACTGACAGGGAAAGAAACGCTGGAGAAGTTCGTAGCCAGCCCCGAGGCAGCTATTGTAGTTACCCACCGCGACAACGGACAGGGTTCGCAGCAACTGTACGGCCACCGCATCGATCTTAAAACCGGAGCAGTAAAGGAGCCTGCCCTTTTACTGGAAGCCCCATCCAAAGCGCGCAGAGCCGGTGTAGCCGCCTCTGCCGACGGTTCTAAGCTGCTGGCCTATCGCTACCAGACGGATGCAGGAAAGCAGCTACGCACCATCAGCGGCGCTCTGTACGATGGCAACCTGACCAAGCTTAAAGACACTAACTACAATCTGAGCGATGTGAAAGGAATACTTTCTGCGGATGTGCAGCTAAGCAACGCAGGTGAGCAGTACATCAGCCTGATCTCCGACAACATGAACAGGCTAACCGTTCGCCAGTACAACCTGAAAGACCAGCAGGCACAGGTAATGTCGGTGCTGGTGGGTGGTATTTTTAACGGCAAGAAAGTATACATCATGGACAGCAAGAACACCCTGATGCCAAACGGCGAACTTTATGGGGCAGTGCTGACTGCAGACGAAAAGACAGGCCAGTACCACAGCCTCAAAACAGTTAAGTTCGACTTTGAAGCCAAGGACATGGTGTTTGCCGAAGAGTTTTTGTTCACGCCAGACTACCTGGCCAGCGTAAATGCCCTGGATAAAAGCAACGGCACCAAACCAGCCCGCCTGGAAGACATCTACCTGTCAGACCTTATACTTACCCCGGAGAAGAAACTGGTGGTGATAGCCGAGAAGAAGTATCTGGAAGGCGGAGAGAACTCCCCATACTTTGCCCGCGAACTGCACCTGTTCGCTTACAACGAGTATATGGGCACCTCCTGGAACTCTGTGCTGATGAAGCACCAGAAAGCACCGGCTGACGAGGCATTTTCCGGCATTTCCTACAAATATAACCTGAATGAGAACACCCTGAACCTGTTGACGCTGGAAGAGCTGAACGGCAAGTATGATTTATACTTGCGCCGCATAAACACCAGCGATGGCAAAGCCGAAGCCCCTAAAGCCATTGGCCTGAATGTGGTGAACGACAAGAATATCGCTTATGTAAAGGACTTCACTGCATGGCTGAGCCCTAAAAGCATGGTAACAGTGGTGCGCCCATCCAAGAAGGCAAACAGCCTGCAACTGGTACGCCTTGCCCTGAAGTAAACCTTGTACTTACAACTCAAGACTTTTGAGAGAGCGTGGCCTGTAAGCCGCGCTTTCTGGTTTATAGTGGAGCCGTTTGGTAAAGGAGGCGAGCTGCACCATCATGTGCGTAAAGCCCACAAACGATACGATCTCCACATACATCTTGAACTCCTTTTTAGAGCCGTCTAGAATGCCAAGCTTGTCTACTTTATAGGTGTTCATGGCAGACCACGGCATCCAGCGTACTATTTTTTTGTTTTTCAGCATGTAGCGGTTGATGGCTACTTCTAACTGGTAGCGCTTCATTTTCGACTGCATTACCTGCTCCAGATCTGACTTCCGCAGCAGCCGCTCGCCTGATAGCAGGATATCGCTGCGGTACCAGCGCACAAACCACGGAGAGTTGATGCGCCGAAGTATGATCATGTCGATTGCCGGATGTAGTCTGAAAGAATCGATGGCGTGCTCTATCTCTTCGCGCTTCAGCTCCTGCAGGTCGGCATCCATCAGCAACACGAGCTCATTTTCGACGGCTTTTACCCCATGACCGATTGCTGCAGCCTTACCCTGGTTGTACGGCATGCGCACAAGCTGAACCTCAGGCCAGTAGGTTTCGATGTAGTCAGCGGTCCCATCAGTAGAGCCATCATCTACGCAAACGATCTGCGTTATACCTCTTACTTTGGTAATAACTTCTAAAACCTGCGCAATGCGCTCCCCTTCGTTATAGCAAGGTATTATACATGTTGCCTTCATACCCTCCGGTTATTCCTGCTCTTTAATAAGCATACGAGATTCTGCTGATTGATTACGGTAAAATAAGTAAGTATAAGCAATATATAGTACAAAATATATAGTGCGAATAAATAGGTATGGCTAATATACTCCAAGAGCCACACCTGAGTTGTACTAAAAAAAGGCTATCTCCTGCAGAGACAGCCTTTCCAAGTATGGTCGAATTGTCAGAAATTAATAAACGAACTCATTTGCCTCGATCATAGCAGTTGCTATGCGGCGGCGAGCCTCTTTGGTATTGTACAGATCTTTTTTAGTAAAGCGCTTCAGGCCCATGAACAACAGGCGCTGCTCGTCGCCTTCTGCCATGGCTGCAATCGCTTCTTTACCTGCTTTGAAGGCAATATCTGTAGCATCGTTCACCACCACGCGCACCATGTCGATCTGGTTGGCAACGGCCTCTTCGCCGCGCATTCCTACCAGTTTTTCCACGCGCAGCAGCGTTGATTCTGCCACGTAGGTTTTGATGGCCATGTCAGCGATGTTCATCAGGATCTCCTGCTCTTTAGCCAGCGAAGCCATATATTTCTGCACCGCTGTGCCCGCTACCATCAGGATGGCTTTCTTCAGGTTACGAATCGCCTTGTGCTCGGCAGCAAACAGGCCTTCTTCCTCTGAGCCGAAATCCGGAATTGCCATTAACTCCTGCTGCACCGCCTGCGCCGGTCCCATCAGGTCGAGTTCGCCGTTCATGGCTTTCTTCAGGATCATGTCCACGGTCAGCATGCGGTTGATCTCGTTGGTACCTTCGAAAATGCGGTTAATGCGGGAGTCGCGGTACGCACGGTCCATTGGGTAATCTGCCGAGAAGCCGTAGCCTCCGTAGATCTGAACGCCTTCGTCTACCACGTAGTCGAGTACCTCAGAACCTTCCACTTTAAGTATGGCGCACTCTACGGCAAACTCGCGGGCGGCACCCAGCATGGCTTCGTTTTCGCCTTTACCTGCTGCCAGCAACTCCTGCTCTTTGCGGTAAATGTCCATTCCACAACGGTACAGCGCCGACTCTACGGCATAAATGCGGATGGCCTGCTCTGCCAGTTTGTGACGGATAGCACCAAATTTAGAAATTGGCAGCTTGAACTGGTGGCGCTCGTTGGCATACTTCACCGACAGGTCGATCACCTTTTTAGCAGCTCCCAGCGTAGCCGCACACAATTTAATACGACCGATGTTCAGGATGTTAAAAGCGATTAAATGGCCTTTGCCAATTTCGCCCAGCACGTTCTCTTTTGGCACCTGGCAATCGGAGAAGAACACCTGGCGGGTAGAAGAGCCTTTGATACCCATTTTGTGCTCCTCGTTGCCAAGGCTTAGTCCCGGATAATCGCGCTCCACGATAAAGCCAGTGAATTTGTCGCCGTCTACCTGCGCAAACACGATAAACACATCCGCAAATCCAGCGTTGGTAATCCACATTTTCTGGCCGTTGAGGATGTAGTGCGTTCCTTCTGCATTCAGCACCGCTTTGGTCTTAGCAGCCAAGGCGTCGGAGCCGGAACCAGGCTCGGTGAGGCAGTAAGCTGCAGCCCATTCTCCGGAAGTTAGCTTTGGCAGGTATTTCTGCTTTTGCTCTTCTGTACCGAAGTATAAAATTGGCAGCATACCGATACCTGTATGTGCCGCAAAAGCTACCGGAAACGAGTGGCCACCACCTACTGACTCAGTTACCAGCAGCGAGGTATTGAAGTCCATGTTCAGTCCACCGTACTGCTCCGGCATTGACACTGCAAACAGTCCCAGTTCACCAGCCCTTTTCATCAGGCCTTCCATCAGCCCTTCCTCGTGGTTGTCGAGGCGGTCGAGCAGCGGATTTACCTCCTCACGTACAAAGTCCAGACAGGTCTGGGCCATCATGCGTTGCTCTTCCGAGAACTCAGCAGGTATAAATACGTCCTGCGGATTTGTTTCCTTGATCAGGAACTCCCCCCCTTTGATGGTTGCGGTCTTATTTTGAGTTTCCATGGGAATAGTATGTTTTAAGATTTTAGATACAGTTTAGGTTCGCTATTTCAATAGCTCGTAGACACTTGCCACACCTTGACCACCGCCAACGCAGGCTGTTACGATGCCATACTTCTTGCCGAGGCGGCGCAGTTCGCTGAACTGCTGCACGCTTAGCTTCGCACCGGAGCAACCCAGCGGGTGCCCTAAAGCAATAGCACCGCCGCTCACGTTCAGTTTAGCAGGATCAAAGTCAAGGTGGCGCATAACCGCGATAGACTGTGCCGCGAAAGCCTCGTTCATTTCGATCAGGTCGATGTCGTTGAGTGACAAGCCTGCCATTTTCAGCGCCTTCGGCACAGCGGCAATCGGGCCCATACCCATGATGCGTGGGTCTACACCACCGGTGCCGTAGGCTACCAATCGGGCAATCGGCTCCAGGTTCAGCTCTTTTACCATGCGCTCGCTCATCACCACAACAAAAGCAGCACCGTCTGATGTCTGGGAAGAGTTACCGGCCGTTACCGTACCGTTGGCTGCAAATACCGGCTTCAATTTTGCCAGCTTTTCTATGGAAGTATCGGCACGCGGACCTTCGTCGGTATCTACTACGTAGGTGCGGGTTTTCTTTTTGCCACTCTCGTCCACGTAGGTTTCCTCTACCGTTATCGGTACGATCTGGTCTTTGAAGTAGCCATTCTGGATGGCGTTGATTGCTTTCTGGTGTGAGTTATAGGCAAACTCATCCTGATCCTCACGCGATACGCTATAATCTTGGGCAACTGCCTCGGCGGTAAGTCCCATGCTCAGGTACCACTCCGGGTTAGTTTTGGCAATTTTATAGTTAGGTACCGTTTTCCAGCCAACAGTCGGTACCATCGACATCGACTCGGTACCACCGGCAATGATACAGTCGGCCATACCTGCGGTGATTCTGTTACAGGCAATGGCAATGGTTTCGAGGCCGGAGCCGCAGTAACGGTTTACCGTCATACCTGACACCGACATTGGCAAGGCCAGCAGCGAGATCATACGACCGATCTGAAGGCCTTGCTCTGCTTCCGGTACCGCGTTACCCACGATCAGGTCATCCACACGCTCCGGGTCTAAGGCAGGCACAGAAGCCAGCAGGTGCTTGATAACGTCAGCGGCCAGGTCATCGGGTCTGGTGAAGCGGAAAACGCCACGCGGGGCTTTGCCAACGGCGCTACGAAATCCGGCTACGATATAGGCATTATTCATATCTCTGAATTGCTAAATTGTTAAATGGCTGATTGTTGATTTCTCTTCTGATTCTGAAAGAGACCATCATTATTCATTACCCATTATTCATTAATCATTAGACATTAATTTCTCAGCGGTTTACCCGTTGTCAGGATGCTCTGGATACGCTCCAGCGTTTTGCGCTCGCCTGTCAGTGACAGGAAGGCCTCACGCTCCAGGTCCAGCAGATACTGCTCGCTTACATCCGTTGGCGCCGACAGGTCACCGCCGCACATCACATAAGCTAGTTTCTCAGAAATCTTCCTGTCATGATCCGAAATGTAGCGGCCCGTCATCATGGCATTCGCTCCGGTCAGGAACATGCCCAGGGCGCCTTTGCCATGTACTTTGATATTGGTTCTGCGAACTGGCTGCGTATAACCGGCCTCTGCCAGAAGTATAGCCTGGGCTTTGGCGTCGGCTATCAGGCGGTTGCTGTTGAGCGTTATTTTGTCGCTCTTGCGCAGGTAGCCCAAATCCACAGCCTCTGCACCCGAGGTAGATACTTTGGCCATACCGATCGTCAGAAAGGCGTTTTTCAGGGAGTTGTATTCGATGTCACCGTCTTCGTAGCGATCGGCGGCACGCATGGTCATTTCTTTGGTACCACCGCCGCCTGGTATCAGGCCTACTCCAAACTCTACCAGGCCCATGTAGGTCTCAGCGGATGCCTGCACGTGGTCGCAGTGCATACTTAGCTCGCAGCCACCGCCTAAGGCAAGCCCGTGCGGAGCCGCTACTACCGGTATCGACGAGTAGCGCATGCGCATCATCGTATCCTGGAACTGCTTAATCATGAAGTTGATCTCGTCATACTCCTGCTCCAGCGCACTCATGTAGATCAGCCCAAGGTTGGCACCTGCCGAGAAGTTAGCCCCTTGGTTACCTACCACTAAACCTCTGAAGTCTTTTTCTGCCAGTTCAATAGCCTTGTTCAAACCCTGAATCACATCGCCACCCAACGTATTCATTTTGGAGTGGAACTCCACGTTCAGGATGCCGTCGCCCAAGTCAATGACGCTGGCACCATTGTTTTTCCAGACCACGTTGGAGCTGCGCAGGTTATCGAGGATGATGAAGTTCTCAGCGCCCGGTATAGCTTTGTATTCTTTGCTCTGGATGTCGTAGTAGCGGCGCTGGCCATTTTGCACGATGTAGAAAGATTCTTTGCCGTGGTTCAGCATTTCCTCTACCCAGGCAGCCGGCTTATAGCCGTTCTCAATCATGCGCTGCACGCCTTCGCGGGCACCGATCACGTCCCAGTACTCGAACGGACCAAGCTCCCAGCCAAAGCCGGCACGCATGGCATCGTCAATTCTGTAAAGCTCGTCTGAGATCTCCGGAATGCGGTTGCTCACGTACTGGAACAGCCCGTACAGCGACTCGTTGAAGAACTGTGCTGCTTTGTCTGTCTGTCCAGAGAAAGCTTTCACGCGCTTCTTCAGGTCTTCGATCGGCTTCAGCGCCTCCAGGCTTTGGAACTTGGCTTTCTGCTTCGGCCCATACTCCAGTGTGTTCAGGTCCAGCGTCAGGATCTCGGTTTTGCCCTGCGCGTCTTTTGTTTTCTTGTAGAAGCCCTGCCCGGTCTTGTCGCCCAGCCACTTGTTCTCCACCATCTTCTGCAGATAGCCTGGCAACTGGAACAGCTCACGCGATTCGTCTTTCTCGCCGGTCTGGTACAGGCCATTGGCTACGTTAGCCAGGGTATCCAAGCCAACTACATCCAGTGTTCTGAATGTGGCAGATTTCGGACGACCGATGATCGGACCCGAAATACGATCTACCTCGTCCACATTCAGGCCCAGCTTGTTCATCACCTGCAGGCCTTGCATTATAGCGTAAATACCCACCCGGTTAGCGATAAAGGCTGGCGTATCTTTAGCCAATACAGTAGTCTTGCCTAAGTATAGATCGCCGTAGTGCATCAGGAAGTCAACTATACTTGGGTCAGTTTCCGGAGTAGGGATGATCTCCAGTAGCTTGAGGTAACGCGGCGGGTTGAAGAAGTGCGTGCCGCAGAAGCGTTTTCTAAAATCTTCGGAGCGGCCTTCCAGCATCATGTGGATCGGGATGCCCGAGGTGTTGGAGGTGATGAGCGTGCCCGGTTTTCGGAACTGCTCTACCTGATCGAACACTAGTTTTTTGATTTTCAGGTTCTCTACCACCACTTCTATGGTCCAGTCGGCGGTAGAAATGTCCTTCAAGTTGTCGTCGAAGTTACCGGTCTGGATCAGGCGGGCGTCGGCTTTGCGGTATAGCGGCGAAGGGTTGGCGGCAACAGCAGCCTGCAGTGAACTGTTCACGATGCGGTTGCGCACGTTCTTATTTTCCAGCGTTAGCCCTTTGGCCTGCTCCTCCGGCGTCAGTTCTTTCGGCACGATGTCCAGCAGCAGCACCTGCACGCCAATGTTGGCAAAGTGGCAGGCAATGCGGGAGCCCATTACGCCCGAGCCAAGCACGGCTACTTTTTTGATGATTCTTTTCATAGAATGGCGATAGTTGTCTATGTATTAGAAAATTTCCTTGTTTTCGATCATGCTGATGATGCGGGAGCTGACACGGAAAAACACGTCCAGCTCCTGCTCCGGTATTGCTTCCCGCACTTTCTGATTAAAGTGCTTCACCGTTCTGCGCGCCACCTCTTTCTTCTCCAGGCCCTTCTCTGTCAGAAAAATGCGCACCAGGCGTTTGTCTCGCTCATCTGATACTTTGTAGATGAGCTTTTTCTCTTCCATACTTTTAAGAATGCGGGTGAGGCTCCTGGCCTCCAGCCCGAGCAGAGGAGCAATTTTAGTCGCAGGCGTACCTGCTTCCTGGTCTATGTTCAACAACACAAACCCTATAGATGTTGTGATGTCGTTCTTAACAGCTTCTGTGTTATACATGCGCGAAATGGCATGCCAACACACTTTCATGTTATAATCTACTGTTTCTTCAGGCTTCATGTATGTACGGTGGTGTATACCAAATATATCAAAATATGTTATGCTTGCATACTAATTTCAAAATAATTTGTTTCTCTGCCAGCTACACAAACCAGCAGCAGCAACAACATTATGGTATCATTCCTTATACTTTATGTATAAAAACGAGAATGGTTGCAAATAAAAAGCCCCTTCGAGTGGGAAGGGGCTTTTTATACTTCTTATACTTTATACGTTAGAACATGCCTTCGATCTCGCGGCGGTAGTTGTTGTAGATGGCTTTGCGCTTCACTTTCAGGGTTGGCGTCAGTTCGCCGGTTTCTACCGTCCACATTCTCGGGATCAGCTTAAATTTCTTAACGGTTTCATACTGGGCCAGTCCTTCGTTTGCCTTGTCGATCTCACGCTGAAACTTCTCGATAATTTCAGGCTTCGTGATCATCTCTTCATCGGAAGTATAAGCAATGCCTTTGTGCTGGCACCAGTCCTGCAGGCCCATGAAAGAAGGCACGATCAGGGCGGCCGCATACTTTTGTCCTTCGCCCACGATCATTACCTGCTCGATCACCACCGATTCTTTCAGCTTGTTTTCGATCGGCTGCGGCGCCACATACTTACCACCTGATGTCTTGAACATCTCTTTTTTGCGGTCTGTAATTTTGAGGTACTTGCCCTGCACCAGTTCCCCGATATCGCCAGTATGGAACCAGCCGTCTTTATCGATCACTTCCGCTGTCAGCTCCGGCTTTTTGTAGTAGCCTTTCATCACGTGTGGCCCGCGGGTCAGTATCTCGCCATCTTCCGGAGCAATCTTCACCTCTACGCCATCGATAGGCAAACCTACGGTACCGATCATGTTGTTTTCCGGCTCGTAACGGTTTACGGTAATTACCGGGGAGGTCTCGGTAAGGCCATAGCCTTCCATCACGCGGATGTTAGCCGACCAGAACACGCGCGCCAAACGTGGCTGCAGGGCAGCGCCACCCGATACAATAGCAATCACGTTACCACCCAGGGCTTCGCGCCATTTGCTAAAGATCAGTTTATTGGCCAGCTCCAGCTGTTTGTTGTACCACCATCCCTGGTTTGCCTGGGTGTCATACTTCAGGCCGAGCTCCAGCGCCCAGAAAAACAGGTTGCGCTTCACGCCTGTCAGTTCCATGCCTTTGGCCACAATCTTGTCGTATACTTTCTCGAGCAGGCGTGGCACGGTGGTAAACACGTGCGGCTGTACTTCTTTCAGGTTATCGGCTACCTTTTCTATACTTTCGGCATAGTAAATCGAAACACCAATGCGCATGTACAGATACAGCAGCATGCGCTCGAAAATGTGGCAAAGCGGCAGGAAGCTCAGCGCCCGGTGCTGGTTGTTCACCGGCACGTAAGGTTCTGTACCCATCACGTTGCTCATCAGGTTGTTGTGCGTCAGCATTACCCCTTTCGGGTTGCCGGTGGTGCCGGAAGTATAAATAATGGTCAGGGTGTCTTCCGGCGTAACGGCTGCTTTCAAAGGCTCCAACAGTTCCGGATCGCTGCTTTCTCCGAGCGCTGCAACCTCTTTCCAGTTCTTGGCGCCTTTTATTTCGTCAAACGTAAAGATCTCTTTAACGCTCTCCATACCGTTTGTGGCAGCTACTACTTTGTTATATAGTTCGCTATCCGACACGAACACATACTTTACTTCGGCGTCGTTAAAAATGTAGCGGTAGTCTTCTACGGTGATGGTAGGGTACATCGGCACGCTTACAGCCCCAACCTGCTGGATACCATAATCCACAAACACCCATTCCGGTCGGTTTAGCGAGATGATGGCAATTTTATCGTTCTTGCCAACCCCCAGTTTCAACAAACCAAGGCTAATCCTGTTGGCAATGTCCTGCACATCCTGTGTGCTATACTTTACCCACTCCCCTTTCACCTTTGTTGCAAGGCAGTCCGGCTTTGGGTACCGGCTAAGCTGGTGAGGCAGTAAGTCGAAGGTTCGGGTCGTATTCATGGCGGTTAGATTAGAGTATGGGATTTACGGGCATAACAGCAGGTGCTATACCTGGTACAATGCTTATTTATACGCATTTTAACTTTTTTTTTTAAAAATGCCAATGTAGGATGTTAGAAATATTTAGCAAAAGTTATATTTATAGTATAATTTTTAGTAAAAAGAAGCACCTAGCATCAAGAGCTGTATGTATAAAGCATTTTCCTTATTTTTGATGTCTCATCCATAGCTACATGAACCTTTCTATCTTTTTTGAGCCGCTGAACGAAGATGTATTTGCAGCGCTGAACAAACCGCGTACTCTGGGCGCCTACATCACCCGCTTTGTCAGCAAGTTTCCGGACTGGCGATCGGCCGATATTGCCATACTTGGCGTTAACGAAACGAGAGGAAGGGGCGAGACCAATGAGCAGGACAACCCGGCAGCCTCTCCGGCCCGTGTTGTCCGCAAAAAACTTTACAACCTGAACAAGGGCAGCGGCCGCTGCCGGATCGTGGACCTGGGCAACCTGCGCCCCGGCATAAACCTGGAGGATACCTACCTTCGCCTGAAAGAGATCGTGGAGTTGCTTATCTCCCACAACACCATTCCGGTTATCATCGGCGGCTCGCACGACCTGGAGTATGGGCAGTACATGGGCTACGAGCACCTGGATCGTGTGGTAAACATGGTAACCGTAGACAGCAGCGTAGACATGACCGAAGACGAAGATGCCCCGGCCAACAAGCGGCAGCTGCGCCAGATACTGATGCACGAGCCCAACTACCTTTTCAGCTTAGGCCAGATTGGGTACCAGTCGTACCTGGTGGAGCCGGAGGTGATGGCGACCCTGGAGAAACTGCATTTTGAGGCATACCGCGTAGGCGAAGTGCACCGCAACATACAAGAGATGGAGCCTGTCGTGCGTCTGGCTGACCTGCTCACCTTCGATATTTCGGCCATTCGCTTCCAGGATGCGCCCGGTTACCAGCCTGCCAACCCATTCGGGCTTACAGGGGAAGAGGCCTGCCAGCTGTGCTGGTATGCCGGCATGAGCGATACCCTTACGTCGCTTGGCATTTACGAGTACGAACCAGAACTGGACGAGCGGGAACTGACAGCTGCTACCATTGCCACCATGATCTGGTACTTTATAGAAGGATACTACCACCGCAAAAACGAAATAGACTTCAGCAGCAGCAAATTCACCAAGTATGCTGTGGCCTTTAACGAAGAGCCGGACCGTATGACGTTTTACAAGAGCAGGCAAAGCGAAAAATGGTGGCTGGAGGTAGAGTCGCTCTCCAACGAAAAAGGCTCGCGCATTGTACCCTGCAGCTATGAAGATTACCTGCAGGCCATCAACGGGGAGGTGCCTAACCGCTGGATACTGACGCAGGCACGTATCGGGTAATTTGAAGATGTGGAAATTTGAGGATGTGGAGATGAGGTTCAGTTAAACCTTTATGCTTTCATCCTGAAAATAATCTGAAGTATATCATCTTCAAATTCACGAATCTTCACATCTCCAAATCAAAATAAGTATGGAATTACCAGAATATACAATACAACAACTGGCGTTGCGCAACGGGCAGGACCGGGATGAAGTATGGATCGCCTACAAAGGGGTGATTTACGATGTGCGGAAGTCGAGGCTGTGGCGAACGGGCAACCATTACGAGCACTGGGCGGGGCAGGATCTGACGGAAGAATTGAAGGATGCGCCCCACACAGATTATGTTTTTGATAAATTTGAGGCTGTCGGCTATATCAAAAATTCACAATACCGTAATATTAGCTCGTAAGAATCCCCGTAAATACTATCTTTGCTCTACAGCAGACACCAGAAAGAATCTAAAACAGATAATTATGATATTGATAGCTGACAGCGGCTCCACCAAAACGGATTGGCGCATCCTGAATGCCACAGAAGTACTAGAAGAAGCGCAAACCGTTGGTTTTAACCCGATGTACCAGGATACACCTGAGATATACAAAGAACTGGAGGCCTCGCTTCTTCCTCAATTAAAAGAAAAGAACCCTGCACAGATATTCTTCTACGGCGCTGGCTGTAGTTCTCCGGAGCGCAACAAACGGGTAGAGGATGCCCTGCGGCAGGCTTTCCCGGCAAGTGAGATACACGTCGACCACGACCTGCTGGCTGCTGCCCGCGCGCTTTGCGGCCACAAACCGGGTATTGCCTGTATCTTGGGCACCGGTTCCAACACCTGCCTCTACGACGGCAAAGACATTGTTGATAACGTACCTTCACTGGGCTTTTTGCTGGGTGACGAAGGAAGCGGCGCTTACCTGGGCAAACTGGTGATGAAAGCGTATTTCTACCGCGAAATGCCAGACGAGCTGGCACAGGCCCTGAAATCCAAGTATAACTTATCGAAAGATGTTTTCCTGGATGAGCTTTACAACTCGCCTGTACCGAGCCGCTACATCGCTACGTTCGCCCGCTTTGCCTTTGACAAGCGCAAGCACCCGGTTATACATGCCATGATCTACGAGAACTTTGCTGAGTTCTTCGAGCGCCATGTATGCAAGTATGAGAATTATCAGAAAGTGCCTGTAAACTTTGTTGGCTCTATTGCCTTCCACTTCTCCGACACGCTGAAGCAGGTAGCAAAAAAATACGGTGCCCATATCGAGAGAATCATCAGCAGCCCAAGCGAAGGCCTGATCGAGTACCACCAGGAGCTGTTGCAGCAACAAAACAAAGAGGCATAGTCTGCCGGTTAGCAGTAACTATACAACTTATAAAAAGAAAAGGCAGCGGAAACACATTCCGCTGCCTTTTCTTTTTATAGCATCTCTTCTTACTCGGCTACAACCAGGCCATCGAGCAACACCCGGGCGGCCTCTTTGCTTGGCACATAGTAGTTTGCTACAGCCCCCACGAAATTAAACTTGAAACGCGTATCCTCCAGTCCGTACAGCACCTTCTTTTTGTAATCGCTGAGGCTCTCCAGTCCAAGTTCGGCGCGCGCTTTATCTACTTTTTCCTGCTCCTTCTCGCTGATGCTTTCTGTCAGGTACTTGTTTATGTTTTTCAGCTTTTTGCCTTTATCACAGTCGTCAGATGCGCAGTTCACCCGGACCAGGGCTTTGGTCTTATAAAGGCTTTTGCCTTGTTGTTGCTCCATCAGGTAAGCGGCTGCATGCGGGGCCAGGCGGCCCTGCTGCACTGCCTCTGTAAGAATGCCTGTAAAATCATACCCATTCTTGGCTTTTGTCTGCCGCTGTATCACAATGGCAAAGCGGGGCAAATACTCCAGCGTATCCCCTACGCCTACCATGCGCTCGCCCGGATAGCCGTGTTTCTTTATCACTTTCAGCAGCTTCTCTACGTTGTTCGCTTCTATTTTCCGCAAAGTATCGCCGTACACCCGCAGGCCGCCTTTTGCCTGCCGGAAGTACTTGTCCTGGGCATAGAGCTCATCTAAGTCTGCACGCAGGTCCAGTTCCGCGCTGCGTTCAAACTTTTTTCTCTTCTTAGGGTATGATTTCTCAAACTTGCTCCAGCTCTTGGTGCCCTGCAGTGGTTTGAACACCTCCTGTTTTGCCAGGTAGGGCAACGTCACTCCTTTTAATACCAGTCGATCCAGATAGGCATACGTCTGTTTTTCATCCTGCAGCAGCATTGCACAGACAGCAGCATTGTAATAATCTTTTGCAAAGGGCTCCGGCACGGCTGCAAAGGCTTGCTTGTAGAGCTCAGAGGCTGCTGCGTAGTCTTTTGCCAGAATACTGAGCTCTGCCTGGTTAATGGTAGGATAGTATACTTTCACATAGTCTGCTTTGTCGGCAGCGGCATAGCTAGGAAGCGAGCAACACCACAGGAACAGCAGGAACAGCAGGGCGCAATAGCGCGGTGCGGCAGGGCGTAAAAAACGGAACATGGTTAACAGAATAAACGGGTAAGGGTGATTACTAACGGCTGTTTCAGATTATAACGTACACAGCCCCTGTTATTGCATTACACATCTAACCTTTGCCTGTTTGGCGGTTAAAATTTATTATGCTTTATACCCAAAAAAGCCGGAATAGTTGGGATATTTTAGCCAAAGAGGTTGTTTACACCATAGCCTGGCCTATTTTTGAAACTGCAGCCATACTTAACTTTATACCTGCTGCTGAAGTATGGAAAATAATGGCAGGGACTTACCGGAGCGGCTGCAATACTACTTTACACTATGCACGAGATCGAACCTTTCTATAACTGGCTTGAGCTGTATTCTGCTTGCGAAGATCCGCG
The DNA here is from genome assembly GCF_023630205.1 of Pontibacter ruber. Taxonomy (GTDB): domain Bacteria; phylum Bacteroidota; class Bacteroidia; order Cytophagales; family Hymenobacteraceae; genus Pontibacter; species Pontibacter ruber. The sequence continues at coordinate 112,331 of NZ_JALPRR010000005.1, read as the reverse complement.
CTCGCCACTTTACGGTGCCGAAAACAGCCTGAACTATTATACCCATGCTATTTATGGCTACTACATACACCCGCAGTGGGACGACATTGACTCCGAAACGCTGTACCTTAAAATACTTTATACAGACTATGATCTGGGATTTGCGGTGATTGAATTTATCGGCGAGTGGAACGATACCCTGAACAACGACATCATGAACCTAAAACGCAACATCATCGACCCGATGGTGCACGAAGGCATCAAACACTTTATATTGATAGGAGAGAATGTGTTTAACTTTCATGGATCAGACGACGCCTACTACGAAGAGTGGTTCGAGGATGTGGAAGAAGGCTGGATAGCTGCCATCAGCTTCCAGGATTTTGTGCTGAGCGAGATGCGCAACTATAACCTGGACTCCTACATCAACTACGGCGGCAGCCTCGCGGAAATTCCATGGCGCACCTATACACCAAAACGGCTCTTTTCGCTGGTCGATAGTATGATCCAGAAGCGGCTGGGTGCCTGAAGCAACATGGCTAAGTATAAGTATAAACTAAAAGAGCGGTCCTTTAGCAGGACCGCTCTTTTAGTTTATATCAATAATCAGGATTACTGCACTACAGCTGTGGTGTCCTCCATATCATCTGCGGCATCTTCCATGTCGTCTGCGGCTTCTTCTGCTGCATCTTCAGATTCTTCCTGTACTTCTTCTGCTCTGTTTTCTGTTTTAGATTCGCAGGAAGCAAAAGTGAACAGACCTGCTGCAAATAAAAGATAAAATACCTTTTTCATGGTTTTGGTTTTAACGGTGTTGGTTGAACAATTTTATCGCCGAAGCCTCTGCAGGCAATGGCCGTTGTAGCGCCACCTGCTACGCTGCAACATGGAGGGTATTACGCTTATACTTTATATTGGTTTAAATATATATGAAAAAAGACACTACCAGGTAGTGCCTTTTTTCTTCTCAGGTTATAATTTCAGTGACCCTTTCCGGTTTTAGTTTCTAACACTGCTGGTATCTTCAACCGCTTCCTCTACTTCTTCTTCCACCTCCTCGGCTGCATTTTCCAACTTATCCTCAGCTTTCTCAACCGTTTCTTCGGCTTCGCTTTCTTTGTTCGAAGCACATGATACTATGGCAAAGTGCCCTGTTATCGCAAACAAGAATATCAACTTCTTCATAACTTATTAACTATAAACTATTTAACATACATAGTTCTACGTTATTTAGCGGCTTGATGAGGTGCCTCACCCTCAGGAATGGTAAGGAGTGGCTGTGCTGCAGGCGATAAAAAAAGAAAAGGCATCCATTTCTGAATGCCTTTTCTTGGTCCCGGCCATACGCCAGGTGGTTACTAATTGCTGATTAGTGAGCAGCTGCAGCAGTGTCAGCTGGAGTAGCTGTAGTGTCTACTGGAGTAGCAGCAGAATCAACTGGAGCTACAGCAGCAGAATCAACTGTAGTTTCTTCTACTGTTGTTTCAGACTCAGTTGTAGTTTCTTCTGCGCTGTTGCAAGATGCGAAAGCGAACAGACCAGCAACGAAAAGTAAACCAAATACTTTTTTCATGTCGTTATGTTGTTTTTATAAAAATGAGCCGTAAATATACTAGCATATTTATATATGTTAATACATTCAGGCCAAATTTATTTTTTCTTGAACAACACTTTTATCGGTACTCCCTCAAAACCAAAGTGCTTGCGTATGTTATTTTCCAGGTAACGCGTGTAAGACTCCTTGATGTACTGCGGCAGGTTACAGAAAAATGCAAACGTTGGGTTGTGCGTCGGCAGCTGCGTTACATACTTTATCTTGATGAACTTACCTTTAACAGACGGCGGCGGATAACGCTCGATCTCCGGCAGGATCAGATCGTTGAGCTTGGACGTAGGGATTTTACGCGTCTTCTGCTCGTATACCTCCATAGCAGTCTCAACAGCTTTGTGCACACGCTGTTTCGTAACTACCGAGGTAAAGATGATCGGCACATACTTGATCGGGGCAATCGCCTCCAGAATCTTTTCTTCGAACTCCTTTGTGCTATGGGTATCTTTCTCGATCAGATCCCACTTGTTCACCAGGATAACGATGCCCTTGCGGTTCTTTTCGGCCAGTGAGATAATGTTCACGTCCTGTGACTCAATTCCCCGGGTAGCGTCCAGCAGCACAATACACACGTCCGCCTCTTCCAGGGCACGTACCGAGCGCATTACTGAGTAGAATTCGATGTCTTCGCTTACCTTGCTCTTGCGGCGCAGACCTGCTGTATCCACAATGATAAACTCTTTTCCATAGGCGTTGTAGCGCGAATGGATCGCATCGCGTGTAGTACCTGCAATGTCTGTTACGATATTGCGCTCCACACCCAGCAGCAGGTTCACGAAAGATGATTTACCTACGTTCGGGCGACCCAACACAGCAATTTTAGGTATTCCGGCATCCGGGTCTTCTACGCCTTCGTCTTTGAAGTGCTTTACTACCTCGTCGAGCAGATCGCCCGTACCCGAACCGCTCTGCGAGGAGATCGGGTAAATGTCTATACCTACACCCAGTGCATAAAATTCGCCCATCTGGTGTGCGCGCGCATTGGTATCGGCTTTGTTGGCTACTACATAAATAGGCTTATCCGAACGGCGCAGTACACTCGCAAATTCTTCATCCAGACCCGTCAGGCCAGCTTCAACATCCACCATAAACAGGATCACATCGGCCTCTTCTATGGCCAGTGCTACCTGCTTGTTTATCTCTCCTTCAAAAATATCATCGGAGCCGTGCACGTAGCCGCCTGTGTCAATCACAGTAAAAAACTTTCCGCACCACTCGCCGTGGCCGTAGCTGCGGTCGCGGGTTACGCCGCTCTCGTTGTCCATAATAGCTTGCCGGCGTCCGACAAGGCGGTTAAAAAGCGTAGACTTGCCCACGTTCGGGCGGCCTACAATAGCAATGATGTTTGATGACATCGTAAATAAATAAAATAGTTAAAGTGCCCCCGGAGCACCTTGCCCCGAAGCTTTAAGTGTGCGCACTCTTTACTCGCTGTAACCGAAGCGGCGTAGCAGCTTTTGGTCGGTTCGCCAGTTTTCGTTCACGCGCACATATAAATCAAGAAATATCTTTTTCTGGAAAAACTCTTCCATATCCAGACGGGCCTGCATGCCTACTTTTTTCAGCGCTTCACCTTTGTGGCCGATCACTATGCCTTTCTGGCTTTTGCGCTCCACGCTTATCTCGGCCCGGATGCGGATAATCTCCTCCTCCTCTTTAAACTCTTCCACTACCACTTCGCAGCTGTAAGGGATTTCCTTTTTATAGTTGAGGAAGATCTTCTCTCGGATTATCTCCGACACAAAGAAACGTTCCGGCTTGTCAGTCAGTTCATCTTTGGGATAAAAGGCTGGGTGTTCGGGTAGATAATGCAGTAAACGCTGGAACAGATGATCCAACCCGAAGTTATGCAGAGCTGAGATCGGATGGATTTCGGTCGGGTTCATGTGCTCTTTCCAGTACGCGACCTTTTCGTTCACCTCCTCTTCGGTAGCCTGGTCGATTTTGTTGATGAGCAGCAGGATGGGAACCTGGGCGTGCTGCAGACGCTTGATCACATCGTCTTCGTCGTGCTTTTCGTAGATGTCCGTCACAAACAGGATCACGTCGGCATCCTCCAGTGAAGTACGCACAAAGCTCATCATGGACTCGTGCAGGGCATACTGCGGCTTGATGATACCGGGCGTGTCGGAATAAACGATCTGAAAATCATCTCCGTTCAGGATACCCATGATGCGGTGCCGCGTGGTTTGGGCTTTGGACGTGATAATGGAAAGCTTCTCTCCTACCAACGCGTTCATCAGCGTTGATTTGCCCACGTTCGGCTTGCCCACGATACTTACAAAACCTGCTTTGTGCGGTGTTTCGGACATACTCTAAAATTTAAGGACGCAAAATTACTTCTTTTTTACGAAACCCCGTGAAAATGTGCAGATTTAGAGGAAGTTTGGGAGTTAGAGAGTTGAAGAGTTAGAGAATTAGCTGTAAGCCGGTATTTGCATTACTCGCTAGCGTCCAGCGAGTCTGTGCTTTTATAAGGCCTCGCCACGCGTCAGTACACATGAAGTGGCTGGTGGCCCTCGCATGCCTAAACTCTTTAACTCTTTAACTCCTAAACTCTCAAACTCTAGATAACTTTCTAACTCTTCAAAACCTTTTAGCCCTGTTTATACTTTAACAGCAGCGGGTTATTCTATCTGATCATAGAAACTATTGATCAACAACTAACCCGTTATACTTTGTATCTTTGCCTTACAAAATCATTTATAGTATAGATGAGCAAGAAAACAACTGGAAAGATCGGTGTTTTGCTGGTGAACCTCGGTACACCGGATACGCCCAATACGCCAGACGTTAGAAAATACCTCCGCGAGTTCCTGCTGGACAAGCGCGTGATCGACATAAACCCTGTGGGCCGTTATGCTTTGGTGAACGGTGTGATCGCACCTTTCCGTGCGCCGAAGTCTGCCAAAATATACCAGCAGCTCTGGACCGACCGTGGTTCGCCGCTGCTGTACCACGGCCGCGATTTGCAGGCGAAACTGCAGCAAGCCCTTGGTGACGATTATCATGTTGCTTTTGGGATGCGCTACCAGAGCCCAAGTATAAAAAATGCCTTAGAGGAGCTCCGCGATAAAAGCGTATCCCGCATTATTGTAGTGCCGCTGTTCCCACAGTATGCTTCGGCCACTACCGGCTCGGTGCAAGACAAGATCATGGAGATCGTGAAGGACTGGTGGATCATCCCAAGTATAAACTTCATCTCCACGTACTGCGACGACCCGGGCTTTATCCGTGCTTTTGCGGAACTGGGTAGGCAGTACATGGCGCAGGACAACTACGACCATGTGGTATTCAGTTACCACGGGGTGCCGGAGCGCCAGATCCTGAAAGGCAGCGACCACGGCTATTGTAAACTGGGCTCCTGCTGCAACAGCTACAACAAGCGCAACCGCTATTGCTACCGCGCCTCCTGCTTCGAGACCTCCCGCTTACTGGCCGCTGAACTAGGTTTGAGAGAAGATCAGTATACCGTAGCGTTTCAGTCGCGCCTGGGTAAAGACCCGTGGCTGCAGCCTTACACCGATGATGTGCTGAAGACCTTGCCGGCCAAAGGCATTAAAAAGGTGCTGGCTTTCAGCCCTGCCTTCGTAGCCGACTGCCTGGAAACTACCATTGAGGTTGGCGAAGAATTTAAGGAGATGTTTGAACATGCCGGCGGAGAACGTTGGCAACTGGTAGAAAGCCTGAACTCCAGCGACTCCTGGGTGGAAGCCTTAAGGGATATGGTACTGGAGAATTAGGCAGATCTGAAAATCTGGAGATGTGGAGATTTGAAAATTTGGAAAGGATCTCCTATAAAGTATAAAACAGAAGCGCCGCTAGAATATAGCGGCGCTTCTGTTTTATACTTTATGGTTAATCCCAATCCCAGTCCCAATCACCATCTTCCCGTTCCTCTTCAGGAATGAGCGATACCGGCAGCTTCACGTATCCGCCCAGGGCTTTCTGCTTCTGTCCGCCGCCATACCTTATCCTGTAGTTCAGGCCCAGGTAGTTATTGATCCAGTAGTCGGTTTGCAGGCCAAGTACAGTTGGCTCTTCTTTACGCAACTCCAGGTACGGGCCAACAGACAAGCCGGCTACAGCTATACCCGTTTGTGCCTGTGTGTAAAGTATGGTACTGCCCTTCCGGCGGTCAAAACCAATGTTGGCGCTGATCGGGAAACCGTCTTCATACCACCATACTGCCGCCTCTATGCCCCAGCTTAACTTTGGTTTTTTATCACCAAAGTTATAGTGCAACATCGGGCCGGCCGAGAACACATCCTGTGCACGTACTTCTGCAAACAATAATATACTGAAGAGCAACAACAGCAGCTTCTTCCTTCCAGGGCTGGAAGCTGCATCCACATAAGCGGGCATCCTTCTAAATCCTTTTAAAATCAACCCAGTAATCTGAAGTAGCGTCAGAATAGGCTCTTAACTTTTCCAGAAGTACAGCCGGGTCGCTTTCAACGATGATGTTCTCGCGCTGATCCTTTTTCACAAAGCCTTCCGCCACGGTATGGTCTATCATCTCGAAAAACCTGTCGTAGTAACCGTTGATGTTAAAGAAAGCCACCGGCTTTTTGATGATGCCCAATTGATTCCAGGTGATGATCTCGCAGATCTCATCGAAGGTGCCAAAGCCGCCCGGCATGGCCACAAAAGCATCTGACCGGGCTGCCATAATGGCTTTGCGCTCGTGCATGGTCTGCACTACCACCAATTCCTGTATCCCTCTGTGTGCCACTTCGCGGTCCACGAGGCTCTGCGGAATCACGCCTACTGCCGTGCCGCCACTTGCCAGAACGGCATCTGCAATCACGCCCATCAGGCCAACATTGCCACCGCCATATACCAGTTTTATACTTTGCTGGGCCATCAGCTCTCCCAGCTGCGCTGCTGCCTGGCTGTATACTTCGTTCAGGCCTGAGTTGGCTCCACAGAAAACACCTATACTTCTCATGCTATACTTTATACTTTGCTAAATTTAAAATCTATACTTTGGATAAAGAAAGGCTCCGGCATTGCTGCCGGAGCCTATTCATTCATACTTATACTTTAATGGTTGCTGCTTAGGCAAGCACCTTCTTATACATCTTCGCCACCGTTTCGGCCACGTAGTCAATTTCTTCGGGCGTGTTATATTTGCTGAATGAGAAGCGAACAGAGCCACGTGCCGGATCTACACCCAAAGCGCGCAGCACATGCGAGCCAGCATTAGCCCCGCTGCTGCAGGCACTCCCGCCCGAAGCTGAAATTTTGTTGATGTCCAGGCTGAAGAGCAGCATCTCGTTGATATCGGACGCTGGCAGGCTCACATTCAGCACCGTGTACAGGCTCTTGTCGCCAAACTCAGACATGCCGTTAAAGCTTACATCCTCCATCTGTTCCCGCAGCTTATGGATCATGCGGTCTTTCAATCCCTGAATATGGCGGGTGTGATCTTCCATGTCGCGGTAAGCTATTTCCAGTGCTTTCGCCAAACCGATTATGCCGTACACGTTCTCGGTACCGCCCCGCATGTTGCGCTCCTGTGCCCCGCCATGAATCAGCGGCTGCACTTTCAGGTTTCCGTCGGTATACAGGAAACCTACGCCCTTCGGTCCGTGAAACTTGTGTGCCGAACCAACTATAAAACTAGTGCCCAACTGCTGCAGGTCATGTTTGTAATGGCCCATAGTCTGCACGGTATCTGAGTGGTAAACGGCATTATACTTTTTCGCCAGTTCCCCGATTGCTGCAATGTCGTTCAGGTTGCCGAGCTCGTTGTTGGCATGCATAATAGAGATAAAGCTCTGCGGGTTGTTGGCTAGCAGTTCTTCCAGGTGCTCCAGGTCCAGCACGCCGCGCTCATCATGGCGCACGTAACTTACCTTCACCCCATCGTTCTTCTCCAGCGACTCTATTGTATGCAGTACTGCATGGTGCTCCAGATGAGACGTAATGGCATGTTTGATCCCCAGCGTGCGAATAGTGCAAACAATAGCTGAGTTATCAGCCTCTGTACCGCCAGAAGTAAAAAAGATTTCAGACGGAGATGTATTAAGCAAGCCGGCCACAGTTTTGCGTGCGTTTTCGATGGCGGCTCTTACCTCGCGTCCGTGTGAGTGGATAGAGGATGGATTTCCGAAATGTTCCAGCATGAAAGGAGCCATGGCATCAAAAACCTCTTTATCAAGAGGAGTAGTGGCAGCATTATCTAAATATACACGCATTGTTATTAAGCTTTTTCAGTAACTCTAATTAACGAACTGTTAAACTAATAAAAAAAGTTGCGCCAGAGGCAAGAACATACGTCCGTTTACCCCTGGCGCAACCGTTTACACCTATTGTTTATAGTTATTACAACAACACATTAGGCTTTAACTGAAATAATTTCTTTGATATCAGTGATGATCTTGTTGGCCAGGTGCTCTGCTGTTGCATTGCTGTCCGACTCGGCATAGATGCGGATAATCGGTTCGGTGTTGGATTTACGCAGGTGGACCCACTCTTTCCCGAATTCGATCTTTACCCCATCTATCGTATTGATCGGCTGCTTGGCGTAGCGCTCCTGCATCTGCTTCAGCACTTCGTCCACGTTCACCTCCGGCGTCAGCTCGATCTTGTTCTTCGATATATAATAGTTCGGATAAGAAGCACGCAGACGCGTCATACTTAATCCGGACTTAGCCAGATGCGTCAGAAACAGGGCAATACCCACCAGAGCATCGCGTCCGTAGTGCAGCTCAGGGTAAATAATACCGCCATTGCCTTCGCCACCGATAATGGCATTCTGCGCCTTCATCATGTTCACCACGTTCACTTCGCCAACAGCCGCAGCATAATAGCTGCCGCCTGCTTTTTCAGTAACGTCGCGCAGCGCTCTGGTAGAGGAAAGATTAGAAACCGTATTGCCCACGGTGTTTTTGAGCACATAATCTGCTACGGCAACCAGCGTGTACTCTTCGCCGAACATGCTGCCGTCTTCATTTATCAGCGCCAGGCGGTCTACATCCGGATCAACTACTATCCCCAGATCAAACTTGCCTTTCTCAATCACCCTGGATATTTCGCGCAGGTTCTCAGGAAGCGGCTCCGGGTTGTGGGCAAAGTTGCCATCGGGCTCGCAGTATAATTTCTCGATTACTTTTACGCCCAGCTTCTCAAGCAACATTGGTACTGCGATGCCTCCGCTGGAGTTCACACAGTCTATTGCTATCCGGAAGTTCTTTGCTTTAACAGCCTCTACATCCACAAGCGGCAACTCAAGTATGGCCTTGATGTGTTTCTTCAGGGCACTTTCGTTCTGCTTGTACTTGCCCAGGTCAGTTACCTGCGCAAATTCGAAGGCTTCTTTTTCTGCCAGCTCAAGCACCAGTTTGCCTTCTTCATCCGAGATAAATTCTCCGTGCTGGTTCAGCAGTTTCAGCGCATTCCACTGCTTTGGATTGTGGCTGGCTGTAAGTATAATACCCCCGCCTGCTTTCTTGTCCGGCACCACCATTTCCACAGTAGGTGTAGTAGACAATCCTACATCGATCACGTTTATACCTAATCCTTGCAGCGTAGCGCATACCAACTTGTTTACCATATCGCCGGATATGCGTGCATCGCGCCCAACCACGATCGTGTTGTTGTTCGTGGTTTGTAGCACCCAGGTACCGAAAGCTGCGGCAAATTTTACAATATCCACAGGGGTGAGTGCCTCACCAGCCTGCCCGCCTATCGTACCTCTGATTCCTGAAATTGATTTTATTAGAGCCACTCCTAAGTATATGTTTACACAGACAAATGTAATGTTTTTGTTTTATTTATAGAACTTTTCCCTTATTTATACTCATTATCAATGATAACCGCCCGCTTACACACCTACATGACAGCCACAGCCGCTGTTTAATAATTAGTTTAAAACACCGAAAGCCGGATTTTAGTATATTTGTTCTTATGAATTACCCGCAATTTGATAATACCCGCCGTGGCCAGCAACTGCAAGCTTTTAACCGCCTGCTAGACATAATGGATGAGCTGCGCGAAAAATGCCCTTGGGACAGAAAGCAGACCATAGAAAGCCTGCGCCACCTGACCATAGAAGAGACCTATGAGCTCTCTGACGCGATCCTGCGCCAGGACATGCAGGAAATCAAAAAAGAAATTGGCGATCTGATGCTGCACATGGTCTTTTATGCCAAAATTGCCTCAGAAAAAAATACGTTCGACATAGCCGATGTACTTAACTCGCTTTGTGAGAAGCTCATCTTCCGGCACCCACATATCTACGGCGACACCACTGCCAATACCGAAGAAGAAGTAAAGAAAAACTGGGAACAACTGAAGCTTAAAGAAGGCAATAAATCTGTGCTGGGCGGAGTGCCTGCCTCGCTTCCAGCGCTGGTAAAAGCTATGCGCATTCAGGAAAAAGCAAGAGGAGCCGGCTTCGACTGGGACGACAAGTCACAGGTATGGGAGAAGGTACAGGAGGAACTGAATGAGTTTAAAACGGAGTTTAACGTAGAAGACACCGCAACCATCGACCGCGAAAAGGCAGTAGGTGAGTTCGGAGACCTGCTCTTCTCACTCATTAATTTTGCCCGTTTTATCGACATCAACCCGGAAGAGGCACTGGAAAAAACCAACCTCAAATTCATTGACCGCTTCCAGTACCTGGAAACCGAGGCAGCAAAAAATGGCAGAAAACTACAGGATATGACCTTGGAGGAAATGGACTTTTACTGGAATGAGGCAAAAAAAAGGTAAGCCTGCATACAAGTTGCAACATCAGTATGTATATTTCGAGCACTTTTTCTTAGAAATTAAGTATAACGATATTAATTATGGCGCTTGCCTGATATACCTGAAACAGTGCATGAAATATTTCACAGCTGCCAGATTACCCGAGGTTAGCTGTAGGCTTAAAGAAAAAGCAGTACAATCTCCCTCTTGCCATTACAAATTGAAATCAGAAAGCCTGACAAAGGCCAAAACACAGGATGTTCAGCTGTAATGAGGAGCAGGTAACGGCAAAAAATTACGAAAGCTGTACAGTTGTTCAGGAGAAAGGCACAACTAGAAAAGAAAACAAAGAGGTGGAAAATCTAAGTTTTTTCTTAAATTGAACGCTCGATTGTTTGAAAATTGCGAAAAAATCAGAAATTGCAATTTGATTAAAGAACTAAAAACGAAACAATTACATTCTTATATTACACATTCAATTTTTATTACAACACAAACAGCTAAACTTTAAACTTTAAACAAAATGGAAAAAAAGACTGCAGTAGTGAGCAAAGATGCTAATGTAGAAGTAAAAAACAGCCCGGCAGGCTCTTTATTTGCCACTATCGTTATTCCACTTGCGATCCTTGCATGCGTACTTATCTACATGTTTGTATTAGGTAACCCTGCAAACTTTGAAGGTGGCAGCAACGAAAACCACCCACTTCCAGGCAACTACCTTGGCATTGTTTACAAAGGTGGATGGGTTGTACCAGTTCTGATGGCTCTTGTACTGATGGTATTCATCTTCGCTATCGAGCGTACACTTACTATCAGCAAAGCAAAAGGCTCTAAGAGCGTTGCTGCTTTCGTAAGAACTATCTCTGCTAAGCTTAACCAGCGCGACATCAACGGTGCAATTGCTGCCTGCGACGCTCAGAAAGGTTCAGTAGCAAACGTGGTAAAAGCAGGTTTGCTGAAGTACAAAGAAATGCAGAACGAGCACGAACTATTGAAAGCTGAGAAAGTAGCTGCTATCCAGAAAGAAATCGAAGAATCTACTTCACTGGAATTGCCAATGCTTGAGAAAAACCTGGTGGTAATCTCAACTATCGCTTCTATCTCTACACTGGTAGGTCTGATCGGTACAGTACTTGGTATGATCAAGGCGTTCTCGGCTCTTGCAGCTTCAGGTTCTCCTGACGCAACTGCCCTTTCAAATGGTATCTCTGAGGCCTTGATCAACACTGCCCTTGGTATCACAGGTTCTGCTATGGCGATCGTTGCTTACAACTACTTTACTAGCAAAATCGACGAATTAACTTACAGCATTGACGAGGCTGGTTTCAGCATCATCTCTACTTTCGCTGCTCAGCACGACACAGTTCCTGCAGGTAGCCCAAGAACTCAAACTGTATAATCATCTTAATCTAAGAAAATGCCTAAAGTAAAAGTAAAAAGAACTAACCCTTCATTGGATATGACACCAATGGTGGACTTATTCTTCTTGCTGGTTACTTTCTTTATGCTGACGGCGACTGCCAGAGAAGAGGAAGTCGTTATAGTAGATACCCCTTCATCCGTATCAGAGATTAAATTACCTGATGCAAACGTGATAACACTAACGGTTGATAAAAACGACCGTGTGTTCTTCGGTGTAGACGGTCAGCAAACAAAGGAGGCTTTACTAGACAAGATATCGAGTAAGTACGGTGTTAGCTTCAATGAGAAGGAAAAAAAGACATTCTCTCTGTTAAGCAACTTCGGTGTTCCTGTTAACCAGCTAAAATCTTATTTAGCAATGGATGGCCCGGACCGCAAGAAGGTAAACCAGCCAGGTATTCCGGTTGACTCAACTAACAATCAGCTGAGAGACTGGGTTCTGGAGACACGTAAACTGAACCAGAAGGTCGTAATTGCGATCAAAGGCGACGTGGACGTGAATTACTCAACAGTGCAGAAGGTTGTGAAGACCCTTCAGGATCAGAAGGTAAACAGGTTTAACCTGGTTACTGACATGGAGGCCAGACCAACATCATTATAACGGAAAGGAGAAACTGAAATGGCAGAAATACAAGAAAAAGCCAGCTCCGGTAAGGGCGGTAAGAAACGAGCCAAGAAGCACTCTACCAAAATTGACATGACGCCAATGGTAGACCTTGCAGCTCTCCTGATTACGTTCTTCATGCTTACGACTACCTTCAGCAAACCACAGACCATGGAAATCAACATGCCTGTGAAACCTGAAGATAAGACAGAGGAAATGCCGCTTAAGGCGAGTAATGCAATGACTGTCGTTTTAGGTGAGAACGACAAAGTATTTTATTATTTTGGACTAGGTGATCCTGCAGACAATCCTGAAGTAATTACAACAGATTATTCAGCGAACGGCATCCGCAAGGTGCTGACGTCTCCAAAAGTGAAAGGCAACGAAAAAATGACGGTGCTGATCAAACCGATGGAGAAGTCCCGCTACAAGAACGTTGTAGATATTCTGGATGAAATGAAGATCACTGATACCAAAAAGTTTGCGTTGGTGGAAGTTTCTGAGAACGACAAACAATTGGTAGCAAACAAATAAGGATAAAAGTAAGATATGGAATCTAGTAAAGTAGCTAACGCATCGCTTGATGATATCGTCTTTGCCGGACGGAACAAAGCATACGGAGCCTATCTACTTCGCAGACTGTACAACCGCCATATCACCAGAGCCGCTATTATCGCAACAGTATTGTTTTTATTGTTTCTCAGCATTCCGCTGATCAGTAAAATGATAGAAGGCGAACAAGAGGCAGAAGTGATTGACAGAGTTGTAACAGAAGTAGAACTGGCACAACCACCACCACTGGAAGAAGCGACACCGCCGCCGCCGCCGCCACCTGATATTCCACCGCCGCCGCCACCAGTGCGTGCACAGGTTAAATTTACGCCTCCGGTTGTAAAACGCGACGAGGAAGTGCGTGAAGAGGAAGAGGTGCCGGATCAGGAGGTACTAAAGGAGATCGACGCTGGTACTAAGACAGTAGAAGGCGTAAAAGACGCTCCGATGGACCTAGGTGACATCGACGGTACAAGCGACGTAGTAGCTGAGGTAGTTGAAGAAAAACCTTATACCTACGTAGAGCAAATGCCATCTTTCCCAGGTGGTGAATCAGAAATGATGAAATACTTGGGTAAGAACATCCGATACCCTGCAGCAGCACAGCGTGCAGGAGTTGAAGGTCTGGTAGTACTGTCGTTCGTTGTAAGCAAAACAGGGGAAATCTCTGAGATCCAGGTTGTGAAAGGCCTTGGAGCAGGTTGCGACGAAGAAGCCATGCGCGTTGTGAAAACAATGCCAAAGTGGACACCAGGTAAGCAGAACGGTAGAGAAGTACCAGTTCGTTATACCCTTCCAGTACGATTTACAATCAAGTAAAAAGTATAAACAATAAAGAAAAAGGCCCTGAGAAATCAGGGCCTTTTTCTTTTTACAGGAGCTCAAAGATAAACCTTCTGCATGCATACTAAATAAAAATAATATCGTATATTCAGGAAAAGCTATTTAATAACATAATAAATACAAATACAGAAATGCCAGACAGCTGATTATTCACCTCTAAACTATAATGCTTATGAAAGAGAGCTATTTACTCGACATGACCTTCAACAACATCGTGTTCAAAGGTCGGAACAAGGCGTATGGTGCTTATGCACTGCGCAGAACATATAGCCGGCATGTTATTATGGCTGCCATAATAGCAACAGCACTCTTTTCAGGAGCACTAGTCTGGTCATTACTGCAACACCTCACCACTGAAACACCCACAGTACCCAAGGACGAAAAGGTAATAGAGATCCTCTATCCGCTGGATATACCATTGCCTCCTCCTCCATCCACTGAAAAAGCGAAACCCGCTCCATTGGTTAAAAAGGAAAAGCCACAAGCAACAGTAAAAGATGTACAGCAAAAAGTTGTAGCTGACAATGCAGTTGTAAAGGAAGAAACCAGACCAACACAGGAAGAACTAAGCAAGGCTGTAGCATCAACTCAGACCACCGAAGGCACTGCTGCAACCAACAGTATCCAAACAACCGACACAGTAGGGGAAGCAGACGGTACCAAGGACGCCGAAACAGCAGCAGCTCCGGCAACTGTTTATAACTTCGTTGCCGATATGCCTCAGTATGAAGGGGGAGAAAAAGGATTGGCAAAATACCTGAGCAAAAACTTACGCTATCCAGCTGACGCCATGAGGGCAGGAGTCGAAGGTATTGTGGTAGTAAGCTTTGTAGTAAACAGCAATGGCGAAGTAACAGAAGCAGCTGTAGTAAAAAGCCTGGGATACGGCACTGATGAAGAAGCGATCAGGGTAATTCAGAAAATGCCGCGTTGGACGCCGGGCAAACAAAATGGAAAACCCGTTGCAGTTCGTTTTACCATGCCAATCCGCTTCAGCATGCAACGTTAAACAGTTATACATAGTATAAAGCAGGAGCCTTAGCATACTAGTTCGGGCTCCTGCTTTCATTTCTGATAGTATAAACGTATTTTTAAGCACCGAAACAATTTAAGCGCTCGTTTCCACACAGCTGAGCAGTATGCTAAGACCACGTAAAGAGAAAACCAACCAAAGCTCCCTGAATAAGTTTATCTATTACTTTAGTTTAGTAATGACCTTACTGTATATAGGTTTGGGTATATTTATACTGTTTGCCGGAGATAACCTAAACCTGGATCTGCCAAGAAAATTTAGATTAATTTTAGGAGGTATACTCATTTTATACGGCGTATTTAGATTTATCAGAACCAGCAGAAAAAGAAACGAACGCACCGAAGATGACAGGTTTTAACATCAGCAGACTCAGAACTGCACTGGCAGTTGCTGGTATGGCCATACTTATGGCTGCTTGCGGAATGAAAGATGAAACTCCGGCAGATACTCCTACCTCAGGGAATATTAAGATAAGCGTTGATGAATCATTTCAGCCCATTATAGATACGCAGCTTAGCACCTTCCACAGCCTCTACAAGTATGCAACCATCAAAGCTGCTTACAAGCCGGAAGGCGAAGTAATCAAAGAGTTGCTGAACGACAGTATTAGGATAGCTATACTTTCCCGTGATCTTACTCCGGATGAAAAAGCTGTATTTGAAAAGAAGAAACTGATCCCGAGAGTTACTAAAATTGCTATCGACGCCGTAGCCCTTGTAGTAAACAATCAAAACCCGGACACCCTGCTGACAGTAGATCAACTGAAAGCAATATTCAGCGGCAAGGTAAATTCCTGGAGCGCACTGAACCCGAAGAACAATTTAAAGGATATAACGGTCGTTTTTGATAACAATAATTCGAGCACGGCACGCTTCATCCGCGATTCGGTTTTGGTAAACCAGCCAGTAAAGCCCGGCACCTATGCGACAAACTCCCATACGGAATTAATTGACTATGTGGCAAAGAACGAAAAGGCGCTGGGTGTGATTGGTGTAAACTGGGTAAGCGATTTTGATGACACGACGGCAGTGGGTTTTCTGAAGAAAGTAAAGGTGGTAGGCATCAGTACAGAAACAGATCCCGAAACGACAGAAAGCTATTACCAGCCCTACCAGGCTTACATTGCACAAGGAACTTACCCGCTACGCCGATACCTGTATATCATTAATACTGAGGGGCGTGCAGGGCTTGGCACAGGTTTTGCTTCTTTTGTAGCCGGAGATAAAGGACAACGTATAATACTAAAATCAGGTTTAGTACCAGCTACTATGCCAATTCGGGTGGTAGGTTTTCGCGAATAAGCCTGAGATCTATAAATAAACTTTAACAAACAACTAAACTTTAATTACAATGACAAATAACTGGAAGTACCTTCTCTTCATGGCAACTGCCTTTCCTACAGCAGCAGCGTTTGCACAGACAGGAGATGCTGGCAGAAGAGCCGTTGACTTAGAGCGCTATCAGGAAGCAAAATCATACTACAAAACGCAGCTAGGCGACAAAAAGGCTGATAATGCTTACTTCGCACTTGGTGATATTTACCTGAAAACTGACAAGCCAGATTCAGCTGCTTTCTACTTTAACCAAGGTTTATCTAAAAACAGCAAATCTGCTATCAACATGGTAGGTTTAGGTAAAGTACAGCTTGAAAATGGTAATAAAGCAGAAGCTGAGAAAAACTTTGAGCAGGCACTGAAAGCCAGCAAGAAGAAAGACCCTTATGTACTTACAATGATTGCTGAGGCCTATGCAGAATCTGCAAACCCTACAGAGGAAGACCTGAACAAAGCAATCGAGTACCTGCAGGCTGCTACCAAGCGTGATAAGAACAACGCGTTGGCTTTCCTGGTGATGGGCGACGTTTACCTGAAGCAGAAAAAAGGTGGCGAGGCAATGACCAGCTACGACAGAGCTATTCAGCTGGATGAGAAAAATCCGAAGGCATACCTGAGAAGAGGGCAGTTGTATACAAGCTCCCGTAACTACAACGAGGCAGAAGCAGCTTATAAAAAAGCGATCGAAATCGATCCTAACTACGCGCCTGCTTACCGTGACCTAGGTGAGTTATACTACTTTGCAGGACAGTATGACAGAGCATTGTCTACGTTCAAGCAGTACGTAGATATGTCAGAGAAAACACCGGAAACAAGAGCAAAGTATGCTTCTTTCCTATTCCTGACAAAAGACTACAAAAACACACTTACTGAGGTGCAGGAGGTTCTGAAAGAAGATCCGAACAACACGACCATGAACCGCCTTCTGGCTTACTCTTACCTGGAACTTGGCCAGCCGGAGCAAGCATTGCAGGCAATGGAAACGTACTTGTCGAAAATAGATCCGAGCAAGCTTATTGCTACTGATTACGAGTACTACGGCAGAATCCTGAGCAAGAACAACCAGCCAGAGAAGGCAGTTGAAAACCTGAACAAGGCTATCGAACTTGATCCAAGCAAGCCTGAGCTGTACTATGAACTTGCGAACGCGTATGCCAATGCGAAGCAGTTTGATAAAGCGGCTGATGTTTACAAGGCTAAGATGGATAAGCTGGGCTCGTCTAACACAGACTTCTACCAGATGGGTAGAACGTACATGAAAGCTGAGCAGTACCAGAAAGCTGACGAATCTTTCAGCAAAATCACTGAGAGCAACCCAACTTATGCTTACGGCCACCTGTGGAGAGCCCAGGCTAACGCTTACCAGGACCAGACTGGTGAAAAAGGTTTAGCAAAGCCTCACTATGAGAAGTTCATTGAACTGGCAAGTGCCGAACCTGCTAAGTATAAGGATGGTCTGGTAGAAGCGCATAACTACTTAGGGCAGTACTACTATGTAATTAAGCCTGACAGAGCCAACGCGACCAAGAACTTCCAGGAAACACTGAAGCTTGATCCGTCTAATGAAACTGCAAATACGTTGCTGGCAGAGATCAACAAGTCTGCATCTACTTCTAAGAAAAAGAAGAAGTAACAGCATAGCCCAAAAAGAAAGCCCGCTCTCCAAAAGAGCGGGCTTTCTTTTTTTAATGAAGTATAAACATACTATTGCCCTTCGTACAATTCCCACTTTTCCAGTACGGCAGCAAAGTCTTCTGGCAGATCCGTATTGAACTGCATGAATTCTTTACTTATCGGATGGATGAACCCCAACGACTTGGCATGCAGCGCCTGGCGCGGCATCAGCTTAAAGGCATTCTCTACAAACGCTTTGTACGTTCCGGTGGGTGTGCCGTACAGGATTTTGTCTCCTCCGTAAGTAGCATCTGAGAACAGCGGATGCCCAATATACTTCATGTGCGCACGGATCTGGTGGGTACGCCCTGTCTCCAGGTTGCATTGTACCAGCGCTACATACTTGAACTGGCGCAGCACTTTATAATGCGTTACAGCGTGTTTGCCGTAAGATCCATCAGGATACACAGCCATTACCTTCCTATCTTTGGCACTTCTGCCTACATGCCCTACAATGGTACCTTCTGCTTGCTTTGGCACACCCCATACAAGCGCATAGTAAGTACGTTCTATGGTATGGTCATAAAACTGCTTTGCCAGGAAGGCCATGCTATACTCTGTTTTGGCAATTACCAGCAACCCCGATGTATCTTTATCGATGCGGTGCACCAGCCCGGGCCTGCCCTCTCCGTTACGTGAAGTAGGCAGGTTCTGCAGGTGATATGTCAGGGCATTTACAAGGGTACCACTCCAGTTATTATAAGCCGGGTGTACCACCATGCCTGCAGACTTGTTTACGAGCAGTAGTTCTTCATCTTCGTACCGGATGTCCAGCGGAATGTTTTCAGGAACAATGTCAGTTTCGCGAGGCGGGGTTGCCAGTGTAATAGTGATGACATCAAGCGGCTTAACCTTGTAGCTTACCTTTACAGGCTTTTGGTTTACCTGCACCGACTCGGAACGTATAGCGCCCTGCAGTTTATTACGGGTAACATTCGGCAGCCTGTCCATCAGAAACTTATCAACCCGCAGTTGGGCCTGCCCCTTATCTACTACAATGCGGTAATGCTCGTATAGTTCGTCCGAATCCTCTGCCGTTTCTTCTTGCTCTGTATAATCAATCACTGGGAATAAAGTATAACCTGTATGGTATAAACAAAAAAGAAAGCCGAAGTATAAAACATCGGCTCTCTCAACTATAAAATGCTGTTTAACTTAGTTCTTCTTCTTTGAAGACTTCTTAGCTGGAGTTGTTGTTGTTTTAGCCGGTGTTTGTGCAGCTGGCTTTGTTGCAGCTGGCTCAGCAGTAACTTTGGTTGGGTCAACACCAAGCTTCTTTAGTACAAGCGGAGAGATGTCACCATCCTCAGGACCAGCCAGCAATGCCTGGTTGCTGATCACGTAAGTATAACCGTTCTCTTTTGCTACGTCTTTGATAGCTTGGTCGATCTTTGCAATTACCGGATCTACCAGAGATTTCTCTTTCTGCTGAAGAGAAGCCTGCGCGCTACGCTGAAATTCCTGGATAGAATTGTTCAGGTTCATCAGCTCTTTCTCTTTATCATCACGAACCACTTTATCCATAGTAGCAGCACTCTTTTCGTATGCCTGCAGCTTGGTTTCGTACTCGCTGTATTTGTTCTTTAACTGGCTTTCCAGCTGTGTGCTATGCGTTTTCAGTTCAGATTCTATTCTCTTGCTCTCTGGCATTTGCAGTAGAATGTACTCTACGTTAGTATAACCAATCTTAAGAGGTTTATCGCTGGTCTGTGCAAACGAAGCGAAGCTGATCAATAAGAACGCTACTACTAAAGTTTTGATTTTGTTCATCATTGGTTGATTAATTAAATATTCAGGGTTAGTTATTCTTCTTTTTGGTTGCCGGTTTTGGCTGTTGTCCCTTCTTTCCGGCAGGCTGTTTTTGTTGTTCCTGTTCAACTTCCGTACCAGTTTCTCCTGTTTCCGGTAAATTCTCCGGATTATCGATTACGCCTTCTCGTGGTTGCTTACCCGGGGTGTTCTGCTTATCAGAAGCTAACCCAAGCTCCTCCAGCACATACTCTGTGTAATCGTGTACAGGGTTGGTGTAGATCATCACCAGGTCACCGGACTTATCGAACACGATCTGAAGTTGCTTTGCCTTGGCTACTTTCTCCACAGCCGTAAATACTTCATCCTGAATCGGGCGTATCAGGTCCTGGCGGCGCTTGAACATCATGCCTTCGTAGCCAAAGATCTTGCGCTGGTAATCGCGGACTTCTGTTTCCTTCTTTGCGATCTCGGCCTGGCGCTTCTGCTTCATCTCATCAGTCAGCAGGACTTCTTCCGCCTTGTAGTCTTGTTTCATCTTCTCGACACCCTGATGCATGGTTTCGATCTCTTTCTGCCACGCTTCAGCATACTTATCCAGCTCCTGCTGTGCCTTGCCATAGGCTGGCATTTTGCTCAGGATGAAGTTAGAGTCAATATAGCCAAACTTCTGTGCCTGCGAAACAGTGCTAAGCAGAAAGCCTGTTATAAAGATGAACAAAAACTTTTTCATACTAATTCCTTCGTATTAACGCAGTTGCTGTCCGATCATGAAGTGGAACTGACCACGTTTCTGGTTTTGCACACCAGGTATGTCGTCTAGTCCCCAACCATAGTCAAAGCCTAACAAACCGAATGCTGCCATGAAAATACGTGCACCTACACCTACCGAACGGTATACTTTGAACGGGTTGTAACGGTCATAAGACCCGAAGTTGTTACCCGCCTCCATGAAGGCCAACGCATAAATGGTAGCAGCAGGGTTAGGTGATATTAGTTGGCGTGCCTCGAACACGTATTTGTTAAAGGCAATACCACCTGCGGTTTTCAGCATCTCTTCGTCGTTGTTTATCACCGACTCATCTTCGTAACCACGCAAGCCAATATATTCTGTACCTACAAAGAAGTTACCACCGCCGAGGCCACTACCACCCATTACAAAGCGTTCGAACGGACCAAGGCTTGTTTCCGGGCTATACTTGCCAAGGAAACCAAAGTGTGCTCTTGCGTTCAGCACCAAATCCCCTGCTAAATTTACAAAGTATGAGGCGTCGAACATCCACTTGTTGAACTCCACGAACTCATAGTTGTTCCGCTTCTCTGTAAATAGTGAGTAAGGAGGAGTCAGGTTCAGGCTAAGCGTTATTTGCGAACCTCTTCTCGGGAAAGTAGGGTTATCTATACTTGTCCGGCCAATGGTGTTGTTAAATGACAAACTATTAGATGTACCATTGTTGAAATCACCAAAGCCGAATAATGTGTAGTTCCTCAAGGTGTACCGGTTATAAGACAACGAGTGGCTCATGTGGAAGAAGTCGTCTGGCCAGCGCAGTCTTCTACCTAAGCTTATAGCGCCACCATCTACATTCAGTCTGCGGTCAATTTCGCTTCCTGGCTCACGTCGTACTGTTTTAAACAAGCTTACCGTAAGCGCATTTGCTCTGCGGCCCCCTAACCAGGGTTCTGTGAAAGATAACGAGTACGACTGGTAGTATTTACCATTCGCCTGAACGTTGAGGGACAGACGCTGGCCATCACCACTTGGCAAAGGTCTCCACTCCGACAGGTTAAACAGCTTGCGTGTAGAGAAGTTGTTTAGCGTCAGACCAACTGTACCCACAGCACCGATAGGTCCACCCCAGCCACCAGACAAGCTGATCTGGTCGTTTGGTCGCTCTACAACGCTGTAGTTGATATCTACTGTACCATCCGCTTGGTTCGGAATCGGGTTCAGTCCAATATTCTCAGGGTCAAAATAACCCAGGGCAGCCAATTCGTTTCTGGTGCGAATCAGGTCATCCCGGCTATACTTTTGTCCAGGCAGGGTGCGGATCTCACGCATGATTACGTGGTCGCTGGTCTTGGTATTGCCTGTAATATTGATCTTGTTGATCGTAGCCTGCGGCCCTTCGTACACACGCATTTCCAGGTCAATAGAGTCGCCTTCCACTTTAACCTCTACCGGGTCTATACTTTGGAAAAGATAACCATCATTCTGATACAGGCCTGACACATCAATGCCGGTAGGGTTATAGGTCAAGCGTTTATCCAGTTCCTGTTTGTTGTATACATCCCCTTTCTCGATGCCCAACACCCTGGTTAGGTAGGCATCGTCGTACAGGTAGTTGCCATTCCAGGTAATGTTACGGTAGTAATAACGGTTGCCTTCGTCTACTTTAATGCGTACGCCCAATCTATCTTCCGATATCTTGTAAACAGAATCTGAGACGATAATGGCATCCCGATAACCTTCTGAATTATAGAAGTCGAGTAGTTTCTGCTTGTCTTCCTCGTAATCGGCACGTTTATACTTTGATGCGGTAAAAGGATTGTAGAAGCGCTTCTGCTTCGTCTTTTTCAGCTGACGGCGGAGCTTCTTGTCTGGGAAAGCTTCATTTCCTTCAAATACAACCTCCCCGATCTTTACTTTTTCTCCTTTATCAACATGAATGTTCAGAACAACACTGTTTGGCAGAACGGAATCAGGCTTCTGCGCGATATTGGTTTTTACATTCAGAAAGCCTTTGTCAAGATAGTAGTTGCGTACGATGTTGCGTGTGCTGCTTAATACAGCGTCCGTCACTACCTTACCACGAATCAGGTTGATCTTATCGCGAAGCGCATCCTGCTGTGTCTTGTTTATACCTGAGAAAGTGAAACGTGAAAGGCGTGGCCGCTCTTTCAGGTTAAAATCCAGGAAGATCTGATTTCCTTCGATTTTAGTTACAAACACCTCCACATCCCCCAGAATACCCTGGTCCCAGAGCTTTTGGATAGCACGGCTGATATCTTCACCAGGAACAGTTATCTCATCGCCTACTTTCAGACCTGTTACAGAAATCAGCGCATTAGGATCAAGGAAGTTGGCACCACTTACTTTTATTTCACCTATGCGGTAGCGCTGCGGCTGCGAGTAATCGATGGTGTTTCTCTGAGCAGGTGTATTTAATACTTGTGACGAAGCTGTGCCTGTGATAAGCAGAAACACAAGCGCCCAAATGCATCTTGTCATTAATATTTTCACTTTGTTAGTTGTTCACTGGTCTTGCCGAAGCGTCGCTCGCGGCTTTGATAAGATAAAATAGCCTCGTATAAATTCTCTTTTCTGAAATCAGGCCAAAGCATTTCTGTAATGTACAGTTCAGTATAGGCCAGTTGCCACAGCAAGAAGTTACTTATCCGTTGTTCGCCACTGGTACGTATCAGCAGTTCCGGATCAGGCATTCCTGCTGTAGAAAGATATTGAGCAATGGTTGCCTCGTTAATAGCCTCAGTCGCTACTTTACCATGATCCACATCAACAGCCAAACGTTGCACTGCTTGTGTTATATCCCAGCGCCCACTGTAGCTGAGAGCCAGCACCAACGTCATGCGTTTATTATTTTTGGTAATTTCCATTGCTTCCGAGAGCTCTTTTTGACAGGATGCAGGAAGGCTGGCAGTATTACCAATCGTTTGAAGGCGGATGTTGTTCTCGTTCAGGGTAGCTGTTTCCTTTCGAATGGAAGAAACAAGTAACTGCATTAACGCAGATACTTCCATAGCTGGTCTTGACCAGTTCTCAGTGGAGAAAGCATATAGGGTCAGGTACTCTACTCCCAGTTCAGCAGCGGCCTCAACTGTTTCCCGCACGGCCGTAATGGCGCTCTGGTGCCCGAATATTCTTAAGCCGCCCCGCTTCTTTGCCCAGCGTCCATTACCATCCATAATAACGGCGATGTGCTTGGGTAAATTATCTAGATCTACTTTCTCCTTAAGATTCATTAATACACAATTTCCCTGCAAGTTACAAAAAGCAAGACAAATAAGGGAAATTTTAACTTTATTCTAACAAACCTCTCTTTCGCCTGTATGGAGGAGGGCAATTGTAGCGGTAGATAGTATAAGAAAGACTGATGCCGTTATAGAAGTACCAGTCGTTATCATAAGGGTTAATAATACGCTTATCTGGTTCTCCATTATTATTTATGTGACCTTCGTCAAGTTTGTCGAGTCTGTCGGTAAAAGTTTTGCGGGCTCCAAATTCAGCGCCAAGATTCCAATGCTTGTTCAGCGCATACTTTATTCCCACGCCAAAAGGGATAGAAACTGCTGTTTGTAAATCCCAGTCCTGAACTGCCGTATTATGGGCGCCAGCCAGCTGTGGTTCTCTAAATACGGTTTTAACATGATACAGTAAAAATGCAGCGCCTGCAAAAAAGTAAGGCGAGACCCGCGGCTTCTGGCTCATATCATAGAAGTCGAGGAAATTATATTCCGCTACAACTGAGGCCTCCAGCATACTTAATCGCACATCTGCCTGACGGAAGTTTGGCAAAGGCAGATTGTAATCTTCGTCACTAAAAGAGGTATTGTCTTTTATTATCCTATGGCTGCCCATCAACCCACCACGCAAGGTAATTGGTTCCGAAATATCCCTGCGGTAGAATACTGTCATGGCAGGTTGATTGTTAAGGAATCTATATTTGGGCGCAACCTCCCCTTTATAGTTGGCGCCACCAATCCCTATCCCTATTTCACTGGTTGTGACGGCATCTTGGGCACTTGCGGAGCTGCAAAAAAAAGCACTCCCTATTTGTAGTATAGAACAAATAAGGAGTGCCTGCTTAATCTTATTCAGAATCATGTATGGTAATAGCGAAGTTTAGGTGAACAACGAACAACTAGGTGTTCTATTATCTAAACTTCGGACTTCTGATGCTTGTACCTAAAATATAATTTACTGTAAGACCAGATACGATGTACCAGTCATCGTCAGACTTGTTACCACGTCTTAGATTACTGGTAGTACCAAATCCTTGCAAACGCTTGTAAGGAGTCCCTGATGGATCTGCCTGTACTTCACTCTGGAAAGGGCCTTCGGCACTTCTATCAGACAGCAAGGCTGCAGCTTTGGGATTATCTCCGCCTCCAGCTAATATATCAGCTTTAGAAGCATAAGCACCACTTGCGTCATCCAGGTAATCAGTAAATGTTTTTCTCCAGCCAATTTCAAAGCTCATATCCCAGCGTCTGTCAAGCTTATAGCGCACACCCAAGCCCATCGGAATAGCAATCTGCACGCGCTTGTAAGGATCCGGATAACCCTCGCCATTGGCATACTGGCCTTGTGTACCCAGCGGCTGCAGTGCATACCAGCCTGTAGCAATATCATCCGCAGGGCTCAGACCAGGATGTGAACCAGCTTCATAGTAAGCCTTGGGATTATGATGAAATACAGCAACACCAGCAAATGCATATGGCACGAAGTCAGGACGGCGACGGTAGTTGTAGCGGTTTTCGAAAAGGTCAACCATACCCACGAAGCTAAGCTCTGTAATGTCGTTGCGGAATGACAGGTTTCGCTGATAACGGCCTCTGTTTTCACCTTCCGACTGGGAGGCAGACTTTGCGTCATCACCAACTATACGACCCCAGCTAAGACCGGCACGATACGAGATACGAGGAAAAATCCTGTAGGTGTAGGTTATTCCAACGTTTGGTCGCGTTGACTTGAACCGGAAACTGGTAAAGTCAGGTTCTGGCACGATGTCACCGAAGTAGTTCATAGCGTTGAGACTAACCCCAAAGGAAGCATAGCGCTTTCTTTTGGTAAAACGTTGAGCTTCTGCTTCAGTAGCCAGAGCTAATGTAAAAACAAGCAGCAATAACGGGGTAATAAGTTTTTTCATAACAACTATGTTCTTGGTTCTTGGCTATTTTCTTCGTGCTGACACCTTCTCTAATCTAAGAGATACAAAAATAAAGATTATTTGCTGTTATAGAAATAATATAACAAATATTTAATATAAATCATTGTATTGCGATGTTCCTCCTATCAAGCCCCCAATTTAATTTACTACGGAGAGTAGATAAAAAGTTAACATGATGCAACTTCACCAGCCTGGCATTAAAGCTTTCCCGGCGTATTGCAATTTGTACCGACATGTCCACGGGCACGGATCTGGAATCGAGTGTAGCAAGATAGCTACTGCTCCGGCCTTCAACTTCGAATGATATCACACTTCTATCAGAGACAATCATGGGCCGGACGTTCAGATTATGCGGGCATACGGGAGAAATCACGAAATTGTTGGTCTGCGGAAGCACCAAAGGGCCTCCACAGCTTAACGAATATCCTGTTGAGCCGGTAGGTGTGGCGACAACCAACCCATCGGCCCAGTAGGAGTTCAGGTATTCGCCGTCGATGTATGTATGGACCACGATCATGGCCGAGGTATCGCGCTTTTGCAGACTGAACTCGTTGAGCCCGAAATTGATACCATTGAAAATGTCCTGATCGGAGTCTACCCGGATCAGCGCGCGGTCGTCGAGGGTGTAGTGGCCCTTGTAAAGTGCATCCAGCGCCAGGCCTATGCTGTCGTGGGCTATCGTTGCAAGAAATCCCAGGCGCCCGGTATTGATGCCAAGAATTGGAATTTGTTGTGCACCAACGTAAGTTACCGTATCCAACAGGGTGCCATCGCCCCCTATACTAAGTACCACATCAACGCCTGTTAACTTATCGCCCCTGCTAAAGGTCTGAATACCGGTTGGCAAATTTATGGTGTTGGTCAGAAAGGATTTGAAGTGCTCTACCACCAGCACGTCGGAACGACGGTGCACCAATTCGTCGAAGAGGTTCTGAATAAAAGGAGCAAATTCTTCCGTAAATGGTTTGCCAAGTATAGCTATTCTCATAGTTCTAAAATGCTTTAGAATGGAAATCTTCCACTCAGGTAAATACCTCTGTCACCCTCCCTGTTTATGGTATACTCCGCCCGAACGACAATATCATAAAAAGTAACAGCATGCAGGCCCAAGCCCCCTCCCAGCAGGAGCCTGTTCGTTAGCGGGTTGTTTTCCTCAAACTCCTGGTCTACTACATAGCCGGCATCCGTAAACGCGTTCAAGTACAAGGCGAGGGGTATCGTATTAAATTTAGAGCTTTTGATCGGTTTCAGGTGAATGCCTTTCAGATTAATCAGCTCACGCGAAAGCCCTTGCTTAAACAATCCGAAATGCTGGCCGCCTATCACATAAAGTTCATACCCCCGCACCATGGACCGAAAACCCAAGGCAACATTGTCGGCATACGCATAGCGCCTGGAAAGCCGCAGCTGCCCTTCGCCTCCTACGGTATAATAATATTTATTCGATAGCTTTCTATAATCAACGTATTTAGCGCGTGCAGTGGTGAAGTGAGCACCCGCATTATTCAGAAACATAGTCTGCCCTACTGCAACCTCAAAATAGCTACCTGTAAGTGGGTAGGCAAAATTATTGCGCAGGTTTATTGCTTTAAACAACTCAAAACGGACAAATTCCCGTTTTTGCACATCGCTTCTGAAATACTCCGGGTTAAAGACCAACACCGAGTCAGATACTTCTTCCTGGTGAAAGGAAAGCCGAAATCCCTGCTGTCGCTGAACATTTTGCCGGTGCACGAGTGCCGCTGAAACAGCCATTCTTTTAACCGGCATCCCCTCTTCCTGTTCGAAAAAGCGCTGCCTGTTGTTTCGGGTAATTACATCAATGGTATGGCTGCGGTAATCGGCAATGCCAAAGTCAAATCCGATCCGATGACTACGACTGACATAAGGCACCCGGTAAGCAAACTCCACCCTGCGGTTAAAGCCATGCTGAAGCTTTATTCTTACCTCTTCATTTCGCCCTCTGAAGTTTCTCCTGACCAGATTGATGCCGTAGTCAATTCTGTCATAATCCTTTTTATCCCACCAGGCATTGAAGTTACGGTCAGCAAGGCTGAAGATGGGGAACGGGTACAGGTACCAGCGCTCCTGCATGGTATACAGCACCGAAACCTGCCCTTCCTGGCAAGTATAAGTATAGGTCACATTATGGAAAAGGCGCAGGTTGAACAAGCGTTTGCGGTTCTCCTCAAGTAATTCTACCAGGCTTGCCGTTACCAGCGTATCGCCGGTGGCAAAGGTGAGCTCTTTCTGCAGCACACTACTCTTGGTGGTTTCATTTCCCTGGAAACGGATTTCTGCAATAACTACAGTATCTGAAGGACACACTGCAGCACCGGCAGCCTCCTGAAATGCAGGCAGTAGCAACAGCAACAACAGGATTACACGCAGCAGCACCTGGTCTTGTTAGATATCCAGGTACTTGAACAACATATCCAGTCGGTCTCTGCCAACGTCATACTTGTTGCTGTCGTTAAACTGGGCCGTAATGCGGTATTGGAAACGCTCCAGGGTTGCGATAATACGGGAAAGGTCAGAAGTATTCAGCTTTAGGGTAAGCTTTATCTGGAAAGGGTCCAGCTCATCCGGAGAAACGTAGGCACTTAGAATCTTTACATTCTCTTCTTCGATCAGACGGCTGATCTGGCTTAGGGAGTAGTCGCGTTCGGGCATGGAAAGTACAAGTATACTTCCCTGCCCCTGCAAGGCCGACATCTGCCCGAAAGCTGCCAGGGTATCGTTGATGGTGATAATGCCCATGTAGTCCTGCTCTTCGTCGAGCACGGGCACTACCTGAATTTTATTTTTGATAGCCGCCTCCATCACATCGTAAAAGTGCTGAAAGTGCATTACGGATACATCCTGGAAGTCAAGGGTCACTTGTTCCAGTGTGATGCTGCGGTCGTTCAGTTCTACCAGGCTGGTTTCTGTTGCCAGCCCCATGTACTTGCGGTTCCGGACCACAGGAAGCTCGTTTACGCGGAACTCATCCATCCAACGCAAAGCTTTCTCCACGGTATCGTAGAGCTTAAGCGGCGGAATCATTTGGTTGATGAGTTCTTCTGCGATCATGTGGCTGTTACTGAAGCGTGTGTTTTAACTAAAAATTTATCTAAGATACTATTAAACTTCTCCGGATGTTCCATCATCGGGGCATGCCCGCATTTATCTATAAAATGAAGTTCTGAGTTTTGAATGAGCCTGTTGAACTCATGCGCAACCAGCGGAGGTGTAATGGTGTCGTTCAATCCCCATATCAACAACGTAGGCACTGCAATGTTTGTGATGTCTTTGGCCATGTTATGCCGCTGCGCTGATTTGGCAATAGAAATGATGCGAAGGCACTTAGCATTGCTGTTGGTGATATCGAACACTTCGTCTACCAGCTCTTTGGTCGCAGTTTTCGGATCGTAGAATGTGTACTCGACACGTTCTTTTACATAACCATAGTTGCCGCGCTTCGGAAACGAACCTCCCATGGAATCCTCGAACAGGCCCGAGCTACCGGTCAGTACCAGGCGCTTTACTTTATTGGGGTTGTTCAACGTATAAACCAGAGCCACGTGCCCGCCCAGCGAGTTGCCAAGCAGCGTCATTCCGTTCAGCTTCTTGAAATTTACGAAATCTTCTACAAATGAAACAAGGCCCGGTACACCGGCTTTGTGCAATGCCATCTCATAAATCGGCATCAGCGGTATTACTACGCGGTACTGCTTCGAGAAGTGATCCACTACACCATGCCAGTTGCTCAGTGCGCCGAACAAACCATGCAATAGCAACATTACTTCTCCTTCTCCCTCGTCTATGAACTGAAAATCGCCTTCTCGTTTAACCTGTAGATTCATGTGTAAAAAATACGCTTAAAGAAACGTGTTTGACTGTATACGGATATTCTCCTGCAATATTAGCAATAGTAACTCAATTTGGAAGCATATCCCGGCATTACCAATGTTGCTCCCCCTTATAATGCCATTTTACTGTTGTTTTTTGTGCAGAAACACTTCAGGATGGCTGCCGTTTAAGCCTGTTAAACTATGTACTACAAAGGAATGAAAAAACTCTTAATCTTTATGGTCGGATTTGCTGCTTTTGCTTGCGGCGACGGAAATAACAAAGGCACCGATAATGCTACTAACGATGTAGAAAAAGGTTCCGGTGAAGTAATATCGCCTCAGCTGGAAAGCGATTCCGGCTCTGATGCCCGCCTTGATGTGGACACCGTTTCCTCTGCAAAAGAAATAGATCAGCAACAGAAGTAGTTAACGTCGGAATATTTTATACTTCAAGTGTATCAAGCCGGGATGATATTGGCTAGCACTGCCCAGTTACGGAGCATATCCAGGCCGTAGGTAGTGAGCGCCGCTTCCGGATGAAACTGCAGCGCATACAAGGGCAAAGTGCTGTGCCGGAAAGCCATCAGTTCGCCCTCTGAAGTATGTGCCAGCGGAACTATACTTTGTGGCACCTGCTGCAGCACCAGCGAGTGGTACCGCACAACAGGCATTATCGGGGGAAGACCTTCAAACACCGGATCCTGTTCACAGGTGATCTCTGAAATTTTGCCGTGCATGGGCTTTATTCCCTTGGCCAATGTAGCTCCGAAAAATTCGCCCAGCGCCTGATGTCCCAGGCAAATGCCCAGCATCGGCACCTGTTCATGGTAATGCCTGATCACCTCCATCATCACACCCGCCTGCTGCGGCGCTCCCGGCCCCGGCGAAAGCACAATCGCTTCCACAGGCAACTTTTTTATCTCCTCCAGCGGCACATCATTCCGAACCACATGCGCCTCCACTCCTACCTGCCCAAAGTAATCCACCAGGTTATAGGTGAAAGAGTCAAAGTTATCAAGCAGGAGAAGCATGGAGAAGTTAGAGGGTTTGGGAGTTAGAGGGTTGAGGAGTTAGAAAGTTAAAGAGGTTGAAGGTTGTGATTCGTTTAATGGAAGACAACGGCGGCTTTATACTCAATAGGTCAGAAAGTATAAAGCATTTCAGCTATACTCCCTTTCTAACTTTTTACCTCTCTACTTCTTTAACTCTATACCTCTCTAACTTCTAAAAATGGCTTTTTAAGGAAGAAAGTAGCGCTTTTATGAATGGCAGTAAGTAGCTCAGGATGTCCAGTGCGTAGGGCGTGCTTTTGAGCACCACCGGGTATACCATCGAGGCAGATGCGGTTTCGGATGTTACGCTGATACCGGCCATGTCCGACACATAGAACAGCATGCTAAGGGCAAGGCACCACTTGAGCGCACCCAGCACACCACCCAAAAAATTATCAAACAGGCCGAAAGGTGTAAAGTCAATTATCTTCTTCAGGAAAAGCCCCCCGAGGTGAATGAGCAGGATAATACCCACGAACACCACCAGAAAGGTAACGTACGGCAGCAGCCCCCCGGCATCACCGATAAACTCCTTCATAACGGGCAGTGCGGTATCCAGCAGCTTTAAGCCGCCAAGTATAGCCAGCACCAGCGCCACCAGCGAAACCAGCTCCAGCAGCAAACCTTTCCGGAAGCCCTGAAAAGCCCCAAATGCAATCGGCAGAATGAGAAAAAAGTCGAATGTGCTCACGGTATAAAAATTAAGGCAGAAACCATTTTGCCATAGTTTCTGCCTTCAAATATACGAATTGTCAGGTTGTGCTAAAGATGGCTGCCTCCCATTTTTATACTTTGCAGAAAGCTATTGTGCACAACCTCCGGCTATACATTAGAAATCGGTATTGTTCAGCAGGTCGCTCACAGCACTGGAAATAGCGCGTCCGTCGGCCTGACCGGCCAGCTCCTTCGAAGCCACACCCATTACCTTGCCCAGGTCAGATGGACCGGTAGCACCAACACGGCGGATGATATCCAACAGGTGCGCGCGCAAATCACCCTCATCCAGTTGCTTTGGCAGGTACTCTTCTATCACGGCCAGTTCACCCAACTCGATCTGCTCCAGGTCAGCGCGCTGTTGCTGGGCATATACTTCTGCCGACTCGCGGCGCTGCTTGGCCGCTCTGGTCAACAGCTTGAGTTCGGCATCTTTGGTCAGGCCCTCACCGGCGCCTTTCTCGGTTTCTGCCAGCAGGATGAGCGATTTTATACTTCGGAGTGCCTGCAAACGCGGCTTATCTTTGGCCAACATGGCTTGCTTAATGTCGGCTTCTACTCTCTCTTTTAGCGTCATAGTTTTAAGTTAGATTTCTTTATAGTTGATAACGTTCAGGTTTTGCGCTGTGCACCTCTGTATACGCTATTACAGACGTGGTATAGTTTAACATGTTAAACAAATTTCCACTAATTTAGTCATTCCGTACAGAAAGTATAAACTGGCCCCAGGGGCCGCTACATGTATACGCATGACCAAACTGAGTGTAAATATAAATAAAATAGCCACGTTGCGGAACGCCCGCGGCGGCGACAGACCCAATGTTGTGCAGGCTGCTATAGACTGCGAGCGTTTCGGCGCGCAAGGCATCACCGTACATCCCCGCCCTGACGAGCGCCACATACGCTACCGCGACGTGTACGATCTGAAAGCGGTCGTTACCACCGAATTCAACATCGAAGGCAATCCAACCTCTGATTTCCTGAAGCTTGTAAAAGAGATCAAACCTGAGCAGGCAACGCTGGTACCTGACGCACCCGACGCCATCACCTCCAACGCCGGCTGGGATACCATCAGGCACAAAGATTTCCTGACGGATGTGATCTCCGAACTAAAGGAACTGGGCATCCGCACTTCCATTTTTGTGGATCCGGACGAAAGCATGATCGAAGGCGCTGCTTTGGTTGGAACAGACCGGGTAGAGCTTTATACCGAGGCTTACGCCAAAAACTATCACAGCAACCGTGAAGCGGCCATACAGCCATACCTGATCGCTGCTCAGAAGGCACAGGAATTTGGCATTGGCCTGAACGCCGGCCACGACCTGGACCTGAACAACCTCAAATACCTGAAAGACACGTTGCCGGGCCTGTTGGAGGTAAGCATTGGCCACGCCCTGATCTGCGACGCGCTATACTTTGGCCTGGAAAATACCATCCAGCTTTACCTGCGCCAGCTTAAATAGCCGTGGTAAATACCATCACCATAGAGGAGTTTCTGCAGAAGGCAAAGCGACTGCCGGTGCTCGATGCGCGTGCGCCCAAAGAATACGCCGTTGGCCATATCCCGCAGGCACACAGTTTTCCCATCTTCTCGGATGAGGAGCGCGCCCGGGTAGGTACAGCCTACAAACAGCAGGGGCACGACCCGGCCGTGCTGATCGGCCTGGACCTGTTCGGGCCCAAGATGTCGGGCTTTGTGCGGGAGGCGGAAAAGCTGGCCCCGCAGAAGGAGCTGCTCGTACACTGCTGGCGTGGTGGCATGCGCAGCGGTGCCATGGCCTGGCTGCTCGATTTTTCGGGATTTAAAGTGCACCTGCTGCAGGGCGGCTACAAGGCGTACCGCCACCTGATGCAGGGGCAATTCGAGAAGCCGCGCAAGCTCATCATACTGGGCGGACTGACGGGTAGCGGCAAAACCGATCTGCTCCCCTACCTGCAGCAGCACGGCCAGCAAACCCTCGACCTGGAAGGATTAGCCAGCCACAAAGGCTCCTCTTTCGGAAGTATAGGCATGGCGCCCCAGCCTAGCACCGAGCACTTCGAGAACCTGCTGGGCATGGAGCTGTTGAAGCTGGATGAACAGAAATCGCTGTGGCTGGAGGATGAAAGTATAAGCATCGGCAAAGTACACATGCCCAAGCCGCTATTTGACCAAATGCAGGAAGCACCGACCATCGTACTGGAAGTACCCAAACAACTCCGCATACAAAAGCTAGCCGAAGAATACTGCCGTACCGAAAAAAGCCTGCTGGAAGCAGCTGTTCTCAGAATAAAAAAACGACTCGGAGGCCTTGCTACCAAAGAGGCGCTTGAAGCCATAGAAGCCGGCGATATGGAAAAGATGGTGGATATTGCCCTCACCTACTACGACAAAGCCTATACTTATGACCTGGCAAAAAAGCAGCATGAGCTGCCCCTGCAGCTGGAAAGTATAAACCCGGAAGAAAATGCTCTACGGGTAATTGAATTTGCAAAACAGCACAAGCTGATCTAACAACCATGGAAGAGACAACCTCACAAGACATAAAACTGACCCAGTACAGCCACGGCGCCGGCTGCGGCTGCAAAATATCCCCCAAGGTGCTCGACGCCATCCTGCACACGGAGGTAAGTTATCCCGAGAACAAGAACCTGCTGGTGGGCAACAGTTCCCGCGACGACGCCGCCGTGTACGATATCGGCAACGGCCGCGCCGTGATCAGCACCACCGACTTCTTTATGCCAATCGTAGACGACGCCTACGACTTTGGCCGTATCGCCTCGGCCAACGCCATTTCGGATGTATACGCTATGGGCGGCACGCCTATGATGGCTATTGCCGTGTTGGGTTGGCCCGTGGATAAACTGGCACCAGAAGTAGCCAAGCGCGTAATTGAAGGCAGCCGCAGCATATGCCATGAAGCCGGTATACCACTGGCCGGCGGCCACAGCATCGACAGCCCGGAGCCGATCTTTGGTTTGGCCGTAACCGGCATGCTCGACATCCCCAACCTAAAACGCAACGATACCGCCACGGCAGGCTGCGAGCTGTACCTGACCAAGCCGCTGGGTGTTGGTATACTTACCACGGCACAGAAAAAAGCCATACTTAAGCCGGAGCACGCACACCTGGCGCCGCAGCAAATGATGCAGCTCAACAAGATCGGAGCGGAGCTCGGCCAGCTACCACAGGTAAAAGCCATGACCGACGTAACTGGTTTCGGTTTGCTGGGCCACCTTTCAGAGATGTGCGAAGGCAGCAACCTGAGTGCAGAAGTATACTTCGACAAAGTACCGGTTATATCGGAGGCGCTGGAGTACCTGGCACAGAAAGCCATACCGGGCGGTACGCACCGCAACTTCGACAGCTACGGCCACAAAATAGCAGACCTTTCCCCAGACCAGAAGCACCTGCTCTGCGACCCGCAGACTAGCGGCGGCCTGCTGGTAGCCGTAGACCCGGCCGGACGCGAAGAGGTACTGCAGGTGTTTCAAAAGTATGGATTAGAGCTGCAGCCGCTGGGAGTGCTGAAAGAACGCGAAAACGGAGAAAAGCTGATAAGAGTAATCTAGGCGAAAAGTATGCGCAGAGGCAAGTATAGAAAATTATACTATGTACCGGGATTGACCAGTTTGATCCTGGTGCCTCTGATGTTGGTTTATTTTGGAAAGGATGAGCTGAGAAATTTAGATACGCGGCTTATAGAGGTGAATGCTTGGCACCCCGATCTTGAAGAGCATTTCCCTTTTCCAGTAAGGAATTACAAAGAAATTATACTTACCGGAAATAGTGGTCAAGATGTGCCTGCCATCAAAAACACCCAAGCATTTATCCGGCAGATGTATCAGGAAACAGATACGGTTAATGGCATACGCTTTATCTTTCAGGATTCTGCTTCCTATGGCTCCTTTGTAAGCCTCTTAAATTTTTTCAAGCAGGACAGCATTAGGTATTTTGCTATTTATGATAACAGTATCTGGGTCTTGAAAAAACCAGAACCAAAAGAAGATACTCCATACCTATTTGTTTGTGGCACTCCGGATGTTTACCACTCCTATGACCCTTACGATTATATGACGCTGTCTGAAAAGATTGAATACCATCTGTCCCCTTACCGTTCTGGGGCGGCTGCACTTTGGCCAGCTCTCACGATATTGCTATTACTTGTAATACTTAGCCTGTGGCAAATATCCAGTAAAAAGTCTATCCATTAACCAACAATACAACTTCTCCCGTAAGCTTATTACTGTTTACTGATAATTGATTTACTGTTCACTGAAGACATGAAACTACACTACCGAGAGATGGGCCACGGGCAGCCGCTGATTATACTGCACGGTTTGTTTGGCACATCCGATAACTGGCAGACCCTGGCCAGGCGCCTGGCTGAGCATTACAACGTGTTCCTGGTAGACCTGCGCAACCACGGCCGCTCCCCACACGACGATCTGCACAACTACGATGTTATGGCCGCTGACGTACTGGAGCTGGTAGATGAGCTACAAATACCCACACCGGCCATTATGGGCCACTCCATGGGCGGCAAAGTAGCCATGAACTATGCGCTGAAGTATCCTACCCGCCTTACCAAACTGATTGTGGTAGACATTGCCCCCAAAGCGTATCCGCCGCACCACGACGAGATCATTGATGCCTTGCAGTCGGTGGACCTGAGCACCGTAACAAGTCGGAGCGAGGTAGATGCGCAACTAGCCAAAACTATACATGAAGACGAAGTGCGCCTGTTTCTGATGAAGAACCTGTACCGCAAAGAAGACAACACCTTCGACTGGCGCATGAACCTGGACGCCATTGAGAAGAATTACGAGAAGATAGCCGCTCCCATCACCTCTGATACGCCTTTCAAAAAAAGCACCCTCTTTATCAAAGGAGGCAGGTCAAGGTATATAAAACCAGAAGACGTATACGGCAGCATCGAGCACCTGTTCACGCTGGTAGAAGTAGAAACCATACCGGAAGCAGGCCACTGGGTGCATGCCGAAGCTCCGGATAAAGTATACGAACTGGTTACAAGGTTCCTGAGCACTGACTGATCTTTCTGAATCAGGTTTTCAGGATTCTTGGAGATTAACAGGATAACCTTAATGAGCAATAGCAGAGAGTAAGGGAGTAATGCAAGTTTATACTTTATAATTCTGTACATCCTAAGTTGTCCTGTTAATCCTGATCCAGGCAACCAAACAGCCACTGTCACAACGCCGTGGCTGTTTGTGTTTTTGGCGGCCCTTCAACAATTTAGCCATTCAACAATCAGCAATTAACCCCTACCTTTGCGCTATGAAAAAGACCGGCACCTTATACCTGATACCGACCATACTTGCTGAAGACACCGCCGACCAGGTGATATCACCACAGGTAAAGGACACAGTGCGCCGCCTTACCTATTTCATCGTGGAGAACCTGCGCACGGCACGCCGTTACGTTAAGAGCATTTGCCCGGAGCTAATAATCGAGCAACTGAATTTTTTACAGATAGATAAAGACGCCACCCCCGCTCAGGTACAGGCATCGCTAAAGCCGTTGCTGGAGCAAGGCATAGATGCCGGCATCATATCCGAAGCAGGTTGCCCGGGCATCGCCGATCCGGGTGCCGAAGTGGTTAAGTATGCACATCAGAAAAGTATAAAAGTGGTGCCTTTCGCCGGTCCGTCTGCTATACTTCTGAGCTTGATGGGAAGCGGCTTCAACGGCCAGCGTTTTGCCTTCCATGGCTACCTACCCATCGAAAAAGGCCCACGCCTGCAGGCGCTACGTAACCTCGAAAAAGAAATGCTGCAGCGCGACCAGACCCAGATCTTCATGGAAACGCCCTACCGCAACAACAAGCTGCTCGAAGACCTGGTACAAACACTCAGCGGCTCTACCCGCCTCTGCATCGCTGCCAACATCACCTCGCCCGAGCACGAACTCATCCAGACCAAAACCATAGCTGATTGGAAGAACCAGTTGCCGGATATACACAAGCAGCCGGCGGTGTTTCTGATCTATAAATAAAAAAGGCCTCCGGTAACCGGAAGCCTTTAATTGTGAGAAAACTAAAATTACTATTTAATAAGCTTTTAACCTTTGCTATACTATCAACTTCTATTTGTTAAGAGCGGTAGGCTCGTACAAATCAGGAAGCGGATTTGGAGTATTAGGGTTGGAGTTTACCTCGTTTTGTGGATAAAGGAAACGCTCCGGCAATTTGTTGGCAGTTCCTTTAACAGGAATACCCAGCAGGTTATCCGTTCTTCTGGCATCATTGAAAGCCTCTATGTTCCCAATAAATGTAACATAACGCTCCTCCATAATTTCCATAAGTAAGGCCTGCTCCGGAGAGAGTGAACCGTTGTTTTCAATACCGCCTATAGCAAAATCTTCAAGCGTAAACATCTGGTATGGCTTGTACTCCGGAATGGCTGGCACCTCTGGTGTCGTTGGTGTTGCAGGAACTGCAGGTACTGCTGGTCTGCCATATATTGCGTTTAGAGCGGTTCTACGTGCATTTAGGGCATCTATAGCTCCGTTTACGTTGCCTTGTCTTACACGCGCCTCAGCTATGATAAGTTGTGTTTCAGCGTAGGTCACCATAGAGTATCCTTGATTGTATCCGTAAGCTGTTGTATCAGCATAGTTGAGATCATAAGCTCCATCCTCGCCGGTGTAGTAAAAGTTAAAACGACCGGTTTCGTCTGTTTTAGCATTGTTACGGTTCTTCGCGAAGGTGCCTTGTTGAGCCGGATCAAGCAACAGCGGCGCAAATGCGTTTTCTGCTGTCATATAACCCACGCGCTCAGACTGGCCGAACGAATAGAAAACGTTCAGGCTGTAGTAGGCTTCACCATGCGGCGTAACCATGTTTCCTTCAGGAGAAGAAATACCTTTTAAAGCTGCTTCTTCTGCCTTGGCATAGTCGCCGGTGTGCAGGTAGTAGCGCGCTTTCAAGGTATAAGCAACGCGTGCCCAGTTCTGTGCATTTCCCGTGTAGTAGAGGTCCTTTTCTGCTTTAAGTATACCTTTGTTCAGCTCAAGGTTGGTGATAGCAGAGTCCAGTAGCACCTGTACGCTGTTATACACTTCTTCCTGCGGATCGAAAACAGGAGTTTCTGATACGGTCACTTCCGAGAACGGCACATCCCCAAACAACGCAGCAGCCGTTCCGGCAGCATGCGCCTCTAGTACCTGCGCTACCCCCTCTACCTTCGGGTTTAGCTCAGCTCTTGCTTTTTTCTTAGCCAAGCGAGCCTGCGCAATAGTGCCGTAGTACATCGTAGACCATGGGCTGTCAAAATCACCGGCAGAAACCCGGTATTCATTCAGGTTTACATACTGCCTGTCAACGCCGGTGAACTGATTGGTCCACATACCGGTCAGACGCGCCATTTCACCTTCATGGAGCAGCGCATCGGCAAGCATCACCCCCTGAATCATGTTGTTTACATCAACAGATTTCCCGCTTGGGTTATTCGGATCTTCTTCAAAGCCATCCACAAAGCTCTCGCATCCCATCACGGATACAGCCAGTGAGAAGATTGATATATATCTAAGTATCTTTTTCATAAGTGTATTTAGTTGATGTATTAAAAATTAACTCTGATAGAGGCCAGGAACGACTTTGTACCAGGGTTGTTAAAATACTCAAGACCACGGCCGTTGCCTGTACCGGTCAGGTTTGTCTCCGGATCAACACCTTTAAACTCTTTTGACCAGATGGCCAGGTTGCGGCCTGTTAAAGAGAACTGCACCGACTGTAGCCTGGTTAGATTTCTGAAGCCCTCGCTGGTGAGTGTATAAGAAAGGGTCATCTCTCTTATGCGGGACCAGGAGGCATCCTGGATAAACTGCTCCCCGTTAGCCGCAAAGCCACCGCCTATGGTTGTAAAGTAACTCTGGTCCAATGCAACCGGGCCGCCTCCGAAATCTTCCAACCTGCCACGGAAAGTATAGCTACCATCTGCATTCGGAGTATATACATCAGAAACTAACTTGCCACCATATAGATAAGTGGAACCTGCCTGCTGTGCAGACAGCGTAGTCTCTACGTCTGTGTAGGCTGAGGTACCAAAGTTACGTAGTACGCCCTCTGTACCTGCCCAGATATCACCACCCTGGGAGAACTCAAACAAGGTATAAAAGCTAAAGCCTTTGTAGTTCAGCCTTGTGTTCAGGCCACCTCTCCAATCCGGGTTAGGGTCACCAATCACACTTTCCGTACTAGCAGACAGCGGGAAACCAAACTCGTCTGTGGCAATAGTACCGTCTTCGTTGCGCTCGTAGCCAACGCCCCACAGCACACCAACAGGCTGGCCTTCAACAGCTCTTGAAGACACACCAGTAAAGCCGGCTAAGAAGAGTGATTCTACGCCTCTAAGGTCTGTAACCTCGTTGCGGTTTCTGGACCAGTTACCACCTATGTTCCACGAGAAGTCTTCTGATTTTAAAATCAGACCGTCAAATTCCAGTTCAATACCTCTGTTCTCAAGCGTCGCTGCATTGTCCGTTTTATTCAAATAGCCTGAGGAAGGAGAAACAGGAAGGTTAAAGATGGCATCTACTGTCTTGTTTTTATAGTAGGTGGCACCTAATGTCAGGCGATCAGCGAAGAAACGCAGGTCTGTACCAAATTCAAGCTCTTTCTTGCGTTCCGGTTTCAGTTCCGGGTTGCCTTTCACATCATTTCTTATAAATGCTCCTGCATAGGCATTGGCATCCAGGCCAGGGCCCCAGCTCTCACCGAAGAAAGCAGGTACCCAGTCATCTGTCGTCAAATAAGGTCCAGGTTCAACACCCACTTCGCCATAGCCTGCACGTAATTTACCAAAGCTCAGTATCTTGCTGTTTGCAAACGGTGCAAGTTTGCTGAACTGGAAAGCAACATCAGCTGAAGGATAGAAGAATGCGCTTTTTGCCTGTGAGCCAAACGTAGAAGCTGCTTCCAGTCTGCCTGATGCATTCAGGTATAGCATGTCGTTGAAGCCAAAGGTAGCTGTTGCATAGCCAGCAGAGTTACGACGGGTAGACTCATAGTCGAATGGCGTTGTATTCT
The DNA here is from genome assembly GCF_023630205.1 of Pontibacter ruber. GTDB lineage: Bacteria > Bacteroidota > Bacteroidia > Cytophagales > Hymenobacteraceae > Pontibacter > Pontibacter ruber. Next base: position 72,292 of record NZ_JALPRR010000005.1, on the reverse strand, counting down.
CATTGGTTGCATTAGAGAAGTTGCTGATATCCTGTCCCAGGATGAAGTTTCGGTATGTACCACCTATTTCATTGTAGGTTCGCTGGTTCAGGTTCATACCTACCAGGAAAGACCCGGTAAACTGATCGCCAAATGTATGGTTGGCACGCGCGATGAAGTCAGCATTCAGTTGCGTTTCAGCAATCGTTTGCTCTGTTCCCAATCCGTTACCCCCGTTTTCTGCAGAGTTAAAAGGGAAGAACGTTAAGCGCTGGTCAGTATAATGGTCAGCACCGGCACGTGCAATGAAGTTCAGCCACGTAGTAGGTTCGTAGTTCAACTCAAAAGAGCCCAATACACGGTCTACATCACTTGTATTCTGCTGTTCATTAATCGTCCAGAGCGGGTTGTTATAGATCGGGTTAGGGTTGTTGCCAAGGTATCTTCTATAGGAACGGTGTCTGTTCAGGAACGCATCACCACCGGCATTAAAGTAAGTACCTTTATAATCTCTGATATCGAAGTCAGGTGCGTTGCGCAGATAACCCAAGTATAAACCAGAGGTGTTAGAACCCTGCTGTATACGGTTAGAGCCAATTTTAGAGTAAGTTACATTACCACTTGCCTTAAATGACGGAGCTAGCCTTTTTTCAGCATTGATGCGGGCAGTGGTTCTGCGATAGTCGCTGTTATTGCGGATAATACCTTCCTGGTTCAGGTCAGAGATGCTGGCGAAGAAGTTACCGTCCTGGTCACCTCCGCTAAAGCTCAGGTTCTGCTCCAGGAAGTGTCCGTTCTGAAATACAGCATCGAAGTTCTCATCCAGGAAAGTAGAACGGTCGTTTTTCTTAGTGATTGGATAGTATTCTGTACCATCCTGCGCTACAAACTTTTGGCCTGACTTATCAACCTCGTCAGCACCTCCGGATCTGCTTGCCACCTTATCGCCAAAAGAATACGCCGATGCAGGAGAGTAAACACCTCCCAATCCCTGACCATATGTATCCTGCAGGTCATGGGTGTAGCTGATCTTATCCAGAGAGTAGGTAACGTCATACCCAATATTGATCTTACCTTTACCCGACTGGCCTTTTTTGGTTGTGATTACCATCACACCATTGGCCGCACGCGATCCCCAGAGAGCAGCAGCAGAGGCCCCTTTCAGGATCTGAACAGAAGCAATATCGTTCGGGTTGATGTCGTTTAAGCGAGACTGCTGCACTACTCCACCAACGCCTGAGCCAAGTGAGCTATTGCTCACAGGAACACCGTCGATGATAACGAGAGGTTGTACGGAGTTTGTAATTGTACTTTGGCCACGGATCTGAATGTAAGCAGCGGCACCCGGGTCACCGGATGATCTTGTTATCTGAACACCGGAAGCTTTACCACTCAGACCGGTTACAGCACTTGTTTCACCTGACTGGGCCACGCGCGCACCAGATACCTGGCTGGTAGAAGAGCCAACCTTGTCTTTATCTTCTTTAAAGCCCAACGCAGTTACAACCACTTCTTCCAGCTTCTGGTTGTCCACTGGTAAGCCAACGTCGATGGTTGCCTGATTTCCGATGGCGCGCTCGATTGTAGTATAACCAAGGAAGCGAAATACAAGCGTTGTGCCTCCTTCAGGTACGTTAAGGGAATAAGTACCATCAGCCCCGGTGGCAGTTCCTGCTGATGTGCCTTTCACCAATACTGCTACCCCTGGCAGCGGTTGGTTGGTAGAGGCGTCCGTCACTCTACCGGTAATAGCTCTTACCTGGGCCATGGCCTGCTGTAGCAGTACCGAAACCAAGCAAAAACATAACAGTAATAGTTTTTTCATTTTGCTGTTTGTTTAAGGTGTGAAATAAAACGGAAATGGTAATCTATGTCGTAACCAGATCAATAGGATGATTCTCATATACTGAGAAAACATGACCGGAACAAGTGAATACTATCACTTCGAAAACCTTGCACTTAAAGCACCAAGGCTAAGAAGCTGTTTATGCTTCCCTATGGCCTCTGCAGTTAGTAGAGTTTTATTCAGATTTTGGAACAGTTGTAATATTGCTCTTTGTATGTATTCAGGTTAATGAGATGATGATAAATCATTTACCTTAAGGAGCATATGTGTCTGTAGAAAACGCAAAACATGGCCATCCTTTGTGAAAGGAGGCATAACCTGTTATTTCTTTTATGGTGTAACCCGTTACACCAAGGTTGTAGCGTAAGAAGGAATTGCTGGGAAGTCAGGAGGAATACTTAAGGAAAGTAAAGATGTTATCATAGTTATTTAGGTTTAAGGTGAGAATTTAAACATATCTAGTTTATGTATTATTTCTTGTAATTCCAAATAAGTATAGAAAAAACGTATATTTATCTATTAACATGCTTTAATTCATGTCTGCATAATGCTAGAACATATCCTGTCTCACAAGCTACATTGCAAGTCTACTATTCGTCTCACACTAGAAGGCAACACGTTATAGAATGTTACTATACTAAAAAAGGCCACCGGAAACCGGTGGCCTTTTGTTCAATGAAGAAGACTACTACCTAGTATTTTTAATCTCCTTATTTAATCAACGAATTTCTTTTAAAGTGGCTTACTGCACATCCCACCATACTCTGGTGTAGTTGTCGTCAGCACCCTGACGGGCAACAGCTTCAGTATAGCCTTTCTCGTTCAGCGCCTTGGCGTTAGACGGATAACCCATACGACGCGGAATACCTCGTGTGTCAACAGCATCTGGTGCTGGCGCCAACACAGGGTACCCGGTTCTTCTCCAGTCAGTCCAGCTTTCGAAGCCATTCAGGTACTGGTGCACCCACTTCTGCGAAATGATTCTCTCCAGACCAGCATCGCCCGAAGTATAAGCCACCTTCGGATCTGCGATGAACTCATTGAATTTAGCTTCGTCGTATACGCCCCAGAACTCCCATGATGCTTTGATCGCACTGTTGTACAGCTCAGCAGCAGAGCCTTCAACAGGGATAGAGAAGCCTCTATGTACTGCCTCAGCTTTTACAAATTGTACCTGCGCATACGTAAAGATTGGCACCTCCGTGTTATCAGCCTGCAGGCTTGCACCTATACGGCTGTAGATGCCTGGTATGTTCTTGGCTGCAGAGCTTCCGTAAGCCAGTGGTTTAATTTCTGAACCATTCAGAACTTCACCATATACAAACACACGCGGATCTTTAGTACCCAGCATATAGTTTCCTAGGGTAGCGCTGAGAGCATAGTCGTTACGGTTGTCGTTTGAGTAGTTCTCGTACCATGGGTTCCAGTTGTTCGGGTCACCACCAATGAACTGGTGGGTAATATTCTGAGCGTTGCTCTCGATCACACCATCAGTCAGGGCAGCTGTCATTTCAGCCTGTGCTTTGCCTGGATCTTTCTTCATCAAACGCAGCGACATAAACAGGCGGGTGGTGTTTGCGAAACGTTTCCAGGCAGCCATATCGCCACCCAACAGGATATCGCCGGTTACGCCAGCCTCGTCTTCTTTGATCATGGCCTGCGCCTCTTTCAGTTCCTTGAACAGGTCAGTATAGATCGATTCCTGAGAATCATACTTTGGCTGCAGAATCTCATTGCCTTTCAGGGCTTCAGAGTATGGTATGTCGCCATAGATATCTGTCAGGAACCAGAAGTAATACGCCTTCAGAATACGGGCAACTGCTATCTGGTTGTCTTTGGAACCGTTACCAAGGTCTGCCAGTTTGCTATCCTCGTTGTTCAGGTTGATAATGGTCTGCAGGTTATAAAGCGGACCAGTATACCAGGCTGTCCAGGAAAGATTTCGGACATTATACAACGAACTTCCAGGATAAGGACCTTCCGCCAGGTGCTGAGAGTAAAGTGCCATGTACTCTGTACCATAACCGGCTACGTTACGGATTGGTGAATTCCAGGTCGTGAAAGGAAGCTGCTGCAGTGAAAAGGTCAGCAGCGTACGGGTAGGCGCTTCTTTCACCTGCCGTGGGTCGACGTTAATATCGTCGAACTCGCTCGGGTCGCAGGCAACCATTGCGAAAAGCACAGCTATAAATAATATGAATTTATTTTTCATACGAATGCAAAGTTTAAAATTTACAATGTTACTCTCAGGTTAAGACCTGTTGTGCGGGTAGATGGCAACTGACCACCTTCATACCAGGTTTCTTCCAGTTCAGATGGGTCTACACCAAACTCTTTTCCAGGTGCGCTGATCAGCCAGGCATTGCTTACCATAATGCCCAGGTTAGCGCCTTTGATCATGCTTCCCAGTATTGACTTAGGTAGTTCGTAACCCAAACGAACCTCACGCAGCTTCAGGTAAGAAGCATCAATCACGTTAGCGTTGATGTTATCACGCTGAAGAGAAGTATAGAAGTAGCTACGGGCAGGAATATAGGTTTCATTAGGTTGGCCGCTCTTGTCTACGCCACCGATCTTAGTGCCTGGTGCATATACACCCGGGATCAGGATACCACCACCGTTAGAAGGGAAGTCTCTCCAGTCATGACCTTTGTCGTTTACACCAACTGTGTTCTCATGCAAACCAGATCCGTAACCGTACATCTTGGTCAGGGAGTGGAACAGACCACCTTTCTGGAAGTCAAGGGAGAAGGCAAGGCTAATGCCTTTGTAGCTGAAGCTGTTGAAGAAACCACCGGTAAAGTCAGGCTGTATAGTACCTTTTTCTTTGTTGATCTCATACAACGGGATACCGTTAGAGCCTACCAACACGTTGCCCTGGGCATCACGCTGCCACATACGGCCTACCAGCATACCCCACTCTTTGCCTACACGGTGCTCCAAGCGGGTATCGTTACGCTGTGTGCTGGCCAGGTAGTTCTCGAGGCCATCTGCCAGTTCCACAATCTTAGAGCGGTTTCTGCCAAAGCTAAGGGTTGCATCCCAGGTAAAGTCACCACGGAAAGGTGATACAAGCAAGGCAGCCTCTATACCTTTACGCTGGATTTTACCGGCGTTAATCTGGTACGTGCTGAAACCTGTGGTTGGGTCAATGTTCAGTGGCAGGATCTGGTCTTTGTTATCATCAACGTAGTAGGTTACTTCTAAACCAACGCGGTCGAACAAGCGCAGGTCTGTACCAATTTCCCAAGATGTAGTTAAAGCAGATTTGATATTGCCTGTCCTGAACTGGTTACCAACTTCTGCGGATGCATTGCTACCGTAAAGCGGGTTGTTGTTAGTAGAAATGTAAACACTATAAGGATCAAGGTCAGCACCTACCTGTGCCCATGATGCTCTCAATTTACCACTGGTCAGGATGTTGGTTAGGGCATCGTTGTTAAACAGTTCTGTAAATACAAAGCTACCACCAATGGATGGATACAGATAAGAGTTGTTCGCTTCCGGCAGTGCAGAAGACCAGTCATTTCTCAAAGTAGCGTCCACGAACAGGATGCTCTTATAGCCGAAAGAAGATCTTCCGTACAAGCTGCGTACAGTCTTCTCAGCATAACCACGTGTAACAAGCGGACGGGCTACAGAGGCGCTGATGTCAAAAAAGTTCGGGAAAGTAAGACCGCCCTGTGTGTTCTCTTCTAACTGGTTGTAGTAATTCTTGCTGATGTTACCACCTACAACTGCATCAATAGAGAAATCGCCGAATGCACGCTTGAAGTTCAGGTTTGACTCATAGTTCATCTCTCTTCTGGTGTTCTGCCACAAGGTATAGCCATCGGTGTTCAGACCGCCGGAAGCAATACGGAAGTCGCCTTCAGCACTTCTGTTGCTCATACGGGCATATGACTGTAAGTTCAGGTAGTCGTTGAACTTATACTTTAACCCCAGGTTACCCACCAAACGGTTTGAGCCGGTCTTGCCATAGTTTTCGTTGATCACAAAGTATGGAGAATCCCAGTACTGCGGAGCCAGGTAAAGGCTAGGGTCGCCGGTACCGTTCGGGTCACCGATGTTCCAGGACTGCAGGGTACCATCTTCGTTACGGTAGTTTTTCAGTTTTTCCAGGTCAAGCTGGCGCTGGAACCACTGGTTGAAGTTCTGCGTCACGTTCAAACCATCCAGGCGGTAACCTTCCTGTGGCTGTCCTTTTGTGCCGGTGTAGGTAAAGGTCATATCGGCAGATGCCGTCAGCTTCTTAGATATATCCAAGGAAGTGTTCAAGCCTACCTGGTGCTGGTCGCGCTCCGCGTTAGGAACGATCAGCGTACGATTCTGATTTGCATAAGTCAGTCTGTACAAGTAGTTATCGCCTCCCCCGCTGATACCGATACTGTTGTTGAAGTTCTTACCTGTTTCGTAGAAGTTCTTGATGTTATCAGGCTGTGCCGTAAGTGGCACAAGCTTTCCGAAATCTGCACCAGGATACCAGGAGTAGTAAGGGCGATACGGCTGTCCGTTCATTTTAGGACCCCAGCTTTCGTCGGCACCATAATCCAGGATGCGCTGGCCATCAAAAGAAGCCCAATTTTCCGGGTGTACTTTCGGATCATACCTGAAAATGTAATATCCTTCTGCATCGTAAGTTGAGCCAGGAGTTCTGGAGTTGGAAGTATAACCTGCCGCGTACTGGTTCTGGTAAGGCATCATTACAGATGGGTTCTCGAAAGCAGCAGATAAGTTAAGGTCTACAGTAGGAGTGCCCTTACGTCCTTTTTTGCTGGTTACGATAACTACACCGTTAGCAGCACGGTAACCATAAAGTGCAGTAGCAGCAGCGCCTTTCAGCACAGAGATGCTCTCCACGTTATCCATGATAACTGAGTTCTGGTCCGTGATGGTACCATCCACTACATAAAGCGGAGGCTGTGTAGTGTTCAGACTGTTCGCGCCACGAATAACGACGTTACCATTGTCGAATGAGGAGCTTGGCGAACCTTGGATGATCACACCTGGTACTTTACCAACAAGCGCCGTACTTACGTCGTTGGATTTAGCGTAGGTTAAATTTTCGCTGTTTACAGCACCCACAGAGTACGGAAGCGTTTCCTTTTCACGCTGGTAGCCAAGAGCGGTTACTACTACTTCATCGAGCTGCTTGTTATCGATCGGAAGGCCAACGTTTACAGTAGTCGCATTTCCAATTGCACGCTCAACGGTAGTGTAGCCGATAAAGCGGAATACAAGTGTTGTTCCGCCTTCCGGAACATTGATGGAATAGGAGCCGTCGGCACTTGTAGCCGTGCCTGTGGTCGTACCCTTTACGAGAACGGCCACACCTGGTAAAGGCTGGTCGGTAGAGGCATCGGTCACTCTACCTGTAATTGCTCTAACCTGGGCCATGGCCTGCTGCAGCAGGGCACTTACCAGAATAAAGCAAAAGAGTAAGACTTTCTTCATTGTGTTTTGGTTTAAGGTTAGTATTAAGAATTAATTTGTGATTACTATTATATTACTGCTTTTCGGCTTTGCCCTATCAGGGGCTATTTCAGCGCCTTCGTACAGTTTTATACTTCCTCCTGCTGACCGACTGGAACCCGCAAAGAACCAGAGCTTCTTACCACCTCGCGTTCTGCCTTCTTTACAGAAAAAGAAGGTCAAGCACGAAACAGCCTTCCTGCTGTTGCTCTTGTGACTGGCTCAACTAGTTTATAAGGTTGCTTCTTATGAAGAAAAGATATAAAAAGCCCCTGTAACCGGAGTCAAAACCCGGCGATAGGATGTTTAATACTGTGAAGCTTCTTTCGACGCAGATCTGGTGAAAGAGGATGTTACTAAGTAAGTGCCGGTGGAGTACCGGATAAAAGTAAAGGTTTAAGCATAAGAGGTTTTGTTTAAGGTGAGAAATGCATCTATTTTAAGCATTATCTATCATATAAACAACATTTATATATAGAATGCCTATATTTTTTTATTTACATGTATCAATTCCCCTCTAAAGTGTTTCACAACCTATAAAATCCAGCTTATCAAGACATTAAATGTTTTAACATCAATTCAGCAAACTACCCCACTCCCATATAATACAAGAAGCTTTCTCAGTTTCTGTTAGCCGTATCAGATATGTTCTACCGTTGTTAAAAAGCGGAAAATCTAATAAACGTGAAATCTAATAAAAACAGAAAAGGCCCCCGGAAGCCGGGGGCCTTTGTCCAATGAAGAAGACTACTACCTAGTTATTCTAATCTATTTGGTAATTCGGTCTTAATTAACTTGTGGCTTAGAAAACATCCCACCATGCTTTAGCGCCTTTGCTGTTGGCACCACCTAAAGCTTGTACAGCTGCATTGTAGTTTTCAGCATTCAGAGAAGCCTCTGTTACCGGATAGCTCATTCGGAATGGTACTGTCGTAACGTTAGGGTCAAGAGAACCATCAGCAGGTAGAGCAAAAATTGCAGCTCCTGTGTATGGGTCCTCGAAATCCAGACGAAGACGTTCTAACCATCCCTGAATACCCTGACCGTACATTGCAATCCATTTCTGCGAACCAATCAGGTCTTTAGCAGTTTCCAGGTCAGTTGCAACATAAGGCACTTTTGCCAGGTAAGCTACATACTGCTCGTTGCTCAGACCAGCAAAGTCAAAAGAAGCTTTGATACCTTTGGCGTAGTGTTCAGCAGCTGTACCTGCCAGGCCTACATTAAGACCACGGGCAGCGATCTCAGCCAACATGAATTCTACCTCAGCGTAATCCAAGAAGACAGTAGGTGCCTCAGCGCCAATAACATAGTTACTTGGTAAGCTTACTTTTTTCGTGCTACCGTTTGAGTTATTATCGCTACCTGTTTCCAGACCATATGTCTCACCTACATAAGCATTGGCATCTGTAGAAAGCGGGTTGGCATAAACTTTAAGGCGAGGGTCATCATACTTCTTCAGGTAATCCACAAATGGTTTCGCTACTGAGAAGTCGATTCTCGTTTTGTAAGCCTCATTAAGTGGGTTATTGTTTGGAGCACCTGATAACCACTTGAACATTGCATTATCAGCATTGGACTCGATAATGCCACCATTTGCAGGGTCAAGTGACTTTCTGATAGCAGCAACAGCAGCTTCCTGGTTCACATCGATCATACGCAATGCTATGCGCAAACGCAGCGAGTTAGCAAACTTGATCCACTTAGCAGTGTTGCCTTTGTAAACTACGTCACCAGCAGCAAAGCTAGGATTCTCCATATTCTTTGGATCTTTAAGCACAGCGATCTGCTCCTCTAGAGTAGCCAGCAAACCAGCATAAACTTCCGGACCAGTGTTATACTTCGGAACGGCGTTATTTGCATCAAGTGCTTCCGCATAAGGGATTGGGCCACCGTAGATATCAGACAGGTAATGGTAAGTCATTGCCTTAAAGATTTCAGCGATTGCTATCCTGTTTTCGAAACCAAGTACTTTAGCTTCTTCTTCTACTTTCTGTGCTTCTGATAATTCTTTCAGCACATCAGCATAGAAAGTGTTCCACATCGTTTGGTTAGTACCTTCACGGATCAGGTAACGGCTTTCGTCTGTATAGTAAGTAGAAGACCAGTATTGTGCGTAGTACATACCCATACGGGCGTTGTTCCAGGCATCACCAATGTTAGTGGCAAAGTTATACTGGGCGTTAGCTAGCAGCTGTGCCGATGTGGCAACAGCAGGCTGGTTAGGGTTTACGTTCATCTCTTCGAAGTCTTTTGTACAAGACATGAAAGAGAGCAGCGCCGCACCTACTAATAATTTATTATAGAACTTCATATACTTTCCTAAATTTTTAATGATTAAGCTATTATAAACCTAACGTCAGCGTAACACCATAAGAGCGCATTGATGGTAGCGCACCACCCTCGATACCCTGGATGTTTGTGATAGAGTTCGTGATGTTTGATGGATCCACGTGCTCAGAGTTAGACTTAATCAGCCACAGGTTTCTGCCTACTAAAGACAGTTTAGCGCTGTTGAATGGAGTTTTACCAACTAGTGCAGATGGCAGGCTGTAGCCAAGGCTCATTTCACGCAGGTAGATGTAGCTCGCGTCAACTACGTCAGCAGCACCGATACGGTAACCACCGTTGTAGTAGAAGTGGTCAGCAGCACTCATAGAAGTTTTGTTTGGCTGGCCGCTTACGTCAACACCGTCGATCTTAGTACCTGGCTGGTACAGACCTGGCACGATGATGCCTTCTTCACGGATGTTGTTTGCAGCAGTTTCTTCCAGGATACCTGAGTAACGGCCGAACATCTGAGTAGTAGAGAAGAAGCTTCCGCCTTTCTGGAAGTCAACAAGTGCTGACAGGCTTACACCTTTGTAGTTGATTGTGTTGGTGATACCACCAGTGTAATCCGGCAGAACTGAACCAATCACTTTCTGCTCCTTAGAGCGTGCATAGTAACCACCAGCCGTTACCAGTTTGTTTCCGTTTTCGTCATATACGTAGTCGTAACCAACGATTGAACCGAATGACTCACCTTCACGAGCCTGCAGCTGAACTGCAAACGGAGCGTTTGTCAGGATAACGATCTTCTGATCTTCTGTCAGCTCAAGAATTTTGTTCTGGTTTTTAGCCCAGTTAACAGTCACATTCCAGCTGAAGTTGTCTGTCTGAATAGGAGCAGCGTTCAAGCTAACTTCCACACCTTTGTTCTCGATTTTACCAGCGTTGATCATTCTGGAAGTATAACCAGTAGCAGCTGATACAGTCAAAGGCATGATCTGGTTCTTGGTTACTCTGTTGTAGTAAGAAAGGTTCAGACCAACTCTGTCGTTGAATGCACGCCACTCAGTACCGAATTCGTATTCAGTTGAGATCTCTGGCAACAGGCTTTCGTTTGGAAATCTGTTCGGAACAGAAACTCTTGTGTTAGTACCGAAAGGCTGTCTTAACTCATAAGTCAGCATGGTGTTGTAAGGATCAGTATCTTTACCTACCTGCGCAACAGCAGCACGTACTTTAGCAAGGTTCAGCCAAGGTGCGTTGATCAGGTCAGCGAACACCCAAGAAAGGGAAGCTGATGGGTAGAAGTATGAGTTCTCGCCAGCTGGCAGTGTAGAAGACCAGTCGTTACGAGCACCTAAGTCAAGGAATAACACATCGTTATAACCTAAAGAGGCACTGGCAAATGCAGACTGGATTTCTTTCTCAGACTTGCTGTCACCGATAACAGGACGTCCGATAGAAGCACCCAGGTTGTACACGTTAGAGCTTAGACCATCAGCTGTAGCACCGCTGAAGATTTGGCGGTTACGGGCCATTCTGTTACCACCAACATAAGCGTTCAGAGAGAATTTTTCAGACAGGTCTTTGTTGAAGTTCAATAAACCCTGAATGTTGTTCTCCATGAAGTCTAGCTTGAACAAGCTATACTCTGGAATATCCTGTGAACCGATTGCAATACGCTCCTCCTGTGTCTCAGAGTAAGTATCAGTTGATACTCTTACTTCAGCACTTAAGAAGTCAGTGATCTTGTAGTTCGCAGCAATGTTACCGAAAATACGATCTCTACCGTCAGTCTGGTAGTTCATGTGGCGAGTCCAGTATGGGTTATCAGAGTACTTAGGCTTAGGATTGTCCCATGAAGTACGGTTCCAGGTAAGCTGCGTGCCATCAGGAAGCATATACTCTTTAGACTTGTTCATGTCCAGCTGACGCTGTCCCCACTGCGTAAACTGCTGCATTACGTTAGTACCGCTGTAACCAGTACCTGGGCGGCCTTTCGCTTCGTGCGTTATGTAGTTAGCACTTGCAGAAACATTCAGTTTTTCAGTCAGGTTGTAAGCTCCGTTGAAGCCAACATTGTGTCTATTTAATGCAGAGTTAGGAAGAATAAAGTTCTGATCCAGGTTCGAGTAAGACACACGGAAAGAACCGGCGTCGTTAGAACCGTCAACTGCGATAGAGTTTGTTAAAGTCAGTCCTGGTTCAAAGAAGTCACGGATGTTGTTTGGCTGAGCTTCCCACTTGGCAAGTTTACCAAAGTCCGGGTTGCCCTTATTACCATCCCAGCTCCAGTAAGGGCGGTACATCTGGCCTTCTAATTTAGGTCCCCATGATTCGTCTGTACCATAGTTTGGCATCAGATCATAGCTACCTTTTCCGTCGTTATCATTGTAGTAACCTTTCTGTCCTTCAGGATAAGCCAGCTTTCTTTCAGTATCAGATAACTGATCATAGTACAGAGTATCGAATGAATAACCACCACCGTATAGGTTCTGGTATTTAGGCAGTACGGAAACCTCATCTCTGGTTACACCCAAGCTGTATGTTACACCAATACCGTTCTTCTTGGTTCCCTTCTTAGTTGTAATTACGATTACACCGTTACCACCACGGCTACCATACAATGCAGTTGCAGCAGCACCTTTCAGTACTGTTACTTCAGCAATGTCATTCGGGTTGATATCCTGGATTGGGCTACCGTAGTCGTAACCACCACCACCACGCTGCTGGTTAGCAGAGTTAGTGTTAGAGTTTTCGATTGGCACACCATCTACTACGAAAAGGGCGTTGTTGTCACCAAAAATCGTGTTTACACCTCTCATTGTTACTCTGGCAGAACCACCCATAGCACCCGAGTTGTTACCAATCTGCACACCGGCAACGCGGCCAGACAGAGAGTTAACAATGTTCGTTTCACGAACAGTGCTAAGTTCTTCGCCACCAACTTTCTGAGCAGAGTAACCAATTGATTTCTCTTCTCTCTTGATACCAAGAGCTGTAACCACAACTTCGTTAAGCTGCTGTGTGTTTACAGGCAGGCCAACGTTAATCGTAGTTGAAGTCCCAATAGCACGCTCAGTAGTATTATAGCCAATAAAGCTAAACACTAATGTAGTGCCGCCTTCCGGCACATTAATAGAGTAGTTACCGTCAGCTCCGGTAGCAGTACCTACTGTGGTACCTTTTACCAAAACGGTTACGCCCGGAAGGGGCTGACTGGTTGCAGCATCGGTTACTTTACCGATGATTGCTCTCGTCTGGGCCATGGCCTGCTGCAACAGGGCACTTACCAGCATAAAGCATAGCATTAAAAGTTTTTTCATTGCGTTGATTGTTTAAGGTATGTATTAATTGTACTAGGTATTACTCTATTACACTTTAGTTCTGCCTAAGCAAAAAGTAATGCAGATCACTGTATTCGTATTAATCCTGACTCAATCTAAATTTCCTGCTTCACCTCCTTCAGGGTATAGCTATCACTTATCTTAATAGCTAAACTTTAATTAGACAATCCCATTATTTAATTATCCCTTGCCAACTGCCGGGGTATTTACTTGTAAACATTGCGCTGCAAAAGCCGACTTTATGTGAATTCTTCTAGCTACCTAAATATGGGCAGATATGCGGAAAGCCTTACCAGATCTCCAGCAAGGCTATAGGGAACACCGTATAAAAAGCCAATTAAAAGGCAATATCCTTCCAGCTTCAGTCATAAACAGCACTGAAATACTTGAATTATTTAATATATTAGAGAAGATCTAGCAGCTGCCAGACATAAGGAAATGTGAACTACAATGGATGCGAAGAGACTCGTAAAGAAGTATAAGTCGTTTCATTTATTAGCCGGTTGTTTTTTGGTGAGTAAGAAATCAAGTTTAGACAATATATTTTATTTTAACAAATATTTAACATTGTTTTAATATGATATTCAGATAGAGCAGTCTATAATCGCCCCTTAAAAAGCAGACTATCATATAGATAATCAAATAGTTATAACAGCAAGTATAGCTTTACACAAATTACACTGGCATACCTGATCCAAAGTGTTAACATTCAGTCTTACACTAACATATCTGCTTGTTCCTGTTAGGTAAAAATCAGCTTCGAAGACCCTGCAAAAGAAAAGGCCCCCGGAATCCGGGGGCCTTTAAAGTATAGAAGACTACTACCTAGTTTCTCATGTTGTTTTCCTGCTACCGCACATCCCAGAATACTTTTGATGTGGTCACGTCTCCGCCAATAGCCCCTGAAGCAGCCTGATAATTAGCAGTGTTCAGGTTTTGCTCCTGCACAGGATACGGGAAGCGGACCGGGATTTCCGGCAGCACGGCATTTGCAGGGGGCACCAGGTCAGGAGCGTCCAGGCGCCTCCATTCTGTCCAGCCTTCAGTGCCTCTGTTGTAGAGTGCTATCCACTTTTGAGTACCAATCTTTTCGCGGAAGTCGGCACCGGAAGCAGGCGAAGTATAAGCTACCTCAGGCTGTGAAAGGTAGTTGTTGATTACAGCTTCATCTTCTACCCCCCAATATTCCATTGAAGCACGGATAGCAGCATTGTAGTGCTCTTCTGCTGTACCTCCAACTGCAAATCCTCTTTCAACAGCTTCTGCCAGAAAAAACTCGACTTCAGAGTAGTCCATCAGCAAGCCTTCAAAAGTCGGGCTGGCGATCTGCTCATCTGGCTTGGAGAAACGGCTGTAGCTGTTACTCCTACCGTATATTCCACCAACGTAACGGGGCACAGTTTCATCAACATCCGGTGTGGCAGGATCATCAGCGGCTAGAGCCACTGTTGTAAAGTAGGCTTCCCTGCGAGGGTCTTCCAGCCTGTTCATTTCATTGACAATGGTATTCGCCGCTACATAGTCCCGTCTGCCACTCTGCACCAGGTCTACCCAGATCGGGTTTGTGTTGGGAGGGGTATTCAGGTACTGGAATGCCGCGTTATCCTCATTTGACGAAATCAGTTTCTCCGGGTCTGCTGCAGCTGCTTCTACAACTGTTCTGGCCTTACCCGGATCTACGTCGGCAATGGTCATGCCCAGCTTCAGCTTCAGCGAATTTCCGAACTTGATCCACTTTTCTATATCACCTCCATAAATCAGATCAGCAGCGGCAAGTTCATCAGCACCTGCCCCGCCTTCTACCTCTGTATTAAGCGCTGTAAGGGCATTGTCGATTCTTACCAGCAGATCGTTGTAAATGGCAGCATCGTCATCATACTTCGGAATCACGTTCTCGATATCGAGTGCTTCGGTATAAGGCACGTCTCCGTACGTATTCACGAGCACCATCCAGGCGTAAATCTCGGTAATTTCGATAATGGCAAGCTGCTGCCCCTTCACACCTTCGTCAATATCAGCATTTGCATTGGTAAGGTTTCGGGCCTCTCTCAGATCGCGTAGTACGTCTCGGTAAAGCACGTTCCAGAAGTTCTGCGGGATGTTGCGTGTACTCAGGTCGTACCGGCTTTCGTCCGTATAAGTGGTCTCTGTCCAGTACTGGGAAAGCAACCTAAAAACGTTCAGGTTCACGTTGGTGCTGGTTACCACATCAGCCAGGTTCTTCTGGCCATTGGATAACAGTGTAGTTGCAGGCACGTTGGAGCTGGCGTTCTTCGGATCGATGTTCATCTCATCAAAATCCTCTGTACAGGCAACTGCTGCAATCACAAGTATAAATATTGCTAGTATCTTTTTCATACGTCTGTGATTAGAATCTTGCTTTAAGGTTGATGCCTATGTTTCGGGTAGTAGGATAGCTACCCACCTGATAGCCTCCTGCCAGGTTACCTGAGCTGATGCCATCCTCCGGATCGGCGTCAGGCAGGTTCTTATGAATGATCCACAGGTTCCTGCCATAAGCAGACAGTTCGATCCCTTTTATTGGTCCCCAGTTGGCTACCAACGATTCAGGTAAGGCAAAGCCAAGGGTTACTTCCCGTAGCTTCACATAGCTTGCATCATACACAAAAGCCGCAGCAGGATTGTAGGCATAACCAAACAAGCCGTATGCAGAGGCGTCCGCTCTTACATCGTTCGGGCTACCGTCTTCTTTCACACCTTCCAGTATCACACCGCCGCCTTCATCCAGCGAATTTCTGACCGGATTGCCCAGGTCGTTGGTAAAGGTTGTAGCTGTGCTAACACCGGTTGCCAAACCATAGTACTGGTCAAGCGAGAAAACATCACCGCCCTCTTTGATATCAATCAGGAAACCGAAAGAGAGGCCTTTATACTTGAGCGAGCTCGATACACCGGCAAGCCAGTCCGGGTTTACGTTACCAATCACCTCATTCGAGGTAGGAGATATCAGGTAATGTCCCTCTTCATCCACCACGCGCTTGCCATCCAAGTACACGAAGTTAGAGCCCCTGATGGTACCGTAAGGCTCTCCTACCGCCGCGTTGATTGACACACCACCCTGGAAGGTACCTAACTGGAAGTTATCAAATTCACCCAGGTCTACTACCTCGTTTCGGTTTCGGGTCCAGTTAACATTGAGAGTCCAATTCCAGTTGTCAGTTTTGAACGGAGTTCCGAATATTGACAGCTCCACGCCATTGTTCCGGATCTCGCCAAGGTTTGTGATTTTGTTGTTATAACCAGTGGCCCTGGAAACAGAAGCCGGCACGATTTGGTCAACGGATTTAGAATTATAGTATGTAAAATCGAAACCTGTGCGACCATCCAGGAATGACATCTCCAGGCCTGCCTCGTAGCTATTAGTTCGCTCCGGCTTCAGGTCCGGGTTATTTTTATCATTTGGTATTGAGAAAAGCGGTGTTGTACCAAATGGTGTTGGCTTGGTATAAATGTCATTTACATAGTAAACCGGGGCCAGGTTACCTACCTCGGCGTAGTTCAGACGGATCTTGCCACCTGTCAGCCAGGCGCGCGGCTCCATCAACTCTGAGAACACAAAGCTGCCGGAAACCGAGCCATAACCAAAGCTGTTGTTATCCGAAGGCAAGGTTGAGGCCTGATCTATTCTGTAAGCCAGGTCAACGAAGGCAAGATTTTTATAGCCAAAAGTGGTGCTGACAAAATAACCATTCACCTGCAGTTCTGTATCTTCCTCTATTGGCGGCTCCAAAGGGTTTACTGAGTTGGTTAGCGCATAAAAACGCGGCACAACCAATCCCCCGTTAGTAGAGGCAAAAATAGACTCAGTTTCTGTCTTGCGGATGTTGGTACCAATCGTGGCTTTTAGGTTAAATGTTTCGGACAGGTCTCTGTTAAGGTTGGCCATCAGGTCATAATTTCGCTCGTTAAAGCCTCTGTTAAAGCGTTGGTATTGAGATGGCGAAAGTGACCCTACGGCATACCTTTCTTCCTGAATTTCATCATAAATATCCAGCGACACCCTGCCCATGATGTCCAGCCAGTCTGTAAGTTTATAGTCAAGTCTTACGTTGCCGAAGTAACGGTTACGCGTATCGTTCTGATAGTTCTCAAAACGGGTCCAGTATGGGTTGTCCCAATAGATTGGCACCAAGGCATCCGGCGGGTCGGCCCAGTTCCAGGTTATGTTCTTACCTGTTCTGCGGTAAGCATCTTCCTGCTCTTTTATATCTACGTTTGTCTGCCACCACTGCCTGAAGTTGGTTGCCACGTTCTTATCATCGTAGCCGGTGCCGTATCGGCCTAAGCCATCTACTACAGAGTAGTTGATGGAAGCAGAGGCATTTATTTTTTCCGTGATATTATAAGATGCACCAAAGTTGATGAAGTTCTTGACAATCTCACTGTTTGGCAGAATACCCTCATCACTGTTGCGGGTATAGCCTAGCTTGTAATAGCCCTTTTCACCTCCACCGTCCAGCATAATGTTGTTGGCAGTTCCGAAAGCATTTTCGAAAAATTCAGTCGGATCGTTCTTTGCTGCCACCCATGGCGTTGCTTGCCCGGCAAAAGGTGATGTCGGATCGAAGGCATTCCACTGGTACACCAGCAGGTTCGGATCGAAGCGGGCACCATACGAAGCATCTTCGCTGGTTGGTACTACCAGGTCGTCCTCCTCGCCGTCTCCGTCAACATCCCTTAACAGGAAAAAACCGGAAGGATCATCGTAATAAGCACCATAGCCGGCACCATACTGGTCCTGAAAATCTGTAAAAGTTTCCTTATCTATAAAACCAACGTTTACGCTTGAGTTAATAGTTACACCTACACCCTTTTCATCTCTTCTACCTTTTTTAGTAGTAATAATCACAGCACCGTTAGCGGCACGTGTACCATACAATGCGGTAGCGGCAGCACCTTTCAGCACGTTGATCGATGCAATGTCATCAGGGTTAATGTCAGCGGCAGCGTTACCGTAGTCGTAGCCACCACGGCCGGTACGCTGGTTGGAAGTGTTGGTGTTGGCATTGTCAATTGGTACGCCATCTACCACAAACAAAGCCTGGTTGTTTCCAAACAATGACTTGTTACCTCGTATTACCACGTTTGTAGATCCACCGAGGGTGTTGTTTCGCTGTATGTTTACACCGGAAACCTTACCCGACAACGCATTCACAAAGTTGGCTTCGCGGGTAGTGGTAACTGCATCGCCTTCTACTTTCTGTGCAGCGTAGGGCAGCTCATTCTTTGTTCTTTCAATACCCAGCGCTGTTACCACCACTTCGCCAAGCTCTTTAGTAGCAAGTGGCAGGCCTACGTTCACAACGGCAGCATTGCCAATTGGGCGCTCAACGGTTTGGTAACCAATAAAACTGAAAACAAGGGTGGTTCCTTCCGGAGGAACATTAAGCGAATACGTACCGTCTGCGCCTGTAGCAGTACCTACTGTAGTACCTTTCACCAGCACTGTAACGCCGGGAAGAGGTTGGTTTGTGGAAGCATCTGTGACCGTTCCGGTGATGGCCCTTGTCTGAGCCATGCCCTGTTGCAGCAGAGCGAATACCAGAAAAAGGCTCAAGATTAAAAGTTTTTTCATTGCTGTTCGTTTTAAGTGAAGATAGATAGACTTCTTTTGGCCTTCTCTAAAGCTAGAATCTGACGAACCCGGCGCCGGAATGGCAACCGTTCAAGTGGAGGGAAAAAACACCGGTGCCGGCAAGGCTACCGTTCAAGGAAGTGCAATGGAAACCGGCACCAGAGTGGCTGCCGTTCAGGAGGAGTAAACGTAAATAAAAGCCAGCAATTTTTAGCCGCTGCAATAAAGCCAGGGTTGGATTTACAGTTGCGACCTTTGCTGCGCCTCTTGCTATATACCGATTAAATATAACTATAGTTATACATTAACAGCTTAAGCCTCAATCAATTTCATTATAAAATTTCAAACGCTTGTTGAAAATCTTATAAACGCACCTTTTTTATGTTTGAAGCTATACTTTTTGTTAGCGAAAGGATAATTGAGGAATTTAAGAGAGATTGGTCAACACTCCAATATAGTAGAATTGGCAAGCATACTTGCTCCCTTAAGCGACTACCAGGCAGCCACTACAGTTCAGGCGAATACAAAAAGCTATAAAGTAAGAGTTGATTAGCCCTAGAGGCAGCACAGGCAGGAAGTGACCAATAAGGCATGGCACTATAAATTATACTTCGTGCATACTTTGGGCAACGCAGGTGGCGCAACAAAGAAGCTTGAAGTATATACTTCCTGGTTCAGGAAAATGCGGGCCTGAACCGGGAAGTATAAAGAGATTAGCTAAACAGGTGATAAGTGATAAAGGCCATTACATAAGCCAGACCGCTCATGTACAGGAGCTGCGCCAGAGGCCAGGTCCAGCTCTTGGTTTCGCGGCGCACAATGGCCAGCGTACTCACACACTGCATCGCAAACAGGTAAAAAATCATCAGCGAGAACGAGCGGGCCGGATTAAAGAACGGCTGTCCGTTTTCGTCTTTTTCAGAAAGGAGCTTACTCTTGATCGTGCTTACGTTCTCTTCTTCCCCTATACTATAGATCGTTGACATGGTACCCACAAACACTTCGCGTGCAGCAAAAGAGGTAAGCAGGGCAATACCGATCTTCCAGTCGTAGCCAAGTGGTCGGATAACTGGCTCAATCACATGGCCTACAATGCCGGCGTAAGAGGACTCGAGTTGCGCAGAAGCAACGTGGTTCTCGGTTTCTTCCGGTGTCCAGCCTTTTACCTGTGCCTGCTGCAGCACCTGCTGCTCGGCTACTTCAAAGCTGTTACCCGGACCGTAAGAGGCCAGCACCCAAAGTATAACCGAAATAGCTACGATCACTTTACCGGCCTCAAATACAAACGTTTTGGATTTCTCCAGAATCGTAAGGCCTACGTTCTTCCAGCGCGGCATTTTGTACACCGGGAACTCCATGATAAAGTAGCTGCGCTCACGGGCTTTCAGAATAACTTTTAGTAGCAATGCCGAGAAGATGGCCGCAAGGAAGCCGATCAGGTACAATGCCATCAGCACCAGGCCCTGCAGGTTCAGGAAGCCGAGGTAATATTTCTCCGGCACCACCAACGCGATCAGCACCGTGTACACCGGTATCCGAGCAGAGCAGCTCATCAGCGGCGTCACAAAGATTGTGATCATGCGGTCTTTCCAGTTCTCGATGGTACGCGCCGACATCACGGCCGGCACCGCGCAGGCTACCCCCGAAATCAGCGGCACCACGCTTTTACCATTCAGGCCAAACTTGCGCATGATCTTGTCCATCATAAAAGTAACGCGGGCCATGTAGCCTGTTTCCTCAAGTATGGCGATGAAGGCAAAAAGTATAGCGATCTGCGGCACGAACACGAGCACACCGCCCAAGCCAGCAATAATGCCTTCGGTTAACAGGTTCACGAGCGGCCCGCTGAAGTTCTCCTGGATCAGGCCATTGAGGTTCGTGATGCCCAGATCGATGAGGTCCATCGGGTAACTGGCCCAGGCAAAGATCGCCTGGAAGATCAGGAACAGGATGCCAAAGAAGATAACGTAACCAAACACTTTGTGCGTGAGCACTTGGTCGAGGCGGTTGCTGAATTTCTCATCTTTGTCCACACGCTCTACGCGCACGACATCCAGCAACATCTCGTTAATGCGGGTGTACCGCGCAATGGTTTCAGCAGCCTGTTGTGCGTTGGACTTGAATTCGTCTGCCTCCAGCAGGGCTGCTATCCAGTTGCTTTCTTCTTCCGTCAGGAACTTCAGGCTCTTGTACTGGTGCGCGTAATGCAGGGCCAGGTAATCGTTCTTCAGGTCAAAGCGCGCTTTTATACTTGCAATCAGCGGCTTCAGCTCTTCCGGTAAAGTATAGAAAACGGTTGATGTAGCCTCCAGTTGCTGCGACATCACGATCTTCAGGGCGGCTATACCTACGCCTTTGCGGGCGTTCATCGGGAAAACCGGCACCCCTAGCTCACGCTGCAGGGCATCGATATCGATCTTAACCCCTTCCGCTTCGGCCACATCCATCATGTTCAGTGCCAGCACCGACGGAATCTGCAGGTCGGCCAGCTGCGTGAACAGCAGCAGGTTGCGCTTCAGGTTAGAGGCGTCTGCGGTAACAATTACAAGATCAGGGTAGTGCTTGGACTGCGGATCGTAAAGCAGGTCGATGATCACCCGTTCGTCGAGCGACTTCGGATAAAGGCTATAGGTACCCGGCAGGTCAATGATCTGCGCCTTCAGGTTTGGCGTAATCTGGCTGATGCCGGTCTTTTTATCAACCGTGACACCCGGGAAGTTACCCACCTTCTGGTTAAGGCCGGTAAGCTGGTTGAATAAGGAAGTTTTGCCTGAATTTGGATTGCCGATCAGGGCGATTTTTGCCACAGATCGTTGCGTTGCGGGCCTTTCGGCCTGTAAAGCTTCAGGCTGGAGAGTCACGGACATACAGGTAATTAGGGCTTGAGCAAAATAGTCTCGGCTTCGTTCAGGCGTAGGGAAAGCGTATAGTCGTTCACAATGATAGTAATAGGGTCGCCTAGCGGAGCTACGCTGTTAAGCTTCACCGGTGTGCCTGGTATACATCCCATCTCCAGCAGTTTTAGCGCCATTTCCGGATCTTTCAGGCAGCAGATCACACCACTTTCCCCTTTTTTCAGATCGCGTACACTCTTTTGCCGTTGCTGCTCTTCTACCCTGTTTTGCACCTTTGACTGTTTTTATTTAGACTCTTTATAAACAACTGCAAGTTACAAGGTGTTCCCCTTTAAAACAAAAGAAAAGGGCAATTAGACGGAGGGTAGGGTTAGAAATTTAAAGATGAGGTAATTATAGAATCTTCAGCACCAAAAATTCTATACTCCTGCTTTTCTAAATGGTAGAGGCGCGGGTATACTTACTCTGCAAAGAACACCCGCTTTACGCGCGCGCTTACGTTGGTGAGCAGCTCATAGGGGATGGTGCCGATCCTGCCTGCCAACTCTACCAGCGTCAGCTGCGGACCAAAAATGGTTACTTCATCGCCGGCTTTTACGTCCATACCGGTCACATCTACCATGCACATGTCCATGCACACGTTGCCGATAAGAGGCGCCCGGCGGCCCTTGATCCATACTTCGCCCACGCCGTTGCTGAAACGGCGGTCGTAGCCGTCGGCGTAGCCAATGGCAATGGTGGCGATGGTTTTATCGGTGTCGGCAATGCCTTTGCGGCTGTAACCTACAGTCTCGCCTTGTTTTATACTTTTCACCTGCGATACGGTGGTCTTGAGCGTGCTGACCGGACGCAAAGCCTCCTGCTCCGAGCCGGTAGCCTCTACCCCATACAAACCTATCCCCAACCGCACCATGTCCAGCTGGTGCTCCGGGAAACGCACAATGCCTGCCGAGTTCAGCGCATGTTTAATCACTTTATAACCCAATCGCTCTTCTACCTGTGCCGCCAGCTTACGGAACGTAGCCAGTTGCAGGAGCGAGAAATCGTTGTGCAGCGCCTCGTCGGCACCGGCAAGGTGGGTGAAAGCGCTTGCCACCTGCACCTGCGGGTTCTGGTGCAGCAGTATAAACAGTGCATCAAAATCAGCAGCTGTAAAGCCCAGGCGGTGCATGCCGGTGTCGAGCTTCAGGTGAATTTTAACCGGATCGGTAGCCGGCGCGGAATCCAGCAGGGCCTGCAATATCTCCAGCGAGTAAATTTCCGGCTCCAGGTTGTAGTGCCGCAGTTTCACAAAGCTGTCGGGCGAGGGGTTCATGACCATGATGGGCAGGGTAATGCCGTGCTCCCGCAAGCTCACGCCTTCGTCTACGTAGGCAACGGCCAGGTAATCTACCCTGTGGAACTGCAGCAGGTTGGCCACTTCGAAGCTGCCGCTGCCATAGGCCAGGGCCTTTACCATCACCATCATTTTGGTATCCGGAGCCAGTTTGCTGCGGTAGTAGTTGAGGTTATGCACCAGCGCATCCAGGTTCACCTCCAGCACCGTGCCGTGCACCTTCTGCTGAAACGCATGCACGATCTTTTCGAACTCGAACACACGCGCACCCTTCACCAGGATCACCTCGTTGTGGAACTGGCCCGGCCGGAATTGCTCAAGGAACGCATATGTGCTCTGGTAAAAAGTACCCATACTTCCGAACTTAGCGGCATGCGCCTGCAGGGTTTTGCCAATGCCAATCAGCCGCTCCACGCCGTGTGCCTGCACCAGCCCTGCTACCTGCTCGTACAGCTTCTCCTCGGGCAAGCCCGACTCCAGCACATCCGAAAGTATGAGCGTGTGCCCGCCCCGCTTTGGTTGGCTCGCCAGCAAATCCAGAGCAATGGCCAGGCCGGCCAGGTCGTTGTTGTAGGTATCGTCGATGAGGTAGCAGTCGTTGATGGCCTCTTTCATCTCCAGGCGCATGGCCACGGGCTGCAGCTTGTCCAGGCGGTCCTGTATCTCGGCTAAAGGCAGGTTGCGGTATAGCAGCACCGCCAGGCAGTGCAGGGCGTTCTCTACCGATGCCTCGTCTGTAAACGGTATTACCAGCCGCTGCTTCTGGCCCTGGTAAGTATAAACGACAATCGTTTTATGGCCTGCTGTGGTGGTAGCCGTAATGGTAAGGTCGGCAGGTTGCGTGCGCGACCAGGTGAAGGTGTGGAGGTTTCTGGCCTGCACCGCTTCGTGCACTAAAGTATGATCGGAGCAGTAGAACAGTAGCTCTACCTCCTTGAACAGCTTCAGCTTCTCCTCCACCTTCTGCTGGCGTGAGGTGAAGCCTTCGTCGTGGGCGCTACCAATGTTGGTAAAAATGCCTATGGTAGGCTGAATCACCTGCCGGAGCTTCTCCATCTCGCCGGGCTGCGAAATGCCTGCCTCAAAAATCCCTAATGTATGATTCTGGTTGAGCTGCCATACCGAAAGCGGCACGCCCAGCTGCGAGTTATAGCTTCGTGGGCTTTTAGCGATCTGCTCATCCGGGCTCAGCAGCTGCGAGAGCCACTCTTTTACAATGGTTTTGCCGTTGCTGCCCGTAATGCCGATCACGGGTATGTGAAACTGCGACCGGTGCCAGGCCGCCAGTTTCTGCAGTGCTTCCAGGCTGTTGTGCACCAGCAGGATGTTCGCCTCCGGGTACAGTGCTTTCTGCGCCTCCGGCTCACCCTGCTCTACCACCAATTGCCTTACACCCTGTGCATACAGCTGTGCTAGGTACTTATGGCCGTCGTTATACTTGCCCCGAATAGCAAAAAAGAGTGAGCCAACCGGCTGCGAAAGCTTGCGGCTGTCGGTGAGCAGGTGCACCACCGGATGGTCCTGAACAAACTGCACCACCGAGCCTTCGGTTATAGCGGCAAGTTGCTGAAATAAGAGCATGGCAATAGGCTTTATCGGCACAAAGATACTAAACCACCGGGGCTTTCCCTGACACAGATTATACTTTGACTTACTGAAATTAATTGTACTTCTAAGCTGTTATCACTCATCTGCAGCAAAGGCAGGCGCAACAGAGGGTATATACTTTGCTATCAGATCCTATCTGGCTTTGCTGCATTATTTCTACTTTCGTTGATGCCCTCACCAACCGCTTATACTTCAGCAGCCTTTGTGCTTGCTGGTGAAAACACGCAGCGAGGGCGGAAGTTCAATGTGATGAAAAGTGGTAAACCTAAATCAACAATTTAACCCTCCACCAATTAACAATCAACAACCAGCAATTCTCTACCTTTGTGCAATTTTTATACTTTATGAAGACGCTTAAAAGCAATCCATACTATACGGCAGGCATAGCCGCTTTCGTGATCTGGGGATTTATACCTTTTCCGTTGAAGGCGCTGGCCGCTTACCCGAGCGGGCAGATCTTATACTTCCGGGTTGCACTTTCTGTGAGCCTGCTGCTCGTTATATCGCTGTTTTTCCGGCGCAACAAACTGAAGCAAACATTGCGGCAGGTTAAGGATTCGCCAGTGGCCGAGAGACGCCGATTCCTGCTGTTCACTGCGCTGGGTGGCCTGCTGCTTACCACCAACTGGCTGGCTTTCATTTACGTCATCAACCACATCGACATACAGACCGGCTCTTTCTCTTACCTGCTCTGCCCTATACTTACGGCCGTGCTCGGATTTGCCCTGCTGAAGGAAGAACTGCGGCCTAACCAATGGCTGGCCATCGGGCTGAGTGCATTGAGTTGCGTTCTGATCGGAACAGGCGAGATCACAAGCCTGCTTTTCAGCTTGCTGATTGCCCTGAGCTACGCATTTTACCTGATCACGCAGCGCATCCTGAAAGTATACGACAAAATTGTGCTGCTTACCCTGCAACTGCTGCTTTCGATAGTGCTGATTGGTCCGTTCTACAGTTATTTCAAAGGTGACTCCACTGTGGCCCTGGATGCGCACTTTTTCACGATGGTAGGTATCCTGAGCGCTTTGTTTACGGTGCTGCCGCTGTTCCTGAACCTGTATGCGCTGAAAGAACTCACATCGGGCACCATCGGCATTCTGATGTACATCAACCCGATCCTGAACTTTGCGATGGCCTTTATCTACTTTAACGAGCATACTACGCTGGTTAAGGTGCTGGCTTATGTGCTGATATTTATTTCGGTGATCATCTACAACATCAACCTCAAAGGCCGGAAAAAGCGTGCTGCAGGGATGGTGATTCCTCCGGTAGGCACCACGACTGTGGTGAAGTAAGCGGCACTACGCCCATAAAAAAGCCGCCTTTGCTTTAGCAGCAAAGGCGGCTTTTTTATACCCTAATCAATCAGCCATATTCAATTTAGAGATGTTCTAATAAAAGGCTATTGTTTTGGATTTTGCTTCTTTTGCTGTTGCTCGTCCAGTTTTTGCAGGGCTCTTGCCGCCGAGTCCTGGTTAGAAGGCAGATCACCGAACTGGTCGGCCTGCTCGGCTGTTTTGGAGGTATCTCCAATCGGAGCTGGACGCGGGTTGTTCAGGTTGGCTGCCGAGGAGTCCATACCTACGATGGCTTCGGAAGTGCTGGTATCGTCGGTTGGATTAGATTCGGGCCGCTCGCCGCAACCATACCCGATGGCTGCTACAAAGGCTAAGGCTACCGAGGTCTTAAGTATATTCATTGTGCTTTTCATGGTCAATCGTATTTTGTGTCCTGAATTTTAACGACCATAAAGTCATTTGGTTGTAAAGCAGCCAAGTATGTGATTCAATGTGGTGCCTGGAATAAGAAAGGTCTAATTCTGCAAGAGATTAAGTATAAAATGGGGTCATTTATACTTTAGTCTTTGCCAGCGATTTGCTGGTGCGAGCGTGCTGCTTCTGCGCTGGTGCGAGCTTGTAGCTCGTACTGTCTTCAATAGCTATACTTCAACTATAGATACCATTTATTCTTACAAGTATGGCAACAGCTGAATTCCCTTCCCTGGAGGGGCAAGGGGGGGTTTATACTTTAGTTGATCCAGTCAAGACAGCGTAAGAATGAAACTATACTTAGATCAGAACCCTAACCCAAAACGCACACCAGTCTGAACTTTCTGGTTAGATTGGAAAGCGCTGACGAAATCCACCCGGATCACTTTGAAGATGTGCTCCACGCCCAGGCCTAACTCCAGGTAGTTATTTGATTCTTTGGTGTTGAGGTAATGCAGGCTCACCACCTCCTGCCACTTCAGGCGGCGGAACAGCGGTATCTTGTTAAACACAAAGCCGTTGAAGTGGTGCTCGAAATGCCCTTCGAGGTAGCTGTTGCTGGTGCTGTAGCGGTAATAATCGAGCAATTGAAAACCCTCGTAAGTGCCGGCAAACACGGTGCGGTTGCCATTGAAGTGCTTGTAATCCATCAGGCGCATGCCTTTCTTGTTCCAGAAAGTGCCGCCCATCAGACTGTAGGTGCTGCTGCCCAGCAGGCCAAAGCTTTGCTCGTCGCTGATGCGCAGGGCAGCCGTGGTATACTGCACATCGCTGCCCAGCACGCCTTTTATACCTGTGCGGACACCAAGCGAAATGGTCGGGTAGCGGGAGCCAATGTTGATCTTCTGGTTCGGGCGCGAGATGTAGCGCATGCCGGGGCGGAAACTTACGGTAAACGCCGCCGTGAGTGCCTGGTGCTCTTCAAACGAGGCATCGCCCAGTTCCGCGTTTACCGGTATGTTGGAGGTAAAGTCGGATCCCTCCCGGAAAGCATAATCGGTGGTGTTCTCCAGCGGCATGCGGTGCGAGTAATCCAGGGACGTGATGATGTTCACGCCGTTCCACAGTTCGGTGCGGTAGCCCAGGCGGGCATAGTCGCGCTGGTACAGCTTCATGTAATTTTTGTGCACCAGCAGCGTGTACACCGTGTTCACGAAAGGCGAGATCGGGTCCAGCGTGTTGATCTGGCTCACAAAGCGGCCGCCTTCCAGCTGCACATTGCTCCGCTTTACAGGATTGTAAGTATAGTTCAGCTGCAGCCGGGCGTTCAGTTTTTCGTTGGAGAAGCCGTAGCGGATGGTGGGCTCAATTTCGTAGCGGCGGCGGTCTTCAAAGGTTTTGGTGTAGCTCATTCGTAGGTTGGTCACGAGCCCTTCCACGGTATTGTATTGCAGAAAACTGCTACCCCCGGTCACGTCAAGTAGCGGATCGATGTTAAAGCTTTTCTTCTCGTACGTGTTGGAGTAAGTATAGCCTCTTAAAAAGAAGTTACCAACAGAGGGCTTGTTGCGGATCCGGTCTACAGAATCCTTGTATACTCTGGATTCCTTGATGGCTTCGAGACTGTCTTTCTGCTCGTAATCCTGCACTTCTTCCTGGGTTAACGGCACCGGACGTATCTCGGCCCAATATGCTGAATCGCGTTTGTTGGCCTCCTCTTCTACTACCAATACCTCCTTGCTGAAAAGCTTTTCATCGGCTACCGTTTGCTGCTCCTGTGGCTTGGCCTTTTCAGGTTTGATCAGGCGGGGTCGCTGGCGGCGCTGCGGTTTAGCTTCTGCTGCGGCTACCGTGGTTTGTACCGGTTCTTCTTTTTCCTCTAACACCGGCGGTTTGCTGTAGGCCGGCTGTACCTGGTATTTAGAGTACACGCCTGTTACGTATCCACCACCTTTAAACCCCAAACCAGCTGCCTCAAAGGTAAATTTCTGCGACACCGGCATCCATACTTCCTCCTGCACAGGCGCATACACCTGCCGCACGCGTATAAAATCCACGAAGTCGATTCCGGCGTTTTTGGTTAAGCGAAGGTCGGTGCTGTGGATGCGCCAGGAGCCATCTACAATGTAAATGTTGCCCTGGAAAACCGGGTCGTTGCGGCGGCGCGGAATCACTTTGATCTTGTTGATGGTACGACCGTTTTCTTGAAAAGTGCCCAGGTACTCATACTTGTAAAAGAAGAGCGCATTGTTGGCCAGCGGCGACACAAAGCCGCGCTGGCTCAGGCCTTCCACCTTCAGCAGGTTTTCGTAAAAGCTGATGTTCATCTCCGAAGCCTGATTAAAGCTGAAGCCTTTCTTCTGCCCGCTCACCTTCGAGGAGATCATGCGCTCGTGTATCTTATTGGGCTTTTTAAACCGCAACTCTGACACCGACTCTGATAAGTACACAATGCCCGTATCCACATCCACTACTTTGATACCCAATACCTTGCTGGGTATTTTATCGAGTCGGTACACCCCTTTCATGTACACGCGGGCGCTCCAGGCATTTACTTCGTTTAGGTGGTATTTGCGCAGCCGGATGGCGTTGCGCATGATGGCATAGGCAGGATCTTCGTCGGCAGCGCGCACCACTACCTCTTTCAGGTTGAGCACTTCCGGCTCCAGGCGCACGTTCAGCTCACGGGTCTCATCGGCGGTAATGGTTATACTTTGCTGCAGCGCTTTATAGCCGACATACTTAAATTCTAAGGTATAGGTACCCGGTGCAAGCTGCAGTTGGTAGTAGCCTTGGTCGTTGGTGGCGGTGCCGCTGGCAGTTTCTTTGATGTAAATGCTGGCAAAAGGCAATCCCTGTCCGTTCTCGTCGGTGATACGGCCGCGCAGGGTGCCGGCAGAAGCAACAACAGGCAGGGCAAGTATAAAAAGCAGAAGCCAGAGCGTGCGCATGCGCAATAAGGTTAGCAGTTAGAATCTTAAAGATAAAAAGCTAACGCTAAAACACCAGCCCAATGTTATACTTTGCAGTAGCTTTTGCCTACTTACCTGTTACTTCGGCTGTTGCAAGTGCCTCTGCTTTCTGTTGCCTGGTGAGCCTGTTTTTATAGCGGATGTTCAGGAGCACGCCCAATAGTACCAGCGCCATGCCCAGATAAGCCCCTGCCTCAAAGGTCTCGCCGAAAAGTATAAAACCGAACACAAGGGCGTAGATGATGCCGATGTAGTTGAGGTTGGCCACCTTTGAGAGCTCTTCGGCCTGGTACGACATGGTCATGTAGTATTGCGCCAGCTGCGTCAGTACGCCTACCAGCAGCAGGATCGCCCAGTCCCAGCCCTGCGGTTGCACCCAGTTAAACGCAGAGTATAGCAAGGCGATGGGCAGCGTGATGAACGGAAAGTAAAACACGATCACCAGCGGGTGCTCCTGTGTGTTGAGCTTCCGGATGAAGTTATAGGCCAGCCCCGAGAGCAGCGCACTCAGTACCCCCAGCCCCAGGTATACCGGCGACACCCGCGTATCCACGCCCTCTACTACCAGCACACCGGCAAACGACAGCGCAAAGAACACCCACTGCCACGGCTTTACCCGCTCTTTCACAATAAACACGCCCATGATGGTGGTGAAGATGGGCGAGAGGTACTGCACGGTTACTGCAGTGGCCAGTGGCATGTTGTGCAGCGTGATAAAGAACAGGATGAGCGCACCGGCACCGGCAATGCCCCGCAGCGCAAGCGTTTTCGGGTTATTGCCCCAGATGTTGAGCTTCTGCCGCCGTATCGCCACATAGCTCATCGCCAGCGATACCACCGACCTGAAAAAGATCACCTCCACTGCGGGCAAATGGCTCACCAGTTTCACGCACACGTTCATGAGCGCAAAAAAGAACGTCGCCATCAGCATGTACCTGACACCTTTCGAAAACATACCTTGCATTCCTGTTAAGGCTGCAAAGGTAGGTACAATTGTTGACGGGCGACTACAAGAGGACGCTGTAAAATTACGGTTGTGGCATACGGTCCTGCTGCCTGTGCGTCGTGGCCACAGTCTGCTGCATTATACTTTCTGATTTTATACTTCTACCTTTGAAAAGGGCAACTCTTACCTGCCGTAGCTTGTTATACTTAAGCACTCATCACAACCGGTTTGGAACAAAAGAAAAAGAAAAACTACACTCCCAAAGAAGCCTTGATAAAGGCGGCCGCGTACTGTGCCTATCAGGAGCGCACCCAGCAGGAAGTACGTGAAAAACTCTACGGTTATGGCCTAACGCCAGACGAAATAGAAGAAACGATCGTTCGTTTGAGCCAGGAAAAACTAATAGATGAGGAACGTTATGCGCAGGCGTACGTGCGCGGCAAGTATGGTCTAAAGAAGTGGGGCCGCCGCAAGATCATGCAGGGGCTTAAGGCAAAAGGCATTTCCGATTACTGCGTAAAGCAGGGTCTGAAAGAGATCGATCCGGAAGTATACGAACAGAACCTGCTGCACCTGCTGGAAAAGAAAAACCAGACCGAAAAAGAAAAGAACCCCTTCCTGCGCCGCCAGAAGCTGGCTTACTTCCTCATGAGCAAGGGCTATGAAAATGATTTGGTGCAGGATGCATTGAAGAGTTTGGAATAAATTTCCTGTCTAAATAGCTCTTGTTATTAGAATATACTTATATTAGATACGATAAATATTGTTTTTCATCTTTTCTGAGGTACTAAGTCTAATCTATGAATATTCTACTGTTTATAGGAGGAATCGGAGTAGCAGAACTGCTATTGATTCTTCTTTTCCTTGGCATTCCGACAATACTGTGGCTGTGGGCGCTGATAGATTTATTGAACAGCGATTTTGAAAAAGGTATAGATAAGCTGATTTGGCTGGTCGTTATTGTTTTTATACCTCTCCTAGGTGCGCTACTATACCTGCTCTTTGGTAGAAAGCAGAAAGCACGAAGTCTCAACCCATAGCATTCTCCTCTGATTTACCGTTTCGGCGGCAGCTCCGGAGTTTGGATACGACGTTGCGGTACCAGCACCACCCGCTTGCCGGTTATCTCCTCAAGTATAGGCTTCAGCACCTTTTCGGCGTTCACCTGCGTCTGGCGAAGTATACCGGAGTTGAGCGCCGCTTTTTTCACGTTCTGCTCGGCATAGCGGTAACTTTCCTGCACCAGGTCGGCATCCTGAAAATAGGTATTTTCTTTCGAGAAGACTTTGGACTGGCTGTGATCTACTTTGTAGTAACATACTTCCGGCTCAGGCAGCGCCACCTGCACTACCGAGTCGCCTATAAATTGGATATCCTCCGGGCGCAGTTTTGTAAAGTCCACGCAGCCTACTGCCTCTCCGGCCACGATCAGCACCACCTTTGAGTTAGGCAGCCACTTGGAGTAATCTTTCTGGTACTCCACCACATCCTTGAAATTATAGCGCACCAGCTCCATGCGCCCCAGTTCTTCCACTTTCGTCAGGATGGTATTGTGGTTTACAACTACAGCCGGCTGTTTTTCTTCACGAAGGAAAGCATTGTTGCAGCTGCGCCACAGGAAAAAGGTAGCAAAACCAATCAGTATCCAGGGGACCAATCTGATAAGAAGTCGGATTAGGGACATGTTTTATAGTGGCTTGTAGTTCTTTGTTCATGGCTTCAAATAAAATGCCATGCTTAAAGATCGTATCTTTACGGGAGAAAATGGATAGATCAGTATTACATATTTCTATACTTTAATCATCTTATCTCGATACCTCGTGCATACTCAGTGGGGTGAATCTATGAGAAATACGACTTTAGGTTTTCTTTCTGAACGAACTATAACTGTTGGCCTCGCTCTGCTCTGGCTGTGCATACAGTCAGCACTTTACCTGCGCTACGGCGTCCGCTTTATGGGCGATTCAGAAGGGTATATTCTCTACGCCCAGAACATAGCCGAGCGGTTCCATTTCGAGCAGAGCCACCAATTGAAATACTTTGGTTACCCGCTATTCATGGCATTGCTCTTCAAGTTTGGCCTGGGGCTAAAAGGAGTGGTCCTTGCCCAGATAATTATTTCGGGGGTAGCAACTATAGCGCTATACAAAACAACCCGACTACTTGCAGGCAATTGGCTTGCCCCGGCATTAAGTACACTGCTCTTTATTGGCTGGTATGAAGTGCAGATGTACAACACGTTCATCCTGACAGAGTCGCTTTACATCAGCCTCTTCATCTTTGTCTTTTATTTTTTGGCAAGGGCAAAGGGTAATTTGAGGCAATCATTATGGGCGCTGCTGGTGATCTTTTACATCTGCATTGTAAGGCCAAATGGGTTTATAGCTTTGGTCGCTTATTTCGGCTATATCTTTACTACCTTTTATATTCACATCAAAAGTCCGTTAACAAGAGGCGCCCTTATATTGGCATTTAGCCTGGTACCTGTCATAGCGGTTGTTGTTGTAGACCAATACCTGCTTACCAGTTTCGGAGCAATCTTGGATCCATACGAAAAAGGCCATGTCATTTTTATGTATGAGGACCTGGTAGTGCCGTCGAGCGGGCCTATACTGATGCCCCCGGCTGATGCCTCGCCACTTGCCAAAATCTCCTACTTTATCCAGCACAACACGTCGTATTTTATAAGGATGGCTGGGCTGCGCTTTTTGCTGTTCTGGGGTAACGTGAAGCCTTTCTATTCACTGCTGCATAACCTAAT
This sequence comes from Pontibacter ruber, assembly GCF_023630205.1. Taxonomy (GTDB): domain Bacteria; phylum Bacteroidota; class Bacteroidia; order Cytophagales; family Hymenobacteraceae; genus Pontibacter; species Pontibacter ruber. The sequence goes on along the minus strand of NZ_JALPRR010000005.1, from coordinate 39,594 downwards.
CATCGTAGTGGTGCTCTACCCACTGTACTTCTTTACAGTGAGAGCCATTGCAACTAATAGAATTGCCACTTCGCTCAGTGTATTCGTCGTGTTGCTGCTGCTACAGCAGTGCTTTATCACCACTATGACGAGCGAGGACTGGAATGGCCGGTTCCTCATGACTTTGATTGCCTTTGTGTTTATATTCGGCGCTATCGGGCTGAGCTGGCAGCTGGAAAAGTGGCGGAAAAAGAAGCCGGAGCAGGTCGAAGTATAAATTTATACGTCCAGCCCCAGCCGCTCCTTAAAGCCGGCATTCCCCTGCAGTCCGCCGGTATGGATGGCAATGATGCGGCTGCCTTTCGGAAAGTAGCCCTTGCGGATAAGATCGATGATGCCGTAAAACATCTTGCCGGTATAGATGGGCTCTAGCGGCAGGTTGTGCTTTGCCTGAAACGCAAGTATAAACTCCAACAGCTCCGGCTTAACCTTGGCATACCCTCCAAAGTGGTACTCTGTGATCAGCTGCCAGTTGCTGTACTTCTGCCCGTTGTAGTTAAGTATAAGCTGCTCGATCTCTTCTTTCAGGAACTCGCCGCCTTTCAGAGCCGGAAAGCCCAACACCTGCTTTTCTCCATCCAGGCCCGCAATGATACCGGCCAGAGTGCCACCGGTGCCGCACGCGCAGCAAACGTAATCATACTCGATCGCAATATCGGTCACAATCTCCGTGCAGCCTTTTACCGCCAACGCGTTGGTGCCGCCTTCCGGAATGATATAAGGCTGATCGAACTGTAGCGACAGCTGCTCCAGGTACTCCGGATCCTGCTTCTTCCGGTACATCTCTCTGGAAACGTAATGCAGCTCCATACCTGCAGCCGCAGAAAAACCGAGCGTCGGGTTGAGCGGCAGGTGCTCTTCTCCCCGGATCATCCCGATCGTTTTGAAGCCGAACTCCTGCCCTGCCGCGGCTACGGCTGCTATCTGGTTGGAGTACGCACCGCCAAAAGTGAGCAGCGTATCGTGTTGCTGTTGTCTTGCCTCCTGCAGGTTATACTTCAGCTTGCGCCACTTATTGCCCGAAATGGTCGGGTGCAGCAAATCCTCGCGCTTTACCCAAAGCGTTACGTCGTGCTGCTCAAATAGCGGGTCGTGCAGTTGCTGTAAGGGAGCCTCCATATGTATAAAAGCAAAGGCCCCAGTTATAGCTGAGGCCTTTTTAGTTTATGCAGTTACCGTTTCTGTTTCGGGCCTCTTCCGGATGCCATAGTAAATGGCCCCACCCAGCACCAGCAGCAGCAGGATAGACGACACCAGCGATACCGTGTTTCCAATCTCATACGACTTCGGCGCGAAGCGGAATTCGATCACATGCTTGCCTGCAGGTACCAGCATGGCACGCAGTATATAATCTGCCCGGATGTGATCGACCGGTTTTCCATCGAGGTACGCCTGCCAGCCATCGGCATAGTATACTTCCGAGAACACCACCAGGCCGGCCCGTGCCGCGTTGGCTTCATACTTCAGGTAGTTTGGCTTGTACTCAGTTAGCTTGATGGTGGAGCCAGCAGCGTTAAACTGCTGCGCCGGCACCTTAAACTTCGACACATCCACCACCGCAGTTTTAGCAGCGTCAAAACCTTTCAGTGCATCTATTTCTTCATCCGGTGAGTTTACCGGCTGCACCTTCTCCACAAACCAGGCATTGCCCAACGCGCCCGGCACCCGCTGCACCGGTTGCTGCTCATTGCCTGTGATCACGTAGCGTGTGTTCAGCATGCGCAGCACCTCCAGGTTGTTCTGCGAGATGTGGCGATCAATGATATCCTGGTAACGACGCAGCTTAGCGCCATGGTACCCGCCCACCGATTTGTGGAAGTAAGAAGTACGCGCATCGTTGAACGGATTGGGCAGGTACATCACGCGGTAGCTCAGGTCCTTGTCCTGTAAGATCAGCTGGTCGGCAGGTGTTGGCTGGAAGTAATTTTCTACCACGCGCTTCTCAAAGTCACCATCGTTCAGGTAGCGCTTGTCCACTGCCCACAGGTCTACCAATATCAGCACACCCACACCAGCAATGGCCATGGTGGCCGATAGTTTGTTTTTCAGGTAGAAGTATAGCAATGCGGCCGCCAGCACAATAAAGGCCAGGGAGCGGAACGCATCGGAGCGCATCATACTTTCACGGTCGGCACGGATGGCATCAACCGGGTATTGCGCCTGTAGCAGCTGCTGATCTACTTCACCTGTAAAGCTAAACGTGCCGGCAAGCAGCCACACCAGCAAGCATAGGCCTGCCGTAATTCCACCCGAAATCAGGAGCTTTCTATCCAGATCTTTTACAACACCTTTGTCCCGGATGAGGCGGTAAAGCGCCAGCATGCCCAAAAGCGGAATCGTGATTTGTGCAATAACCAGAGCCGAAGACACTGCCCTGAACTTGTTGTAGCCCGGGAAGTAGTCGAACATGAAGTAGTTAAAGGCTTCGAAATTCTTGCCCCAGGCCAGCACAATGGAAAGTATGGTGGCTGCCAAAAGCCAGATGCGGGTCGATTTATCGACAATAAACAAGCCCAGCACAAACAAAAAGCACATGATGGCGCCCGCATAGACCGGCCCGCTCGTCATCGGCTGCGGCCCCCAATAGGTTGGCATGCCCTGGCTTACGATCTGCTCGGCCTGTGCTGGCGGCGCGCCCATACTGGTGAAGGCTTTGTAGGTTTCCGAATCGGTACCGAGTGGGGTGTTGCTGGCGCCACCGTAAAAATCAGGGATCAATAGCGTGATAGTTTCGCCCACGCCGTAGCTCCAGTTAAAAGCGTAGTCGCGGTCCAGCCCGCTCGATGTCTTGTCGCCGCTGTTAGGGGCCGTTAACTCAGACTTACCGCGGATACTGTACTTGCTGTACTCGGCAGTAGTATACAACCTGCCGAAGTTTACGCCCACTGCCAGTATGGCGGCCACACCTAGTACCAGGCCACGCTTCAGCAGTTCAGCTATCGTTCCTTTTTTAATGGCATAGATGATCTCTACCACACCAAACACGATCACCATCAGCAGCATGTAGTAGGTCATCTGCAGGTGGTTGAAGTGCAGGTTCAGGGTAAGGCCAAGCGCAAAAAGGCCCGCCCCTATCCAGAGGTTGCGCCGCAGGGCATAAATCAAACCTGCCAGCACCATCGGGATGTAAGCGATCGTCAGAGACTTGGTGTTGTGCCCGGCCTCCAGGATGATGAGGTTATAGGAAGTAAAAGCAAAGGCAATAGCACCCACCACACCCAGCCATGGACTCAGCCCCAGCGTCACCATCAGGATGTAGGCACAGAGTAGCGTGATGAAGATATTGCCTGCCATAGCCGGCATATCGAAGGTCAGGATAGTATGGATTACACCCGAAAAATCGCCTGGATAGCGGGTATTGATGAGGTACGAGGGCATGCCGCTGAACATGGAGTTTGTCCAGAGCGTTTCTTCGCCGGTTGCCTCGCGGTAATCCTGTATCTCTTTAGCGCCGCCCTTAAACTGCAGGATGTCGTGCTGGGGCAGGCCTTTATCTTCGAACAGAACGGGTGCAAAGTATACGGCCGTCAGCGCCAAGAAAATAAGGATCGCGATCAGGTGCGGGAGCACGTCGCGCTTAAAGTTGAGAGAAGCAATCATATCTTTCAAAAACCTCAAAATAGAGCTTGAAAGATAGAACTTTTATTTTACTTCTTCATAATCTACGTACTCGCCGCCGTTAAAGTCCCTGCGCTCCGGCTGCTCCGGTATGTAGTCGATCTTAATGTTGTTGCCCTGCGCTCTGCCGTTGCTGCGTTGCTGCTGATCCTGGTACTGGCGCTGCTGGTTCATGTTGGTGTAAAAGAAGGTGCCGTTGCGCATTTTCTTTTTTAGGAACATGCCCAGCAAAAAACGGAATAGAAAAGGTGCCACCAAACGGATGAAGTAAATAACCAGAATGGTAACAAGTATGAATTTAAGGAATGCCATGTGTTGCTTTTATAGTAAGGCCGAATTTATAAACTCAGCCAAATGAATCGTTTACTTATCTATACAACTCTCTTGCCAACATTTTGTTACCTGTCATTTCGTCGGAGATTGTTGCTGTTGCAAAGATAAGGCTATACTTTATAAAGTGCCCGGAGAAAAGTATAGTTCCGATAGAAAGCAGTTGTGTCTGTTTAAATGATAAGGTTTTTTCTACAGACTGTTAAGATGAGCGACGCTTGAAGGTAAGACTGTTCTTTATAATTGGTTTGTAGCAGTGGTTTATACTTTCAGCCAGCAAGCCTTTGCTTTGCACCTTCTAGTATTCCTTAGTTCTACTTGCCGCTAGTTTTATTTTATACTTTGGTGCGCTCACGGCCGCGGGGCCTCGTCCTCGGGCATCGCGCTGTCTAGCTTTCCTTTGCTACCCTTCGGTCGCAATGCCCTAAAGGGCACCGGAAACCCAGAAGGCGCTCAACCCAAGGACTGGAAATGACACGGCTTCGTAAGCCACTATGTAGCTAGAACCAAGTCCCCCCTGGGGGACTACAGAGGTGTTAAGCAGAGGCTACAAAGTAATAGCATTAGCCAGGTGCACTAATGACGATTTTTTGTTTGAGCGGTCAGCGAGTTCAAAATCGTCTTGATTCTTTTGCTTACTTTTCTCATCAAGGAGAAAAGTAAGGCCCAGCCGGCGAGGCGAAAGCTGATTTAAAGAATGGACGTCGAAGGTTAAAGATGAGCGTTAGCAAAGAACCTTGAAGCTTCTCTCAAGCAAGGAGGGGCCAGGGGTGGTTGGACCCACAAAACAAAAAGGCAGAAGATCATATCTGACCTTCTGCCTTTTAAAAAACTTTTAGAACTCTACTTATCTTCTCCCTCTTCCGCCGCCAAAATTAGCCTGCAGACCGATAGAAGGTATAAACGTCATGCCTGAAAAGCTATAAGCCTTGTTGTTGAGCAATTCATACTTGCCGTAGTTCTGGTAGTACATGGTGATAGCCGGCAGGATGTAGATATACTTAAACCCGAGCTTTGCATTCACAAACAGGCCGTAAGAAGGGAAGCTTTTCTTGGCTGTTACACCCTCTACTTCCACTATTTCGCTGCCATACTCTTTGTAGAGCCTGCCGGGCTCAAAGCCATACTTGATAAAGGTATGGTTGTACACCGCACCAAAAGCAATGCTGCCTTTCTCCTCCTCCGGGCCTAAAGACTTACTAAAGATGATCGGCACCGTTACGTCGCGGCGCTTGGCTGTGAACTGGAGCAATGGCTGCAACTTGTCCAGGAAGAGTTTATCTACAATGCCGGAACTCTGGCCCGCATATTGTATGCCCACGCTGCCGTACCAATCGCCCAGTCCCGGATTTTCAGGGGTGCCTGTCGGGCCGAGGAACTGCAGCTGCGTATCGAATACGTGCACGCCGGAGGCATACTTATACCCTACATCCACACGTTCCATCAAACCATAGCGCAGGTAAAAATCAAACGTTGGACCTACCGGATCGAGCGCGTAAGCCAGCAAACCCCGGGTAGCGGCGTCTATCTCGTCGTCAAAGTAAACAGAGTCTTTCTTGGAGATGGCGTCCACTGCCGCTTTGGTAATATCATCCAGCTGACCAATGGGTTCGGTAGCAATGTTACCGCCAAAGTTGACGCCTGCCTTAAACTGGCCTGGTGCCGTTACCTTGCCCGAGTTAATAACAGCCCGCGGAGCTGTACAGCTTGCCGCCAAACAGATAAGAGCCAACACAAAGCTGCTGCGAAGAAATGTAAAGTATGAGTGCATAGTATACTTGCCTAAATTGAAACCATAAAGCTACGAGAAATAAGAGAAAAGAAAGTATGGAGCGCAACGCAAAGTTCATGCCGCGCTTCAAAGTATACCCTAAAACAAAAACCCTCTCCTTTTGCGGGAGAGGGTTTTAAAGTATGATCTAGCAAAATTACTTACTCAGATACAGGTTGCGCTCCGAGTATACTTTGGTGAAGTAGTCGTCGTACAGGTCGTCGATGAAGTAAATGGCCTCGCCCGTAGACTTCATTTCCGGACCAAGCTCCTTGTTCACTTCCGGGAACTTGCTGTAAGAGAACACCGGCACCTTGATGGCATACCCGTGCTTGTAAGGCTTAAACTCGAAGTCTTTCACCTTCTTCTCGCCCAGCATGATCTTGGTAGCGTAATTGATGTACGGCTCACGGTATGCCTTGGCAATGAACGGGAACGTACGCGACGCACGCGGGTTGGCCTCGATGATGTACACCACCTCGTTCTTGATCGCAAACTGGATGTTGATCACACCCACTGTGTTCAGTGCCACAGCAATCTTTTTGGTGTGCTCCTCGATCTGGCGCATCACGTTTTCGCTCAAGTCAAACGGAGGCAGTACGGCATACGAGTCGCCGGAGTGGATACCCGCCGGCTCGATGTGCTCCATCACCCCGCAGATGTACACGTCCTCGCCGTCGCAGATCGCGTCGGCCTCAGCCTCGATCGCGTGATCCAGGAAGTGGTCGAGCAGTACCTTGTTGCCCGGATGATCTTTCAGCAGGTCGATTACGTGCGCTTCCAGTTCCTTCTCGTTGATCACGATCTTCATGTTCTGCCCACCCAGTACGTAGCTTGGGCGCACCAGCAGCGGAAACTTCAGCTCTTTGCACAACTCCAGCGCTTCTTCCGCCGTCTCGATCACTGCAAACGGAGGGTACGGGATGTTCAGGTCGCGCAGCAAGGCTGAGAAAGAGCCACGGTCTTCGGCCAGGTCAAGCGCTTTGTAGCTTGTTCCCAGCACTTTTATACCAAAGCGGTCCAGCTTCTCGGCAAGCTTCAAGGCTGTCTGTCCGCCCAGCTGCACGATTACACCTTCCGGTTTTTCGTGCAGGATGATGTCGTAGATGTGCTCCCAGAACACCGGCTCGAAGTATAGCTTATCGGCAATATCGAAGTCCGTAGAAACGGTTTCCGGGTTGCAGTTGATCATGATGGTTTCGTAGCCGCACTCTTTGGCAGCCAGTACGCCGTGCACGCAGCTGTAGTCGAACTCGATGCCCTGGCCAATGCGGTTCGGACCAGAACCCAGTACCACGATCTTCTTTCTGTCGGAAACGATGCTTTCGTTCTCGCCATCAAACGTGCTGTAGTAGTAAGGTGTTTTAGCTTCGAACTCTGCCGCGCAGGTATCTACCATCTTGTATACGCGTGTGATACCCAGCTCCATGCGCACTGCGTGCACTTCGCTTTCCTTGCAGCGCAGCAGGTGCGCAATTTGGCGGTCGGCGTAGCCTTTTACTTTGGCTTCGCGCAGCAGTTCGCTCGGGATGGTATCCAGGCGGTATTTCTCTATTTCTTTTTCCAGCATGTCCAGCTCCTCGATCTGAGCCAGGAACCAAGGGTCTATTTTGGTCAGCTTCTGGATAGTGCTGGTAGGGATGCCGATGCGCATAGCGTCTTTCACACAGAACAGGCGGTTCCAGCTTGGGTTCTGCAGGTTATAGATCAACTGGTCGTAGCTGGTCATTTCCTTGCCATCAGCGCCAAGGCCGTTGCGCTTGATCTCGAGGCTCTGGCAGGCCTTCTGCAGTGCTTCCTGGAAGGTACGGCCGATGCCCATTACCTCACCCACCGATTTCATCTGCAGGCCAAGCTTGCGGTCGGCACCCGGGAATTTATCGAAGTTCCAGCGCGGAATCTTCACGATCACGTAGTCCAGTGCCGGCTCAAAGTAGGCGGAGGTAGTTTTGGTGATGGCGTTTTTCAGCTCATCCAGGTTATAGCCAATGGCCAGCTTCGAAGCAATTTTGGCAATCGGGTAACCGGTTGCTTTTGATGCCAAGGCCGACGAGCGGGAAACACGCGGGTTAATTTCAATGGCAATGATGGTATCGTCTGCCGGGTTCACGGAAAACTGCACGTTACAGCCACCGGCAAACTGACCAATGCCGTTCATCATTTTAATGGCTAGGTCGCGCATTTTCTGGTATACCGTATCAGGCAGCGTCATAGCAGGGGCAACCGTAATAGAGTCGCCGGTATGGATGCCCATCGGGTCGAAGTTTTCGATCGAGCAAATGATGATCACGTTGCCCAGGTTATCGCGGAGCAGTTCCAGCTCGTATTCTTTCCAACCCAATATACTTTGCTCAACCAGTACTTCGTGTGTCGGCGAAGCATGCAGGCCGCGCGTAAGGGCTGCGTCGAATTCGGCAGGGGTATTAACAAAACCGCCCCCCGTACCACCAAGAGTAAACGAAGGGCGAATTACCAACGGAAAACCAATTTCCTGGGCTATTTCCTTGCCCTCAAGGAAGGAGGTTGCCGTTTTTCCCTTACATACGTTCACCCCGAGCTCGAGCATTTTCAGGCGGAACATCTCGCGGTCTTCGGTGGTCTCAATGGCTTTGATATCAACGCCAATGATGCGAACGCCATACTTTTTCCAGATGCCGGCTTTATCGCATTCGATCGCCAGGTTCAGCGCGGTCTGGCCGCCCATGGTTGGTAGCACCGCGTCGATCTTGTGCTTCTCCAGAATCTCAACAATAGATTTTTTCTCGAGTGGTTTCAGGTACACGTTATCTGCTGTAACCGGGTCTGTCATAATAGTGGCCGGGTTGGAGTTGATAAGCGTAACTTCAATACCCTCTTCGCGGAGTGAGCGTGCGGCCTGGGAGCCGGAGTAGTCAAATTCGCAGGCCTGCCCGATAACAATAGGACCAGAGCCGATAATCAGAACGGATTTAATGGAGGTATCTTTAGGCATGGAGTGGTATGTATAAATTGCCCAAAGTTAAGGCAAAAAGTTAAGGGAGGCAAAGGAAAAGTGCTGGCTGCGTCATTTCTTTCTCGAATAAGGGATCTGAACAACTGTTTTACCACATTTTATTTACACCTTCTTACTGCTTCGGCAGGGTTTTATACTTGCTATACTATAAAAAGAGGCACCTGCAGGAAATGCAAAAGAAGCATACTTTAAGACTTATACTTTGTGCATTTCACTTCGAGGAACAGTTAACCTTCCGGCTGCTTTTCGTAAACCCTAGTATAAAGTATAAAACAAACTTAACTAAGTATGGAAACACCAAGAGAAGACGATTTCATCACAAATGCAGACGAAAGCAGGCGCCTGCCCGACGATAACCCCGAACCACTGGAAGGCGTGAAAAAAGAAGAACAGGACATTCTGGATAAGGAAGCGGAAGGCAAAGAGCAGGGAGGCAACGTAGCTGCCAAAGACGAAAAGGATACCCGCGAGCTGGACGGCAGCAACGCCAATAACCTGCGCACCAAATAGGCTTAAATAGTAAGTACAAAAGCTAAGCCCGGGCTGCATTATAATAGTAGTGCAGCCCGGGCTTTTACCTTACCTGGTTAGCTACGGGTATACTTTCGTTGCCAAAGTATAAATATGCTGGTCTGTGCCCGCACAGCTATGTAGCGTAATTACTATATTGCTGTGTAATCGTGAGGCCTGTTTGAAATAGATTTATACTTTCTCCTGCGGCCTCTGCCACATCTAAAGCTATGCTATACTTTATTTTGCGCGTGCTCTTTACAACCGGCCTGCGGGTGTTTTTCCGTCAGCTGAAAGTCAGCAACCGTTCGGCTATTCCGGGGCAGGGCCCTTTACTGGTTGCCTCCAATCACCCCAACACGTTCATGGACCCGATCGTGATCGCCTCGTTGCTGCGGCAGCAATGTTATTTTATTGCCAAGAGCACGGTGTTCAACTCGCCTTTCAAAAAGTGGCTGTTGCGCCAAATGAACCTCATTCCCATACACCGGCGCGAAGATCTGCCCGATCAGCCTTTCAGCAACGAAGAAGCTTTTATGGCCAGCTTCAAGGCTCTGGAAGAAGGCAAGACGCTGATGATCTTTCCGGAAGGAAACAGCTTTAACGAGCGCCGCCTGCGCAAGATCAAAACCGGAACTGCCCGCATTGCACTGGGAGCCGAAGCGCAGCACAACTACAGCTTAGGAGTAAAAATATTGCCCGTGGGGCTTAACTACTCCGCCCCTACCCGCTTCCGGAGCGATGTGCTGGTAAACATCGGGGAACCGATCAGGGTGGCTGATTTTGCAGCGGCGTACCAGCAGGACGCGCAGGCTGCTGCAGACCACCTGACCGATAGACTCCGTGAGCAGCTCGAATCATTGATCGTAAATACGCCCACAGAGGAAGAGGACCAGTTGCTGCGCCACATTGAAACAGTGTACAAAGACCGCCTGGTGGCCGAAGTACCTGCAGGCGCCCCCGAACACGAGCAGGAGTTCCAGCTTAGCAAAGCCATCATCAAAAGTATAAACTACTTTAACCGGGAGCAGCCGCAGCGGGTAGCAGCATTCAGGCAGAAGATACACAACTACGTGCTGCAACTAAAGCGGCTTCGGTTACAGGATGCTGTGCTCGGCAAAAGGCACGGCCAGCTGCTGAGCCAGAGTATAATTGCCAGCATTTACCTGCTGCTGGGCTTCCCGTTGTACCTGTATGGCGTGGTGCAAAATTATATCCCGTACATCATCCCTTCTAAAATAGCCGACTACCTGACCGAGGAAGAAGAGTGGCGGGCACCTGTGATGATGACTGTCGGGATCTTTGTGTTTCCGTTGTTTTACCTGCTGCTCGGCCTCCTGTTCTGGCAACTGCTGCCGGAGCCATACTACCTCGTATTGTACCTGCTGAGTTTGCCGCTGAGTGGTTTCTTTGCACTGCATTACTGGAATACGTTCCGGCACACGCACGGCCACTGGACCTTGCTCAGCCTCTTTTTTAAGCGCAGTTCGCTTGTAAATCAGCTACGGCAGCAACGCCGGGAAATACTTCAGGAACTTGAACAGGGCAAGCAGGAATACCTGTCGAAAAACAGCTAGTTCACGCAAGCTATAGCTTTTACAAGTATACTAAAGGCCTTTTCCTGATGGTTTTACATCTTGTTTTATACTTCGTGCAGCAGCGTAGAAATACGTATTTAGATCTACCAATAAAGCCCAACTATATACCAAAGAGCAATTAATCCGTACAAATTATCTATCTAAATTTAGAGTATGCCGTAAAAGGTGTAGCTAAGCAAACAATTTGTTTTACTGTTTAATTTAATCTTTGACACCTATGAAAAAAACTTATGTAACCTTACTTGCCTCAGCTTTTGTAGCTGCCACGGCTCTGTCGAGCTGTGCGTCACAGGAAAGTACTACCGGCACCGAGAGCGAAACAGAAGGAACTACAACGGGTAGCACTACCTACGGCACCACTTCTGGTACTACATCCGGAACTACTTCCGGCACAACCAGCGGCACTACATCGGGTACCACTACTGGCACTACATCAGGCACAACCAGTGGTACTACTACAGGTATGACAACCGGTACTACTACTGGTACGACCAGTGGCACTACATCCGGAACAACTTCCGGCATGACAACAGGTACCACTACCGGCACAACCAGCGGTACAACTTCTGGAACTACTACCGGTACTACTACTGGTACTACCAGCGGTACAACGTCAGGTACAACTTCTGGTACTACTACATCTGGTTCTACAACCGGTACAACTTCAGGAACTACCAGTGGTACTACTACATCAAAATAAGCGAACGAGACTTATCTGATACATCATGACAAAAAGGCAAGCACCGTATGGTTTTTGCCTTTTTGCTTTTACTGAACCCTTAACCTGTAGCAGATGACAAAGCTGGAGCAATACCTCAGAAAAGTATTTACTGTTGATTTGCGGGCATTGGCAGTGATGCGCATCTGGGTAGCAGGCATTGTGCTTACCGATCTGGCCATCCGGGCAACTGACATGGAGGCACATTACTCTAACATGGGCGTGTTGCCGCTGCATGTGCTGCACCAGTACGTCTGGAACCCGTACTACATCTCTTTTCATACCCTCAGCGGCCTTTGGCAGGTGCAGGCTGTACTCTTTGCCATAGCAGGCCTGTTTGCTGTTTTCCTGCTGATCGGTTATAAAACCCGCACCGCCACCATTGTTACCTGGCTGCTGCTGCTTTCCATCCAGAACCGCAATACCCTCATCTCGCAGGGCGGCGACGATCTGCTGCGCATGCTCCTGTTCTGGGCTATCTTTCTGCCCTGGGGCCGTTTTTATTCTTATGATGCTCTGAAAGCTCCTAAAGAAGGCTTGCAGGATACCAGTTATTTCAGTACTGCAACGGTGGCCTACATCCTCCAGATCTTTCTGGTATACTTCTGCACCGCCTTGCTTAAGCACTCCCCGGAGTGGGCTGTCGAAGGTACAGCCATCTATTATGCGCTCAGCCTTGATCAGATCGTGATGCCGCTGGGCCGTTTGCTGTATCCTTACCCCGAACTGCTGCAGTTTCTGACGCTGGCAACTTTCTACACCGAACTGCTGCTGCCGTTCCTGCTGCTGATCCCGTTTTACAACAGCTTCTTCCGGCTTGTGGTGATCGGTGTGCTGCTATTGTTTCACATCGGCATCAGCCTTACGCTTTTTGTGGGTTTGTTCTACCTGATCAATATCGCTTCGGTGGCAGGCCTTATCCCTCCCAAAGCCATGGACTGGATCGAGCATCGGTTCCTGGCGTCTTTCCGGCGGCCTTACACCGGGCAGTTCAAACAGGTTTTTCAGCGGTTCAGGAGCCCAGCCAGCTTTAACGTGCAATTCCGGTTACACCAACCTATCATACCTGTTTCCAGGAGAAAATACCTGCGCGAAGCTTTTGTGACCAGCATACTGCTGTATTGTATCTGGTGGAACTTTACCGGAGCCAACTTTTTAGTGCCTGCCATGCCAGATAACAGCCGTTGGGTAGGGCATTTGCTGCGCGTAGACCAGCATTGGGGAATGTTTGCTCCTGTTGTATTTAAAGACGATGGCTGGTACATACTGGAAGGGCAAACTGCCGACGGACTGGCCATAGACCTGAACCAGCAGGGCAAAGCAGCGGATTATACCAAGCCGGCATCGGTGGTATCGCTGTTTAAAAACGACAGGTGGCGCAAGTATTCGGAGAATTACCTATTTATACACAACTCGTACATGCGCCCTTATTACTGCAACTACCTGGTACGCCGCTGGAACGAGGCACATCCACAGCAACCCATAAGGGAACTACAGGTAGTATACATGAAGGAGCCTTCGCTGCCCGACTATAAACTTGCCGTACCTACCCGGGAGGTGTTGTGCACCTGCGCCAACCTTCCTGACTAGAGGCTTCAGCACAGGCGCCAACCATACTTACTTTTTATTTGAAGCCAGCGCACTGCCAACCGCAGCAGCCACCAGCCCGCCCAACAGGTACAACCCGAAGGCCATGGCTTTTGTCTGCGGGGTTCGTCCGCTTGGCTCTGTGCCTAACCCCAGTGGACCTGATAACAGGATAGCACCTGCTCCGGCACCAGCACCCAGCAAGCCGCCGCGCAGCCATGCCTGTTTGCCTGTTCCGGCCAGGCTATAGTATAAAGCGTTCGAAACAATGTCTCCTACCAGTGCCCAGGTGTGTAACTCATCCCGGGCAGGTGGCTCTTTACCTGCCCCTTGCATGGTTTGAGCTATTGCCCGCATGCCCAGCACATCCATCCGCGGCGCGTCAGGCACTAACCGGCGGACTGTTTCATGTACCAGGGTGAGCACGCAAGCGCCAGCTAAGCCGCTTGCCAATGCATTTACTGCTTTCATAGTTCTCTAAATTTAGGCTTGTTGTAGCAATTCAATTACCAGTTATAGTTATACTTTCAGGATAAGGTTACAGCAATGCTCCGGCTCAGAGCACTTTGATTCGGTCTGCTGTTATGCTGTGCTCGCCTACTTTACGGGCATCCCGGGGGCTGTCGAATACCACCAGCACAGTGCTCTCATCATAAATTGCCAACCCCTCGGCTTTGTCTAACCCCGATTCGGCGCCATGGCCATGAGGCACTTCGCACAGGCGCTCCAGCTCATCACCCCGCACCATTACCTCTTCTTTGTGCCCGACGGCATTGCGCCAACGGTAAATAGCGATCACGCCATCCAGGTCCATGGTAGGCCCTGCCAGTATGTACATATCGTTGCCGGCAATGCGCAGCTCCCGTATTCCTTTTCCCTTCAGGTGCAGGAAGTGCTTTTTGTACGGATGTTTGTCGGTGAGCTGCTTTAGCTTGAGTGTACCTTCCTCCTCCTCTTCAACCTCTACCTCCAGCACAATGGCCCAGCCCCGCAGCACGGGTCCGCGCAGCCCCATAAAGATGTGCTTGCCACTGATCGCCAGCCCTTCTATATCCAGTCCGTTGTCTTTGCCCGGGATGTTCATAAAGTCAGCGATGTGCTCGTCCTTTTCGAGTGCCTCTGTTAGCAGGTTGCTGTTTTTACCACCCTTCAGCTGAGCTGCGCGCAACGTATGTTTCGGATTTTGCGGATCCGGGCACTCTTTGAAGAGGTTGTAATGACCTGTCCTTTCGTCCAAAATGATCGGGATACGGGCAAGCAAATAGCGGTTGGGGTCGGCCGTTACCTTGGCAAGCCGCTTTATCTGTTTTGGAAAAGGATCGTCTTTCCGGGGCTTTTTGCGCTTGAGGCTATGCGACCCCAGAATCCAGAGGTAGTTATCTTCCATTCCCATCCCTTCGATATCTATCTCGCTGTGGCTTTTGTCAGGCAGGTCCAGGTACTCGTTCAGGTGAAACGATTTGTGCTGGCCAAAGGTACCGTCACCATCCAGCGTCAGCCGCTCGATGCTGGTGCGCTCATCGCAACTCAGCCACAGATCGTTGCCGGTGCGCAGTATGGTGGACAGGCCGTCGCGTACGTGTTTCCCTTCTGAGTTCAGGCTTTGTGCCGGGTCAAAATTCAATACAACATTCTTTTCCATCGTGTCTTTTCTTACTGCCCCGGAACCAACGTGGCCCGGCATACAAATTTAAAATCTACTGTCTGCAGGTGAATGTATACGTACAGAAGTGAAGTAGCAAGCAATTAAAAGAGGGCTCCGTAAAAAACTCGCCCTGCTGCAGTGCAAAGTATACTCCATAAAAAAGCCGGACCTCACAGCCCGGCTTTTTAACGTATGGTTCAGGTAAGCTTAGCGCTTGTTCGTGTTGCGGTTTGTCTTACCTACTTTTGTCTTATTTTTATTCATAGAGTTCATGGTTAACCAACCGGCACCCAGCGCAAGCAGGCTACCGCCTACCACTTTCTGAGTAGTGCTCAGGTTGTTTACCTTGTTCATTGTTGTATTTCCGAATTGCTGCAGCTTGCCTGTAATGTTGCCAAGTCCACCTTTTCCGGAAGTACCAGATTGGCTGCTCATGCCAGAAGTAGAAGTATTGCTTTGCGTGCTGCTCTGCGTTGTTTGATTAGCTTTCGATTGCGGAGTTTTATTTTGTGCGTTTTCCATAATAGTTAAAAAGTTTAATAAATACGATAATCTAAGTATTGGCCCTCACATTTGTATTCTTCAAAGCATTGCCAATACTGCAGACTTATTGTATCGGATTAAAACCGTAATGGTTACATAAGCTTTTGCATTTCCATAAACTCACAATCATATATAACCAAAATCATATAAGGTATTTGCTGGTCATTGTACCCCTGATTACTGCGGGAGCTTGGCTTTTGCCGTTTTCAGCTTTTCGAGCGCTTTACGTGTTTCCTCCCATTCTTTTCTGTCTTCATCGTGCCGGGCTGAGGCTTTCTTTGGCTTTGTATGGTGGTAAAACTGCAAAATATCCTGCTGAAGTGCCGGTGTCAGGTGCTCGAAGTCTGTTTTCTCCAGCTTAGCCAGCAGTTCGGCATAGGCCTCGTCGGTTGGCTTGTAGGTCCCCGCTGCTGTAGGCTTACCCGTATCCAGCTGCGTGTTCTGTAACTGCAGATCACCTTTACCCAGCTTGCGTAACGTTGCACCGTATGCTTCCACCGTCTTGTTAAAGCTTTCCATAAACAGCTTCTCTGCCTCAGGGGTTGGGGGCTTTAGTGCCAGTGGCCGCAACGGACCTACCTTAGGCAGCATCCGGATAATCCAAGATAGAAAACGGGTAAACAAACCTGGCTTGTCATAGTCGTCTCCCCAGTTCTGGTGAAAGCTGGCCCTGCTCATGCGGTACTGAAACTTGCGACGGGTGATGCCAGGGGTTGCCTGCTGTATCTCTCCTTTTTTGGCTTGCCAGGCTGCTTTTGTTAGGGTCGGAATAAATCCCCGGATCGTGTAACGGTACGTGGCAATAGCCGTCGGAAGGCTTACAAACACATCACCCAGTTCCAGGCCATAGGTCTTCTGAAAGGCACGCTCCAGTACCTCTTTGGATACCTCGAAGCCAATGAATGCCTGGTAGTCTTCCGGCGCAAAGTTTCCCCGCGCCACTTGCAGCACATCAAACCCAAACTCTGTCTTGATATGAGCGATCGGGTCATCGGCATAGGTTACTACGTTGCCATGCGCTGCCCGCACCTTAGGGTATACCAAAGGTACGGCGCGGTTGGTGCCAATGGGGTGGCCGTAAATATCGGCGTGGTAATGTGCCAGTGCTCCCAGCGCAAAGGCATACTCGTTGATGTTTTCAGACGAAGATATCAGGTTGCTGACAAAATCGCCGCTGCGCACGTAGTGCAGCAAGTCGGTAAAGAAGGTGCTGCCCATCGGGAAGTAGCCCATGTCCTGCATAATGGAGCCGCCATAGGCATGTGCGTGTGCTTTTTTCAGCTCCGCCTCGGTGGCATTGGGGAAACGCTTGAGCAACAGAGGGCGCAGGGACGCATCCCAGGTTGCGTCGATGATGGCCTGATGGGTGAGTACGCTGTATGCCTGCGCAGGCGGCGTTTGCAACAGCATCAGGAAAAAGGCAAGGGTAAGGCAGAAAAAGCTGCGGTAGTGTTTCGTATTCATTTACCTGCTTGTACGTGCAACAGATAGAAAAAGTGCTATACTTTATTTGCGGCCATCTTTCTGGCCCGGAAGGTGATCAGCTCCATCAGGCTGATGCCCAGCAGCACCCACATAGCACCCAGCAAGAAGCCCGCCAGCACATCTGTGAGGTAGTGTACACCCAGGTAAATTCTGCTGAAACCGATGATAAGTATAAGCATGGCCGAGGTGCCAAGTATGACTACGCGTTTAGAGTAGCTCGTGTAATGCCTGCACAAGAAGTAGGCAACCATACCATAAAGCGAAATAGCTGTAGTGGCATGCCCGCTGGGGAAGGAATGGTTATGCTCGGCATAAAAGGCAATCTCAGAAGGGCGATCGCGGCTGATGTACTTTTTGCCATACTGCACCGACAGGCCCACGCCCGCCATCACCAGCCAGAACACCAGTATGCCTACGTAGCGCCGCCTGTACAGCATGATGGCCGTAAGTATACCGCCCACGATATAAGTAGCCTCCCTTCCGCCAAACAAGGTAAAAAAGTAAAATACCTGGCTTAGCTGATCGGTGCGCATGCTGTACAGGAACAGCGAAAAACCATCGTCAAACGTCATCATTCCTTCCGACTCGATCACATCCTCTGTAAGCTCAGAGAGCAGCGATGCATTGAACCAGAAGATAAGTACCAGTAGGGTAAGTGGCAAGCCGGTAAACAGCCGGGGGTTAAGACGGTTGAGCGTGTGCCGCACCAGGCGCGGGGTACGCTGGTATTGCCGCTGCACCAGCGGGTGCTGCTCCAGCCACCAGTACAACCGTTGCACAGTATCCAGCAATAAGTTTTTCATAGGAGAAGTTATGCTGTACTATACGCAGGCTCCTGTGTTTGTTTACTCACCGGTTCCATTGACAATCATAAATATAGCATTTACATATTAACCCCGGCAGTTGGCAACATTCCCTATCTAAATAAAGTACATAAACACATGAGAGGGTATGAGCGGTTATATGATAAGCTCCTGCTCATGGTAGGGGTGGTGTTGCTAGTACTGCTGTGGGTGCAATTTCCGGCACAGCCAACACAGGACATGCAGGTAAAGGCAGTGTATGCTACTTCGGAAACCGGAGCGGAGGCACTCTCAAAATCAAGCTTCTTACGACCTTCCAAAGCACTTTCACCAAGACAGGTAATCAGGATACAGTTACGGGCCCTGCAGCAGAACGACCACAGCGACAGTGGCGTGATCACGGTGTTCAACTTCTCGTCTCCAACTAACCGTGTGACTTTAGGCCCCATCAACCATTTCCGGCTGCTGGTACGCGACCCTGCCTATAGTCCTATGCTTAACTTTAAATCGTACAAAACAGGAAAGCTCATCATCACCGAGAACAGTGCTTACCAGCTTGTGGTGGTTAAGGGGCAGGACGATACCGAAAGTGCCTATCTTTTTATACTTGGCCGACAGCAGAAAGGTCCCTACAAAGGCTGCTGGATGACAGAAGGCGTTGCCCGCATGGATGCCCAACGGGAAAGCAGCCTCATCTGATACTTATAGCGCCAGCTCCATTTTGATATCGGCACGCTCGTAAATGCTTGGCGGCATTGGCACTTCTACAAAACCGAGGCTACGATACAGATTCAGCGCTGTCTCCAGCTTCCGGTTTGATACCAGGTATACGTTGGAAGCTCCTGCTTCTTTTGCTTTCCGGATGGCAGCTTCTCCAAGCTTCTTCCCGATCTTCAGGCCCTGCGCTTTTGGTGTAACAGCCATTTTTGCCAGCTCGTACATGCCACCGCCTTCGTTGATCAGGGCACAGGCACCCACAATTTCTCCTTCATAGGCTGCCATTAAGATATAACCGCCTTTGCTGATGATGTACCCTTGCGGATCTCCAAGTGATTTATGATCCGCCTCTTCCATTACAAAGTAGCGGGTTATCCATTCTTCGTTCAGCTCACGGAATCGGGTTGCATGCTGTGGCTCAAAATCCAGTATCTGCACAGAGGCAGAAATATCAGGTAAATTCATTTCTAAGGTATAAGCAGGTGCAAAATTACAGCACAACAGCCGTAGCGCAAAACGAAAACTACACGGTACCGGCTGCCGGAAACAGGATAGTGTACCCGGCTCTCATAGCGCAATCTTTTTAAGCGTAACCCAAGTATACCGTTTATCTTGCAACACCCCACACAAGTATGGATGCTACTGTTCCGCTCTGGCTCAAGCTTGCTTATACTTTGTTTCTCCTCATACTTGTGCCCATCTACTGGGTAAAGTATAAACCGGCTAACTTTCTTTGGTTTTCTGATATTGCGCTTTTCTCGATTGGCATTGTGCTATGGACGGAGAACCGCCTGCTGCTGAGCATGATGGCTGTTGGGGTGCTGGGGCTGGAGTTGGTCTGGAACGTAGATTACTTTGTGCGCCTGTTCTCGGGGGTAAAACTGCTGGGGCTTACCGATTACATGTTCCAGCAGGACAAAAGCCTGTTTCTACGGGGCTTGTCGCTCTTTCATGTTGTGCTGCCGGCTATAGTTATCTGGCTGCTGACGGAATGGGGCTATGATACCCGCGCCATCTATTACCAGACAGCGCTGGCCTGGGTGGTGCTCCTGATAACCTACTTCTTCACCGATCCCAAAGAAAACATCAATTGGATTTTCGGTTGGGGCAACGAGCCGCAGAAGGCGATCTCTCCTGTTTTATACTTCCTGATTATACTATTGGTGTACCCTTTGCTTGTTTTCATACCCTCCCATTTTATCCTGCAGTGGATCTTTAACTAGGTTATACTTTGGAGATCAACGGTTATTAGGCTGATAACAACAGCATGCGTACAAAATAAAAAAGCGTGCAGTGCCCGCTTTTTTACCTTCACCTTAAACAAACATCAAATATTTTTTACCATCGCGTTGGCGTCCGGCACTTTTACCTTTTCAGATGTCTTAAGCCCCGACACCACCTCTATGTTGATACCGTCTGACAGCCCGGTTTTCACGGCACGCTTTTCGAATACCTGAGGCGCTTTCTCTACTTCCACGTAGGGTTCGTCCTTCTCGAACTTGAGCATGCTCTCCTTTATGGCCAGCACCTTTTCGCGCTTGTCCAGCACAATGTCGGCATTGGCGCTGTAGCCTGCCCGTATAAAATCTTTCTCATCCAGCAGCACCTTGGCCCGTATCGGGAATTTGATGGAGCCCTCTTCCAGCACACCTTTCGGCGCAATGTACTCCAGTTTGGCATTGAACACGCGGCCTTCGATGGCCCCGATGGTCAGCAGCAGGTCCATGTTCTCTTTCAGCTTGCCTACTTCCGATTCGTCGATCTTACCCTCAAACACCAAGCTGCGCATATCGGCTACGGTAGCAATGGTCGTACCCTCGTTGAAGTTGTTTCGCTCGATGATGGATGTACCCACTTTTACCGGCACATCCAGCAGCATGCCATCAATGGTGGAGTATACCAGGTTGGATGCCTGGCCGCTGCGCCGGGAGGCACCTTCGCGCACTAGCTGCAGGTTGTTTTCTGCCGATTGTAAGGCCTCGCGCTTCAGGTTGTAGTCTGCTTTATACTTGCGGTACTCCTGCTCCGGCACAACTTTCTGCTCGTACAGCTGCTCGTAGCGCTGCAGTTCGCGCCTGGCTTCGTCGAAGTTGATGCGGGCTGTTTCGAGGGTATTCTGGGCATTGTTCACGTTCACGATGTTCGGCACGATCTTTACTTTGGCGAGCACCTGTCCTTTTTTCACGATCTGGCCGGCCTCCACATACAGCTCCTCTACCGTGCCCGACACCTGCGATTTTACCTGTACTTCCTTGCGCGGCACAATGGAGCCGGTGGCTACTGTCTTTTTCACGATATCGGTTGTAAAGGGCGCTTCTGTCTTGTAGACGATCGGGTCTGTGTTCGATTTCTTGTAGAAGTAGTATCCCAGCCAGGCCGAGAGCGCCAGAAAGATCAGGATGAACAGTCCGATGAAAACTTTTTTCATAGTGGATTTATCAATTAACAATTAACAGTAATCAGTAAAATATTCAACATCCGAAGTATACTTACTCTTCCTGCAGGGCAACTACCGGGTTTACCCGTGCTGCCTTGGTGGCAGGTATAAGTCCGGCCAGGGCGCCTGCCACTACCAGCAGCACCGTAGCCGTGACGGCAATGCCCAGGTTCACTTCCGGAGCCCCGAAGAAACCCGCCTGCACCTCATACTTGATCATGAGGCTTTCGATCAGGGCCACAAGGCCGGTGCCTGCCAGCAACCCCACGTAACCGGCAAAACCTGTAATGACAATGGACTCCTGGATGATCAGGCTGACAATGGAAAAGGGAGTTGCCCCCAGGGCCTTGCGTACACCGATCTCTTTTGTCCGCTCCTTCACCACGATGAGCATGATGTTGCCAACCCCGATTATACCGGCGATAATGGTGCCTATACTTACAAGCCAGCTGAAGCCTGCTATGCCGGCAAACATACCCTGCACGTCCTGGTACTCCTGCTCCACGTTCGCCGAGCCAAAGGCCTTCAGGTCGGCAGGGGCTACGTTGTGGCGCTTCATGAGCAGCTGTTTTACTTTCTCTTCCACCACCGCAGCCGGTATACCTGGCTTCGGCGTCATGGCAAAGAAGCCTACCTCGTTGGGCTTGTTAAAGGCTTGTTGCAGGGTTGTGGTCGGGATGTAAATGGTTTGTGCATCCTCCACCACATCTTCGTCTTTGCCAAGCGGTTTAAAAGTACCTACTACCTGAAAGTAAATGCCCTTGATGCTGATGTACTTGCCAATCGGGTCCTTTTCGTTTTCAAAGAGCAATTCCAATGTGCGGGGCCCTACGATCGCCACTTTACGGCGCTCGTCCATATCTTTCTGGTTAATAAACCGGCCGGTTAGTACATTGGTAGGTTTCACCTGCAGCACTTCCGGACTCTCGCCCCGCACGGTAAAAGAAGAGCTTTTTGTGCCGTACACCACAGCAAAATCACCGTCTACCTGGTTGCTGGGTGCTAAAACTGCCACCTCCGGCACACTGGCCCGTATGGCTGCCATGTCATCATTTGTCATCTTAATAAATCGCCCTGCTTTCAAGCCCATGTAGGGAACGCTGGTGCGCTGTGTCCAGACAAAGACGGCATTCTTGGCGATGTTAAACTCTGCCATGATACCGTTCTCCAAACCTTTACCCGCACCCAACAGCAGCACCAGCATGAAGATGCCCCAGAACACACCAAAGGCCGTCAACGCGGTGCGAAGCCTGTGCTTCTTCACCGTGTTATAGATCTCAGTCCATTTGTCTATGTCGATCATGCTTCTTTAATTTTGAATGGGTGAATGAGCGAATGTTTTTATTGTTGAATGGCTGCATTGTTAAATTGTTAATTGTCCGAATCAGGTTCTACAGGATTAGATAATTAACTGATCTGTTTTATACTTCTTTACTTCTTTACCTCTCTACTTTTCTACCTGATTCACTCATTCACAATTATACTTAATCCGCTCGCAGCGCTTCAATAGGTTTGATCCGGGCAGCCTTCAAAGCCGGCATCAGTCCCGCCAAGGCACCTGATATGACCAGCACCATGGTAGCCGACAGCGCAACACCGGGGTCTACCTCCGGGTTAGCAAAGAAGGGCGCTTCTGCACCCGATGACTCCATCATGTACTCCAGTCCGGCAAGTATACCCGTACCAGCCAGTAAGCCCAAGTAACCCGAAAAGGCCGTGATTACGATCGATTCCTGAAGTATAAGGCTGACGATGGAGAAGGGAGTAGCTCCTAGTGCTTTGCGCACGCCAATTTCGCGCGTACGCTCTTTCACGATGATGAGCATGATGTTACTCACTCCCACAATGCCCGCAATCAGGGTTCCGATACCCACAATCCAGACAAACATCCGGATGCCGTTAAAGAGGCCCATCACTTTAAGGTATTCTGTTTCGGTATTTTCTATGCCCAAGGCCATTTTGTCTTCGGTAGAGAACTTGTGCCGCTGGGCCAGCAGGTTGCGCAGGCGGTCTTCCATGTCTTTGGCACTGACACCGGGCTCGGCCGCCATCGCCATCATCTGCACCTGGTTAGGCTGGTTAAAGGCGGTCTGCAGCGTCGAAAAAGGAATATAAGCGCGTTCCTCACGGCGGCTGCCGTTATTGCCACTTACTTTAAAAGTACCTACCACTTTAAAATAGATGCCCCGGATGTTTACATACTTGCCCACCGGATCGGCATTCTCGCCAAACAGTACGTTGCTTGCCTGCTGCCCAATGATTACGACCTTTCGTTTTTCACGCTCATCGAACTCATTCAGCAGGCGACCGCGAAAAGCGCGCTCCCCGTTCAGCACCAGAAAATCCGGCTCGGCACCAAACACCTGAAATGAGCCATTTTGCTTCCCGTAGTTGATCGTGTATTCGCCCATTACGCGGTTACGCGGTGCCAGAACATCCAACTCACTTACTTCGCGGTCTATCGCACTCAGGTCTTCGTTCGTAAATTTGATCTCGCGGCCCGGTTGCATGCCCTGGTGCGCCAGCGCTGTTTTGCCGGTAAAAACATACAGGCTGTTCTTGGCACCTGCCCCGAAACGGTTGTACACGCCATTCTCCAGGCCTTTACCCGCACCCAGCAGCAGCACCAGCATGAAGATGCCCCAGAACACGCCAAAGGCGGTCAGGAACGTACGCAGCTTGTTTTTCTGCATCGTGCCCAGTATCTCCTGCCATTTGTCTAGATCGAACATGCTTGTTTCAATTTTGAATGAGTGAATGAGCGATTGAGTGAATGATTTTATTGTTGATTGCTGATTGTTAATTGTCTGAATCAGGATTTACAGGATCTGTTTTATACTTCTTTACTTTTCTACCTCTCTAATTTTCGACCTGATTCACTCATTCACTCACTCGCTCATTCAAAATTCTATTCTCTGCAACAGTCGCTTCCAACAGGCCGTGCTCATCGTTCACGATCAGGCCGTCTTTTAGTCGGATGACGCGGTGTGTTTGCTCGGCGATGTCGTTCTCGTGCGTCACAATCACAACGGTCATACCCTTGCGGTTCACTTCTTTGAAGATATCCATCACCTCGTAGGAGGTTTGTGTATCAAGGGCACCTGTGGGTTCGTCGGCAAGTATAAGTTTGGGCTGTGAGATAAGCGCCCGGGCAATAGCTACGCGCTGCTTCTGCCCACCCGACATCTCGTTAGGCGAATGTTCTGCCCAGTCTTTCAGGCCTACCATATCGAGGTATTCCAGGGCGAGTTTGTTGCGCTGCTTGCGGCCTACCTTTTGGTAGTAGAGCGGCAGGGCCACGTTTTCCATGGCGTTCTTAAAAGAGAGCAGGTTAAACGACTGGAAAACGAAGCCCAGGAACTTGTTGCGGTAATAGGCAGCCTTGGTTGCTGACAGGTTCTTGATGGGGGTGCCAGCTAACGTATACTCACCTGCATCGTAGTCATCGAGAATGCCCAGTATATTGAGTAAAGTAGATTTGCCTGAGCCGGAAGACCCCATAATAGAGACTAATTCACCTTCCCGCACATGCATGTCGATGCCTTTGAGTACATGCAGTTTGTTTTGCCCTACCGCATAGTACTTATGTATGTTGTGTAACTTGATCATAGGCGGAAGACTACTGATACTTAAGATTTTACGCTAGTTTGTAATACAAGGTACCGAATCGTTCAGAATGATTTAAGTATCTTATACTTACACAATCATTTCATCGACTTACTGCGGTAGTTTCTCTACAAAACTATAGTTCCTGTACATTTCCGGAAGCTGTTTTTAGTTAACAACCTGCTTATTTAAGTTAAAATGCACCTTAGCAAAGCGCTATTCTAACAGCTTCAGAGTATAGATGTGCAAAGAAGAAAGAAGGTTGCCTGCCTGCTTAAAATTTAAGCAAGTGCTATTCGGGAATACTTTTAACGCTGGCTGAAGTATAAGTATAGCCATGACAGCTGCAGCTTCCATACCGCCAACAGAGGCTCATAGCCCTGATCTTCCGAAGCCTATTCTTTTCCACCCCCTCAAACATCACCTGCAGTACATCCGGGAGTTTGCCAGGCAAAGCACACAGCTGCCGGAGCAGGAACTGAAAAAAGTATTCCGCAGGATCGGAGGTTCGCAGATGGACCTGTACCTTGGCGCGCTTTCGCCGCTGCAGGTCTCAGAAGAAGTGATCTTATACCTGCAGCAACAGGGCCTGTTGCAACCAGAGGTATTTAAACATTACCTTGGCCTCGGCGGCTACCGCCTCTGCACGCTTTCGGATGGCTCGGTATGGGCGCTGCGCTGGGGCGTGTACGAGGGCCGGTATGTGCACCTGCACCCCGGCCGTTATTCTAACCATACCATACGGGTAAAGGCAAACCACTTAAAAACGGCTCTGGCAGTGGCTATAGCAAGTACAACGTATAAGCAACCTCTCAGCCTGGAGCTGATGAACCAAGTACGGACCCAGTGGCTGGATCTATCGCCCGTGCCAGGCTTTACCTCAGAGGAAGGACTTGGTAAGATCATAGAGCTGATACTTGACCTGAGCAGCTGAGCAGCTTTACCTGTACGTTTCCATTAATGTGGCACGTGTTGCTTTCTTGTTGTTCACCTTGGTGTACTTAAAATCATCGCTGCCATTAAAGGAGGCTCCTTTCATGTTTACAGGATTGGATAGCTTGGCATATTTAAAATTAGCCAGATCGTTGAAAGTGGCTTTCTGGAAAGTAACGCCCTCCGGAAATTCGGCATACTTGAAGTTGGCTTCGTCGTAGAAGGTGGCTCCGCTGAAATTGGCCATCACCGGAAAATCTACATACTTGAAGTTGGCATCGTTTCTGAAAGTGGCATCAGAAAAATCTACTGCCTTCGAGAACTTGCTATACTTGAAGAGCGCCTCCTCTGAAAAGCGGCTCGCGGCAAAGTTTGCCCCCTGCTTAAACGCTGAGTATTTAAAGGCACTTTTTTTCTCAAAGGTACAGTTCTGAAAGCGCACTTCTTTTTCGAAATCTGTATTGTATACTTCGTTCATGCCCTTAACCATGTTAACGCCTTCGCTTGGATTGTAGTAGGCCAGCACATCGCCACGGAAGGTACAGTTTACAAAGCTGAGCGGCGCTGTAACCGTGCTGATATATTCCTTGGAGTTGTTCTTATCTTCCACCTCCTTCTTCAGCTTCCTATTCTGCAACTTCGTCAGGTCCAGGTCGCCCTCGATCTCGGCATTTTTGTAAGACACCGCTTCGCCCCGGTTTATCTTAGCGATGATCTCAGAAGCATTTACTTTGGTTTGCGCCATGGATAGCAGCGGGAGTATGAGCAGCACGAACAGCAGCTGTACTTGTCTTTTCATAGTTGTTAAGGTTTAAGTGAGTTATATTCTTTGACTTTGATCTAATAGATGAAGAAAATTTTGCAGAGGTTGCCTGGGCTGAAAAAGTTTTTCTGATTATATTTCAATCAACCAACAAAAGCGATATTTAAAGCTACCATTCAAAACAAGTATATAGTAGACTCTGATATTGCATTAGGATCATTATCTATAAAGGCCGCCATCAAACACATCGATAAGCCAAAGAAATAGCTAAAGCTATACAAACAAAAAGCGCCACCCTCTGCAGGGCGGCGCTTTTATACTTTATACTTCTATACTTGCTTAGATGTGCAGTGCGCGGTTTTCTGTCGCAGCTAAACACGCTTCTTTCATGGCTTCGGTATAGGTTGGGTGCGCGTGGCTCATGCGGGCAATGTCTTCTGCCGATGCACGGAACTCCATTGCAACCACAGCCTCAGCAATAAGGTCGGCAATACGCGGGCCGATCATGTGCACGCCCAGGATCTCGTCTGTTTCCTTGTCTGCCAGCACCTTCACGAAACCGTCGGTATCCATCGATGCCTTGGCACGGCCAGAGGCTTTGAACGGGAACGAACCTGTTTTGTAGGCGCGTCCCTGCTCCTTCAGCTGCTCTTCCGTGTAACCTACACCTGCCACTTCCGGCCAGGTATACACCACACCCGGGATCAGGTTATAGTTAATGTGCGGCTTTTGGCCAACGATCTGCTCAGCTACCAGCACGCCTTCTTCTTCGGCTTTGTGCGCCAGCATGGCACCACGCACTACGTCGCCAATGGCATAAATGCCCGGCACGTTGGTTTCCAGGTGGTCGTTTACGGCAATCATACCACGTTCGCCCATCTGCACACCGGCATTCTCAAGGCCAAGGCCTTCGGTGTACGGCTTACGACCCACCGATACCAGCACGTAATCGCCGTCAAACGTCACCACTTCGCCTTTCGGATTTTCGGCAGTTACTTTTACCACATCACCTTCGTTGGTTGCTCCGGTTACTTTGTGATTAAAGAAGAACTCGAAACCAAGTGTCTTTTTAAGGATACGCTGCAGCTCTTTGCCCAGCGAACGGTCCATGGTCGGGATGATCGAGTCCATATACTCCACCACCTGTACTTTAGTGCCCAGACGTGCATACACCGAACCCAGTTCCAGACCGATCACACCGCCACCAATCACGATCATTTTCTTCGGAACCTCAGTCAGGTTCAGGGCCTCAGTAGACGTGATGATGCGCTTCTTGTCGATTGGCAGGAATGGTAGAGCTGTCGGTTTAGAACCGGTTGCAATGATGGTCTTGTCGGTTTCGATCTCCTGCACATTTCCATCCGCACCCGTGATCCGGATCGTGTTCTTGTTCACAAAAGAGCCAAGGCCGAAGTAGGTATCGATCTTGTTCTTCTTCATCAGGAAGGAAATTCCGTCGTTGTTCGACTTCACGACACCAGCCTTGCGGTTGATCATCTGCTGGATGTTTACCTGCAGGTTTTCCAGTTCAATACCATGCTCTTTGAAGGTATGGGCAGCATTGTGGAAGTGCTCTGACGAATCGAGCAGCGCTTTTGACGGGATACAGCCTACATTCAGGCAAGTACCGCCCAGCACGTTATACTTTTCTATGATCGCGGTTTTCAGGCCTAGCTGCGCGCAACGGATCGCTGCCACGTACCCACCAGGGCCAGAACCAATAACGGTTACATCGTATTTCATCTTTTTATACTTTGATGAGAGCAAGCTCTCGTTTTTGTATTTGATTTTCTTTATCATGGCGCGAGCGTCCTCGCTCGTGTCTATTATTCTGAGGCCTCTGGCCGAACTATTGTTGAGTTTATACTTCTTTTGACAGGGCCGGAGGCCCCGCTATAGTCAGTCACGAGCGAGGACGCTCGCGTCATACTTTGCTTACATTGAAGTATAAAATAAAGGAGGAGCAAACTTTTTCGCTTACCCCTCCTTTTTTATCTCAACAACTTATACACCAAGAAGCAGTCTCATCGGATCTTCCAGCAGCTCCTTCACGCGTACCAGGAAGCTAACAGACTCACGGCCGTCGATGATGCGGTGGTCGTAAGAAAGGGCCAGGTACATCATTGGTCGAATCTCTACTTGTCCGTTGATGGCAACCGGGCGCTGCACGATGTTGTGCATACCCAATATAGCCGACTGCGGCGCATTGATAATAGGCGTAGACATCATAGAACCGAACACACCACCGTTGGTGATCGTGAAGGTACCACCTGTCATCTCCTCGATAGAAAGCTTACCATCACGGGCTTTTTTGGCCAGGCGGATTACTTCTTTCTCGATGCCATCCAGTGTCAGTTGCTCAGCATTACGGATAACCGGCACTACCAGGCCTTTCGGAGAAGAAACGGCAATGGAAACGTCGCAGAAATCGTTGTACACGATCTCGTTGCCGTCGATCATGGCATTAACAGCAGGCCACTCCTGCAACGCTACCGTACAGGCCTTGGTGAAGAACGACATAAAGCCCAGGCCTACTTCGTGCTTCTCCTTAAACTTGTCTTTATACTTGTTGCGGATGTCCATGATCGGCTTCATATCTACCTCGTTGAAGGTAGTAAGCATAGCCGTTTCGTTTTTCACCTGCACCAGACGGCGGGAAACTGTTCTGCGCAGTGAGCTCATTTTCTCACGGCGCTGGTTGCGGTCGCCGGATACAGCTGGCGCAGCAGCAACTTCCGGTTTTGCAGCCGGAGCGGCGGCTGGCTGCGCAGCAGGTCGGGCCTGTGCACCCTGCGCATCCTCTTTGGTAATGCGGCCATCACGACCGGTACCTCTCACCTCGGCAGGATTAATGCCTTTCTCAGCCAATATCTTGCCGGCAGCAGGAGATGGCGTACCGGAAGCATAGGTTTGTGCTCCTGAAGTAGCAGCTGCTGCAGGCTGTGCAGCCACCTGCTGTGTAGCTTCCTGTTGCTTGGCGTGCGCCTGAGCCTGTGCCTGTGTGGCGCCGGCACCAGGTATAATTTTGCAGATCAGACCACCGATCTCTACTGTGTCGCCTTGCTGTGCCACGATCTGAAGTGTACCGGTAGCCTCGGCAGGCAGCTCAAAAGTAGCTTTATCAGACTCCAGTTCTGCGATAACCTCGTCCATAGTTACATGGTCGCCGTCTTTTTTCAGCCAGTTTGCTATCGTTACTTCTGAGATCGATTCGCCTACGGTAGGTACTTTCATTTCTACCGGCTCGCCTGATGCAACCGGAGCCGAAGACTGAGCAGCGGCAGGTTGTGCTGGAGCTGCTGCCTGGGCAGGAGCCGATGCAGCGGCAGCAGGGGCGGCCGGTGCATTGCCTGCTTCACCGTTCTGCTCAATGCGGCAGATCGTAGCGCCCACTTCAATGGTATCGCCTGCCTGTGCAACGATGCGTAAAATGCCTGCGGCTTCAGCTGGCAATTCGAAGGTGGCTTTATCAGATTCCAGCTCCGCAATCACCTCGTCCATTTCAACACGGTCACCGTCTTTCTTTAGCCACTGGGCTATGGTTACCTCGGTGATCGACTCACCTACGGCAGGCACTTTTACTTCTAAGCTCATATTTTTATCAGAATTATGAATTACGAATTATGAATTACGAGTGAGTAATGATTAATGACGAATGAACAATGAATATCATGTATCCACTCTTCATCTGCCACTAATCATTAGTCATTACTCATTATTAATTATATGGCAAATGCGCGCCCGATCAGCTCCTGCTGCTCTTTTGCGTGTACTTTCAGGTAACCGGTTGCCGGCGAAGCGCTGGCTTTACGGGCCACTACATCTTCTACACTGTTGCGCATGATGCGCAGGATGTACGTCCAGGCTCCCATGTTCTCAGGCTCTTCCTGCACCCAGTAAACTCTGGCATTTTTATACTTGCTGAGCTCTGCCTCCAGCTGCACTTTCGGGAACGGCGCCAGCTGCTCCATACGAATGATGGCAACATCTGTGCGGTTATTCTTCTGCTGCTCTTCCAACAGGTCGAAGTATACTTTACCCCAGCACAGCAGCACTTTCTTCACAGACTTGGCAACTGCATAATCATCACCGATCACTTCACGGAAGCCTCCGGAAGTAAATTCCTCTATCGGAGACGACACCAATGGGTGGCGCAGCAACGACTTAGGCGACATGTTGATAGCCGGCTTGCGGAACGGCAGTGCCAGCTGACGACGCAGCATGTGGAAGAAGTTGGCCGGTGTGGTAATGTAGGTTACATAGATGTTGTTCTCAGCAGCCAGTTGCAGGAAGCGCTCCGGACGGGCATTGGAGTGCTCCGGTCCCTGCCCTTCGTAACCGTGCGGCAACAGCATAACGACACCGTTCATGCGCTGCCACTTCGATTCAGTAGCTGTGATGAACTGGTCGATCATGACCTGCGCACCGTTAGAGAAGTCGCCAAACTGAGCTTCCCAGATAACAAGTGCATTCGGGTTAGCCATGGCATACCCAAACTCGAAACCAAGTACGCCATACTCAGACAACAGCGAATTATAGATCTCGAAAGATGCCTGCCCCTCGCGCATGTGGTTCAGGTTGTTGTAAGGTGCGCTGGTTACTGCATCGTGCAGCACAGCGTGGCGGTGCGAGAATGTACCGCGCTGCACATCCTGACCTGAGAAGCGCACGATTCTGCCATCAAGTAGTACAGAACCATAAGCCAGCAACTCACCGGCTGCCCAGTTTAGCTGCCTGGTCTCGAAGAACATTTCTCTACGTTCTTTGATCAGCTTCTCGATCTGCTTCAGTGGCTTAAAGCCTTGTGGAAGAGTAGTGAGCGCTGTACCTACTGTTTCAATTGTTTCAGCAGAAATGCCTGTTTGCGGAGACTGGTTGAAATCTTCCGGCTTGGAGCGGCGCAGTTCCTGCCACTCTTTCTCCAGTGGCTGGTAGTTGTATGGCAACGGCTTTTGCTTCACCATGTCCAGGCGGTCCTGCAGCAACTGGCGGAACTCCTTGTCCATGTTCTGGGCCAGTTCCGCATCCACCTCGCCGCGGCTGATCAGGTCTTTATTATATACTTCGCGCGGGTTGGCGTGCTTCGAGATCAGGTTGTAGAGTTGCGGCTGCGTAAACTTCGGCTCATCCGACTCATTGTGTCCGTGGCGACGGTAGCACACCATGTCGATAAATATATCGTTGTTGTAGCGCTGGCGGTACTCCACTGCCATACGCACCGCAAACACTACCGCCTCCGGATCATCGCCGTTTACGTGCAGTACCGGTGCGTCAATGATCTTGGCAACATCCGTACAATATATAGAAGAGCGGGCGTCTTCAAAATCAGTGGTAAAGCCTACCTGGTTGTTGATCACAAAGTGGATGGTACCACCGGTGTTGTAACCCGCCAGGTTCGCCATCTGTGTTACCTCATACACGATACCCTGACCGGCCACAGCAGCATCACCATGGATCAGGATCGGCATGATTTGGTCTGCGTCGTTGTTATAGAGCGTGTCGATCTTAGCGCGTACAAAGCCTTCTACGACCGGGTTCACCGCCTCAAGGTGCGATGGGTTTGGCGCCAATTTCAGGTTTACCTTGTTGCCCGATGGCGTTACCACCTCAGACGAGAAGCCCATGTGGTATTTCACGTCGCCATCGCCCATGGTCAGGTCCGGCACGGCAGTACCTTCAAACTCAGAGAAGATCTGCTCATAAGTTTTGCCCATGATGTTGGCCAGCACGTTCAGACGGCCACGGTGCGCCATACCGATCACCACTTCTTTCACGCCCAGTTCAGAGCCTTTGTCGATGATGGCGTCCAGCGCAGGTATGGTAGTTTCGCCACCTTCCAGTGAGAAGCGCTTCTGGCCCAAGAACTTCGTGTGCAGGAAGTTCTCGAACACTACGGCTTCGTTCAGCTTGGAAAGGATACGCTTTTTATATTCGATGCCCGGGTTGAAGTTCAGGGAGTCGCGCTCCACTTTCTGCTTGAACCACTCCAGTACCTCCGGGTCGCGGATGTACATGTACTCGAAACCGATGCTGCCTTCGTAGATCTTTTTCAATGCACCCAATATGTCACGAAGCGTAGCCGGTCCGATGCCGATGATCTCACCTACCTGGAACACGGTATCCAGATCAGCTTCTGAAAGGCCGAAGTCCTGCAGATCCAGCATGGCGTGGCGGTCTTTGCGCTCACGCACCGGGTTGGTCTTGGAACGCAGGTGGCCACGTGTACGGTAAGCATGAATAAGGTTGCGAACGCTCACCTCCTTATCAGATACAGCAGGAGCTGCAGCGCCTGCTGCTTTTACTGGAGAAGCTACTGCGCCCTCTGTGGCATGTCCGTTCTCGCCATAGGCGCTTGAAAACTCGTAGCCTTCAAAAAACTTGCGCCAGCCGAAATCTACCGACTCCGGATCCTGCTGATAAGCTTTGTACAGCTCATCGATGTAGTCTCCGTGCGCGTTTGCGATATAGGTATATTTATCCATAACTAGTTACTGCTATATGTGAAAGGCAAAGTTAGAAGTATTTGCCACAATTCAAATTACCTGCATTTGCATAAGCAAATATGCCTCATTTTCAACTCTCTAAAATACTAAGTTATACTTTAAATTGGTAGCTTTTGATTATGTTCCGGAAATATCACGCTACCAGACCATCTTACCGGCTGGATAGTAACACAATAGCAATTCTTTATCTGAACTAGCGCAGGCGCTGTACAGGGTCTGCGCATTTACATTCTAGCTTGATGATATTCTTAGAAGATAGGTATACTTTCTTTTAGCTCTTTCAAATGCATAAGATTTAGCCAGCCCCCATCATCTCCCTGCACTTTCTGTCGGTATCCTGAACTCATACTTTGTTTCTTACATCGTTACTTAACTTTCAGAAGGAAGTATAGGCTTAACTTAATTGGTAAGGAATTAGTATATCGCCCGCTTCCCCAGCTTAACTATAGACCTGCCTTTCAGAAAGTATAAGCAACACAACAAAAGCTAGTCAGAAAAGTATTACCTTATGCTAACAAGATCAACCCCTTACCTCTATGAAGAAAAACATCACCCTGCTCACGCTGCTTGGCCTGTTTGCCCTAAGCAGCTGCAACGAAAGCTCCAGGCAAGTAGCCGAGTCCGAAGAAAAAACGACTAGCTCCGCCGCCGGCGCTGGTGACACCACCAACCTGAACCCGGCCCTGCAAAGTATAACGGCAACCGATATTCTAACCCATACCAAAGCACTGGCCTCCGACGCGTTTGAAGGCCGCAGCCCGGGCACAGCTGGCGAAGATTCTACAGTAAATTACCTCACCCGACAGTTTAAGAAAGCAGGCCTGCAACCCGGCAACCCCGATGGCTCTTATGTGCAGAAGGTACCTATGTTCGGCTTCACAGCGCAACCCAAAGCATCGTTTACAGCTGCAGGTAAAACAATAAACCTGGAGTTCCCCAAAGATTATGTAGCCGTGTCGCGCCGCTTTGTGCCCGAGGTGAAAGTCGAAAACTCCGATATGGTATTTGTAGGCTATGGCATTGTGGCCCCGGAGTATGGCTGGGACGACTACAAAGGCGTGGATGTGAAAGGCAAAACCATTGTCATGCTGATCAACGATCCTCCTGTACCTGCACCGGGTAAACCAGGCCAGCTCGATAGCACCGTATTTGGCGGCAAAGCCATGACTTACTATGGCCGCTGGACCTACAAGTATGAAATAGCTGCTGAAAAAGGAGCTGCTGCTGCTATCATCATCCACGAGACAGGCCCGGCAGGTTATCCGTACGAGGTGGTATCAGGAAGCTGGAGCCGTGAGAACTTCGACATCAGCACGCCTAACAAGAACATGGACCGCGCCGCTGTAGAAGCATGGATCACGTCTGAAAAAGCAAAACAGCTGTTTGCCGCGACCGGTAAGAACATGGAGCAGCTAAAGGCAGCCGCTCTGAAGAAAGACTTTAAGCCGGTTCCGCTCAATGCAAAGGCCAACTTTACCCTCAAAAATCAACTTCGTGAGATAGAGTCGCGCAATGTAGTAGCTAAGCTGGAAGGCTCCGATCCACAGTTGAAAAACGAGTATGTTGTGTACACCGCCCACTGGGACCACCTGGGCAAAGACAGTAAATTACAAGGCGATCAGATCTACAACGGTGCACTGGATAATGCCACAGGTACGGCAGGCTTGCTTGAACTGGCAGAAGCTTTTACCAAACTGCCGACCAAACCCAAACGCTCCATCCTTTTCTTAGCTGTTACAGCCGAAGAGCAAGGCTTGCTTGGTTCCAAGTACTACGCCACTAACCCGCTTTACCCACTCAACAAGACGCTTGCCAACATCAACATGGATGTGCTTAACGCATACAGCCCTACTGAAGACGTGGTTGTGGTGGGTGCAGGAAACTCTACCCTGGAAGACATACTGGCAGAGGAAGTACGCTCCCAAAACCGCCGTATCGTACCGGAAACCTCTCCGGAGAAAGGCTCTTACTATCGTTCCGATCACTTTGAATTTGCGAAACAGGGCGTGCCGGCGCTGTATGCCAAATCCGGTGTGCTGGCCCGCAACAAACCCGCCGGCTTTATTGACAGTCTTCAGCAAAAGTATACTGCTGATCATTACCACAAGGTAAGCGATGAGGTGCGTGACGACTGGAACCTGGAGGGCGGTGTGGAAGACCTTCAGCTGTTCTTCAGGATAGGCTACAGAGTTGCTAACGCAGACAAATACCCGGAATGGAAAGAAGGCTCTGAATTCAAGGCCCGTCGTGATACAATGCTTTCTGCCAGCAAGAAGTAATTTATACTTGCTAGATATAAAAACGGCTCCTGCTTTGGGTTAAGCAGGAGCCGTTTTAGTTTATTCTGCTGCTCTGTATTGCAGGTCTGTCAATGAGATCTCATACTCTCCCGGAGTCGGGTCATACAAGATAGTATAGGTCAGCGGATAGTAACCAGATTGCTGCACCTTAGGTGCCTGGCGTATTGGCGATACAACCGGCACATTGCCCTCCAGGTGCTGCAGGTAGTCCAGCGTAATCATAGGCTCTATGAATAAAAACTTATTGTTATAGCCACCCAGAATCAACGTCTTGGTAAAGGAAGGTCCGTTTGGCGCCAGTTCAGGAGATAAAACATCGGCCCAGTGTACGCCCATGGCAGGTATAGCTTCTCTTGTTGAAATGTACAAAGGCGGCATGTAATTAGCAGCGAACTCAGCGCTGAACTCGTGCAACGGCTCGTGCGGGATCATCATGCGCTCTTCATCGGAGATCATATAGAAATGCACGTCGAAATGAGGCTTCAGGTAAGGCATAGGTGGGTGACCGCCGGGGTTCCAATCTAAACCTATCGTTGTATACTGCGTCAGATCGCCCTGTTTTGGCAACTGCACTTCATACATCATTGGCTTTTCAGGCAGGCTTGCTGCCGCTTTGGCCGACATGTTCACCCCTATTGCTACAGGCGTGCCATCGCGTGTTACTTCTACCCAGGCGCGCGCTACCCCCTGCCCCAATGGCGTTGCCGGGCCATAGTGTATGGTGGTTTTGCCTTCTTTTGCATCTACAGTAGCCTGCGCATTTAGCTGATCAGGCAAGGCCTCTTCCTGTTTATCGCAGGCGGCAAGCGCAAATACAAGTAACAACAGGGAATACACACCCCTTAGCCGGCGTGCTGAATGATTGTGGTTCTTCATGGTTTTATGTGTAGTTAATGGTTTCATCAGGATGAATAAACCATGTAAGAGGGTGGGCATACAGTGGCGAAGTATGGGAGCAGCGTAAGGATCAGCAACTTATAAATATTTTCACCAACTTCAAATAGTTATAAAAGATATATTTTAAGTATGATTTGGGTCCAAATCATAGATTTGCTCTACATTCTGTTTATGTATAATATCCTATCCTACACACAAGAATTCAGTACGCTTACCTAAGAAATAGATAATTACTGAATACCTTGTGGGTTACCTATTCGTATAAGCTGTATAAACAAGTACAAATTTCTTGTTTCATTAAAAATTGAATACCATGAAAAAGACAATAAAATTAGCTTTCGCTGCATTCGCTTTCTTTGCTTTTACAGCTTGTGGCACTGAAAACAACACTGCCACAGAAACTGAGACTACAGAAACAGAGACAGAAATGGGGACTGAAACTGATACAACCACTGTTCAGGACACCACTGTTAACGATGGCGTTGCAGATGACATACAGGAAGAGCAGCCACAACAATAACATATCCATATTTAGATAATTAATGCT
Source organism: Pontibacter ruber (assembly GCF_023630205.1). GTDB lineage: Bacteria > Bacteroidota > Bacteroidia > Cytophagales > Hymenobacteraceae > Pontibacter > Pontibacter ruber. The sequence continues at coordinate 3,252 of NZ_JALPRR010000005.1, read as the reverse complement.
GAAGCGTCTCTGCCTTACAAGGCAGAGGCGCTTTATTTTTACAGCCTTACCTTAGTAAAGTACAGCTCCTGCAGCCTGATAAAAGAAATAGGCACAGAAAGTGCGTTTATGGGTGATTCCTGTTAAATTTAGGGAATGGAAAATTCACCTATGATGGAGGAAGGGGTTGTTATAAAACTCATTGATTCTGATACCCAGTTACTGGAAGCAGTTGAGCAACTAAAGCAATATAAAGCATTAGCACTCGACCTTGAGTTTGATCAGAATCGCTTTACGTATGGCTTTACCTTATGCCTCGTGCAGATAGCAGATGGCAATGGTACCTGTTATATCATTGACCCTTTCCCGATCAGCGATTTGAAACCCGTCTTTGCTCTTTTTGAAGACGCTTCCATCACAAAAATCATCCACCACTCCAACAACGATATCCTGCTCCTGGATAAATTAGGCTGCCGTGTTCGAGGCATCATGGATACAGACGTAGCCGCTAAGATCCTGAACTATGAGCGGTCCTCGCTGGCAACCGTACTGAAAGAAGAGTTTAACACCGAGATAGACAAATCGCAGCAGTCCAGCAACTGGAACAAGCGCCCTCTTACAGAAGAACAATTGCGCTATGCGGCCATCGATGTGATCTACCTGCATCGTATCATGGATAAGCTGGTGCATGAAATTGAGAAGCAAGGCCGCTTGCATTGGCTGGAAGAAGAAAATCATATCCTGGAGCAGATCCGGTATACTGAAACCGAGCATCCGCATTTACGCCTGCGCAATGCTTTCAGGCTGAACTATTACCAGCAGTTCATACTTAAAGAATTGTATGCTTTCAGGGAGGAGATGGCTAAGCAATTTAACAAGCCTGCTCCTTACATCATCGGCAACGAGGCGCTGGTGGAGCTGGCCAATAACCCTAATACAGATCTGCATGAGTGGCTTAACCATACAAAGGGAATTCATGGCGGCCTGAAAAAGCCCCGCAACGAGCGCCTGTTGAAAGAAGCCATGGCCAATGCAAAACAGGAAGCTAAAAACCATAACATCAGCCATGATTATCCCGACTCGCGCTATCAGCGCCCGTTGCGCACCCCTGAAACAGAAAAGCGCAAAGAGGATTTAACGCTTGTTCAGAAACGCATCATGGATGAGTATGGAGAGTTTGCGTCGAAGCTGATCATTAACCAGAACCTGATCAATTACTATAGTCAGAACGGCGCATTGCTGTGCGTTAAAAAGTATGCGACAGATATAGTGCTCGCTACTGCGGCTACGATGGGGATAGAGTTACCTACTCCTGTGATAAAAGCAGACTTAGAGGCTTAAAAGACTAATTATACACTATACCCTTAATAAAACAGACTACAACGAAATGAGCACATTCAGAAAGGAACATGACTTCCTTGGCGAAAAGGAAATTCCTAATGAAGTATATTATGGAATACAGACTTTACGGGCTCTGGAAAACTTCCATATAACAGGCATACCTATCTCTAAAGAACCGCTCTTTATAAAAGCTTTTGCACAAGTAAAGAAAGCTGCCGCCCTGGCAAACATGGATTGTGGCGTACTGAAGCCTGCTATAGCAGAAGCCATCTGCAAAGCCTGCGACAGAATCATAGCCGGCGAGTTCCTGGATCAGTTCGTAACCGATATGATACAAGGTGGTGCAGGTACCTCCGTGAATATGAATGCCAATGAGGTAATCGCTAACCTTGGTCTTGAGATCCTGGGGCACAAGAAAGGAGAGTATGATTTCCTGCACCCGAATAACCATGTAAACTGTTCCCAATCAACTAACGACGCTTACCCAACGGCATTCCGTCTTGCCCTATACAATAAAATCGAAAGCTTCATAAAAAGCCTTGTAGCGCTTGAACAGTCTTTTGCCAAAAAGAGCGAAGAGTTTGCAGGTGTTCTTAAGATGGGGCGTACGCAGTTGCAGGATGCAGTCCCGATGACATTAGGTGCCGAGTTCCATGGATTTTCTACAACGATAAAAGAAGACATCCAGCGCCTGCAGGAAGTGAAAATGCTTATCTGCGAAATCAATATGGGCGCGACAGCTATTGGAACTTCCATCAATGCTCCGGAAGGCTACCCGGCAATTGTTACAGAGCACTTAAGAGAAATTACAGGTATACCGGTTGTGTTAGCCGAAGACCTTATAGAGGCCACCTGCGATACTGGCGCTTATGTACAGGTTTCAGGGGTTCTGAAGCGTTCTGCCATTAAGATATCAAAGATTTGTAACGACCTTCGTCTTCTTTCATCCGGGCCAAGAGCAGGCTTGAATGAGATAAACTTACCAAAAATGCAGCCGGGCTCTTCTATCATGCCAGGAAAAGTAAATCCTGTTATACCCGAGGTAGTAAACCAGACTGCTTACTATGTAATAGGCACTGACGTTACCATCACAATGGCTGCAGAAGCGGGTCAGTTGCAGCTTAATGTGATGGAGCCTGTGATAGCCTATAGTTTGTTTAGCTCCTTTACTTACCTTGAGAATGCCTGTTATACACTACAAGCTAAGTGTGTGGATGGCATCACGGCTAACGAGGAGATTTGCAAGAATATGGTCATGAACAGCATTGGCATTGTAACCTCTCTGAATCCGATCCTAGGCTATGAGGAATCTGCCTCCATAGCTAAAGAAGCATTGATCACGGGTAAATCTATTCATGAAATTACGGTGCTGGAAAGAAGACTGATTACGCAGGAAAAGTGGGATGAGATCTTCTCAATCGAAAACCTTATTCATCCAAAGTTCATCAATCAGTAAGATCAAATTTACAAAAAGAGAAGCCCCGGCAGATAATGTTCTGCCGGGGCTTCTCTTTTATCACACTTTATAACTTCTGCTTCATTCACAATATAATTAACGTAAAGAGGCGAAATGTTTATACCATCCCACCAAATAAGAACGAAGTCTGCAGAACCTGTCTTTTACTTGAACCAGCATGCGGAGGAAATCGCGTTTTGCACTACATCACTTACGCACCAATACAACTTCACCTCAGGCATCAATAAGCCGTTTAAGAAGAGGGCAGTACAAGCAGGGATGGCAGGAAAATGGCAAGAGCAGGTTGCTTTTCGTCTCTTATCTAGGTGCTGTTCTTAGGAAAACTTTCTTAGCTGCCCTAAAAACCACAAACGCCCCCTGCTTTGGACAGGGGGCGTTTGTGGTTGAAGGGGTTGGCGGCTACCTACTCTCCCGGATGTGACTCCAGTACCATCGGCGCAGCGGGGCTTAACTTC
>NZ_JALPRR010000004.1 GCF_023630205.1 Pontibacter ruber | reverse complement strand
TGGCTTTGCAAGCCCTTGCCCTTAACTTTGCTGCTCAGCCTAGGCGGGTTTCTGCTAACTGCCTGAAGGGCTACGGGAAAACATTGGAAAAATAGTTCAGGGTTTACCTGCCGCTAAGCTTTTTTATACTTATTCATCTCTCTCTTTTCTCTCCGGCGCTTAGGATTAACAACGCACCTGGTACCGGAAGTTCCGGAATACTTTAGATTTTTTTACTCTTCATCTCTTCTCCATACTTCCCTTTCGGAGCTATTGATAGACTTTATACCTCAGCCAGAAGTTCATTGCATCTGCTCTTCTTCATACTTGATCATACTTGACTTTTCTAAAAACAAAAGGGCTTCCTCTTTTGCATAGAGGGAGCCCTTTATAGTTTATACTTTGTTGATGTTATCCTACCTGTACATTATCTCTTTTGAGCGTACTCTTTCTATCTGGTCCTACAGATACAATTGTAATAGGCACCTGCAGATGTTCTTCCACGAAGGACAGATAATTATTAAATGCTTCTGGCAAGTCTTCTATAGAATCTATCAGGTTCAGATCCACTTTCCAGCCAGGGAGCTCTGCATAAACCGGCTCCAGGCTTTCTGTTTCCAACGAATGCGGCAACTGGTCTGTTATCTCACCTGAAGGTAGCTTATAATGTGTACATACTTTTATAGTATCGAATTCTGTCAGCACATCCGCTTTCATCATGTTGAGTTGCGTTACGCCGTTCAGCATGATCGAGTATTTCAGAGTTGGAAGATCTATCCAGCCGCAACGGCGCGGACGACCCGTTGTAGACCCGAACTCTCTACCTGCTTGGCGTATCTGCTCTCCAACTTCATCCAGTAACTCTGTCGGGAATGGACCGCTGCCTACACGTGTGCAGTATGCTTTGAAGATTCCGTACACTTCTCCGATGTGTCTTGGCGCAACTCCCAATCCGGTGCAGGCACCGGCAACCAACGTGGTAGAAGAAGTTACAAATGGGTACGTTCCAAAATCAACATCCAACAGAGACCCTTGAGCACCTTCTGCCAGAATACGCTTACCACTTTTCAGTGCTTCGTTGATCATGTATTCGCTGTCTACCAGCTGCAGCGAGCGCAGGTAATCCACCGCTTCGAAGAAAGTCTGTTCCTGCTCACCTAAGTCAAGGGATTGGCCATAAAACTCTACTGTTTTACGGTGACGCTCTACGAGTTTATTGTAACGCTCTTTAAAATCAGGAGCCAGTATGTCGCCTACGCGCAAACCTACGCGGCCAATTTTATCTTGGTAGGTCGGTCCGATCCCTTTCAGGGTAGAACCAATTTTTCCGCTGCCCAGGGCTTCCTCCGATACTCTGTCCAGCACCTTGTGTGATGGAAGTATAAGGGAAGCTTTTTTAGAGATAAAAAGATTTTTAGCAGCATCCACGCCGCGGTCCTGCAGCTTCTGCATTTCGGTGCGGAATACGATCGGGTCCAGTACTACGCCATTTCCGATGATATTCTGAATATGCGGGTGAAAGATACCGGAAGGGATTTGGTGCAGCACGTGCTTTGTACCTTCGAACTCTAGTGTGTGACCTGCATTAGGACCGCCCTGGAAACGGGCAACAATATCATAGGTCGGAGCCAGTACGTCAACGATTTTGCCTTTGCCTTCGTCGCCCCACTGCAGACCTATTAGTATGTCAACTGCCATTTATACTTTAGTAAATTGATTCCTTTAGAAATTGCGCTGCAAATATATCGTTTTCTGCGATGGTAAAAATCGCATTCAGCTTTGTTACGATCAGTAGTTTGCGGATATGATCGGAAGGTTTGATCAGAACAAGCTCTCCTCCCCTGTTCCTGAACTTTGTAAGCAACGATACAAGTACGCCCATGCCGCTGCTATCCATAAAGCGAACGTTGGAGAGATCTACCGCACAAAGCAACACATTCGCGTTCACCTTCTGATCTACGTCGGTGATCAGAGTCTGTGTGTCCGGGCCTGCGATCAGGTCTCCTTCCAACCTTATGAAAAGTATCTCATCCTTCAGCTCTGTTTGGTACTTCATGGTGCGGTTCTGTTGCTTTTTTGGCGCGGCAATCGCCGCAGATACCATATAGATTTAGGGAATGGTGCAAGATATGAAAATTTAACAGTTCGCCCACCATACTTTGGATCTGATGAACCCGTGGATCGCAAAACTCCACTACCTTGTGGCATTCAGTACATATTACGTGATCGTGCTGCCGGTAGCCGTATGATTTTTCATACTGGGCCAGATTCCGGCCAAACTGATGCTTGCTTACCAGGTCATTCTCCACGAGCAGATCCAGTGTGTTGTACACCGTGGCCCGGCTAACCTGGTAGTTTTTGTTTTTCATGCTGATGTAAAGCGATTCTACATCAAAATGCCCCGACCGGGAATAGATCTCCTCCAGGATAGCGTATCGTTCCGGCGTTTTGCGCAGGCCTTTGCTCTCCAGGTAGGCGGTAAAGATCTTTTTTACTTCTTCAAATTTATGATTGTCTAAGGACATGTTTTCTCAATTATAATATGGCTAGCGCCACCCTTACTCAAATCGTTCTACTGCCAGCACGCCGTTCACTCTGCCCATGCGCTGTATCAGTTTATCGAGGTGGCCTGTATCATTAACAAAAACCATGATATTACCCTCAAAGATTCCATCATGCGAATCGATGGTGATGGAGCGCATGTTTACTTTCAAACTGTTCGAGATCACTTTTGTTAGATCGTTCACCAATCCTACCCTGTCGGTACCTTTGATGTGGATACCGGCCAGGAAGGCAAGCTCCTGCTGATCCGTCCATTTCGCCTTTACAATGCGGTTGCCGTAGTTCGACATCAGCTCAACGGCTCGCTGGCAACTGGTGCGGTGTATCTCGATATCTTCGTCCCCTTCTTCAAAGCCAAACACGTCGTCGCCGGGTATCGGATTGCAGCACTTGGCTATTTTATACTTCATGTTCGAGGTATGCTCGCCAATTACCAGCATATCGGAGTTCACGCCCCTGATCTTCTGCACCTCCTTGTCGAAGGACTTCGGATCAAGTATGGACGAAGGCTTGTCGGCAGCAGCCGTGAAGATCACCTCTTTTATATTTTTAGGATCGATGCGCCCGGATGCTACTCTATAATAGAGGTCCTGCAGGGTGGGCACATTGAAGAAGGCCAGCAGCTTGTTGATGTTGGCATTGGTATCGGCAATTTTCAGCTGATCCAATCGTTTTTCCAGCAGCAGTCGGCCCTGCTCAGATTTATACTTGCGCTCCTCGCGCAGGTACTCCTTTATCCTGGATCGGGCCTTGGAGGTAACCACATACTTGAGCCACTCCTCGTTCGGCTTCTGCTTCTGAGAGGTCAGTATCTCTACCTGGTCGCCGTTGTGCAGCTTATAGCTCAGCGGCACCAGTTTCTGGTTCACCTTGGCTCCCAGGCAGTGCATGCCTATCTGCGAGTGGATCTCGAAAGCAAAGTCAAGGGCGGTTGCCTTGTCCGGCAGTATGATCAGTTCGCCTTTCGGTGTAAACACGAACACTTCCTCCACGAACAAGTTCTTACGGAACTCATCCATGAACTCCAGCGCGTTGGCCGTATTGCCTTCCAGCATATCGCGCACTTTGTTTATCCACTGCTCCAGCGCCGATTCGGCTACTGAGTTTTCGGTTTTATACTTCCAGTGCGCCGCATAGCCACGCTCGGCAATTTCATCCATGCGCTGGGTGCGGATCTGCACTTCCACCCACTGCCCTGATTTACTCATGACAGTAGTATGCAGCGATTCGTACCCGTTCGACTTTGGCGTGTTCACCCAGTCGCGCAGGCGGTCGGGGTTAGGCTGATAGAAGTCTGTTATAATAGAGTATACCTGCCAGCAGGCTGCCTTCTCGTTTTCCAGCGGCACATCCAGAATAATACGGATAGCAAACAGGTCGTAGATCTCATCGAAGGTGATGTTCTGCTTCTTTATCTTCTTCAGGATAGAATAGATAGACTTTGGTCTGCCTTTGATCGCAAACTTAAAGCCGTGGCGGCGTAGCTCCTCCTCTATCGGATGTATAAAATCCTTGATAAACTTGTTGCGGGCACTGCGCGTCTGCCGAATCTTGTTGGAGATGTCTTTATACGTCTCCGTGTCTGTATACTTTAAGTATAAATCCTCTAGCTCTGATTTGATGGCATACAAGCCCAGGCGGTGTGCCAGTGGCGCGTAGAGGTACATTGTTTCAGAAGCGATCTTGAGCTGCTTGTGGCGCGGCATGCTATCCAGCGTGCGCATGTTGTGCAGGCGGTCGGCAAGCTTGATAAGTATAACCCGCACGTCGTCTGAGAGGGTAAGCAGCATTTTACGGAAGTTCTCGGCCTGCTGCGAGCTGCCATAGTCGAATACCCCGGAGATTTTGGTAAGGCCTTCGATAATCCTGGCCACGCTCGAACCGAACTCGCGCTCGATGTCGGCAATCTCCATCTCAGTATCCTCTACCACATCGTGCATCAGTGCGGCTACAATAGAGGTAGTACCCAGGCCAATTTCTTCCACGGCTATCTGGGCAACGGCCAGCGGATGTAGTATATAAGGCTCGCCTGATTTGCGGCGCATATCTTTGTGCGCCTCCACTGAAGTATTGAAAGCCTTCTTGATGATTTTGGCATCATTGTCCTTAAGGAAAGGCTTTGCGTACCGTAGCAATCTTCGGTAATGCCTAAGGATCTCTTTGCGTTCTGCTTCCGGATCGATCATAGTAATTCAAGAAGAGAAGTAGGGCAAACTGGCTCTACACCAAGTATACCTCTTGTTTCTCTTTCTATAAGTATAAATTAACCTGTGGCTTTATAAGTTTCAAATATAACTGATTATAGCATGTAACCAATACTATAAGAAGGCTTTGGCTCCTTGGATCTGTTGCAGGAAAGTATAAACAGCGACCAAGATTAGGGTTGAAAGATAGCGTTCAGAAAATATTTCACTTTTTTTTGGGTCATCTATTGCAAATAAAAAAACCGTGCGTAAATTTGCACCATCATTACAAACAACACCACGCGGATGTGGCGAAATTGGTAGACGCACTAGACTTAGGATCTAGCGCTGCGAGGCATGGGGGTTCGAGTCCCTCCATCCGCACAACATAAACAGAACCCTCAACAGCCATGTTGGGGGTTTGTTTTTACAAGATGTTTCAACTAAAAAATTTGTAAGCCTTGAATATTACATTAAATCAAACCGACAGCACGAACGCTCAACTGAAGGTAGTTCTCGAAGAGGCCGATTACGCTACACAAGTAGACCAGCAAGTAAAGGAATATAGCAAAAAAGCACAGATCAAAGGTTTCAGACCAGGCAAAGTACCTGCAGGTCTGGTAAAAAAGATGTATGGCAAGAGCATCCTGGTAGAGCAGATCAACAAACTATTGCAGGAGCAGATCTCTAAGTATATCAAAGACAACGATGTGAAGCTTTTGGGTGAGCCACTTCCTGAGCCTAACCAATCAGAGATCGACTGGGATACCCAGAAGAGCTTTGAATTTAATTATGCTGTAGGCCTGCTGCCAGACTTTAACCTTCCGCTTGACAAAAGCGTAGAGGGCTACAAAGTTGAGGTAGATCAGAAAACTATTGACGAGGCATACGAGAACCTGAAGCGTCAGTTTGGTAAGACTACCAACCCGGAGACATCTGAGCAAGGTGACTTCATTTCCGGTGAGCTGAAGGCAGTAGAAGGTGAGTTTCAGTCAAAGACGCTTATCCCTACTAACCGTGTGGTTGAAGGCCAGGATAAATTCGTAGGTGTTAAAGAGGGCGATGTGATCCGCTTTGATATCCGCAAAACTTTTGGCGACGACAACGCTGCCCTGGCGCACGTAACAGGCCTGAGCAAGGAAGTAACAGCTGACCTGAACGGTGAGTTTGAATTTACAGTAGAGAAAATCAGCCGCACAGAGCCTGCCGAACTGAACCAGGAGCTGTTTGACAAACTTTTCGGTAAAGACGAGGTTAAGAGCGAAGAAGAGCTTGACGCCAAAATCCGTGAGACGATCCAGGAGAATTACGACCGTGAAGCAGAAAACCTGCTGAACCGTAATATCATTGATACGTTAGTAGACAATGTTGACGTAGAAATCCCAACCGAATTCTTCAAGCGCTGGTTACAGGTAACCAACGAAGGCCGTTTAACTGCCGAGCAGATCGAAGAAAACTTCGATAAATATGTGCGCGAGCTGAAGTGGTCTATGATCAAGAACAAGGTTGTAGAGCAAAACGAGCTGAAAGTAAGCAACGAAGAGGTTGTAAACAGCACAAAAGAGAAGATGCTGGCCCAGTTCAACATGCCTGAAATACCAGAAGAACTGGTAGAGAGCATGAACAACTACGCAAACCAGTACCTGAGCCAGGATAATGGCCGTAACTATATTCAGGAGTACGAGCAACTACTGGCTGAGAAGGTGCTCGCAAAACTTAGAGAGACAATGACTGTTGCAGAGAAGACAATCACTGCAGAGGACTTTAGAAATCTGTCGTTTTAATTAACAGATAAAAAAACTATAGTGTAAAAAAGTCCTTTTTTTAAAGGACTTTTTTATTTTTGAATAAACCGTAAAATAAACAAGATATGTTTAACAAAGACGAGTTCCGGAAATTTGCTGTAAAAGGCCAGGGCCTGAGTGGCCTGGGCGTAGACCAATATATCCATCATGTAGAGGGCAGAGCCATGCATACCATTGAAAGTATGACCCGCTCCGTGATTGAGGAACGCCCGACTAACTTCCGTGAGATCGACGTATTTTCGCGTCTGATCATGGACCGCATCATCTTCCTGGGCACACAGGTAGACGATTTTATCGCTAACATCATTACAGCGCAGCTGCTGTTCCTGGAGTCTGCCGACGCGAAGAAAGACATCCTGCTCTACATTAACAGCCCGGGTGGCTCTGTGTATGCTGGTCTGGGTATTTATGACACGATGCAGTACGTAAGCCCGGATGTGGCTACGATCTGTACTGGTCTGGCAGCATCAATGGGTGCTGTGCTTTTGGCTGGTGGCGCTAAAAACAAGCGTTCTGCCCTGCCGCACGCCCGTATCATGATTCACCAGCCAATGGGTGGTGCTCAAGGCCAGGCTTCAGATATCGAGATCACAGCCCGAGAGATCCTGAAGCTGAAGAAAGAACTGTATGAAATTCTGGCAGACCACTCTGGCAAATCGTACCAGGAAGTATACGACAACTCTGACCGCGATTACTGGATGCGTGCCGAAGAGGCAAAAGAGTATGGCCTGATTGACGAGGTATTAACCCGCAAGAAGACAGCCTAACACCCTGTAAGGCAACCAATAAGAGTATATAAACCTCTTTTTAAACCCGCTCATTATACATGAGCGGGTTTTATTTTGTACAATTTAGCGCAATTACGTCTCCCGGTTCTCAAACCTTACACGAAACTTAAGGGTATAATAAAAATTTATCAACAGGGCGGTGTGGATATACTCTAATTATAAAACACTATGATTCAGGCGATTATGCAAAAATATATGAATAGAAATTTTATAATTTATGAGTACTTTTTATAACCATATCAACATTGAAGTCATAAAATTTATGCACCTTTAACTTTTCAATTTTGTACCTTTGCTTTCCACATTGCTTCTGAAAGCTTTGTAAACCTGGATCAATCTTTTTATGGCGGAAATTACTTGCTCATTTTGCGGCAAAAACAAGAAGGACGTATCGGTGATGATCTCCGGTATCAACGCGCACATTTGCGACCGTTGTATCGGGCAGGCTCAGCAGATCCTGAACGAAGAAAATAAGATACGTGCCAACAGCCGTACTCCTAAATTCAATCTGATGAAGCCCAAGCAGATGAAGGAGTACCTTGACCAATTTGTAGTGGGTCAGGACGAAGCGAAGAAGGTAATGTCGGTGGCGGTGTACAACCACTACAAGCGTCTGATGCAGCGCTCCAACGAAGAGGATGTGGTGATCGAGAAGTCCAACATCATCATGGTGGGTGAAACCGGTACCGGTAAAACGTACCTGGCTCGTATGATGGCCGGCATCCTGCAGGTACCTTTCTGTATTGCCGATGCTACTGTGCTGACAGAGGCTGGTTACGTTGGTGAAGACGTGGAAAGTATACTTACCCGCCTGTTGCAGGCAGCCGATTACAACGTGGAATCGGCAGAGCGTGGCATCGTATACATCGACGAAATTGATAAGATAGCCCGTAAGAGCGACAACCCTTCTATTACCCGTGATGTGAGCGGTGAAGGCGTGCAGCAGGCCCTGCTGAAACTGCTGGAAGGCACTGTGGTAAACGTTCCGCCACAAGGAGGCCGCAAGCACCCGGAGCAGAAAATGATCACGGTAAACACCGAGAACATCCTTTTCATCTGTGGAGGCGCCTTTGTAGGCATCGACAGGCTGATCAAAAACCGTCTGAACACACGTCCGATTGGTTTCTCCAAGTCTAAACTGGATGAGGCGGAAGAAAACGAGAACTTCCTGAAGTACATGACAGCGCAGGACCTGAAGTCGTTTGGTTTGATACCAGAGCTTATCGGCCGTCTGCCAGTGCTCACGCACCTCGACCCGCTGGACAAAGAAACACTGCGCCGCATCCTGCTGGAGCCAAAGAACTCTATCGTGAAGCAGTACAAGCGCCTGTTTGAGATGGAAAACATCACGCTTACCTTCGACGATGGAGCACTGGAATACATTGTGGAGAAAGCCGCCGAGTATAAGCTGGGAGCACGCGGCCTGCGCTCTATCTGCGAAGGCATCATGACAGACGCCATGTTCGAGCTGCCGTCGGAAGAGGGCCAGAAAGAACTGGTAATTACCGGCGAGTATGCCCGCGAGAAATTTGACAAATCCACACTGAAGCAGCTGCGCGTTGCCTAAGTATAGATCATAAGCAACAAAAAAGCCCTGAGACTACTCTCAGGGCTTTTTTGTTGCCTTTGTTATAGTATAACTTATCATTTCAGATAATCCACCATCAGTTCCGCGGCCCGCTCTGCCGTACGGTAATTGCCGATCCTTTCGCGCACCAGGGCATATCCGTTCAGCTGCCTTTTCAGGAAGTATTTATCGAACAGAATCTGCTTTAACTCTGCTACAATCTTTTTCGGCGTGAAATCATCCTGTATAAGCTCTGTTACCACCTGCTTGCCTGCAATAAGGTTCACCAGCGAAATGTAGGGCACCTTGATCACCATCTTTCCGATGTTATAGGAAATAGAGCTCGTTTTGTAGCACACCACCTGCGGCACATTGAATAAGGCTGTTTCGAGCGTGGCAGTACCAGAAGTAACCAGGGCCGCTTTGGAGTGCGCCAGCAGGTCGTAGGTTTGGTCGTACACAATCTTGATGTTGGCGTCCTTGTTATACTCCTCGTAAAACTCCTTCGGAAAGTTAGACACCGCTCCTACTACAAACTGGTAATCACGAAAAGACGGCACCACACTTAGCATCACGTGCAGCATACTTTCAATCTCCTGTTTTCGGCTGCCCGGCAAAATGGCGATGATGGGTTTGTTGTTCGTCAGCCTGTTCCGGCTTCTGAAGTTCTCTGTTACCACGTGATCTGTTACCGAATCAGAAACAGGGTTGCCGATGTAATCTACTTTGTAATCATAGCGGCTGTAGAATTCTTCTTCAAACGGCATGATCACAAACATGCGGTCCACAAACTTCTTGATATTATGCGCACGCCCCTGGTTCCATGCCCAGATCTTTGGAGAGATGTAGTAGAATACTTTTAAACCCTGTGCCTTGGCAAATTTGGCAATACGCATGTTGAAGCCGGCATAGTCCACCAGTATCACCACATCCGGTTTATACTTCTGGATATCGGCCTTACACTCTTTCAGAAAACCGGCTATTTTAAACAGGTTGGAGAAGACCTCGGCAAAACCCATAAAAGCCATTTCCTGGTAATGCTTCACCAGGTCCATGCCAGCTTCCTGCATCATCTCGCCTCCCCAGCCTCTGATCTCCGCTTCCGGGTCTTTTTTCCGAAGCTCTTTGATGAGGTTGGAGGCATGCAGGTCACCTGACCGCTCACCGGCTATAATATAATATTTCATACAGTTAGTGTCCGTTAAGGGCTACCTGTGCAGGCATGGCAATAAGCCGGGGTAAAAAGAAATTGAAAAGTTGATCCGGTTTATTCACCAAAATACTCCACGTAGTTGCGTGGGGTTTCATACAATTTGAGGCTGTGCAGCCTGGCCTTGGAAATTTCAGCAATGCGTGGCTCCAGGATCTTCCAGAACTCCATTACCAAATTTTCGGTACTGGCCAGTTTGTCTTCCATAAAGGGCACGTCGAGGTTCAGGTTTTTGTGGTCTACCTTCTCGATGATGTGCTTGCGGATGAGGGTACTTAATTTTTTCAGGTCTATCACAAAGCCCGTTTCCGGGTCCGGCTTTCCTTTTACGGTCACGATCAGCTCATAATTGTGCCCATGCCAGTTAACATTTGCACATGGCCCGAAAACCTCCTTATTCTTCGCCAGCGACCAATTCGGGTTGTGCAGCTTGTGGGCCGCATTGAAATGCTCTAATCTGCTTACGTAAATCATTTAACTGCTAAACTTATAATTCTTTCTGGACAGCAAATATACAAAGAAAGGAACACCAAAGAACGAAGTTATGATACCAATTGGCAAACCGGCCGGCGGATAAATGATGCGCGATAGAAGATCGCAGAGGAGCATAAAAAGACCTCCGATAAAGGCGCAGAACAGCAGGTTGGTTTTACCGGTCGTACCCATCAGACCCCGCGTCACGTGCGGTACAATCAGCCCCACAAAACCGATGGGCCCCGAGGTAGCCACGGCAAAGCCGGTTACTACTGACACGGTGGCAAGTATAGCCCAGCGCGTATGGGCCACCTGCACGCCCAGTGCCTGCGCCCGCTCCTGGCCCAGCAGCAGGATATTAAGCTGTTTCTGCAGAAAAACAAAGAGCCCTAAAGCTAACAGCAGCGCCACCGTCGGGTACGGCAGCAACTCCCAGGAAGCACGCTCAAAGCTCCCCATCGACCAGAAAATAACAGACTTTAGCTTGCCTTCCGAATCGGAAAGAAACGTAAGCAGCCCAACGATAGCCGTAACCAGCGAACTGATGGCAATGCCTGCCAGCAGGAGCTGCGCCGGAATCAGCTGCCGTTTGCGGTAACCAAGTATAACCACCACCAGCGTAACGATAAAAGCCCCCAGTAGCGCAAACACCGGCGGCATGTAGATACCGGCCACCACCACATCCACAAAGCCAAAGAAAACGATAACAGCACCCAGCGAGGCCCCGGAAGCCGTTCCCAGCAAGTAGGGGTCGGCCAGTCCGTTGTTAACCATTGCCTGCATCAGGTAGCCGCAAAAGGCCAGCGAAGCCCCCACTACCAAGGCAAGCAGCAGGCGCGGGAGGCGCAGGTGCACAATGGCGTAGTGTGTGGTGTTATCAGGATTATAGTTCAGGAAAGCCTCTGCTATGGTAGAGAGGTCTGACTCGAAAGAACCTACCTGCAGGCCCAGCAACAGCACCGCCAGTAGGAGCAACAGGGCAACTATAAAGTATAACAATTTGCTCATGGGTACAGGAAGCGCTCCAGTTCAAGTATAGATTCCACTACACGCGGCCCCGGCCGCTCCAGCAGGTTGCCTGTCGGGGCATAGATACGGCGGTTTTGATAGGCATTGATCTTGCGCAGCTCCGGGTATAGGCTGAAGAACGTCTGCTCCAGCTTTTCAGGGCTCCCTCCCAGCAGCACATCGGGGTTCAGCTTCAGGATATACTCCCGGGTCAATGCCGGGTACGGCTGGTCGAACAGTTCCTGCACGGCATTCTCAGCGCCCAGTAAGTGTAGCTTGTCGGTGAGTAGCGTGTTTTGCCCGTACACATAGATCGGATCGGTCCAGGTGATGGCAAGTATGCGCTGCGGCGGCTGGTTTTGCGTATGCCGCTGTGCTATTTCTTTAACCTGTAGACGGAGCGAATCGGCCAGGTGCTTTGCTTGTCGCTCCCGCCCCGTAATGCGGCCAATGGCTTCCATCCCGCTGAACACATCTTCCACGGTTCTATACTTCTGGTAGTATACCGCTACGCCTAGTTCCTGCAGCTGGGCCGCTACATCCAGCGGCGTAATGCCTTCGCTGGTGAACACAATATCCGGCTTCAGCGCCAGCACCTGCTCGTAGTCTACAGGATAATTATTCACCACCGGCTTTGTTTTTACTCCTTCAGGATAATCGCAGTTGGGCGTGCGGGCTACGATGGTGGCCGTGTCGCAGATGGCAAACAGCATTTCGGTCATGGCCGGCGAGAAGGCCATCACACGTTTGGGCTGAGCCGGCAACCGCAGTTTCCGCCCGAGGTCATCCTGCAGCACTACGGTGTGCTCCTGTTGCGGCTCCTTTTCGCTGCAGCCCTGCAGAAAAGGCAGCAGGCAAACCAGCAGAAGACAGCAGATGTTGAAGTATAAAGTATGGGTGTGTCTCAAACTATGGCTTTGGTAGCATACCTTTAAAGGCGGCTGCTCCGTTTATTTTCGTAAATTTAACCCAAATTACGTTACAGCCTATAAATCTGAAGTATGATCGTCGTAACTGGTGCTGCCGGCTTTATTGCAAGCTGCCTTGTAAGCAGGCTCAATGCAGCCAATTTTAATGATATCGTGGTGGTGGATAATTTCTCCATCGCCAAAAAAGAAGACAACCTGAAGGGAAAAAAAATAAAGGAGTATGTAGACCGCGATGGCTTTTTCGAGTGGCTGGACAAGAACTACGAAGAAGTGGAGTTCATTTTCCACCTGGGTGCCCGCACTGATACCACAGAGTTTAACAAGGATGTATTCGACCTGCTCAACCTGAACTACTCCAAAAAAGTATGGAACGCCTGCTGCGAATACCAGATTCCGCTGGTATACGCTTCTTCGGCGGCTACCTATGGCTCCGGCACACTGGGCTACGACGATGATGAGGCCATCATTCCGTTGCTGAAGCCGCTGAACCCGTACGGTGAGTCGAAAAACGACTTCGATAAGTGGGCGCTGGAGCAGACGGCTAAGCCTTTCTTCTGGGCAGGCCTGAAGTTTTTCAACGTGTACGGCCCGAACGAGTACCACAAAGGCCGTATGGCTTCGGTTATTTTCCATGCCTACAACCAGATCAAAGAGAAAGGCCGCCTGACGCTGTTCCGTTCGCACAACCCGGATTTTGCCGATGGTGAGCAGATGCGCGACTTTGTGTATGTAAAGGATGTGGTGGAAGTATGCATGTTCCTGATGCACCACCGCAAGAACTCTGGCATTTATAACCTTGGTTCCGGAACAGCCCGCACCTTTATGGCACTGGCGCTGAACACTTTCGAGGCAATGGGTGTAACACCGGAGATCGATTTTGTAGACACCCCGGAAAGTATACGCGACACGTACCAGTACTTCACGGAAGCCAACATGAACAAACTCCGTTCGATCGGCTACGACAAACCTTTCTATACGTTGGAAGAGGGCGTAAAGGATTATGTGCAGAACTACCTGAAGGAAGGAAGGTATTATTAGGATAATGGTGAATGCTGAATTATGAATTTCAGTTATACTTTGGCATGATATCAAAAGGCCCGCCTGCTGTGTTGCAGGCGGGCCTTTTTGCTTTAACGCTTTATACTTCACATTAGCTTTTTTACTCCTTCCCTTAACCCTGGTAACAGCCTTGTGCTGATAGCTTACCCGTTAACTTTTTGCTTTGCTTTCAGTAAATGATGCCACAGTTAACAGATGAGTTCAGAGGAAATCACCCTCTACCTATTGGCAAAAGGAGGCATTTTTAACTAATTGGTAAGTATGAAATTACTACTTCTCACAACAGCAGGCAGCAGGTATCTTCACTCAACTCTTTTGAAAGATATGGCTTAGTTTATTCATTCAGCAAATTATATATAACTGATTTACAATACTATAAATAAACTATAGTTTAAGTGACGTAGTCATGACGTAGTCGAAAAGTAGCTGTGGTGTGGCTACTTTTTTTGATCTCCAACATAATTAGAGTAAACTTATAGTTAAATAACCAGAAAGCGTGTTCCTAGGCAAAAGCTCACAAAGCCAGCAACCTCAGCAAGACCTACTCCTGCTATAACGCATGCCCTTGTATCTGAAATACCTTAATTCTTAATAAACATAAAATGAGTTTAACTTCTAACCTAACCATTACCTTCTCATGAGAAAATACTTATACTCAGCTATGGGCTGTCTTTCCATGGTTGCCTGCATTCATAGTGTTACCTATGCAGGCAATTCGGGCAAAGTACGACTCACGCAGGAAAGTGGCTATGCTGTTACCGTAACTGGCCGGGTAACGTCTGATGCGGGAGAGCCGCTGATTGGTGCCAGTGTTGCCCTGAAAGGCTCAACTACCGGTGCAGTAACCGATGTAAACGGTAATTACTCTATCAATGTACCTGATGAAGGAGGCGTATTAGTTGTCTCTTACATTGGCTTTTTAACACAGGAGGTACCCGTAAATGGCCGTACTTCGATCAACATTGTTTTGCAGACTGATGCCAAGGCATTGGAGGAAGTGGTGGTGATCGGTTATGGTGTCCAAAAGAAAAGTGTCGTAACGGGCGCCATCTCCAGCGTTAAAGCCTCGGATCTGGAAAACCAGCAGATCACGCGTGTAGAGCAAGCCCTGCAGGGCAGAACATCCGGCGTTACAGTTGCTTCTAACTCCGGTGCCCCCGGTGCCGAATCTACAGTAAGGGTACGAGGTATCACTACCTTAAACAACAACAGTCCGCTTTATGTAGTGGATGGTGTGGTAGTAAACGGTGGCATCGACTACCTGAACCAGTCTGACATCGAATCCATCGAAGTGCTGAAAGATGCGGCTTCTGCTGCTATTTACGGTACCCGTGGTGCGGCAGGCGTTATCCTGGTAACGACTAAAAAGGGCAAAGAAGGAAGTATCCGGGTAAACTACAACGGTTACTTCGGTACACAGGCTCCTTCCCGTAAGCTGGATCTGTTAAATGCGATCGAGTATGCGACCCTGCGAAACGAAGCATCCGTTGCAGGTGGAGGCAGCATCGTATACCCTGATCCCCAGTCATTAGGCGAAGGCACGGACTGGCAGGAATACGTTTTCAACGACGACGCCCGTATTCAGAACCATGATGTTGCCATCAGCGGCGGCAATAATGTGTCTACTTTCTATGCTTCCTATGGTTACCTGAACCAGGAAGGTATTGTAGCTACCGAAATATCTAACTACGAGCGCCATAACGTACGCCTGAACTCTACCCATAAAGTTACCAAGTGGCTTACACTAGGGCAAACACTTGGATATTCGCACGTGAAGAGTATGGGCGGGTTCAACCCCAACACCGAATTTGGTGGTCCGCTTAACTCTGCCATCAACCTCGACCCTACCACACCGGTACTGATAACAGACCCGGCTATTCTTGATGACCCTAACAGCGTCTACAACAGGCAACCGGTTATCCGAAACGGGCAAGGCTATCCTTACGGTATTTCTACTACGGTGATGCAGGAAATGACCAACCCGCTGGCTTATATCCAGACCCAGTTGGGCAATTATGGCTGGTCTGATAACATCGTAGGCAATGCTTTTGCTGAGATTGAGCCACTGAAAGGCCTTAAATTCAGATCCACGCTCGGCGGTAAACTTGCATATTGGGGCGGCGAAAGCTTCCGACCAATATTCTATCTGAACGCTTCCACTACAAGCCAGCAGACAAACCGTAGCCGCAACAGAAATAGGGTAATCGACTACAACATCGAAAACATCCTTTCTTACTCCAGAGAATTTGGCAGCCATAACTTCAGCGCGCTGCTTGGCCAGGGTGCTTACAGAGATGCCATGACATCGGGCTTGAATGTGAGCTATAACGCTATTCCGGCTAATAATTTCGACGATGCTTCTTTCAACCTGCCGGTTCCGACTACCAGCATTACAGCGGGGGCTTATGACGGTATAGCTCACACAATCAGCTCCCTGTTCGGACGTGTAACCTACGATTTTAACGAGCGATACCTGTTTACGGGTATTATCAGAAGAGACGGTTCATCCAGATTCGGTGAAAACTACCAGTACGGTTACTTCCCTTCTGTTTCAGTAGGTTGGGTTACCTCTAGCGAAAGCTTCTGGCCTGAAAACAAGATTGTTGATTACCTGAAGATCCGCGGTTCTTACGGGGTGGTAGGTAACGACGCCTCTCCTAACTTTGCCTTTGTGCCTACCATCGGATCTGGCCGAAACTATACATTTGGTTATGAAGGCTATACCATCGGTTACAGCCCGAATGCACCGGCTAACCCTGACCTAAGATGGGAGGAAACAGCTCAAACCAACATCGGTTTTGAATCTACCCTGCTAAGCAACTTCAACTTCACATTCGACTGGTTCAACAAGAAGACATCCGGAATTCTAAGACCACTGGAACTGCCGGGCTATGTTGGTTCTACCGGAAATCCGACTGCCAACATCGCTGATATGCAAAACAGAGGTATAGAACTGGAACTGGGTTACAACAAACAGATTGGCGAAGTAAATTTTGGTATAAGCGGTAATGCTTCTTATATAAAGAATGAGATTCTTTCGCTTGAAAGCGGAAAAGAGTTCACGGAAGACAATACTGCAAGCATACAGACATTTAACGGCAGACTGAACCGCCACATTGTAGGCCAGCCTTTCGGCACTTTCTATGGCTATAAGACAAACGGTATCTTCCAGAACGAAGAAGAGGTTGCCAACTATAAAAATTCAGAAGGCAAAGTGATACAGCCGAACGCCGTACCGGGCGATTTCCGCTGGACTGACCTGAACGATGACGGCAAGATCACTCCTGAAGACCGCATGGTGCTGGGCAAGCCACTCCCGGACTGGACCTTTGGTGTAACCCTGAATGCTGCCTGGAAAAACTTCGACCTGCTTGTGTTTGGTCAGGGTGTAACGGGTAACAAGATCTTCCAGGGGTTGCGTCGTCTGGAAATCACCAACGCGAACTGGCAGTCAAAAGCGCTGGGCCGCTGGACAGGAGAAGGCTCTACTAACGAGTATCCTCGTCTTTCTACCAACGACCCTAACGGCAACTTCTCAAATCCTTCAGACTTCTATCTAGAAGATGGCGACTATTTCAGAATCAAGACATTCCAGGTTGGCTACACCCTTCCTTCTTCCCTGACTGAAAAAGTAGCTATTCAGAAAGCGCGCTTTTATGTAAGCAGCAACAACCTGCTCACTTTCACAAAATACACTGGCTTCGACCCTGAAATTGGTGGCAGCATCATGGGTATTGATCGTGCCTTCTATCCGCAGGCGCGCTCCTTCATGGTTGGTGTAAATGTAGGTTTCTAGTAGAACGGAATTTTAAAACAAGAAAAATGAAACGTAAACATCTTATATATACTGCTCTCTTTGCTTTAGGACTACCGTTGTTCAGCTCCTGTGAAGATGAGTTCCTGGATGTAGACCCGAAAGGCACGATCCTGGAGAGTAATTACTACAAAACCCCTGAAGAAGCTTATGCCGGCTTGGTTGCTGCTTATGACCCGCTTGGCTGGCAGGCTAGCAATACCTACCACAACTTCGGAGCCGTAAACGCTGCTTCCGACGACGCACATGCAGGCGGTGGCGGTCCTTCAGACATGAACACCTGGCAGGTATGGAACCGCTTTACACTGAACCCGGAAACCGGCCCGCAGGAAGAATATTGGAACCGGAACTTCAGAGGTGTTTCCAGAGCCAATACCATACTTTCAAAATTACAAACTGGTGTACCGGGTCTTTCACAACCAATGGCGGACAGATACATAGCCGAGGCAAAGTTCCTTCGTGGTTACTTCTACTTCGACCTGGTGCGCCTTTTCAGAAACGTACCGTTGTTTACGGCACCGCTTGAAACATCAGAACTGTTCAACCAGGAGCAGGTGGCTCCGGAAGTAGTATATGCTCAGATCGAAAAAGACCTGAAAGAGGCCATCCCTAACTTACCGACTACCGTGCCTGTCTCAACAGAAGGTGGTCGGGTAACACAGGGTGCTGCCAAGGCATTGCTGGGCAAAGTGTTGCTGTACCAAAAGAAATGGTCTGAAGCAGCTGCCCAGTTCGCTGATGTGAACGGTACGCCAGGCGGTACCAGCATGTATGGCTATAAATTACTGGATAATTACGGCGCAATCTTTAGCCCTGCCAACAAATTCAACAGCGAGTCTATTTTCGAGATCGTGCATACTTCGCTGGGCAATGGCGGCTGGGGCAGCTGGCCTAACTTTGAAGGTAACGTGGCCGTGCTGATGTTTGGTCCGAGAGGCTACTCCGGTCCAACTTACGAAGCTGGCTGGGGTTTCAACCCGCTTTCTACAGACTTGGTTAATGCCCTGAAAGGTGACCCGCGCTACGAGCACACCGTGCTGGATATCAAAAGTATAGAAGATGCCAAGTATGAGCCAAGCTTTGACGACACCGGCTATTTTATCAAGAAGTATGCTCCAAAAACAGAATGGCTAAGCAAGGGCGGTGGCGATGTGATCCTCAACTACCCGAACGACTACATCGAGATCCGACTGGCAGATACCTACCTGATGGAAGCCGAAGCGCTGGTACAAGGTGGCGGCGATGTGACCAGAGCCGGTGCCCTGCTGAATGCTGTTCGTGCCCGTGTAGGCCTTGCTCCGGTTGCTCCTACCCTGGAGAACATCTATACCGAGCGTAGATTGGAACTGGCAACAGAAGGCCACCGCTTCTACGACCTGGTACGCACAGGCAGAGCGGCAACCGTGCTGGCGCCAATGGGTTTTGTAGCTGGCAAGCATGAGGTGTTGCCTATACCTCAGCGCGAATTAAATAACACAAAGCTGGTTCAGAACCCTGAATACAGATAAGGCCAGGTTATTTACTTTAACAAAAAGAAAATCATGAAATATAATAGATTTTTAACCAGCGTTTATTCTTACCTGGCAATGGCACTGATGGCAAGTATGTTTGCCGCATGTACGCCGGAGGAAATGGATGGCGGGCTAGCTCCTGCTCCAAAATCGGAGGCTGTACAGTTCTCGGCTACTCCAAAGTCGGATAATGCCAACATCATCACATTTACAAACAATACTCCGGGAGCTTTCAAGGCCATCTGGGATTTTGGAAATGGTACAACTGCAGAAGGCAACCAGGTAGAGGGCGCTTTCCCGGTTGAAGGCAGTTACACCGTAAAACTGACCATCTTCACAAAAGGAGGCTATGCGTCTAACACGAAAACCGTTGAGATAGCAGAAACCAATGTAAAAATGCTCGACAGAGAAGATTATAACTTCCTGACCGGTGGTGCCGACAACGAAAAAGGTAAAACCTGGGTGGTTGACCGCCACAAGGCAGGCCACATGGGTGTTGGTCCGATCGCAGCAGCTACCCCGGAATGGTGGTCAGCTCCGCCAAACGACAAAGCGTCTGAAGGCTTGTATGACGACGAGATGACCTTCAACCTGAACGGCTTTGCCTATACTTACCAGAACAACGGTAACACCTTTGTTAACGGATCCAACGCAGCCGGCCTGGGAGGCACAAAGCAAAGTGCTGACTATACCTTAAACTACACGCCTCCAACTGGTATGGTATGGAGCATCGTGGAAGAAGGAGGCAAGAAATACCTGGTGCTATCCAACAAAGGATTTGTGGCTTACTATACAGGCGTATCCCGTTACGAGATCCTTAAATTAGCAGAGAACGAGCTCTACCTGAAAGGTGGAGACGCATCAAATGCAGCTAATGGCTGGTGGATTCGTCTGGTACCAAAGGGCTATACGCACCCTGTTGAGCAGCGTCCGTACCGAATTACAGATATGTATGATGACTTTGACAAAGACGGAAATGTGGTTTGGAAGAAAGAAGCGCTGACACTGAACGAGAGCTACGACAACCCTGCTCCGATCGGCATCAACACCTCGGCTAAAGTTGCCATGTATGTGAAGCAGGAAGGCAAAGCGTATGAGTTTGCCAACATGTTTACCGACTTCCCATTTGATTTTGACCTGAACACCCGCAATGTCTTCAAGCTTAAAGTGTTTATACCAAGCTACAACGACTTTAACAAGTCTGCCGGCGAGGACTGGGCAATCAAGAATCTGCTAAAGCAGGTGTCTGTAAAATTGCAGAACGGTACTTCAGCTCAGCCATGGGTTAACCAGGTAGAGGTCAAACAGCAGGTAAATGAAGTAGATAAATGGGTGGAGCTGACATTCGACTTCTCTCCTTATAAAGACCGTAAGGACCTGAACAGAATCGTGATTCAGGTAGGCGGCGAAGGTAACTTTATCCCAGGCATCTTCTTCCTGGATGATTTCAGATTAGAAAAATAACCAACCAACTAAGTATAGGCCGGAGCCAGCAATGGTTCCGGCCTGTTCTTACCCCTCTACCCGATTCTCAACGGTTTATAGTTGCAGAAACTGTACCTACCTAATACCCTATCATGTCTATTTGTAGAAGTATAAAGTATAAATCAATGCTATTTATAGCCACTTCCCTTTTTCTGTCGATGGTTGCATCGTGCGGCTCCAAATCAGAAGAACCCCAACCATACATCTCCAAACCGAAAGCACCACAGGACCTGAGCTGGCAGTTCGAAACCTCTCCTGTATGGGCTGATGAGTTTGATAACTCCGGGCAACCAGACCAAAACAAGTGGGGCTATGATATTGGCGGCACCGGCTGGGGTAACAACGAGCTTCAGTACTATACCAACAGCACCAGCAACGCAAACGTAGCCGATGGCACGTTAAAGATAACCGCCAGAAAAGAGAACAAAGAAGGCAAGGAGTATACTTCTGCCCGACTGGTGTCTAAAAACAAAGGTGACTTTCTGTACGGTAGGTTCGAGATAAAAGCAAAGCTCCCAACAGGCAGGGGCACCTGGCCGGCAATCTGGATGCTGCCAACCGACTGGGCTTATGGCGGCTGGCCGAAGTCCGGCGAGATCGACATCATGGAGCATGTGGGCTACGACCAGAACAACGTCCACATTACGGTGCATACTGAGGCGTTCAACCACGCTAAAAAAACTGAAAAAGGCAAAAGCAAAGTGATCGAAACAGCCAGCACTGCTTTCCACCTTTACCGCGTCGACTGGACGCCTTATGCCGTACGCGGCTACATCGATAACCTGCCTGTTTTCGAGTTTATCAACAGCGGGAAAGGATTCGAGGAATGGCCTTTCGACAAACGGTTTCACCTGCTCATGAACATTGCGGTGGGCGGTAACTGGGGCGGAGCCCAGGGAGTGGACCCAAGTGTTTACCCGCAAACCATGGAAGTTGATTATGTAAGAGTGTACAAAATGATTGAAAAGTAAGGTCTAAACTGATCGACTGAAACAGATTGTACCACTTAACATCCCCACGTGAAACATCTTGAAAACAACTTGCTGAGAAAGTGGGTGCTGATACTTATCTTACCAGCTTTCCTGTCCTGCAAAAAGGAAAATACAGATAAAAGCACTGGAAGCAGTAAAACAGAAAAGCCTGCCGGTGAAAAGGTAACATTCTGGCTTACAGACCCTGTTGCTTCTGTCCTGTTCCAGCAGCAAACCACTGAACTTGCTTTCGGAGCTGCCGAAAACCAGCATCCTACCATCGACATCGATACAACCGCTACTTTCCAGACCATGGATGGCTTTGGCTATACCCTGACCGGAGGAAGCGCCATGCTGATCCATAAGATGGCGCCTGCTTCACGGGCTGCCCTCTTAAAGGAGCTTTTCTCAACGGAAGGTTCAGGTATAGGCGTGAGTTATCTCAGGATAAGTATAGGTGCTTCGGATCTGTCGGACCACGTGTTTTCCTACAACGATCTGCCGGCAGGGCAAACAGACCCTGAGATGACCCGCTTTGACCTCGGCCCGGACCGTGAGCACCTGATTCCGGTGCTGAAAGAGATTCTGGCGATCAATCCGGGGATCAAGTTCATGGGCTCACCCTGGTCCCCTCCTACCTGGATGAAAACGAACAATAGTTCTGTAGGTGGTAGTCTGAAGCCGGAATTTTACGATGCCTATGCCAAGTACTTTGTCAAGTACATCCAGGCCATGGCTGCCGAAGGTATCCGGATCGATGCGATAACGGTACAGAACGAACCCCTGCACCCAGGCAACAACCCGAGCCTGCTGATGCCGGCCACAGAGCAGGCGCAGTTTATCAAGCAAAGCCTCGGGCCTGCTTTCAAGGAGGCTAGCCTCGACACCAAGATCATCATTTACGACCACAATGCAGATCGGATAGATTACCCCATCAGCATTCTGAATGATCCGGAAGCCAAAAAGTATATAGACGGTTCTGCTTTTCACCTGTACGGCGGCACCATTGATGCCCTGGAGCATGTACACAAAGCGCACCCGGACAAGAATTTATACTTTACCGAACAGTGGGTGGGAGCGCCGGGCAACCTGGCCGGCGATCTGGCATGGCATACTAAGAATTTGACCATCGGCGCTACCCGAAACTGGTGTAAAACTGTGCTGGAGTGGAACCTGGCTGCTGATCAGAACCAGGACCCGCACACCGAAGGCGGCTGCACGCAATGCCTGGGCGCTATAACCATTAACGGCGGTGGTGTTATCCGGAATCCTGCTTACTACATCATCGCGCATGCTTCCAAATTTGTAAGGCCAGATGCGGTCAGGATAGGCTCCAGTATGACTGCGGCGCTTCCGAACGTAGCCTTTAAAGCTCCCAAAGGCGATAAAGTGCTCATTGTGCTGAATGAGAGCCCGGCTTCTAAAACCTTCAACATCCGCTACAAAGGCAACATTGTTACCACCACCCTTAATCAAGGGGCAGTCGGCACATATGTATGGTAAAACGCAAGGCAACATCAATCCGGAAAAACAAGAGTTTCACTTCCGGTAAAAGCGATCGCTTCTGCTCCTTCGGGAAAGGATACAGAAAAGGGAAAACGCTGACATTACCGGCTCCGCCGGAAGATTACGAATCAGAAGAACTGATAGAAAACAAAACGAATACCCAACGATAGAACAGCTACATGAAATTAAAAAATGTAACACTTACAGCCTTTTTAGCTTACGCTATACTTTCAGGCTGTCAGACACAGAAAACAGCAACTGCTCCTTCTGAGGATACAGCTACCAACGCACAGGCTGCCCCTGTTATGACGGAATTGGACAGGAAAATAGAGGACCTGCTCAGTAAAATGACGCTGGAAGAAAAAGTAGGCCAGATGGCGCAGATCACGCTGGACGTGGTAGGCAAAGGCGACAACAGGTTCTCCAGTTACGAGCCGCTGGCTCTGGACACGGTCGAGCTGCGAAAAGCACTGGTAGACTATAAGATCGGCTCGGTGCTGAACACGGCAAATAACAGAGCAAGAACTCCTGAGAAATGGCATGAGATCATCAGCCAGATACAGGACTTCGCGATGAACAAAACCCGCATGAAGATTCCGGTTATTTACGGCGTAGACCAGATACACGGCGCTACCTATACTGCAGGGGGCACCATGTTTCCGCAGCAGATAGGCCAGGGCGCCAGCCGTAACCGGGAACTGGTACGACGTGGTGCAGAGATCACGGCCTACGAAACCCGCGCCAGCTCTATTCCCTGGAACTTCTCCCCAGTGCTGGACTTTGCTCCGGACCCTCAATTTTCGCGTCAGTTCGAGACGTTTGGTGAAGATCCATACCTGATCTCCGAGCTGGGAGTGCAGATGATCAAAGGTTATGAAGGAGATGATAACAGCATTGGACACCCAGAGCATGTGGCTTCCTGTATGAAGCACTTCCTGGGTTACCAAGTGCCTAGCTCCGGTAAAGACCGCACGCCTACCTACATTCCGGAGGTAGCGCTGCGTGAGTACCACCTGCCATCTTTCAAGGCAGCCATCGACGCCGGCTCTCAGACGATCATGATCAACTCCGGCATCATCAACGGCGTGCCGGTACATTCCAACCACGATATCCTGACCAAGCTCCTGAAAGAGGAACTAGGCTTTAAAGGACTGGTAGTTACCGATTGGGGCGATATAGAATACCTGCACACCCGCGACAAAGTAGCTCCGACCATGAAAGATGCCATCATGATGGCCATCAATGCGGGCGTTGACATGTCGATGATCGCTTATAACTACGAGCCGTTCTGCAATGGCCTGGTGGAGCTGGTAAAAGAGGGCAAAGTAAAGCAGGAGCGTATTGATGATGCGGTACGTCGTATACTGCGCGTGAAGTATAACCTGAACCTGTTCGAAAAGCCTACTACCAACCCGAAGGATTATCCAAAGTTTGCCAGCAAGGAGCATGAAGACGCGGCTTACCAGATGGCTGCTGAATCGATCACGTTGCTCAAAAATGAGAATAATGTACTTCCTCTGAAGAAGGGTATGAAAGTGCTGGTAACCGGCCCGAATGCCAACAGCATGCGTACCCTGAACGGCGCCTGGACCTATTCGTGGCAAGGCGAAAAAGTAGAAGAGTTTGCCGGCAAGTATAACACCATACTGGAGTCTGTGCAGAAAGAGATAGGCGCTGGCAACGTGACGTATGTACCGGGCGTGAGCTACAAAATGGATGGCTTTTACTACGAAGAGTTTGCCGACAAAATGGAAGCCGCTTTGGCCGCAGCTAAAAAAGCAGACGCCATTATACTTTGCCTCGGCGAGAACACCTCTACCGAAACGCCTGGTAACATAAACGACATTTACATTTCAGAGCTGCAGACAGAGCTGGCCAAAAAGCTAGCGCAGACAGGCAAGCCGGTTATTCTGGTGCTGAACGAAGGTCGTCCACGCGTGATCAGCCGTTTTGAGCCGCAGATGAAAGGCATTGTGCAGATTTACCAGCCGGGCAACTATGGCGGAGACGCCCTGGCAGATGTGCTCTTCGGTGACGTGAATCCATCTGGAAAACTGCCTTACAACTACCCACGCTACCCAAATGCCCTGGTGCCATTTATCCACAAGCCATCGGCGGAGCAACGCAAGGCGGAAGGCGTTTACAACTACGAAGCCGACTACAACCCGCAGTACGAATTTGGCCATGGCCTGAGCTATACTACCTTTAAGTATAGCAACCTTGCCCTGAACAAAGAGAGCGTGCGCATGAATGAGCCCATCAATGTAAGTATACAGGTAACTAACACCGGTAAACGGGAAGGCAAAGAAGTTGTGCACCTTTATACTTCTGACCTTTATGCCACCGGCATTACACCGGATGTGAAACGCCTCCGCCGCTTTGAGAAAATTGCCTTGAAGCCAGGCGAAAGCAAAACGCTGTCTTTCACCTTAACAGCTGATGACCTGAGTTATATCAACCGTGATGGCAAGAAAACGACAGAAGCAGGTGAGTTCGAGATCAGGATTGGCGACCAGGTGAAGAAGTTCATGCTCCTGGACAATAACTCGATCGGCAAAAACTAACCCTTTATACTTTAAACCCTACTCGCTCCTACTCCACATGTATAGTTGCTGAAAAGGTGAGTTAAGCAACTCACATAAAAAAGGATAAGCCAATGCCGGCTTATCCTTTTTTATTTGTTGTATTTCAGCTTATAAAAGTGTCCTCAATCGCCTCTGGCGAGTGTGAACCATTCCTCGACCTTTGACCGAGGAGGATTATACCTTATACTTCAGCTTATACTTTTATACTTGTGCAACGTGGCGGGACGGCACCCGATAACGCACACTCGCCAGAGGCGAGCGAGGGCAGGTTGCCTTTCCTTTTCTGTCTTAGTATTTAAGTATAGACTCAGTCAAACTCACTTCCGGGTCTAAGTTCATCTTTTTCCGGATGCGGTACCTGCTGGTTTCCACTCCTCTTAAAGAAAGCTTTAATAAAGAGGCAATTTCCTTACTGGACAAGTTCAGGCGCAGGTAAGCGCACATTTTCAGATCCTTGTGTGTCAGGTCGGGGTAATCGTTGCTCAGGCGTTTCAGGAAGTCTTGGTGTACCTGGTTGAAGTGCGCTTCAAACTGTTCCCAGTTGTTCTCGATCTTGATTTCCTCGTCCACTGATCGCAGGATCTTCCGCAGTTGCTGCCGGGTTTCCTTATCCGATACCTGCTCCATTACCTCCTCCAGCTGGTTCTTTACTTTGTACACGGCTTCCATATTCTGCATTACGTGCAGGGCAGAGGAACTCAGCTCCTTTGTTTTATGGTTCAGCTCGCTCTCCAGCTTTTCGTTGTTTAGCCTGATGATTTCCTTTTCTGCTTTCAGCACTTCCTCTTTGTGTTGCGCTTCCTTCAGTTTAAGGGCTTTCTCCTGCTCCTGCTGCAGCCGCTCCTCTGCTTTCCTGATACGGATCCTGAGAATTCTTCTTAGTAAAAGCACGCCCAGAACCCCGAGCAGCACATAAAAAGTATAAGCCCAGGCAGACCGGTACCACGGTGGCAGAATTTTAAAAGTATAGCTAGCTTCTTCGCTTTCCTGGTTATAGATGTTCTTTGCCCGGACATGGAAAGTATAGGTACCTTCCCGCAGGCTGGTGTATTCCTTCTGTAAGGTATTCGTCCACGGCGACCAGCCTTTATCAAAACCTTCAAGGTAATACTGATACTGTACATCTTCGATGCCGTCGTACACAATAGCCCCATAGGTAAACTTAAGAGAGTTCAACGTATAAGGCAGCGACACAAAGTGGTAGCCATCTTTATTTGTATAAGTACCGCCATAAACAAGCGAATCTGTCCCTTGAGCCGCCACCTGTACCTGCCGGATAAGCGTGTTAAATTTCTCATTCAGGCTATGCTTCTGCAGGAAAGTGGGCCGGTAATGCACAAAACCTTCGTCGATGCCGATGAGTACATTCTGGTTGTTGTAGTAAGCCAGGTGCTCAAAGCCTCCCACCAGTTTGCCTTCCAGCTTGTTGAAGACATTCTTTACCACTTCGTAGCTTCCGTTGCTGAGCTTCCGGATAAAGCCCATCTCATCCCCTGCCGAGAACCAGATGTTCCCTTCCTTGTCCTCTACCAGCTTCCGCACTTGCTTGGTCCTGTCGAAATGCTTGTTCAGCTCCTCATATACCTCAAAGCGGTCTTTGCTTTTGTTGTAGGTATAAACACCGTTCAGTCCGGTAAACAAAAGCTTTCCGTTGATCTTAAATACATTGATGCCTATATCCGAAGGGAAGCCATCTTTCTGGTTATAGAAGCTGACTTTTTCTACCTTCTCCAGGTTATCCGACAGCCTCAGCTTAAACAAACCGATGTAGCCATGCGCTACCCAGATGTTTCCCTCGCTGTCCTCTTCCATCACCCGCGACGACTCCCCGAACCCCTCTAATTTCCGCTGAAACTCGAGCTTGCCGTTCACCATTTTGTAAAGCAACAAGCCATGGTACGTGCCACAGATAATGTAGTCCGGATGCTTTTTCAGCTGCATGAACATCCAGGCGCCCCGATGATCAGACAATTTTACTGCCCTGTTATCAATAATCTCGAAGGGTCCGTTGTGGTGCGACAGCAGCAGTTTGCCTTTTACTTTCTGCAGGTTATAGACCTGCCCTTCTGAGTTGGCTATACTTTGCAGCGTTATCGGGTTAATCGGATTCTCCTGCTCCGACAGGGCCTTGTAAAACAACCCATCGCTGGTGCCCAGGTATAGTGTGTTGTTATCCAGCAAGGAAGTATAAGCCGTACCCGGGAGACCCATTCTGGTATCAAAGAGCGTGAACGGGGAGTTTGATTCTACATAGTCGATACCATTGTTCAGCGCCAGCCACAGGTTGCCCCGGTGGTCCTGGTAAATGCTGCGGATGGTACTGTTCTGCAAGCCGCGCTCCCGGTTCAGGTGCTGGCGGGGAGTGCCGTCCGTATCAATCAGCAAAAGCCCGTTCAGGATGGTGCCGATCGCATACCCTTCCGTAAGTGCCGTGGCCGTATTTACTTTGTTTTTCTTGAGGAAATCTTCGATGGCCCAGTCACTCGGGTTAAAGCCACTGTACTCATCATAAATAAAAACGCCATTCTCTTCGGTAAAGATCAGAACCTTACCGCCGGGGTACGGAAGCATAGACGCAATAGTATAAGCAGCTATTTTGTCGCTACCAGGTATAAGAACCAGCTTTTCATTTTTCAGCTCGTAAAGCCCTTTGTCAGGAACAGGCACAAACAACCGGCCTTGTACATAAAACGGAAAGCCTGAAGGCTCAAGAGGAGCCCGGTATACTTTAACTTTTCCCTGGGTATAATGATAAATGCCTGACACCGTGCAAAAGAAAACCTCTTCATCGTTTGTGTAGATGTTCCAGACATCAGCAAAATGATTTTGATCGTCTTTAACAGCTGCTTTTAGCGATACAAAGGTCGTTACGCCCTGGCTGTCAGGCTGCAGGTAGCCAAATTCATCCTGCCCCCCTACGTACACCCTCCCCGACTTACTGATGGCCAGCGACCGGACAATGGACCTGTTTGGAAGCCCAAGCCGACGCCAGTAGTTGCCATCAAACTCCAGGATACCGTAGTTGTTTCCGAAGTACATAACACCCCGGTGATCCTGAACCACCGCCCAGTTCTGAGGAGAGCCCTGGTATTCCTTTAAAGTATAGTTTCTGATGTAAGGGATACCCTCATTCTTTACCTGAGCAATAACAGACAGGCTAAATAAGAGAAAAAGAATCAGAAATAAGCTGTATTTGTTCACAAGATGAATGTAGCCGTTTTTACAACTTAAATATCTGTAATACATCCCATATTTCAAACCACCTGCATAAAGTACTCTAAAGGCTCTGCTTCTGGAGATGTGATGAGGCTTAGTTAATAATCAAATTTTTAAGGATCTCATAAAAAAGCCCCTGCACTACATTTAAGTACAGGGGCTTTTTTATACAGGTATAAATCAGCTCATCAATAATTCCACGGATACAGCTCCGGCTCTTTGGTGCCGCGAGGCTTCATGTGGAGCGGGTGCACGGCCTCTGTTTCATCAAAGTAAATAAAGGCGTCGTAACGGGCCGGGATGACGGTGGGAACGTAATTGCCGTAGCGCTCATACTTTGGGTCGTACACCACGCCAATGGCGCGGTGCCCAATGCGTTTCTTGAGCTCCGGTATATCTTGCAGGTCTTTGGAAAGTATGATCTTATCGTCGGTGCTAAGCTCGTGCAGCATGGCCTCCCAACTGCCTGGCATGGCAGGCGGCACGTCCATTTTCTGCATGGGCGCACCCCACGATTTTCCGGCAATAACAGAGCCCTGGTAAGTGCCGAAGCCTACGAGCTTTACCTGATGGATGCCATACTTTTCGCGGGCCAGCTGGCCGATGTTGACCATACCATCATCGGCCATGTCGGTGGCGCTGGCATCGCCGATGTGCGTGTTATGCTCCCACACAATGGCTTTCGACTCAGGGCCGTGCAGTTCCAGCAGGCGGTCAAGTGTCTCCATCATGTGCCGGTCGCGCACATTCCAGGAACTGGCTCCTCCCCGAATCATAGCCCGGTAGTATTTTTCGGCATTAACCGCTACCAGCGCGTTCTGCTTGGTATTGAAATCATGCTCGGCATCGCCGGTAAAAGGGGGGTGCCGCTGTACGCGCTGCAGCATCTCGATCACTTCGTTTTCGCAGTCAGTGGGTACAAAAGCGGTGGCCTGGGCATAGGTCTGCGGATCGCGGTTAAACGGCTCGAAGCAGTTGATGGCATTGCGGGCGGCCTCGGCTGCCTGTCCGTCGTTCTGCTCCAGGAAGCGCAGGATCTGCTCCAGCGACTCCCACAAACTATACACATCCAGCCCGTAGAAGCCCGCCTTTTCGTGCACCTGTCTCAGGTTGTTAAAGTCGCGCAGCCATTCAACCAGCGCAGCCACTTCCCAGTTGGCCCACATCCAGGTGGGCCAGCGGCGGTACACCTGCAGCACATCGGCAATTTTGCTACCTGAGTTCACGTAGCCTTTTACAAATCGGTTCACGGCATAACATTCGGGCCAGTCGCCTTCCACAGCAACAAAGTTAAATCCCTTCTCCTGGATCAGGCGCCTGGAGATGGCCGTACGCCAGGTATAATACTCGGATGTACCATGAGATGCCTCCCCCAGCATGACGACCCGCGCATCACCAATTTCCTCGATCAACACATCCAGGTCCTTTTCTTTGGTGATGGAGCTGTATTTTATCTGTTTGTTTTCCATAGTTCGCGCTGCTCTTCCGGCCGCTTGCCAGACTTGAAAATTTGCTGTATTGTACTTTTATTGTGCACTTTATGTTCCACAAAAAAAAGAACCCGCTCTACTTTCGGGTAAAGCGGGTGCAATTTGAAGTAAAAGCTTGTGGTACTTACGACTGGTTTTCCTTGGTGAATACCCTGCGAAGCAGCTCTGTGGTACGGGCAAATGGGTTCTCGCGGATATTGGCCTCTTCCTGTGCTACAAGTATAAACAAGCCGTCGATAGCCTTTTGGGTAGCATACTGTTTCAGGTCCGGGTTTGCCTTCTGTACCAGCGGTATCTGGTTGTACTGGTTCACCAGATCGGCGTAATATTTAGTGGCGTTGGTCTTATCCAGCGATTTCTGCATGATGGGCATAAAGGCCGTACGCAGCTGATCGGAGGTGGTGCGCTTCAGGTACTGGGTAGCGGCGTCTTTGTCGCCTTTCAGAATACCCCAGGCATCGGCCAGCGTCATCTGCTTGATCGCGCTCACGAAAATAGGCACGGCACTTTTGGCTGCATCCTCGGCTCCACGGTTCAGGGTCATCACGAAACGGTCTACTTCGTTGCCCAAGCCAACTTTGCGCAAGGTGTTCTCCACGCGCTTTACATCCTCCGGAAACGGAATGCGTATGAGGGTGTTTTTGTAGTAACCGTCGGTCTGCGATGCCTGGTTGGCTCCTTTGGTAATGCCTACTTCCAATGCCTGGCGCAGGCCTGAGGCTACTTCGTCTTTGGTAACAGGCTTTGTAACGCCGGTAGTGCCAGCCAGCACACCGTCAACGGTTTGTTGTACCTCTGCTACGGTGCAGGCCGAAGCACCCAGCGCAAGCGCTAAAAAAGAAGTATAAAAGATTCTTTTCATATAAGGGATTTAGTGAACATCTTTAACGTGCGTCAGTTTTTAAGGCTCACGCACAAATCAGACCAAAAATAAGCATGAAACCTGTAACGGCAGAAATAATAACCATCGGCGACGAAATACTTTACGGGCAGATCGTAGATACCAACTCTGCCTGGATGGGCACCGAGCTTACAAAGGCAGGCATCAAAGTACACCAGATCACGTCTATTTCTGATAATCCGGAACATATTGTGTCGGCGCTGGATGATGCCCTGACCCGGGCGGATGTGATCCTGATGACCGGTGGCCTCGGCCCCACCAAAGACGATCTGACAAAGGATGTGCTCACTTCCTACTTTCATACAGAACTTGTGCTGCACGAGCCTTCGCTGGCCGATATCACGGCTATTTTTGCACGACGCGGCATGGAAGTAACGCAACTGAACCTTGAACAAGCTATGCTGCCTGCTGCCTGCACGCCCATCCGGAATGTGCTCGGCACGGCGCCAGGCATGTGGTTTGAGCAGGAAGGAAAAGTAGTTGTGTCTATGCCCGGCGTACCTTTTGAGATGAAGCGGATGATGTCGGACATTATCCTCCCGCAACTGAAAGCATACTTCAGTACGCCCGAGATCCTCCACAAAGTTATCCAAACGACAGGCATACCGGAATCCATACTTGCTGCTAAGATCGAAAACTGGGAAGACAGCCTGCCGCACCACATAAAACTCGCTTACCTGCCGCACCTGGGTGGCGTGCGCCTGCGCCTGACCGGCCACGGGAACAACGCAACTACACTGGAGCAGGAGATGCAGCAGCAGGTAGACAAACTCTCTAAGATCATCCCCAACTATATTTTTTCCTATGGCGAACTGACATTGGAAGAAGCAGTGGGGCAGCTGCTGAAAGAGCGTGGACTGACAATTGCGACTGCTGAAAGCTGCACCGGCGGTTTTCTAGCCCACAAGATCACCAGCATCAGCGGCAGCTCGGCTTACTACCAGGGCAGTGTTATTGCCTACCACAACGAGGTAAAAATTCGGGAGCTGAACGTAAAGCCTGAAACCCTGAAGCAGCATGGCGCCGTAAGCGAAGCCACTGTGCGCGAGATGGCAGAGAACATACGCCTGAAGTTCGGAACAAGTATAGGCGTGGCCACCAGCGGCATTGCTGGTCCCGATGGCGGCACACCGGACAAACCGGTGGGCACTATCTGGATTGCCTATGCTGATAAAGATAAAACAAGAACCAAACTGCTCAACTTCAACAAAAACAGGTTGCTCAATATCGAATACGCGGCACTGGCCGTGCTCAACCTCATCCGCCAAAGTTTGGTGGCAACGGTTGAGGAATAGCCCAAAATCCTTAACTTTGTTTGCAAAATTGGGATACAGGTAGCAGGGTACAAGATACAGGACGCTCTTTATCAATATTTTTCTTTCACTCCTGCATACTTTACCTGTGTCTCAGGCTTAATAATCCACCCATAAAAGAAAAACGATCAACGAATAACGACACATATGGCACTTGTAGAAATGGTTATGCCCAAGATGGGCGAGAGTATCATGGAAGGTACCATTCTGAAATGGCTCAAAAACGTGGGTGACACCATTGAGCAGGACGAATCGGTACTGGAAGTAGCTACAGATAAAGTTGACACAGAGGTTCCTGCTATTCAGGGCGGTGTGCTGAAGGAGATCCTGGTGAAAGAAGGCGATGTGGTAGCCGTAGGCGCTCCGATCGCCATCATCAGCACGAACGGCGAAGATACTTCCGCCCCTGCTGCATCAACTGCTGCTTCAACTTCTGCTGCTTCAACTTCTGCTGCTCCGGCTGCTGCACCACAGACATCTGTTGCCGCTGCTGCCCCTGCCGAGGCTGCTGTAGCCAAGCTCGACCAACCGGCTTCGGGCCGTTTCTACTCTCCGCTGGTGCTTAACATTGCCCGCGAAGAAGGCATTTCGATGCAGGAACTGGAGTACATACCAGGTACAGGCAAGGAAGGCCGTGTGTCTAAAAAAGATATCCTCGCTTACGTAGAGAGCCGCGGCAATGCTCCTCAGCAGGCTGCTGCGCCTCAGGCACAAGTTGCTGCTCCGGCCCCTGCTGCAACTCCGCAAGCAGCTCCGGCAGTTCAGCCACAGGCTGCCCCAGCTGCCGTGCCAGCCGTTAAGCCTGCGGCTTCTTACAGCGGCAACGTCGAGATCATCGAAATGGACCGCATGCGCAAGATGATCGCTGACCGCATGGTGGACAGCAAGCGCATTTCTCCACACGTTACGTCTTTCGTTGAGGCCGACGTGACCAACATCGTGAACTGGAGAAACAAGTGGAAGGATGTGTACAAGAAGCGCGAAGGCGAAAATTTGACCTTCACTCCGATCTTCATCGACGCGATTGCCAAAGCAATAAAAGACTTCCCGATGATCAACGTATCGGTAGACGGTGGTACCATCATCCGCCACAAAGACATCAACATTGGTATGGCCGTGGCACTGCCAAGCGGTAACCTGATCGTTCCGAACATCAAGAATGCCGACCAGCTGAACCTGAATGGCCTGACCAAGAAGGTGAACGACTTGGCTAACCGTGGCCGCATGAACAAGCTGACACCAGACGATCTGGCCGGCGGTACTTACACGGTATCAAACGTAGGTTCTTTCGGCAACGTGATGGGTACGCCGATCATCATGCAGCCGCAGGTAGCTATTATGGCCGTGGGTGCTATCAAGAAGAAGCCTGCTGTGATCGAGACACCGGAAGGTGACCTGATCGGTATCCGTCACTTCATGTTCCTGTCGCACTCTTACGACCACCGCGTTGTAGATGGCTCGCTGGGTGGCATGTTCGTGCGTCGTGTGGCCGATTACCTGGAGCAGTTCGATCCGAACACTACAATATAGTTTTTGACAAAGGAGTTTTTTGACAAACGACAAAAGACTTTAAAGCCTGCTTCAGCATATTGAAGCAGGCTTTTTTATACTTATAGGCTTAAACATATCTATTAACTAATATTGCCACATCTGTTTTAACCCGCTTTCCGTTTAGGGGAAAGTATAAACCACCTATAAAACTATGAGAATTGCAATTGCCTATATACTTGCCGCCTTCTTCCTGTTCCTGGCGGTATACTTTTACTGGCAGAAAAACGAAGCCGAAAGTCGCCTGACCATTGCCGATAACAAGGTAGCCGAGACCTCACGTAAAGTAGAGCAGCAGGAAGAAGAGAAAGACTCGCTGGAGCAGATGGTGATGCCGCCGGATACCATGGAACAGGTACCCCCAGGAGGTGCCGCCTTTGTGGATGAACTGGGCAGCCTAAGCCAGAGCGACATCCAAAAGCTACAGCGTAAGGGATTGAGAAACCCGGAAGTAGACCTGATGAACGACCTGAACCGCAAGCAAGGCCAACTGATACCGGAGAAAGGAACCATGGGCGGCACCATGACCATCCGCGACAGCCGCATCCTGAACGACCGCTATGCCCTCGCCTACTACGAAGACGGTCATAACGGTGGTTATCTGATCCTGAAATACGAGGTGAACAACGGCAACATTACCTGGAACGTGGTAGATAGCTCAAAGCTCTAGCATTCCTAGCACAGAATTTGAACAGACAAAGTATAGACTAAACTGATAACGTATGCTGCTTTTTCAAACTATACTTCCTCTATTCTTATTCCTGTTCTTCGACCAGCCTGATTCCCTGCAGCTAAACCGAGATATTGACAAGGACCTCAGGATACTGGAGAATACGTCCGTCTACATCAGCGACAATACCTCACTTAGTCCAACCGTGGAAATGATTGCCTCGGACCTGGAGCTTTTCAGGGTAGCTGCAAGTATAAACTTGGCTGATGGTAGCTACAGCAGCAACAAGCAAGGCAACCATACGGTGCATACCTGGCGCTTTAAAGGTGGAGGCAATATAGCGGCTATTTACCAGATCGAATCAGTAATCGCCCTTGATACGGTGGTGACGCAACGCTATCTTGAGAACCGCGCCCCGACGCAGCACCGCATCCGAAACAACTTTACATTCAGGACCTATGTAGTTTCTACGGCTGCCACACCGGTAAAATTATACTACCTGTCAGAAGCAGAGCAGGGCTTGCTTAAGTATAAAATTGATGACCGGCAGGTAGATCTTGTTTATCCCGAAAAGAAAGAAGGCCTCAGCGATATACTTCCGAAGGTTGAAGCGGAATTGGACAGGGTGCTGGTTTCGCTGAACAGGCAGCAGCATTAGGTTTGCCAATCTCGACGGTATAAGTATGAAAGAGAGGTCCGTGTGTGACTCCATCCCAGCCCTCCCCTTTTATCGAGAGCCCCTACCCCAGAACAGGAGAGGGGGGATAAAGTATACTTCCCGGCGCGAATCTCCAGATTCGTGACTTACGGAGGTGTTGAGTCTCTGACTCAACTGGCGCGCAGGGACAGGAGAGTTTACCATCTTTTCTGTCATTTCGACCAGCGGGAGAAATCTGATACGGACAACGTATAAACACACCCCTACCCCTCTCAAGAGGGGAATTGGCCTTTGATATAGGTAAGGTTATACTTTCATATTTGTTGTGATCCAACCACCCCTTACCCCTCATTGTCTAAGGAGGGGAGTTTGGCTACTGCTATACTTTAAAGTATGAGTTTCATTGCTTCAGCTATCGCGCGGACAGGTCGCGACCTGTCCCTACACATGGTTCCAGTTGCATAGTCGCTTACGAAGCAGTGTTGTTTCCAGTCCTTGGGTTGAGCGCCTTTGATTTGTTGCGGTGCCCGAGGACGAGGCCCCGCGGCCGTGAGCGTACCAAAGTATAAAATGAAACAGTAGCTGTTGTAAAACTGAGGAAGACAGGCAGCTACGAAGCTAAGGCTTGCCGGCTACAAGTATAAACTTCAGCTATAAAACTGAAGCAGATTTCTCACTACCGTTCGAAATGACATAAAACAAACAGCGGCCGTTCCCAAGGAGGAAACGGCCGCTGTTTGTTTTATGCTAAAGTATAGTCTTACAGCGAAGCTAAGCTTTGCTCAATTGCATTGATCTTTGCTTCGGCATCAGCCTGCTTCTTGCGTTCATTGGCGATCACCGATTCCGGGGCACCGCTTACGAAGCGCTCGTTGCTCAGTTTCTTCACTACCGAAGCCAGGAAGCCTTTGGTATACTCCAGTTCTTTCTGTAGGCGCTCGCGCTCGGCTTCTACATCGATGTTGCCTTCCATCGGGATGAAGAACTCGTCGCCAGCCTCTACGAAGCTAATGGCGCCTTCCACACTTTCCTGCACAAAGCTGATCTCATTGATGTTCGCAAGCTTGCGGATAATGCTCAGGAAGGATTCGTAACCATCCTGGTTCATCACCTTGATGTACAGGTCGAGCGCTTTGGTCTGCGCGATGTTTTTCGAGTTGCGGATGTTACGGATAGCAGCCACCACCTTCAGCACGCTTTCCATGCGCGCGTTCAGGTCCTTGTCGAACGAAGCGCTCTTTGGCCAAGGCGCTACAATCAGGTACTCCTTCTCCTTGCGCTCCTTCAGATCGTGCCAGATCTCTTCTGTGATGAACGGCATGAACGGATGCAGCACCTTCAGCACTTTCTCCAGGTTCGCAATGGTAGCTTCCAGCGTCTGCTTGTCAATTGGTTGCTGGTAAGCCGGCTTGATCATCTCCAGGTAATTGGAGCAGAAATCGTCCCACACCAGTTTGTATACCGAAAGCAGGGCATCCGAAATACGGAACTTGCTGAAGTGGTCTTCGATCTGGGCAAAAGCTTCGTTAAAGCGCGACTCAAACCACTTGATGGCAGTTTCGTTCGGGCAGGACAGGCTCTCGTCTACTTCCCATCCTTTTATCAGGCGGAAAGCGTTCCAGATCTTGTTGCTGAAGTTACGCCCCTGCTCTACCAATTTCTCGTCGAACAACAGGTCGTTACCAGCCGGTGAGCTGAACAACATACCTGCACGCACGCCGTCGGCGCCGTACTGTTCGATCAGGTCCAGCGGGTCCGGTGAATTGCCCAGCGACTTCGACATTTTACGCCCCTGCGCATCACGTACGATACCGGTTAAGTATACATTGCGGAACGGCGGCTCGTTGCGGAATTCAAAGCCCGCCATGATCATACGCGCTACCCAGAAAAAAAGAATCTCCGGAGCCGTTACCAGGTCGTTGGTTGGGTAATAGTACAGTATGTCTTTGTTGTCCGGATCTTTAAACCCATCAAAAACTGAGATCG
The DNA here is from genome assembly GCF_023630205.1 of Pontibacter ruber. Lineage (GTDB taxonomy): Bacteria > Bacteroidota > Bacteroidia > Cytophagales > Hymenobacteraceae > Pontibacter > Pontibacter ruber. The sequence continues at coordinate 517,831 of NZ_JALPRR010000004.1, read as the reverse complement.
GCCACAGCCACGACGAGAACCAGGTATCCAGTACATCTTCGTCCTGGCGCAGGTCTGTTAGCTGCAGGTTATCGTTGCCACTCTCTTTGCGGGCAAGCTCCAGCGCTTCTTCGGCAGTAGCAGCCACTACAAAAGAGCCATCCGGCAGGTAATAAGCCGGAATCTGCTGTCCCCACCACAGCTGGCGCGAAATACACCAGTCGCGGATGTTTTCCATCCAGGAGCGGTACATGTTCTTGAACTTAGGCGGGTGCAGGCGGATCTGGTCTTCCATTACGGACTCCAGCGCCGGCGCAGCCATTTTATCCATCTTGCAGAACCACTGCATCGACAGGCGCGGCTCAATTACAGCACCCGTACGCTCTGATGTCTGCAATACGCTGGCATACTCTTCCATCTTTTCCAGCAGACCGGCTTCCTGCAGGTCCTTCACAATATTACGGCGGGCAGCGAAACGATCCTGGCCTACATACAGCTGTGCCTGCTCGTTCAGAGTGCCGTCGTTGTTCAGTATGTCGATGATCGGCAGCTTGTGCTTCTGGCCCAGTTCGTAGTCGTTCAGGTCGTGGGCTGGCGTTACCTTCAGGGCACCTGTACCAAACTCTATGCTTACGTACTCATCCACAATCACCGGAATCTCTTTACCCAAGAGCGGAATGCGAACTGATTTGCCGTGCAGGTGCTTGTAGCGCTCATCGTTCGGGTTAACGGCCACAGCCACGTCGGCCATAATGGTTTCCGGGCGTGATGTAGCTACTATGATATAAGCAGGCTCCGAAGCGCCGTCTGCCACTACCTCATACTTCAGGTGGTACAGTTTAGCCATCGTATCTTTTGGAAGTACTTCTTCATCCGAAAGGGCTGTCTGGCCTTGCGGGTCCCAGTTCACCATGCGCACGCCTCGGTAGATCTGGCCTTTGCGGTACAGGTCCACGAACACTTCGATAACGGCAGCGCTCAGGTCGTCTTCCATCGTGAAGCGGGTTCGGTCCCAGTCGCAGGAGGCGCCCAGTTTTTTAAGCTGCTCCAGGATGATGCCGCCATACTTCTCTTTCCACTCCCAGGCATACTTAAGGAACTCCTCACGTGTCAGGTCTTTTTTCTCGATACCTCGCTCCTTCAGCATAGCCACTACCTTCGCTTCTGTTGCGATGGAAGCGTGGTCGGTACCCGGCACCCAGCAGGCTTCCTTGCCCTGCATACGCGCACGGCGTATGAGCACATCCTGAATGGTGTTGTTGAGCATGTGACCCATGTGCAGCACGCCCGTAACGTTTGGCGGCGGAATGACAATGGTATAAGGCTCTTTATTCGGATTAGGCTTGGAACGGAAGAAGCCGCGCTGCATCCAGCTGCTGTACCACTTCTCCTCTACTTCTTTAGGACTATATTTTTTGGCTATCGACATCTTGAACTATAAAGTATGGTAGGCAAAATTAGGGAATTTACCTTTAATTGTTGATTGTTGATTGTTGATTGTTGATTGTTGTTTGCATGCCCCGGTGATCAAGGGTGATTTGTGATTTACACGATCGTAGAGACGCAACACCTTGTGTCTTTTTGTCTGAATCAGGATTTTCAGAATTATAGGATGGACAGGATTCTAACTCTTCCATAATCTGAGACTCATTTTACTTTTTGTCATCCTGAAAGGATCTTGTGGGATTATAGTATAGGCTTGACCTCACTTCCACCAGGTTTCTTTACAGAATGACAGGAACTTTAGGTTCTATTTGCCACATTAATTCCGATACAGACATCATCAGACGACTTGCAGGTTATATTTGGTTAGCAGCCCCTGCAGGCCATAGTTGGAGAACTTTGCCTTCCGGATATTGTTCAGCTCAGGGTCTATCTCAAAATTAAAGGCAGAAGACAAATCTGCCCCGGCAAGCTCGGTGCCTTCAAAAACAGCACCGGCCAGGTCGGTATTGCCGAACACGCTGTTGGTAAGCGTAGCTTTCGTAAAGTCTACGCGCTTCAGGGAGGTATCGGTAAACTGCGTCTTTGCCATTTTTTTCTTCAGAAAAGAGGCATAATCCAGAACGCTGCCCTCAAAGCGCACGGTAAACAGGAAATCGTTGCACACGCCAAAGTTCACACCGAGTAGCTTACATTCTTTGAACACTACATTATCCAGCGTAGCGTCCGAAAGCTTCACCATCGACAGGTTACAGCCAATGAAAGTACAGTCGGTGAAGCGCGACTGGGAAAAATCGCTGTCCGAGAAATCACACAATTTGAACGTGCAGTGCTCAAACTCCCTGCCCCGGGCTTCCTTGCCCGAATAAACGATCTTTTCGAATGTCTTGTCTTCGTGGATTATACCTTCCATCATGCTGTAATTACATTAATTTTAAACAAAAAAACCTGCCCTTGCGAGACAGGTTTTATACCTTGAAGCTGTTTATACTTAAGCCTCCTGGTGCAGCCAGGATTTCTTAGCCAATAGCTCTTCTTCTGTCTCGCGGTAATCCGGGTCATCGACGCAGCAATCCACAGGGCAGACAGCAGCACACTGCGGCTCCTCATGGAAGCCCATGCACTCAGTACATTTATCTGAAACGATGTAGTAGTATTCGTCTGAAATCGGGGGCTGTGGTGCGTCGCCGGCGATAACCTCGCCACCATCGATCTCTACTTCTTTCAGTGCAGTGCCACCGCCCCAAGTCCATTCTGCGCCGCCTTCGTATATAGCAGTGTTAGGGCATTCTGGTTCACAAGCCCCACAGTTTATACACTCATCGGTTATCATTATCGCCATAGTCGTATCTCCTGTATATTTTTTATACTTTTGTAATCTTGTTTCTTATGGAACAAAATTAGGAACATTAAGTATCCCTATCAAATATTTTTTAAAGCCAGCATTGCCATGACATTAGAGAACAGGATCGAAGCTTTCGTAAAACTAGGAAAGCAACTGCAGGCCCTCTCGCCGGAAGAGCGTAAAGCATGGGCCGCAATGGCTATGTCGCGCAACACATGGTTCGACGAAGAGAACGTTTCCTGTGCCCTCCACGGCATTATTACGATGCTGGATGAGCAGTACCTCCGGGAATGGCTTTACCCGTACCACCTCAAACAGGTTACACCCAAAAAGGTTGGCGTGGTAATGGCCGGCAACATTCCGATGGTGGGCTTCCACGATTTTCTGTCGGTACTCATGAGCGGGCACTACCTGCTGGCAAAGCTCAGTTCAGACGACGAGGTGCTGATACGCCGCCTGGCAGCTATGCTGGTAGCCATTGAGCCTGCCTTTGCAAACCAGTTCGAGTTTGTGCCGATGCTGAAAGATGCAGACGCTATTATTGCCACAGGCTCCGACAATACAGCCCGTTACTTTGAGTATTATTTTGCCAAGCGCCCGCACATTATCCGGAGAAACCGCACCAGCATTGGCGTACTGACCGGGCACGAAGAGCCCGATGACCTGCGTGCGTTGGGCGAGGACATTTTCCGCTATTATGGCCTGGGCTGCCGCAACGTTTCCAAAGTGTTTGTACCGGAAGGCTATATTTTCGATAAGTTTTTTGAAGCGAACGAGCACCGCAAAAACATACTGGACCAACACAAGTATCAAAACAACTACGACTACAACAAGTCTATTCTGTTGGTTAACCGTGAGCCGCACTTCGATAACGGGTTCATGCTGGTAAGGCCAAGCACGGAACTGGTTTCCCCTATCTCGGTGCTTTTCTACGAAACATTTACATCGCTTGCTGACCTGCGCCACAAGTTGGCTGAGGTAAAAGACAAGACACAGTGCGTGGTATCAGCACACGGCTGGCTGGAAGGAAGTATACCTTTCGGAGAAGCACAATGCCCGATGGTATGGGACTATGCCGATGGCGTAGACACACTGGCTTTTCTGCAGAAAATATAAAGTATAATTCAAGTATGAAAAAGCCCCTGCTGAATCAGTTTCAGCAGGGGCTTTTTGTTTTTACTCAAAGTATAGCTGGTTTAAATGCGCTCCAGCGTTTTCACGATCAGGTCATCGATCACTTCTTCAGCATTCGGGGCAAACTGCTGTGTGATACGGTTGGCCACAATGGCGTTCAGTGACAGTACTTCGTGACCCAGGAGGCGTCCCATACTATAGTAGCCGGCTGTTTCCATCTCGAAATTGGTGAACCGGAAGTCACACAGGCGGAAATCGTGGTACTGTTGCAGCAACTGCTGGTTGCGCAGGCCGCCACGTAGCACACGCCCTTGTGGCGCGTAAAAGCCCGGGCAGGTGAGCGTATTTCCCGGTATCATATCGTAAGCGATCTTATCGATCAGGCTTTGGGAGCCGTTCACGCAGTACGGACGGAAGCCAATACCCAGCTGCTCCTGCAGGGCTTTGGTTATACTTTGCTCGTTCTCGTTCTGCTCCAGCGGGTAAAACTCCATCAGCGAATCGAGCCCTACAGCGTAATGCGATGCCAGGTGGCTGCCCAGCGGCACCGTTTCCTGCAGCGAGCCGGAGGTACCAACCCGTACGATCTTCAGCGAAATCTTGTCTTCGTTCGGCTCCCGCGTCTGGAAATCAATGTTTACCAGGGCATCCAGTTCGGTCATCAGAATATCGATGTTATCGGTGCCCATGCCTGTTGAGATTACCGTGATGCGCTTGCCTTTGTAGTAGCCGGTATGGGTGATAAATTCCCGCTTTACTACCTGCACCTCTATCTCATCAAAATACCTGCTCACCATTGCCACACGGTCCGGGTCGCCAACCGTGATGATCGTATCGGATATCTGTTCCGGCAACAGGTTGAGGTGGTAGATAGTGCCGTTCTTGTTAATGATCAGTTCTGATTCCGGGATTGCAGCCATAGTTTTAGTTATGTATCATGTAGCACGTATCAGGTATCACGACTTCCGATTTTTTATACCTTTACTAAGTGATCCTTTGTCAGGTATCCTTAGATGGCATCGTGATACTTGATACGCGTGTCGTGTTACGGTTATATTATAAACAAGAGAAGCGTGGCTGTTGAGCACACGCTTCCCCTGAGCTTTAGAGAATACTTATACAGATACGTCGTTTTTCTTGCGACGGTTGAATCCTTTTAGCGGATTGTAGCCATTCATCACTTTTTGGTAATAGCCGGTGCCGTCGTAAGGGCGTTTTTCCGGATGTTCCTTACACTCCGGCGAGCAGGCGCCTTCCAGTTCCCAGCCACACTTCTCACAAATGGCCACGTGCAGGTTACACACCGGGTTGGCGCAGTTCACCATGCGGTCGTCTTCTGTCCCGCATACATAGCAATGTGAAATCACTTTCGGGTTTACCGAGTTCACATCAACGGCTACACGGTTATCAAACACATAGCATTTGCCTTCGAAGTCTTCGCCGCCGGCCTCTTTGCCATACTTGATGATACCACCGTGCAGCTGGTATACATCTTCAAAGCCCTGCTCCAGCAGGAACGCACTTGCCTTTTCGCACTTGATGCCGCCGGTGCAGTAGGTCAGGATCTTCTTGCCTTTATACTTTTCCTTCAGCTCTTCTACTTTCTCCGGAAACTCACGGAAGTTTTCGATGTCCAGGGTAACGGCATTCTTGAAACGGCCCACGTTGTACTCGTAATCGGAGCGCACATCCAGCACCACCACATCGTCGCGGTCTTTCATGTCCCTGAACTCTTTTGGCTCCAGGTGCTTGCCGGTGCGCACGTTCGGGTCGATGTGCAAAAGGCCGGAGTGTACGATCTCAGACTTGGTACGCACGTGCAGCTTGGTAAAAGCATGCGCGTCTGATTCGTCTACCTTGAAGTCGATTTTGGCAAAGCGCGGGTCTGCGTGCATGATCTCCATGTACTTGTCGCAATCTTCTTTCAGACCAGACACGGTACCGTTCAGGCCTTCCTTGGAAACGATGATGCGGCCGAGCAGATTCAGCTCCAGGCACAGTAGGTGGTGTTCTTCGCGGAACGCCTCAGGGTCTGCTATCGGTGTGTAGCAGTAATACAGTAGTATGCTGTAGGGTTTGTTCATAACTGCTTAGTTTCTCGCTAAGTGTTAAAATTGATTGTTAATTGTTTATTGTCTGAATCAGGATTTTCAGGATTAGAAGATGAACAGGATCATCTTCCATACTCTCTTATCCACTCGATCTCTCACTCAAAATTTTTCACAAAAGTATAAACTGCCCATCTGTCGCAAAATGACTTTTGTCAGTTCTGCTACAAAACAGCGCGGGCAAGTATAAAAGTTTACTTTACAGGTGCCGCCGGGTTACCAAATACCGTAGCTTTGGCTGGCACGTCGGCTACAACCACCGAGCCGGCACCTACGCGTGCATTCTTACCAATCTTCACCCCCGACACGATCACGGCACCCGTACCGATAAAGGCACCTTCGCCTACCACCACTTCTGAATTTACGATAGCACCTGCGCCTACCTGCACATAGTCTCCGAGTTCAGCGTTCGTATCGATCACGGCACGCGACTGGATCAGGCAGTTGTCGCCGATCTTGGCGTTGTTGTTCACGATAGCGCCTGCTGCAATCATGTTGCCATGGCCCAGCCAGGCAAACTCTGATACAGCGCTATACTTGTGAATCGCGTTTACAGGCACTACTTTGTACTCGTCCTTCAGCATTTTGATGAGGCCTTTACGGGCAGCCGAATCTTCCACGGCTACAAACACGTCGCATTGCTTGCCGATCAGTTTCAGGAACTCGTTGTCTTCGGTGCTGCTCATTACCGACACGTTGTTGATCTCCTGCTGCTGAATTTCCTTGCTGTCGTCGAGGAAGCAGTACACCACCACGTTGTTGCTGTTGAAAATATCGAGTGCGGCCGTACCCAGTTTCTGGGCACCAAGTATAATTACCGGGTTTTGCATAGCTTATCTAAATAAGGTGCAAAGGTACGAAGAACGGAGCGAGATTGAAAGTATGGGTACTGGCAGTAAAAAGTGGCTGTTATCGGAATCTGGATTTTCGGGATGTGTACCTGCCCCTCCTAAAAACAGGAGGGGGTGTTATGTTCTATTATTTCTGGCGCCAATCTCCGGATTAGTAGCTAAACAGAAAGGTTGAGTCAGACCTCGTAGCGTGCGCAGCTCCAGCGAGCGTCTTGGAGGTAGTGATGTTTAGTCAGAATAAGGAATTTACAGGATTGTTGGATGAGCCGGGAGCAACACACCCCTACCCCTCTCAAGAGGGGAGTTTCTGTTATTGGTATAGCAAGCGTTATACTTTTATAACAGGCATTGTCCAACCACCCCTTACCCCTCCTTGTCTACGGCGGGGAACCTGGCTATTGCAGCTAACAAAGTATAGATTTCATAGCTGTTGCTATACTTCAGCTATAAGTACTGTAGTTGTTATTGATCGTCCTTGCCCCTTTTGAGGGACTTACATTACAAGTACTATTCCCCTCCTCAGAGAGGTTAGAGGTGGGTAGTTTTCCTCGCCTTCAACCTTGTATAAGCAGCAGCAACTCGTTCCATTACCAGCCGCGCATAGTAACTCTGCAGCAACAGGTATACCAGGAAAGGCAGAAACGCAATGCGGTAGCGGCTGAGGGAGCCAAAATTCGGCGTGCTCAGGCCGATCATGGTGGCAGCCACCAGAATGTAAATCAGCAAGGCCACATAAAAGAGGCTGACTTTATACTTGCCGTTCACGAAGGAAGCTATACTTAGCACCGTCAGCACCAGCAACAACAGATTCTCCGCCCCTGTCAGTAAGTACAGGGACTGTCTAGATTCCCAGACGAAAGGCCTGTAAATGGAGCTAAGGAATGCCTCCGATGCGTGGCGCAGCATACTGGCAAAAGTAGGTTCCAGGTTATCAAGGGAGATATGCGGCCCGTGCAGCGACTGCGCCAACAGCACCTCATGGTTCTTTACCACCTGCTCGAATATAAAATCCAGGTTATAGATGACACCTATTTGCGTGAGTGCAGCACCAGCCAGAACCGTCATCATCAGCAACACCATCACCTGCACACCAACCTTACGAAATGCAGGTTTATACTTCGCCAACCACCGGATCAGGAGGTAGGCCAGCAGCACCGGCAGCAACACGGCCGCCAGAAACAGCTTCATCCGTACAAAAATATAAAGCATAAAAGGCAACAGGATCAGGGTAATAGGTTTTACCGGCTGCCCCTTGCCAAGTTCCAGCGCAAAAGCAACGAGCCAGCACATGCTGCCCATCATAATGCCGTCTTTCAGCAAGCCGGAGCCCCAAAAGATAATAGACGGAAAGAACAGGAACGCAATAATGGCTGCTGCCCGTGCTTCCGGGTAATACTTGCTAAGTATAGCTGCCAGCTTTGCCGAACCCCAGAAACTGAAAAGCGAAAAGTACAACGCATTCAGGTAATAAGAGCTGCCTGTGAGCAGGTTGAGCAGGCTGATGATTTTGATTATGAAAAAGGAGTTTGAAAAATCGGGGAAGCTGGTAAAGGGCAGCGAGGCCCGTAGCGCTTCGGAGCCGAAGTCATTGAAAAGCAACAGGCGCAGGTAAGCTCCCGAATCCTGCCGGGCCAGTGCCGTAAGTTGCAGCGAGCCGTTGAAGTACGTAAGCGTATCGCCGGCGCCGTAGTGGTATTGGTAAAGCAGGCCCAGCAGCACTCCGCAGCTCAGCTTAAAAACCAAACCGGGATAAAAAGCATAGCCGAGGCTGGAAGTATAGCTTTGTTTCCGCAGAACCCATACCATGCCCGCCAGCAGCAGGATATTCAGCACGTAAACCAGCACACTCATGCGGTAGGTTTGGTTTGCTTCATGATCTTATTGCCGATGCTGCAGCGCAGGCAGTTTATCGGCTGGCAGTATAGTTTGTACAGACCCAATGCTCCCTGGTTATCGGCGGCGGAAGTAGCTTTCCAGCCCAGCTCTTCATATAACCTTGTCACCTTGTTAGATGCTTCTCTTAACCCCTCCAGCAAAGCTACCGCTTTCTCCAGGTACGAACGTTCGCCACTGTAGGAGGCATAAGCTGCCAACAGGGGGACTGTTACGTTGATGATGAGGTTGTGCGCGCTGCCCTTGCCCATACTTTTCTGCCGGACTGTCATGCGCCTGCCAAACATATAATGCTGCTGCCAGTACTCCGACACCGGCGCTTGAAACAGCGCTTCGTAAGCTTTTATACCTGGTGCTTCGAGCAACTTGGCAAGTATAGAAGAATGCTGCGCCAGCACCGCCGCCAGTTGGGCCAGGCGCACTGTAGGGAAATTGGCCGGGCGCATGCGCAGGAAGTTCCAGTGATGGCGCTGCATGGCCGTGTCCTGTAGTTTATACTTGTGGCTGAGGTACGTATACTCCTTAGTCAATTGGTGTCCATACTCCCCTCCTTCCGCATCGGCTAAAAAACCGGCTTGACCAAAAAGGAGCGCCTCCACCCCTAGTGGCGACTGCTGCTTCCGCACCACGCTAAAAGGCAAGGCTTTTGCCAGCCGCTCAAACGCCTCCTGGTTTATCTTAAAACCAAAGCCTTTGCACAGCACATGGTAAGCCGTCTGCTCCCAGTCGTGGTTGTAGAGCCTGTGCAGTTGCAACACCTCCTCTCCCTTCAGCTCCAGGCGCTCCACCAACGTACGGTTTAGCATGGCGGTTTTCGTAATTTCGGGCACCTGCGCCCAGAAACCGGCACACGGTATGTTGTTCCGGGACTGCTGCAGTTGCTGGTACGTATGCAAGAGGTGCAGCGCCACGCGCCCTTTCAGCTCCAGCGTAGGTACCAGGCTGCCGTCGGTGCGACTGATGGGAACATCCGCCTCCCATACCACGTGCAGCACCACCTGGTCATACTTTTGGTCAACCTGGTGCAGATGGCGCTGCCAGTCCGATGCCCGCAGGTGCACCTCCACACTCCCCGACCACTCCACCTCTCCTATCCGGATAATGGCCTCCCTGAAATCGGGACCGGCGTCGGTGTTGTAGTAGCCCACACGCAGCACCTGCACAGCTTCGCCGTCTGCTGTCTGCAGGCTGGTTTTGTCGAAGTACTGGTGCTGCCAGATGTAGTGCAGGAATTCTTCTTTCATGGATGTTCGCTCTCTCCAGACAGATTGCTACGCTGCCGAGGGGTTGAAAGATAGAAAAATCAAAGTATAAAGTATAATTTCATTTGCTAATGACGCGAGCGTCCTCGCTCGTGACTTGATATAGTGGGGCCTCCGGCCCAGTCGAATTGCAAATTCGACATTATAGTTAGACACGGGAATAATTCCCGCGCCAGAACCAAATGATACAATATTACCTTTAAGACTACCAGATGCAACATGAGCTATAATCCATCATCTATTGAATTTATACTTCCTCATATTAGTTATCAAACGAACCAAACTCCTATAGTATACTTTGGCTGCCAAACGGAGAATTTACCTTATCTTTGCAGCCTTAAAATTAAAGCATTATGATTTCAGTTGACGCGGTAAGTGTTGAGTTTAACGGGGCAGCCCTTTTCAGCAATGTTTCCTTTAACATAAACGAAAACGACCGGATCGCCCTGATGGGCAAGAACGGGGCAGGTAAATCTACCCTGCTCAAGATCATTGCGGGGGCAAACAAACCCACGCGCGGCAAAGTATCGGCGCCGAAAGATGCCGTAATTGCCTACCTGCCGCAGCACCTGCTCACCGAAGACAACTGCACCGTGTTCGAAGAAGCCTCCAAGGCGTTTGGAAAAGTGCTGGACATGAAAAAGCAGATGGATGCGCTGAACGCCGAACTGGAAACCCGCACCGACTACGACTCCGATGAGTATTACAAGATCATTGAGCAGGTATCGGAACTGGGCGAGAAATACTACTCCATCGAAGAGATCAATTTTGATGCGGAAGTAGAGAAAACACTGAAAGGTCTGGGCTTTTCCAGAGAAGACTTTAACCGGTCTACGAGGGAGTTCAGCGGTGGCTGGCGCATGCGTATTGAGTTGGCCAAGATCCTGTTGCAGCAACCCGACCTGATCCTGCTAGACGAGCCTACCAACCACCTCGACATCGAATCTATCCAGTGGCTGGAGGATTTCCTAGTGAACAATGCCAAGGGCGTGATCGTGATATCGCACGACAAAACCTTTGTAGATAACATTACCAACCGCACCATCGAGGTGACGATGGGACGCATTTACGACTACAAAGTTAATTATACCCAGTACCTGCAGCTGCGCAAAGAGCGCCGCGAGCAGCAGCAAAAGCAATACGACGATCAGCAGAAGGAAATTGCTGATATCACCGCATTTATCGAACGCTTTAAAGGTACTTACTCCAAAACCCTGCAGGTACAATCGCGCGTGAAGATGCTGGAGAAGATGGAGCTCGTTGAGGTAGACGAAGTGGATACTTCTGCGCTGAACCTGAAATTCCCGCCGGCACCACGTTCCGGTAACTACCCTGTAATTGTGGACGGCCTCACCAAAAAGTATGGCGACCATACCGTATTCCGCGATGCGTCCTTGACCATCAACCGGGGCGAGAAAGTGGCGTTTGTCGGCAAGAACGGCGAAGGTAAATCGACCATGATCAAAGCCATTATGGGCGAGATCGATTTTGAAGGCAACCTGCAACTGGGCCACAACTGCATGATCGGCTACTTTGCCCAAAACCAGGCCTCGTTGCTGGATGAAGACCTGACCGTGTTCCAGACCATTGATGAGATTGCCGTAGGCGAAGCACGCACCCGCGTGAAGGACCTGCTGGGCGCTTTCATGTTCAGTGGCGACACGATCGAGAAGAAGGTAAAAGTGCTGTCCGGTGGCGAGAAAACTCGTCTGGCCATGATCAAGCTGCTCTTGCAGCCGGTTAACCTGCTCATCCTGGACGAACCGACCAACCACCTCGACATCAAGACCAAAGATATCCTGAAAGATGCCCTCAAAGCCTTCGACGGCACGATCATCCTGGTATCGCACGACCGTGACTTCCTCGACGGGCTGGCCGAGAAAGTGTTTGAGTTTGGCAACAAGCGCGTACGCGAGCACTTCGAAGACATCAACGGCTTCCTGAGAAACAAAAAAATGGAAAATCTGCGGGAAATTGAACGTACCGTAGCCAAGTAAAACCAGAGCCTCTGCCAACAGCAGAGGCTCTTTTGTTTATAAAATATCATACTACCAATAACGCTTCGCTTTCTCAAACCTGCACAACCAGCACAGACCATCGGAGTATGCTATTACAGCGTACCTTAATCTGGCAGCACGTTATACTTTGGCCAATTACTAAATACTGAAAGCAGGAAGGAATGGAAGGAAATATCAGGCAGTTGATCAGCAGTGAGCTAAAGGCTTTGTTCGAGTTAAAAAAGTCGGAACGGCTCTGGCACATACCTGTGCTTGCTTCGCTGTGTGTGGGCCTGCCCTTACTGGCCGGTTACTTTGCCAACCACCTGAACTATGGCATACTAGCCTGTACGGGCGGACTGGTTATACTATACCTGCCCACTACTACCCTGGCCCAGCACATGATCACGCTCATTGCCTGCTCCTTCGGGTTTATGGTGTCGTACGCCATTGGAATTAGCTTCGCATTCAATCCGTATGTTTCATCTGTGGTTTTAAGCTTGTTTGCTGTTGGGGTGCACTGGGTCGCAAGATACTTCGACATGAAACCGCCAGGCAGTTTCTTCTTTATCATGATCGCCTCCATTGCGAGCGCTTCGCCGTTCAACCTGGAAAGTATACCTACCCGGATCGGCCTGATCGGCATGGGCACGATGCTGGCCTGTGTGCTGGCCTTCTTTTATAGTTTGCTCATCATCAAAAAGCACCCGCCTAAAACGGAGCTGATCGTGGTAAGGAAGAGCGCCTACTCCAACCTGGTTGAATCAGCCATTATCGGTACGTTTATGGGAGCTTCGTTGCTTATGGGGCACCTGCTTCAGCTGGAAAACCCGTATTGGGTACCTATTTCCTGCCTGGCTGTGATGCAGGGCGTGAGCGTGCGCCATGTATGGCAACGAAGCGTTCAGCGCATTGTGGGTACTTTTATAGGACTAAGCCTGGCCTGGTTGCTGCTTTTACTTGATCTCTCGGCTCTCGATGTCGTCATCAGCATACTGGTGCTCCAATTTATCATTGAAATACTGATCGTGCGGCATTACGGACTGGCAGTTATCTTTATTACTCCCATGACGATCTTTCTGGCAGAAGCCGGCAGCGCCATGACGGCGAACCCCAATATCCTTATCTATGCCAGGTTCCTGGACATTACGTTGGGCAGCCTGATCGGGGCGGTAGGCGGCTGGTTCCTGCATCACCAGCAGCTGCGCCACAAAGCCGAACGCCAGATCCGGAAAACAAGGGTGGCCATACTTAGAAGGTAAAGCCCTGCGGAACATATACTTGCTTACCTCTTCTTTGCCAGGAAAATCAGATGTGTAGCGGATGTTCCATCGGCCTTTTCATACCCTTTGCGTACCAGGTTTACCAGTTCAAAGCCGTTATCCTTTAGTGCCTGCTGCAAATAATCTTGCTGGTGGTAGTAGACATACATCCTGTTTTCGCCGCTGCTGCTTGTCTCATACCCCGACTGGTTGTAATCTCCCTCAATGGTGCTGAAATAGAAGATCCCACCCCTGTTAAGTATACCAGCAGTATCTCTGATCAATTTAACACAATCTTCTCTGGATAAATAGGGCATGCAGAAGCCACACATGACGCCATCAAACCTGTCGTGGATCTTATCTATCCCCCTGCAGTCCATGACACTGAATTTAGCTGCCGGATTGTTTTCCCGGGCTAGTTCTACCATGTTGGGAGCCGCGTCTGTTGCTTCTACCTGAAAGTCTGGCCTTTTGGCTAAGATGTAGCGGGTGATGTTGCCCGGGCCGCACCCGATCTCGAAGATCCTGGCATTGGGCTTCTGGATAAGCTGGCAAAACAGATCGTAGGTATCGTTGTACAGGTCCAGATCCATGAACTTGTCCTGGTAAGCTGCCGCCAGTTTGTCCCAGGTTTCGATTGTGATCTTATAGCTATCCATGATGTTAAGTACCTCGTGCATGAGCAGTCACATAGGTTTCACTATATTATACTTCTTCCTGAAGCTTCCGGATAGAATTATACTTTTTAGCAGGACAAGCTCCGCAATTCCTTTGCAGGAAGTCAGCGATTGTTTTTTATTTCGTCGATCTCGTTTTTTATTCTTTTGTTGATATCAACCCTGGCACCCTTAAAGGCAAAGATGGTGGTTCTGTATTCCCGCGCATACGGGTTTGCTACGGAGTCTACGACAACTGAAGAGAGGAAATAAGGGCTGGTTTCCACTAATTCGTTTTCATTTTCAGGATAGGTCTTGATCCTGATAAGATTCGTGTATGGCCGGTCAAGGTCGAACCAGTTGATGTAGTCTGCATTGAACGAAACGGCCTTTACCCCTTTGGTTGTATAGAAATTGATGGCGCCGGCCTGCCCGTAATTGTCGCAAAGCACAAGCGTTCTGTTCGGGTCAGGCAGGGAGGCGTAAACGCTGTCGACTTTGCCGGCCAGCTCTTTCCACCCGAGCATATCAGCGAAATCCTGTGGCAGCGCATGGTTTTTGCCATCTTCCCAACGGAGTAAGCCCAACTCCTCGTACCGTTCCTGGTGTTTTATAATGTACTCAGGGCTTTTGTTCGGAAAAACCCAGGTATAAGCCGGGATGAAAAACAAAACGGGTACTGCCAGAGCTATGGGTTGCAGGTATCGCTTCCAGCCGTTACTGAACACATTTGCCAGAAAAACAGCACCAAAAGCTATGTAAATGGGATATAGCCCGATGGCATAGTAATCCTTGGCTTTGACATAAACAAAGACGAGCAGTGTAAAAACCAGCACCCAGAAGAAGGGCCTGTACTTGTGGAACGGTGCGTAAAACCAGAAAGCATACAATGCCGAAGCAATAACAAACAACGAGCCGATAAAGAACAGCAGTTGCGATCTTAAAAACCCGAACCTATCTACATAGACCAACTGGGTGTCGGCCAGTTCTTTCATATGATGAAAGACAGGAAAGTGGTTGTTGTATTGCCACAGCAGGTTGGGCGAAACAAGTAACAGCCCCAGTAAAATGGCGAGGTAAAATTCCTTTCTTTGGAACAGGACCCGTTGCCTGGTAAGTAGAATAGCAGGGAAAAGGCCGATCAGCAGAAAAACTATGTTATACTTATTCAGAAAACCTATTGCGAGTACAGCCGCCCCTGCAAAGAGCCATTTCTGCTTTTCGGTGTTGATGTACCGGATGAGGATGTAGTAAAAGGTTGTCCAACAGAGAACGTCCAGTGTGTTAGGCTGGTAAAGTATGTTTAACCGTAGCAGCACAGAAAACAGCACACAGGTAGCCCCCAGCACCAAAGCGAACAGGTTTCCGCCAAGCGCTTCGATGGCTTTCCAAACAACTACAATGGTTAAAGCACCAAACAAGGCGGGGAAGAACTTGACCCAAAATACAGAATTACCCAGGAGGGCGATGACGTAAGAGAACAAGGAAGTAAGCGGAGGAACAGACAAATAGCCCCAGGCTAGATGATTTCCCTGGTCAAGGTGCAGGTATTCGTCGCGATGCAGCTCGTAGGCGGGGCTTATCAGCCAATACTGCAGCAGAAACTTAAGCGCAATAAAACCGCCCAATATGTATGTTTTCTTTGTCATTGAATTGAGCTGTGAATTTTAATGCTTAACGTCTTGGCTAAACGATGGTGCAGCTAACGTTTAGTTGCTGTTAGCTGCTGGTGTTCTTATCTTGGTGTGAGTTCCACGCTCCTGTTCTTGCCAATCTTCGTCTCTTCCCACTCCCGTCTTAACATGGCATACTGGAACTCGCTTCCCCATTTTCCTTTGAAAAATATGTTTTCTATGAAATGGCCTTCTTGTCTAAACCCTAAACTTTTCAATAGATTAATCGAAGCAATATTTTCAGCGTCTACAATTTCAACTACCCGGTGTATTTCTTTATTGTCAAAAAGAAAACTCAATACACCAAGCATCACTTCTTTAGCATAGCCCTTTTTCTGTTCAAGGTGTGAAATAGTAATACCAATTACTGCAATTCTTGTATCATAGGAATCGAGTTTGATTGCGCAATCGCCGATAAGTCGGCTTGTTTCCCTATTTTCAATTCCATATTGTACCCATTCTCCAGCTTTTCCAAAATGCTTTGTAGAATTGTCCTTAATAAACTCCTGAGCTTGCTCAATTGTCATCACATCGAAACCTTGGTATTTTGTAATTTCCGGGTTTGAGCGATATAGATGAAAGTCAGAAAGGTCTGCTAAATCGATGTGCCGAATTTTAAGCCGTTCTGTTTGAATATTTAATTGTTCCATTATCTGGATTTCTGTCAGTGATGATTTGTCGGTTCGTTTTGAAAATGGTTGCTAACGGCTTTGCTAAACGATGGCGTAGCTAACGTTTAGGTTTGGTTAGCAGATTTTGTTTTTCCTTTTTAGTCAACTACAGTTAAGATTGAAGTTGATAAATCCCCAAAGGATTAAAGCTACTAACCCTAAACTTGCATAAAGCATAATTACCTTGCTTCTTTTGGCCCTTGATTTCCAAGTCCAGATATTAATGAGTAGTTGCAGCCCTAGTGCAATTGTTTCTAATATCAAAAGCGAAGGGCCACATACCCAATTCGATTTTTGCTGGTCAAGTATATATGTTAAAAGGGCCAAGATTACTAAAAGCCCTGTCACAAAAGTCACAGTCCATTCTATTCTTCTTTGAGATAAGCTTGTTGACATCATCTTTTTCGAATTAGTGTAATGGTCAAGTGTACTTTTTAAATTCTATGCTTTCAATACCTGCTAACTACCTGATAAACGAAAACATACGTTTATCTGCTCTATACATAAATAAGCCATCTACTTTAAATTCTAAGCAGATTCCATAAGTATAGCTGTTCATCTAATTTAAGAGCTTTGTGCAAGAAGAGGGAAACTCAAGAATAAACCTGGGAACTCTAATTTATGCTGTACTACCGCGTGTTGCTTCCTGCGGCTTACCATGTATACTCCCCTGCTAAGGCTTTTTAATCTCGTTCAATAAAACAGAGATACTTATTCCTTAACTTCCTCAGTTATAAGAGCAAGGGTTTTGTTGTACTTTTCGATTATGCCATCATACTTGGCAATAATTTCATAAAAGCTGTTAAAATGCCTCAGGTTGTTTTGAATTTGAGGCTCCCGGAGCACTTGTTCCCAGTTCCCGTTATTGTTCTTATCCTGTATTAAAAAGGTATTTATAGCTGGCTCCAGTTTTTCTCTCTTATAGTCGTTCATGTCTGCGTTCAGCAGGTTCAGCCAGGGGATGTCTTCCTGGTAGAGCTCCAGAATGTTGTTCAGCAACTCTTTATTTTCGATAATATCCAGTTTACCAGAAGCTTTTAATCCTTCATACCTGCTGTTGTTCGAATTAAAATAGGTGGTGTTATACATAACCCACTTGTATTGCTTTAAACTATCTTGCTGCAGAGGCGCACCATAAGCAACATTGTAGAAGTAATCAAACCCTTTTTTTACGGTTCTATAGGTTTTAATATCACCTTTCAGCTCCGTCAGATCCTTTTGCAGATCTACCTGCAGGCCTGTCAGGAATTCTCTCTCCTCCTGTTTTACATGGTTATGCTCACTCCAATTATGCAGCCACAGCGATAAAGTTATAGCAAAAACGATAATCCCGATTTCAATTAAAGTTTCTTTCAACTTGTGCTTCCAGCCGGTTTGAGGGTCTTTCATTATGTTATAAACTGCTTTGGTGTGCTTTACAACTTCTAATTCAGCCATAGTTTTATTTTGAGGAACAAATATATTGTTTTAAAGATATTTTTTATGAATTCAGACCAATGAAATAAATTCAGTAAGGCTGTAGAAAGGAGGCATTAAATGCGAAGGGCACTTTGATGCCTGACACAATTGCCATCAAAGCCGGCGTTCAGGAGTATTTATAATGAAGAACAGGTGCTGTCCACGGGTAAGTATAAATAACGAAGTATAGCTTGCTATAAGCTATACTTCGTTATTTATAAAGCATATTGATTTGTGCGGCTAACCAGGTATACCCCCGCGTAGATCAGCAAAGCGATAATTTATACTTCCCTGTAAAGTGCAGCGTGTCACTCTGCCCGAGAGCTACACAATCTTAGCGGTTTGTGCTTTTCACGGCTTGGTTTCTCATTAAACCTAACTGCTTTGCTATGACTGGTCTTACAAACCTGTAAATTATACCTGAATAGGCAGCTCTTATTTAAGAATATACTTGTTTCTCTCCTCTAGCTCAGCTCATAAAAAGAGCCGTCATACCCAGGCAATTGTACCTGAGTATGGCGGTTCTCTGTTATGTTGCAGCTCGGGCTGCTATGTTTTACAAATGCAGCACGTACTGCTCCAGGTACTGCTCCATTTCGCGCTGCACTTCCAGGGCAGCTTCGCGGGCACGGTCGGCAAAGTCGCGGCCCGAGGAGGCGTAGATAATGGCACGGGAAGAATTGATAAGTAAACCACATTGCTGGTTCATGCCCAGGCGTGAAATTTCTTCGAGGCTGCCGCCCTGCGCACCCACGCCCGGCACCAACAGGAAGTGGTTGGGTACAATGGCGCGCACCCGCTCGATATACTCTGCCTGCGTAGCGCCGACTACATACATCATCTGCCCCACGCTGGCCCAGTTAGCGCTCTCCCGCAGCACCTGCTCAAACAGGTATTCTTCGTTGCCATCAGCCAGTTTCAGCATCTGGAAATCCTGGCTGCCGGGATTGGACGTAAGCGCCAGCAGTATAACCCACTTGCCGCCCTGCACCAGGAACGGCTTTACCGAGTCGGAGCCCATGTATGGGGCAACGGTTACCGAGTCGAAGTTCATGGTTTCGAAAAAGGCACGGGCGTATAGTTCGGAGGTGTTGCCGATATCGCCGCGCTTGGCGTCGGCAATAGTAAAGATCTCGTCCGGTATGTGCTGCAGCGTTTTCTCCAGGCTCACCCAACCTTTTGGCCCCTGTGCCTCATAAAAAGCGATGTTCGGCTTGTAGGCTACGCACAGGTCGGCGGTGGCATCTATGATCTGGCGGTTAAACTCATAAACAGGGTCTTCAGCATCCAGCAGGTGCTCCGGCAACTTTTTAGGGTCGGTATCGAGGCCAATGCAGAGGTAAGACTTTTTCTTCAGGATCTGCTCGAACAGTTGTTCTCTAGTCATGGGCGTAGGGAGGTTATGGTTTAGACAAAAGTATAGTTTTTAGTAAAGCGGTAAAAGCATCGGTCTGGTTATACTTACGGCCTTTGCAACCCTTTGCTCTTTTTCAGGCTCTTGCTGATAACAAGCCACTAAAACTATACTATGAAAAAACTACTTCACCCGCTGATCTTCGTGCTATGCCTGGCCCTGTTAGGCTGCTCCAAGGAAGACGACACCCAAATCATTGTTGAAAAAGGAGCTACGCCCATTGTGGATGTTATTGTCCCGGAAGGTGCCTCTGTGGGCGAGCCGCTTACCATGAAAGTATACTTTGTGGTGAACAACGGCTGCGGCAGGTTCAAGCGCTTCTCCGAAAGTATAAACGGCAACATTTATACGATAGCTGTACATCCCTACTATGTAAACGGCCCCTGCACGCTTAATGTGCCCGTGTTGGAAGAGAACTATACTTTTACTCCTCAGGCTGCCGGCGTGTATACGTTCCGGTTCTGGCAATCGAATGAGAAGTACCTGGAAAGAAGTATAAACGTGCAGTAACCGACCGCCTGTGGTAAGATCGTCCTCGCTCGCCTCGGCGAGTGTGAAGTTATCAGGTGGCGTTCAGCCGCTTGTGCATGCTTATTATCCCCTACCCCTTTCTAAGAAAGAATTTTCCTTCACCGTTTGCTGGCGCGGGTTTGCAACCCGTGTCTTAAAATAATGTCAGATTTGTAATCTAACTGGGCCAGAGGCCCACACGATAGCCCGTCACGAGCGAGGACGCTCGCGCCATGGAATCTGGCCAGAACAAACTAAGAAGAATAAGCGCTTTAGAAACAAATTTATACACTTACAAGCGACCAGAGGCCGAGGGATAGCGCACACTCGCCAGAGGCGAGCGAGAGCAGATAGACCAAAACAGGTACATACTGCAGATTCCATTTAGAATACAAACAAAAAGAGCTGCCCAAACTGAGCAGCTCTTTTTAGTATCATAAAGGTTGGTTTATCTTAAATCTACTACCTGCACTCCTTTATACTTTGCCTTGTTGAAGGAAAAAGCATCGGAAGCCAAGGTTGGGTTGGCAGAAAAATTCTTGATGGTGTAAGTATAACGGCTGCCGTTGTTACGGAACATCTTCCAGCTCTTAAGCGACTTATCTTTCTGGTTGATATAAAGGCGCACCTTAAATACCGGGTTGTTGCGGTCTTCCGGTGCCAGCTCGATCACGTCATACTTTACGCCACCTTCAGTTTCGGTGCCGGCATACGCATACTTGTAGCCTTTCTTATACATATCGAAGATCTTGCTCGGAGCCATCGCTTCTGCTTCGGCATCGTTCTCCGTAATGGTTACTTCGTTTACATCCTTCATGTAGGTGTACATCAGTTTGCCATCGTTGATGATCTCCTGGCCACTTACACTCAGCCTGTACTTCGGCCCACTTACCAGAATGTTGCCTTCCACTGTTTCTTTAACTTTTGCAGATGGGTTTTCAAGGGTCTGGGCGAAGGTTACCTTAAAGGCTTTCATGGCTCTGTATTTCTGGCTCATCTGGTCCAGTATCTTGCCGGCCTTCGGGTCTTGCTGCGCGCTCGCCAGGTTCACAAACGTGAACACGATCAGCAGCAGTGAGAATAATCTTTTCATGTCGGTATTCTATTTTGGAGTCTTTACTCCATTGTATTCAATAACTGTTCCAAACTGTACTCGTCCGGAATTTTAACTTCACGGGCCTTACTACCTTCAAACGCTCCAACTATGCCTGCAGATTCCAATTGATCAATTAATCTTCCGGCGCGGTTGTAGCCCAGCTTCAGGCGGCGCTGCAACAGCGAGGTACTGCCCTGCTGGTGCTGCACTATGATACGGGCTGCTTCTTCAAACAACGGGTCGCGCATACTTGGGTCGAAGTCTGCTTTTTCGGCGCCGCTCTCATCTCCCACGAACTCAGGCAACAGGTACGCATCGTTGTAGCCTTGCTGCTCACCGATAAAGTCGCAGATACGGTCTACTTCCGGGGTATCCACAAACGCACACTGGATACGCACAATGTCCGAACCGATCGAGAACAGCATGTCACCCTGGCCGATCAACTGGTCTGCGCCACCGGCATCCAGAATGGTTCTGGAGTCGATTTTGGAGGTTACTTTAAAGGAAATACGGGCAGGAAAGTTGGCCTTGATGATACCCGTGATCACGTTTACCGACGGACGCTGCGTTGCTACCACCAGGTGTATGCCAATGGCACGGGCCAGCTGTGCCAGACGGGCAATCGGCGTTTCCACCTCCTTGCCGGCGGTCATCATCAGGTCGGCGAGCTCGTCTATTACCAGCACAATGAATGGCATAAACTTGTGGCCTTTTTTCGGGTTGAGTTTACGCTCTACAAACTTGCGGTTATACTCTTTCAGGTTACGGCAACCGGCATCTTTCAGCAAATCATAGCGCATGTCCATCTCCATACACAGGGAGTTGAGCGTGTTCACAACCTTTTTGGTGTCGGTGATGATGGCTTCTTCGCTATCAGGCAACTTGGCCAGGAAGTGGCGCTCGATCTTGTTGAAGAGCGACAATTCCACTTTCTTCGGATCGACCAGTACAAACTTAAGCTGCGAAGGATGGCGCTTGTACAGCAACGAGGTAAGTATGGCATTCAGACCAACCGACTTACCCTGACCCGTGGCACCTGCCATGAGCAAGTGCGGCATTTTAGCCAGGTCGGTGATAAACACTTCGTTGGTGATGGTTTTACCGAAAGCGATCGGCAGGTCCATTTCGCTCTTCAGGAACTTCTCCGTAGAAAGTATGGAGCGGATCGAAACCATCTCTTTCTTGGTGTTCGGCACTTCGATACCGATGGTACCTTTACCCGGAATCGGGGCAATGATACGGATACCGAGGGCTGCTAAGCTCAGGGCAATATCGTCTTCCAGGTTCTTGATCTTAGAGATTCGCACCCCGGCGTCCGGCACAATCTCATACAGGGTTACCGTAGGGCCAATGGTGGCTTTGATGCTGGCAATACCAATGTTGTAGTTGGCCAGCGTTTCCACAATCTTGTCCTTGTTTGCTTCGAGCTCTTCTTTGGTAACCGATACTTTGTTAGCGCCATAGTCGTTGAGCAGCTCAATGGTCGGGTACTGGTAACGGGCCAGGTCCAGCGTCGGGTCGTAATTTTCGGTAGCCAGTACATCGGCCGCCTCTTCTTCCGGCGTTTTTAGTATCTGCAGGTCCAGTTCTTCTTCCTGCTCCTCCTCGTCATCAAAATACTCTTCTTCGTCTTCCAGCGCGAGGGCGCCATTTGAATCGATATCAAGTTCCAGTGCCGGAGCAGCTGGTTTCGCCGGTTCGGGTCGGAAGGAGCGCAGTTCCATCTCCAGGGCTCTGTCGATGGCCTCCTCTTCTTCCTCGTCTAACAGCATTTCTTCTTCCTCTTCCTCGTATTCCAGCGACGCTGTTGGGTCGGAAGTATGATTTACACCGGCGCGTGCGGAGCCGTGTACCACATCACGAAGCGTGGAGGCCCGGTTCATCTCTACGCCAACAGAACCTTCTTCGGAATCATCGGCTGGTTTGCTCCAGTTAATGCTGGTGATGTTAAAGAAGAACACCAGGAAGACAAGCAACAGGAAACCCAGCAGTGCGCCGGTACCCCAACCGATCAGACTGCTCAGCCAGATAGAAGTTTCGAGGCCGATGCCACCGCCCAGAAAGCCCAGGTTTTCGGTGGTACCCGTGGTAAGTACAACATAGCCCAGTGCAAGGCTCAGCCACAGCATCGAAAAGCTGCAAAGCCCCAGCACGTACGACATGGAAACAGCAACCCGCCTGAAAACAATGCGGCAGCCGGCGAAAAACACAACCGGTATAACAAAGAAAGCTCCAAGCCCTACCCACCTGAAGATGAACAGGTGCGAAATCCAGGCGCCAAAAAGGCCCAGCCAGTTCTCGGCTTCCTGCCCCGATTCTTTCAGCCCTGTTCCGCCTACCGACTCCACCACGCTCTGGTCAGCCTGCCCTGTGAAAAGGTAGGAGACAAAAGCCATGGAAAGGAAAAAGGAGATCAGCAGGAAAGAAAAGCCGATAAACAGCTTAAAGCGCCTGTCTGAAAAGAATGCCGGCATGCCAATACTGAAGCTTGGCAGCTTAAAAGATCGTTTTGTTTTCTGTTTTGGTGGTTTCTCCCCGATGGGTGTATTGGCCTTGCGTGGTTCGTTACGACCCCGCACCTCGTTCCTTGCCCGCCCTGCGTTTACCGCATCGTTTTTGTAAGTGTTTTTTGCCATACCCTCGACTAATTAAGATTTCAAATTTACAATTTTTCAGATGAAACCGTTCAGCAAAGCAGCGGGCATTTTCAGGAAATATTTTGAGTTGTTGGTTTCCTGGAATAAAGCAATTTTGTATAATCGGTGTTGGTGTTAGCTTAGCGATCTGCTGCTACGAGCACAGTTTACAGGGAGGTCGCCGTAAGATACCCCAATCATACCGCCCGTTTAGCGCAGTGGTAACTGGTGGTTGCGCATGACAGCCAGTTTCTAACCGGTGGAAGTAGAAATACGGGTAAAGCCAGTTACAAACTGGCCTCATAGTAAGCCACAAGTTGCGCTGAAGCTAAACTTGCGGCATGGAGGGGCACGTGGCGGGACGCTCCTTCATAGTTCACACTCGCCAGAGGCGAGCGAAGGCTAACCAGCTATGAAACTTAAACTTATTAGGTGTTACAAGAACTAATTCCCCTCCTTGGAGGGGTGCAGGGGTGGGTTATACTACAGACTCAGATTTCTCACAGCTACGCTGGCTCTCTTCGGCTCTCGCCTCAAGAGTAGTCGAAATGACAGATGAAATAAGAATAGAGGGCTCCCCTTCTTAGCCAAGGAGAGCAGGAGTAGTTGGATCAGGTATAGCAGATTAAATCCTGAGACTTACAAATAAAACGGGCCAGAGGCCCCACGATAGCACAACACGAGCGAGAACGCTCGCGCCATACTTTATTACCTACCCAGCAGCTTCTTGTTTATCCTGGAGATCAGCGCTGGCCCTTCGTAGATGAAGCCGGTATACAGCTGCACCAGGTCAGCACCGGCATTCAGTTTTTCCACGGCATCATCTGCCGACATGATTCCTCCTACCCCGATGATCTTGACTTCCTGTGGCAGGTGCTGGCGCAGGTAACGGATAATTTCAGTTGAATGGCGGGTAAGCGGCTTACCGCTCAGGCCTCCGGCTCCGATCTTGGTTACACGTGTGCCTGGTGTGTGCAGGCCTTCGCGGCTGATGGTGGTGTTGGTAGCGATAATACCGCTTAGTTTGGTCGCAATGGCAATTTCGATGATGTCGTTTAGCTGCGACTCGTTCAGGTCCGGAGCTATTTTGAGCAGCAGCGGTTTTGGCCTGGGCATTTTGCTGTTTTGCTCCTGCAGGGCCATCAACAGTTGCTGCAGCGGCTCTTTTTCCTGCAGTGCCCGCAGATCCGGGGTGTTGGGCGAACTCACGTTAACCACGAAGTAATCCACCACATCATACAGCGCCTTGAAGCAGTAGAGGTAATCATTCAGAGCCTCCTCGTTGGGTGTTACTTTGTTCTTGCCGATGTTGCCCCCTACAATAATGTTGCTCTTGCGCTGGCGCAGCCTTTCCACAGCAGCATCTACCCCTTCGTTGTTAAAGCCCATGCGGTTGATGATAGCCTGGTCTTCAGGCAAGCGAAAAAGGCGCGGCTTTGGGTTACCTTCCTGCGGCTTCGGCGTCAGTGTCCCGATCTCAACAAATCCAAAACCCAACTCGGCCAGCTCGTCTACCAGTTTGGCATCCTTATCAAAGCCAGCGGCCAAGCCTACCGGGTTTGGGAACTTCAGCCCGAACAATTCGCGCTCCAGCCGTGGGTCCTGCACCTGGAACATACTTCTGCCTATACTTTTAGCAAGCGGCAACGAGAAAGCAGTTTTCAAGGCATCGGCAGTAAGATAGTGTACCTTCTCGGGATCGAGTTTGAAGAGCAGGGGGCGAAGCAGGCTTTTATACACGGGAATGGGTTTGGTTATACTTCTGCCTGCAAAGATAAGTACAGAAAACTTATAAACCCTCCAATCTAACAGAGTTTGAAAACCTGCAAGTGTTTGTCTACTAGTAAGCCATTACTTCAATGCCATACGCTCGCAGGAGCTGCGCACACTGCGAGGTCTTATGTGCTATTTTTTTTTCAACTCTTCCCAAGCAGCTTCCAGAGCAGGATTTGAAGCGGGTTTATACTTTGCTTCTTTTATCTGCCGGTTTAGCTCTTCGATCCTGTTCTGGGTGCGCGGGTGGGTACTAATAAACTCCATGTACTCCGGCTCTCCGGAATCCAGCCGTTCCATCAACCATACCATGCCTTTTGGATCCAGCTTATTTTGCTGCAACAACACCAGGCCGGCTTTGTCCGCTTCCTGCTCTGCCTCCCGGCTGTACTCCAGGTTGTGCAGGGTGCTGGCATTGTCTATGATAACGCCAGCTATACCTGTTACATCGCCGAACAGCAGCGAAAGCAGCATGTAATAAGAAAGGCTACGAGCCATGGCACGGGTAGAGTGGCGTAACTGCACATGCCCAATCTCGTGGCCCAGCAGGCCCGCCAGTTCCTCGTGCCGCTCCATTTTCTGCAGCAGTCCATCGTGCAGCACTACAAAACCACCCGGTACGGCGTAGGCGCTTACTTCGTCGCCTTTCACCACCACCGCATCTATCGGGAAGTCGGAGGTAACCTGCAGGTTGTCGAGGTATTTGTTCAGGGCTACTGTCCTGGCAGAATCCACGTCATAGGCCATCAGCATCTTTTCGTGCAGGTTTGTGCCCAGCTCGCGCTCAAAATCCCTGGGGAAATGAGCCGCCGCACGATCGGCCAGGAAGGGGACGCCCCAGATGAAGAAAGCCATCGTCAGAGCAAACAGGCTTAACCCGACCACTGCCAGCCCTAACAGCCCTGTGTTCAGGAAAGAAGTATAATTCGACTTCAGGAAAGCTGATCCTTTATACTTCTGCTGCAATGCCTCCCGGAAGCCCTGCTCAAACACAGCTATACTTTGCTGCGGATACTTGCCGTAGCGCAGAAGTGTGGTGGCATCGTTAAACTCAGACTGCTGTATGCCTTCCAATTCCCAAAAAACGTGGCCGTTCTCCTCGCCGGTGCTGTAGTTTATACTTATACCGTTTTCTTCTAAAACTATAAAGGCGGGTATGCCTTTCGACACCCGCCCGTTATAGTATTTACCTTCGTATTCCATGTGTTAAACTAAACCAATGTCCAGCACATCTGCAAGGTCTTCGTACATGGCATTGGTATAGTCCTCCTCGGTCTGCACCAGCGTATCCGGGTCAAAAGTGCCCACCAGCGTGGAGTTATTCAGGATGAACGACATGGTACGTGCGGTAGCCCAGGAAGTGCCGAAGCCCAAGGTACAAATGATCAGGAGCAAATTACCTATGGCCAGCTTCAGGTAATCGAACCCGCTTACGTTGCACTGCAGGCGGCTGTAGGTGTCTTCGTGCACCACTACAATGTTATCGGTATAAAAACGCAACAAGTCTTTAACGTACCAGAACAAATAAACACCCACGGTAAGTATGCTCAGGAAGTATCCTTTCACGTGGATGAGCAGCAGGTCGGCGCCATCGCCGGTGTAGCGGAGGTGGGCACTGCCAAAGCGCACGTTCTCGATCATCTCTTTGCGAATTTTTACCATGAACCACGGCCCGTAGATGCCAAACGTAATGATGGTCAGGAAGAAGCCAACCAGGTAAGTAGAAACCATTTCTGACAGCTCACCTCTATACCCGAGGTGTATGCCGCGCCAGCTGGTGCGGGAAGTGCGATAACGCATCATCCCATGCAGTGCTATTGGCACCAACACCATAAAGCCTACAATGTATACAAACACAAACAGCACGGCCATGAAAGGTGTATCAACGAGCATGGCCATGTAGAGCATGAAGTATAATGCAGCGAAAACACCTACCCCTTTGATAAAGCCTACAAACATTTCTTTGCCAGTACCATGAAAGGTAAAGGGGCTGCCTGCCAGTTCTGTTTTGCGGTATAGGTACTGCAGGGTTTTGGCCTTGGCCAAGGATAATACAGTCCTACTGTAAAGACGGTCAGGAAGAAATTTACGATCTGTATACCAAACAGCTCCGATCCGCTGCCTGTAAAGTTGAATTTCGTTGTTTGTTTTTCTTGCTCGAGTAAAGCTGTTGTCATAAAGTATAAAGTTTGATTAGTGACATTGATGAGCAAATAACAGCCTTAATCTCCGCACACCCTCTGTTATTCTCTTCTTTAAATATATGAATAACTAGATATAATTTTAGCTAACCTTATACTTTTATTTTCCAGATTTATACCATAGTTGAGGTTTATACTTTACGCTGACAGGCCTCTGCTTCGTAGCTACTTTCATTCCTCAGCCTTACTAGCTTATAACTTTCATAGCGTCTCTCCGAGCGCTCCAGGCCGCGGGGCCTCGTCCTTGGACATCGCGCTGTTGATTTGAAGCTGCTCCTCGCTTGCGCTGCGGGCTGCCCTTACGGGCACCGCAACAAATCAAAGGCGCTCAACCCAAGGACTGGAAATAACACTGCTTAGTGAGCTGCTATGGAACTGGAACCCATTGTAGGGACAGGTCGCGACCTGTCCACGCGATAGCTGCAGCAATGAAACTTATACTTCAAGTATAGCAGTAACAGGCTCCCCTCCTTAGACAAGGAGGGGTTAGGGGTGGTTTGACAAAAGCAGCTATGAAAGTATAACCTCAACTAAAGTAAAGGCAGGAATCCTCTTCTCAGCAGGGGTGTGTTTATACTATGCCCATACCAGATCTCTCCCTCTGGTCGAGATGACAGAAGAAAGCCCCCTCTCCTGTTCATAGAAGAGGCAAACCACCTGAAACAAAACAGCTCTTCAGGATCACCCTGAAGAGCTGTTATACTTATCAAACAAAAGCCTACTGCTGCTTATCGGCAGTCCAGGTTTCGAAATTTTTGAAGTAAGCGCTTTTCCAGAAGTTATACCTTGGTATCATGGCAGTCTTCAGTCTTCGTGTAAAGTCTTCGTAGTCTTTCTTCTCGGCGGGCGACCAGAGCACCTCGCTCAGGGCGGTCATTCTTGGGAAGATCATGTATTCTACTTTGGCCGGGCTGCCCATGTATTCGGTCCAGACGTTGCCCTGCGCGCCGATGATGTAGCTGTCTAGCTTTTGCTGGCGCAGCGCATCTGGCACCGGCTCAAATTTATATACCGCTTCGGTTGGGTTGTAGCCGTGTATAGCCAGGCTGTCGTTCGGGTCTTTCGACTGGTAGTGGTCGAAGTACAGCGGTTTACCCGGCGACATGATCACCTTGTGTCCACGGGTAGCCGCCGCTATGCCTTCCTTCTCCCCTCCCCAGTTCATGATCAGGGTAGAGGTATTCAGGTCACCTTCCAGGATCTCGTGCCAGCCGATCACTTTCTTGCCTTTTTCCTGCAGGTAACCGGCCACCTGCTCCACAAAGTATGTCTGCAGG
Organism: Pontibacter ruber; assembly: GCF_023630205.1. Lineage (GTDB taxonomy): Bacteria > Bacteroidota > Bacteroidia > Cytophagales > Hymenobacteraceae > Pontibacter > Pontibacter ruber. Next base: position 489,192 of record NZ_JALPRR010000004.1, on the reverse strand, counting down.
CCTTTCTCGTCTTTCAGGTTATGGTCTTTGATAAACTTCTGCGACACCGGGTCAGCTTTCCACCACATCTTGCTGGTCTCGTCGCCACCCAGGTGGAAGTATGCATAAGGGAACAGGTCTGCCACCTCCTGGAACACCGTTTTCAGGAACTTGAACGTAGCAGGGTTTGGCTGCAGCACATTGTTCTGGCGGTTGTACATGCCCCAGGTAGTGGCAACGTTCCACGTGGTATCGGGGCGGGTGCTGAACTCCGGGTAAGCGGCAATGGTAGCACGGCTGTGGCCGGGTATGTCAATTTCCGGGATGATGTTGATGCCACGTATGGCCGCATACCGGATCACTTCGCGGACTTCATCTTTGGTATAAAATCCGCCGTAGCGGGTAGAGTCGTAGCGTGCTGGAGTGTCTTTAAAATGCCCGATCAGGGTGGCTTTGCGCCAGGAGCCGATGGAATTCAGCTTCGGGTACGAGTCGATCTGGATACGCCAGCCCTGGTCGTCGGTCAGGTGCCAGTGGAAGGTGTTGAACTTGTGGAAGGCCAGGTAATCGATGTACTTCTTGATGAACTCCAGCGGGAACATGTGGCGCACCACGTCCAGGTGCATGCCCCGGTAAGCGAAGCGCGGGTAGTCGATTATCTTTACATCCGAAACCTTGGCTTCTTTTACCTGCTTGATGGGAAACAGCTGCAACAGCGACTGGATGCCATACACCATACCGCCGGTGTCTTTGGCGCGAATGGTAATGTCTTTGCCTTCCACCGTCAAAGTATACATCTCGTCTTTGGTGATGGCTTTGTTATCGAACAGCAAGTAAATGTGGTGGCTTGCTTTTGGCTTGCTTTGCGCTTTGGTATAAGCCTGCAGTTTCAGGCCGGTTTGTGCCGCCAGCATGTCTTTCAAAAACGTAGCCTGGTCAGCAAACTGCTTATCGAAAATGATCTGTGCTTTTCCGTCGATAGATACATGTCCCTTGTCTTTCTTTACTTCAACAGGTTTGGGCACAATGTCGTCTGCCGACTGGGCAGCTGCACTAAACGAGACAGAGAGAAACAGGAACAGGGCAAAAAGTATAGGCCAGTTTTTGAGAGTCATTATATAAGTTTAAGGTAAAGTATAGTTCTTCTAGCTTAACGGGTGCCGATGCAGCAAAGTATACATCAGCTCCGCGGGTGGTAATCTTTGATCACCTGCTTCAGGTAATCCCGGTCCAGGTGGGTATAGATTTCGGTGGTGGTGATGGATTCGTGGCCCAGCATTTCCTGCACGGCGCGCAGGTCGGCGCCTCCTTCTATCAGGTGGGTGGCAAACGAGTGGCGGAAGGTATGCGGACTCACCTGCTTCTGTATGCCTGCCTTGGCAGCCAGGTCTTTGATGATCGTAAATACCATCACCCGCGTTAGTTTCGCGCCCCGGCGGTTTAGAAAAACATAATCCTCGTTACCCTTCTTAATGTTGAGGTGACAGCGAACGCCTTCACGGTAGAGCTGGATGTGCTTCAGCGCATCCCTTCCGATCGGCACCAGGCGCTCCTTGTCGCCCTTACCGGCCACTTTCAAAAAGCCCATGTCTTCGTAGAGGTTGCTCAGCTTCAATTCCAACAGCTCTGTTACGCGCAGACCCGAACTATACAGCGTCTCGAGCATGGCCCGGTTGCGGGTGCCTTCCGGCGTAGAAAGGTCGATGGCGGCCAGCAGCTGCTCTATCTCGTGGAAGTGCAGCGTATCGGGCAGCTTGCGGCCTGTTTTAGGCGCTTCTACTGTTTCGGTCGGGTCTATGGCCAGCATATCCTCCATGATCAGGAACTTATAGAAAGCACGGATACCAGACAGGGTGCGGGCCTGCGAGTGCGGTGTCATGCCCAGTTCGCCTATCCACGCCATAAAATCATGCAGTATGGCCGGGGTTATCTGCTCGGGCTGCTCGCTCAGGTTTCTCACGCTCAGGAAATCCGTCAGCTTCCGGACGTCGCGCAGGTAGGCTTCCACGGAGTGCCCCGAGAGCGATTTCTCCAGCTGCAGGTATTGTTCAAATTGCTTTACGCAGATAGACCACTTCATATTTTTGGAAAAAAGACTTTCTGACAAAGGACAAAAGATTCCGGAGCATGCCACAGGTAAGGTAAATCTGCAGAAAGCCTTTGCTCCTTAGCCTATATTTCTTTTGTCAGGGAATAAAGCAAAGATAGTTAATCCTTAACTTTGCATATCCGGATTTTTAGGCCGGACTGTAAAAAGAAGCTGCATTATGAAAATATTGATCCTGAACGGGCCAAACCTGAACCTGCTGGGCGTCCGTGAAAAGTCTGTTTATGGCACCGAATCGTTTGAGTCATACTTCGAGGAACTGAAGAAATCTTTTCCGGCGCTGGAGCTGGAGTATTTCCAATCGAACACAGAAGGCGCCCTGATCGATAAGTTGCATGAGGTAGGCTTCAGTTACAAAGGCATTGTGTTTAACGGGGGTGGTTATACCCATACTTCGGTAGCACTGGCCGATGCCATAAAAGCTATTGAAACGCCCGTTATTGAGGTGCACATATCCAATATTTACGCCCGCGATGCGTTCAGGCAAAAGAGTGTGTTTGCCGCCTATTGCAAGGGAAGTATAACTGGCTTTGGCCTTGAAAGTTACCGCCTGGCCCTGCACTATTTCGAACGCATGAAGCCAAAGCAAATCGGGTTCAGCTCACAAAAACCATAGACAGCAGCTGCTCCGTTCACTAAAAAATCACTGTTCATATAGTACTTATACTATATTTTTTACTATATTCCTGCATGCTAAATTTCTACCCCGGTCCTTCAAAAGTATATCCAGAGGTGCGCACCTATCTTACAGATGCGTACGACGAGGGTATTATAGGAGCTCCACACCGGGGCGAGCAGTTCGTTCAGGTTTCCCGGGCGGTAGTTAACTCGCTTAAACGTAAGATCAACATCCCGCAGGATTACCACATTCTTTTTGCCTCCTCGGCCACCGAGTGCTGGGAGATCCTGATCCAAAGCCTTACGCGGCACAAGAGCTACCATATTTATAATGGCTCTTTTGGCGAAAAGTGGTGTGAGCAAGCAAAAAAGCTGCGCCCGAATTCCGAAGGGATGAAGTTTGACATGAACGAGCACATGCCTGTGGATGACCTGCAGATCAGTTCCGACACCGAGCTCATCTGCTTTACCCAGAACGAAACGTCCAACGGCACGCAGGTATCGGCCACCACCATCCTAAACCTGCAGAACAAGTACCGCGATACGCTTATTGCTGTAGATGCCACTTCTTCCATGGCCGGGCTTAATCTGAAATTCATAAAGGCTGATATCTGGTTTGCTTCGGTGCAGAAGTGCTTTGGTTTGCCGTCCGGCCTGGCAGTGCTCATCTGTTCGCCACGCGCTATTTTCCGGGCCAAGCAGCTGAATGAGCGCTCGCATTACAACAGCCTCGTGCCGATGTACGAGAAAATGCTCAACTACCAGACCACCCACACGCCCAACGTGCTTGATATTTACCTGATGAAGCGCATGCTCGAAGACCGGCCTTTTATCAAGCAACTGGACATCGATCTTACCGATCGGGCTAACGACCTGTACGAGTTCTTTAGCCAGTTTACGGAGTTTAAACTGCTGGTAGAAAACGAGGAGGTGCGCTCTAAAACCGTGCTGACTCTGCAGGGTTCCGAGCGCCTGGTTGATGATATCAAAAAGCGTGCGCTGCTCTACAACATCCGTTTAGGCAACGGGTACGGCCCCTGGCTGCGCAATACCTTCCGGATTGCCAACTTCCCGGCCATCGGCAACGACGAGTACGAAGAGCTAAAGCGTTTTTTCCTGCATTATTACGCCTGATTGTACTTTGAGAGTTTTGGCGTTAGAACGTTTAGGAGTTTTGTTTCAGGCAAGTTGGTTTCTTTCTATCTTAAGAAACCAGTAACTTTGCACCTCTTTAACTCTCTAACTTTTTAACTTGCAATGTTCAGCCTAAAGGAAATCGCTTCCGTAACCCTTACACTTTTTGCGGTAATTGATATTTTAGGATCCATCCCGATCATTATTGATCTGCGCAAGCGCGAAGGAAAAATCGAGTCTGGCAAGGCTACGATCATATCCGGAATATTGATGATCGCCTTCCTGTTCCTGGGCGACGCGATCCTGAAGCTTTTCGGCATTGATTTTCAATCGTTTGCGATGGCGGGTGCTATCATCATCTTTCTGATCGGTCTGGAGATGATCCTGGGCAAAGACTTCTTTCACACAGACCCTGATATTAAAAGCGGCTCTATTGTTCCGCTGGCTTTCCCGCTTATAGTTGGGGCCGGTACCATGACAACGCTGCTCTCGCTACGCGCTGCCTATTCGCTGCCTAATGTGCTGATAGGTATCCTGCTTAACCTCGCGTTCGTTTACATCGTGCTCAAGTCATCGGCGTGGCTGGAGCGAAAGTTAGGCAAGGCTGGCGCTAACATACTTCGTAAAGTTTTCGGTGTGATCCTGTTGGCTATTGCCATCAAACTATTCAAAACCAACCTGACGTTTTAATTCTGAATGAGTGATTTTGTGAATGATTGAATTAGGTAGAAAGGTAGAAAAGTAAAGAAGTAAATATTCCAAATTCAAACAAAATTCACTCATTCCCCCATTCACAATAATCTTATGATCGAGCTTTTTACAGATGGTGCCTCGCGCGGTAACCCGGGGCCGGGAGGCTATGGTACGATTCTGCGCTGGAAGCAGCACGAGAAAGAACTGACTGCCGGCTTCCGCAAAACCACCAACAACCGCATGGAGCTGCTGGCTGTGATCGTGGGGCTGGAGGCTATTACCAAACCGGGCATTCCAGTTACCATCTACTCCGACTCGAAGTACGTGGTGGATGCCGTGGAAAAAGGCTGGGTGTTTGGCTGGCAGAAGAAAGGCTTTGCTGGTAAGGCTAATGGCGATTTGTGGTCCCGTTTCCTGCGGGTGTACGCTAAGCACAACGTAAAATTTGTGTGGATACGCGGCCACGCCGGTCACCCTGAAAACGAACGCTGCGATCAACTGGCCGTGGCCAGCGCCCTCTCCCCCAACCTGCTCATCGACGAAGGCTTTGAATCGGGGATGTACAATTCTAAGTAATTATGAATGCTGAATTATAAATTATGAATTATTCAGATTGTCTGAATCAGGATTTACAGAATTGAAAGATTAATAGGATTAGGATTTTCTACTTCTCTACTTCTTTACTTAATTTCCTTATTCAAAATTCAGTCATTCAGTTATTCAAAATTCCCACCTGTGGCTAATTCTTATTTCCAGTTCAAGCAGTTCCGGGTAGAGCAGGATAAGTGCGCCATGAAAGTATGCACCGACTCCTGCGTATTCGGGGCATACGTGGACGTGAACAGTGCAAAGCGCATACTGGATATTGGTGCAGGAACTGGATTGTTATCCTTGATGGTAGCGCAACGATCCGGAGCAAGTATAGATGCCGTAGAGATCAACCCGGAAGCACAGGAGCAGGCAAAGGAGAATTTCAGCCAAAGCCCCTGGGCAGATAGGCTCATGCTTTACCCGATGAGCCTGCAGGAGTATGCACAGGAGACGCGTGCTATATACGATGTAATATTTTCCAACCCGCCATTTTTCCTGAGTTCTCTTAAATCAGAAAATGCTGCGAAGAATACCGCCAAACATACCGGCGACCTGTTGTTTGAAGATATTCTGACGTTCGCACAGCAACATCTTACATCGCAAGGGAAGCTATACTTACTGTTACCTCCGGCAGAAGCACAACACTTTTCTGACTTAGCCCGCAACCACAATTTATACTTGATCGAGACACTGGAAGTATACACCAGAGTAGGCGGCAAATGCATACGCCATATTCAGAGCTATTCTTTCGCTCCTGCAACTGCTCCGGTTGTAAAGCAACTGTTCATTCGGGAAGCTGACGCGGTTACGTATACTTCGGAAGTTAAGGAGTTGCTGCGGGAGTATTACCTGATCTTTTAGAGGTTGCTGTTAGGAAGCAACCAGCTGAATGCAATAATGAGAAAGAGGTGCCGTGTACGCTGTTCCGGATTTCCTGATCTGCGATTGACTTTCCCATGCCGCAAGTTTAGCGACAGCGCAACTTGTGGCTTACCTTGAGGCCAGTTTGTAACTGGCAGTATAAGTGGCATTCACTTTTCTGGCGCGGGAATTATTCCCGTGTCTAACTATAAAGTCGAATTTGCAAATCGACTGGTCCAGAGGCCCGCACGATAGCATGTCACGAGCGAGGACGCTCGCGCCATAGTTATAGATTGTCCTGGCAACGAAACCTACCCCTACCCCTCCCGAGAGGGGAATTTCTGCCGATCCTATCTTTAGAGTTATACTTTCATAGTTGTTGTGGTCCAACTACCCCTACCCCTCAGAGCTACGCTCGCGACTCTAAAGCTCTCGCTTTAGGTTGTCCTAAAGGGGATACTTGGTTAAAGTTGCATAGTGGCTCACGAAGCAGTTTCGTTTCCAGTCCTTGGGTAGAGCGCCTTCTGGGTTTCCGGTGCCACGACAGTGGCAGCCGTTAGGCAGGAAAGCTAGACAGCGCGATGCCCGAGGACGAGGCCCCGCGGCCCTGAGCGCACCAAAGTTAACTATAACATAATAGGCAAGTAAGACTGAGGAGTACAGGAAGCTACGAAGCTACAGACCAAAGTATAACTGCTATTAAAGCATCTTTTCCTCCTATACTTTCTCTATAACCCTCTCCTGCTCTACAAAGTCAATTCCGTAGTGCTTCAGCTCTTCCAGCACAGGTTCGTACAACTCCGGGTGGATCGGAATAACCACGCCGCGGTGGTTGATTTTACCCTGTAGCAGCAGCTTGGCAAGTATGGCGACGGGCAAACCTACCGTTTTAGCCATGGCCGTCTGCACGGAATCTTCGCCAATCACAACCAGGGAGGAACTAAGCTCGCGCTGCTCTCCGCTCAATTCATACTCGAACAGGTGCTGCATTACGATCATGTCTTTATCGCCCGGCTCCAGCTTCCACTTCGATACCAGCAGCTTTTCCAAAACTTGGGCAGGTGTGGCAGCCAACAGGTCTACGGGTGTGTCAGAGAACAGCCCCAGCCACTCGAGTTTTGCTATCACGTCACCATCTACAGGTAAGTTCAGGTAGCTGCTCAGGCGCTGCTGCAGCGATTGTACTTCGTTTGAGGCAGGGGGCAGGAAAGCCTCTAAAAAGCTTCTGTAGGTCATTTGTTCTACCCCTTCCAGGTCGTAGCTGTCGTCGGTCATGCCTAGTTGCACAAACACATCCCAGGCAGTACAGTAGCCTTTGCGGCGCAGGGTACCGCGCAGCATGGTCGGAATGTTGAGCAAACCATAGGGTTCGCGGTAGCTGAGCGAATCGCGGTTGGCATAGCCGTCGAAATGGCCGTAGCCCTCAACATACAACTCATCGGTTCGCCTGAAAAGCTGGTGATACGGAATATACTTATACTCGCCGTTCTTGATATACTTGGCCGTGCCCTGCCCTGCCAGCACCACGTTGCGCGGATTCCAGCTAAATTTATAGTTCCAGGGGTTGTTATCCGACTCCGGCGCCACCAGGCCGCCGGTATAAGATTTAAACGAAACGATCTCGCCGCCCTGCTCTTTTATGTGTCGTATTACCGCCATTGCCGACATGTGGTCGATACCCGGGTCCAGCCCTGACTCCATCAGGATCGTCAGGTTCTTGGCTTGCGCCTCCTCGTGCAGGTCCAGGAAGGCTGGCGTAACATACGAAGCCGTGATCAGGTGCTTCTCCTGCGCCATACATTCGCGTGCCACTTCTATGTGGAAAATAGCAGGCAACAATGATATAACCAGGTCTGCATTTCGTACCTCCTCTGCCCGTTGCGCCTCGTTGTGCACATCAAAAACAATGGCTTTGGCAAACTCAAGATCTGCAATCGTTGCCTGCAGGTGATCAACATTGATATCGCCTATCGTTATTTGCCAACCTTCGTAAGGGGCATGTTGCAAAAGGTATTGGATCAGAGAAGAGGCCGAGCGGCCCGCGCCAAGCAGCAGAATCTTTTTCATAGCGGAAGTGGTTTGCCCTTAAATTAGCAAATACCGCTAGCATGGCAAACGGCAAGTATGGTTTTGTCAGAATATTACGTTAAATTTATAGCCCTTTTCTAATTTTTATACCTATCAGGTTCTAAATGGCAAGTGAGCTAAACATACATATCCACATCGATGTGCTCGACTCGGTGGACGAACTGACAGAGCAGGAACTCAAAGCAATGGAGCTAGCGCAGCAGGCCGCCAACGATGCGTATGCTCCCTATTCTAACTTTTTGGTAGGTGCTGCGCTGGTGCTGGAAGATGGCACTATGTTCAAGGGCAGTAACCAGGAAAATGCCGCCTATCCCTCCGGACTTTGTGCCGAGCGCACCGCATTGTTCGCTTTAAGCGCGCACCACCCGAACAAAAAAATAAAATTGCTGGCGGTTACAGCCCGACGCCGGAGCGACACCACTTTTCTTCCGGCCATGCCTTGCGGCGCCTGCCGCCAGGTAATGGCCGAGTACGAGTATAAGCAAAAGGAGCCACTTCCGGTGCTGCTACAAGGCCCGGACGGCAAGTTCTACCGCTGCAACTCCGTAGCAGATCTGCTGCCTTTCCAGTTCACGCCGGACAACCTGTAGAGGTAGTTACAAATAAAGAATTACTAATTACGAATGGTGGTGTACTGTATCAGTAATGCCTTGCATTCAATATTTGCTAGCGCAATTTTGTAACTCGTGCCTTCAATTACCCCACTGACCTGAAAAGTCAGAAGAACATGTAGCAGGGAAGTAAACGGGTAAGTATACATTGCTTGAAAGTATAAAGTATAGCCAAACTCGATGCAGGAAAACAAGCTGATCGTGCCACGTACCGCCCGTTACTACACGTTGGGTACGTCCTCCGAAAAAACACGCAACCTCTGGATCGTGTGCCACGGCTATGGACAACTGGCGCGCTTTTTCCTGCGGCACTTCAGTGTGCTGGATGATGGCGAAACCGTTGTGGTCGCGCCCGAAGCACTTTCCAGGTTTTACCTCGATGGCTTTTCCGGACGAATAGGCGCGACCTGGATGACGAAGGAAGACCGCCTTTCGGAGATCGGGGACCAGGCCAGCTACCTGAACCTATTGCTTCAGCATATGCTTGAACAACTACCCCAGGATGTTCGGATTACAGTGCTTGGCTTTTCACAGGGTGGTGCCACGGTTAGCCGCTGGCTGGCTTCCGGCAATGTGCCTGTGCACCGGCTTATACTTTGGGCCGCCTCTTTCCCCGAAGACATCGATTTCAGTTCTGGCCAGGCTGCTTTTGCCGGTTTACCTGTTGCCATGGTCTATGGCTCCGAAGATGAGTTTATCACTGCTGAGGCATTGGATCGCAAGAAACAACTAATGGCACAGCTCGGGATCTCTCCTCAGGTTTATACTTTTGAAGGCGGCCATACTTTGCATGCAGATACGCTGCTGTTGGTGAATGAGCAGCTGTAGGAAGAAGGGCCTTTATGCTTTGCTTTAGCTGTTGCTACCGGGTTTGTTGTTGTATAAAGTATAACCTATCTTCAGATATAATGCAGATAAACGGAATAGACTTCCGTTTATACAGTAGTTGGTGTGTATTAACTAAAATAAAATATTTGATATGAGTGCATGGGGGCCTGCATTATTCTCTGATGATTTTGCCTGTGACATACGGGATGATTTCAAAGAATTAGTTGGTGAGGGAATGTCGCCTCAAAATGCCACTGACGAATTAATGGCGGCGTATAAAGAAGAAATGAATAATACCGATGAAGGTTCTGTATTTTGGCTTTCTTTGTCTTCAATTCAATGGTCTACTGGAAGACTTCTTGAAGAAGTAAAGCAAAAAGCTTTATCTATTATTGAGAATGGAGCTGATTTACATAGGTGGAGTGAGGACAAAAAGCTACTTGATAAAAGAAAACAAGTATTAGAAAAACTTAAGGTTCAATTACTTTCACCTCAGCCTAAGTCCAAAAAGTTGCCAAAGATTTATAAGGAAAACACCCCATATAATATTGGTGATATATTTAGTTACAGGCACTCCACAGGAAATTATGCATTGCTAAGGGTTATTGGCATACATCAAGACAAAGGAGGACGCTCTGCAGTGTGTGAATTACTTGATTACTTTGAAAGAGAAATAGATACAAGTAAAGATTTCTCTTCTACACCAATCAAAGCGATTTATAATCCTCATTCACCCATAACAAAATTCATGGCAGCTGAGATAAGTGCAAAATATGCTCCTAAGCAAGAAATATTCAAGTTAATTGCAGCAAATACTAAACCTGTTCAAATTCCCAGAGGTTATTCAGCACTGTTTTGGAGAGACATGGATAAGCATTTATCAACGGCCTTTGAAAACGAATAAAAATAACACACACCAATCAGGTGCAAAAGCCATGCTACGGCCGACGGGCCTTGCACGCCTCATGCACGAGTACGTTATAAATCCACTCAACCAATACCCCTCCCAACCACTCATCACTAGTACAAAAACCAGCCAAGTCAAGTAACCAAAACCTCTCCTAAAACTGACCTTTTATACTTGCACTTTCTGTGCAGCGCTTAAATCCCGGTCCTTCACCTTTTCATACTTCCTTCCGAAATAGACCATGGAAAATACGGTAAGCAGGATACCGATTACCGAAAGGCCTATTACGCTGTTGGAGAAGAAAGTTACCCAGTTTAACTGCACCCGAAAGATCTCTTTGCTGAACAACACCCCAACGCTGCCTACATACCCAAACGAATCAGCCAGGTAAATCAAGAAGCCTACGTTTCCGGTATACTTAAACGTGGATATCAGCCGGTCGAAGAACACCGCGTTGAATGGGATGTACACCATGTACAAGCCCAGCCCGACCAGCGTCATCCACCAGATCGGCTCTATTGAGTTTGCAGCAAAAAGCGAGGTAGAAACACCGGCTACTACAAATCCGATCAGGATGAAAATATGCGCCGTTTGCAGCGCTTTGTAGTTGTTTTTGATGAGCACCATGCTGCCGATCAGCACCAGGATGATCAGGGTGATAGGCGTTTCTGTTTTCGAAAAAATAGCCGGCTGATCAAAATAGCCCAGCTCTTTCCACATCTCTGCACCAAAGTTATCGCGGATGTCGCGGAAGATGGTAGCAAAGCAGTAGATCAGCACGCAGGCGGCAATACCGGCATAAAATTCCTTCACAAAACCTTTCCGGTCCTCTTCGGTCATGGCTGATCGCTCTGTCCGGAGTTGAACATCTTCCTCGCTGGGTGGCGGGATCCGCTCCATCAGGTAAACGAAAAGCAAAAGCGGCAGGGCGAAAACCAGGCCCGTGTAAAACGGTACCCAGAACTCTGATACGCTGAACTCCACCATCAGCCAGGCACCAACCGATTTAACAAACCCGGAAGCAAAAATGAAGCTGACCGCTAACGTTGCTCCAATAAAATCGGTGCTTCTGCGGCCTTCCACATAAGAGAAAACCACTCCCCAAAGCATACCTAACGGGAAACCGTTGATGAAAAGGAAAACAATGTTGTAAGGCAGCGGCACAAGCGCGAAAAGCAGCCAGCTCAGCCAGGCAATCCCCGTCAGGAGGAGAATGACCTGGCCCCGGCCGGTACGTTTGAGTTCTGAAATATACTTGATACCATAGAATTTGGCCAGCAGGTAACCCAACACCTGGCTGATGACCAGTATGGTTTTGTAGCTGTAGCCGGCTATCTCAATCCCGTCGAAAGTGGCCACCGTAAAAGACTTCCGGAAGCCAAAGATCATGGTATAGGTTAGAAAAACTACTACGGCGGCATATAGCCCGACTTTTACCTGGCTACTATTCTTGTTCGTCATTTCTAACATACCGGTTATCTCAATTAGCTGGATTGAAATTTCACTTTGTAATTAGAAATGTAGTCAATCCTGATGAAAGTTACCAGTTAGCTGATGAGATTTGTCAGCGTTTCTTCGGAAGGCTTTTTTACCGCATTGTTGTTTTTCTCATCAATAAGCCATACTTCGATTGCTTATGATCTATAATACCCTCCGATTAATTCTATACTTTTGATGGTTATTAATTTCTATCATAATACAGGAAGTATTCATGATGATGTTGAGCTAAATAAAATACTTACTCTCTACTAGCAGTATTGTGCTAGAGACGAAGATTTATAGACATTTAACTCTTTAGTATTTCCAGCAGGAGTAGACAAAAAATAAATGAGAAATATTAACAGCTTTATCGGAGTACTATTTCCGCTATTACTACTTGCATGTACCAGCAATGAGCAAAGAGTAGTCAAAACCTATTATGAGGATGGAGTATTAGAATCTGAAGTACGGTTAATCAGTGATAAATTACATGGAGAGTCTAAGTACTATTATCCCAATGGTAAACTGAAGTTATTAATCCCTTGCATAGATGGTAAAATTGATGGACAGTCATTTGAGTATTTTGATAGCGGGAGTCTGAAAGTGACTAAAAGCTTCAAAGAAGATACGCTACATGGTTGGACCATGAGCTACTCTAAGAATGGGAAGGTGAGGACTAAAACAAAGTATGTCAAAGGTATGACCAGCTTCAGTGTCGCTTTTTTTGACAGTGGCGATACTGTCGCATTTTACAATAAGGGAAAAGCAATCCGATACTTCGAGAATGGAAAAATAGAGCAAATTACCTGTAGTCAAGGGCAGGAGATAAGCACTGTCAGAAATCTAAGGTTTAGTCGGGATGGAAATATCATTAAGCATGAAGAACCGCTGGGATGTCTGACCAGACGTGACTCTTTGCTATTGGATGAGCAATATCCAAACTGGAAAGGAAGTTTGATGAATTCTCTTGATTAGTAATTAGCTTAACTAATAGTAAACTCCCGCACTTGTGGGTGCTCTTACCAATAAACTATACTTCAACCGCCTTATACTTGCTGGTGAAAACATGCAGCAAGGGCATACGTCCTACCAGGTTACGTACGCCCACAATGCCTCTGCTAAACGAGCTCGTTTGCTGCATCCCTTATCTGAGACCAGAAATACCTCTGTAATTTCTACACTTACTCTTTCAGCACTGAACGGTTACGCGCAGGAACGTGGCTGGGATCAGGAGGGTGTTTTCCTGCTTGCTTTCGTTTTTGCTGTTGAACAGCTCTTCCAGTTCACGCTGCAACCCCTCGGCTTTGCCATTCTTTTCCGCTGCTTCAAACGCATTCATGGTTGGGCCATAGTAATGCCTGAACCTGCGCACAAACTCTAACGGCGGGAAAGGCGCTTTGAAAGTATAAGTATCTTTTAGGAAGGAGATATTCTCTTCAGGCACGCCCGCTTTGGTGAAGCGTTCGATAACATGACTTTCTACGCCCCATAGCATCGGGCTTATAAATCCTTCCGGTGGAGGCGGTGTGTAGGCAGAACTGATCCTGAGTAGTTGGGCTACAAGAGTAGGATCTCCCGGTATCCAGTTGCCCATAACAACCCGCCCGCCCGGACGCGTAACCCGTACCATTTCTTTGGCCACTTCAAATGGCTTAGGGGCAAACATGGCACCAAAGATACTCATCGCAAGATCGAAGCTCTTATTCTGCAGACCCTGCAAGTCGCAGGCGTCCCCTTCCTGAAACTTAATATTGGTCAGTCCTTCCTCTTCAGCCCGTCTCTTTGCGGCAGCCACAAGCTTACTGGAGATGTCTACCCCCAACACATTGGCTCCCAGTTTAGCTGCCGGAATGGCAGTGGTACCATCGCCGCAGCCAAGGTCAAGTACGTCGAGCCCTGCCTTTACGCCGAGTGCTGCCACCAGGGCAGCCCCGCTTTCGCGCATGGTCTCTGCTATACGGGTAAAATCACCCTTCTCCCACAAGGCCTTGTTGGGGTTCACGGAGGGCTGACCAGTCGAGTTTTGCTTTACAGCTGCTGATTCGTTCATGGTATTAAAGATTTTAGAAAGTAAGTTCAGCTTCCGAGGGTGAAGAAAAGTGGAGCAGTAAGATAAGGCAGGCAGTAACATTATACTTATAACAAGTATAATGTTACTGTTTTACGATCAGCAATTTAGCTTGTTCAACGTATTGATTTTAAATTACAAGCCATACTTCCACTGCCTTTATACTTGCTGGTGAAAACACGCAGCAAGGGCTTACGACCTACCGGCTTTATACTTTTGCTGCTCCGTATCTTATTCAATCAATCAAAATTGAGTTATTCAGAATTAGTATTCACTCATTCAAAATTCAATCATTTCCCTCCCCTCTCCCACATGCCTGTCATCACCACCTCCAGCAGGTGTTTGTCGGGGTCGCGGAAGTAGAAAGAGAGGTAGCCGCCACCCCAGTCATACTCCTGTTCTACCGGTATGCCCAGGCGCTTTACTTTTTCCTTCCAACCGTCATACTGCTCTTTTTCGACTTCAAAAGCCAGGTGCAGGTGCCCGCTGCCGTAGTGCGGCGGTAGCTTGCCTTCTTTCCGGGAGGCTTCCGATATAAAGCACAGCAGCACCGACTCCCCTGCCCTGAAGAAGACGTGCCTGTTGGGCACCTCCCCGATCACCTGCATTCCTAATTTACCATTATAGAAGGCTTTGCTTTGCTCCAGGTCTGACACATACAGGCAGGTCTCCTTTATCTTCTTGAAGTTCATGCGTTTGATATTTATATAAGTAATTCAGGAATCCGCAGGACCAAACCACCCTGACTGTCAATTACAGGATATTTACGCAACCATACGGCAACTGCTTGCCGTTATACAATTCACCGGTTACCGCTACTTTAAACCCTATGCTATGAAGCTTATGACGAAAGTACTACTCCTGTTTCTGCCCCTTGTGGCCCTCCTGTTCTATTTTCTACGGGACGGAAACACAGGTAGTGCTAACCCGCCCGGAAAACTCACCAAACTTGCTGCGTTGCCCGAACAGGTAAAAGAAAGCTCGGGTGTTGAAGTGCTTCCGAAAAACGGCCATTTTATAACCCACAACGATGCCGGCAACAAACCTTATTTGTATGAGCTGGATGAGAAAGGCAAACTCATCGAGACGTATAAACTACAGCTGCCTAACGTAGATTGGGAAGCGCTGGCCCGGGATGATGAGGAGAATTTTTACATCGGCGATACAGGCAACAACGACAACAGCCGCCGCGAGCTCGCTGTCTATAAAGTAAGTTTGGCTGATATTGATAACCCAGAAGCTATCCGCTATACTTATGAAGATCAGAAAGCCTACCCTCCTGCCAAAAAAGAAATGAACTTCGATTGTGAGGCAATATTCTGGTACGGGGGCAACGTTTACCTGATCTCCAAAGACAGAGGGCGCAAACAAACGGCCAAAGTATACCAACTGTCTGACGAGCCGGGCAAGCACCAGGCAAAACTGGTTGGGAGCGTAAAGCTAAACAAGCCGGTAACTGATGCAGCAGTGAGCCCTGATGGCAAAAGCGTTGTGTTGCTCAGCGAAGGGGGCATGCACTTGTTCGCAGGCCTCAGCGACCCGACTACATTCTTCAAAAACAAGTATAAGAGCATTCCCTTAAAAGAAGCCGGGCAGACGGAAGGAGTCGCTTTTGAAGACAATAGCACGTTGGTGATCACAAGCGAGGGCGGCAACCTGTACAGGTATAAACTATAAATTGGCGAAAGTATACTTTGCTTTAAACGTAAACAGGAGCGCCTGGCAGAATAACTGCCAGGCGCTCCTGTTTTTATACTTGCTGCAAAAGCCTTTTACTTGTTTGCCTTCGCTTTAGGCTGATCTTCTGCCGTCAGTCTGCCGCCAGGCAAGGCTGGCTTCGGATTCTGCCACACCCGGAACAGGATGAAGATACCCACCAGGATAAGCGGAATGCTCAGGATCTGCCCCATGTTCAGGGCCATGGTGTTTTCAAAATCCTCCTGGTTCTCTTTCAGGAACTCCACCAGGAAGCGGAACGTGAAAAGCGCCGTAACGAAAATACCGAAAAGCAAGCCTTTTGGCAGCGCGCTTTTATACTTGTTCCAAAGCCAGTACAGCCCTACAAATAACAGGAACACACTTAGCGCCTCATACAATTGCGTTGGATGGCGCGGCACCTGCGAAAATTCAGTGTTACGCACAAAAATAAAGGCCCACGGCACGTTTGTCGGGTGGCCGAAGATCTCGGAGTTCATCAGATTACCCATGCGGATGAGGGCTCCTCCCAAAGCCACCACGATCACGATACGATCAAGCACCCACATATAATCGAATTTCTGCCGGCGGCTGAAGATCCAGAGCGCAAGCAAAATACCGATCGTAGCGCCATGGCTGGCCAGACCGCCTTCCCATATCTTCAGGATCTCGATCGGGTTACTCAGGTAGTAATCCGGGGCATAAAACAAGGTATGGCCCAGGCGTGCGCCCACCACCGTACCAATGATCATGTACAGCGTGATCACATCCACATCGCCTTCCGTGCGGCCTTCTGCCACATAAATTTTAGTGAGGATGCGCTGCCCCAGCAGGAAACCGAGCGCGAAAAGCAGGCCATACCACCTGATGGAAAGCGGGCCTATGGAAAAGATCTCCGGATCAACATTCCAGGTAATATACTGAAGGATGCTCATAGTCGTGTGTAAGGTAATGGTCAAAGTTACAATAATTCGGGAGAAGGTAAAAAGCCATGCGCTGCAACAGGGTAACCTTAAAACAGAACAGCCTCTCCTGCTACAGGTGCAGGAGAGGCTGCTTTATACTTGTTTATACTTGGCAAGTCAGGTTAATCGCGCAACGACAACAACTCATCGCGGAAGCCTCCGCTCAGGATCGGGAAACGAAGCCAGCTGCGTGGGTTCAGGTTATAGTCGTCGAGGTGGAACGAGGGCGCATAGCGCTCACGTTTCCACTGGTTACGTGTCCATAAAGTATAAAACTTCTCCACATAGGCTTCGGCCACATCTTCCGAAGCCGTGCCATCTGCCAAGAGCTGCTCGTATACTTGTTTTGGAGAGAGGCGATCGTAGAAGGCAAGCCGTTCGATCTTGTTGAGTATCTCATAAGGCATCAGATCCTTCTCATCGGTCTGTGCTTCGGATGAAGGCCGCAACTCGGCGGTTGGCTGCAGGCTATTGACGTACTGCAGCCCTTCGTAGCCAAGCTCGCGCTGCATCCAGATCAGGAACTGCCGGATAAAGGCTTTGTCTATACCTGCGATCGGTGAGATACTACCTGCCGTATCGCCATCCATGGTAGCATAGCCTACGGCGGCCTCGCTGCGGTTAGAGGTAGCCAGCAACAATGCGTTGTTGATGTTGGCCAGCATCCAGATACCAGGAGCACGCACCCGTGCCTGTATGTTCTGCAGCGTTACATCATCCTTCTCCCAGGTCAGGGTTCTGTCAATAGCATCCTCTATCTTGGAGATATACCCTCTTACTTCATCATCGATGGTCCAGGCATGAAACACAGCACCGATCGATTCCGCCAGCTCGCGGGCTGACGTAAAAGTATCATCCGAGGAGTTAACTGTGCCTTGGTAAGCGCAGGTAAGCAAGCGGCCTACCAGTTCTCTTACCACCTGCTCTTCGGGTATCATATCGAAATAAGCAGCATCTTTCAATCCGAACATGCGGGCTTTTGCCACAAACCCCAGCACGCCCAGTTGCTCCACGCCCCGTCGCACCATTTCGGCCACGGCCACAGCACACAACGACGAATCGGCGCCGCCGCTCAGCGACAGCACAAAGCCACGGCTGCGGCTCTTGCGCATATAATCAAACAGTGCCAGGCTCAGCGCTGCGATCAGTTCCCTGTTCTCGTCAATGGGTGGAAGGTATTCTATCGTTTCAGCAATGGTGGGGTTATCGCCAAAGCATACTTCGGCCAGTTCCAAGTCTACATCCTTAAAGCTCAACAGCTCGTTGCGGCGTATCAGTTTGCCGTTCTGGGCAATGAGCACCTCCCCGTCGTAGATCATACTGCCAGCTTCGTTGCCAAGCAGGTTCGCATACAGGTAGGCGCAGCGGTACTTCTGCGAAGCCTCCACTACCAGCCTGTGGCGTACGTCTGTTTTACTCAGGGCAAAGTGGCTTGCGCTTGGGTTCAGGATCAACTGCACGCCTTTAGGCAGGTGCCGCTCTGCCGGGCGGTTAGGGCGCCAGGCATCCTCGCATATCTCGAAGGCAAACTTTACGCCCTGCTCTTCATAAATGATATCACCGATAGGGTAGCGCTGCCCCAGCACTTCGAATTCCTGTACTTCGTTGGCCGGCCAGGGTGTAAACCAGCGTGGCTCGTAATGCACGCCATCCCGGGCCAGGAATTGCTTGGCAGTAAATCCAACGATCTCTTTGTTTCTGATAACGCAGGCGGTGTTGTATACATCGCGGCCCAGCAGCAAATGCACTCCCAGGCAAACTGTTATGCCCTCACACCATTCCTTCACCTGCAGCAGCTTCCCGAATGTTTCATCAGCCAGCCATGGGTGCAGAAAAAGATCTTCGCAACCATAGCCTGTTATGCAAAGCTCCGGCAGTAACAGGATGTCTACGTTATGGGTAATAGCTTCTGTAATAGCATTCTTTATATTCAGGAGATTGTTCTCCCAATCCAAGGGTGTCTGGTTTAGGGCGGCGCCCGCCAGTATAAGCTTAGTTTCTTCCATATGGGCTCTTGAACGCAACTATGTGCAGGCAAGTTAGCCTTAATTGTTGAATTGCTTTATTGTTAAATTGCTTGGACGCAGGAGTGGATACTAGTGCCTGCAAAGTCCAGTTCTACCTCGACTTACATTTAATCGGTAAGAGAACAAGTGTACAAAGAAGTGCTGAGAAAAGAATCGGAAAAGATAAAGGAAGGATGATAATTAAACTAAATCAAAATGCCTAGCAAGCCAGGCTATAGTTTAACTATAACAAGTAAGCAATCAACAATTTAGCAATTACTCGATCTTAAGGAGCTCCACGGCTTTTTCGGCAGCGGCCTGGTCGGCTTTCTTTTTAGACAGCCCGGCAGCAGCGGCAATAGGCTTGTCGTCGATGTAAATCTCGCAGGTAAATTCAGTGGTGTTGCCGTGCTGCTTGCGGTGTACGATCTCGAAGCGGATATCCAGGTTCTGGCTTTGCGCCCACTCGATCAGCTTGCTCTTGAAGTTAGACGTGGTGTTAACCAGTTTGTGCAGATCAACATGGGGTTTGATCAACCGGCCAAGTATAAAGCGGCGGGTCTGGTCATATCCTTTGTCTAGGTAAATGGCCCCTACCAGCGCCTCCAGGGCATTGCCGTTTACAGATTTGTGCCGGGTACTGGAGCTGCTTGTATCTACTTTTACCAGCAGGTTCAGCCCGATCTTCAAGGCAATATGATTCAGCGACTCCCGGTTCACAATGCGGGAGCGGATCTCGGTCATAAAGCCTTCGTCTTCGTACGGAAATTTCTTGAAGAGCAGTTCGGCCACCACAGCGCCAAGTACAGCATCCCCTAAAAACTCCAGACGCTCGTTGGTCTCGTGCTTACCGGCAGCTGCCTGTCGAGCGAACGAGGTATGGGTAAGGGCAAGCTTATACAGGCGGATATTATCGGGTGTGGAGCCAATAATACCGGCAATAGCGCGTATTAATTCTTTATCTCGGGTAAATAAACGTTGATAAAAGCGCCGAACCGGTTTAATTGGACCAAACACTAATCCTTAAATTGTCTGAATAAAACAGAAGTGTTGTGACCACCAAAACCGAAGGTATTGCTCAGGGCAACACGTACTTCACGCTCCTGTGCCTTGTTGAACGTAAAGTTCAGGCGCGGATTGAAGCTCTCGTCATCGGTAAAGTGGTTAATAGTAGGTGGCACCAGGCTGTTCTGCATAGCCAGGATCGAAGCAATTGCCTCAATAGCTCCGGCAGCACCCAGTAAGTGTCCTGTCATCGATTTGGTAGAGCTGATGTTGAGGTTGTAGGCATGGTCGCCAAACACAGTCTCAATAGCTTTTGCCTCACTGATGTCACCAAGTGGTGTGGATGTACCGTGCACGTTGATGTAGTCTACTTCCTCCGGTCTGATGTTGGCATCGCGCAGTACGTTTTTCATTACGTTCAGCGCACCCAAACCTTCCGGGTGTGGAGCAGTGATATGGTACGCATCAGCAGACATACCGCCACCAATGATCTCAGCATAGATCTTGGCACCGCGTGCTTTTGCATGCTCATACTCTTCTACGATCAGGGCACCAGCACCTTCGCCCAGCACAAAGCCGTCACGGTCTTTGTCGAACGGACGCGAAGCAGTTTCCGGGGAATCGTTGCGCTCTGAAAGGGCTTTCAGGGCGTTAAAACCTCCGATACCGGCCTCCGTTACAGCAGCCTCCGAACCACCCGTTACAATCACATCGGCCATACCCAGGCGGATATAGTTGAACGAATCGATGATGGCGTTGGTAGCAGAAGCACAGGCAGATACGGTCACAAAGTTAGGACCGCGGAAGCCATACTTAATGGAGATCTGGCCAGCGCTGATGTCGGCGATCATCTTCGGGATGAAGAAAGGATTGAAACGAGGCGTTCCGTCACCGTTGGCAAAGTTTACGCACTCTTCCTGGAAGGTACGCAGGCCACCGATACCAGAGCCCCAGATCACACCTACGCGGTCAGGGTTGAAACTTCCTTCAACCAGGTTTGCGTCCTGGACTGCCTCATCGGCAACAATCATCGCAAACTGGGTAAACAGGTCCATTTTACGGGCCTCTTTACGGTCGAAGTAATTCTCAGGCACATATCCTTTTACTTCACAGGCAAACTGGGTCTTAAACTTACTCGCGTCGAAACGTGTAATAGGTGCGGCTCCACTCACGCCATTAGACAATCCGTTCCAGTATTCGGATACCGTACTTCCAATTGGCGTGAGTGCGCCTAGCCCAGTAACTACAACTCTCTTAAGCTCCATAAGCTGCTAGTAGAGGATAGATAGTAGAAATTTAATCTTGATAAACTAAGGGTAATAAGGGTAATGTTATTTTGCGTGCTCCTCCAGGTAGCTGATAGCCTGACCTACAGTAGCGATGTTTTCAGCCTGATCATCTGGGATAGATACGTTGAATTCTTTTTCGAATTCCATGATAAGCTCAACAGTATCCAAAGAATCAGCGCCAAGGTCGTTAGTGAAGCTCGCCTCTGGAGTAACCTCTGACTCTTCAACACCAAGCTTATCAATGATGATAGCTTTTACTTTTTCTGCGATTTCTGACATTTTTCTTATAGTTATTTAAAACACTGTGCAAAGAAATATATTTCGACAGACAATGTCAAAAAAAATTACTCTTATCCTTCTCTTTCAAAACTTTTGTATCCAATTTGCCTTTTTACTGGTTAAGGTTCTTATTTTTGAGAATTACTGCTTACTACACCATGAAACCAATGCAGCTGGACATAGAGTATGATTACGGATTTACCCTCTTTGGGGTGGTATCTCCTATCAAAGACTACAAGCTGGCCTGGGCATTGAACAGATTATTTAATCTGCATCTTGTTAAGCAGCAGGACCTTTGCTACGATTTACAGGAAAAAGAACGGCTTCTGATTTCCAACTATGCACATAGCACAGAGCACAGTATCATCCGGCTGTTCCGTAACAAGGCATTCGGCACGCAGAACCTGAAAAAAGCATTCATGCTCCCCGACCTCAAAGAATTTGATTATGTGCTGCAGGTTACAGGAGGCATGCAACAATACCATCCTCAGGAATTTATAAACAGACTTATAAAATCTTCGATGGTGCAGTACGTGAAACAATTTGATCCGCTTACACTTAAGTTCAGGGAGAACCTGATTTTCTAACGATGAACATTTCTTTTAATAAAACGAAAGTACTGGCCACTATCGGCCCTGCCAGCAACACTCAAGATATGCTGTTGGCTTTAGTACAGGCCGGCGTGGATGCCTTTCGCCTTAATTTCTCACACGGCGAACACGAGCAGCACTTGCAGGTGATAAATTATGTGCGCGATATAAACAAACAGTACAACACAAACATCTGCCTGGTGCAGGACCTGCAGGGCCCTAAGATCCGGATCGGCGAAGCTGAAGGCGGCGGTGTAGAAATAAAAGAAGGAGAGCGCATCAAGATTGTTTGCGATGGTTCGGTAAGTGTACCAGGCAGACTCTCTACGAGCTATACTTTGCTGGCCAAAGACGCACACGTGGGCGACCGTATCCTCATCGACGATGGCAAACTGGAAGCAAAAGTTGTGCACACCGATCACGACCTTGAAGTAGAGGTTGAAGTAATTTATGGAGGTCTGGTAAAACCACGCAAAGGAATCAACCTGCCCGACACCAAAGTATCCGCACCTTCCCTGACTGAGAAAGACCTGCGCGACCTGCACTTTGGCCTGGACCATGATGTTGAGTGGGTGGCCCTTTCTTTTGTGCGCAAAGTAGAAGACATCCAGGAGATCAAGCGTATCATAGCGGAGCGTGGCAAAGACACCCGCGTAATTGCCAAGATCGAAAAGCCGGAAGCGATCAAAAACATAGACGAGATCATACATGCATCGGATGCACTGATGGTAGCCCGTGGCGATCTGGGTGTAGAGATCGGTATGGAGCAGGTGCCTATGCTGCAGAAGATGATTGTGGAGAAATGTAACAAGGCTTCCAAGCCTGTTATTATTGCCACACAGATGATGGAGAGCATGATCGTAAACCCTCGCCCGACACGCGCCGAGACCAACGATATCGCCAACGCTGTAATAGACGGTGCAGACACCCTGATGCTCAGTGCTGAAACAGCTGCGGGTGCCTACCCGATCGAGACCATCAGAAGCATGAACCTTACCATCCAGAACGTGGAACTACACGCGGATGTGTTTAACAAAAGCTACGTGCTGAACCCGCACTCCGACACGTTCTACAGCGACAGCCTGGTTGCGAACGCCTGTAACCTGGCCCGCGACACCAACGCACGCGCTATCATCGGCATGACCAAATCCGGTTATACTGCATTCCAGATAGCCAAGCACCGTCCTAAATCCGATATCTTCATTTTCACGGAAAACAAAAGGCTCCTGAGCACCCTGAACCTGGTATGGGGAACACGCGGCTTTTTCTATGACAAGTTCGAATCTACGGACGCAACCATTGCCGACATCAAACAGATTCTGATCGACAGCGGTTACCTGAACAAAGGAGATGTGTTCATCAACACGGCCAGCATGCCGCTTGTTGAGCAGAAGCGTACAAACATGATCAAGTTAAGTATAGTATAGCTTTATACTTAGCCTACATGCAAAAGCCCGAAGCAATGCGTTGCTTCGGGCTTTTTGTTTTATAGTATGTATAGGACTACCTCACAGCACTGCTCAGCTCAGTTGCGGTTCTATACCACTGCTTGCACATGCAAGTATAACGCATGCCAGCGTAATAGGACGCATTTATACTTCTCAAGCTGTTGCTTTACCCCTCCTGTATGGCTACAAACACAAAAAGCCTTACACGCTAGTGTAAGGCTTCGGAAACGGTGTCTACAAAAATTAAGCTGCAGCCAGGCCGTTAACGAATTTCGCTAACTTAGACTTGTTGTGAGCAGCCTTGTTTTTGTGGATGATGTTTTTCTTAGCCAGACGGTCAATCATTGAAGAAACTGTCTTGTACAGTTCCTGCGCCTCACCCTGATCAGTAGTGCTCTTCAACCTTTTGATGAAAGTACGAGTAGTTTTCGCCTGATATCTGTTACGAAGACGTTTTGCGTTATTCGCTCTGATTCTCTTTAATGCCGACTTGTGGTTAGCCATGTTATTTTATAATAATGAATTAAATCTTTGTTCCGATTCCTTAATGAGTTTGCAAAGGTAAACCCTTTCAACTTAATTTCCAAAGCCTCTCCCCGATAAATCTAGTGAAAAACTTATTTCAACGGTATCGCTGAGTTTCCCTTAACTGCCTGAGCATTGTATTACTATACCTGCAACTGCTGTGCATAGCTTACCGGAAGGTAGTGACGCAGTTCTGCCCAAATAAAAAAGCTGCTGCTGTAAAGGTACAGCAGCAGCTTTTCTTATGAAAACAGGAATAAAATTAATTCTTATCTTTCTTTACGTTTACGTCAACATCCACATCGTCGATGTCGCCCAGACGGCTCTGAACTTTATCTTCTGTTTTGTTCCAGCGGTCTTTTACGCTTTGCCATCCTTGCTTGGCGTCTTCGTCCCAGGTATTGCTTTTCGCATCCAGTTCTGCTTCACGACGGTTATACTCGGCCTTCATTTCTCTCCACTCCTCTTTTGTTGCCGTCTCTGCTTTCTTTGAATTCTCGTCTACCCAGGCAGAGAAATCGCTATATTCCGCGTTTGCCTCTGTTTGGGCCTCGTTTACCTCTGCATTGGTTTCAGCCTGAGCTTCATCAATTTCTGCATCGGTTTCTGTTTGCACTTCATTTGCTTCTGCATTCGTTTCGTGCTGCGCCTCCTGAGAGCAGCTAAATGTGAACACTCCAATTGCTATAGCAAGTCCTATTGTTTTGATATAAGATACGATTTTCATAGTTGTATTTAATTTGTTTATTTCGTCTTATACGGCAATAAATAGATATTAGAATGTAATTTTACAAAGAAAAGCATTGCACCAGTACGTATTTCATACGCAGGCAGCCCACTTTCTTTGTATCATTTACCCCGTGCGAAGAACCAAAAAAATAACTGAAGAACAACCACTTATACTTAAACAAAACAGGCTGCTGCAGCCTTTGCCACAACAGCCTGTTTTGCTTCGGTTTTTACGTACTGCTAGTTTATAGTATCATTTTCAAATGCGGCGCCTTCGTCATTTCGCAGGCGGGCTTCTGCTTTGTTTTCGGTCTCGTTCCAGCGGGTTTTCAGCTGCTCCCACTCCTTTTTAGCATCTTCGTCCCATTCTGCGCTTTTTTTCTCCAGTTCGGCAGTTTGCTGGTTATACTCCTCTTTCATCTCGTTCCACTCTTCCTGTGTGGCTGTTTCTGCACGCTTGCTGTTCTGGTCTACCCACGCTTTCAGTTCCTGTACATCCCGGTTGGCCTCCTGCCGCGTGTCGGGTTCACAGGCCGTGATACAAGCGCCAATCAGCAGAATAAGTCCTGTAACTTTTAAATTTGTAATGATTTTCATAGTTGCTGTGTTCTTTAGTTATAGTTTGTGTTACGTGAAAAAAGTGAAAGCCGGTTTAGGTGTATCTGAATAGATTATTTTTGCAAAACTCTCGTAAGCAATAACACAGGTTATACAAAACTATACCGACAATGCCTTTACTTCCATCCAAGTATAAGCCACCGTTTTACCTGTTCAACGGCCACATCCAGACCATTATTCCCAGTTTGTTCAGGCAGGTGGCAGGAGTATATTACGAGCGGGAGCGCCTGACTACTCCTGACGAAGATTTTATAGATGTTGACTGGTCTAAAATAGGCTCCAGTGAATTGGTTGTGCTGTCGCATGGGCTGGAGGGCGATACGGGCAGACCCTACATACAGGGTATGGTGAAAGCCTTTAACAGCCATGGCGTGGATGCGCTGGCCTGGAACTACCGCAGTTGCAGTGGCGAGCCCAACAAACTGCTTCGCTCCTACCACCTGGGCGCCTCCGACGACCTGGACCTGGTTGTGCGTCATGCGCTGCGTAGCGGCAGCTATGAAACGGTATACCTGGTAGGCTTTAGCGCCGGCGGAAATATCAGCCTGAAGTATCTGGGTGAGGCTCCGGAGCTGGTACCACAAGAAATAAAGCGGGCAGCTGTTTTCTCGGTTCCAGTAGATTTGAAGTCGTCGGCGAAGAAAATATCGAGGATTTACACGCAACGCTTCCTTAAAACACTGGGTCAGAAACTGGAGCAGAAACGGCAGATGTACCCCGACCAGGTAGACCTTACCAACTACAGTAATTTCTGGTCTTTCCCGGAATTCGACGACCGGTTCACGGCGCCCATACATGGCTTCAAAAATGCTGAGGATTACTACACCCAGGTCAGCAGCAAGCAGTTCCTGCTCAACATCAAAGTGCCTACCCTGCTGGTAAATGCCAAGAACGATCCGTTCCTGTCGAAGAAGTGCTACCCTACAGAGGAGGCCGAGCAGAACCCATACTTCTACCTGGAAATGCCCCAGGACGGCGGCCATGTAGGTTTTGTCGAAGACATGCGTAACGACATTTACTACTCTGAAGCACGGGCTGTGCGCTTCCTGCTGGAAGAAGAGTAAGTTCGTTGATCGTTAATGGTGTTTAGATATTCGCATCTCGAACACCTTTGAAACCACATTTTGTAGTTCATACCGAAGAACAATCAACGAATATCGAAAAATGAAATACTAAACCCGAAATCTACGGCATAGGCACAAATACTACCTTTTTGGTTTCGAAGAACTCTTCCGAGAAATAGTCGCTGAGGTTGTATACTTTGGTGATGAGGCCCGATTCTGCAATTTCTTCTGTTAAGTCGCCGCCTTTCAGATAATAAATGCCTTTATCTGGTATGGCTTCTTTCTTAAAGCTGTTCATCACCCACGGGTAGAAGTTGGCCAAACGGGTAACCGCACGGCTTACTACAAAATCAAACTTCTCGCGCACCTGCTCGGCCCGCGTTTGGGTGGCCACTACATTCTGCAGGTGCAGCTCGCGGGCTATCTCCTGCACTACATGTATCTTTTTGCCGATAGAATCTACCAGGTGAAAACGTACTTCCGGGAACATTACCGCCAGCGGCAGGCCGGGCAAACCGCCTCCTGTGCCTACGTCCAGCACATGCGCCTGCTCCGGAAACCGGATCACCTTGGCTATACCCAGCGAATGCAGGATGTGGTGCACTCCCAGCTGGTCCATGTCCTTGCGCGAGATCACGTTGATCTTCTCGTTCCACTCCTGGTAAAGCGCAGCCATCTGCTCATACTTTGCCAGCTGGTCTTCGGAGAGTTCAGGAAAGTAACCTGACAATAGCATACGGATGGCGGTCATATTAATTATTAATTATGAATTACGAATTATGAATTATGAATGGTGTTGTCGCTACTTGGTTATAAAGTATAAAACAGCGGCAATAAGGCCCACTATGGCTACTACGGCCAGGGCCATAAAGGTATCGGCCAGCAGTACGGTTCCTGCATTCCGGAACTGCCCTTCATACTTTCTTTGAAGTTCCTGCTGCACCTGCTCTTTATTTCCGAAACGAAGATTCAAATAAGCTCTGCCTATAAACGCAAGTATAAATTCTCTCAACAGAAACTCTGATTAAATTAGAAGTATAGCTGCTGCCCTGGTAGCAATTGCAAAAGTATAAAATAAACGGATGTGGCACTAAAAGATAAAGCCCCCGCTATGGCAGCAGCGGGGGCTTTAAGATCAATAAGTAATTTCTTTTCTAGATGAGGTGCTTCTTGTTTTTCACCATGTCATAGAGCAACTCTCGGGCGCGGTGCAGTTGGGCTTTAACCGTACCAAGCGGAGCGTTCAGCTCTGTTGCGATCTCCTCGTAGCTCAGCTCGTTGAAGTAACGCAGTGTAACCAGGCGCTGGTATTTTTCCGGCAGCTTGGCCACCACATACTGCATGATCTCGATCTTCTGGTTCTTGATCGCTTCTTCCTGCGGGTTCAGGTTCTTGTCCTTGAAGTCGATCGTGATCTCATCGCCATTATCAATTTTGATGGCCGAGTCGATGCTCATGGTCTTGATCCTGTTCTTGCGGATAAAGTCAATGCAGTTGTTTGTCGCAATGCGGAAAAGCCAGGTACTGAATGCATACTCCGGGTTGAACTTGTGCAGGTTACGGAATGCTTTGGCAAAAGCCTCAATCGTAAGGTCTTCGGCGTCGTCAGCATTACGTACCATCTTCAGTACCACGTGGTATACAGGCTTCTTATATATACTCATGAGCTCGGCATACGCTTTCTCGTCATTCTCCTCCACTGCGGCCTGAATGAGCTTAAAGTCGTGCTTTGCTTTTGCAGAGAATTGTTTGTTTACTTCCATCTGAATTTTTTATACATTAATACAGATACCCCAAGGAACAGGTAGTTGAAAAAATAAGCCACCTCGAGTATTGGTAACAGTGGCATCGATAACTTTTCATCAAGCCTGCGTGCTGCAAGTACATAAGCCGGATAAACGGCCAGGTACCTGACTCCGAATAATGCGCCCAATATAGCTAAATGGCTATTTAGAACAAGACCGGTAATACAGAGAACATAAAAAAGAATGTTTGACGAAATGAATGCCCCTATCCTTCTCTTGTCTGCGGGCTTATACTGGGTGCCAACGGACATGTGCCTTCTTTTCTGTATCAACCATTCCCGAACTGTCTTTTTGGGAATGCTGGCCGTCTGCCCTTCCTTGCTGATAACAATGTTTACTTTACTATTGTTGACCGCGTCTCGGACAAAGAGATCATCGTCTCCACCAATGGACTTAATATGGGAAGCGAATCCTTTGTTTCTAAAGAAACACGCTTTGGTATAAGATAAGTTTCGGCCCACGCCCATGTAAGCGCGACCCTTGATTGCATGAGACAAATACTGAATTCCGGTCAGGAAGGTTTCAAATCGGATCAGATGATTTAAAAATCCTTTTTCCTCCACATAGGGCGAATAGCCCAATACTACCTGTGTGTCATGCTGATAGCCATTTTGCATGGCCTGAATCCAGCGGCTGCTAAACGGGCGGCAATCGGCATCTGTGAACAACATATGCTCGTATTTTGCCGCGCGAATGCCCAAAGCTAACGCATATTTCTTTGGATTCAGGTACTCCGGCGTCTTTTTAATGGTCACCACCCGAAAGTTGGGGAACTGGCGCTCCAGCTCATAAGTATAGAACTCGGTGTCGTCGTCGGAGCGGTCGTTTACCAGCACCACTTCAAACTCAGGGTATTCCTGATCCAGCAGCATGGGCAGGAGTTCCACGAGGTTCTCAAGTTCGTTGTGTGCCGCCACCACCACCGACACCGGACGCACTGCGTCTGTTGTTTCGTCTTTGTGCCTGGCGAGCGGCCGGAAATAAAAAAACACATAGTATAGCTGCACCAGAATACAGGCAGCCAGCACTGCTAAAAGTATAATTGTAAGCAAATGAAAGAGAGATTACAGTAGAACAAATTGCACATCCAAAATTAGCCAATATCCGGCCATTTCCGAAGCGCATCCGATTTAATAATTGATTATGGATTGTGGTGCCATACTTTGTATCTTTGCCGGTTAATTGTAAACTAATAAACCGTTAGCGGCCACGGGGTCGCGCCGGAGTCTGTTGTTATAAGCACAGCCTTTGCCGGCACCTACTTCACTATGCAGTTCTCCTTAATAGCCAAAGACATACAATCCAAAGCGCGTGCCGGCGTGGTACAAACCGACCACGGCGCCATCGAAACGCCCATCTTTATGCCGGTGGGTACAGCGGGTACCGTAAAGGCGGTGCACCAGCGCGAGCTTAAAGAAGATATTAAAGCGCAGATCATACTTGGCAATACCTACCACCTGTACCTGCGCCCGGGCCTGAACATACTCGAGCAGGCAGGCGGCCTGCACAAATTCAATGGCTGGGACCGACCTATACTTACCGACAGCGGCGGCTACCAGGTTTTCTCGCTGGCCGGTACCCGCAAGATCAAAGAGGAGGGCGTTAAGTTTAAGTCGCACATCGATGGCTCTACACTCAACTTCACGCCGGAAAACGTGATGGACACGCAGCGCATTATTGGTGCCGACATCATCATGGCGTTTGACGAGTGCACTCCCTACCCTTGCGACTATATCTATGCCAAGCACTCGATGGAGCGCACGCACCGCTGGCTGCAGCGCTGCGTAGACCGCTTCGACAGCACCGAGCCAAAGTATGGCTACAGCCAGACGCTGTTCCCGATCGTGCAGGGCAGCACCTACAAAGACCTGCGCGTGCAGTCGGCCGAGACCATTGCCAGCTTCGGCCGCGAGGGCAATGCCATCGGCGGCCTTTCGGTGGGCGAGCCGGCCGAGATGATGTACGAAATGACCGAAGTGGTATGCGACATCCTGCCTGCCGACAAGCCGCGCTACCTGATGGGCGTGGGCACGCCGGCCAACATCCTGGAGAACATTGCGCTGGGCGTGGATATGTTCGATTGCGTGCTGCCAACCCGCAATGCCCGAAACGGCATGCTGTTCACCACACAGGGCATCATCAACATTAAGAACCAGAAGTGGGCCAACGACCACAGCCCGATCGACGCGGAGTTGGGCGGCTACGCAAGCACCTTCTACAGCAAGGCCTACCTGCGCCACCTGATCCACAGCGGCGAGTACCTGGCCGGCCAGATCGCAAGTATACAGAACCTTACCTTTTACCTTTGGCTCGTGAAAGAGGCACGCCAGCAAATCATCAATAGAACTTTCCGCGACTGGAAAGAGGTAATGGTAAAGAAGCTGATGACACGATTGTAAATAATTATGAATTATGAATGCTGAATTATGAATGAGTCTTTTATAGTTCTGAGCTCACGCATAATCCATAATTCATAATTTCTAATTCATAATTAAAATATGAAGCTGCTCGATAAATACATACTGAAGAAGTTCCTGACCACTTTCGTGTTCGTGGTGCTGATACTTGTGTCGGTAATTCTGGTGATCGATTTCACGGAGAAGAACGACGACTTTATCAAGAACAACGTGGCCATCTCGGAGATCCTCTTCGATTATTACCTGAACCTGATCCCGTACTACGCCAACATGCTGAGCCCGATCACGGTGTTTATAGCAACAGTGTTTGTAACGGCCAAGCTGGCTTCCCATACCGAGATCGTGGCCATCCTGAGCAGCGGCGTCAGTTTCCGAAGGCTGCTGGTGCCTTACGTTATGGGCTCTTCCCTTATCGCGGTCGTTATTTTTGCCCTCATTGGCTGGGTTATCCCGAATGCCAACAAAGAGAGCGTGGCCTTCCAGGTGAAGTATGTAAAAAGCCCGTTTACTTACGACAGCCGAAACATCCACATGAAGATCGCTCCGGAAACCTTTGTGTACATGGAGAGCTACAACAACACATCGCACGTAGGGTATAACTTCGCGATCGAAAAAATAAACGGCACCAGGCTGAGCCAGAAACTAACGGCCAGCAGCGTTGCCTGGAACCCGGAGAAACAGAAGTGGCACGTAGACAACTATACCCTGCGCACCTTCGACGGCGAAAAGGAAACCATCTACAAAGGCGGCGCCTTGGACACCACCCTCAACATGCTCCCAAAGGATTTTGAAAGTACCTACAAGCTGGAGCAAACCATGACCCTTACGGAGCTGAACCGCTACATCAATGAAAAGATGGACCGCGGCGCCGACGACATCGAGATATACCTGATCGAGAAGTATGAGCGCTTCAGCTACCCGTTTGCCATCATCATACTTACCGTCATCGGGGTGATCGTGAGCGCACGCAAAGCCCGCGGAGGCGTTGGGGTGCAGATCGCGCTTGGTTTCTTCCTGGCCTTTGTCTTTATCATCTTCGTGATCACGAGCCGTAGCCTGGCGCAGGTAGGCGATATTGAACCGCATATTGCCGCCTGGATTCCTACCATTATTTTTACAGGCATAGGCTTCTTACTTTACCGCTACATTCCACGTTAATGCCACGTCTCAAGGATTATCTCGAATTACACTTTATTGTTTTCCTGTGGGGGTTCACGGCTATACTTGGCAAGCTTATCTCGATACCTGCCGTTGAACTGGTGTTTCTGCGCACACTGATCACCGCACTGGCCCTGGTGGCCATCATCTACAGGCGCGGCACACCATTGTGGCTTGGCCAAGGCAATACCTTGAAATTCATGGGCGTCGGCATACTGATTGCAGGCCACTGGATGCTGTTCTTTGCTTCAGCGCGGGTGTCTTCGGTTTCCATCAGCCTTATTGGTCTGTCTACAGCCAGCCTCTGGACCGCATTTCTGGAGCCCATGTTTACAAAAAAGAAGATCAAACCGCACGAGATCCTGCTGGCACTGCTCATCCTGCTGGGCCTTTATATCATCTTCCGGGCTGAAACCAATTTCGACAACATGCTGGGCATTCTGATGTCGGTGGGTTCTGCTTTGCTGGGCGCTAGCTTTACCATCATCAACTCCAGGTTGGCTAAAGTACATCCTTCTACCACCATCACCTGCTTCGAAATGGTAGGCGCCTGCCTGGGCACGGCCTTGTTCTTCCCGATCTATACTTCCAATTTTGTAGAAAGCGGCGTGCTTAATTTTAACATGAGCGGCATGGATGTGGTATATCTGCTGGTGCTGTCGCTGGCCTGTACGGTATATGCCTATACTGGCTCGGTACGCCTGATGCAGCGCATCTCGGCCTATACCATGAACCTGAGCGTGAACCTGGAACCGGTATATGGCATTCTACTTGCCTGGGTGATCTTCAACGAGAACAAGCAAATGACAAGCGACTTCTATTTTGGAGCAGCCGTTATACTTATGAGCGTGTTCATCTACCCGATCCTGGATTCGTATGCCGAGCGCAGGAAGAAACTAAAGCAAACCTTTCCAGACGAGGTAGTGCTGGGGGAAGACTAAATTAAAAGCTGCTTCTCCTTTAAACAATCCGTACACCGCCGAGCCCGAACCCGTCATAGAGGCGTAGGCCGCGCCGGCTTCGTAAAGCTGTTCCTTCAGCACAGGCAGCACCGAATATTTAGGGAATAATGCCTCCTCAAAATCGTTGTGCAGCTGGTTTTTCCAGGTGCTGATGTCTTGCTTCAGTACCTCCGCCAGCGGCTGTGCCGGCTCTTTTGGTACGATGTTGCCGTAAGCTTCTGCCGTTGTGATGTGAATGCCCGGATACACCACCACGCAAGTATAACCGCTCAGGTCCAGGTCGATCGGCTGAAACACATCGCCTCTTTCTATCGCTAACACCGGCTTATTCCGGATAAAGAAAGCGCAGTCGCTGCCAATCTGGCGGGCATAATTTTCCAGCTGCTCCGGGCTTAACTTCAGTTCAAAAAGATTATTGAGCATCTTCAGGGCAAAGGCGGCATTCGAAGAACCACCACCCAACCCCGCTCCCATAGGCAACACTTTGTGCAGGTGCATGTGCACCGGCGGTAATTGATGGTCCTGCTGCAACAAGCGGTACGCCTTCAGGCACAGGTTCGAATCCGGGTTGCCCGGCACCGGCAGCCCGCTGGTTGTAAAGCTGTTTTCAGTTGCAGGCAGTATCTCCAGGGCATCGGTCCACCGCACCGGGTAGAAACACGATTCCAGGTTATGGAAACCATCCGTGCGTTTGGAAGTAACTAACAAGCCAAGGTTAAGCTTTGCATTGGGGAAGTCGAGCATGTGTAATCTATTTTAGATCGCAAGGTAAAAAAATACAGCCACCTCTGCAGACTCTTCCTTTGCCTCAAGTGAATTATGCGCGCAAAGCAGCTGTTGTGTAGAAAATAAAATTGTAAATTCGTAAAAGCTACTTCTGCCATGTACCAAAAGTATGTAAAGCGCTTTCTGGATGTGACCCTGGCAAGTATACTTGCGCTGGCAGGCACTCCTGTGCTGTTGCTGGTATCGCTTGCGTTAGCTGTTGCGAATAGAGGAAGTATACTTTTCAGGCAGCAACGCCCCGGCTGGCAAGGCAGGCCTATTTACGTGTACAAGTTTAAAACGATGGCCGATTTCCGGGATGCGCAGGGCCAATTGCTTCCGGATGAAGAACGGCTGACCAGACTGGGGCGCTTGATCCGAAAAACATCGCTGGACGAGTTGCCGCAGCTTTACAATGTGCTTCGGGGTGACCTGAGCCTGATCGGCCCACGGCCGCTGCTGATGGAGTACCTCCCGCTCTACAACGAAGAGCAGGCACGCCGCCACGATGTGAAACCAGGCATCACCGGTTGGGCGCAGGTGCACGGACGCAACGCCATTGCCTGGGAGCAAAAGTTTGCCCATGACCTCTGGTATGTGGAAAATCTTTCCTTCAGAACTGATGCCTTGATCCTCCTCAAAACGATAAAGAAAGTATGGAACGGAGCCGATGTACAGGCACCCGGCCATGCCACAACACCTCGCTTCGAAGGAAATAAAACCTACGCATGAAAGACATAGCCATAGCAGGTGCTGGTGGCTTGGGCCGCGAAGTACTGGTGCTGCTCCATCAGATCAACGAAGTAACGCCCCAGTGGAACATACTTGGCTTTTATGATGATGACCCGGCGTTGCAGCAAACCCAGATCAACGGCTTTCCCTGCCTCGGTTCCCTTACCGACCTTTCCCAGGTTAACAGGGAGCTGCACGTTGCCGTTGCCGTAGGGTATCCTGCTGTTAAAAAGCAGCTCGTTACTTCTCTTCAGCACAATTCATGTCTTTTTTTCCCGGCGCTTGTTCATCCGTCAGCGCAGCCCAAACCGTACCAGTATATTGAATTAGCCGAGGGCACTTTGGTATTTCAGGGCGCCGTGCTCACCACCAACATCCGACTGGGCAAACATGTGTTGGTGTACCTCAACTGTACTGTGGGGCATGATGCCGTGCTGGAAAATTTTGTTTCGCTGATGCCCGGTGTAAATCTTGGCGGAAATACTAACTTGGGAGAGGGAGCGTTTTTAGGAGCAAACGCCACTGTTTTGCAGGGACTGCAGATTGGCAGCCATACCAAAATTGGAGCAGGCTCCGTAGTAAGCAATTCAATACCCGATAACTGCACAGCTGTAGGTGTACCAGCAAAGATCATAAAGCATCATGATGTATAGACCCGGACGAATCTTCCTCTCAGTGCCGCACATGGGCGGGCACGAACGTAACTATGTGCAAAAGGCGCTGGAAGACAACTGGGTAACCACAGCCGGGCCTAATATTCCGGGTTTTGAGCACGACATCTGCCAGCACACCAACTCCCGGCATGCGGTAGTGGTTAACTCCGGCACGGCCGCCATACACCTGGCTTTGCGTGTGTTGGGTATACAGCCCGGCGACGAAGTGTTATGCTCTACTTTCACGTTTGTAGCAACGGCTAACCCTATTTTATACATGGGCGCCCATCCTGTTTTTGTGGATAGCGAATCAGAAACCTGGAACATGAGCCCGGAGGCTTTGCAGCAAGCCATTGAAGACAGGTTAAGACTTGGGAAGAAACCAGCTTGTATACTTTTGGTGCACCTCTACGGCATGCCTGCCAAAATGAAGGAACTGCTGGAGATAGCCGAGCACTATGGAATTCCTGTGATTGAGGATGCCGCTGAAGCACTTGGCTCCCGCTACGGAGGCCACCAGCTTGGCACGTTTGGGCGCATTGGCGTCTTTTCCTTTAACGGCAACAAGATCATAACTACTTCCGGCGGCGGTGCCCTGATAACGAATGATGAAGACCTGGCAAAACAGGCGGGTTTCCTTGCTGCACAGGCCAAAGACCCTGCCCCTTATTACCAGCACTCGCAGATGGGGTACAACTACCGCATGAGCAACATCAGCGCAGGCATCGGGCGCGGACAGATAGAGGTACTGGAGCAACGCGTAAAGCAGCGCCGTGAGATATTCAGGATGTACCAGGAGCATTTCCGCCACACGGAGGGGATAAGCCTGCTGGCAGAACCGAAAGCCTGTTTCTCCAACCGTTGGCTCACGACCATACTTATTGATCCGGCAACCGGCAAAACGCCGGAAGACCTGCGCCTGGGCTTAGAGGCACAGAACATTGAAGTGCGACCACTTTGGAAACCAATGCACCTGCAGCCACTTTTTGCTGGCGCGCCCTATTATGGCAACGGCACCAGCGACTCCCTTTTTGCCACCGGCTTATGCCTCCCTTCCAGCAGCAGTTTAACTGAAGAAGAACAGGCAAAAGTAGCAGGCACGATACTTAAGTTAATGCAGTCTTAGATCTGAGCCAGCGCCTGCTCCAGGTCAGCTATGATCTCTTCGGCATCCTCGATACCTATTGACAGGCGGATTACCCCCAGCGTAATACCCAGCTTTTGCTGTTGCTCCCGGCTCAGGGAGCGGTGCGACGTACGAAGCGGGTGCGAAATGGAGGTGCTCACGCCTGCCAGCGAGGGCGCAAACGGAATGTGCTGCAGCGACTGCATAAACTTGTTCACCGTCTCCAGTTCATCGCTGATCTGGAAAGACAACATGCCACTGTACATGCCGTTGCCCTGCTCGGTAGCCAGCTCATGTTGCGGGTGCTGCTCCAGCCCCGGGTACCATACTTGTTTTACTTTCGGGTGCTGGTTTAAGAAGTTGGCTACAGCCAGGCCATTGGCACTGTGCTGACGCATGCGCAGCTTCAACGTTTTCAGGCCTCGGGCTGCCAGCCAGCTTTCAAATGGGCTCAGGTTCAGCCCATAGGTCCTGGTGATCTGCTTTGCCCGCTCAATATCTTCAGCCTTGCATACAACTACCCCAGCCGTTACATCGCTGTGCCCGGAAAGGTACTTGGTCACGCTATGGATCACCAGGTCGGCACCCAGGCTTAGTGGTCTGGTAAGTATAGGCGTGGCAAAGGTATTGTCTATCATCAGCTTTATACTTTGGCGCTTTGTTTCCTCGGCCAGACGCTGCACATCCAGCACCTGTAGCAGCGGGTTGCTCATAGTTTCTACCAGCAACAGCTTTGTGTTCGGCTGCACATACTTATCCAACTTATAAATCGACTCGCCCGGCACATAGGTCACTTCCATGCCCAGGCGCGTCAGCTCCTGCGAAAGCAATGCCGCCGAGCCACCATAAATTTCTTCGGCACAAAGGATATGGTCGCCAGCCTGGCAATAAGTCAGCACACCCACCAGTATGGCCGACATACCCGACGAGGTTACCACAGCACCGCCACCACCTTCCAGCTTGTTCACTTCCTCTGCCAGCTCATCTGAGTTTGGGTTGTTGTACCGCGCGTACATGTACTGCTGGTTGGGCTGCTCAAAGTATAGCTCCAGCGCATTCAGGTCTTCAAAAGTAAAAACAGACGTCTGGTATATAGGGGTTGTTTTAGGGCTGATGTTTGCCATGTGCGGTAAGTATAAACGAAGCTAAAAGTAAGCAGGATTTCTTATATTGTAAAGGTATAGGAGGGTGTGTTATTGATAAAGTTAATTCTGCTATTCATATATTACCTATCTCCATACATGGTGTAGATGGTGGGAGTAGGTTCTATTGCTATACAGTAGTTATGAGTGATTAGAATTATATAAAATGGAAGGATTCACTTCTTTATTTCTTTTTATCACATTTCCCCTTATTGGCATAGGTCTCATTGCGACAACCCTATCAAAGAAGTATAACAGTAGAAAAAGACGGTTTATTTTGGGGGCTTTGTCTTTGTGCATACCTGTGTTATACCTGCTTTCAGGTTTGAAGAATCACAATAAAACCAAAGAAGTGATTTACGGCGAGTATAGCTTGAGGGGAGAGAAACAAATTAAGTTAGTTCTCAAAGCTGATAGTACCTTCAAGATGGATTATTTACCTGAGTTGTCTCAATATGCAAAAGGTAGATGGGAATATATTGACTGGGATTTCAACGAATTAAAACTCAAACCTGAAGAAGCTATAAATCGAGAGATAAGCTTCAGGATAAGTAGTGAAAAAGATAATGTAGTCCTGCGATACTATCCCTGGAAAAAGAACGACCCGAAGCCAGAAAAGGAATTGGTATTCATAAAAGAAGAAAAATAAACTCTCCTAACACAGCACAGGCCCCATACTCGGCTAGGCCTCGTCCACAGCCTGTACAAACTTTAGCTAGTAATGTAAATTACAATGATCGACATTGATTTAGAAACTAAAGTCATCCAAAGGTTTATTGTTTCTCATAAACAAGAGCGATACTGGTCCTTCATCAAGAAGGATAAGACAAGAGACAAATTCGTTAAACAGTTAGCTCATTTCAGCTCCCAACTCAAAGACTTTGAAGAAATAAAGGGAAATGAATGGAAGGTGATTGAAGTTGCCTTAGCCCATCTTGGTAATCCATCTGACTGTTATGTTATTTCAGAAGACAGCGCATATGATGGCAGAAGAATGAGTATAAAAGAAGCATTGAAAGTAATAGGAAATGGGATGGGCTCTTTATTAGTGTTTGGAGACGCAGATCAAGTGTATTATGAAGGCGAAGGACCAAATGATAGGTGGATTAGCAAAAAGAAAAAGTAAAACCGCTTCTGGCAGAGAGGCATACAAGCCATACTTAGGCTACGCCTTGTTCGCCTCTAATACTAGAAGTTAGCAAGCCCCAAAAGAATATGAAGAAAGGCTGTCTTACATCAATTTATGTTTTTCTCGTTCTTTTAGTAGTGTTTGTTCTTGGCTTAATTTGGGCTATAAAATCTGCTTTTGGTCCATCACACAGAACAGTTAACATTGACTTAGACAACGGCCATACCCTCATTGGTGAAGAAACCTACAATGCAGACTTTGCTGACGTCTTTTATGATGTAAGATTGAAGCTGATAAGCGCAAACTCTGATACTTTAGAATTTGGAAGTGCAACCTTCCACGATGAGAACTGGAATAAAAGCCTGCACTTGCAAAACATGGGAAACTGGTTTGTGCTTCCAGTTCAAGAAGGTACATATTCTAAATTACTATTGGTAAACCGCACTAATAGGGAGCGCCAAGACACTACTTTCTCTCCCTTAGAATTGCGCTATGACAGCTTGTGGAGAGCAAAATATGATGAAATACCTGTTTACCTTTACCCAGGAACATCAACTATTGACTCAGTAAGAAATAACCACATCTTCGTTAAATACGATTACAGGATTGGCTATTACGAGCCATTTACCTTTTATAGACAGTCAATTGAATATGAGCTTGACTCGATATCAGGGAAAGTAGTAACGAAGAATGTTTTCGGGAGAACAGAAAAATAGCGTTAGCTAACCACATTTATACTTTATGATTCGCATTGTTTACCTCATGTGTGAGCAGTTCCCCCTACTCTTGCCCCTCCAGTACCTACGATACATAAAACTCCTGACTTTATACTTAAAAGCCATAATTTCATTCGTTAACAGCGCTAGTGTCTATTCGCTCAACTCGTAATTATTAGTTGAGGAAGGAGAAGGCGATATGAAACTAACAGCAAAGACTATTATGGGCATAACGGCGGCGGGTGCTGCAGCAGCTTACGTCGTGGCGCAAAAGAAAAGAACCGCCTTGCAAAAGGAAATGCAGAAGCCAATCGAGATCCATGGCTTTGTGAAGAGCGGCTATGAGGCGGTGCGCGAGGCCTTTGCCGAAAACTTCTCGAAGCGGCGCGAGATCGGCGCAGCCTGCTGTGTGTATCACAAAGGTGAAAAGGTAGTGGACCTGTGGGGCGGTATCAGAAATATAAAAACGGGCGAACCCTGGGAAGAAGACACCATGGCGCTGGTCTATTCTACAACAAAGGGCATGGCGGCAATGACGCTGGCCCTGGCACACTCCCGCGGCTGGCTCGATTATGATGAGTTGGTGAGCACCTACTGGCCTGAGTTTGCCCAGAACGGAAAGGAAAAGATAACGGTCCGGCAGTTGCTGGCACACCAAGCCGGGCTGTTCGTTTTTGACGAGCCCATCACTAAAAGCTTGGTAGCTGACACCAACCGACTGGCGCAGCTTATGGCACGACAGAAGCCGGCATGGGAACCGGGAACACGTCAGGCTTACCATGCCGTTACCATGGGCTTTTATGAGGGCGAACTGCTCCGACGGGTAGATCCGAAGCACCGCAGCCTGGGCCAGTTCTTCCAGGATGAAATCGCTACCCCTTTAGGGCTTGGCTTTTACATACGCCTCCCCGACTCGATTCCTGATTCCAGACTCGCTCCCCTCATAGATCCAAGTTATACCGAGAGGCTGCTGGGCTTCCCCTTTGCTTTGACGCTGGACGTGCTGAACCCTCATTCCAACATCCGCAGAGCTTTGGAAGGCTCTATGTTGGCGCACGACAATCAGCGCATCTATGCCCGAAACCTTGAAATACCGGCAGGCGGAGGCGTAGGCACGGCAAGGGCCATTGGCTTGGCCTACAGCGTTTTTGCTACCGGAGGCAAGGAATTGGGTTTGCGACCCGAAACATTACAGCAACTGATGGCACCTGCAACTCCACCAACACACGGCTTCTACGACGAGGTGATGAAGGGCGAAATACAGTTCTCACTTGGTTTTATAAAGCCCAGCTCAGGCTTTCCGTACGGTTCTGCTAGCGCATTCGGTATGCCCGGAGCAGGCGGCTCCTTTGGCTTTGCCGATCCCGAAGTCCAGCTCGGGTACGGCTATATACCCAACCGGAAAGGCGTAACGATTACTGGCGACCCAAGAGACGTAGCGCTACGAAACGCCTTATACTCAGCTACACCAGTTGCGGCAGACTAAAGGTATGAACCGGTAAGCAACTCATGGTCGTTTCATTCTCGGAAATGAAGCTAAAAATGTATGTCACCCTGAAAAGAAACTTAATGGTACCGGCTACTGCTCCCCTCATCCTAACCTTCTTCCCAGGGAGAAGGGACTTTTTACATTATAATTTTCTAGCTAACATCGTCGTGCATCCATGTCCGGTTGAGCGGTGTCAAATAAAGTAAAAACCACAGTTTTTTGTCATTTCGACCTTCGGGAGAAAACTGGAGCATTAGCAGTCCCGCATTACTTCAGATTTCTCACTAGCATTCGAAATGACAACTTTATGTCTAGCCACAAAACAACAAGGCCTCCTGCTCGCGAAGAACAGGAGGCCTTGTTTGATACTTTCTGACAGAGCTTTTACGAAATTACTGATTCAGCAAGAACGATAATTCTGTTGTTCAGCACTTCTACCACACCACCATCTACGGTAAAGAATTCTTGTCCCTGCTTGGTAGTGATACGTATTCTGCCTCTTTCCAAGGTGCTGATGAGCGGCGCGTGCTGGTTCAGTACTTCAAAAGAACCATTGGTGCCCGGAAACTGAGCTGCGTCTACCTCACCGGCAAAAACCTTCTTATCAGGTGTGATTATCTCTAAATACATCTCTTTTAGTCTTGAGTCTCGAGTTCTGAGTTCTGAGTCAGGTTGCGGAACAACTCGAGACTCAGAACTCAGGACTCAGAACTAATTAAACTTATCTTGCTTCAGCCAGCATTTTCTCGCCCTTAGCCATTGCGTCTTCAATGGTACCAACCAGGTTGAAGGCTGACTCAGGCAGGTGGTCGTGCTTGCCGTCCATGATCTCGTTAAAGCCACGGATAGTATCTTTGATATCAACAAGTACACCTTTCAGGCCAGTGAACTGCTCTGCTACGTGGAATGGCTGAGACAGGAAACGCTGCACACGGCGCGCTCTGTGTACCACCAACTTATCTTCTTCAGAAAGTTCGTCCATACCAAGGATGGCGATGATGTCCTGAAGTTCTTTGTAACGCTGCAGGATCTCTTTCACACGCTGCGCCGTGTTGTAGTGCTCTTCGCCTACTACGTCTGGCGTAAGGATACGTGATGTAGAATCCAGAGGGTCCACCGCAGGGTAGATACCAAGCTCGGAGATCTTACGGGAAAGTACTGTTGTTGCGTCCAGGTGAGCGAACGTTGTAGCCGGAGCCGGGTCAGTTAAGTCGTCGGCAGGTACGTAAACAGCCTGTACCGAAGTAATGGAACCACGCTTAGTAGACGTGATACGCTCCTGCATGGCACCCATTTCAGTAGCCAGTGTTGGCTGGTAACCTACCGCAGATGGCATACGGCCAAGAAGAGCCGATACCTCAGAACCCGCCTGCGTGAAACGGAAAATGTTATCAACGAAGAACAGGATGTCACGACCAGCGTCGCTAGAACCTGGCTCACCATCGCGGTAGTATTCCGCCATTGTAAGACCAGAAAGCGCCACACGTGCACGCGCCCCAGGAGGCTCGTTCATCTGACCGAACACGAAGGTAGCTTTAGACTCCTTCAGTTCTTCCGCATCTACTTTAGAAAGATCCCAGCCACCGTGCTCCAGAGACTCCATGAAGTTCTTACCGTAACGCACGATACCAGCTTCGATCATTTCACGAAGAAGGTCATTACCCTCACGTGTACGCTCGCCTACACCGGCAAATACAGAAAGACCACCGTGTGCTTTCGCGATGTTGTTGATCAGTTCCTGGATCAATACAGTTTTACCTACACCGGCACCACCGAACAGACCGATTTTACCACCTTTTGCATAAGGCTCAATCAGGTCGATTACTTTGATACCTGTAAAAAGTACTTCAGAAGAAGTAG
Source organism: Pontibacter ruber (assembly GCF_023630205.1). GTDB lineage: Bacteria > Bacteroidota > Bacteroidia > Cytophagales > Hymenobacteraceae > Pontibacter > Pontibacter ruber. The sequence continues at coordinate 447,061 of NZ_JALPRR010000004.1, read as the reverse complement.
CAAGGTCTTCGAAGCGAGGAGCTGGTCTGTGGATTGGCAAACCACCTGTGCTCACAGGCTGAGGAATACCGTCAATGGCTTCGCCGATTACGTTGAAAAGGCGACCTTTAATGCCTTCGCCGGTCGGCATTTTGATAGGGGTGCCTAAGTCAAGTACTTCAGCGCCACGGGTAAGACCTTCGGTAGAGTCCATCGCGATGGTACGTACACGGTCTTCGCCAAGGTGCTGCTGACACTCCAGAATTACTACCTGGCCGTTGTCTTTAGTCACTTGAAGGGCATCCAAAATATTTGGTAGTTTAGTGTTTTCACCCACAAAGCTAACGTCCACAACAGGACCGATAATCTGGGTTATTCTGCCAATATTCGCCATTTGACTTTTTATATTGTTTACTAGTATAACAGAGTTATTTCAGGGTGCAAAACTAATGTATAAATCTCTGAAAACCATACAACGCCCTAAAAACTTTTAACTTATTCAGTTTCAAAGTATAGCGCACAGCATACGCCTCCCGCAGCCGCTGCTTGCTTATGCATGCTTATCGTAAGGCAGCAGCCTTATCGGTTTGCCTTGTTAAAGCTAAGCAATTCTGCAGACTAATGTTTTATGGATGAAATGGAGGCCTGTTTTAAGAACAGTAATGCTGATCATTCTTAGAGCCTGGTATGCAAAAGAAGGTATAACCAGGCCGGAAACCCGCCTGATCATACCTTCTTTTAACTTCAAAAAAGCTTTTTATACTTGCTGCTTACAGATCAATCTTAAGCACCCAGTAGCCCGGCTCATTTACAGCAAAGCGTACTTCCCTGTCGTACACCACGGTATTGAGCTTGTTTGGTGCTTTAAACCGTACGGTTCCCTCGAACGGCAGATTGATCTGGTCAAAGCCCATGTAGCTGCCTGCTGTTACAGGGCTACCGCTGTTGCCAAGCAGCTGCAGGTCGTCCGGGTTGCGGATTGGCGCACCTGATCCCATGATCACCACTTCTACACGATTGTAGTCTTCGCCTTTTTTGCTCAGGGTAGCATTCAGCACGTCCCGCTTCATCAGCACGCTGGCTGCTTTGGGGGTTTTCGGCTTCTTGGCTTTGTCTTTTTTCTTCGTCTTTTTTTTCTGGCTTTCCTGCTGCGTTTGTGCTGTATCCTGCACAAAAGTTAAAGCAGCTTCAGGCACCAAAGCATGCTCCGCTTTACGTGCAGAGGTGTTCTTGCCAGGTTTGGTAATCCCAAACAACGACAATAAGAGAAGGAGTAAGATAGAGATCTGGGCCATTGTAGTAAATTTAATGATTCCAATAATAAGTATAATTAACCTTATTACGTAAATCAACCACTTAAGGCCTTCGATTAAAACACTGAATTACAGGTGTTTCAGCATCTCGATCTGCTCGTCGTTAAGCAGAATGTACCTGTTGTTAAACGGGTTGGCATAAAACTTCTCCACTATCACATACTCACCTGTCATAAGTTTATGAATGTTATAGCTGAAAAGGCTGTTAGACCGCTCAATCACCAACTCGGTTGTACTAAGGTCTAGCTCACGTCCACAAGTGGTAGTAACGATCTCGGAATTTCTGGTTTTAGTAGAAGTCATAGAAAAGAGTATTAGCAGAATTTCTTACGCATAAATCTATAGGAGGTGACAGCTTAACGAGATAAACAGGCCATTAGTTATCAACAATCATCTTCAGGTGCTAACCCGGAAAGCGATTCAGCTTTTCACGCTAAAAATTCGTCACACCCTTTATCTCCTGCTCTTCGAGTACCAACTTTCAAAGTCAATCCTCAGGTGCCTGGATCGTATCGGGGGAATCAGCTCCCATTTGTGCATTTATACTACCAAACTACCCCCGTTCACAAAAACAGCCAGTTGTGCTGTGCTCTAAATTTTTAATTTCTACCGTTGTTAATCCATTTATAAAAGCCACCCAAAACATGGAACAACAACTGACAACAGTAGAAACCGCTCAGAGCACCTTTATTCCTTCCATTACGTGAAACTCTCACCTGCTCCATACTTTAACATGGACAAGGAACTGAAAGTACAGGCTGCCGTAAAGGACGTGATCGCACAGAAACTGGTGCAGTCGGCGCACGACGTGGTAGATGGCGGACGGACTTTACATCGCACTGCTGGAGTCGGCTATGCCAAATAAATGCACTTCGACATCGAGACAGATAAAAATTTAAGAAATGACGCATTTTTATTTGGTGAGGCGCAGAGCCGCGCAGTGGTATCTGTAGCGCCAGAAAAGCAGGCTGCATTTGAGCAGGCACCGCAAAATAAGGCAGTGAATTTCACCAGATTAGGCATTGTAACTCGCCACGATTACCACATCAATGGTGAACTTTTCCATGTCATTACGGTAGCCAAAAAGCACTATGACACGGCGCTAGAGCAGATTTTCGACTAAAATATTTGAAAAAATTTTCGGCAAATGTTTGCAGTTTAAATTCGCCTACCTATCTTTGCATCATCAAACGACAACGGTGCTACGGCACGGAAGTTTAGTAGAGATTGTCCGATGGTGTAACTGGCAACACGTCTGATTTTGGTTCAGAAGAGTCCAGGTTCGAAACCTGGTCGGACAACATAAAAAGCCCTTAGATCTCTCTAAGGGCTTTTTTGTTTTATGGCTTTAAGAAGCTTCTCTCCCACTTTCTGCCCCATAAGTTAAACCCGTCAATAAGTGTTCCTCTTCAAAAAGCCAGCACCTACAAAGCCATTTCATCTTCAAATTGTTTCCTGACAAGTATAGTTGCTGCGCTGCCGAAAATAGCCTTTATTGTACTAAACCTGACAGCAACGTATGCCAACCCTTAAGCTCCTCACCAGAATCAATGCCCCGGCTGAGATCTGCTTTGATCTATCAAGAAGTATAGACCTGCACACCATCTCTACACAACACACGGGGGAACGAGCCATTGCCGGCACAACCCAAGGGCTTATCGGGCCGGGAGAATTTGTTACCTGGAGGGCAAAGCATTTTAGAATATGGCAACAGCTGACAAGCAAGATTACGGCGTACGAACGGCCGGTTTTCTTTGCAGATGAAATGGTAAAAGGTGCTTTCAAAAGCTTTCGGCACGAACATCATTTTGAGCAGCACGGAAGCGATACCATCATGCTTGACATTTTTGTTTATACTTCGCCCCTGGGCTTCCTTGGCAGGTTAGCCGATTTCTGTTTCCTGAAAGGATACATGGAGCAGCTGCTCAAACAACGGAATCAGGTTATCAAAGCCTATGCAGAAACAGGCAAATGGAAAGAAATCATCAACATGAACTAAACAATTCCTGCTTAAAACACTTTAGCTAATGTTACCTGCAATTATCTACAGAACAACACGAGTTTAGTTGAACAACTACCAACCCATGAAGAAGCCATTTTACCAGCTAGCAGCAAAGAACCTGCAGGGCAAGGAAGTACCGATGAATACCTTTGAAGGCAAGACCGTTTTAGTTGTAAACACGGCATCAAACTGCGGCCTGACACCCCAGTTCGAAGGCTTGGAGAACTTATACAAAAAGTACCAGGATAAAGGTCTGGTTATACTTGGCTTTCCTTGCAACCAATTTGCGAACCAGGAACCTGGCGACGAGAAGTCGATAGCCGAAGGGTGCGTTTTAAATTATGGGGTTACTTTTCCGATGTTTGCAAAGGTTGATGTGAACGGAGAACAGGCACATCCCATTTTTAAATACCTGAAAAGTGAATTGAAAGGGTTATTGGGGACCAGCAGCATAAAATGGAACTTCACTAAATTCCTGCTCGATCCGAACGGCCAACCTGTTAAAAGATTCTCCCCGACCACGAAGCCGGAGAAAATTGAAAAATACATTGAAAAAGCTCTCAAGTAACTCTTACCTAAGCTGACTTTGCACCAGCAGAAACAACAGGCTACCGCTCAGCTGCAACAGCAATGTTACCGTCTAGAACCCCTTACAACCGGGCCAAGCAAAATAGTACTTGCCACAAAAATTGACACAGATAAACTAAACAGACCATAGTTATGTGTGTATAGTAAGCACACAGGTTGCGAACTATTGCCGCTATGCGTCTATTATTTATGTGATAATGAAGTTAGCTATAGAAGTAATTTTGTAGCTTTGCAGGCATAGCAACCTAAAATCTAATAAAATAACTTAGCATTTAGCAGAATTATGCCTCAGGTCAAGATCTTCTCCGGTTCCGCTTCCCAATACCTAGCTGAGAAAATAGCCACTTCGTATGGCACCAAACTCGGCGACTTAACAATCTCCCGCTTCAGCGATGGCGAAATTGGCGTACACTACAACGAGTCTGTGCGCGGTGCCGAAGTTTTCATAGTGCTTTCTACTTTTCCGCCGGCCGATAACCTGATGGAACTGATGTTGCTGGTAGATGCCGCCAAGCGTGCGTCAGCGCATAAAGTAATTGTGGTAATGCCATACTATGGCTACGCCCGCCAGGACAGAAAAGACAAGCCACGTGTATCTATCGGGGCAAAAGTGCTGGCCAACGCCATCCAATCCTGCGGTGCCGACCGCCTGATGACCTGCGACCTGCACGCCGGCCAGATCCAGGGCTTCTTCGATATTCCGGTTGACCACCTGGACGGTTCTGCCATTTTTGTGCCTTACCTGCGCAGCCTGAACCTGGGCAACGACCTGATCTTCGCTTCTCCGGACGTGGGAGGTGTGGTAAGAACAAGAGCTTTCGCCAAGAACTTCGGTGCGGAGATGGTAGTCTGCGACAAGCACCGTAAACGTGCCAACGAGATCGCCTCTATGCAGGTGATCGGTGACGTGGAAGGCATGGACGTAGTGCTGGTAGACGACATGGTAGACACAGCAGGCACCATTACCAAAGCGGCAGAACTGCTTAAAGAAAAAGGAGCCAAGTCGGTAAGAGCGATTGCAACGCACCCGGTGCTGTCAGGCCCAGCCTACGAGCGCCTCGAGAACTCGGTGCTGGAAGAACTGGTGGTATCTGACACCATTCCGCTGAGACAGCAGAGCTCCAAGATCAAAGTGCTTTCTTTCTCTGACCTGTTTGCCCGTGCCATCAACAACGTGGTAACGCACGAGTCTATCAGCTCGCTGTTTATATAATTGATTGCTGATTGTTGGTTGTTAATTGTTTTTCGTAGTAATTGGTAATCAGCATAAGAAATAATATTAAAGCAGGCTTGAAGGTGGTTTAAAGGTTGATTTCAGAGCTGATTGTACAATACAAGAAAAAAACAATCAACAATTTAACAATCAACAATTAAATGCATACCTTTGTGGCCTCAAAATTTATACAAATTCATTTATATGAAAACTTTAGAGATTATAGGGTTTAAAAGAGCAAATCTCGGCAAAGCGCAGACAAAAGAACTGCGTAATGAGTCTTATGTACCAGGAGTACTGTATGGCGGCGCTGAGCAAGTACACTTCTACGCACCAGCTATCCTGTTCAGAGACTTAGTTTATTCTCCGGAAGTATACGAAGTAGACCTGAATATTGAAGGCACTCACTACAGAGCTGTTCTTCAGGACATACAGTTCCACCCAGTAAACGAAATGCTGTTGCACGTTGACTTCCTGGAACTGAACGACGAAAAAACAGTTAAACTGGATATCCCAGTGAAATTCGTAGGTAACTCACCAGGTGTAATGGCCGGTGGTAAACTGGTTACTAAACTGCGTAAACTGAAAGTTAAAGCGCTTCCTGCTAACCTTCCAGACGCAATCGAGGTTGATATCTCTGACCTTGAGCTTGGTAAATCTATCAAAGTTAGCAAGATCAAGAAGGGTGACTACGAAATCCTGACCAGCGGCAACGCTCCGGTAGCTACAGTAACTATTCCACGTGCTCTTAAGAGTGCACAGATGGAAGAAGCTCGTGGCAAGAAATAAGCAGACGCTTAGCTTCAACCTTTTCAAATCCTGTCCTGCCACCGCAGGGCAGGATTTTTTGTTTAAGCTTTTAGGCTAAACTGTTTAATTGTTAAATGGCTAAATTGCCGGAAGACAATGCACTTAAATCCAGCATTGATTACTCCTCAACAATTCAGCAATTTAACCATAGATCAGTTGAACAATTTAACAATTAATATGATAAAGAAGTGGCTGGGGCTTTCTGCAGAGGCGCCTGCCACACCTGAAGATACAAGTATGAAATACCTGATTGTAGGGCTTGGCAACATCGGCCCTGAATATGCTGACACGCGCCACAACATTGGCTTTATGGTACTCGACTACCTTGCCCGGAAGTATGAGGGTAAATTTGAGGTAGGCCGCCATGCTTTTGTTACCGAGATCAAAACAAAGGGCCGCACGTTTGTGCTCGTGAAACCTACCACTTACATGAACCTGAGCGGCAAAGCGGTAGGCCATTACCTCAACAGCCTGAAACTGCCACCAGAGCAAATGCTCGTGATAACCGACGACCTTGCCATACCTTTCGGAAAGCTGCGCATGCGCACGAAAGGCAGCGCCGGCGGGCATAACGGTTTAAAGCACATCGAAGAGACGCTTGGCCATAACAACTATCCCCGCCTTCGCTTTGGGGTGGGCGACAACTTCCACAAAGGCAAGCAGGTAGATTACGTGCTGAGCAAATTCAGTGACGACGAGCAGGCGGAGCTGCAGACGCTGATCGAGAAATCGGCAGACGCTGTGATCGCTTTCGGCACCATTGGTTTGGAGCGGGCTATGAACCAGTACAATACCAAGTAGAAAGCCTTTCTTAAAGTATAACCAAACCTCACGATCAGGCTGATGATTCGTGAGGTTTTTGTTTTATACTTTAGCCGGAATTTCAGTACATTTAGCACCTTTTGCCACTGCCTTACAAGTAGCTATGAAGATATTTCAACTATACCGCAACGCATTTGGCGGCCTCTCCCGGCAGGCCTGGATGATGTCGTTGGTGATGTTCATAAACCGAAGCGGAGCTATGGTTACGCCTTTCCTGGGTGTATACCTGACCGAAGTGCTTGATTATAGTTTAAAAGAGGCCGGAGCTATACTTAGTATTTATGGCATGGGCTCTGTGTGCGGTGCTTTTCTGGGTGGCTGGCTGACAGACAAAATTGGCCACTTTAAGGTGCAGTGTATGAGCCTGATCCTGGGTGGCAGCTTATACTTCCTACTCCTGAACCTGCGGCAGTTCGAGTACCTGGCAGCTGGTATATTTATACTTAGCCTGGTAAACGATACGTTACGCCCGGCGAACTCTGCTTCTATCGCCTATTATGCCCGCCCTGAAAACGTTACACGTGCTTTCTCGCTGAACCGAATGGCCTTGAACCTTGGCTTTTCGGTAGGTCCTGCACTGGGTGGTTTACTGGCTGCTGTATCGTACAGGTGGCTGTTTATTGCCGATGGTGCTACCTGTATTTTAGCCGGTATCTTCTTCTTTTTATACTTCCGTAACCAACAGGGGCATCGGCCGCAACAGCATAAAACGGAACAAACCAATACTACTGCAGCCTCCCCTTACAAAGATGTTTTGTTTGTGTCGTTTTCCGTATTCTGCGCCTGCTTTGCTATAATATTTTTCCAGTTCATAACCACGCTGCCGTTATACTACAGGCAGGTTTATACTTTATCAGAAAGCAAAATAGGTGGCCTGCTGGCCCTAAATGGCTTTATAGTTTTCTTACTGGAAATGATCGCGGTATACCTGATTGGTGAACGGGTGAAGAAATCTATACTTATAGTAACAGGCGTGCTGCTGTTAGGGATTTCGTTTATGTTGCTGAACATGATCCAGCATGTGGGCGTGCTTTATATAGCTATGCTGCTGCTAAGTATAGCTGAGATTCTGGCGATGCCTTTTATGGCTACCATTGCCGTGGAGCGCTCCAATGAATTGAATCGTGGCTCGTACATGGGACTTTATACTATATCCTACTCAGTGGCACACGTAGTTGCTCCATACTTAGGGACCAGCATTGTATCAAAGTTCGGTTTCGATACGCTTTGGTGGTCGACGGGCGGAATGGCTATAGTTACGGCAATTGGTTTTTATACAGTGATAAAGATGATGGAGCGCCAGGATGGAAGTAAAGGCAAGGCCTTGGTTGCCTCAGGAGAAGCAGGGATAGCTGTTGGGTAAAATATTTTATATAAAGTAATAACTATATTAATTTTGGCAGCTTAAAACATTGGCCCCCAGTACAAACTAACCCTTTCAGTAGCTCGTATCTATATTGTACCTGCTCCAACTTTATGAAAAAAGAAATAAGCAATGCTTTTGGGAAGATCTTCCTTACAATTGAGTATGTGGAGAAGAACCACCTAATCCATAATAACTGGTTAGGATATCAGACCTTGGAAGGCATTATGCTGGGAGCAGATCAGTGCATAGATGTAATCAACTTTTATGCATGTCCGTACCTGCTAAACGACAACCGCCTGGTGGTTGGCCCCTGGAACCATGCCACCGACTGGATCGCCAATGACTGGACCCCACGAGCTATAAAAGCCGGCCTTACCCATTTTGCTCATGTTGTAAGCCCAGAGTCTTTTGCTGCATTATCAGCAGAAACGATGAGCGCTAAAGTAGGTGATTATTTTCAGATGCAGATCTTTGAAGACTTTGATAAAGCAAAAGAATGGTTGCTGGTTTCGCAAAAAGCCCACAGCCTTACTATCTAACCCAGATAAAACTCATAAAAACAAAACGGCTTCATGTATAAAACATGAAGCCGTTTTGTTTACCGTAGTGCTGGCTTGAATTACCGGACGCCGCCGCCATTCATGATCGGCTTGCTCGGCTGCATAAAAGCCAAAGAACCATCAGGATTCTCAGCCATCAGGATCATGCCCTGGCTCATGATACCTTTAATTTCACGTGGAGCAAGATTAACAAGTATACTTACCTGCTGGCCTACAATCTCCTCAGGATTAAAAAACTCAGCTATGCCACTTACTACTGTTCGCTGATCTATACCTGTATCGATAGTCAGTTTCAGGAGCTTTTTGGTTTTTGCCACTTTCTCGGCAGCAAGTATAGTTCCTATCCGGATGTCCATTTTAGAGAACTCATCGAAGGTGATATTCTCTTTTGCAGGCTCAGCTACGGCATTTGCCATTTCGTTCGCTTTTTTAGTATCCAGTAGCTTCTGTACCTGCGCTTCTACGGCAGCGTCTTCAATCTTCTCGAACATCAGCTCCGGTGCACCAATCGTATGTCCTACAGCTAACAGATCTGCAGATCCGGCTTCAGCCCATTTACCAACCGGTTTGTTCAGCATGCTAGAGAGCTTTTGTGCAGAAGCAGGCAGGAATGGCTCCATCAGAATGTTCAGGCTGGCAGAAATCTGCAGCGCGATGTTCATGATGGTTTTAACACGCTCCTCGTCTGTTTTGATTAATTTCCACGGCTCTGTATCTGCCAGGTACTTGTTACCTAAACGTGCCAGGTTCATCAGCTCGCTCAGGGCATCACGGAAGCGGTAGCGCTCCAGGTAAGTAGAAATAACCAATGGCATACCTTCCAGCACACCCAGCACTTCTTTGTCGTAGTCTGTCAGTTCGCCGCGCGCTGGTACAGCACCGTTGTAGTACTTCTGTGTGAGCACCACAGCACGGTTAATGAAGTTACCAAGTATGGCCAGCAGCTCGTTGTTGTTGCGGGCCTGGAAATCTTTCCAGGTAAAGTCGTTGTCTTTTGTTTCCGGGGCATTAGCACACAGCATATAGCGCAGCACGTCGCCTTTGCCCGGGAAGTCCTGCAGGTACTCGTGCAGCCATACCGCCCAATTGCGCGATGTAGAGATCTTATCACCCTCCAGGTTCAGGAACTCGTTGGCCGGCACGTTGTCTGGCAGAATGTAGTCGCCGTGCGCCTTCAGCATGGCTGGGAAAATGATGCAGTGGAACACGATGTTATCTTTACCGATAAAGTGCACCAGCTTGGTTTCTGAGTCTTTCCAATACTTTTCCCAATCCGGAGTAAGTGCTTTGGTTGCCGATATATAACCAATAGGAGCATCGAACCATACATACAGCACTTTGCCTTCAGCTCCTTTAACAGGCACCGGCACACCCCAATCAAGGTCGCGGGTCACGGCACGCGGCTGCAGCCCTTGGTCTATCCAGCTTTTGCACTGGCCGTACACGTTCGGTTTCCAGTCGCCTTTGTGGCCTTCCACGATCCACTCACGAAGCCACTGTTCGTACTCGTTCAGCGGCAGGTACCAGTGCTTGGTTTCGCGCATTACAGGTACAGCACCGCTTAAGGTACTTTTCGGGTTGATTAGGTCGGTGGCGTTAAGCGAAGTACCGCAGCTCTCGCACTGGTCGCCGTAAGCGTTCTCGTTGCCGCACTTAGGGCAGGTACCCACAATGTAACGGTCGGCCAGGAACTGCTGCGCCTTCTCGTCATAATATTGCTGGGTGGTCTGCTCTATAAATTTGCCATCGTTGTACAGCTTCAGGAAGAAATCAGAGGCTGTTTCGTGGTGTATTTTAGAGGAAGTGCGGTCGTAGATATCAAAAGACACATTGAAGTCTTCGAACGACTTTTTGATCAGCTCATGGTATTTATCTACAGCCTGCTGTGGCGTTATGCCTTCTTTTTTAGCGCGGATCGTGATCGGAACGCCGTGTTCATCAGATCCACAGATAAATTTTACATCACGGTTCTGAGAGCGCAGGTAACGCACGTAAATATCGGCCGGCAGGTATACGCCTGCCAGGTGCCCAATGTGTACAGGCCCGTTTGCATATGGCAACGCTGCCGTTACAGTATATCGTTTAAAATTATCAGCCATAGTTTCTGTTTAAGAAAGCAAATATACAAAGAGAGACCGGAATGCAGCGCTACCCGGTTTGGTGCGTATTTAAAATACAGGCTTACCTGCATCCGGGTTTCTCCGTAAAGGGAAAGCACCCGTTCCTGAGCAGCGCTGTACTTCCGGCATGTGACTCACACCTGTATCAGGGCTTAAGTATAAACTCTAAAGTGCCCGACATGAAGCAAAAAGATAATGCCCATATAAAAAAAGGAGACAAGGACCAGCTAGGTGAAAAGGGGCCTCAGCAAGAACTGAGCAAAAACCCCGCACCCCGCGATGCTGATCATGAATCTGACACCACGCCACCCGACCACGAAGTATACGTGGACCTGGAACCAGACGAACTGCATCCGGACGAAGAGCCGCTGGATGTAAACGAGGAGGACGAAAAGTAAAAAACACGAGACCTATTCTCTTACTACAAAAAAATAAGCGCACTTTCCGGGGCTATACCTTTGAAAGTGCGCTTTTAGTTTGATATCCTTTCTACTGATTTCCTGATCGCCGGATACGCAAGGGGCGCTGCACATTGTGCCTTGTAGAGTCTACCGGAGCATTGGGCACCTGCCTCGGGCGCAGCGTAGGTGGTGTCGTAGCCGGAGCATTCTGCCCCTCTTCAACATTTTTTTTCCGGTTGATCTCACTGGCCTGCTGGTTCATTTGCCTGCGTAGCTCCGCATCACGGTTATCAGAATACTGCACCCGCCTGTTATGCGCCGGGTCAGGCTCGAGGCTTCCTCTCCCCCCTTCGGACAGGGATGTGCAAGCCAACAGGCTCAAAAGCGCCATACTTGCCAGCCCTCCTATATACTTTCTCATCGTTCCTCCTTTTAATAATACAATCAGGTTCTGCAAAACAGCGCCTGTACTGTAGTATACGAAAAGAAAAGTATAAAGCAGGTTTAAGATGCTACTCCTGCTCTTCTTCGGTCAGGCTTTTGTGACCTACCTGCGTCAGCATCAGCCCATCTGGCGCCGGGTTTACATAGCTTAACTTGGTCAGGTGCTGCTCGGCCTCCTTCTGTACATCTTTATACTTTGGATAACGCTCCTGCAGGTATGGGTACAGTTCCTGGTAGCTCAGTACGTTGCCGGCTTGTATGTCCATTTCCCGGAAGGCATCCATAATTACCTGTGCCAGGTTCTCTATATTTTCTGCTTCTGAATGTAGTTCTTGCATGATGTCTCTTTACCTTTTGTGTAGGTTAGAAGATACGGTAGCAAGAGTTTAGGAGTTCTAGGAGGTGTGGGTTGAGTCGTAGTTTGTTTCGCCCCTGAGGATAATTATGAATGAGTGTGCCACCATGTATTCTGTCATCTCGACATGCCTGAGGCGAGAGCCGAAAGGGACCAGCGCAGCTGTGAGAGATCTGCAACCGGTAAAGTATGAACCCACCCCCGCCCCTTCCGAGAGGGGAATTCTGCCTTTGCCTCTTTGCAAGTATAAATTTCATAGTTGCTGTTGTCCAATCATCCCCTGCCCCTCCTTGTCTAAGGCGGGGAGTTTTAGCCTTTGCTATACTTCAAAGTATAAGCTTCATGGCTGAAGTATAAACACACCCCTACCCCTCTCAAGAGGGGAATTTTTGCCATTACTATACATTTAGTATAGGTTTCATAGCTGCAGGTATCGCACGGACAGGTCACGACCTGTCCCTACAATTGGATTCTGTTCCATAGCAGCCAGCTAAGCAGTATCGTTTCCAGTCCTTGGGTTGAGCGCCTTCTATTGTTGCGGTGCCCGCAGGGCAGCCTGCAGGCGCAGCCGATGGCAGCTTCAATAGACAGCGCGATGCCCAAGGACGAGGCCCCGCGGCCCTGAGCGCAATCAAAAGTATAAAATGAAACAGTAGCTGTTGTAAAACTGAGGATGAAAGGCAACTACGGAGCGAAGGCTTGCCGGCACAAAGTATAAACTACAACTATACAACTACTTCCCCTTACTGCTTCTGAAACCCTAAGGCAACGGAATTAAGGCAGTAGCGCAAGCCGGTGGGTTTGGGGCCATCATCAAATACATGGCCCAGGTGACCGCCGCAACGGCCACATACTACTTCTGTCCTGACTTCACCCATACTTCTGTCGGGCACTTCTTTTACAAGTTTGTTCGAAAGGGGTTTGTAAAAACTGGGCCAGCCGGTACCGGAATCGAATTTGGTTTCCGAAGAGAAGAGCTCGTTGCCGCAGGCAGCACAAGTATAAATGCCTTTGCTTTTGAAGTCGTTGTACTTGCCCGAGAAAGCGCGCTCTGTGCCTTTCTTGCGCAGCACATAATATTGCTCCGGTGTCAGCACTTTTTTCCACTCGGCTTCCGTCTTTACCACCGTGTCCGGCATGGTCACACTGTTCAGTGCTGCAGTTTGGGGTTCAGATAAGGGTGTTTCTCCGGTCTCGGCAGTAGTATAGGTTGCCTCTGCTCCGGTTTCTCCTGTATTGCCGCATGCTAACAGGCTCAGCAGCAACGCGATTACGATCATATTTATCATTTTCATACTAAAACTTACGAAATGGAAGCGCCTCCGGCTTTCCGGGTTTTTATTATTTAATTACTTATTGAACAAAGCCCGCCCGCCTTATGTTTGCCACATAACAAGAGCCAGTTAGCTGGCTACAAAGAAATTAATAGTATCATAACCTGTTTATTTCGAGCAGCATACTAAAAATATGAACCCTTTTTAGTACTTTTGCGGCTCGAAAAACCAATTCAATGCAGAACATTCGAAATATCGCGATCATCGCACACGTAGACCACGGCAAAACAACGCTCGTGGACAAGATTATCCACGCTTCTAAGCTTTTTGCTGAGCACCAGCAGTTCGACGACCTGATCCTGGACAACAACGACCTGGAGCGCGAGCGTGGCATCACGATCGTTTCCAAAAACGTGTCTGTTCGCTACAAAGACGTTAAAATCAACATCATCGACACACCTGGTCACGCCGACTTTGGTGGTGAGGTAGAGCGCGTACTGAAAATGGCCGACGGCGTACTGCTGCTGGTAGATGCATTTGAAGGAGCCATGCCACAGACACGTTTCGTATTGGGTAAAGCTATTCAGCTTGGCCTGAAGCCGATCGTGGTGGTAAACAAAGTAGACAAAGAGAACTGCCGTCCGGACGAGGTACACGAGCAGGTATTTGACCTGATGTTTAACCTGGACGCTACAGAAGACCAGTTGGATTTCACAACGCTGTATGGTTCTTCTAAGCAGGGTTGGATGAGTACCGACTGGACTCAGCCAACTGACAACATTACTCCTCTTTTAGATGCTATCATTGATGTGATCCCTGCTGCTCCGTTCCGTGAAGGAACGCCGCAGATGCAGATCACGTCGCTTGACTATTCTTCTTTCGTAGGTCGTATCGCTATCGGTCGTGTGCACCGTGGTACTCTGAAAGAAGGTATGCCTATCTCGCTTTGCAAAGCTGATGGTTCTATCAAGAAAGGTCGTATCAAAGAACTTCAGGTATTTGAAGGCCTTGGCAAGAAAACAGTTCAGGAAGTATCTGCCGGCGAGATCTGCGCTGTAACAGGTATAGAAGGTTTCGATATTGGTGATACTATTGCTGATGCTGAGAACCCTGAGCCACTGCAGCGTATCTCTATCGATGAGCCTACTATGAACATGCTGTTCACGATCAACAACTCTCCTTTCTTTGGTAAAGAGGGTAAGTTCGTAACATCACGCCACCTGCGCGACCGCCTGTTCAAAGAAACTGAGAAAAACTTGGCACTCCGCGTACAGGAAACTGACCGTGAAGATACCTTCCTGGTATTTGGTCGTGGTATCCTGCACTTGTCTGTACTTATCGAAACCATGCGCCGCGAAGGCTATGAGCTGCAGGTAGGTCAGCCACAGGTAATCTTTAAAGAAATTGACGGCGTTCGTCACGAGCCAATCGAGCAACTGGTAGTGGACGTGCCGGAAGAAACTGCCGGTAAAGTAATTGAGCTGGTATCGATGCGTAAAGGTGAGTTGAACGTAATGGAGCCTAAGGGAGACCTGCAGCACCTGGAGTTCACGATTCCCTCGCGTGGTCTGATCGGTCTGCGTAACAACGTACTGACAGCTACTGCCGGTGAAGCCATCATGAACCACCGCTTCCTGGCTTACGAGCCATACAAAGGAACGATCCCTGGCCGTAACAACGGTTCGATCATCTCTATGGAGACAGGCCCGGGTACTGCTTATTCTATCGACAAGCTGCAGGACAGAGGGGTATTCTTCGTTGATCCGGGTGTAGATGTATACATGGGTCAGGTAATTGGTGAGCACAACCGCCAGAACGATATCACGGTGAACATCCAGAAAGGCAAGAAGCTGACCAACATGCGTGCTTCCGGCTCTGATGACAACGTGAAGATCGCACCTGCCAAGCAGTTTTCGCTGGAAGAAGCCATGGAGTACATCCAGAAAGATGAGTACCTGGAAGTAACGCCGAAGAGCATCCGTATGCGTAAGATCTACCTCGACGAGAACGAGCGTAACCGCATGAGCAAGAAAGAAGAAGTAGCATAAGCTATACTTCTAATAATAATGAAAGCCCCACTTGGCAAAAGCTGAGTGGGGCTTTTTGTTTTACAATAACTTACCTGAAGGCACATTAGAAGGTTAATATTTCCAGCAATAAACTACTAATGGAACGGTGTCAACCACTCAACCCTCCAACATTTATACTTTTCCAAGTATCCTCTTATCTACTCTAATCATCCACCGACTGTCTGTAAACAGGCATTCACTAGTTAAATTCCTATTACCTGCAATTATAATTATATTTTTTTATACTTTTGATCCTAAGTACAATTCCAAAAAACTATGAAAAATAAATTATCAACTGCCACGGGTGTGGCGGCAATGGCATTACTATTTTGCGTTCCCACCTATGCCCAATTCAACATCGGCGACAAGATCAAAAACAAAGTAAACCAGAAGATCGACCAGAAAATTGATAAAACGATTGACGGTGCCGTGGATGGTAAAAAGCCTTCAGCAGGTAATAAAGCAGCCAAAGCAGCAGCTGGCGAAACCGAAACCGGAGGTGGCGGCGGCGCAACAGCCACAGAAACAGGCAAAATGAAAGCCTGGTCGAAGTATGATTTTGTGGCTGGCCATAAAGTACTTTTCTCCGATAACCTGGCTGGTGAAGAAATAGGTGAATTCCCTTCGCGCTGGGATCTGAATGATGGCAACGCGGAAGTAGCCATGTTTGGCAACGACCGCGTTATAAACCTGGTGAGCTATGGCACAAGTATAAAA
Source organism: Pontibacter ruber (assembly GCF_023630205.1). Taxonomy (GTDB): domain Bacteria; phylum Bacteroidota; class Bacteroidia; order Cytophagales; family Hymenobacteraceae; genus Pontibacter; species Pontibacter ruber. Next base: position 431,028 of record NZ_JALPRR010000004.1, on the reverse strand, counting down.
CCGCTGATGAACAAAGAACAGTGGTTGCCTGAAACCTTTACGATAGAAATGGATATTTTCTTCGACTCAGACAACCCGAATGTGGAGTATGATATTTACCTGGTAAACGATTCTAAAACCTATAAAGAGGACATAAATGGCCATTTTTGGGATCCGATTGCCATAAGAGCCAACAGCGCCCGCTTTAAAGATTTTGGATCGGAGTCAGAGGAACTGGCAGCGCAGGAAGTGAAAAGCCAATGGCGCCACGTGGCTATTGCTTTTAACAAACGCAGCATGAAAGTATACCTTGACAATCAGCGCCTGATAAACATACCAAATGTGCAGGGCAAGCCAACCGGCCTCCGCATCGAGATTGATAAACGTATTGATGCCAACACAATGGTGAAGAATGTGCTGGTAGCGGAAGGTGGCAAAAAACTATACGACCAGGTAATGGCTGACGGCAGGATCGTTACCTACGGCATTAAGTTCGATGTGAACCAGGCAACCATACGCCCTGAGTCGGTGGGTACGCTGGCAAGTATAGCCCAGTTAATGCAGGAGCAGCCTACCCTGAATTTTACTGTAGAAGGCCACACCGACAGCGACGGCGACGACAACTCTAACATGAAGTTAAGCCAGCAGCGTGCTGAAGCCGTGAAAGCATACCTGGTAGAGCAAGGCATCAAGGCTGACAGACTGGACGCTAAAGGGCTGGGTGAGACTAAGCCAATAGACAAGAACAACACCGTTGAAGCCAAATCAAGCAACAGGCGCGTAGAATTTGTAAAACGCTAACAGCATGGAGCGCTGTTAAATAAAAACATAGGGCCTGAGGCAGATGTCTCAGGCCCTATGTTTTTATACTTGCCAACTATCTTCTGAAGCTATACCTGCGACTGCTCACCCACACTTAACCTAAACTCACCAAAATAAGCCCTCAACTTTATCAGCAAAGCTATTTTATCCATATTTTAGGTAAGGACTAATTAATCTATACCATGAAAACAATACAAGGATATGATTACGGGAAGGTGGCAACTTCTCCAGTGTCGCTGCAAGAGCTGGACCTGTTAAAGAAAACAGTCTTGTTTACAGCCGAAGATGAAAAATACTTACGTTTAGCAGGCGAGGTGCTGCAGGACCAGACAAGCCAGGTGCTCGACCTCTGGTATGGTTTTGTAGGAAATAACGAGCATTTGCTCTACTACTTTTCTAAAGACGGACAGCCGAATCAGAAATACCTGGCAGCGGTGCGGGAACGGTTCGAGCAGTGGATTCTGGATTTATGCAACCGCCCTTATGATCAGGAATGGCTCAATTACCAGCATGAGATCGCCTTGCGCCACCACAGCACCAAGAAAAACCAAACCGATCATGTTGATGCCGCTCCTATCATTCACTACCGCTACATTGTCGCGTTCATCTATCCGATCACGGCAACTATAAAAAGCTTTCTGGCCAACAAAGGGCACGATGCAGAAACGGTTGACAAGATGTACCATGCCTGGTTTAAAGCGGTTACGCTCACAGCCATACTTTGGACGTACCCCTACGTGCATAAGGGAGAATTTTAACAGAGTGCGCTTTGTAAAATCCTTGCCTTCTGCTGAAATTATACTTTACTTAAGGCAGGCGTTTTTTCTGCCTGCCACTCATGCACTTTATACCTAAGCTTACCCTTACTCCTATACTTAAGACGCTTGCGCTTACAAGTATAGTTATACTTTCTGCCTGCACCGCAGCAGAAGAGCACAGATCAGAACAGACAGCGCAACCGGTAATCGAAACTTCTGCACCTTTAGTTGCTTCCGCAGATTCTGCTCCTACTTTACCTGCAGCACAGGCTCCTGCAGAAGGGCTAACGAAGGACACCACTTCTACCATCGCCGACGCTGCTACTATACTTTCCCGGAAGCAGGTGCCCATCCTGTGCTACCACCAGATCCGCGACTGGAAAGCTTCTGACTCCAAAGCAGCCAAAGACTACATTGTACCTACAGACCGTTTCCGGGAGCAGATCCGCATGCTGGCCGATAGCGGCTACCATACCATCCTTCCGGATCAGTTGTTTGCCTACCTGACCACCGGTGTCCCGCTACCTGATAAGCCCATCCTGCTTACCTTCGACGATACCAACCTCGACCAGTACACCGTAGCCGCCCCGGAGCTGGAGAAGTATGGCTTTAAAGGTGTTTTCTTTGTGATGACGGTGTCGCTGGGCAGGCCAAACTACATGAGCAAAGCGCAGGTAAAAGAGCTTTCGGACAGAGGCCATGCCATCGGTTCCCATACCTGGGACCATCATAATGTAAAGAAATACCAGGGTGAGGATTGGGTGAAGCAGATCGAGAAACCGGCCAGGCAGCTGGAGGCTATCACCGGAAAACCCACGTTATACTTTGCCTATCCTTTCGGATTGTGGAACGAACAGGCTATACCGGAACTGCAGAAGCGCGGCGTTAAAGGCGCCTTTCAGCTGGCGGCCAAACGTGACGAGCAGGAGCCACTCTATACCGTGCGCCGCATCATCGCCAGTGGTTACTGGAGCTCCAACAGGTTATACAAGAACATGATCAGCAGCTTTTAGCTGCTGATTTGCTTTTACCCCTCTTCAGTTCAACTCCTCTGCCTGCAGCGTGGCATAACCCGGTACACCTGCTCCCACACTTTTCCTGGGGCAACACAAGCAACTGCCTTCGCTACAGGCCTCCTGCCATACTTCCGGTACACTTGCTTTTGCAAAACTGCACCTCCCCTGCTACCGTCTGCCATGGTTTCAATCCCACTTGCCATTGAGGTTGCAGACGCTCACATGAAAACATTATACCTGTTTTACGTTAGATACACTCATAAATTGTTCCATCCACATCTTATGAAAAGATATTACAGGCAAGCGTTGCTTGTTTTCCTCACGACCCTTTCGTTCGGGTGCGCCCGCAAAAACTTTTTTGCTAAAACCCCCGTGGCTGATCCTGCTGTTTACCAACAACTAAAAGAGGCTCCTGCTTCTGTTGATAGCGTTACCATACAAGCTGGCAAACATTACAAGCGCAGCGGCTTTCATAACCTGTTCTGGGGCTGGCACAACCGGGCGTTGTGGACTGCCCCCGTTACAGTGCCTGTTCTCGATATCGAAAAAGAAAAAGGAGGCCTTGAGATCGAAAAGCTGGGAGGCGGATTCCAGACCACCAGCCTCACCTTAGTCGACAAAAACGGCTTCTCTTACGCACTGCGTTCCCTGGACAAAGATCCGGTTGAAGTGCTTCCTAAAATCTGGAGAAAGACCTTCGTTGCCAACATCATACGGGATCAGACTTCTGCCATTAACCCCTATGGCGCCTTCATTATACCTCCTATGGCAGAGGCAGCGGCAATCCCGCATTCTAACCCCAAACTGGTGTACGTGCATCCTTCCGATAATTCATTTGATGAGCACCAGAAACTCTTCAGCGATAAAGTCTTCCTGATTGAGGAAAAGTATACGAACGACAAAAGTATAACCCCGGAAATGGGTAACGCAAAAGACATAGTCGGCTCTGAGAAAATGCTGAATAACCGCTTCGGGAAAAACAGCCACTTCATCGACCAGAAAGCTTTTGCCAAGGCCCGTCTCTTTGATCTTTTCATAAACGACTGGGACCGGCACGAAGGGCAGTGGGACTGGATCGAATACAAAGAAGACGACGAAACCATTTACCGCCCTATTCCCAAAGACCGCGACAACTCCTTTTACAAGTTCGAGGATGGGCTGATCCCGTGGCTGTTCAGCCGCAACTGGGCCATCCGTAAATTTGAGTCTTTCGACGACGAGTACGAAGATGTATACGCGCTGATGATCAACTCAAAGTTTATTGACGAACGTGCTCTGAACGAGGTGACGGCAGAAGAATTTCAGGAACTGGCTAAGGAATTGCAGCAAGCCCTGACAGACGAAGTAATCGAGCGCGCGGTGCGCCAATACCCACAGGCAGCTTACCAACTGGTAGGTGAGAAAACCATACGCATGCTGAAAAATCGCCGGGACAACCTGGATAAGGCTGCACAGGAATTTTACAAGCATCTGGCCAAGGAAGCACTAGTAGCTGGCACAGACGAGGACGAAGATTTTGAGGTAAAACGCCTGAACGATGAAGAGACAGCTGTAACCATAACCCGCGATTCAGACAAAAAGCAGATATACCACCGGGTATTCAAGCACTCCGAAACAGAACTGATAACGCTGCACGGCCTGGCAGGCGACGACAAGTTCAAGGTTGAAGGAGAAGTAAACAAAGGTATAAAGGTAGTGATTGTTGGGGGCCTGGGCGAAGACGAGATAAAAGATACTTCACGTGTAAAACAAGGCCGCAAGAGCACCTATGTATACGACACCAAGCGTGGCACTGAGCTTGAGGGTGACCGCGAAACCAAAGACAAACGCACCCACGATGTTCGGGTACACGCCTTCGACAGAGAAGGTTTTTAACCATGCTTCCACACTCCACAGAAAAGCCTTTATCCTATACCTGCAAGCGCAAACCTACAGGTATAGAATTTTATATGGGTAAGCGTGCTTTGTTATTCATCTTCCTGGTGGTTATCTGCCTGGGTTGCAGCGAACGCTTCAGCCATACCGTACAACAGGTACCCCCTCCCGCCCAGATCAGCACCACCATCCCCGACTACAGCGACAGTACGATCAGGATAGCAGCCGGGGCACATTACGGACGCAGCAGATTGCACCGCTTCTTTTACGGCGAGCACTACCGCAAAGCCTGGACTACTCCGGTTGAAGTACGGGTGCTGGACATCGGCAAAGAAAAGGGAGGGCTTACCCCCACGCAGCAAGGCGGCAGCAGACAGACACTAAACCTGCGGCTTGAAGATAAAAAAGGCCGGGAATACGTGTTACGCTCCGTAGACAAGGAGCCCGCCAGCGTGATGCCTCAGTGGATGCAGAAAAGTTATATTGCCAACATTGCACGCGATGCAACCTCTGCCACGCACCCCTACGCCAGCCTTACGGTTCCTGCTATGGCCGATGCGATCGGTATTTACAGTGTCGAGCCCGAGCTGGTGTACATCCCGCACGACCCACGGCTGGGTAAGTACATGGATACCTTTGGAGGGGTAATGGCCATGCTGGAGCGCCGCCCGGATGGGGAGCAAACCGATGTGGCCCGTTTTGGTTACGCCCAGGATGTAAAGAGCACCAAGAGTATGCTGGAGCACCGCCTGCTCAGCAACAACAGCAAGGTCGATGCACGTTTCTTTTTGCGCTCGCGCCTGTTTGACATGCTGCTCGGCGACTGGAGCCGGCACGAAGGCAACTGGCGGTGGGCAGAGTTCGAAGGCGACAGCACTACCGTTTACAGAGCCGTTCCCCGCGACCGCGATAACATCTACTACAGGTTAAACGATGCCATCATACCCTGGCTCTTCATGCGAACCAAGCTGAAGGAGCAATTCCAAACCTTCCGCTCAGAGATACACAACGTGGAGTCTCTTAACAAGAGCGGCAGAAACCTGGACGAGCTGCTGCTGGCCGAACTTACGCTGCAGGACTGGGAAGAGATTGCAGATAGCATAAGATCGGAACTGACCGATCAGATAATTGAAAGCTCTCTCAGAGCCTTGCCAGATACCATCTATAAACTCACTGCCCGGCCTATCATCAATCGCCTGGAGTCACGCCGCGACGACCTTCGTGCAACTGCCCGGAAGTACTACAAAGCCCTGGCCCGTGAAGTGAACATAGTAGGCACCGACAAACAGGAAAGCTTTCTGGTGGAGGTGCTGCCGGAAGAGCGGGTACGCGTGCAGGTGTATGAACTATCAAAGAAAGGCGACCGGCAGCAGCTTTTATACGACCGGACTTTTCTGGAATCAGAAACAAAGAAGTTGGACTTGTACGGCCTGGATGGGGATGACGTGTTACATGTAAACGGTAACAGAAAGCCTAAAATAAAGATCAGCCTGTATGGAGGGGCAGGCGACGATAGTTATGCGGTACATGCCCAGGAAAGCCGCTTAGGCAAAAGTATTTACATCGAAGACTCCAGTTACCGCAATACCTACCAGCTCGATAAGTATACTTCTACAAAAGCAAATGATAAGCCAGCAGCCACCATATTCGATGGCACCGGCTGGCTGTTACGCTACTACCTCGATTAAACTGAATCGGCGTTTACCTTATACTTGCAGGTTATAAAAACAAAGCAGCCTGCTGGCCACTTGGGTTCAGCAGGCTGCTTTGTTAGCTAAAAAGCTTCGTTTACTTATATTGCTTCTAAAGCTGTTTATGCACGATGGTAGCGGAAGCCTGTGCTGCAGGTAGTACCAGCACCTCAGCCAGGTTCACATGTGCCGGCCTGCTAACAATAAACGCGATTAGGTCTGCGATATCCTCTGCCCTCAGCGGCTCATAGCCCTGGTACACCGTAGCGGCACGCTCTGTATCGCCCTTAAAACGTACCTCAGAAAATTCCGTTTCTACCAAGCCGGGGTTTACTTCCGATACTTTGATACCTTCCTGTATCAGGTCGATGCGCATGGCCTTGGAAATAGCGTCTACTGCAAATTTAGATGCACAGTACACGTTGCCATTGGCATACACTTCTTTACCTGCAATAGAACCAATGTTGATGATATGGCCTTTCTTTCGCTCCTGCATCAGCGGAAGCACGGCGTTGGTTACATAAAGCAAGCCTTTCACGTTTATGTCGAGCATGGCATCCCAGTCTTCTACAGCACCGTTGTGGATCGGGGCCAGTCCGTGGGCATTGCCGGCGTTGTTTACCAACACCTCTATGTTCTGCCACTCCTCCGGCAGGTTTGTCAAAGCCTGCTGCACCGCCTCTTTATCACGCACATCGAACTGCAGCGTAAACACAGGCACTTCTGTAATTTCCTGCTTCAGCGTTTCCAGGCGATCGGCTCTGCGTCCGGTGCCGATGATGTGATAGCCATACTTAGCAAGGGCAATGGCGGTGGCCCGGCCAATACCGGAGGTAACCCCGGTTACAAGAGCAATCTTAGGCATCTGCTTATTCAAAGAAAAGGATGAACGATACGTTGTGGTTTGTCATGCGCTGTATGCTCTGGCTGTAATCCGGGTAATCGCCGGTAGTAACTGGCTTGTGCTGGTTTACCAGTCCGTGAGAAAACCGGATCTCCGGAGCAAATTTAAAGTATGGGTAAAAGATGTCTACACCAAAGCCATACTCCAGTGCAACATCATACTTCTCGGTATGGATTTTTTCTCCGGTAGACGTATCCTTGCGGCTGCCAAGGTCCATACCCGGCTTCACGCCACCTACCAGGTACATCCGGAAGTTGCCACGGCGCTTTGCTTTATACTTTAACAGAAACGGCAACTCTACCATGGTGGAGCTGATGGTAACCTCATCACTAGACCTTTCTCCTGTAGCTGGATCTGCTATGGCGTTGTCAAACTCAATGGTACGGCCATAGAAGCCTACTCCCGGCACAAACCTGAAATCCAGGTACTGCGCCAGCCCTACGTTAAGCACCAAGCCAGTATAAAAGCCAGGCTTGAGCTTCGCATTTACGGTCATCGCATTACCATCGTTCAGCTGGTTGACATAACTTTCCGAGTGCTCTATCTCATACTTTGTAAGCGGGGCTGCCAGGTAAAAACCGTAGTGTACCTTTTTGTCGTCGTAGCCGGGTTTGTTTTGCTGTGCAATTTTTTTCTGAGCCATGGCTGCCTCGCTGCCAAAAAGCAGCAGGGCAAACAAACCCAAAAGTGTTACTTTCTTCCTGTGTAGATGGAGCTTATGCCAAATGTGAGTGAATGCCATTTTGTTGATTTAAATCCAACCTTTTCATAGATGTTAAGAAATGCCTGCCCATCCGGGAAAGCCTGCACCGACTCGGGCAGGTACGTATACGCAGCATTGTCCTTAGAAACGAACTTACCTATCATCGGTAGTATGTTACTTGAATAAAAATGGTACAATTGTTTCATCGGGAAGCTGCGCGGGTTCGAAAACTCCAGCACCACGGCGGTGCCGCCCGGTTTCAGTACCCGGTACATTTCGGCAAGGCCTTTTTCCAGGTTCTCGAAGTTGCGCACGCCGAAGGCTACGGTAATGGCATCAAAAGTATTGTCTCCGAAAGGCAGGTTCTCCGAGTCGCCGTACTGCAGCTCTATTTTATGCGTCAGGCCCTTCTTTGCCATCTTTTCGCGGCCAACTGCCAGCATACCTTCCGAGATATCTACCCCGATGATTTTGTCTGGCTGCAGGCTCAGTGCCTCAATGGCAAAATCGCCGGTGCCGGTGGCTACATCCAGCATCAGTTTCGGTTGGGCTGCCTTTAACAGGCTGATGGCTTTTCGACGCCAGATAATGTCTATGCCAGCGCTCAGGAAGTGGTTCAGGAAATCATACTTGCCGGCAATGTTATTGAACATCTGGGCTACCTGCGATTTCTTGTCTCCGCTCTGGTCTTTGTAAGGTACTACGGCCATTGGCTAAAGATAAGGTAAACGTCAGCAAAAATACTGTTCCTTAAACTATAAAGCACTTATTATGTTCTGAAATATAAAAAAAGAGGCTGAGCGTGGGCTCAGCCTCTTTTTGTCTTGTGCTTTGTTGCGGTAAAACCGCTTTCCGGCTTATTGGTTTGGCGTGTTTGTTTTGGTTGCGTCTGGTCTTTGAACCACTCTGAACTCAGTTCTTCTGTTCAGCTGCATGTTCTCAGCAGACGTGTTCGGCACAGCCGGACGACGCTCGCCATAGCTTTCTGTGATCATGCGCTTAGGAGAAATACCTTGCTTCACCAGGTAATCGAATGCTGCATCGGCGCGGTTCTCGCCAAGAGTCATGTTGTACTCGTCGCTTGCACGGGAGTCGCAGTGGCCTTCGATAGCGATGTTAACGCCAGGGTTTGCTTTCAGGTACTTCACAATGTTATCCAATTCACGCACAGACTCCGGACGCAGGTCATACTTGTCTGTATCGTAGTAGATTGGCTTGATCTCAGCAATACGACGGCCGGCAGCAGTTGAATCAACGAAATCGATGTAGAAGTTCTTGGTGATCACTGTCGTATCGTTGAGTACCATTGGCACGTCGAACTCCTGCATTTCAAGTTGCTTTCCGTCTTTAGAAACCTGCACCTGGTACATACGACCGGACAGGATGCTTACTTCGTAGTTACCTGAATCTGGCTTGGTAACGTCGCTGTAAGAGATCGGGCGTTTATCCGCTTGCTGCGAGTTGAACACCAGCTCGATGCCCTGCAGTACGGAAGAGCTGTCAGATTTAGAGAACACCTGACCTACCACGCGTGTAGGACGGATGTAGTTAATAGTGTAGATATCCTTTTCACCGTAACCACCGATGCGGTAAGAAGACAGGTAAGCATAGCTTCCATCCGGGCTCAGGCGGTAGTAAGTATCGTCGTCAGGTGTGTTTACAGGAGAACCCATGTTAACCGGGCGGCTCCATCTTCTGGCAACAGAGTCATACTTGGCAGCAAAGATGTCGTAACCACCCATGGTGTTATGGCCTCTTGAAGCAAAGTATAAAGTACCGTTGCTGGCCAGATATGGGCTGTCATCGTCATACTTTGAGTTGATGGTGTTGCCGATGCTTTTCGGTGCACCCCACTCGCCGTTTGCCTGGCGCTTTGATACATAAATATCCAGGTCACCTTCTTCAGAGAAGTTGCTTGTTGAGAAGAAAAGTGTCTGCCCGTCTGGCGTAATGTAGGCATCAGACTCAAAGCCATTGGTGTTGATGTTCTTACCAATGCTCTTGGCCGGGCCCCACTTGCCGTCAGCGCCACGCTCTGAATACATGATATCACCGTTGTTTTCTGAACGGTACAATAACATCTTGGTATCGTTGTCGAACAACTGGATAGAAGCGTCGTGGCCGCTGCTGCTCAGAGAGCCTGCAATGGAATGCGGCTGCTCCCACTCATCCGTACCAACTCTTCTGGTCTCAAAAATATCTTCGTAGTACTCGCCGTCGCGTGCTTCTTTGCCACCTGAGGCAGCTGCACTGCGCGACGTGAACAGCAGGTAGTTATCGTCAGAAGAGATAACCGGGCTGTGCTCTGAGTAGGCTGTGTTTACAGTACCACCCAGGTTCTTCACGAAAACGTCTTTTGGATTAGATACCTCGCGCATGGCGTTGCGGCTGTGCTGGATGAGCATGGCTACTTCCTCCTTGCGTACCTCATCGCGCTTACGGATGTTTGGCTGGTAAGCCTGGTAGTGCTTGATGGCATCCTCGAAACGATAGTTGATGTGGTCTACACGTCCCAGCCAGTACTCGATTTCGCGATCCACATTTGGCTTCAGGGCCTGAGCGCGGTACAGGTAGTCTGCAGCTTTCTCCTTATCGAAAGTCATGTAGCTGATACCGGCAAAGTAAAGTGCCTTGGCGTTGTCGGGTTCGTTAGCTAAAACCTGCTCATAAAAAGGGATAGCGGCCCTGTAATTTTCTCTGTCGAAGAATTTGTTTCCACTTCGCAGTAGCTTTCTGGTGCTTTGTGCCGAAGCAGAGCCGGCTAACAAGCATGCCACAGCCAACACCAGTGTAAACCGTGAAAACGATTTGGCTAAATGATTCATGTTGTAAAGGAGTTTGTTATACTTTTTAGTTTGTTAATAGAAAAAGAACTGAAAAAATGACTTGAAGTTGCTTTGGCAAAAGTGCCTTGGCTGCTCCTACGAGAAGATTTTGCTTCTATACGAGTAATATCAAAAACAGTATATGTTAATTTACTTATACTTTATGTAACTCTGTAACTGTGTTGCCTGCTGCAACACCAAAATCCTTTTCGCTATCCAGTGCTCCTCTGCCTATCCCGAGCGAAACAAAACAAGTATAAAATTGCCGTAAGCGGCACAAAGGTAAGAACGACAAATATATTAAAAATAATATATCATACTATAAAATCTTCATGTTTTTCTTGCAAATATATTTATGCCCGAAACTATACTTTTTCGGGAACGCCCACCTTTCAATTTAACCAACGACAGAAACTTGATTCGGTTTTGAAAGCCTTACAGCAGAACCTGCAGCAAGCTCCCGGGAAGTAATTTTTATACTTTTATAATGCACCGCAGCTTCAATCGTTATACAGGTGGCTACCGGCACCGGCAGGCAGTTTATATCTTATGTTTGCAAAATATGTGGTAACTTTGGCATAGTATATCCTTTACGGTTTACTATTGCCGGCAAGCCTCCGGCGTTACCTGATAATTTACGAACAGCATGGTTATAAAAGAAGCAAAATTTCTGATGAGCAACACCCGCGTGGAAGAATGCCCGGTACCTGATAAACCGGAGTATGCTTTCATCGGACGTTCCAATGTAGGCAAGTCGTCGCTCATCAACATGCTGACCGAGCAAAAGAATCTGGCAAAAACGTCTGCCTCCCCGGGCAAAACCCAGCTTATCAACCACTTCCTTATCAACAACGAGTGGTACCTGGTAGACTTGCCGGGCTATGGGTATGCCAAGGTGGGCAAAGAGTCGCGGGAGAGCTGGCGCAAAATGATTAATTATTACTTTCAGAAGCGCGAAAACCTGACTTGCGTTTTTGTGCTGATCGACTCGCGCCACGAACCATTGAAGGCCGACCTGGAGTTTATAAATAAGCTGGGAACCATGGGAGTGCCGTTTGTGCTTGTTTTTACCAAAACCGATAAACAGTCTGCTGCCAAGACCGACTCAACCATCGCTGTCTACACCCGTAAACTGCAGGAAACTTGGGATGAGTTGCCTCGCATGTTTAGAACCTCGTCGGCAGAAAGGGTCGGCCGGGACGAACTCCTGAACTTTATACAGGAGATCAACGAGCAGGTCGAGAAGCAGTAGACCGGACACAGGTACATTTAAATACCGTGCAGGAAGCCCAAGTGAAGATGAATTTTAAATGTTAACCCTTATGAAAACCAAAATCTCATTTTTGTTTCTTTTATTTGCCTTTGCAGCGATCACAGCATCTGCGCAAACGGCAACCACCAAATCTGCGGCAGCTACCGAAGAAAAAAAGGTTTGGGTACCTGAAAAAGTAATTCCGGTAGCGGAATACTACCCGGGTGGCAAAGAGGCCATGTACGCTTTTATTGCCAAAGAGCTAAAATACCCGGTGCTTGCCAAGCGCAACCGCATGCAGGGCGAGTGCATCATCAGCTTCACGCTGAACGAAGACGGCTCCACCAGCGGCTTTAAGATTTTGAAGAATGTGGGAGGGGGTACCGGTGAAGAGGCTATGCGCGTTGCAAAACTTATTAAATTCAAAGCGCCCGGTCCTGGCTTCAGCACTGTTGCCAGTTTGCCGATCGCATTTAAACTATAACCAACAGTTTTATCCCTTATTATGCCTATTGATTTAAGACAAGTTGCTGCCATTGCTGGCATGAATGGCCTTTACCGCGTAGTAAAGCCAACCCGTACCGGTGTAATTGTAGAAAGCCTTGCTGATAAGCCTTCGCGTCTGGTAGCTCAGGCACGCCACCGTATGTCGTTGCTGGATGAGATATCAATCTATACTACCGACGAGGAAAGCACCATCCCGCTGGCGGAAGTGTTCGACCGCATTCACCAGAAGTATGGCAACGACCTTCCGCTGAACGAAAAACCAAGTGACGCAGACTACAGATCCTTTATGGAAGATATACTTCCTGAGTATGACGAGGAGCGTGTTTACATTTCGGACATGAAGAAACTCGTAAGCTGGTACGGCATCGTAAGCAAGCACGTTGGTTTTACAGCAGAGGCCGCCGAGGCAAACGCTGAATCAGAGACAAAAGAAGGAAAAGAAGAACAAGCATAACCAAAAACAAGGCCCTCTCTTTCGGGAGGGCCTTGTTTTTGGTTATGCACCTCCTGAAGTATGGAACACACCCCTGCCCTACTTGCCAGCGCAAGCAGCCAGCTGCAAAAACTATTTGAAACAGATGAAATACCTTACGCATCCGAAGAAGAAGTTTTCCGCAGGATAGCCTCCGTTGTAGGCCACCTGCTCCGCACCGATCTCAACCGTCTGCTGCACATACTCTACCGCATTGATGTAAACGAGCAGGATGTGAAGCTTGCCATGGCTGCCTCCTCGGAAGAGGAAATAGCCGAAAACATCGCTCGCCTGATCATAAAACGGGAACTGCAAAAAGCGCAGATACGCCTGAAATACAGCCGGCGGTAATCATCAGCCTGCTATACTTGAACAAAATATAACTACTGTTCAGAACAGTATTGCGGAAAAAGAAAAAGGCAGAAAGTGAGTCTTTCTGCCTTTTTCTTTTTTGGTTAGAGTATAACCTATACTTTAACTGCTTCCTCAGCTTTCACTTCAGATTTCATGAACTCTGCTACCTTGTCTACCATCTCCGTAGAGCCGATAATAAGCGGGCAACGCTGGTGCAGGTCTGTAGGCTGGATTTCGAGGATGCGACGTGTGCCGTCGGTTGCCTTACCGCCTGCCTGCTCCACTATAAAGGCCAGCGCGTTGCACTCATACATCAGGCGCAGCTTGCCATTAGGTGCCTTGGCAGTAGGCGGATAGATGTAGATACCGCCTTTAAGCAGGTTGCGGTGGAAGTCTGCTACCAGCGAACCGATGTAGCGGGCTGAGTACCCGTTCTCTTTGCAGTAATTAAGGTAATTCTTGATACCCTCCGGGAAACTGTTGACGCTGCCCTCATTGCAGGAGTAAACGTTACCGGTTTTAGGAGATTTGATGTTAGGGTGCGAAAGGAAGAACTCACCCAACGACGGCTCGTACGTGAAGCCGTTAACGCCATGCCCTGTTGTATACACCAGCATGGTTGAAGAACCATAAATGATGTAACCTGCCGCTACCTGGCGTGTTCCGTCCTGCAGGCAGTCCTCGGTAGAGCCTTCGCAACCGCTGTCAGAAATTCTTCTGTAGATCGAGAAGATGGTGCCGATCGATACGTTTACGTCGATGTTGGAAGAGCCGTCCAGCGGGTCGATCGCCACAATGTACTTGCCTTTGTTGTTGCCTGTGTGGATGATCTCATCCTCCTCTTCCGAGATGATGGCGCATACCTCACCGCCGTTACGCAGCGCCCGGATAAAGCGGATGTTGGCAATTACGTCAAGCTTTTGTTGTTCCTCGCCCTGAACATTTTGCTGTCCGTAAGCACCGGTCACATCCAGCAGACCGGCACGGTTGATTTCGCGGTTCACGATTTTGGCTGCCAGCCCGATGTCACGCAGTAGCTGCGACAGTTCCCCTGTTGCATAAGGGAAATCTGCTTGTTTTTTCATGATAAACCTGTCGAGCGTGGTGCCTACAGGTAAGGCAAGTTTGTCGTCCATAATAATGTAGTGATGTAAAGGGTTAAATTAAAGGTGTAGCCACAAAAATATCATTTTTATAAAATATACTACGATTCATACCTAATTTTACGGAATAAGAGCTAACAAAGGATGAAAGTATACAAGTTTGGAGGTGCCTCTGTTCGGGATGCCGGTTCGTTCCGGAACCTGGCCCACATCGTAAAAACCTACGGCGGTGAACGGCAACTGCTGGTAGTGGTATCGGCTATGGGCAAAACCACCAATGCGCTGGAGCAGGTGTTTGACAAGGCCTACCACAATCAATCCTATGAAACGGCTTTACAACAGTGTCTCGGGTATCACCAGGAGGTAGTAACGGAGCTATTTCCCGACAAAGAGCACCCTGTATACGAGCGTCTGGCGCACTTGTTCACCATGCTGCAGAACGATCTGGAGCACCTCAACCGTAAGAGCAATTACGACAAGCTATACGACCAGATCGTGTGTTACGGAGAGCTGTTTTCTTCTGTTATCCTGCACCACTTTCTGCAGGCAGAGGGCCTCTGCAATGTATGGCTCGACAGCCGCAAGTACATTCAGACGGATACCACCTGGCGTGAGGCAAAGGTAGACTGGGTCTGGTCGGAGCGTGTTATCAAGCGCGACCTGCCTGCCCTGCTGGAAGAGCAACTGGTCGTAACCCAGGGCTTTTTAGGAGGCACCAACAACGGCCTGACCACCACCCTCGGCCGCGAAGGCTCGGATTTTAGCGCCGCTGTTATTGCTTATTGCCTCGATGCAGAGGGTATGTACATCTGGAAGGATGTGGAAGGCCTGCTGAACGCTGACCCGAAATACTTTGCTGATACGGTGAGGTACCCGGAAATATCTTACCAGGAAACCGTGGAAATGGCGTATTACGGCGCCTCTGTTATACATCCGAAAACCATAAAGCCGCTGGCCAATAAGAAGATACCGCTCTATGTGAAGTCTTTTCTAAACCCTGCCGGCGAGGGCACCCGGATCTGCGACTGCAAACATGAAAAGATAGCACCTGCTTATATCATAAAAGAGAATCAGTGCCTGGTATCTTTCAGTGCCAAAGACTTTACATTTATTTCGGAAAAGAACCTGGGCACGATCTTCAATGCGCTGTCGGAGTTGCGCTTTAAAATAAACCTGATGCAGAATTCAGCCATCTCTTTTTCGATATGCACCGATTATAATGAGGAGCGCCTGCATAAACTTATTGCAACGTTGCAGGACCAGTTCAACATACATTATAATACCAGTTTAAAGCTGTTCACGATCAAAAACTACGATAACGACAGTATAACTAAGATAATGACAGACAAGCAGATCCTTCTGGAACAGCGCACACGCAATACTTTACAATTTGTTAGCAGATAGCGCTAGGAATCTAAACTTTATACCGTAATTTTGCAGGTAATTCTATATTAGTTCTTTCTTATATTCAAATCTTTAATATTTGACAGACGTATAAAAGCCCCGTGCCATTTGTGCAACTTTTCAACCTTAAGCTATGCAAACTCCTGAAAAGGTAAACAGACAATTCGTTTTCAAATTTGTAGTACTGTTCTCATTGTTGTTATCAGGCGCTATGCTGAAGACGCCAAAACAGAAATCTCCGGAAGGCGAGATTCCCCCACAGGACCTGATGAACCCGACAGTTCAGAAAAGCCATCAGCAGATGCAGCACTTCTACAACTTTCTGGTAAACCAGGAAAACACCAACTCCACCTCCATCTAGCGAAAGCAAACCCGAAGAACTCAAGCCTGCTTCCACTGAAGCAGGCTTTTTTTATGGTTTAGCTAAAAACCGTATCTTGAAGCTCTAAATAACTGACAGAACAAACTATGGAATTTATACTTGTAACGCCTCAGGCCCGCCAGCACGTGGCCCTTATCCAACTAAACAGACCGAAAGAACTGAACGCCCTGAACCTGCAACTGATGGGCGAACTGCGCGATGCGCTAAAGCAACTCGACGAGGACGACGCAGTACGTGCCATCATCATCACAGGCAACGAACGTGCTTTTGCCGCCGGTGCCGATATTAAGCAGATGGCAGGCAAAACGGCTATCGACATGCTCAACATCGACCAGTTCTCTACCTGGGACCAAATCCGCAAAACCAAGAAGCCGATCATCGCGGCTGTTTCAGGTTTTGCTTTGGGTGGTGGTTGCGAACTGGCCATGACCTGCGATATGATCATTGCTTCCGAGACGGCCATGTTCGGGCAGCCGGAAATTAAGATCGGCGTAATGCCAGGAGCAGGCGGCACGCAGCGCCTGACCAAAGCCATCGGAAAAGCCAAAGCCATGGAAATGGTACTGACAGGCAAGTTTATGACTGCCGACGAAGCCGAAAAACACGGCCTGATCAACCGCGTAGTGCCCGTGGAGCTATACTTAGAAGAAGCTTTTAAACTGGCTGGTGAGATAGCGCAGATGTCGCCGGTGGCGGCAAAGCTGGCTAAAGAATCTGTAAACAGAGCATTTGAAACACAGCTGGACGAAGGTTTATACTTTGAGCGCAAGAACTTCTATCTCTGCTTCGCCTCCGAAGACCAGACCGAAGGCATGAATGCTTTTGTAGAGAAACGCAAGCCGGAGTTTAAGGGCCGGTAAAAAAGTTCTGAGTCTCGAGTTCTGAGTTCTGAGTTTCACTACTATTCCGGGTCCAACCACCCCTGCCCCTCCTTGTCTAAGGAGGGGAGCTTATACCTGCCTTTTCCAGCTCCTTAGCTTGTAGCAAGCTACCTACTTTAAAGTATAGGTATAAGTATAAGTATAAGTATAAACAATAACTATAGAACAGCTGGTCAGCCAAAATAATAGCAGACTCCCCTCCTTGGATAAGGAGGGGCCAGGGGTGGTTGGATTACTTTTCATGAAAGTAAAGCGGTAAAATACAATGTATAACCACTTATTATAGTTGATAAAAGCTACTGAACTTTCTAACCTTCAGACTCTTTCCCACCAAAAGTTCCCTCACTCACGAACAACTTTTAGCTCTTCACTTTTAACTTTTAACTCTCCTCCCTATCTTTGCAGGAACTTTTATCAGGTAAGAATTATTCTTATCTAGTATTTATGCAAAACCTGACCCGAGACGAATTACGACAGCGCCTGACAGCGTGCGGCCTTAAAGCCACACACCAGCGCATTGTTGTGTTTGAAGCGGTAACGGAGCTGCACGGGCACCACCCGACGGCAGAAGATGTATACCAGCGCCTGAAGCCGGCAAACCCAAGTATATCGCTGGGTACGGTTTACAAAACGCTGGACACGTTTACCGAGACTGGCCTGATCCGGCGGGTGCTCTCAGAAGAAGGTGGCAAGCGGTACGATTCCAACACCATCACGCACAGCCACATCTACTGCAGCAAAACCAAAGAGATCGTCGATTTTGAAGACGAAGAGCTGCACGAGCTTCTGACAGAATTCTTCAGCAAAAGAAATCTGGAGAACTTCGAGATCAAAGGGTTTTCGGTGCAGCTAACGGGCAACAAAGTAGAGCCTGACAAACAAATAAATATTTCACGAGTATCTAAATAGATTAATTTAAAACTAAAACCAATAGAAAATGGCAGTATTAGTAGGTAAAAAAGCACCTTCTTTCAAAGCTACAGCAGTGGTAAACGGTGAGTTCGTAGAGAACTTCTCTCTGGAGCAGTACATTGGCAAGCAGCACGTTGTGTTCTTCTTCTACCCAATGGACTTCACATTCGTTTGCCCTACCGAGATCATCGCGTTCCAGGACAGAATCGCTGACTTCGAGCGTAAGAACGTAGCTGTTGTTGGTTGCTCAACCGATACACATTTCTCTCACTTTGCATGGCTGAACACTCCTCGCAACCAGGGCGGTATCGAGGGTGTAGAATATCCATTGGTAGCTGATGCTGCTAAGACTATCGCGCAGAACTACGACGTTCTGGCTGGCCACTACGATTACAACGAAGAAGGCGAAGTTACTTTCGTAGGCGAGCCTGTTGCTTACCGTGGTCTGTTCCTGATCGACAAAGAAGGTGTGGTTCGCCACCAGGTTGTAAACGACCTGCCACTTGGCCGTTCTATCGACGAGGCGCTTCGCATTGTTGACGCGCTGCAGTACTTCGAAGAGAAAGGTGAAGTTTGCCCAGCCAACTGGGAAGAAGGTAAAGAAGCTATGCAAGCTACAAAAGAAGGCGTATCTAACTACCTTGCAAAACACTAAGCATCATTAGAGCTTAATTATAGAAAAGCCCCGGCATATGCCGGGGCTTTTTGGTTTTGCCTAAATACACGTTTAGTGAAGGTGTAAGAACAATTGATCATCCGCAACTACTATGCTTTAGTAAGTCTGGATCGATGTTCCTGCGCCCGCACTATGCTTCCCTCAAGGGTATATCATCAGGAATATGAAAGCAAACAAGTTAACCAGCAGCACTACCCCGTAAACAGTAGTAGACTTGCCGCTGCTCAGCGACAGCATTACTGTAAATACCGACAGGCCCAGCAGCACTATAGATTTGATATCTAACCCCAAAATAATGGGCATGTCCAGCATGATACAAACCACCGCCACGCTGGGTATGGTGAGCCCGATACTTGCGAGGGCAGAACCCAGCGATAAATTTATACTTGTCTGGAGCCTGTTTTTTCTGGCAGCGATGATGGCAGCTGTTGCTTCTGGTAATAAGATGATGGCGGCAATAACAACGCCCACCAGCGATTTCGGCAGGCTGTATCCGGTGATAATGCTTTCGATGGTAGGTGAAAGGGTTTTTGCCAGCAACACCACAATGCCCAAGCTCACAATAAGGAATACAAGGCTGGAGAAAAACATACTGTTACTGATCGCGATAGGCACTACTGTTTCTTCATTTTCATCGTCCCCGACAGTAAGAAAATATTGCCGGTACCTCCTTGTCTGCGCAAACAGGAAAGTAGAATAAATAACCAGGCAGGCAATTGAGGCAAAAATAAGCTGGGGCATGGAGTAATAAGAGCCCTTTACACTTTCGGTGAAAGTAGGGAACACCAGTGTAAACACGACAATTGAGATGAGTGAGATCAGGGCTATGGTTACGGAAGGGGCGGAAAAATTCTGCTCGTAATGTTTCAACCCGCCAATTAGCAGGCTAAGCCCGATGATGCCGTTAAGTATAAGCATGGTTGCCGCATACACCGTATCGCGGGCCAATGAAGCGGCTTCCGGTCCTTCTGACAGCATCAACGATATGATAATAGAAACTTCAATAACTGTTATCGAGATAGCCAGGATAATGGTACCGTAGGGCTCTCCAACTCTCTCGGCAATTATCTCAGAGTGGTGCACTGCCGACATAACGCTGCCGATGAGCAGTGCGCTTGCTACAATCTGAAAGAAACTGCTATCATAAACTAGTCCGGAAAAAAATAAGAGCCAGGCTAATACCGGGATGATAATAGTCCACTGAAGTAATGATTTCATTTTGCTGATTTAAGGGATGATTGTAAGTTACGATTTTTAAATCGTTCCTGTAAGTATAGCACATAACGGAACAGATGTTTCAGAAGCAACGGCATACTTTGCTGCTTTAGATACATGCTTGCTTTACAGTTGAATACAATTATAGTCAAGCTGCTGTTTTGAAATGCTTTATCAGGCGAGGTTTGATCCAGGGGATTGTTTTTGGCTGTGCTCAGGCAGCAGAATCATGAAGAGCGTCAGTACGCCGAACACAACACCTCCGTACGGGTTGTATTGATCATTAAATGTAAGCAGGCTGATGGTGGAAGCGATCATTAGCAAACCCGCAGCCCGAGAAAGAAAGCCTTTTTTGAGCGAAATCACTCCTAAGAGTGCCCAAGAAATGATGAAGGCTAAAAAGCCTAGTGGCATGAATGGCTCCCATCCGGTAGCCTGCAGAAAAACGTGCCGGATCAGCACGCCCAAAGCATAAGACAGGCTACTGAGCACCACTGCCTGGCAGACCGTTTTAAATAACCACCCGCCTGCTTTTCTGAAGGCTAGCATTTTAAGGCTTGTAGAAACGCCAATCAGTACCAGGCCCACGGCCAGCACCGGTATCAGGTCCCCACTTTTTCGGAAACTGTCAGGAGGATGGCCGGCAGGACGCAATGACAACAGGAGCCCGGCAACTATCCAGAGCATAGCACCAACAATCGTGAACCACTTTAACTTTTTACCTGAGTACATTGTGCTGCATCAATAGATCGGAAGTTTTGGTTGGCAGAATTTGCTATGGTGCGTTTATGCACTATTGGTCTTGTTATGCTTTATTGTTCTTTTTTATTATTGCTAAACCTCCTTATCCGAAACTGAGAATTTGATGTCATTTGCTATTGGTTTGATTAGATTTGGTTCAACTGACTTTCTGTTGTAAAGCAGTCAAAACAAACGAAGACATGTATAGCACAACAATCTGCTAGATCGTAATCATCACCTATAGAATCAATTTGAGCATAAAAAGACATTCTTTCTTCACAATCTTTGCAGTTTGGGTATTCCTCTATACTTAATCCGTTTGGTCTCCCTCCAGGTTTATGACGTGTTCCAGCCTCATCATTCCATTGATAACCGATAGCAGTTTTTGCTTCATCAGTCTCTGGAACAGGCACTAATATTATCTCTGGAATTTCTTTCATAATTATCAACTGAGCTTAACGGCCGCGTGCATACGTAGCCCGAAACGAAGTGAGGGTTTTGTATGCATTGTGTTGCCCGATGATGTTTTACTGTTCTTCTCTATTATGGCAAAGGCATGCTTCTCTGAAACCAAGTTGCTCTCTAATTTCTAATTCTTTTAAGAACTTGTAAACAGGCTGGTAACTTACAGATGCTGGAACATTTACAGAGTAGTAGCCCGATATTAAGTTTTCCATACTTTCATAATTGCAACCGTAAGAGACAAGCTTTTCTAAAGTTTCATCTTTGTCTGCCCCCTTTGAGAATTTAATGTTAAGAGTAGAGTTCTCTGATGGCTCCACTAGGTCTTTCACAACTAGTTCTTCATACTCTTTTTCCACCTGCACAATGTCTCCAACGGAATAGCTAGTGACAAAAAAGGGAATATTGTCAATCTTATAATGCCCCTTTTCTTCATCCACAGTTTCAACCCATACTCCCTCGACATAATCTTCATCTAAGATGTCATTCCAAAATTTAAAAACTATCTTTTTCATAATTACAATGAAGGGCAACTAGCGGCTAAACGCAACCGCCTACGTTCATCCTGTCAAATATAGAAGTAGAAACGTAACTAATTGCAGTATTCACCATCAGCATACATCTTTGAAACCTTCAGCCCGAAGTTCTTCAACAGCCATACTTTCTCTCAACTACTTGCCTAAGTATGCAAGCCATCAGATAAGGTTTCCCTAACATATTAAGCAACACAGTTAACCCTCTAACAAAAAACCATACTGTACTTCAACCTACAGCCAACACCTTCAAGCTTCACATAAAAAGTACTTTTTATACTTATAAGTTACTATATTCAGGTATGAAAAAAGCGTTTCTCCTGTTCGCCTTCTGTTGCTGTGCGTTACTGTCTAATGCACAGACCAGAAACACCGTTTACCTGGAGTTACTGGGCAAAAACATAATGGGCCCGGCTATACTTTATGAGCGCAACCCGAACAGCAAGAAAAACCTGAGCTTACATTATGGGGCAGGTGTCGGTGCTATAAACGATTTCAACGACGAGTGGCACCCTTCGCTGCCCTTGTTCGTGGGTGGCAACCTGGGGAAGAAGAATAACAAATTCGAGTTTGGCTTAGCTGGTGCAGTTACTACTAAAGATTACTTCGAAACCAGCTCCGACGAATGCTATGATTGTTTAGGCCCCAATGATCAATCCATCATTGTTCCGCTTACATTGTACCTTGGTTTTAAGCACTATCCTAAAAAAGGAAAAGGATTCTTTTACCATGCCAACGCACAGCCAATAGTAATCACCAACTCTTTTATACCTGTAATCCCGTGGTTCGGGCTGGGTATCGGCTACAGCACCCAGACCAGGCGATAACTACAAAGTATGTAACTTCATGTGCAGGATCGGGTAAGGCTTGCCCATGCTGTCGAGTGCAGAGCGATCTTCCACCACAAAGCCCATGTGCCTATAGAAATCCACGGCCTGCGTGTTCTGCTCGTTTACGTCTACCAGTGTGGCATGCAGGGTATCCACGGCAAACTGCAGCAGCTTTTTACCGATGCCCTTACCCCGGCTATCCGGATGAATGAACAACATCTCGATCTTGCCATCGGCTACTCCTAGGAATCCAACTATGCTACCTGCTTCATCGCGCTCACAATATAGGTCTACGGCTTTCAGGTAATCGTTCAGGATGAGTGGCCTGAAGAACAGAATATCTTCTTCCTTCAGGAAATGATGCGTGGCTCTGACGGAAGCTTCCCATACTTCCGTAATTTCCTGGTAATCGCCTGGCTGTGCTTTTTCCATAGTAGTGATGATGTGCGGTAATGCTATACTTCTGAACAAAAATAACAGACTCCGGGACAAATACACCGGCTCTTGAAACAACGCTGCACAAGGCACAAAGCAATACCTTATATTTGCACTGCAAAGGCCGCTGGCACAAACGCTCGCAGGAGCTGCGCGCGCTGTGAGGTCTTTTGCTAAACGCATTACAAGTACAAATTTGAAGTTACTCTACGACATCGGACTGAACGCTTACCAGGCAGCCATTGCCCTGGCTGCTCCGTTTAACCAAAAGGCCAGGCTGATGGGGCAGGGGCGCGGGCAGCAGTTCGAGCGGTTACTGCAGGCTTTTGCAGGCAACGAGGCGCCGGTGGTGTGGTTTCATTGCGCGTCGCTGGGTGAGTTTGAGCAGGGGCGCCCAGTGATGGAAGCCTTTCGCGAAGCATTCCCGAAGTATAAAATCCTGCTTACCTTCTTCTCTCCGTCTGGCTACGAAGTGCGCAAAAACTACGCGGGCGCCGATTACATCTTTTACCTGCCCCTGGACAGCCAGCGCAATGCAGAGATGTTTATAAAGATCGTGCAGCCGGAGCTGGCCGTGTTCGTGAAGTATGAATTCTGGCACTATTACCTGCAGACGCTGCGGCAGCGAAGTATACCGGTGCTCTCCATCTCAGCCATTTTCCGCCCAGACCAGGTTTTCTTTAAGCCTTATGGTGGTTTTTACCGGAACATCTTGCAGAATTTCACACACATTTACACACAGAACCAGCGCTCCCTGGAGCTGCTGCAAAATATAAGTATAAAGCAGACAAGTATAGCCGGCGACACCCGCTTCGACCGGGTGCTGCAGACGGCGGCAAGTATAAAATCAATTCCGCTGGTAGAGGCTTTCTCGGCCGGGCAGCAAGTGTTCATGATCGGCAGCAGCTGGCCTGCTGATATGGAGGTGCTGCTACCGCTTATCAGCAAGTATAAAAAAAGTATAAAATTCATCATCGCCCCCCACGAGATTCACGAGAGCGGCATCAGCACCCTTGTGCAGCAGCTAGGCGAAGGAACGGTGTGTTTCTCACAGGCCCGTGAGGCAGAAGTGGCAAAGTATAACGTACTGGTGATCGATAACATTGGCATGCTCTCAGCGCTGTACAGCTATGGCACTTACGCTTACATTGGCGGGGCTTTCGGCAAGGGACTGCACAATACGCTGGAGGCAGCCGTTTTTGGCCTGCCACTTTTTTTCGGACCGAAGTATGAGAAGTTTCAGGAGGCAAAGGATCTGGTGCAATTGGGCTGTGCTTTTCCGGTAACCAATGCCGAAGAACTGCTGCAGGCTTTTGAGAAAGTACACAACACGCCAGGCCTTCGCCAAAGTATAACCGAATCAGAAAAGCAATACGTACAACAGCAGGCAGGCGCCACTGCTACCATCATGAAAGACATCGAGCGCCTGCTAAAACCAAAGCAATGAAGGGAATTGTTGTAAAATCTACGGGATCGTGGTACCTGGTGCGCGACACAGAGGGCAAACTGCACCGGGCGCGCCTGCGTGGCAAGTTCAAGCTGAAGGGCATGAAAGTGAGTAACCCGCTGGCCGTTGGCGATCGTGTGGAGTTTGACGTGGAAACAACCGGCGAAGATACCGCCGTGATCCATCATATCGAAACGCGCGAGAACTACATTATCCGGCAGTCTACGCACAAATCGGCGCACACCCACATTATTGCTGCCAACCTCGACCAAGCCATGCTGATCGTAACGCTGGTATCGCCGCGCACCTCCTTCGGCTTCATCGACCGCTTCCTGGTAACCGCCGAGGCGTACGACATTCCCACCATCATCGTGTACAACAAAACAGATTTGTATGACGATCAGATGCAGGAATACCAGCGGCAGATCAGCCACATGTACGAGCAGATCGGTTACAAGACCATGGCAGTTTCGGCGCACAACAACGAGGGTATTGATGATATCAAAGAACTGCTGCACGGCAAAACCACGCTCCTTTCCGGCCACTCCGGCGTAGGCAAATCGTCGCTCATCAACCTGATCGTGCCAGACCTGGAACTGAAAACCTCCGAAATCTCCGGGTTCTCTGACAAAGGGGTGCACACCACCACCTTTGCTGAGATGTTCGAGATCGACCCAGAAACCTTTGTTATCGACACGCCCGGGATCAAGGAACTGGGCATTGTAGATATCCCGAAAAACGAGCTCGGCCACTTCTTCCCGGAAATGCGAAAGCTCCTCAACAAGTGTCGCTTCAACAATTGCACCCACTTTAACGAGCCTGGCTGTGCCGTGGTAGAGGCCGTGCGTCACAACGAAATTTCACTCACCCGCTACGAGAGCTACCTCAGCATGCTCATGGGCGACGACAACCGCAAATAATAGCTGAGACAGCACAGAACATACGTCATGCAACGACACCTCCTGTACCAGGCCTACGGCAACGAAGACATCCTGCACGAGTTGATCTACTCCATCTATTCGCTACTGCGGGTGTACGGCGACAGCCCGTTTACCCTTGTAGTGTATACCGATAACCAGGCCATGCTAGAAAAATGGCTGCCGCCGACGGTGGTTTACGAGCCGCTTACGCAAGTCCAGATAAAGCAATGGCGCGGTAAGTATGATTTTGTGCACCGCGTCAAAATTGAGATCATCCGTGATTTCATCAGCAAGTACAAAGGCAGCGCCCTCTACCTCGACACCGATACCGTCATCACCCAACCCATCGATCAGCTGTTTGAGAAGATCGAGCAGGGTGTGCACGTCATGCACGAAGAAGAAGGCCGGATATCCACACGCAAAAATATCGTGTTCCGGAAAGTGGATTCGTTCCTAGGGTCACATAACACCGGCATCAGCCGCGACACCGTGATGTATAATGCCGGCGCGCTTGGCTTTTTATGCAGCGAACAGCAGCTTATGGAGCAGGTGCTGCAGACAACTGATAAACTATACGAACTGTACCAGAAGCACATCATCGAGCAGCTGGCCTTCTCTTACCACCTGGATGCCGCTTCATCGCAACCGGTTTACAGTGCCACCAGCGAAATTTACCACTACTGGAATTTTAAGGAATACCGGGGCGTGCTGCGTGCATTTTTCCGGCATTATGAAGGCACACCTTACCAGGAATTGGTGCCCAGGATCGAGCTGATCAACACGCAGCGCATGCATGCTCCGAAGCTGGCCTACGAGGCCCTGCCCTCCTACCGCCGCACATTGCGCAAGCTGAGCGGCACCCGCTGGGTAATGCCTGCCTATACCCTGAGCTAAGATTATGCTTCATTTTCCCGCGGAACAACCTGCAGTTTAACTGCGCGTTACAAGTAACTAATACTTATACTTCCGGTAAAATGAAGATCGAGAACGCCAACATCCTGATTACGGGTGGCACCCTGGGCATTGGGCGCGCCACAGCAGAACTCTTAATTGCACACGGCGCCAACGTAGCCATTACGGGCCGCGACGAAGAGCGTACCCACAAAGCCGCACGCGAGATCGGGGCTTTGCCCATCACCGCCGATGTGGCCAATCCCGAAGATGTAAAACGTACCTACAGCGTGTTTATGGAGGAGTTTGGCCGCCTGGATGTACTCATCAACAACGCGGGCATTGGCACGCACGGCAGACTGGAGGAAGTATCGCTGGAGGAATTCAGGAGGGTGTACGAGGTAAATGTGTTCGGAGCCGCCATGATGGGCGCACAGGCAGCCGAGATCTTTAAAAGGCAGAACTATGGCAATATCATCAACATTGGTTCTTCGGCCGCGGTTAACGGTTACGAAGGCGGCACGGTGTATGCCTCGTCTAAATTTGCATTGCGGGGCATGACGCAGTGCTGGCTGCGCGAACTGCGGAAGTATAACGTGCGTGTAATGCTGATAAACCCCAGCGAAGTGACCACGGCCTTTGGTCGCTCTGACCGGCAGGAGCGCGAAGAACAGCCCAACAAGCTGCGCGGTGAAGAAATTGCCCGTGCCATTAAAGGAGCCCTGGAGCTGGACGACCGCGGCTTTATTCCGGAGCTTGGCGTGTGGGCTACCAACCCATTTTAAAGTATAAAAGCAGCAGGCACATCGCGCACCTGCTGCTTTTATACTTTGGCTATGTCTTATACTTTATTTATCAGCAGGCATCAGCACTTTATCTATTGTATGCAACACACCGTTGCTGCTCATGCCGTCGGCTTCCACTACGCTGGCACCGTTTACCATCACTTTATCGCCTTTCTTCGATACTTTCAGCTGCTGTCCGGCAGACGTTTTCAGGATAGCGCCATCCTGCATATCGGCTGCTGCCAGTTTGCCTGTTACGATGTGGTTGTTTAACACCTCTACCAGGCGCTGCTTGTTCTCCGGCTTCATCAGGTCCTCCAGCGCGCCTTCCGGCAGCGCTTTAAATGCTTCGTCGGTAGGTGCGAACACTGTGTAAGGGCCTGTTCCGTTCAGCGTCTCAACCAGGTTGGCTTGCTTAAGTGCCGAGGTAAAGGTTGCAAGCTGTTTGCTGGTTGTCGCATTGTTTACTATGTTATTGGAGGGTACCATGGTATCATCTCCCACATCGCCGCTGCCGGTCAGCGAAGGATCTGTCTGGTCTTTCGGGTCTACGTGCGAAGCAGGGTTTATATTGCGAGCTCCTTCCCTGGACGTGGCGTCCGTACTCTCTTCGGTAAGCGGGCTTTCCTGGCGCTGGTCTTTGTCACTACAGCTAATGGCAGTAGTGCCAAGCAACAGCACCAATCCACCGGCAATTAAGTTTATTCGTTTCATAGTTTAACCTGGATTTATACGTATGTAATTTCCACTCTAACCCCTCCCTTGGCGCTGCACTCCCGTATAAGCGGACATGTCCGCAAGCAGGGTGCATGCCAGAACAGGAGCCTCAGTAGGCTTCTTAAACTATAAAATGTGTACTTTTGTTCTGGATATTGTTTTACAGATAAATAACAGAAAGTATGAAAACCGCTGAAATCCATACCCCGAAGGGTGTAATGAAAGTAGAATTCTTTGAGAAAGACGCTCCTAAAACGGTAGATAATTTTATAAAGCTGGCCAAAGAAGGCTTTTACGACGGACTTACGTTTCACCGCGTTATTCCTGATTTTGTGATACAGGGTGGCTGCCCTAACACGCGCGAAGGTGCAAAAGGCATACCAGGCACGGGTGGCCCGGGTTACAAGATCGATTGCGAGCTGACTGGCGAAAACCAGTACCACGACCGCGGTGTTCTTTCAATGGCGCATGCAGGCCGCAACACCGGTGGTTCACAGTTCTTCATTGTGCACAACCGCAAAAACACTGCTCACCTCGACCGCAACCATACGGTATTTGGTAAGGTGGTAGAAGGCCTGGACGTGATCGACCAGATCAAAGCCAACGACAGAATTGACAGAATTGTAGTGAACGAAGAAGCATAAGATCACTCACTGACACATAGAAAAAGGCCGCTACCACAGCGGCCTTCTTTATTTGTTGTGCTGCACTTCATACTTCAACCAGGCACATCCGGCTCATGTACTTTTTAAACGCCGGTTAAAGCACAGGCAGGAAGCTATTATCTCTTGAGTTTTTTCTTTACTTTGGTTGTGGAGCTCCACATACCTGCTCAATTTCGTAGACCGGGTATAGCATACGAACGCATGAAGCAACAGGACCTGCCTTCTTTTCAAATGTACCCGCTTGGCGATGCTGCCATCGTACTCCAGTTCGGCGATACGATCGACCTGGAGACGCATACCAAAGTAAGGAGCTTTGCTGCCTTCCTGCAACAGCATCCTTTCCCGGGACTGATCGAGCAGGTGCCTGCCTTCACTACCGTTACCGTTTACTACAATCCCTGGCTGCTCAGCGAAAAAGGCCGGCTCGACCCGTATGAAAAGGTGCGCCTGCTACTGCTGGAGATACTCCATCACCTGAAAAAACAAACCCAAAGTTTTACTTCGCGGGAAATAACCGTACCTGTTTGCTACGGGGGCGATTTTGGTCCTGACTTAGCCTTTGTAGCCGAGCATAACCAGCTTTCGCCGGAAGAGGTGATTGCCATCCATACCGGCGGCACGTACCAGGTATACATGATTGGGTTTGCGCCGGGTTTTCCGTACTTAGGCGGTATGGATGAGCGCATCGCTGCTCCCCGAAAAGATACGCCACGCGCCGCTATACCCATCGGCTCTGTGGGCATTGCCGGCAAACAAACAGGCATTTACCCCATCGAAACACCCGGCGGCTGGCAGCTGATTGGGCGCACGCCGCTGTCGCTCTTTAACCCGGCAAGCGAGCATCCCAGCCTGCTGCAGGCCGGCGACACGGTTAAGTTTGTGGCCATTACCCCGGAAGAATACGAGCAAAGAAAGGAGCGGCAACATGAGCATTAAGGTGCTGAAACCCGGCCTCCTCACCACCATCCAGGACACGGGCAGGTATGGCTATCAGAAGGAAGGCATTATTGTAAGCGGCTCCATGGACAAGGTGGCCCTACGCATAGCGAACCTGCTGGTCGGGAACGAGCAGCAGGCAGCGGCCCTGGAGATAACATTGCTGGGCCCGAGCTTATACTTCGAAGCAGATCACCTCATTGCTATTACAGGAGCAGACCTTTCCCCAGGTATAGACGGAGAACCGGTGAAGCTGTGGCGGCCTATTCTGGTAAAAAAAGGCGGCACGCTTTCTTTTCGAGCACCTGTGCTTGGCTGCCGCGCCTACGTGGCTGTAGCGGGCAGCTTTGATGTCTCGAAAGTAATGGGCAGTTACGCCACATACCTGCGTGCCGGCCTTGGTGGTTTCCAGGGCAGGGCTTTACAGACCGGTGATGTGATTTCCTGTAAAGGAGCCAATGAAAAAACAGCAGCATACATACAGGAGCTGAGCGCAGGTATAGGCCAAAGCAACCACAAACAAGCCAGTTGGGCACCCGGCGCTGAGCTGTACCCGGCCTACGAAGAGAACCCCAGCATCCGGGCAATCAAAGGGCCGGAGTACGATCTGTTCACCGTAAGCAGCCAGGAGTACCTGTGGTCCGAAAAATTTCAGGTAACTACGGAGTCGGACCGGATGGGCTACCGGCTGCAAAGTGAACAACTTTCTCTTACCGATAGCCAAGAACTGATATCCAGTGCCGTTACTTTCGGTACGGTACAGGTGCCCGCCGAAGGGCAACCCATTGTGCTCATGGCCGACCACCAGACTACGGGCGGCTATCCGCGCATCGCACAGGTCATCACCGCCGATCTCCCGAAGCTGGCGCAGGTACAGCCCGGCAAACACATCCGCTTTGAAGAAGTATCGCTCGAAAAAGCGCAGCAACTATACATAGAACAGGAACAAAAAATCGAACAGCTTGCATGGGCAATACGAACCAAGATAAATCATTGAAAAACGCACCGCTTACCGTAGACCTCAACTGCGACATGGGCGAAAGCTTTGGCGCTTATACCCTGGGCAACGACGAGGCCATACTTGCTTATGTAACATCGGCCAACATTGCCTGCGGCTTTCATGCCGGCGATCCTGCCGTGATTCGAAAAACGGTGCAGCTTGCCCTGGAGAAGAACGTAGCCATCGGGGCACACCCCGGCCTGCCGGACCTGGTTGGGTTTGGCCGCCGCGAAATGGCCATCTCGCCACAGGAAGCCTTTGATATGGTCGTGTACCAGATAGGTGCTATCTCCGGATTTGTAAAGGCTGCAGGCGGAGCGCTCTACCACGTAAAGCCACACGGGGCGCTGTACAACATGGCGGCTGTTAATGCGGGCTTAGCAGAGGCCATTGCAGAGGCGGTGTACAAAGTATGTCCGGATACGGTGCTGTATGGCCTGGCCGGAAGCGAGCTGATCAAAGCAGGAAATAAGCTGGGGCTGAAAGTGGCCAACGAAGTATTTGCCGACCGCACCTACCAGCTGGACGGCACCCTTACCTCCCGCCGGTTGCCAAACGCCATGATCACCAACCAGGAGGAGGCCGTGCGGCAGGTGGTGCGGATGGTGCAGGAAGGCAAAGTGCTTTCGCAGCAGGGAACAGAAGTGGTGATTCAGGCAGATACCGTTTGCATACACGGCGACGGGCCTCATGCCCTGGAGTTTGCCCGCTACATCCAGCAGGTGCTCGAAAAAGAAAGTATAACTATACAGCCGCCGCATAGCCGATGAAACAAACCCGCAACTGGAGCGTGCTGCTGGGCGCCGCGTTCCTGATGGCCACCTCCGCCGTTGGTCCCGGCTTCCTCACCCAAACCACCGTCTTTACCCAGTCCCTTAAAGCGAGCTTCGGCTTTGTTATACTTGCCTCCATCATACTTGATATCGGGGCGCAGCTGAATGTATGGCGCGTCATTGCCGTTTCGGAAAAGCGGGCCCAAGACATTGCCAATGCCATACTTCCCGGGCTAGGTCTGTTCATTGCTATACTTATTGTGCTGGGCGGGCTGGCCTTTAACATCGGCAACGTAGGCGGTGCGGGACTTGGCTTTAACGTGCTGCTGGGCATTTCGGCAGAGGCGGGCGCTATACTTGCGGCAAGCATCTCGATCGCTATTTTCCTGGTAAGGGAAGCCGGCAAAGTAATGGACCGTTTCGCCCAGGTCATGGGCCTGCTCATGATCCTGCTCATCGTGTTCGTGGCCATCACCTCTTCCCCGCCGGTTGGTGAGGCCGTACTCCGGACGTTTGTACCGGAACAGATAGACATCATCGCCATTGTTACGCTGGTGGGGGGCACTGTAGGCGGCTATATTACGTTTGCAGGGGGCCACCGTCTGCTCGACGCAGGTATAAAAGGCCGGGACGCTTTGCCGGAGGTTACCACCAGCGCGGTATCGGGCATTACGGTGGCTTCCATCATCCGCATTTTCCTGTTTCTGGCAGCGCTGGGCGTGATCAGCAAAGGGCTTGCGCTGGACGAGAGCAACCCGCCTGCCTCCGTGTTCCAGTTGGCAGCAGGTACGATAGGGTATAAATTGTTTGGTGTGGTGATGCTGTCGGCGGCCATTACCTCGGTTGTAGGGTCGGCTTATACTTCGGTTTCCTTTATCAAGTCCTTTAACAGAGGCATTGCTAAGTATGAAAACTGGGTGATCATTGCGTTCATTGTTATCTCAACGATCATCTTCGTAACCATCGGGAGGCCGGTGCGCCTGCTTATACTTGCCGGTGCCTTAAACGGACTGATCCTGCCCATTACCCTGGGAACTATCCTTATCGCTGCACATAAAAAGAAGATCATAGGCGATTACCGCCACCCGCTTTGGCTGACCATCTTCGGAATACTGGTGGTGCTGGTAATGGCTTGGATGGGCGGTTACACTTTGCTTAAACAATTGCCGGAGCTGTTCTGATAGAAGCATTCCGGTATGATTATGGAAGTTAAACAGCAACATTCATCGTGTTGTAAAACAGGATGAAAGATTAATGGTTACGATACTCCTGCCTTGACTTACCAAAAATAAATCATGGCAGGAGTATCATAATAGCATTGATATCTAACTCAAAACACTTGTTCAATATATAATTACCCCATCAATCGTTAATTCATCCTTAGTTGTAACTGTACCATCCGCATGCATTATGACGTCAGTATAACCCTTGAGGGTAAAATGACCTTCAGCATCTTCAAATTTGCCTGTACCACCAGTAATTTCATACTCCCAAATCACAAGATCGCGTTGTGGGTTGTCCGGTAATGATATATATTGGGATGTGCCTTCCGCCCAGATTGAGTTTCCATGCTTGTCAGTAATGATCGCACCAACTCCTGCCGCTTCAATTTCGCTCAGATCCTCTTCCGTAAAGCCATACGATTTCAATGTGTCTAAGCTAAGATGCTCAGTTATTGGTATGCTTTTACCTAGTGCGGTTGTCGGATCTGTTGGCGGATCTGAATAACCATAAGCATGCTGGTTGAACATGGTGAAGATTTTTCCAAAATGACTAACGTTTCCCTCCCCCATTCCAGGATAGAAAGCAGGTACGTTGGTTGGATTTTCCGGATCCCATCCTCCTTCAATGTCGGGGTAAAAAGTGGATGAGGTGTATAGAGTTCCGGTAAGCGGGCGCTCGACCTTATCACCGACTCTGCCGAGTGCGTCCTCTTTGGTGACCTTCAATTCAGAAATCGATTCCTTCTCACAACTGAGAAGGAAAAGAACAGAGGCTAACATTAAGACAGTTTTGAAAAATGCTGCTGTTTTCATAGTTGATTATTTGATTAAGATGAATAGTGAACACAGTTATCCTGCTTAGCCTTATAGAGTAGGTAATCTTCAATATATAATTACCCCATCAAGCGTAAATTCATCACTGGTTGTAATTGTATGATCTGCATGAACTGTGAAATCAGTATAGCCGTTAAGAGTAACTTGACCTTCAGCACCTTCAAATCTGCCTGTACCACCAATAATTTCATACTCCCACATAAGAAGCCTGCGTTGCGGCATGCCCTCTACTTTTGGAAAGTTGCCAGTACCTTCTAGCCAGATTGAATTTCCATGCTTGTCGGTAATAATTACACCAACTTCTTCCGCTTCAATTTCTTCCAACTCCGCTTCCGTAAAACCAAACTCCCTTAATTTGTCTAATGAAAAATAATCAGTGATCGGTACAGTTCTACCTATTGCGGTATCACCTTTATGGCCATAAGCATAATGGTTGTACATGACATAATCTTTACCCATATGGCTAAGATTGCCCTCGCCTTCTCCAGGGTAGAAAGCAGGTGTGTTGCTTGGGTGTCTAGGATCCCATCCTGCTGCAGTGTCACCGATAAGTATGGAAGAGGAGGAAAAAGTGCCGGTAAGTGGACGCTCAATCTTATCACCTACTCTGCCGAGCGCTTCCTCTGTAGTGATTTTCAGATCAGACATTGATTCCTTTTCACAGCCGATAAGGAGAGCAACAGATGCTAAAAATAAGACAGTTTTGAAAAATGATAATGTTCTCATAGCTGATCGTTTTTGATTTAAATAAATACAATACTACTTTCTTTGCCTGAGCAGCAGAGAATAAGTTATCAAAAGGGTCGGGGTGAATTTGAAGAGTAGAGTAAGTGTAATAGCAGCAGTATTCTGCTGATTATCAATGTATTACTTAACGGAATTGTAATTTTAAAGATTTTTAATATAAATTATTTTAGTAAACTGGATACTAGCTTTGGCAGATGGGGATCAACAGCGTGTACAATTCCTGATCAGATGGGTAAAGCCAACTGGGCATTTGCTTGAGAAGTAAAGATTAGGGGAAAGCGTTACTCAAGCTTTTGTTATATTTTCTTTGTGGTTTAAACTCTCGTAGTTACAGTGCCAGCAACAGAACCGAATACAACCCTGCTCCCAACAAAAAGGCCCAGTAGCGGCTTTCGCGCTCTTCGGGTAGTTCCTCTTTCAGCACGTTCAGGATTACGCCGCCACCTACAAAGGCCATTACCAGCACAACAAGCGTTTCGGGCAGTTCCACCACAAAGCCTGTGGCCCACCCTGCTACCAGCGCAGCAACCAGTACCCAGCGCCCCACGCGGCGGTAACTCTCCTGGTGGTGCTCCTGCAAGCCGAAGTCGTTGACGATAAAGTGCAGGGCCATCGCCACCGAAAACAAAAGCATATTTTGCACAGAGCCCTCCTCCCGCTGGTACAGGATGTAGCCGATCAGGGCATTGTAAAGGGCAAACGAACCGATGTGCAGCCAGAAAATGCCGTGTCCGTGCCGCGGTTCTTCCTCTTTCTTCTTTTGATATTTATACCGGTTTTCTACTACCATGCGCTCCAGCCCATAGAATATGACAAGCCCGATCAGGGCCATCAGGTATACATGGTGGCTCAGAAAACTCCCAACCCTGCTAAGCACGCGCTCCACATGCTCCTGCCCTTCGCCCAGTTCGGGAAACAGGTGCAGAAACACATACGCTACGGATACTCCGCCCGCCGCTGAAAGCCAGATACTGCGCGGCACACCTCCAAGGAACCGCAGCTTGTTCGCGAAAAAATGAATAATAGCCATCGCCAGAATCGGCCAGAGGGATACGTGGTCTTCCATAGGGATAGCATACTTAGCCAGGCACTGTTGAGTTTAAAATAAAAAAACCAGCTTTTATACTTTGTAAAGAATATCCCTTGCAGATGAACCTGATCTGTAATTACATAAGTATAAATTGAATCCGTGAAACGCCGTAATACATTAATTATCTCATCACATGAACCTCGCTACTTTTAAACAAAGCCTCCCGGAAGCTGCGCCTCCACCGGAACTTTCGGTATACCTGCAGGCGCTGTGGCACGAGGCAAAAGGTAACTGGGAAAAGGCGCATGTACTGATACAAGACCTGCCTGACCAAACAGCTGCCTGGATACACGCTTACCTGCACCGTAAAGAAGGCGACACCTGGAATGCCGATTACTGGTACCGCAAAGCCGGAAGAAAAAGGCCACAGCAAACCTTGGAGGAAGAGTGGCAAAGTATAGCTACGGCACTATTGGAAGAAGTATAATACCATGATCAACTGGAAGATGCGCATGCATCTGGTTTACCATTTACCTGCAGCCTAAACCCACCCCCACCCCCTCCAGGGAGGGGAATCTGCATACAGACACAAAATTCCTGTGCGCACTAATCAACAGGTATTAGTATGAGCGTTTCTATACTTCGGAAGAAACAGCCACAAAAAAATGAGGCGCAGAAACTGCGCCTCAACAAGTATAACTCTCTAACTTTTTAACTCTCTAACTCCTAATAGTCTTCGTCCTCCTCTTCGCCGAAGCTTGGCATCGTGAACATACCGCTCAGGATGTCTTTAAATTGTAGGCCGGTGCTGAGGCGGTTCTTGCTGATCTGACTGTGTTCGGCCAAACCGTGCAGGGCGAACTCCATCATAAACAGCTTCTCATCGCCTTTTGCATCCGGCTGTTGTTTCTCCACCAGTTCTTCCAGCCCCGGCACCTGCTTCAGTGCTTTTTTATAGGCGGCTGCCGTGGCATCGTTCAGGATATCCAGGGTATGGCCTTCGCCAAACCAGTTCACAATGTCCTTGTAAGGGCTTGGAGTAGCCTTGTTTTTCTTGGCCTTGTCAGGGTCGGGGAAGTACTTGAGGAACTGCGTGCGGATGGCTTTGCCCATAAGCACCTGCGCCACGTGGCCGGCCCCTTCCTGCTCGCCCTCGTACACCAGCTCCACCTTACCCGTAACCGACGGAATGGTGTTCAGGAAATCCGACACACGGATGTAGGTCTTACTTTCCCCGTTCAACAGCGCCCGACGCTCGGCAGCGCTCAACAGGTTCTCGTACGCTGAGATAGTCAATCGGGCCGATACACCGCTTTTCGGGTCTACATACTCGCTGTCGCGGGCCTCAAACGCCACCTGCTCGATCAGGTCGCTGATGATCTCGTTGGTCTGCACCAGCTGCTGTCCCTCTTTCACACGAGCCTCCTGTTTGGTTATCTTCTTGCCAGTCTCTATGGTTTTTGGATAGTGCGTGATGATCTGGCTATCGATACGGTCTTTGAGCGGCGTTACAATGGAGCCGCGATTGGTATAGTCTTCGGGGTTGGCCGTGAACACAAACTGGATGTCCAGGGGCAAACGCACCTTAAAGCCACGGATCTGGATATCGCCTTCCTGCAGGATGTTGAAAAGCGCCACCTGGATACGCGCCTGCAAATCGGGTAGCTCGTTTATCACGAAAATGCCCCGGTGCGAACGTGGGATTAGACCGAAATGGATTACCCGCTCGTCGGAGTACGGCAGCTTCATGGTCGCTGCTTTGATCGGGTCAGCATCGCCGATCAGGTCGGCTACCGATACATCGGGTGTGGCCAGTTTTTCGGTGTAGCGCTCAGAGCGGTGCATCCAATGGATGGGTGTATCGTCGCCGTGCTCGTGTATCAAATCTTGCGCAAAACGCGACAATGGCTGCAACGGGTCGTCGTTCAGTTCTGAGCCCTGCACCACCGGAATGTACTCATCCAGCAGGTCGATCATCTGGCGCGCAATACGGGTCTTCGCCTGCCCGCGCAGGCCCAGCAGGTTGATGTGGTGCTTCGAAAGTATGGCCCGCTGCATGTCCGGAATTACCGTCTCTTCATAGCCCCAGATGCCCGGGAACACGTCCTCTTTCTGCTGCAGCTTTTTGATCAGGTTTTGCCGCAGCTCCTGCTTTACCGATTGTGGCTCATATCCGGCAGCCTTCAACTGCCCCAGCGTCTTTATCTTGAGTAAATTCTCCGATGGGATGTCTCTATAATTCATTCTTTCAGTTATCAGTTAACAGTTATCAGTAACCGTTTCTTACGGCTACTAATTAATGATTGCTTTTATACTTAATTCGGATTTCTCAATCCGAAAGCGAAAACATTTGCTGCTTAGTTTTTCATAGTTAAACCTTATAGGAATAATTTAAGCCTATATTTAACGTATGAAAAAGCTATCCGCATCTACACTTCTGTTCTTCCTGGCTATTCTGATGATCATCACAGGATTATTGCTTAGGCTTAATCATCAGATCAGCACCGTTACATTTAACTGGTTGATCGGCCTGTCGTTCCTGGTTCAGCTTATTGCACGTTGGCTGAAGTCCAGAAGCAAAAATCATGATGCTTAACTAACTGATCGTACCCCAAATTAAAAACTCTTTTTACGGTTGCGGCCGTAGTCACGGAACACCAGGTGGCCTAAACCTTGCAAGCCGCTGTAATATGCCTGCCCGTTGTTTACCTTGGTAAACTCCTCTACAAACTGCTGCAGGTACGGGTCTGTCGCAATCATAAAGGTGGTGATCGGAATTTTAAGACGGCGGCATTGCGCTGCCAGGTTCAGCGTTTTGTTTACCACCTTGCGGTCCAGGCCGAAGCTGTTTTTGTAGTAACGCAGCCCTTCTTTCAGACAGGTGGGCTTACCATCCGTGATCATGAAGATCTGCTTGTTTGGTGTTTTGCGCTTGCGCAGGATGTCCATGGCCAGTTCTAGTCCTGCTACCGTGTTAGTGTGGTAAGGACCAACTTCTAAGTATGGCAAGTCCTTTATCTCGATCTGCCAGGCATCGTTGCCAAACACGATCACATCCAGCGTATCTTTCGGGTACTTCTGTTTTACCAGTTCTGCCAGCGCCATCGCCACTTTTTTAGCTGGCGTAATGCGGTCTTCGCCGTACAGGATCATCGAGTGCGAAATGTCGATCATCAGCACCGTAGACGATTGGCTCTTATGCTCTGTCTCGGTCACTTCCAAATCCTGCTCAGTGAGCCAAAAATCAGAAAGGCCGTGGTTGATCTGGGCATTGCGGATGGAGTCGGTCATCGAGATCTGCTCCAGGGCATCGCCAAAGCGGTACTCCCGGCGGTCGGTGCTGGGTTCGTCGCCAATGCCGGTGTGGGGCGTGGCATGGTTGCCTTTGCCGCTCTTCTTCAGCTTGCCAAAGATCTCCTCCAAGGCACTTTTACGTATGCCCTGTTCGCTCTTGGCCGTGATCTGGAAAGCGCCCCCTTCCTGCGGGTTCTCTTCGATATAACCCTTCTTTTTAAGGTCCTCGATAAAATCGCCCATGCCATACTCGTCGCTGGTTAGATTGTACTGTTTATCGAGGGAGTTGAGCCAGGCAAGCGCCTCTGCCACATCGCCGGAAGATATAGTTACGAGCTGCAGAAACAGCTTTAAAAGGGTTTCGAAACTGGGTTTATTATCCTCGGGGGGTATGTATTCTGTAAATCGGAATCCTAAAGCCATGATATTGGGAATTTATACTTGTAAACAACGCTAAGGCAGCTAATGTTCTCGCAGCTATTTTATGTACGTAGCTGCAGCTAACTTTATTTCTTACAGAAGAACAAAACTATAGCTTATGAAACCCTGTAAATGATAGTTGTACGAATTTTAAGCTATAATAACCTATGAAAGCCATCTGGAACGACGTTGTGATTGCTGAAAGCGACCAAACCATTAAAGAGGGTAGCAGCCTCTACTTTCCTCCTAATTCTGTAAAGCAGGAGTATTTTGAACGAAGCGAAACCCATACTACCGATCCGCAGGGTGAGGCCTCTTATTATCATATAAAAGTGAACGGGAAAGTGAAGCTAGATGCGGCACGTTACTACCCTAACCCCAAAGCAGAGGGCAACAAGGTCAGGGACTATGTAACGTTTGATGAAAGTATAACCATGAAGGATTAGCCAGAAATAAGCTAAGCTGTAAACAAAAAGGCCTGCTGTTTGACGAGCAGGCCTTTTTGTTTTATCTTTTTCCGGATTAGTCTATCCAGCGGAATTTATACTCCAGTTGCGGCACCTTCATGCGCTCAGCAACACGTTTCAAGCGGGCAGGCAAGGCCATCACGTAATCGCGGGCACGTTCGCCAGCCTCGTTCAGGCCGGAAACAGTCTCTATTTTCCACTCTTTGATCAGGTCTTCCAGGATGTCGGTATAGTCTGCGGAAGTATAAACGCCGATACGCTGCGCAGCATCTGTAAAGTGACCAAAGGTTTTACCCATGTCCACCCCGAGTTCGCGCATGTAGTGAGCCGGCATTACGATCTTCTTGCGCATCATGTCTTCAAAGGCCAGCATCATTTCGCTTGGGTCTGCCTCAAAGATCTTCCCTACAAACGCTTTGTAAGCCTTTGCGTGACGGGCCTCATCCGACGCTACATAACCGCACAGTTTGGCCAGCATGCCGTCGCCTTGCTTCTTGGCGATCTGTGCTACACGGCGGTGCGACAGGTTGGTAGCTGTTTCCTGGAAACTGGTATACACAAAGCTGCGGTAAGGATCATTGTCTGTCTGCAGGTCGAAACCATCGGCGATCAGATATTGCGTAGAAGCTTCCATCTCGCGCATGTTGATGCGGCCTGACAAGTATAGGTAACGGTTCAGCAGATCGCCGTGGCGGTTTTCTTCGGCCGTCCAGGCGCGGTTCCACTTCATCCAGGGGCTTTGGTCTTCCTGCGGCATGCCTTTAATGGTCATCAGCCAGCTCTCGTAGGTAGGCAGCGCCTCTTCTGTAATGGTATCGCCTACCAGCACGGCCAGCAGATCATACGACAGGTCACGGGCACGCTCACGCAGTTCACGAATCTCCTCAAAAAAACTGTCCAAACGCGCATCTGGCAGTAGGTCCGCAGGCTGCCAACTATCTTCTACTGATTTCAGGAATTCTGTAATTTTCTCGCTTACAAAATCTTCCATCCATCTCATTACTTCAATACGGGAGGCAACAGCTGTGATCATCTTTAAGGTTTAATTTTTAATTAAAAGCAAATATACATATTTAAAACGATGCATACAGCAGCTCATTAACAATTTGTTAACTCACTGCATGTTAATATTTTCCGTTAAATACCCTGAACTATTCTTTACGTAAAA
This sequence comes from Pontibacter ruber, assembly GCF_023630205.1. Taxonomy (GTDB): domain Bacteria; phylum Bacteroidota; class Bacteroidia; order Cytophagales; family Hymenobacteraceae; genus Pontibacter; species Pontibacter ruber. The sequence continues at coordinate 390,979 of NZ_JALPRR010000004.1, read as the reverse complement.
ACTACAAAGTGTTTACTCCATGATTTACTTTTCCATAAAAAGTAACAAATAATAGTGCAATTATTCCTGATACCGCCACTTATAGTACAGCTTGCGGAAAATACGCAGGTCGATTTTATACTTGTTGAGCAGCAACAACAACCGGTAAGCCGGCGAAAGCTCTCCCACCTGGCGCAGCAGTTCCAGAAAAGCAGCAGCCTCTTTGTAGTTGCCGGTAAAGTAGGTATGGCGGGCTTCGTACTTCAGCCGGTCGGCCAGGGCCTGTCGCTCTTCGTGCGTGTGCACCAGTTGCAAAGCCTTTTCGCATACTTTTACAGTAGAGGCGATGAGCGGGTTGCCCGGTCGGTACCAGGCCCTTGACAGAGAATGGGCATGTACCCGGCGCCGTGTCGTCACAGCATCCAGGAAGTAATATTTATACTTGCGGGAGGAGCGTACCCAGAAATCAAAATCCTCATAGGCCAACGATTCGTCGTAGCCGTTCAGGTCTTCGAACACGCTGCGGCGCACCATCATGGTAGGCGGACAAACAAAGTACCGGCGCAACAGGTCGCGGAACAGGTCGCCTGAGGGAGCAAACGAAATTACCGTGCCCTGTGCATTGCGCCGGCAGTGATAGCCGATGTGCTCCGATTCATCATCAATGTACTCGGCATCGGAGTACACCACGCCGTAGCTTTCGTCGAGTTGAGCAAAAGCCGCTACCTGTTGGGCTACACGGTCGGGCAGCAGCACATCGTCGGTAGCAAAATCGATGATGTAGGCGCCGGAGGAGGCACGCCAGCCCCTATTAAAGGCTTTGGTATTGCCCAGGTTGGTGGCGGTGCTGATGAATTTGATCTGGGGGTATTGCTGCTGGTAGGCAAGTATGATTTCGGTGCTGCGGTCGGTGCTGCTGTCGTCCACCACGATGATCTCCAGGTGCGGGTACGTCTGGGCCAGCACCGAATCCAGCGCTTCTTTCAGGAAGCGCTCGTGGTTGAAGCACAGGCAGATAACAGAGACAAGCGGAGCAGCCATACTTACTTAAAGAAGCTTTTTATACTTTGGATGACGTGCTCCTGTTCCTCATAACGCATGCCCGGGAAGAGCGGCAGGCTCAGGCTGGTAGCGGCCAGTTCTTCCGCCACCGGAAAATCACCGGGTTTATACTTGAGGAAAGTATATGCCGGCTGCAGGTGGATCGGCACCGGGTAATGAATAGCCGTGTGTATACCTCGCTCCTGTAGCCATACTTTCAGCTGGTCGCGCTGTGGGGTGCGGATGTTGAAAATGTGGTAGACGTGGCTGCAGTTGGGTGCCGTTTTTGGCAACACCAGGTCGTCTATACTTTGTAGCTCCTGCAGGTATACTTGCGCCAGTCGCTGCCGCTCAGCATTCAGATTGTCGAGGTGTTGCAGTTTTACTCGAAGCACCGCCGCCTGCAGCGTGTCGAGCCGCGAGTTTACCCCGATCAGTTCGTTGTGGTATTTCTCACTCTCACCGTAGTTGCGGTACTTCCGGGCAAAGGCGGCAACTGTCTCATCGGAAGTGGTAATGGCTCCGGCATCGCCCAAGGCACCTAAGTTTTTGGTGGGATAAAAGCTGGTGGCGTTTGCCTTCCCGAAACTGCCCACCGGTTGCCCCGCCCAGCTAGCCCCCTGTGCCTGCGCAAAATCTTCTACTATAGCCAGTTTATACTTCGTTGCCAGCTCTACCAGTGGCCCCATCTCACAGGCCTGCCCGTAGAGGTGCACCGGAAGTATGGCTTTAGTTCTTGCTGTAACCGCCTTCTCGGCGGCGGCGGTCAGGTTGTATGTAAAACTATCAGGCTCCACAAGTATAGGTGTGCCCCCGGCCTGCACCACAGCGTTGGCCGTCGCGATAAAGGTGTTGGCAGGCAGGATCACTTCGTCTCCGGCACCCACACCTACGGCTTTCAGGGCAATGGTCAACGCATCCAGCCCGTTGCCAACAGCTATGCTATACGTTGCCTCGGTAGCCGCAGCAAATTCCTCTTCAAAAGCTCCCACCTCTTCGCCAAGTATAAACCGGTTGCTACGCGCCGCCCGCAGCAGCGCCGCTTCAACGGCGGTGGTTATACCTTCCGGAAAATCCCTGAATTCAAAGTATGGGGTCATATTTGGTTTAAGAGGTTTATCTGGCAAATCTTAATGAGTAATGACTGCAGTTATGGGTTTCTGGCTTATGATCTTTTTGTTTTCAACAGTTATCTCAGATCCTTCTGCAAGCATTACTGAAACAGGTGTTTGCTGATTCAGGAAGCTGAACTTTTTGCTATAAACCTCTCCAAAATCAACATCTATAGTATAACCTGACACCTCATATGCGTTCCATCGTGGGTGGGTTACCTCATACTCATTTGTTCTTGAGTTGCTTACTTTTGCGTAGCCCCAATAGTGTTCCGTTATGAACTCGGTTTCACTTCCTGGCGCTATCCCGGTTGCCTGTTTTGCTGCCCTTACGCTAAAGGTCTGCCACCTGGTGTTTTTCCTCCAGCTATACTCCACCAGCCTTTCGCTTTCGGTCTCCTTCCATTTGTGTTTCATGGGCAGCGTTTGGTAATTCTCTTTGTATACCGTGTTGGCAACAAAGGTAAGTGCCGGCTTGGGAACAATTTCCTTAATGAACACCACGCCCCTTTTCCATACCTTGTTCTCCAGCCTCTTCACATAAAACCTGAGGTTTACTTCTTCAAAGTTTACATGAAAAGGTATTTTGAGATTCAGCAGCCGGGTGTTTAAAAACATGAACCCGACCAAGCTTACGTAGCACCTGTTGTTCCAAAGGTCGAGCTCCGTGCCAAAGGGAAGGTGCTCCTTCAGCAAAGCAGGATCTATCTCATAATTTGCTATGGCAAGCTTTCGCCACTCTGCTTTTAGGAAACTCATCTTTGTATGTTTGAAGGTAGGGCCTAGGCGTCTTAAATATTTAATTAGCAGCTGTTTTACTTCATTTCTTTCTTATAAAGTTCTGCAAGTATCATAGTAGGCTTTATCCAACTATATTTTCTCCAGACTCTTTCCTCTTTTTGCTCTTTAAATAAACGAACTTCAAATAATTCTCCATTTAGAAATAATGAAAAGTCTTCAGCATCATAGTGGACAGATAGGGGTGGATAGAACTGCTGATTTGGTAAAGGCTTTCTAGTTGTGATCCGGAGACGGTTTGCTATGAAATAAGCTAAGGCCTCTGAGTTCCTCTGTTCAGTTTTACTTTCCCTTTGGTCGCAAAATATTGTTCTGGAAAAAGTCTTGCCATTTTTGCTCCAGATTATCCCTGCATCTATATATCCTTCACAATCTTGTTTCGCACCTAATGTCTCACAACCAGTACAATAAGAGTGGTATGTAAAAACTGTATCAACATTATCATTTCTTAAATCCTTCAAAGCTTTCTGCAAAGCAGGGTGAAAAGAACCAACATTCTCAACTTGCCCAAAACAGGTAGTTGCAAAGTAAAACATGATTAAGGTTAAGAGTATTTTCATAAATAGTCCCCAACTATAATAGAACACTAATACCTTCCAATACTACAGCGCAATATGCCCCGCCAGCCGCTTGAAAGTAGCATACTCCCGGATGTAGTCTTCCTCGTCGAAATCGGTGGAAGCGATGCAGAGGGCGATGGTGCCGGGTGCAAATGATAGGCGCGTCCAGCACATGGCTGGGATGTATAAACCGGTGGTGGGCGTATCCAGCACAAAGGTTTCCTCCTTACCGGCTCCCATGTCGGCTGTTACCGTTATGCTTCCGGTTACAGCAATCAGTACTTCTTCAGTAGCCTTGTTGGCATGTTGCCCGCGCAGCACATCTTCGGGGGTGCCATAGGTCCAGAAAACACGCTTTACCTTAAACGGCAGGTTTTCGGCATACTGCGTCGTAGCAATGTAACCAAGAGCGGGGCTCCCGATGCGATCGAACTGTAAAAGATAAGGTGCTGCTGACAATCGTAGATAATTTAGTGCTGCCACAAATTAACCATATTTCCCCATATTTCAGTAGGAGATTCTGCCTGCGGCTTTGCCCCTGCCCGTTTTAGCTTAACTTTGCAGATGCCCGCAGGCGAAAATCATCATGGAAGATACCTATCGTACCATAGCCGCCCCCTCAGAAGGCCTTTACAAAGAGAAAGGCAGCAAATTTATTGCCCTGGCCTTCCCCGTTTACTCTGAAGAAGAGGTGAAGGAGATCATGGCAGGGCTGAAGAAGCAGTACTTCGATGCCCGCCACCATTGCTATGCCTATTGTTTGGGAGCCGACAAAAGCCGCTACCGCGCCAACGACGATGGCGAGCCCAACCACTCGGCCGGCGACCCGATCCTGGGCCAGATCCGCTCGGCCAACCTGAGCAATGTGCTGGTGGTGGTGGTACGCTATTTTGGCGGCACCAAGTTGGGCGTCAGCGGCCTGATCAACGCCTATAAAACCGCCTCCGCCGAAGCCATTGCCAACGCCGCCATCGTAGAAAAACACGAAGCGGCGCTTCTGCAGGTGCATTTCCAGTATCCGCAGATGAACGATGTGATGAGCCTGGTGAAAGAGTATGAACTGGCCGTGCGGGACCAGCAGTTCGAGCTGGATTGCCGCCTGACCCTGGAAGTACGGCGCAAGCTGCAGGAAGAAATCACGGCTAAACTGGAAGATCTGGATGCCGTAACAGTCTCGGAAGTGGAGCAGGCATAACCACAGCAGCTACCTGTACAAAATTTTTCATACCTTGCTTTTCTGCAGCACCCTTTATGCTACTTATGTCCAAACGTAAACGCCATCGTTCTCCCAACAGAATTCTGGAACGCAAGCCAGGTAAAAGCCCCGGTTATCTTTATGTGCCTGCCGGCGCCTTCGCTCCCCGCTTTTTCCTGATGTCGTTCAAAGATGCCTACTTTGAGGAGCAGGAGCTTCAGACTTATGCGCAGCTTCTGAAGAAAATGCAGGAATGCCCGGATGCCACCCACTGGATCGACATAAGAGGTTACGGTGACCTGAGCATACTGGAACAACTGACGCAGGACTTCCCCATACACCGCCTGCAGATGGAGGACGTGATCAACGACTACCAGCGACCGAAGGTAGATGAGTATGAGAACAGGCTTTTTATCATCACACGCATGCTGCGCTGGTCCAAAGAGTACCACACCCTGGACGATGTGCAGCTGTCGATGTTCACCGGGCCGAACTACGTGCTTACCTTGCAGAGTGATTACGAAGACAACCTGGACCCGCTGCGTGAGCGGATCAGGAGCGGCCGAGGTACGGTGCGGCAACGCCCCCCGATGTACCTGGCTTACGCGATATCCGACGTGGTGCTCGACTACTACTTTCCGGTAATGGCCTCTATAGGCGCTTATGTAGAAGAGCTGGAGCAGACGGTTCTGGACGAACCTTCCAAACAAACCCTGCGCCAGGTGCTTGCCATCCGGAGCGAGCTGGTAAAACTGCGCCACATTGCCTGGCCGGAGCGCGATAAAATGACCGAAATTCTCCGCATGGATGAAGATGTAATTCCGGACAACCTGAAAGTATATTTCCGCGACGCGTACGACCATACCATCCAGCTCATCGACCTCATCGATAACCAGAAAGAAATGGTATCCAGCCTGGTGGAACTTTATATGTCGACGGTAAGCAACCGCATGAACGAGATCATGAAAGTGCTTACCATCATCTCCGGCATATTTATCCCGCTGAGCTTTATTGCCGGGCTTTATGGCATGAACTTCTCGCGCGAGAATCCGGAAACAGGCGAAGTATACCGCTACAGTATGCCGGAGCTATACCAGCCCTATTCCTACCCAATCCTGATGCTGCTGATGGTGGTGCTGGTGCTGGTGCAGCTATATTTCTTCTGGCGCAAAGGCTGGTTCAGGAAGTTTTAGAGATTGGTTTGTTACCTCCCTGCTCCCTCCTAAGAACAAGAAGGGGTGATTTACTTATCTACCTGTCATGCTGCAAGTTTAGCGACAGCGTAACTTGTGGTATAAAATGAGGCCAGTTTGTAACTGGCGTTACCCGCTTTTTCTGGCGCGGGAATTATTCCCGTGTCTAAATATGATGTTTAGTCTCTGACTCGACTGGGCCGGAGGCCCCGCTATAGTTCGTCACGAGCGAGGACGCTCGCGCCATGGTTGTATATTGTTAAAAGTATAAACCCACCCCTGCACCCCTCCCAAGAAGGAGAATTGGCCTTTCTTGATAGAACCGTCTGCTTTGCACAAGCCTGTCAGACCGCACCTGCCGGAGCAGCAATTAAACTTCCCCTACTCCAACCGGAAGCTTACCTTCTTCAATTCGCGGCGGAACACCTTGTATAAAGTATAGTTATTGGACGCCTCGTTGTAGTAAATCGTTACGGGCTGGCTGCTCTCCAGGGAGCGCTTGCCGATGATGTTAGCTTCGGCATCGTAGAGGTATGTTTTCTGCGGGCCTGTTTCTGTGATGGCGTATATTTTGTTATCCCCGCCGAAGTGGAAATACTGCACCAGTTTAGGAGCCGAGGTAACATACCGCTTCTCGAAGATCTCTTTCATATCCTGGTCAAATACGGCTACCTTGCCCTGGTCCTGGCGCACGATGATAAAAGACTTGCCGCTGTTTTCAGGCACCAGGTCGAACATGGCGCGCTTGCTTGGGCGCAACAACTGCTGCCGGCGCAGCACCCGCCCCTGCAGGTTAAATACCACCACTTCACCATACCGGGTTACTACCGTCACTTCTGATTTGCGCAGATCCGCTCCAAGCCTGGCCACCGCATCCGAGGTAACCGGAGAACGCAAACTGAATGGAAACCCGGGCAACGTTTCTCCTTCGCGGTTCAAAGCATACACATAACCGTTTTCGAGGAGTACCAGGATAACGTCGCGGCCACCTACGCGCAGGTGCTGGGGCGCTGAAGCAAGGCGGTAATCCATGCGGCGTGGCTGCCAGCCAACGATACCGTTGCCCCGGATGTCGTACATGTATAGGTTACCCAGTTCATCGTCTACCAGCAGGCGGTAGTTACCGTTCTTCTCATAGTCAAACACCGACAGGCGCTGTAGCTGCAACGAATCGCTTACGTTAAAAGGGAAGTTTTCCAGGTCGTTCCCCTCGTTATCCACGGCATAAATGCGGTTGAAGGTAGCAAAGGCATAACGAAGCTTCTTCTCCGGCCCAACCTCCAGCTGTTGTATGGTGCCCCGGATGGCACTGCTCAGGGTATCGGTCCAGCCTTCTTTGTCGCTGGCGGTAACATTGTGCAGCACATGCGACGAGTCCTGCACCGCTACCTCACGGCTTCGGTCTATGGCATTCTGTATAGCAAAAGGTCGGGAGGTTAGCCTGTTCTTAAACTCAAGCACCAGTTCCTCCTCAAAGCCATCTTTGTCTGGTCCTGATGTTCTTTCCTGCCTTCTGAGCAGAAAGCTGGTATAGTATTGCTGCTCCACTTTAGAGAACTGCAGGCTCACCTGATTAAAACGCTTGATCAGGTTTGCGTTCTGCAGCAGGTCTTCTCGGCTTTCGTCCTGCATGTAGCGGCTCAGGATGTACCAGGCATTTACGGTATTCAGAAACACGCTGAAGTTACCTTCCTGCAATGTCTCCTCCAGAAATGCCTTCTGCGCCACTGATTTGCCCCATACACTTTCCGTAGAGATATCATCCAGCAGGGAACGAAGCGTTGCCATTTCAGAGGCAAAAACGAGGTAATTATCTACCTGCACCACATAACTCTGTTCGAACCCGGCAAACAAATTTCCGAAAAGCTGCGAAGGCAGCTCCGGTACATGCAGGAGCTGCAGGGTATAACTCCCGTACTGTTCGGTGAGCGCGTTCGTGCTACCCGAAGTCGATTTGGCCTGCAGTTGCTTCAGCAGGTTAAGAGTTCTTTTCGGGTCCTCCATCCGAGCAAACACGATCTTCTCCGGGCTGGAATTGATGTTATAAGCTTCCAGATAAGCAAGTGCCACTTCTTTTCTGAAAGTATGAGCCAGGCTATCCACCAAAGGGGCATTGGCTACTTCCTTTACCTTCGTCTTGTCACGCAGGCGGGCAACCTCCTCTACCCCAAAATGAAAGAGCATAGCCGTGCGGGAAGGCAAATATTCTTTTACCTGTACAGGCTGCGCCCTGGCAGGCTGCAACCTTGCGTAAAAAGAGTCTTTCAGGTTCTCCGGGTTCGAGAAACCATTCAGGAAAAGCTTGTCCCGCTCCAGCTTCAACTCCAGCATCCCGTTCCGGCAGAAACTGGCCAGGTATCGCACCTGCGGCATCAGGTCTTCCTGAACGAACAAGCCCAGCACCTCGGGCAATGCCCTGTAGTTCACAAATACATTGGCAAACACGCCGGGCTGGTTCAGGTAATTTGTGGTCTTGAACTCGGCCGCAAGGGAGGTTGGGTTATCCCGGTTAATGCGCCGCACGATCTCCTCTACCAGCACAGGCGAAGGACTAAGTATAATGTTGTTGTGGTAGGAGAAATAGGTAAAGCTGCTGCCCAGCTGCGTGTTCTTGATGTTCGTCAGCAGAAAACCCTGGTAGTCCCGTGAATCCTCTTTAAAAAAACCGCTCTTATTTACATTCTCCGTCAGGGTGCGCAGGAAGCGGTGCTCGCCTACCGACTTCACCGGCACATAGTATACAAAATCTATGTCCGACTTGCCCACCACGTGCACAGAGGTCAGGATGTTCTTTTTGTCGAGGAAACGGGCCAGGCGCTGGTTACCGGGCGCCACACTGTCGAGCCAGGCAAGGTTATCTTCAAAGCGCTGTGCAAAGGGCAGCATCGAGAAGTTTTCCCAGAGCCCTGTTTCTTTCAGGTGCTCTACAAGCGCTGTATGGTTGTTGGTTTCTACTACAAAGGCTGCGTTCTCAGGCACCAGCGACCAAAGGTCCACCTTCTCCCTGGAGTCCTTCCACCGGCTAAAGCCGTAATAAGCCAGCGATGCCAGCAGAACAAACCCGATAAAGTAGAATAAGATGCGTTTCGGCATGCCAGGTGTTTTCAGGCTACAAAATTAACGGAAATATTAAAAAATCCCGATTATGAATAAACTGCCCGTGCGTATCCCGCCAGGAAGCACATTATTAAGCATTATCATATCTAACTATAACCAACATTAGCAGGATTACTGCACGTATATACAGCATGCAACACATATACGCCAGCACATGTTTAGAATTCTCCTCCCTGTAGATCTGTCTGAAAGCACCACCAACGCCTGCCAGTATGCGCTGTCGCTGGCGGCCGCAGTACCTGATGCACACATCCTGCTCATGCACTGCTTCCAGGACTACCTGGCCGATGCCGATCCGGACACTCCTTCTACGGCAGGTTTATCTCCTTCCGATGTGGTAACAGAACGCGTACTGCACCGCAACGAAGCAGAGGCACAGCAGCAGTTTGATGCGCTCTACGAAAGCTTGCTAAGCCGCACCCGGTCCACAGCAGGCCACGTGCACCTGGACCGTACGTTCATACATGGCCTGCCGGAAGACAGGATACCGGAGCAGATCGAGCGCTTCCATCCCAATCTGGTTATCATGGGTACAAAAGGCGAATCTAACCTGGCCCGATCTTTCTTCGGCACCGTTACCACCAAGCTCGTGCAGGACATCCGGGTGCCCGTACTTACTGTACCCCAACATGTTGAGGCACACCGGATCAGCAGAGTGCTTTATGCCACTGATTTTGATGCGACAGATACCCAGACGATAGCCGATTTGCTGCAGCTGCTTGAGCCTTTACAACCTGTTACTTACTGCGTTCATGTGTCGGAGCACAGCGATAAGAAAGACCGTGAAAAGCTGGCTGCTCTGCAGCAAGAGCTACAGAGCAGCACAGGTGGCAATGTACACTTTATGTTACTGGAAGGCGACAACGTAGCAGATACCCTGCAGGATTTTGCTAAAAAGGAAAGTATAGACGTGCTGGCCCTGACTACCCGCGAACGGGATATACTGGCCAGTATCTTCAGTCCGAGTTTGGCAAAAAAGCTGGTGCTACACGCAGAGCTGCCTTTGCTGGTGTTTCACAGCGAAGCATAGTCCTAGCTGCGGCTGTCTGCCAGCACCTCCAGTTGTGCCATCAGGGATTCGTAGTAGCGCTCCAGGGCACCTTCGCTGGTTGCCAGGAATAGGAAAGGCTCGATCAGCTCCAGCTCCATCAGCACCAGTTCGCCGTTCAGTTCTACTCCATCCACACGGGCGTACAGGCAGTCTGAGGCAAATTTATCTACTAAGTTGTGGGCCGCCTCCAACAGTGCAGCTGGTGGCTCCGGTGTATGGATCGTGCCGCCAAAGAAGTGCTGTACCCTAAAGTCGCCGGGCTTGGCTGTTTTAAGGACGGTGTGGCTATACTCTCCGTTAAAGAATAGGAACGACCACTCCCCTTTTGTCTTGATCTCCGGCAGGAATGGCTGTGCCAGGAAAGGCTCCTGCTCCAGCAGTCCGTTTATACTTGCTATACTTACAGCCGCTGTTTCTTTGTCTAACGCCAGGGTATTTTTTGCGCCGCCGCTTACGCGTGGCTTTACAATGATCTTATCTGTATCGAGTGCTTTGAAAACAGCCTCCGCATCGAAGGTCGTGCCCTGCTCCAGCCAATACGTTGGCACTACGGCAATGCCCTCTTCCTGCAGGTCCTTAAAGTATACTTTGTCGGCGTTCCAGCGAATGGTTTTTACCGGGTTCAGCACGTGGCAATCCAGTTGCTCCAGCTTATCCAGCCATTGGTAGAAGGCGTTTATTTTATCGAAGTAATCCCAGGGAGATTTGATAACAATGGCGTCAAACGCTGTCCAGTCCACCTGCTCATCATCCCATACCTGGAACGAGATATCCAGTCCTTTTTCCTGCAAAAAGTTGAAAAGGCGCTCATCTTCGCTGTCGGCGTTGTGGGTATAACTGCCAAGGCTCTGACAAGTTACCAACGCTATTTGTAGTGTTTGCATAATTGTTGATATTTGTTGCGAAATTATACTTTCTCCTCCGCAGAAACTACTGGTAAAAGTTACTTTTGCTAAAACTTTTAAGAGGGCTGCTCACGTATGTAAGTATAGTTCTCGCCTTCTATTTAAAGCACGTTATACATGTTTTTCCCGCTCAACTACAGCCTTTGCTGCAGGTGCAGTCATTCTGCCCGCCTGTTTGTGCTGGTGTTGCTCTTTTCAGTCAGCTCCTTATCCGGGGCGTGCAGTACTGAAACAGACAACACGGAGCGTGAAGACGTTCCCCGTGAGCGCGCCGTACCAAAATTACAGCCTGATACCATGGCTGCGCGTCGTCCTTCTGCCGCTGTTTCCATCCTGGACAACCCATTTGTAGCCGATCAGAAACAGAGCCGGAAGCTTGATGCCTACTTTGCCCGCATCAATGCTGACTTTACCTTAGACGCGGAAGGCATCGAGAATATACACAGCGCGGAGGTTACCGACACCATTTATACCATCCGCTTCGGCGAATCTGCCATTGAGTTTTATGCCCCTACCCAAACGGGAGACCTGCTCCTGCAAATGGCCGATATCCGCAACAGTGGCGTTACCTTGCGTAACAACATGCGTGTGGGCATGAGCCAGGCTGAAGTAATGGCCAAACTCAAGAACTTTGACGTGCGCATCCTGCAAACTCCCAGCGAGATTGTGGCCACCTCCCGCGAAGGAGCTCCCTCTTCGCTGCGCTTCTATCTTAAAAGCGGCAAAGTGAACCGCATCCTCTACGAAGGGTATGTGGACTAATGGTTAAATTGTTAATTTCCTCCTGGTTTACAATTCTGATCTGAAGCCCTACCTTTGCCGCACAAACTATACTTTAGAACATGCGCATCGTTATACAGCGGGTAACACAGGCTTCTGTAGAGATAGATAAAAAGATAAAAGGGCAAATAGGCCCAGGCTTGTTGCTGCTCGTGGGCTTCACTGCCGACGATACCGACGAAGACCTGAAATGGATGGCAAGCAAAGTGGCACAGCTCCGCATATTCGGCGATGCAGAAGGCAAAATGAACCTGAGCGTGCAGGATGTAGGAGGCGATGTGCTCGCCATCAGCCAGTTTACACTTTTTGCTCTTACCAAAAAAGGCAATCGCCCGTCGTACATCAACGCAGCGCCTCCGGCCATTGCCATTCCGTTGTATGAGAAGTTTGTGGGCTACATGGAAGCTGCCTTAGGCAAATCAATACAAACCGGCGAGTTCGGAGCAGACATGAAAGTAGCACTCCTGAACGATGGCCCTGTAACGATTTTCATCGACTCTAAAAACAAAGAATAATTTATTAGCCTTATTAGATATTTCTATATTTTATAGTTATATTTATATAGTTATTCATACTGGGTAACTGCATACCTTATAGCTATATGGCCTCCCCTTTCTGTAACTCAAAAGTGCAGCACGTAGTGGCAAGCTGCCTGCTATTTTACTGCCTGTTTTTTGTTGCGTCCCTGCCTGCTCAGGCTCAGACAGACACAACAATTTCGAAAAGTGTGGTCGGCAAACGCTGGATGGTAGAAACCCGGGATGGTTCTGTCATTCAGGGGATTTATGTAGGGCAAAACGAATCAGGCATTATTCTGCGCACCGAAAGTGCCGGCGAAATAGTTATTCCCCACTCCCAGATCAAAAGCACAAAGGTATTGGAAGATAACCGCATGCGGAATGGCGAGTACTGGTTCGAAAACCCGAATGCCACACGCTATCTTTTTGGCCCGTCTGCTTTCAGCCTGAAGAAAGGCGAGGCTTATTACCAAAACACCTACCTGGTGCTCAACTCCTTTAATGTCGGCTTAACGGATAACATAACTATGGGAGGCGGCTTTGAGCTGATTTCCACCTTCACCGGGAACCCCGGCTTTTATATTACACCCAAGGCTACTTTTAAGATAAGTGAGAAATGGCGTGCCGGCGGTGGTATACTTTATGCCAATGTTATGGGCGATGAAATAGAGTTTTCAGGATTAGGCATGGGCTATGGTATCGCCACTTACGGCAACTCCGATAATAATGCCACTCTGGGAGTAGGCTATGGTTTTGTAGACGGAGACTTTTCCACCAAGCCCTTTATCACGTTAAGCGGCATGAAACGTGCCAGCCGCCGCATTGCCTTCGTTACTGAAAACTGGCTGGTGCCCGATAACAACTACTATGGCATACTTTCTTATGGGCTTCGCTTTATGGGTGAGCGCATAACAGTTGACCTGGCCTTTTTAAATAACCGGGAGATCTCCAACGAAATTGCCATAGGGGTTCCATATATAGATTTTGTGGTTAAATTTGGCAGGTAATCTATAGTATAAAAGTATAAACCATGACCATAGCCGAAGCGCAGCAGATTGTAGACAATTGGATAAAAGAAAATGGGGTGCGCTATTTCAACGAGCTGACCAACATGGCTATACTTACCGAAGAAGTTGGCGAGGTGGCCCGTATTATTGCACGACAGTACGGGGAGCAGTCGTTTAAGAAAAGCGACGAAGGCAAGCAACTCTCCGATGAGCTGGCCGATGTTCTTTTCGTGCTGATCTGCCTGGCAAACCAAACCGGCATCAACCTGACCGAGGCACTACAGAAAAATCTCGAAAAGAAAACATCCCGCGACAGTGACCGCCACAAGCAGAATGAGAAACTGAAGTGAGTTAAAGAGTTTTGGAGTTAGAGAGTTAGAGGGTTAGAAAGTTAGAAGTTTAGAGAGGTAAGAAATTACAACACCATCAAAAATAATAGAAACAAAGAGGCCCGCTCACTTGAGTCGGGCCTCTTTGTTTTACTTTCTAACTCTCTAACTTTTTAACTTTCTAACTCTTTAACTGCCCTAAGGTCCACCAGGCGGTCCTCCTTCCACACCGGCAGCACATCGTACTCATCGTGGCGCAGGCAAAACTCGATATCCTTGTGTATCTCCAGGTTCTCCAGGCGGCGCACATGCGACGACTGCCTCAGGAAAGCAAGCAGATCAGCCTTGGCTGTATGGTACAGGTATAGCGAGGCGAGTGTAGCGTCATTTTCGGATTCAAATTCATACTGCAGCCTTTCTACCAGCGCTCCGGCAAAAAGAGTGTCTTCCAGGTTAAACTTGCCTTTCCAGCCGGCACAAACCACCAACACATCCAGCTGCAGCTCTTTCAGGTGCTGCGCCACCGCCTGCAGGTTCAGGAACGAGCCAACTATAATTTCGTCTGCCTCTTCAGACAAACGGATGGCGCGGGTGCCGTTGGTGGTGGTAATGGCGATGGTACGGCCTTCAATGTTTCCGTTCATGTAGCCGAACGGCGAATTGCCCAGGTCAAAACCTTCGGCCTTTATGCCGTCGCGCTCTGCAGCTGTAAGGCAACCTTTCTCTCCAAATGTACGGCACTCCTCCAACTGCATCACCGGAATAATATCGGCAGCACCGTGCGCAAACGCTGTTACCATGGTAGAGGTAGCACGCAACACATCTACTGCCACTACAGCCTTCCCCTTCAGATCATACAAGTGCAACAGCTCCGGGCTATAGCAAACATCTATACTTGGCATTGATCAAATTGTTGATTGTTACATTGCTGATTGTTGATTGTCGTATTGTCCGGCAATGCGAACAACAATTAACAACCAGCAATCAGCAATTACTTATTTCTTCACAAACGGCAGTTTTACCACCTGTGCTTTCATGTCTTTGTTGCGTACGCGCACATAAATTTCTGTGCCTGGCTTGCTCAGTTCCTGCTGCACGTAGCCAAGGCCAATGCCTTTGCCCAGCGTTGGCGACATGGTACCGGATGTAACCTCTCCCACTTGTTCGCCTTCGACATTTACGATCTCATAATGAGCTCTTGGAATGGCTTTGTCTACCATCTCGAAACCTACCAGCTTTTTGCTAACACCGGCAGCTTTTTGCTCTTTCAGGTTTTCAGAGTTCGTAAATTCTTTGTCGAATTTGGTGATCCAGCCCAGACCCGCCTCCAGCGGCGAGGTGGTATCGTTGATGTCGTTTCCGTAGAGGCAGAAGCCCATTTCCAGGCGCAACGTGTCGCGGGCACCCAAACCGATCGGCTTGATACCGAAAGGCTTGCCTGCTTCCATGATAGCGTCAAACACACGCTTGGCGTCTTCGTTCTTCACATAGATCTCGAAACCACCGGCACCGGTATAGCCTGTAGCCGATACGATCACATCAGGCACACCGGCAAACACCCCTTTATCAAAAGTATAGTATACCATGCTCGCCAGGTCAATAGAAGTCAGCGACTGCAGTGCTTCTATGGCTTTAGGGCCCTGCACAGCGAACAGCGATATCTGGTCAGAGATGTTCTCCATCTCAGCACCCTGCGTGTTATACTTGTTGATCCACTCCCAGTCTTTGTCAATATTGGAGGCATTCACCACCAGCATATACTCTTCTTCGCCGAAACGATATACCAGCAGATCGTCCACAATGCCGCCTTGTTCGTTAGGCAAGCACGAGTACTGCACTTTACCATCAGCAAGTTTAGAGGCATCGTTCGAGGTAACACGCTGGATCAGGTCCAGCGCCTGTGGGCCTCTTACCATAAACTCACCCATGTGCGACACATCAAATATACCTACTGCATTGCGCACCGTGTTGTGCTCCTCTAAATCTGATGAATAGCGCACCGGCATGTTGTATCCTGCAAAAGGCACCATTTTAGCACCCAGTGCCTCGTGCACATCATTTAAAGCAATTTTCTTTAGTTCCATTGGTTCGTTATCTGCTAAATCAAGTAGTTACAGGCAAATGTAAATAAATTTAATACGCTTGTAAAAATTAAAGCTTTTAACTCATCCAAGGTTTTACTTTCGGCTGCGCATACTTGGCTTCCCGCGCGGCCCGTGTTTTCAGTAAGTATATAAATTGAAGGTTGAGCAGGCGAATTTTCTTTCTATAGTTCAATCTAAATACAGAAACGAACCATAACCCTGCACAGAAAGAGGCGTATTGGTTACTTATTGCTTTTAGCCAAAAAACGATGATTTTCAATTTACAACTTCCGGCTGTGCCCCAACAGGCATCTAACGCTATACTTTACGTGCCATCATTTTTACCGCTTTCTCTCCGGAACTGGCACCTCCTTTGGGTATATTTTTATAGTTTTGAAAGATAACAAGCCGTTGCTTTCATTTGCTGCAGCTCTCAGCAGTTGGCAGTACACCCAGTCTTGCATCGCGTTAGGTAAAAACTAAATGAAGTTATCTGTTAAGCTATTCATCGGGTTCGTCCTGATCTCTATTCTCTTTTTAGCTGTTGCACTCGTCAACTTCCGTCTGTCTGAAGACGTGGTGGAAAACACACAATGGGTATCCCGCTCACAGATCGTGGTGCGTAACTCGGCATCGTTGCAGCGTAACATCATCGATATGGAATCCAGTTTGCGCGGTTATATGCTGAATGGCAACAAAACGTTTCTGGAGCCATACGTAGAAGCAAAAGACCAGCTCCCTGCACTATTTACGGAAATTAAAAATTATACTGCCAACTCTCCGGATCAGACAAAAAAGATCAATGAGATCGTACAGTCGCATCAGCGGTGGCAGAAACTATATGCCGAACCGCTCATTTCGCTTAGAACCACTGATACCATACCTGCAGCCCGTAACGCACTAAACGCCAAGATCGATAGCCTGGTACTAGGCGAAAAATTAGTGATGGACACTATACGTACGGCTTTCCGCGAGTTTAACTCTTTCGAATACCAGGTACGCGAAACCAGACGCGAGCGGCTTGGAGACAGTATCGAAAATACCCGACATGTTTCCACTATCCTTACTATTGTGTCGGTACTACTCGGCCTTGGTTGGGCGTTCTATATTACGCGCCTTATCTCGGGCAGGATCATGAAGATGGTGACCCTGGCAGATCGTATATCCAAGGGTGAGTATAAAACCCAGATCGTGGACACGGCCAACGACGAACTCAGCCAGCTCTCATACTCACTCAACCGGATGTCCAACACCATTGACGAAACCTTTACCGAGCTGGAGAAGAAGAACAAGGAGCTGGACCAGTTTGCCTACGTAGTATCGCATGACCTGAAGGCACCTCTCCGTGGCATTGAAGTAGCGTCGCGCTGGGTAGAAGAAGACATGGGCAAGGAGTTGCCGCCAAACGTGCAGGAATACCTGATGATGATGCGCGTGCGTGTGCACCGCATGGAGAACCTGATCAACGGTATACTTGATGTTGCCCGCATTGGTCGTACCAAACACGCAACAGAGGATGTGGACGTAAACGAATTGCTTACAGAAGTAGTTGACATGCTTACGCCGCCTGCTGGGTTTAAAGTAGAGGTGCAAAACCATCTGCCGGTACTGCATACAAATCGAACGCAGTTGCATCAGGTTTTTTCTAACCTCATCAGCAATGCTTTGAAGTATCACCACAATCTGAACGGGCATGTACACGTTACGTGTCAGGATAGCAGCGATTCGTTTTATACGTTCTCCGTTTCAGACGATGGCCCTGGCATAGACCCTGCGTACCACGATCGTATTTTTGTTATTTTCCAGACACTACAGGAACGCGACGCTGTCGAGAGCACAGGCGTTGGTTTAGCGATCGTTAAAAAGATCGTTGAGCGTCAGGGTGGATCGATCTGGGTAGCGTCACAGTTAGGCAAGGGAGCTACTTTTAGCTTTAGCTGGCCAAAGAATCAGGAATAACAGTTATAAATTCCTTACTTTTGTTTTACAGTAATATTTTATCTGATTTAAAAGCATGACCGATAAAACAGTAAATATCCTTTTAGTAGAAGACGACTATCTGGATATCATGAATGTTGAGCGAGAACTTAAAAAAATAAATATTACCCACCCTATTCATGTGGCACGTAACGGGCGGGAAGCCTTATCGATGCTACGTGGCGAAGGAGGCACTCCGAAAATCACACCGGCACCTAGTGTCATCCTGCTTGATATCAACATGCCTAAAATGAATGGGCTTGAGTTTCTGGCAGAGGTGCGCCGCGAACCAGAGTTCAGCCACATCCCGGTTTTCATTATGACAACCTCCAATGAAGAGACGGACCGCTTTGCAGCACAGAAGCTAAATGTGACAGGTTATATCGTGAAGCCTCTTACCTTCGACAGCTTCGAAAACAGCCACTCTTCACTTGACAGCTTTAGCCTGTTCCTGGATCTGATCAAGCTGAAATAAGCTATACTTGCGAAATGCCCTCAGGGAGGTGATGTTTATACTTCATCCCTCCTGCTAACCGGGCAGGTAACTAGTTGCAAATCTCAGCTTTCAAAAAGTGGAAGCGGCTCCGCCAGCAGGGTAAACGATTGCCTGTGATGCAGGCATGCGCCATGCGCTGCAATAGCTTCCCGGTGCTTTTTAGTAGGATATCCTGCATTCTGATCCCAACCATAGAAAGCGTACTCTTTCGCAAGCTCGGACATCAGGTCATCGCGGTGCGTTTTGGCCAGTACGGAAGCAGCTGCAATAGAGAGGTATTTCCCGTCTCCCTTTACCATGCAGGTGTGTGGTATTTCCCCATAAGGTTTAAAGCGGTTACCGTCTATCAGCAAATACTCCGGCGCAAGCGATAACCTTTCTACAGCCCGATGCATAGCCAGAAAAGTGGCCTGCAGAATATTTATCGCATCGATCTCAGCAGGTGTAGCTTCTGCGACAGACCAGGCCACTGCATCCCGGTAAATATCTTCCCGCAATAATTCCCGCTGTTTCTTGCTTAGCTGCTTTGAATCTGTCAGCAGGTCGTGTTTGTAATCGGCAGGAAGTATAACTGCAGCCGCTACCACCGGCCCAGCCAGGCAGCCCCGACCAGCCTCATCAACGCCTGCCTCCCAGGTATATCCGCTATGGTTCGATATCAGTGTCATACAAGTATAAATGCCCAAAGATAAGCATATCTTCAAACCAGTTTACAGGGCTGTTTAGTTTCTTTACAGGGGTAGAAAAGCACACCTGTGTTGAACGGGCAGAGAAAACCTTTTACAAGTATAAAAATTACAGAAAGCTAGAGCATAGGGTATGGCAACTTTCACTTTTGTACCTTTCGGTTTTGAGTCTTAAGTATAATTCAAAAGAAAAGCCTGCCAATATACATTGGCAGGCTTTTGCATATAAAACAGTTACTAAATTAGTATCCTGGGTTCTGCTCCAGTATTGGGTTAGCACTGGTCTCAGAAATTGGAAGTGGCCAGATGAAACGGAAATCCTCGTAAGGTATGGCTGCGATCTTAATGGCATCTGGTCTTACAGTACCACTTGCAGCAACATAATCTTCACGCTTCAGGTTAGCAGCCGCTACTTTGGCAGGTATACCAGCAGGAGCGAACTTACTTTCTTTTGCCAGGCGATGGATATCTTTCCAACGCATGCCTTCAGCTAAGAACTCAATACGTCGCTCGTTGATGATAGCCTGTACCAGCTCATCGCCAGTGATGCCAGTGTATAACTGGTCAGTAGATCTTCCACGAACAGCATTCAACAGCGCAAGCGCTCTGTCGTTATTGCCGGTTCTTGCTTCAGCTTCTGCAACGTTCAGTAATACTTCAGCATAGCGTACTATCGGAGACCAGTCAGACTGTGTAGTAGCATCTCTATACTTGTTAGTATAGATTGCTCTTGCTGTGCTGGTTGTGATTGCACGACGTGCATCTTTTTCAGGCCAGAAAGAAGCGTTCCAGATAATCGGGCTGATAGCTACCAGGGCGCGGCCACCAGTACCAGCATTATACATCTGACCTAGGGAGCCGTTTACACTGGCGTTGTCATTAGCAGAGTTCTCAAATGAGAAGATCGACTCGGAGTTGCTAGCGTTGTTCGCAAACGGTCCTTCAGGCGATGCCGTCAGAGCGTAACCACCAATAGGGCTTGTGAAAGACTCTGTGCCAGTGATAAGTTTGTTACCTTCTGCAATAACGCCAGCCCAGTCACCCATGTGCAGTTTAACTCTAGATTTAAGAGCAATGGCGGCACCTTTCTTAGCCCTAGAAATTTTCTTAGAACCAGCTTCAGGCAGGTTAGCTTCAGCAAAGTCCAGATCTTCCAGCACTTTAGCATAAGCTTCTTTTACAGTTCCTCTTGGCTGCATTCTTGCTTCTTCAACACGTTCTGGGGTGTTTACAGGCAACGTTCTGTAAGGTACACCTGGGTGCGAAGCATCAGTTGTGTGGTTATAAGGGCGTGTAAAGTGCACCAGTAGTTCGTGGTGAGACAGTGCACGCAGGAAACGTGCCTCAGCCACGTAGGCAGCACCTTGTTCTGCCGAGATAACGCTATTAGCTACGGCTCCTTCAACACCTTCTATCACTACGTTAGCTTTGTTGATTACTGAATAAAGCGTCTCGAAGTGGTACACGTTGTTAGCAGAAGCTGCATTGTAGGTAGACTCGTACGTAATAGCGTAGAAGGCCTCCAGGTTCAGCATGTCTTCGCCGCGGTTATCGCCTTGCTCAACGTGTGCCGCACCAAAAGGATAGCCACGTACCGCACCACCAGCATAGAAACCACTCTGAGCTGCGTCATAAACACCAGCCATTGTCAGTTCGATACGCTCAGGAGTAGTAAAGGCACTAACTTCAGTTAAACGGTCGTAAGGGTCAAGTTCTGTAACTTCTTTTTCGCATGAAGTCATCATCAGCGAAAAGCAAACCGCCGGCGCTAATAAAGCTAACTTCAGTCTATTTTTAAGAAAAGATCTATTTTTCATTGTAAGGATAATTAGAAATTAGAAACCAAGGTTTAAACCAACAGTGAACACACGCTGCTGTGGCTGACCATTCCAGTCAACACCCATGTTGCCGTTGTTCAGGTTAGTATAAGTTTCAGGATCAAGGCCACTGTAATCAGAGATCACGAATGCATTCTGCAGCTGTGCGTAGATTCTCAGGCGCTCGATGTTGGCACGCTCAGTGATTGTCTTAGGCAGTGTATAACCTAAAGCCAGGTTACCAACTTTCAGGAAGTTACCGCTCTCAACGAAACGAGAAGAAGATTCGCCGTTCGTGTTGATGAAGTTGCTGTAACCTGCACCGGCAGCCAGTTTCGGAGTTTGGCCATCACCTGGGTTTTCAGGGCTCTGCCATCTGCCAAGGATCTCTCTGCCGTTGTTCTCAAATGCCATTGTTAACAGGTCCTGACGAGTACGGTTCATGATCTTGTTGCCGCCAGAGAAGCGAACAAACACGTTCATGTCAAAGTTGCCATACTTGAAGTTGTTATCAAAACCACCAAACCACTTAGGTAGTGTAGTACCCAGGATAGTTTTGTCAGCAGCTGTCAGGGACGATTGATTACCAAGTACGCTTGGGTTGGCAGGATCATAGCCATAGTATACACCAGCTGATTTGCCAGGAGCAGCAGTCAGGTTACCCTGTACCAGCGAGCCGTCAGCTTTACGGTAAATTGGGTTACCATTTGAACTATTAACGCCTTCGTACTGGTAGCCATAGATCGAGTTAATAGACTCACCTACACGTGTGATAGTATAATCATACACAATGTCGCGGTCATTTACCAGTGCTTTCACTTCGTTACGCTGGGTAGAGAAATTCAGATTAGAGCTCCAGCTGAAGTTAGACTTATCTATAATAGTACCTGAGATGCCGAATTCAAGACCGTCGTTCACTACAGTACCAACGTTTCTAATAATAGAGTTGTTAGGAACACCTAGTGATGGAGGGGTTGGTGCAGCAAGTACAACATCCGTGTTATCTTTCATCCAGTAAGCTACTTCCAGGTTCAGACGGCCATCTAATAAACCAACATCCAGGCCAGCGTCATAGATTTTCTGTGATTCCCACTTCAAATTCTTGTTACCTGTGTTGTTGAAGGCAATACCGTTCATAGAACCATACTGTGCTGGGCCGAATGAGCCAAGGTATGGATAGTTACCACCAGGGATACCGATGTTACCAACTTCAGCGAAGCTACCTCTGATTCTTAGGTCAGAGATGAAACCAAGGGCAGTTGAGTTCTTGAAGAAGCTTTCCTCAGAGATTCTATAGGCTGCAGATACACCTGGGAAATAACCCCAACGGTTGTCTTCAGACAGCTTGGAAAGCTTGTCAGCACGCATTGAGAAACCAATGTAGTATTTGCTGGCATAGTTATAGTTGAAACGACCCAGATAAGAAGCAAGACCGTTTTCACCAATACCACCAAATGCAAACTGGTTAGCAAATGTACCGCTTACCAGGTTCTCGTTGAAGAAACGATCAGACAGGGAAGTGCCCTGAGCCTGGAAGAAACTGCTTCTGTATTTGTTGTATTCCTGAACTGCAGTCAGATCAAGGTTATGTACCTCGTTGAAAGTCTTGTTGTAGCTCAGGATGTTCTGCCAGTTCCATGCTTTGATAGGAGAGTAAGCCTGAGAAACTACACCGTTAGATCCCTGACCGTCGCCATGGCGTGGGTCGTTGAACAGGAAGTCATCAACTAAAGTAAGGTCGGCACCAAGTAACGTCTTGAAACGCAGGTTATCAACCAGTTTGAAGTCCAGGTATACGTTACCTAAACCACGGTATGTAGTAGACTTACGCAGGTTGTTATCCAATACGAAACGGATGTTAGGGATACCGTTTGCAATAGTTGCAGTGTTTGGACCACGGCCAAGAGATCTTGTGTTTACATCATCAATGTTGTAGCCAGTAGGGTCATTTGGATCTAACACCGGTACGTTAGGGTGCATACGGATCACGCTGAAGATGTTACCAGACAAGCTGTTAGCACCTGTAAGCGGGCCTTGGTTGATCTGGCTTGACAAACCAGCCTGTAGACCGAAATCCAGCCACTTGGTTACTTTAGTAGACATGTTAGAACGTACAGTGTAACGCTCTAAGCTGTTAGCACGACCAATACCCTCCTGGTTAGAATAGCCTAAAGAGAAGTAGTATGAGTTTCTGTCAGTACCACCACTAGCAGAGAAAGCGTGGCTCTGCTGGAAAGCAGTGCGGAATACTTCCTTGTTCCAGTCTGTATCATACTCACCCATTACAGCAGGCGAAGTCTGGCCAATGTTTTTATACTTTTCGTTTGTGATGTCCACAAATTCCTGAGCATTCAGCAGGTCGTGCAGCTCGATAGCTTTTGCAGTACCAGCCCAGCCATCATAAGCAAATTTAGCCTGACCAGACTTACCTTTTTTGGTAGTGATCAGGATAACACCGTTAGCAGCACGTGAACCGTAAACCGCTGTAGCAGCACCATCCTTCAGGATCTCGAATGACTCGATATCGTTCGGGTTGATGTCAGCCAGTGCGTTGGTAGGCGTAAATCCACCCAGGTCGCCAGAAGTTGCAGGTACACCATCGATAACAATAAGTGGCTGCGTGTTCGAGTTAATTGAGTTTACACCACGAATGTTGATCTTAGGAGGAGCACCAAGGATACCGGATGGCTGTGTGATCTGTACACCTGAAGCACGGCCAGCCAGCTGCTGATCAAAAGACGGAGTAGCAAGCTGAGAAATGCTTTCACCTTTTACCTGAGCAATAGAGCTGGTAACGTCTTTCTTCTGCTGTGTACCATAACCCACAACAACTACTTCATCAAGTTGGCGCTGATCCACTTCAAGTGTAACGTTGATAGCGCTAGCAGTACCAATAGGACGCTCAACGGTTTTGTAACCGATAAAGCGGAACACTAGGGTGTTGCCATTTTCAGGCACATTAAGAGAGTAAGTTCCGTCTGCGCCTGTGGCAGTACCTACGGTTGTACCTTTTACAAGTACAGCAACGCCCGGAAGCCCTGTACCAGTTGCCTGGTCAGTTACCGTACCAGACACAGTTTTGCCTTGGGCCATTGCCTGCTGCAGCAGGACAAATACCAGAGCAAAACTTACAAGTAATAGTTTTCTCATTGGTTTGTGATTAAGGTAAATTAAATAGTTAAAGATTAGAATAGTTTAGCTTTCAGAAGCACAAAGAAATCCCTGTTCGCCTTTTGTAAGGCGAATTCAACTTCAGTGGCCCGGCACATCCTACTAGGCAGGATGTACCTTTTATACTTTTATATTGATTATCGTTAGCAGGTACTTTTGCCTCTCTGTTGTTCGATTAATTAACAACACCAGATCCGGGCAAAGAAAAGAAGCTTTTTTATGTACAATTACGAACGTAACCCAACAGCCTTACCTCCGCTTCTTTTCAGTCTCCAATAATATGGATATATTCAAATAAAAGCAATAGCAAGCATATTTTTTGCACCTCAGAGATAAGTTACATGAACTGAATAAGTTCGACAGCTCGTTCAGAGATTCGCCTGCATTTTGCTTAACTGATGTAACCTGCATACCTCTTTTGGGCACATTCAGCAGTCTGGACACAAATAATGTTTAAACACAAATCACCCTGTATCAACTTCTCTTTTGAGAACAGATGCTATCCGTTATTCTGTTGTTCCATATCCATAACGCCGTCTCTTATACTTTAAATTTTTTCTTACTTAAAGAAAAACGATTAGAAACTGTGAGAAAATCAATTCTACTTAATAGATCTCAGCATGTAGTATAACTCCGATAATTTATATAAACGTAAACGCTAACCCTGCTACAGCCTGAGCATGAGTTCATGCCGTAGATAACGACAAACAAAAAGCCCGGTGCAGGTGCACCGGGCTTTTTATCTCTATACTATAATCCTTCTAATTGTCTGAACCGTCGTCCCACCAGACACCGTTTGTATTTTGCGCATTGGCATACAGTTCTGATTGCGGATACGGTAACCTAAGCAGATTAGAATGAGTTAAGCATCTGTTTTATTTTTAAAACCATAATCAATATGAGTAAAACTAAGATTACAAATTAAGGCCTGTCCCACCAAACCGGATCTCCTACTCCAACAGCACCAGTAGGTATGTTGGCTGCATTAAGTAAGCGTTCTGATTGTGGGTATGGGAACCTTAAAGGGAATGGGCCCAAAGCATTTTGAGCCGTTTGAATTTCTGGAAAACCTGTCCTTCGATAATCTGTCCATGCCTCTATGTTCGTGAACATAGCAATATATTTCTGGGTCATGATCTGCTCAAGAGAAATAGTACCCGCAGTTGCACTCGCATTTTGGGTTAAATATGCCTCATCAGCTGTTCCTGTTACACTCTCCAGTGCTGCTCTAACGGCCTCATTATAAGCTGTAGCTGCTTCCGCATTGTTTCCTAGTCGCAGGTTGGCTTCAGCTTCTATAAACTTAGCTTCATAGTAAGTAATAACGGGCACAGGTGAATCGATAGAAGCATAATAAGGTCCCATTGGAGATCCGTCTTCAGCCACTCCGGCAGTTGCACCTTCATAGATCGGATTACCTTCCGCATCTGTGTCAAGCGGGGCCACAAAGGCAGGAAGGCGCGGGTCATTAAGGCTTTTCAGCAGCTCAACAAAAAATTCTCCCATTACCACGTCGCCACGCTGCTCGTTAAACTGGTAATATGGATTGGCCTCGGTCTCAGATGACCCAAACAGGAAGAGCGCATTATCTGCGTTGCTGGTAAAACCATTTTGAAGTGCTGCTAAAGCCTGCTGTGCAGATTGCTGAGGATCCACCTGGCTGAGATGATTATAGTACCTGGCTTTTAAAGTATAAGCAGCCTTGATCCATTTAGTCAAATCACCACCATATATCAGATCATCTTCATCCGGTGATCGGAAACTTTCTGTTGCCTGAAGCTCTGCTATTCCCTCATCCAGAAGCGTTTGAACATTAGTATAAATCTGCTCCTGAGGATCATAGATTGGGTTGAAGTTTTCGTCACCTTGAAAAGCCTGTGAAAAAGGAACATCTCCCCAAGCATCTGTTGTAACACCGATCATATTGGCAAGCATGACTTTCGCCACTCCCGAATAATGAGGAGAGCCCTCTTCTGTTGCTTTGTCAATCACCAATCTGGTGTTCTCCATGATTGGATAAAGGCTGAAGCGCCACAGGTTGTTGACATCTGTCTCATTAATCTGATATCTGCCAATAACCAGGTGCTGACGCCCCACACCAGCCAGGTGCTGGGTAAGCACATTGGAGTACCTGCCCAGGTCACCTCCCTGCACATAAGCAAAGCCAGCCTGTGCAGAAGGTAAAATCAGGTTTACATCGGCATCAGCTGGATTATCCGGATCTATATTTGTTTCCTCAAGATCGCAAGATGAAACAAAGCCGACCAAAGCCACGGCAGCTATATATTTGAAAATATCTCTAAGTATCATAGTTGTATTGCTTTATGTGCTAAAAGGTAACCCGTAAACTTAAACCGTAGCTTCTCGTGTTTGGCATGTTAAAGTACTCCAGGCCAAAGCCATTGGACGCTCCAGTCAGGTTGGTTTCTGGATCAATACCGCTATAATCTGTATCTAGCCAGAGGTTACGGCCGGTGAAGGCTACATTCACGGCTGATATAGGTGATCCTTCCAACCATCCACTTGGCAGATTGTATCCTAATGTCAGCTCTCT
This sequence comes from Pontibacter ruber, assembly GCF_023630205.1. GTDB lineage: Bacteria > Bacteroidota > Bacteroidia > Cytophagales > Hymenobacteraceae > Pontibacter > Pontibacter ruber. The sequence goes on along the minus strand of NZ_JALPRR010000004.1, from coordinate 364,609 downwards.
GAGTCGAACCCATGATGCTTCTTCGACGAACTGCTCGTCAACAACGCCGAAGCCACCGCCCTGACCGGTATACCAGCTCTCATCCAGCACAACCTGTTGCGTATTTGGTGTACCATCCTCCTTTACACCTTCGAAAACAAACAATTCTCCCCTGTTTTCTGTAGCCTTACTTGTTCCAAAAAAGCGCATGATACCTTCCGTACCATTCCAGATGTCTCCGCCCTTCCGAATATCAAACAGGAAAGACAGATTTATACCTTTATAGCTTAAAGTGTTTGTGATACCTGCTGTCCAGTCAGGGTTCGGGTCACCAATAATGCCTTCTTCATCGGCCGGGAATGGGAACCCATCCTCTCCTATGAGTATTTGCCCTTGCTCGTTGCGGGCCCATTTACCACCATACAGCACGCCGTAAGGCTCCCCTACTACCGCTCTGGATGTTGGCCTGGTGAAACCATTTAGTGTGATACTTTCGACACCTTCTATTAACTCTACTACCTCACTTCTGTTCCTGGTAAAGTTGACAATGGCATCCCAGTTGAAATTGTCTGTCTGCACCGGTGTTCCTCTCAAAACAACTTCAACACCCTTATTCTCGATTTCTCCCGCGTTCAACACCTTGGTAAGGAAACCTGAGGTAGCAGAGAAAGCAACCGGGATAATCTGATCTTCTGAAACGTTGCGGTAATAGGTAAAGTCAAGACCTAAGCGGTTCTCAAAAAAGCGCAGGTCCAGACCTGTTTCAAACGATTTGTTCTTTTCAGCCTTTAAATCCGGATTACCCAGTTGCGTGGCAATAGCATAGCCTGGCACCCCTCTGAATGGGAAAGAGATACCTGCTGTCCAACCATCGCCCCAGGCTGGTCTTACATAAGGCGTGGTCAGTGAGTAAGCAGGAGCGTCGTTACCTGCTACTGCGTATGAGATCCTGAACTTACCGAATGGCAGCGTTGTTCCATCGGCCAGGCCAAGGGGCTCTGTAAACACAAAGCCAAAACTCACAGCAGGGTAGAAGAAAGAATTGTCACTGGATGGTAGTGTAGAAGACCATTCGTTACGGCCTGTCAGGTTCAGGAAGTATGTCTCTTTATAAGAGATAGTAGCATCTGCATAAGCAGCAACCCTTTCAATGTCGCGTTGGTTTTCACGGGCAATGATGCTGGCTGCATTTGACAAATCGAAGAATGTCGGGTTGGCTAACGTACTACCCTGAGAGAAAAGACGCTGGAATCTTGACAGGAAGTAATTATGCCCCAGAATTAATCTGGTATTCAGATCTTCAGAGAAATCCCTGTTAAATGTCAGCAGGAGATCTGTATTGAAATCCCTGTTAAAAATCTGCTCTTCAAAGGTCTGTCCTGCAGGAGCAGCTCTGGAAAAGATATCAAGTCCACCTGTTCGCCTGTCATTATAAAAGTCTGTACCTACTCGCAGCGTTGAAGAGAACCAGTCTGTGAATTTATACTCACCTCCAATATAGCCAATCAGGCGGTTTACATCATCTTCAAATGGATTTCGGTTAATACTCCAGAATGGGTTATCATAGCCTGCTCCCTCCCGGTAAGTACGTTGTCTGCCGTCAGGGAGCACATAAGAAGCCGGGTTGTCAGCCGGATCATCGTCTATACCATTGGTCAGGTCGAAAGAAATAGGCGCACGCAATAGCCCAAGCATAACACCGGAAACGTTAGAGCCCTGCTGCAGACGCTTGCCCCCTGATTTGATGTAGTTAGCAGATCCGAAGGTGCTCAGCTTTTCAGAAAGCTGTGTACTACCTGTGATACGGATGGAGGTACGGTCGAATTCGCTTTTTGGCACTACCCCGTTCTGTGTAGAATGCGACAAAGAAACATAGTAATCTGCTTTATCGGTGCCACCTGACAGATTGAGGGTATTGTTCCAGGTGTGGCCTGTTTCGAAGAAATTGTCCAGGTTGTCGTAAGCTATAGCGCGTTTTTCGGTTGCTGTCGGATCATTCTGGCTTACAAGGAAACCATTCACGTCGTAAAGGTATGGCTGACCATCAAAGCGCATGGTATCCAGCAGTGGCCCCCAGGACAGCACGCTGTTAAAACCTGGAAACGTACCCGTAAACTCACCTCCGGAGCCCTGGCCATAACGTCGTTGCAGTTCAGGCAGCTGATTTACCCTATCTAAAGTATAAGAGGTGCTATAGTTAATAACGGCTTTGCCCTTCTGCCCCTTTTTGGTAGTGATAACAATGGCACCGTTACCGGCTCGTATACCATAAAGCGCTGTGGCAGCAGGCCCTTTCAGTACACTCACAGATTCCACATCGTCCGGGTTGATATCCACTGCCCGGTTAGAAACAGCAACTCCTCCCAGCAGGTTGTTATTAGCGCCATTATCCGGGTTCCCTGTAAAACTTGAGGAGTTATCTATCGGAACACCATCGATAACAAAGAGAGGGGTATTAGAGCCTATGATAGACGTATTGCCTCTGATATTAATTTTAGCAGGTGCACCTGGTGCGCCGCTCGCACTAATGATGTTTACACCGGCCACTTTACCGTTCAGGGCATTTACCAGGTTTGGTGTAGTGCTCTTTTCGATCTGTTCGGCACCAACCTGCTGCACCGAATAACCCAGGGCTTTTTGCTCCCTTTCAATACCTATGGCTGTTACCACCACCTCCTCGAGTTGTCGGGTATCAACGTTCATCGTTACATCGATGGTAGAAGCGTTATCAATGTTACGTGTGACAGTGGTATACCCTATAAAACGGAAAGATAAGGTATTTGACCCTTCGGGTACATTGATTGTATAAGCACCATCTGCACCGGTAGTAGTACCCACCGTTGTGCCCTGCACCAGAACAGCTACGCCAGGTAAGCCTTCGCCTGTGGCTGCATCGGTTACCGTACCCGTAACAGTTCTGCCTTGCGCCATTGCCTGCTGCAGCAGGACAAACACAAGGATGAAGTTTAAAAGTAATAGTCTTTTCATGACAGTGGTATTATGATTTTACATGTAAAATTTTGCTTTACTTTTCGCACTGGCGTAATTAACGGAGCCTTCTTCCACAACACGGGAACTAGCTTTTTGAAGAAAAGATGATTTGGTTTTCCTGAACAACTTAACGACAAAGGAACAGGACGCACTTTACATGTGACTGCCCCGCATAGAGGAGTGCCTTTGAAGTGTAATGCTGGTAAAGAAGGAGAGTAACTCTCTGTATCGCTCTATTTGTATGTTTGTAAAGCTCTAACTATAAGCACTGCACTTAAAGGTTTTCAATTGTTATATGGTTTAAGCATGGCTTCACAACCATATCTATATACTACAATAAATTCTTATTATACTTAAATTGTATACGCATTTTAGAAGCTAAAGTAGATGTGCTAATTGTATATTATCTCCTGCAGCATGAGTAATTTTATTTTACATCTACTTATTCCTCAATACTTTAACACACATATAATAGACCAAGACACCTTATACTTTATACTTCCAGAAGTTAACCAATCTGTAGTGCCTGTTCACTTAAAAAACTATTAAAATCTTCAAGGGCTTTATCCGGAAGGTTAAAATAAAAAAGGCACCGTCTCCGGTGCCTTTTTGTTGAGTTAAAGATGCTAATTACGCCTGCATCAGGTACGCTTTGATATACTCATCCAGATCCCCGTCCAGCACATTCTGCACATCGGTTCGCTCTACCCCTGTACGAATATCTTTGATGAGCTTGTATGGGTGCAGCACGTAGTTGCGTATCTGGGAGCCGAAGTCGATGCGTTTCTTGGTGCTTTCGATCCGGTCGCGTTCAGCGTTCCGTTTCTCCATCTCTATCTGGTAGAGCCTGGATTTAAGCATGCGGATGGCGTGCTCTTTGTTCATGAGCTGTGAGCGCTCGATCTGACACTCGATCACAATGCCGGTAGGTTTGTGCTTCAGGCGCACAGCTGTTTCTACTTTGTTTACGTTCTGCCCACCGGCACCACCTGAGCGGAAGGTATCCCATTCAATATCGCTCATGTTAACCTCTATGTTGATGGTATCATCCACCACCGGATAGGCAAACACCGAAGCAAACGAAGTATGGCGGCGGCCACCCGAGTCGAACGGGGAAATGCGCACGAGGCGGTGTACCCCGATCTCGGACTTGAGGTAACCATAGGCAAAGTCGCCGGTTACTTCAAGCGTAGCCGATTTTATACCTGCCCCTTCGCCTGGGTTGTAGTTGATCTGTTTCACTCCAAACCCATGCGACTCAGCCCACATGATGTACATACGCATGAGCATTTCGGCCCAGTCCTGGCTTTCGGTGCCGCCGGCGCCCGGATTTATTTCCAGAATGGCGCTTAACTGGTCTTCTTCGCTGCTCAGCATGCGCTTAAACTCCAGTCCTTCTACCGCTTCAGACGCCTTTTTATACTCCTGCTGTATCTCCTCTTCTGTTACATCGCCTTCCTTGTAAAAATCAAAGAGCACTTCAAAATCGGTTACAGCCTTCTCTACCTGGTCGTAATGGTCGGTCCATGTTTTTACCGATTTCACTTCTTTCAGGATCTTTTCGGCTTCTTTGGGGTCATCCCAGAAATCGGCGGCAGTAGTTTGCTTTTCTGTTTCTTCTACTTGTTTTTTCTTGGTATCGTAGTCAAAGATACCTCCTCAAGGCCTCTACGCGTGCCTTTAAATCTTTTACTTGTTCGGTTGTCATTTGCTGTGGTTATACTTTGTTATGCTCTAAAGCCAAACATGCTGAAGTATAAACCAGCTGGTTTATACTTCAGCATGTCGCACATTTAAACTCAAAGGCTGATTTTATGTACCCAGTTGTAAGGGTCCGTATCCTGGCCAGTCTTAATTCTGTCGAGAGCGGCAGCAACGTTGTTGGAAACCCGTCTGCTTTCGATTGGCGGCAATTCATAGTCAGTGTCCTGATAGTGGATGGACGCAATCTGTGCAATGGTTGCCGCAGTACCTGTACCAAACGCCTCCTGCAGTTTGCCTGCTTTCTGGGCTGTTATTACCTCCTCAACGGCTACTTTGCGTTCTTCTACTTTTATACCCATGTCGCGTGCCAGTTGCAGCACGCTTTTGCGGGTAATGCCATCCAGGATGGTGGTGCCCGCAGCGGGTGTTACCAATACATTATCGATCACGAACATCACGTTCATCGTACCTGATTCCTCGATGTATTTGTGCTCGCAGGCATCTGTCCAGATGAGTTGGTGGTAGCCTCTCTCCTGCATTTTACGGGCAGGCAACAGGGCTGCGCCATAGTTGCCGGCAGCCTTTGCAAACCCAGCGCCACCCTCTGCAGAGCGCACATAGTTCGGCTCAATGGCTACGTTCAGCGGCTGGCCGTAGTAGGCACCCACCGGGCAGGTGAATACAGCAAAGCGGTAGTTGGAAGAAGGTCGCACCCCGATAAAATCATCCGTAGCAAACATGAACGGGCGGAGGTAAAGAGCACAGCCTGCTGTAGGCGGTACCCAGGCAGCATCCAGGCGGATCAACTGCTCCAGCCCCTGCATAAAAATTTCTTCCGGTATCTCAGGCATGCACATGCGTTGTGCCGAAATATTGAGCCTTTTGAAGTTATCGTATGGCCTGAAGAGCAGGATCTCGCCTTCTGCACTGCGGTAGGCTTTCATCCCTTCGAAAATAGACTGGCCGTAGTGCAGTGCCGACGTAGCCGGACTCAACGGCATGTTGCCATAAGGTACGATCTCGGGTGTTTGCCAGGCGCCGTCCCTGAAGTCGGCCACCAGCATATGATCGGAAAAGATCTTCCCGAACTCAATGTTGTTGTAGTCCAGCTCTGAAATGCGCGACTTGGCCACACGTTGAGTTGGTATCGTTAGCGTATCAACTGACATAGCGATAGTTTTTGTTTTCTACATGATGCCTTAGACGCGGGGCTTCCAGACCACTTCTTCAGCCTGTAGTTCATACGTCATTTTGCGGCAAAGGGCGAACAGGTAATCCGATAACCTGTTCAGGTAAATAATAACCAGGTCATCTACCGGAGACTCTTCCTGCAGACGAATCACCAGCCTCTCGGCACGGCGACAAACGCAACGGGCCACATGGCAGAACGATACCGACTGATTTCCTCCCGGCAGTACAAAGGCACGCAATGGGGGCACTTCCGTTGTATACTTGTCTATCTCTTGTTCCAGCAGTACAACGTCCTCTTCGTGCAGGTCCGGGGTCCCCATTTTAACGTTTTTATCCGGATCGGTAGCCAGGACGGAGCCAATGGTGAAAAGCCTGTCCTGGATCTCTTTCAGAATATCTGCACGTCCCTTGTTAACTTCCTGGTCGCGCACCAGTCCGATGTAAGAATTAAGTTCGTCTACGGTGCCGTAAGACTCGATGCGTAAATGCGATTTGGCTACACGGGTGCCACCTATAAGCGAGGTGGTGCCTTTGTCGCCGGTTTTGGTGTATATTTTCATTAGTGTTGTTCAGCCTGTAGGGTAGATGCCGTGGTAACGTCCAGGTTCGGAGAGTCAGTCTCGACCAGTCCGTCACGGAGGCGCACGATGCGGTGCGCATACTTTGCAATATCCTCTTCGTGCGTTACCATGATGATCGTGTTGCCTTTGGAATGTAGCTTCTCGAACAGCTCCATGATCTCGTAAGAGGTTTTGGTATCGAGGTTACCGGTAGGCTCATCGGCAAGTATGATACTCGGGTTGTTGATGAGCGCCCGGGCAATGGCCACGCGCTGGCGCTGACCACCTGACAACTCGTTTGGCTTGTGCTTGCCCCGGTTGCCAAGCCCTACGCTCTCCAACGCCTTTTGGGCCCGTTCCTCGCGCTGCGATTTGCTGTAGCCAGCATAGATCAGCGGCAGGGCCACGTTCTCAAGGGAACTCTGGCGAGGCAAAAGGTTGAACGTCTGGAACACGAAGCCGATCTCCTTGTTTCGTACTTCCGCCAGTTCGTTATCCGTCATGTTGCTCACGTCCTGCCCGTTCAGGATATACTGTCCGCCGGAAGGCGTATCGAGGCAGCCGATGATGTTCATCAGGGTGGACTTTCCGGAACCGGACGGGCCCATAAAAGCAACGTACTCCCCTTTCTGAATGGTGATGGACACCGACTTCAGGGCGTGGATGGTTTCGCTGCCCATGTGGTATACCCTGGAGATATCGTGTGTCTCGATGATCGTGCTCATGCAGGCTCAGATTATAGTTGCCAATCGTCAGCACGTGCTTCTGCGGCCTCGCGCTGCTTCTCGTATTTCTTTATAAATGTACTATATTCCGAGGCAGGAAGCAAATTGCGCAACGACACCAAAGCCTCTTCCGCATAGCTGCCCAACCCCTGGTTTATACTTTCCAGGGCATAGGCTTTGTACAGCCTCGGCGAGTACGGGTTATAGGTGATGCCATCCAGCAACACGTTATACGACTTCATATCACGCGGGCTCTGCTTGGCAAAGAAAACAGCTGCCGACTCCACCACTTCCTCATCGTAGAGCAGTGCTTTCAGGGCTTGGTTGTACCGTTCTGCAGCCTCGCGGTCGCGGCCTTTAACTTCTGCTATTTTGGCTCTGAAGTATAATTTCTGTCGCTTGTCGCGTGGGGTCAGGTGCAGGTTGTCCATGCGGCTGAGCAGCACGTCGTAGTTCCTGGTGTAGAGCCACAGCCTCATCTGCTGCAGGTTCAACTGCGAACGCAGCTCCCCTTCCGGCTGCAGCACCGGCGAGGCCTCTTTAATGGCTTCGTTCGCCAGGCGCCACTGCTGTTTCTGCATGTAGTAGTCTATCTTGGCAACAAGTGCCTGCCTGCGCATTTCCTTGTCCTTAACAGAATTAACAATGGCATTCAGCTCTGCGGTGGTTAAGTGAGGTAGGTACGTGAGCAGGTACTGTACTTTATCCTCATCGGGGGCTTGAGCGGCGATGGTCTGCGGGTCCTGCTCCAGAACGGCCAGCAACGTTTGCGCTACTTCTATTGCCGATTCAACCTCGGTAAAGCCTGCCTCTTTCAGAGCTTCTTTGGCGGCCTCCGGCTGATGGGCCAGTGCCAGGGCATACCCATGCGAGAGGTATGCCTGCTTAAAGCCATGGTCTTTAGCCAGTTTAAAGTAGGCTGCCGCTGCCGCATAGTTCTGTTCTTCCATCATCCAGATGCCCAGCGCATTGTAGTAATAGCCGCTGCGCTCCGAAGATGCCAACGCCAGGTTCTCTACGGTACTTCTGGCTTCTTTCGGACGACCGTTGTAGTGGTGCACCAGCCCTTTCAGGTACAGCAGATCCTCCATGAACAGGTTATTGGCACGGGAGGCCAAGTAACGGTTCACTGGCTTCAGCAGTGTCGTATCGCCAGTACCAAGGGTGCTCAGGGCATTGTTGTAAAAGAGCGTAAAATCCTCTACCTGCTCCAGAGAGTCTGGGGCAAAAGCTTTTTTCTCTTCCGGCTCACGGCCAAGCAGTTGGCGCAGTACGGCCATGTTGCTGCGCAGTGTTTTATACTTGCCGTTACGCCCTTCGTCCAGCACCGCTTCTGCCTGCTTCGGCATGGCTTGCTTGGTGTAGTATGCCAGTCGGTTGCTGCGGATAAAGTCGTCGTTGGACGTATGCTTCTGTGCCAGGTCAAAGTAGTAGGCTACGCTGTCGGCTATACTTGTCTGGGTATAAAGGAGCGCCAGGTTGTTGTACAGTTCGCCACTCTCGGGGAATGCCGCTACCCCCTGCCGGAGCACGTACAGTTTTTCAAAAAAGTATTCTTTTTCGTCGTACAGGTTAGCCAGGCGCACATACAGCCTTGGGTTCGGTCGCTTCTCCAGCGTTTCCTTCATCCTGAGTATCTCGTTGTTGCGCTGTTCGGTTGCCCGGTACATACCTGCCAAGCTATAATTGGCCTTCACGTTGTTCACATCGTAGAGGTCGCTCTCCTGGTAAAAGCGCTCGGCCAGAATATCGTTGTTGGTAGCCTTGTAAAGATCGCCCAGGTAATTATAATACCCAGCATAGGCATAAAAGTAAGTACGGTACTGCGTCCGCATCACCAGAATAGCAAGCATGATAGCCCCCATCGTGAAGAGCGTGTACAGCGGCAACCGCTTGGGCTGGTACACCACTTTGTACACCTGCAACCGTTGCTCCATCAGCCTGCCGAAGTTGAACATCACGTAGATGAAGAACATGAACCCAAACGCCAGGTGCGTGTACACGATCAGGTCGTGGTAAAGTACGGTCAGGGAATCGTTGGCAGTAGCGAAGGCATAGCCTATGCTCAGAAACGTAATGATGGCAAACACCAGGTACAGGATTGCACCTGTTGGCTTAAACGGAAACAATTTACCGTAAATAGACTCCCGCTGACGCATACCCCAGAAACCAGCCACAACCGAGAGCAGTAGGATAAAATAGGCGTTCACATAAAACAGATCGGCCTGAATGTAGCCTACGTGGCGCAGGTACAGCAACAAGAGGTTGAGCAGGTAAAGTATACTTACAAGCATAAACTGCCACATACTAAACCTGCGCTCCGGCGTTTTAGCCTGCGTATTGATCCAGAGCAGGGCGTTTACGTTCTCGTAAGAAACCCAGATCATGAAAAGCAACGTGGCTACAATAGAACCAAGGGCACTGTAGTTAACCAGATGCAGCGCGGTAAGTGCAGCAGGAAATTTTGCTTCCGTAAAGATCAGCCCTGCTAGTAATGCCATCACGCCGAGCAGTGCCAGCACACGCCACGTAAGCCGCACGTTCGGGTAAAACGCCTGAAAAGCATAGCTTACAATGGCCAGCAGCGCGATGCAAACCAGCAGCATGGTCTGGCTGGCCCCGTTGCCAAAAATACCCAGCAAGTCTAGGTTAAAGGAAGCCAGGAACAGCATCAGCAGCAGGATGCCACCAAAGTATGGAAGCTGCCGCATGGTGCTGATTGCAGCCGTATAAAATGCCACGCAAATGGCAAGTATAACCAGGTAAATAACTGCGGCCGACGTATTTACGACTGGCGCCGCAATATCATACTGCTCTGTGATCAGGTACCCGTCAGCGTACAGCGTGAAGGGCTCCAGCAGACGCGTAAGCTCCTGCACAGGCACCTGCACCACCTGCAGCTCCGACAGCTTGTCCCAGGCGTAGGCATAAGTATCACCGGTAAAATAGTGGTAGATGCCCAGCAGCAGCGTGGCTACAGCCAATAGCATCAAAAAAAGATAGGGATACCTGCTATCCCTATCCCAGTTTTTCCAAAACTTAATTTTACTCATATAGAGGTGAACAGATTATTCCAGCACTTTCGGTACCCTGAAATAATCGGAGTCTTTTTTAGGTGCGTTCCGAAGGGCCTCTTCGTGGCTAACCTCGTTGTGGGCCTCGTCGTCGCGCAGTACGTTTACTTCTTCTGACATATGGATAAGCGGCTCCACGCTCTCGGTATCAAGTTCGCGCAGCTGATCCACCCAATTCAGGATCTTGTTCAGGTCCTGAAGCATTTCCTGCTCTTTCTCTTCGTTAAACTCAAGCCTAGCTAAGTGCGCTAACTTTCTGATGGTCTGAATATCCGTTGACATGCGTCTTATTGTGTTTCGTAATTTCTGTTTGAATAACCTGGAATACCTGTTCTTTAAGTGCCGGCAGATCCTGCAGCGTCATGCCTTTCGTCTCGATCGGCTCGTGCAGCACGATTTTGAGCGGATGCCAGCGCACTTTCAGCTTACCGTCCAGGTCCGGTAAAAAGTTTTGGTTATAGGGCATTGTTACGGGCACTACCGGCAGCTGCTTTTCAATGGCCAGCTTAAACGGCCCGTCTTTAAATGCCATCAGCTGTTGTCCGGCCGTTTTCGGGATCGTTCCTTCCGGAAAAATCACCAGGTTACGTCCTTCTTCCAGCGTTCGTACTGATTTTATATAACTCTTGGCGCTGCTGACGGCGCTTTTGCGGTCTACTGAAATATAGAGCCGTTCGTATACTTTGCCCCACAGCGGAATTTTGCACAGCGAGCTTTTGCCTACAAAGTTAAGGAAACCCGGAATAGTATGCAGCAGCATCGGAATATCCAGGTATGAACTATGATTTGGCGTAAAAATATACTGTTTCTGGGCGCTGAATGGCGCACGCCACTCTACCGAGATAGGAGCCAGAAACATGCGCAGCGCCGACGAAGACCAGAACCGGTTAATGTTGTGCACATGACGATACCAACGCTGTTTGCGCAGCAGTATTACCTGAGCCGGATACGTTACCACAAACGGAAGTATAAACCAGGTAACGCACCAGGTTGTATAGATTCGATGTGCTATATATTTCAGGGGCTTCATGCTCTCAAATGTAACAATAATCCGTCAGTTATCAATTTGCTCTTCCTACACTAGGCACACCTTTCACATGGGAATAGTTCAACCGGCAGCCGTATTTATAACAGACAACCCTCCTGAACCAGGTATACTTGCAGCTATTATTGTTGGCTGCGCAACAGCAATGCCGCCTTCAGCAGCCCTGCCACGCTGATAGCGTCTGTTATTTCATTGTTCATGGCCATGCGTACGGCCTCATCCAGGTGCACCCGTTTGATGTGCAGTTCTTCGGTCTCTTCAAAAGCAGTTTCGCCGGCCGTAAGCTCCTCTGCCAGGAAAACAAAGCCTTCCTCGTCCGTTACCGAGTTGGAAGTATGAAGCCGCGCAATGTTGGTCCATTTAGTAGCAGTAAAGCCGGTTTCCTCCTGCAATTCCCGTTTCGCCGATTCTAGGATATCGTTTTCGATCAGGCCGCCACCCATGGGTATTTCCCAGGAATATTCATTCAGCGGGTAGCGGTACTGGCCGATCAGGTACGTATAGCCTTCGTCATCGATGGGAATGATGCCGATGGCTTTGTTCTTCATGCTCACCACGCCGTAAATTCCTTCTCCGCCGCGGGGATTCAGCACCTGATCTTCCCGCACCTTTATCCAGGGGTTCTGGTAAATGTCTTTCGAGGAAAGGGTTGTCCAGGGGTTGTGTTGTTCGTCTATCATAGCTGTAGGTGTATTCGCTGCAAATATAATTGATTGCTAGTTTGAATTTGTAGTTTAGAATAGTGATGAAGAATCTATACTAATAGCTGGAGTTTATACTTTGAGCCGGCAAGCCTGTTGCTTCGTAGCTGCTTCTGTTCCTCAGTCTTATAAGCCTATACTTTCATTTTATACTTTGGTGCGCTCTTAGGCCGCGAGGCCTCGTCCTCGGGCATCGCGCTGTCTAGCTTTCCTTTGCTACCCTTCGGTCGCAATGCTCTTACGGGCACCGGAAACCCAGAAGGCGCTCAACTCAAGGACTGGAAACGACACTGCTTCGTGAGCGGCTATGAAACTGGAAACCATTTGTAGGGACAGGTCGCGACCTGTCCGTGTTATACCTGCAGCAATGAAACTTATACCTGTAAATAAAGCAACGTCCAAGCTCCCCTCCTTAGACTAGTGAGAACGCGAGTTCGAAACTAGCGAGCGCAGCTCTGAGGGGCAGGGGTGGTTGGATCATTTTGAAAGGATAGTCTTACCTAAAGCAAAGGCGGAAATTCCCCTCTAGAGAGGGGTGCAGGGGTGGGTTTATACTTTGCTCGTATCAGATTTCTCCCGCTGGTCGAAATGACAGGAAGAGATGTGAAACTATCTTACCTGTTATTAGGAGAAGGCAGGGGAAAGTCACACGCGGATTAGGAGATTCGCAGCAGCAAAGGTTCCGGATTGGGAAATGCGTAACAGCAGATACTACTTTCCATTCGTAATTCGTAATTCCCCCCTACTTCACCAACTCCCCCAAAGTATAAATCTTCCTCTTTCTAGCCAGGGAGAGCAGCTTGAGCAGCAGCAGCGCGGTGGCAAAGGCGTCGCCGGAGGCGGTGTGGCGGTCGTCGGTGGGGAGGTTATACCTGGCGCAAAGGGCGTCCAGACTGTACTCGGCGGGCTTTAAGGTATGGTGGTCGCCGCGGCGGTGCTCCAGGCGAATGGCCAGTTGGGCGGTATCTATACTTCGGTTGCGCAGCTTGTCATTTATACCCTGGTGCCTGAGCATCTGGTTCACCATCGCAATATCAAAAGCTACATGCTGGCCTACCAGCACCGCGTTGCCTGTAAACCGGATGAAAGCCTCCAATGCATCCTGCTCCGGCAGTCCCTCCTCCAGCTGTTTGGAGAGCAAACCATGTACTTCGGCACTCTTGAGTTGTGGCGTCTCTTCCTGCTTTACCAGGCATTCAAAGCTTTCTGAGATGAGCACTTGTCCGCCATGCACCCGCACTGCACCTATCGACAGCACCCGATCAATTTTAGGATCAAGGCCGGTGGTCTCGGTATCAAATACCACAAAATCAACTTCTACAAGCGGCGTCTTAGCGGAAGCCTGCTCCGCCATAGCCGCGGTGTACTGCTGCCAAAACATAGGGGTCGCCGCCGTAATTGCCTCTGCTTCTCTGCCAATTAAGCGCTTCAGCCAGTCCCTCATCCCAGATAGCTTAGTTGAAAGCGCACCTGCAATAGTTCCTGTATGTCGCTGATGGGTTTGAAGGTGTTGCGGAGCGCCTGCCGTTCCAGTTTGTTTAGCTGGTTCGGGTTCAGGTAGCGGCCGGAAGTATGGTTGCGCAGTCCGTTCAGGGCCCGGTAGCGCATCATGATCTCGTAGGCCATGGCTGCCTCCTGGTACAGCAGCGCGTTTTTCGGCTCCAGTTCGGCCAATTTTGCAAAACGTTTGAACGTGTTGTTCTCGCCGGTAATATGGTTGTCCAGCGTCAGCACCCGGGCCGCATCTACCAGGGGAGTCATGGCCCGCAGCTTGATATCGAAACTGTCTTTGTGCTCCCCTCCCCGCTCCACAATAAAATTCCGGAAGAAACTGAGCGGCGGCGGGCTTTGCAGGGCATGTTTGGCCAGGTAAGGCAGGAAAATATGCTCCTGCGAGATGTGCTCGTAAATGTAGGACGTCAGCTGCCTGCTTAGATTAAAATCGCCGTACACAGGGCGATAATCAAAGAAGATGGACGCATGCAGCAGCGATTCTTCTGTGGGTTCGTGTATCCAGTGGTAAAAATATTGCTTCCAGGTATGCAGCGGCTGACACCATTTGGGGTTGCGCGCCATCATATCGGCAGGGCATTTTTCAAACCCACAGCTGATCAATATCTCATTTACAATATCAGCCAGCTTCAGGAAGTATGCTTGCGCCTCCTTCTCCCCGGCCGCGTGCTGGTCTTCAAAAAGCAGGGCATTGTCCTGGTCGGTGCGCAGCAGTTGTTCCTCGCGGCCTTCGCTGCCCAGCGACAGCCAGCAGTAGCGCAACGGCGGCTCGCCCAGTTCCTGTTCGGCGTGCTGCAGCGCCCGCACGATAATGGCATCGTTTATTTCGGTGATGATGTTGGCAATGAACGAAATACTCACCTCCTGCTCCAGGTATTTGAGCACCAGTTCTTCGGCACGGTCGCGGATGGCGGGCAGGCTGTTGATGTCTTTGGTCTGCCTTATTTCGGTGATGAGTACGGCCGGGTTGTTTCCCTGCGCCAGCAGCAGATCGTGTTCAGTCAATACACCTACCGCTTTGCTTTGAGCGGTGCCATCTTCGGTCATGCACAGGTGCTTTACTTTGTGCCGGATCATGTGGATGAGCGCATCAGCCATAGGCGGATCCGGGGCAATGGTGATCACAGGCGCCGACATGATCTCCTCTACCGGATCGTTGATGGACACCAGACCAGCCACTACCCGCTTCCGCATATCGGTATCGGTGGTGATGCCCAGCGGCCAGTTCTGCTCATCCGTCACCAGCATGAAACTGGAGTCTTTGTCGCTCATCATCTGGGCAGCCAGCCGGATGGAAGTGTCCGGTGTGCAGGCTACCAGGCCTTTTCCTGCCCCTACTTTTACCACATCTTCCAGATGGTTGATAACCGGATGAGAAGTATAACTCGTGCCAAGGCCTACACGGGCTTTGTTCGTATCGGCCATACTGCTGCGCACCACCGGCGCACCTGCCGCAAAGCCGGCAGCAAAGTATAAAGCTACTTCAGGGCTCTCGTTCAGAATAGGCTCAAACAAGGCAATGGGTACGGCATACACCAGCGACTCCTCAGCCGCCGTAGCTGTTGAGGAGTAGTTTTTACGGGCAATCAGGGCGCGTACGCCAAACAGATCACCTTCATCACAAACATCCACCAGCCGCTGACCACCCTCCTCGGTGCGCTGCTCCAGCCTGACGGAGCCCTGCCGCACTACATAAAAGTAGGCGTGCGCCGGATCATCCTGCGTAAACAGCACCTGCTCGGCCTCCAAGTACATCACCCGCACCTGGGAAGCCAGCTTGCGGAGCTGCTCTTCCCTGATCATATTGAAAGGAGGATACTGCCGCAGAAACTCGTGCACGCGTTCCTGAATCGTATTGGAGGGCTTCATACAAGTATAGCTATAACTACAATTTACAGGATTTCACCTGCTTTTGCAAGTATACGGAAGTGGCAAAAGCCAAAGTATAACAGCATGAAAAAGAGCCGTCTGCTCTGCCTTATACTTACTCTACTATACTTGTATTCGCTTTTTACCAGGTATAAGAAAATATGTGTTTAAAAGCTGCCGATAATTTCCGAATTTTGCACCTTATTTAACTCTGTCACTTATAGTAGATAATCGCATGCAACTCAGCGAACAGGAACTACGCAGACGCCATGAGCGCGAAGAGCTGGAAAAAATGGGTATCAACCCTTATCCGTCTGAACTCTTTGAAGTTACTGCCACTGCCAAGGAAATAAAAGAGAATTTCGATAAGGAAAAGAACAACTACCAGGAAGTAACGCTGGCAGGCCGTATGATGAGCCGCCGCATTATGGGCAAAGCCTCTTTTGCGGAGCTGATGGACAGCACCGGCCGTATCCAGATCTATGTTTCGCGCGACGATATTGCGCCGGACGAAAACAAGGACCTGTACAACACGGTGTTCAAGAAAATGCTCGACATTGGTGACTTCATCGGCATCAAAGGCTATGCGTTCGTAACGCAGGTAGGCGAGATTTCGGTGCACGTAACCGAGCTGAAACTGCTGGCCAAATCGCTGAAGCCGCTTCCGATCGTAAAACGTGAGATCGACGAGCAGGGTAACGAGATTGTGCACGATGGTTTCACGGATCCGGAGCTGCGTTACCGCCAGCGTTATGTGGACCTGGTGGTGAACCCGCACGTGCGTGAAACGTTCAAGAAGCGTTCGCAGTTGGTAGGTTCTATGCGCAACTTCCTGAACGACAAAGGTTACCTGGAGGTGGAAACACCAATCCTGCAGCCTATTTACGGTGGCGCAGCTGCCCGTCCGTTCAAAACGTTCCACAACACGCTGGACATGACCCTGTACCTGCGCATTGCCAACGAGCTGTACTTAAAGCGCCTGATCGTGGGTGGTTTTGACGGTGTGTACGAGTTTGCGAAAGATTTCCGCAACGAAGGCATGAGCCGTTTCCATAACCCGGAGTTTACGCAGGTAGAGCTTTACGTAGCCTACAAAGACTATAGCTGGATGATGGACCTGGTGGAGGAAATGGTGGAGAAAGTAGCCATGGACCTGCACGGCACTACCAAAGTACAGGTAGGCGACAACGTGATCGATTTCCAGCGTCCGTGGAAACGCTTCACGATGTTCGAAGCGATCGAGCACTTCACCAAGATCGACATCTCTGAAATGGAGGAGCCGGAGCTCCGTGCTACTGCCGAGAAACTGGGCATCAGGATCGATCCGAAACTGGGCAAAGGCAAGATCATCGACGAGATCTTCGGCGAGACCTGCGAGCCAAACCTGATTCAGCCAACTTTCATTACCGACTATCCGGTAGAGATGAGCCCGCTAGCCAAGAAGCACCGCAGCAAGCCAGGCTTGGTAGAGCGCTTCGAAGCGATCTGCAATGGCAAAGAGATCTGCAACGCCTTCTCTGAGCTGAACGACCCGATCGATCAGCGTGCCCGTTTTGAGGAGCAGCTGGAGCTTGGCCGCCGCGGCGACGTGGAAGCCATGGTACTGGACGAAGACTTCCTGCGCGCCCTGGAGTACGGTATGCCGCCAACCGCTGGCCTGGGCATCGGTATCGACCGCCTGAGCATGATCATGACGAATTCACACTCGATACAGGATGTGCTTTTCTTCCCGCAGATGAAGCCGGAAAAAACAGAAGAATAAGAAGTATAAAGTATAAAAGAGAAAGGCCTGCTGATGATCAGCAGGCCTTTCTCTTTTATACTTACTCTTGTTTACCGTCCTCTGTTGGCGCTTGTACCGCTCTGCCCGTTTTGTTCTGCAGAAGCGCTTCTATTTGCATTTTTGCTTCTGCTGGTCCAGGAGTTTACTTTGTTTTTGCTGGTGCTGAAGGCGTCCGTAATGCCACGACCAAGCCAGGAGGCAGAATCGGCTACCCTTCTGCGGGTTACCTGCCCTTTTTGTGGTGCCATCAGCATGCCAGCTAATACGCCCACACCGGCTCCGGCCAGCAGGCTTACGGCCACTGCTCCCACTCCACCGCCAGTACTACCAGATCTGCTACTGCTACCAATTCTGCCACGGCTGCTTTCATAACCTGTGCTTTCTTTCTGTCTTACCTGGCGGACAGATGAATTTGTATTGCTATATGTGGCCTTGTCTTCCCCCAACGATCTGTAATCCATTCGCGTCTTCATAGTTTGTTTACTTTAATGTTACATAATTTACCGGAAGCCATGACTGGCTGTTTCATTAATTAACGAGACAAGAGGCTGAAGGTTAAACTGTATAACCTGAAACAGGCCGCGCAAAAAATAAGAGGAGCCTCCCCTTTTTTGGGGAAGCTCCTCTTATATAAGATGTAGCCGCCACGGGCATGTGCATGAAGCACGTACCCCGGCAAAGCGTGTCTTTTTGGTAAGGCTTAGGCCTTATTATGCGTTGCCGCCACTAGAGCCTGTGCCACTTGTAGAGCCGGCTCCACCACCTGTTGATCCAGAACCACCAGTTGAACCCGCGCCACCACTTGTACCACCAGATGTTCTTCCACCTGATGAACCAGCACCGCCACCTGATGTGCTACCGCCACCAGTTGAGCCAGTGTCTCCACCGGTAGAGCCACCAGTTTTACCCAGTGTGCTGCTCATCTTCTTCATTTCTTCAAGGCCAGCCTGCAGGTTTTTCTCCAGGTCTTTGCTCATCTTACCAGCCCACTTAGATATTCCTTTTCTGGTTGTTTCGCCAGTATCCGGAGCCATTAACAGGCCAGCAATAACGCCGGCGCTAGCGCCAGCCAGTAAGGCTAATAATACCTTTCCGCTATTGTCTTTCATAGTTTTTATTGATTATAAGATTATTGTTTATCCTTTTAAAACGTCTGTTGCCCTAATAACGATTAAGGGCAGCATTAAGTTATAACTATACTACTGAATTCTATTATAGTTGTTTTTTTGCAGAAAAAAAAGCCCAACAATTAATTGCAGGGCTTTTTTCTGTATTAGGTATCTTCTATAGATTCGAGATCAGACGTACGATGTCATCTTTGGTCTTGCCAAGCTTGCGCTGCAGGCGGCCAAGCAGTTCGTCTTCCTGACCTTCTACATACATCAGATCGTCATCTGTCAGGTCGCCGTAGTTCTTCTTCAGTTGTCCTTTCACATCATCCCAGGAGCCACGCATTACCAGGCTGCTGCCCGGTCCGGTAACGTTACGATTCTCCAGGCTATCCATCCAGTTCTTGATCGTGCGCTGAAGATCATCCCCAACTTTATACATGCTGCGTTTTACGCTGCCACGAGTGGTGCGGCCGTTGTCCGGGGCCAGCAATACACCTGCTACAATACCTGCACCAATTCCAGCCAAAGTCGCCAGTAGGATCTTTCCTTTGTCGTCATTCATGTTGTTTAACATATCATAGTTTTTTAGAGTCTGTTCCGGTGAAGTTTATACTTTGTCGTGAAGTACAAAAAGAAATAATCTTTCGTAATTATCTCTAATTTTACACCGTCAACATACATACGGGGTAAGGCTGCTTAAGTTAGAATTGCTCCTGACACCGCTGGCTGGTACAACTTCGCGGTGCTTTTTGCCGCAAAGTCCAAAGCTGGTTTCTTTCACGTATAAACCTTTAATTTCTATACACTTAACCAACTATGAAAAAAATTTTAGTAGCCGTTCCCTTTGCCATACTTGCCGGTGCCTTCTCCTGCAAAAATGCCCAGACACCCTGCATCGATCAGAGCAAAATAAACCCGGAGCTGATATGCACCATGCAGTACGATCCGGTTTGTGGCTGCGATGGCAAAACCTACGGTAATGCCTGCGAAGCCTCTAGAGCTGGCGTTACTTCTACTACACAAGGACCCTGCGCCGACAGCAAGTAGGCGACTACCTTCTTATACTTTAAACACAGAACAATGAGCCAGAAAAGATACCTGAAACAGACCAAACCGTTCCGGGTGCCCACCGCCGACGGCAAGTTAATAGAAGAACATTTTGGGCATGCCTCTACGCGTACCGGCTCCTTTAGCGTTGCACATATGGTGGCCCCACCGCACTGGAGCGAACCGCACCAGAACCCTGAATTTGACGAGGTGACCATTGTGCTGCGCGGCCGCAAACTTATCGAGATAGACGGTGAAGAGGTGGAAGTAGGAGCCGGTGAAACCATCCTGATAAAAGCAGGCGCCCGCGTGCGCTACGCCAACCCATACGATGAAGAAACCGAGTATTGGTCGGTATGCGTGCCGGCCTTCGACATCAACACCGTTCATCGCGAGGAGGAGTAGAGTTGATTTGGAGATTTGGGGATGAGAAGATTTGTTATCGCCAAGTATAAAATAAAAGCCCGGGCAGTAGACCGGGCTTTTATTTTATACTTGATGGCTACTTTCCTGGCGCGGAACTCAGTTCCGTGCCAAATCTATAGGAGTGAGTCTCCAGACTCACTTGTTTCCAAAATCTAGCGACATTACCTTTTCAACGATTCCAGAAAAGCCAGCAGCCCTGCTCTCTGAAGTATATTTTGCCAGGTATATGCCCTTACATCCGGCGTCTGAAAATCAAATCGCTCCAACTGCTCCGGCTTGAAATTCGACCGGTCCTTATTTACAAAGAAGAACTTCCCCTGCACCTGGTTCTGGAATTCTCTGGCCCAGGTATAATCTGTCGAAATCACCTTTAAGCCTAGGGCGCAGTATTCGAGCAGCTTAGTGGATGTTTGGATGTTGTAAGGGAATACGTCCGGCACTAGGTTCAGCCCATACGTTGCTTTTGAGGCTACCTGTGGCATCTCCGCATAAGGTAGTCTGCCGGTAAACGTAATGTTACTGAACTTGCTGTACTGCTGGTATAGTTCTGCAGAAGGCTCTCCGATAAGCAACACTTTATATTTTGGAAAGTGCTTAATCAGGTGGTCCAGAAACACAGCTATACTTCTGGAAGCAGCCATGGTACCGATGTACACAAAATCATAATCCTTCTGCTCCTGCTTTAGGAAGAACTCTTCCGCGATGCCCATGTCTCGGAGTAAATAAGGCACCTTATCGCGGAAGTTATACTTGTCTTTTACCGCCTGATTCAGAAAAATGCGCCCCTGCGGCTTTACGTTCAGCAGCTTTTTAAGCAGATCTTTCTGTGAATGGAATCTTCCGACAGAAAGCGAATTATACTCGTGTATCAGAATCTGATCTTTGGATGTACCTTGCAGATCCACACCCTGAAAGCGCCAGATCACGTTGTAGCTTTTTATACTTTCTTTGTCGTCTGCAAAGAGTTCTTCTGCCTCATACCCCTCCTGCGCATTAAAGTACCTTACATAGGCCTTTATTTCGGGCAGGTAGGCTTTTCCGCTATGTACGAAGGCTATTTTCATTTTCCATTGAGTGGCATTAAGTCTCTGATGTAGCTATACTTTGCTATAACAACTTGACTAAGATGTGTAATGAGCCTATTCAGGTATAATGTGCTTAAACATTTACCTACTTACTAAAAATCCAGTCACCATTTTTAAACAATCCGGATAGCAGCAACAAACCAAAACTTGAGAAATAATAAACTGCAATCACAAGTATTGGGTGTATACCAATCTGAGTTTCTCGTTCAACTCTTGAGTAGTGATCTATAACTCTTTGATACCGTTTGCCTTGGCAATAATAGAAAAATGTGAGTAAGACCAATGCTAGTGAAAAGGCATACTTATACTTCTTATTAAAAGTAATATCAGCTAGCCCAAATCCTTCTAAAAGTAATGCTACAGTAAAGATGTTGAGCATTAGGCAAAGAACTACAAAACTTATCGCCTTTACTGGAAGATCATCAAAGTTTCTCGACGCGTTAGTTAACTGGTAAGACTTATAAAAAAGGTAATTATATATCCTCATCTTCTTCAATCATAAGTATAAAACAAAAGCCTCCGGAGCAAACCAGAGGCTTTTGTTTTATATATGCAGAGTTCGAATTAATCATGTTCAAATCTCCACATCTTCAAATCTTCAAATTACTTAGAAATCAGTTCTACGATATCCTCAGAGATACCCATGGAAGAGAAGCCACCGTCGTGCATCAGGTTCTGCATGGTTACGTAGCGGGTCAGGTCCGAGAACAGGCTGATGCAGTAGTCTGCGCAAGCCTCTGCCGGAGCATTGCCAAGCGGCGACATTTTATCTGCATAGTCGAAGAAGGCGTCGAAGCCACCTACACCGGTACCGGCCGTAGTTTTGGTCGGAGACTGGGAAATAGTGTTCACGCGAATCTTCTTAGCGCGACCTAAACGGTAGCCATAGTTGCGGGCAATAGACTCCAACACCGCTTTGGCATGCGACATATCCGTATAGTCAGGGAACACGCGCTGCGCTGCGATGTACGAAAGTGCTACGATAGAGCCCCACTCGTTCATGGCGTCCTGCTTCTCTGCTACGTGCATTACTTTATGGAAGGAAAGCGCCGAAATATCAAGTGTTTTCTGGAACCAGTCATAGTTCAGGTCGCCGTACGATTTGCCTTTACGGATGTTCGGGCTTGAACCGATAGAGTGCAGCACGAAGTCAATCTTACCTCCTAAAATCTCCTGCGCCTTCGTGAAAAGGTTCTCCAGATCTTCTACAGACGTAGCATCGGCAGGTATAATTTGAGCGTTGCACGCCTCCGCCAGCTTGTTGATCTCGCCCATACGCATGGCAATCGGCGCGTTGGTCAGCACAAACTCTGCGCCTTCCTCTTTTGCACGCATAGCTACTTTCCAGGCAATAGACTTCTCGTCCAGCGCACCAAAAATGATTCCTTTCTTTCCTTTAAGCAGATTATAGGACATGTCTTAATGATTATGTGTTCGTTGCTAATTTCAGGGTTCTTCCGGTCGGGCCGCAAAAACAGCAGCAATATAGCAATAACTCGTTATAGTGAAAGCAACTCTTTGGCACTTTGATACGCGTTGGCACTTGGGTTAGCCCCCGCGATCATGTGTGCGATCTCGTTTACGCGCTCCTCGTCGTTCAGCTTTTTAATGCGGCTGATGGTACGGTCTTCGGTGTCGTGCTTGTACACAAAATAATGCGAATCGCCTTGAGCCGCGATCTGCGGCAAATGCGAAATGGCAATGATCTGGTGTTTCTGAGCCATCTGCTGCATCATCTTGCCTACCTTCACAGCCACTTCACCGGATATACCGGTGTCGATCTCGTCAAACACGATGGTCGGAAGAGCCGTTTTATCGGCCAGCATGTATTTCACGCTCAGCATCAGGCGCGAGAATTCACCACCGGAAGCCGCTTTTACCAGCGACTGCGGCGTAGAGCCTTTGTTGGCACTGAACAGAATGCTGATCTCGTCGGTACCCGTAGCAGAAGGTGCGGCCGGTTTGTGCTGAATTACAATGCGTGCATTTGGCATTCCCAGCTCCGCTACCAGGTCGTGTAATTCCTGCTCAAATTTACCAAAAGCGGACTTCCTTCTCTCCGATAATACCTCGGCATGTTCCAGCACCTCGGCGTAAGCTGCTTCCATTTCCTTTTTGGTTTTGGCGATGGCATTATCCAGGTTCAGTACGTTACCCACCTTCTGCGACAGCTCCTCCTGTATGGCCAGTAACTCAGCTACTGATTGCACCTGGTGCTTGCGCTGCAAAGTATAGATCAGGTTCAGGCGCTCGCTCACCTCCGTGGCACGCTGCGGGTCGGCTTCTGTTTTGCGCTCGGCGTCTTCCAGTTCTCCGGCAATGTCCTGCAGCTCGATCATGCAGCTTTCGGTGCGGGTACGCAGCTCGTCATACTTGGGTCCGAACTGCGCCAGCTGCCCGATCAGGTAAGCCGTGTCTTTCAGCGCAGAGGTAATGTTGAACTCCGACTCAGTCAGGTACTGCACTGCCTGCGTCAGCTTCAGCTTGATATCTTCGGCGTTTTCCAGCTGCTTCAGCTCTGCTTCCAGGCTCTCCTGCTCGTCTTCCTGCAGGCTTGCCTCCTCCAGCTCGTTCAGCAGGAAGGTATGGTAATCCAGCTCTTTCTGCGACTGCGCCAGCTGGTCCTCTAGCTTCTTATACTCTGACTCCAGCTTTTTATAGTTGCGGTATGAAGTATAGTAGGTCTTCAGGTAAGAAGTATTGCCGGCATAAATATCAAGCGAAGTATTGCCTGCATACACGTCCAGGATGTTCAGCTGGAAACTCGTATCACCCAGCTGCAGCGTGTCGTGTTGGGAGTGCACGTCCATCAGGTTTTCGCCGATCTTGCGGATCACGTCCAGGGTTACCGGCGTGTCGTTCACAAAAGCGCGCGACTTACCGCTCGGACTGATCTCGCGGCGCAGGATGCACTGGTTATCAAAGTCCAAGTCTTCGGCGGCAAATACCTCCTGCAGGTTGTAAGAGGAGATATCAAACACACCTTCAATCACGCACTTCTCATCCTGGTTGAAAAGCAGTTTGGTATCGGCCCGGTTGCCAAGCAGCAAGCCAATGGCTCCCAACATAATGGATTTACCGGCTCCGGTCTCGCCTGTAATAATATTGAGCACCGGTGACGGGTTCATCTCCAGTTTCTCGATCAGGGCGTAATTCTTTATTTTAAGATCTATCAGCATAAATGTAGTCCCGAGACTATAGACATAAGATGTAAGACTTTTTGCCTATGCTAAAGTTCGTTATTTCTGTTAATATTTTCTTGAAGGTTGAAGTATAGGTTATACTTTAATAAGGCGCTTCCACATCAAAGATGATTTCTTCTATCTGATCCGGCGTAAAATCATGTTTACCCGAACGCTTATCAGTTAGCTGCAGCTTATCTTCCATACTTGAGAGTGCACCTGTCAGTACCACTTTGTTGCGCAATACCACCTGAACCGCTGGTTGTTGCAACAGTTCGGGTAAACGTTGTTCTAGATCTTTTCGGAAGACACGGACCTGGCGCTTGCCCATAGAATAAGTATAATCACAGCAGGGTGTTCTGCCACTGTGAAGTTACACCAATTTAATGAAATCCTAAAAATTTTAGCGTTTTAGCAAAGTCTCGTACTTGCTGTTGTTGGTAGGGTCTACCTGCGATAGGACGGTAAAAGCAGCCTGCTTGTCGGCGGGGGCAGCCGTTTTAAACATGTTTACCAGTTCGTCAGACTTGGCCTCAAAGAAAGAGCGGATAATGGCAGCTCCCGGCTTCTGCTGCGAAAGCTTCTGGATATTCTGCAGTACAACCAACACCGATTTGCGCCCCTTCTCCGGATTCTCTGCCATCAGGTCCAGGCCCTGGCGGTGCATGGCATAGATGCCTTCACGGAACGGTAGAAACTGCGGGTCCTGCAGGTTATCGATCATCCAGTAGCGGTTGCGGTTGCTCTCGAAAGGCTTCCAGCCCGGGTACACCGAGTTTTGCGATGCCGCCAGGTTAAGTATACTTCGCGCTTTATCGTAGGCCGGGGCTCCGCCCAATCGTCCAAAGCTGTCGTTGTCCATGCCGATGATCATGTAGGCATAAAAGGCCAGCATGGAAGATAGGTTGGAGGTGAAGTTGTTCTCCACGTAATCGAGTGGCTGCGCATCGTTGTACTGAAACAGCCAGTCTTTATCAATGAAAGAGAAAAGTGTGGATTCGTATCCGGTGCCGTAGGCTGGCCTTACCGAAACCACCTGCACGTTCGCCCTGAACGTACCGATCTCGGGCATTTCAGTCAGGTTGATGAGCAGCCTGCACTTGATGCGCTCATCTACGCTGTACGCCTGGTTTGTCCAGCGACGGTTGTTCATGAACTCGAAAATGCGGTTCTGCATGTCCGTGAACAGCTGACGGTCGGTGTACTGTACCTGTTCGCTGTTTACCACAACTTCGCATTGCAACTCCTGAGCCTTTGCTCCCAGGGCCGCAAAGCAGACAAACAGCATAACAAGTAGTTTCTTAAGCATGTACCCGCTCCCAGATAAGATTTACAATATCCTGCGCCACCTCCGTTTTCGATTTGAGTTCAAAAGCCGTGGTCGCTTCCTGTTCAATAATAGTGATTTTATTTGTATCGTGCTTAAAACCAGCCCCCGGATCATTCAGGGAATTCAGCACGATCATGTCAAGGTTCTTTTTCTGCAGTTTCTCCCGGGCGTTAACGGTCTCATTATCCGTCTCCAGGGCAAAACCAACCGAGAACTGATCAGTACGCTTTTCTTTGCCGAGCGCTGCTGCAATATCAACGTTTTTAACGAGCTCAATGGTCAGTTCGTCGCCCGCTTTTTTTATTTTCTTTGCTGAGGCGGCTTTCGGCTTATAATCTGCCACGGCAGCGGCAAATACCCAGATATCGGCTGCCGGTGCCAGGCGGCGAACCGCCTCGTACATTTCATCGGCGGTGGTAACATGCGTCACCTCTATGGCCGGATCTTGTGCTTTCAGGTTTGTCGGGCCTGCAACCAAGTGTACTTCCGCTCCATGTCTCGCAAAGCACTCTGCCAAGGCAAATCCCATTTTACCGGTAGAGTGGTTCCCGATAAACCGCACCGGGTCGATCGGTTCGTAGGTAGGGCCTGCAGTAAGTATAACTTTCCTGCCGTTAAACGATTTGTCCAACACCTGAAAAATGATTCTCTAACACTTGTACAATTTCCTCCGGCTCTGCCATACGTCCCTGCCCCACCAAACCGCTCGCCAGTTCGCCGTAACCTGCCTCTATAATGTGGTTGCCATAACCTCGCAGCTTTGTAAAGTTGGCCTGCACTGCCGGGTGCCGGTACATATCCAGGTCCATGGCAGGCGCCACAAAAACAGGGCAACGCGCCGATAGATAGGTAGCACTAAGCAGGTTATCGCAGAAGCCATTAGCGAACTTGGCTATGGTATTGGCGCTGGCCGGAGCCACAACCATGGCATCTGCCCACAGGCCAAGTTCCACGTGGTTGTGCCACACGCCGCTCTCGTCTTTTACAAACTGGCTGAGCACAGGCCGCTTCGATAAAGTGGCTAAAGTAAGAGGGGTAATAAAGTCAGAAGCAGAAGTTGTCAGGATTACCTGAACTTCTGCTTCTGATTTAACGAGTAGGCGGACCAGCAGGGCAGCTTTGTAGGCCGCGATGCTTCCGCAAACTCCCAGTATGATTTTCTTGTGCCGGAGCATCCGGTTTAGAATGAAGGCTCTTCTGTCTCTTCGTCAGGAGTACGCACGTAAACTTTTCCTTCCAGGAATTCCTCAACAGCCAGGTTGGTAGGCTTTGGCAAACGCTCGTAGTATTTAGAGATCTCGATCTGCTCACGGTTCTCGAATACCTCCTCCAGGTTGTCCACAGTAGTGGCAAACTCGGCCAGCTTAGAGTTCAACTCTTCTTTCAACTTCACAGAGATCTGGTTCGCTCGCTTGGAAATTACAGCAACAGACTTGTATACATTGCCGGTCTGCTCTGCAAAGTCCGCCATGTTGCGGGTAACGATTGATGATGGAACTGATGCCATATATTCTTATTTTATTTATTTGCGGTATTTGCTGTGTTTGCGGTATTTGTTTTCTTAACCTTTTCAAGTTCAGCCAGTGTATTCTCATACACCTGCTCGGCACTACGCAGGAAACGGCTCTCAGGATACTGATCGATGAAGCTCTGGTAATAATCTACCGCCTCCATAAAACGTTCCTGCTGTTTGTCAGGCACACTTTCAAGGCCAAACCTGTATTGTGCATCCAGTCTCAGAAAAGCAGCCTCCTCGGCATATGGCGAAGAAGGGTTCTCGCGCTGGAAATTGGTAAAGGCCACTACCGCTGAGCGGAAATAACGCAGCTGGTAGTATAAACGGGCACTTTCAAATGCTTTCTGGTCCAGTTTTGCCGTCAGTTTTTCGATCATCCCGTTTGCTTCTTCGGCAAATTTGCTCGTTGGGTAGCGCACCAGGAACTCCTGCAAGGCCTCTATGGCCGTTAATGTGCTGGTCTGGTCCTGGCTGTGGGTCGGCGACTGCTTGTACTGCGACTGTGCATACAGGAACATGGCTTCTTCGGCCAGTTCGCTGCGCGGGTAAGTTTCGTAGAACAGTTTAAATTGGTAGGCGCTCAGGATATAATCCCCTTGTTTGAACTGTGAATTGGCAAACAGGAACCGGGCCCGTTCTCCCTCTTCACGACCGCTCAGCAGTGGCATTACCTGCTCCAGCAGCTGGCTGGCGCGGTAGTAATCCTCCTTTTCGTAATACTGTAGCGCTGCCTGGTATTTTTTGTCGACGTTGTCGCTTTTTAAAAGCTTCTGGAAATTGCTGCAGCCAGCGGCTACGAGCAATAATCCGATCAGTACAACGGTATGTAAAAAGCCTCTATTCATGAACGGGCAAAATTATAGAATATCCACGTGATTTACAAAACTGAAAAATTATCCGGTAAAGGTCTGCTGTGATGTGTTATTTTTTGCTTTTAGCCTGCCTTTTTGATTTGCCGGAGTCCTTGGTGCTTTTGGTTTTTGTAGCTTTTTTAGGCTGCACCCGAGGTGCTATCGGGGTCCGTGTGGCCAGAATATCCTTCTTAGCCGGTCGCTGATCTGCCAGCCAGGTAAAGCCCTCCAACTGTTTGTCGCTTTCCTTTAACTCATGCGGCGGAATGAAACTGGCGTCCGGCTTTACCAGGAACGAGATGGTCTTCAATTTATTTTCTGCAAACTTCAGAACCATGTTGCTGCAGATGGCTTTGTTCATACCTGTCAGGGTGGTATCTCCCTCCAGGGCAAAGTATAAACTCTCGCCATTGCCATTTACATCCACTCGCCGGATATCACCCTGCTGAAAATAGGCAGTCATATCACGGCCCTTTACCTGGTTATAGTTTCGCAGCGAGTCTTCGGAAGTGATGAAGGCATTGCTGAACATGTACATCTTATCGATGGTCTTGTTGCGAAGGTGAATGCGGATGGTGTCGGAAACCAGCTGGCTCTCTTCGCTCCAAAGTATAGGCTTCACGTTCATGTACATCACCGAGTCGGTGCGGTTGTAACTGAGCGAGTCGCATTTGCCCTGCAGGTCCTTCTTGAAGATCTTTACGTTGTTGAAGGCAAAGAGCATACTTTTGGCATCCGGCGTTTTGGCCTCGCGCGAGATCAGGCTGTCTGCTGACAGGTACAGGGTATCGCCATCCATGATGGTTTCCATAACCGGGCTGCCTGACACTTTCGCCACGCCCTGGTCGCGCCAGTAACGGCCAACCTGCCCGCGTATGGTAACATCGTCTTTAAGCGATTTCAGGGACACGTTCGTTTTGGCGGTGCCATATCCCCTGCCCTCGTCATAAAACAGGTCGTCGCCCCCTAAACGGTACTCCGGCGTCTGGATATAAGCATTGCGCCCGAACCGGGAGACTTTGGTAATGGTGTTGTAAGTACCTGTTTCAGCATACAAATCGCCCTGCTGCCCTTTGATATACGTTGGTCCCTGAAAGTATACGATCTTGCTCAGCGTGTTATAACGCATGTTCTGCGCCGTAATGGTATAATCAGCCGAGTTTACCTTTACGTTCTGCTGAAAGGTGAACATTTTGGATTTTGTATCATAGGAGCCGCGGCGGCTTTCGAGGCGGTTTTCCGGGTCTACGATGGTGCCACCCTCGGTGTAGGTTGCCGTACGGGTTTCAAAATCATAGTCGAGGCTGGGGGTGGTGAGCGTCATACGCGGGTCCTGCATGGTTACGCCGCCGCTCATGCGTGCCGTACGCTTGGCGCCATCATAAGTAGCCCGGCTGCCGGTCATCGTCACGGTATCAGCCTGGTTAAAACGCACGTTACCAAACGCTTCCAGCATGTCGCTGTCGCGGTACTGGTACACGGAGTCAGCATACAGGAACGTCTCTTTCTGCTTGAAAACTACGTTGCCCAGGAGCTTCGTGATCCGCTGCCCGTTGATGGTAACGCCCTCCAGCGAGTCGGCGCCTTGTAGCTCTACTTTATCTGATTGCTGTTGTGTTTGTGGCCGTTGCTGCGCAGCTGGCCGCTGCTGGGCCAAAACTGTCAGCGAAAACAGCGTAAACACAAGAGAATACAGTAGTTTTGTGATGTTCATTCTTTATCTGACAAAAGACAAAAGACACTTTGACAAAAGACCAACGAACTCCTCCCTCCTTTGTCCTTCGTCAAAAAGTTCTTTTGTCAAGTATAAATTCAAAATTAGAAAAAAATTACCAGCCACTGCCTTATGCTACAGAAAGTTTTAGGTTTAATCCAGTCGCACCAACTCTGCCAACCTGAAAGCCGGATACTGGCTGCCGTAAGTGGCGGCATCGACTCGGTGGTGCTTTGCGAGGTGCTGCACCAGCTCAAGTATACTTTCGCCATTGCTCATTGCAACTTCGGGTTGCGTGCCGAAGACGCCGAGGCAGATCAGCTGTTCGCCAAAAAGCTGGCCAAGCAGTACAACGTGTCTTTCTTTACCGAGAACTTTAACACCCGCGCTTTCGCAGAGCAGGAAAAACTATCGATCCAGATGGCAGCCCGCACGCTGCGCTACCAGTGGTTTGAGCAGGTGCGCCAGCAGGAAAATTACGACTATATCGCCACCGCCCACCATAGCAACGACCTGACCGAAACCATATTGCTTCACCTGACCAAAGGTACCGGCATTGCCGGCCTGCATGGCATTCCGGCTAAAAACGGGCACATCATCCGGCCAATGCTTACCCTTACCAAAGACGACATCTATGATTTTGTGACGTCCGAACGGCTGATCTGGCGCGAGGATACCTCCAACGAGACAACCAAGTACCAACGCAACAAAATCCGTCACGAGGTAATTCCGGTTCTGAAAGAGATCAACCCGAACCTGGAAGAAACCATGCAGCACACGGCAGAGCGCGTGAGCCAT
This sequence comes from Pontibacter ruber, assembly GCF_023630205.1. GTDB lineage: Bacteria > Bacteroidota > Bacteroidia > Cytophagales > Hymenobacteraceae > Pontibacter > Pontibacter ruber. The sequence goes on along the minus strand of NZ_JALPRR010000004.1, from coordinate 334,414 downwards.
GCCGAAAGTATCGTGGCTGCCTACATCGAAAACCTGCGCGAGCAAAGTATAAAAGAAGCCGAGAACGCTACTTACATCTCGCTGCTGCCGTTACAAAATGCTACAGGCCTGCCGGTAGTGCTGCACGAGTTGCTGCGCCCGTATAACTTCAGCTACAGCGTGGTACTGGAGCTCGTAGAGGCGCTGGATGGCCTTTCGGGCAAGCAGTTCGACTCCCCTACCCATACCCTGGTGAAAGACCGCGACCAGCTGGTAATCACGCCCAGGAATCTGAGCAGCTTCGGAAGTATAACCATCGCCGAGGGGCAGACAGAGGCGGAAGCCGGTAATTTATACTTCACCATCCGAAGTATAGCCGCCGACAAGTATAAGCTTAACACCAAACCGCATGTAGCCGCCCTGGACGCTGACCAGCTCAGGTTCCCATTGAAGCTGCGCAGCTGGCAGGAAGGCGACTGGTTTGTGCCGCTTGGCATGAACGGCAAAAAAAAGATCAGCGATTTCCTGATTGACAAAAAGGTACCAGCCAACCTTAAAAGCCAAACGCTGGTATTAGTGTCTGACCAGTCCATTGCCTGGATTGTGGGCCAGCGCCTGGACAACCGCTTTAAAGTAACCGATAAGACCGAGCGGGTGCTGGAGATAACGATGAAGCCTACGGCTTCTTGACAAAGAAAATTTTGACAAAGGACAAAAGACGCCATGGTAGAAAACCCAAAAATCCATTGACTTTTGTCTAATAGTCTTTTGTCCAAAAACAAAGTTTTTCCAAATAGATTTTTCTAATTTTACCGGAGTTAACCGAATTCTCAAACCAAATAAAGTATCCGACAATGAAAGTAACTGTAGTTGGAGCAGGTAACGTGGGTGCAACATGCGCTGACGTGCTGGCTTACCGCGAAATCGCGAACGAAGTAGTACTAGTGGATATTAAAGAAGGTTTTGCTGAGGGCAAAGCGCTTGATATCTGGCAGAAAGCCCCCATCAACCTTTACGACACACGCACTGTTGGCGTAACCAACGATTACAGCAAAACTGCTGATTCTGATGTAGTAGTAATCACTTCCGGTTTGCCACGCAAGCCGGGCATGACCCGCGACGACCTGATCTCTACAAACGCAGGTATCGTTACATCAGTAACTGAAAACATTGTAAAGCACTCTCCTAACGCCATCATCATCGTGGTTTCTAACCCACTTGACGTGATGACTTACGCTGCACACATTACTTCTAAGCTGCCACGCACAAGAGTAATGGGTATGGCTGGTATCCTGGATACGGCACGTTACAGAGCATTCCTTGCTGAGGCACTGAACGTATCTCCAAAGGACATCCAGGCAGTATTGATGGGTGGCCACGGCGATACGATGGTTCCGCTTCCGCGTTACACTACAGTTGGCGGTATCCCGGTAACTGAGCTTATCGACGAAGAAACACTGAACGCTATAGTTGAGCGCACCAAAAATGGTGGCGGCGAGCTTGTAAAACTGATGGGTACTTCTGCCTGGTATGCTCCGGGTTCAGCAGCTGCTCAGATGGTAGAAGCTATTGTTCGTGACCAACGTCGTGTATTCCCGGTTTGCGTTCGTCTGGAAGGCGAGTATGGCATCGATGGTGTATACCTGGGCGTGCCGGTTATACTTGGCAAGAACGGTATCGAGAAGATCATCGAGCTGCAACTGAACGATGAGGAGAAGCAACTGCTGGAAACTTCCCGCGGACACGTAAAAGAAGTAATGGATGCGCTTGACAACATCAACGCTGCCAAAGCTTAAGTATAAAATTACTTATTGATAACCAAAGCGCCGCTTCTGCAAAGGAGCGGCGCTTTGGTTTTTATACTCTAGGTAAATGTGATGTCTTATACTGATGGGCTTGCTTCTTAACAACACGAGAGTGAGTTTATACTGCTAAAGTATAAACCCACCCCTGCCCCCTCCGAGGAGGGGAATTCAGCCTGTTGCTATCGTTAAGCTTTACTTTCATCGTAGCAGTTATCCAACCACCCCTGGCCCCTCCTTATCCAAGGAGGGGAACTTGGTTGTAGCTATGATTGGAAGTATAAGTTCTATAGTTGCAGGTATAGCACGGACAGGTCGCGACCTGTCCCTACAATGGGTTCTGGTTCCATAACCGCTTACGAAGCAGTGTTATTTCCAGTCCTTGGGTTGAGCGCCTATGCGAGTTTTTCCGGTATCGCGCCAGCGATATTGCGACGCAGGAGCAAAGGAAAAGCTCCCAGCGCGATGCCCGAGGACGAGGCCCCGCGGCCGTGAGCGAACCAAAAGTATAAAATGAAAATTTAGGCAAGTAAGACTGAGGATCAAAGACTGCTACGGAGCAAAGGCTTGCCGGCGCAAAGTATAAACTTCAACTATAAGTATAAATTCCTCTACAGTTATACTTAATCCTTCTGACTTGCCTGAAACAGCTTTTGCTTTTCTTCTTTGGAAAGGCTTTCGTAGCCGGAGCTGGAGATCTTATCCAGAATGCGGTCTATCTCCATCTGGCTTGGCTTGCCTCCATAACTCGTTGTGTAAGAAGAGGAGGAAGCCCCGCTACCTACAGTACTTGGTTGCCTGTGCGTTACTTTCAGTTTTGGCCTTCGCTTAAAGATGCCCGTCACGAAATTAAGTATCGCATGTATTGGTCGTCCCATGTCGCTGCCGCGCTGCAACTGTTTGATAAACAACCACCCCATGAAAGCACCACCCAGGTGCGCAATGTTCCCACCGGCGTTATCGCCTACAGCGCCCGAAATAGAAAGTATAACCAGAAAAGCAGCAATGTACTTGATGCGAACCGGCCCGATCAGGATCAGGTTGAAAGTATAATTCGGCAATAAAGTAGCCGCCCCTACCACAATAGCCAGCACACTCGCCGAGGCACCGATCATTTGCGACATGGCAGCCCGGTCGGCAAAGTATGGAATAAAGTTATAGCTCAACATGTAAAGCACACCGCCGGCTATACCTCCCAGCACGTACAGGCTCAGCAATTTCTTATCGCCCAGGTATTCGCGGATCAGCTGCCCGAACCAGTACAGGTTGAGCATGTTAAAGATAATGTGCAGAAAGCCCTCGTGTGTAAAAAAGTATGTAACAAGGGTCCACGGACGAGTGATAAACATCATCGGGCTGGCGTGCAGCGCGACATACCGCATCAGGGCATTGTACATCCAGGAGCTGCCGATCAGGTACAAAACCGTTTTGAGCACAATCAGTGTCACAAAAACGATCACATTGATCAGGATCAGCTGCTTAAGGATGTTGTTTGGCCGGCGGAAAGAATCTTTTATATCTTCAAAAATGCTCATTGCGGTTTAATAGTAGTCCTGATAATCATTCTTTTGCCACATTTTTACCAGTATATACGCAAACAACATCCCTCCGAGGTGTGCGAAATGCGCCACGTTATCGCCTGGTACACGGTTAAACCCGGCATAAAGCTCGTAAGCCCCGTAAAAAAGCACAAAGTATTTTGCCTTTATCGGTATCGGCAGAAACAACAGGAACAATTCAAGGTTCGGGAACAGCATGCCAAAGGCCATCAGGATACCGAACACGGCCCCTGAAGCACCCAACAGCGGCGTGTTAAAGGCTCTGTCGTATACGTAACGAACAGCTTTCTTACTTTCTTCTATATATGCTTCGCTGTCCGGGTTACGCTGGTACTCAATGGCAAAACGCTTGTCGAAACCGCCCGGGTAGTGCTCCTCCATATAAGTATAAAAACCCATTGGCGTCGGGCTCTCAATATACTGTGTTGCCTCACTCCCGATCTGGTTCAGCTCATACGCCCTCACGCCAGAGTATAAAAGGCTGGCGCCGAGACCCGTAATCAGGTAAAATGCCAGAAAGCGCTGTGGTCCCCAGAAACGCTCCAACAAAGGCCCGAAGATAAACAAGCTGAACATGTTGCTGAACAAGTGTGCCCAGTTGCCATGCATGAACATGTGGGTGAAAAGCTGTACCGGCCTGAAGTACTCCGAGCCAAAGTGATACAAGGCAAACTGCCGGGAATCAAACAGGTTGTCCTGAAGTATAAATACGACCACATTTATGATCAGGAGGTTCCTGACCATAGGGGTTATGTTGAACATCTTCTTTATTTATCGTGCTGATTAGCTGAGCTTGCACGGTTTTCTACAATTTAGCCCTGCAGAAAAGCGCCCATTCAACAATCAACAATTTAACAATCAGTTTTAGCCTTTCAGGAAAAGCTCGTGCAGCTGGCTAAGCTCCATAATTACCAGCGTCTTTTGGCCTCCCGGCGTATAGTTGGGCACCTGGCATGCAAAAAGTTTGTCTACGAGAGAATTCATTTCCAGGTCCGACATCCGGGTCTGCATTCTGCCGGCCAGGCGTTTGGCCATGGCACGGGCCAGGTTCTCTTTTTTATCAAGCTTCAGCGTAGCCAAATTGTTTTTATACTGTTCGATCAATTCTTCCAGCAGCTCTTTCTCGTTGGCAGCCTGTATGTCGGCCGGTATACCGTTCAGGATGATGGTATTGCCGCCAAAGTCTTCAAACTGGAAGCCCATGTCCTTAAACTCAGTTGCCATTTCCTTGAGCAAAACAGCGTCGGCAGGCGATAGTTCTAAGGTTTGCGGAAAGAGCAGCACCTGCGAAGCGCCAGTTTTTTTCTGCAGCGAGGCAATATACTTTTCGTACAGGATACGCTCCTGCGCCGCCTGCTGGTCGATGATCAGGACACCGGATTTTACCTGTACCAGCAAATACTTCTGATGGATCTGCACGGCCTTGTTGGTTGCAGCCGGAGCTTCAGCGGCAAAGGCATCGTCGAGCAGGCTCATTGTGGTAGAGGCCGACGTTCTGCGCTCCTCTGCTGCCGGTTGCTGCCTCAATGGTTCGTACAGTTGCTCCCAGCCTTCGGTGCTGGCACGTTTTGGCGAAGCAGGCGTACTGAAGCCGTTAAAGCTACTACCTGCATCAAAGTCGCTCTGCCCCCCGCCCTGCAGGCGTATGGGTTGCAAAGGGGCAAAGTTCACGTCACCCTCAAAGTCTAGGGAAGGTGCAATGTTGTGCTGCCCCAGCGATTTCCGGACGGCAGCATGTACAATGGCATACACCGTTTTCTCGTCTTCGAACTTGATCTCGGTCTTGGTCGGGTGTACGTTTATATCGATCTTCTCGGGCTCTATATCAATAAAGAGCACATAAAAGGGATGGCTCTCTTTAGGCAGCAGGCCTTCAAAAGCCGTCATCACGGCATGGTTCAGGTAACCGCTCTTGATAAAGCGGTTATTAACGAAGAAGAACTGCTCGCCGCGGGTTTTACGGGCAAACTCCGGCTTGCCGATGTAGCCGCGCACGCTCAGGAAAGAAGTATCTTCCTCGCAGTAAGCCATCTGCTCTTTGTAGTTATTCCCAAACACCCCGACAATGCGCTGGCTCAGTTTGCCGGCCGGCAGGTTGAACACCTCCATGTCGTTGTGGTACAGCGTCATACTTACCTCCGGGTAGGCCAGTGCCACCCGCTGAAACTCGTCCAGCACATGGCGCATCTCTACGGCATTTGTTTTCAGAAAATTGCGCCGGGCCGGCACGTTAAAGAAGAGGTTCTTAACCGCGATGGAAGTTCCGGCGGGTACCACAGCTGGTTCCTGCAGCGTTACCGTGGAGCCTTCCACAAGAATGCGTGTGCCGGTATCGGCTGCCTGTGTTCTGGTTTTCAATTCTACCTGCGCCACCGCCCCAATCGATGCCATGGCCTCTCCGCGAAAACCCATCGTCCGGATCCGGAAAAGATCTTCGGTAGAGCTGATCTTAGAAGTAGCGTGGCGCTCAAAGCACATGCGGGCATCCGTTTCCGACATGCCGATGCCATTGTCCACCACCTGCACCAGTTGTTTGCCCGCCTCCTTCACAATCAGCTGAATGCTGGTAGCCCTGGCATCGATGGCATTTTCCAGCAGCTCCTTCACCACCGAGGCGGGGCGCTGCACCACTTCTCCGGCGGCTATCTGATTGGCAAGGTAATCAGGCAGTAAATTTATAATATCGGGCATCCGGTATATTCCTTCTTTTGTGGTAATTTTTACTCAAGTCTCAGTACCTGTATAAGTATGGTGAGGTTTTTGAGATTTACTTTTTTGTAAAAACAGAACTTATTCAGAATTAAAATTATTACTAATTTACAGACCAATTGCGAAAAGAGGCTGGAAAAGTTCTGTAAAAGCCAGCTTGCTTACTTTCCTGATTATTGCAAAAGTTGCGTGTATGAATTCTGGTGGTGTAGCGTTAACACCTGTAGAAGCCTGGTCTGAACTACCTCTGGCAGTAAGTCAGGTGGCAGAGCATTACCTTCTTTTCTGATCAGCTGAGGGCAGTGCGATAACAAGTGCACTTCACTTATTTCTGTCCTGTCTTCTGCAAAAATAGGCTTATTTTCGACTTGTTCCAATAACATATAATACCAGTGCAGGATGTTGAAGAGTTTTAGTTTAGGGTTGCTTATACTTATTTTTCTCGGGATGGGGCCTCTGATGTCGCTTAAGTCGTCAGAAGAGGTCGTGGTGAGCGTGAAAGAGAAAAATTGGGTAGACAGCGTCTTTAACGCTCTTACTCCGGACCAGCGCATCGGCCAGCTTTTCATGGTGGCCGCCTACTCCAACAAAAACGAAGCACACTTCCGCGAAATAGACAACCTTGTTGCCCAATATGGCATAGGCGGACTCATGTTTATGCAGGGTGGTCCGGTGCGCCAGGCCCAGCTGAACAACCGTTTCCAGGCACAGGCCAGAGTACCGTTGCTGATTGCCATGGATGCCGAGTGGGGCCTGAACATGCGCCTCGACAGCAGCATGCACTTTGCCAAGCAGATGACGCTGGGCGCGCTGGATGACGAGCGCTATATTTACCTGATGGGCCGTGAGATCGCCCTGAAGATGAAACGCCTGGGCGTAAACGTAAGCTTTTCGCCTGTGCTGGACGTGAACGTAAACTCTGCCAACCCGGTGATCGGTAACCGTTCCTTCGGAGAATCGAAAGAAGAAGTTACCCGCCGCGGTATCGCCTACATCGAGGGCCTGCAGGACCATGGCATCATCGCAGTAGCCAAGCACTTCCCCGGCCACGGCGACACCGACACCGATTCGCACTTGGCCCTTCCGGTCATAAAGCACGACATCAAACGCCTGACGGAAGTAGAGCTCTACCCGTTTAAACGATCTTTTGAAGCCGGCGTGATGGGCGTGATGGTAGCGCACCTGTACATGCCAAGCATCGACAGCACCCGTAACCTGGCCACTACCCTTTCACGCCCGCTGGTAACCGGCCTGCTGAAGGAGAAAATGAACTACAAAGGCCTTGTATTTACAGACGCCCTAAACATGAAAGGCGTAAGCAAATACTATAGACCAGGCGAAGTAGACCTGAGAGCCCTGATGGCAGGCAACGACGTGCTGCTTTTTCCGGAGGATGTGCCCGCTGCAGTAACAAAGATCCGGGAAGCGATTGCGTCCGGCAAACTGAACCCTGTGGATATCGAACAGCGCGTACGCAAAATATTGCATGCCAAGTACTGGGCCGGGCTGAACAACTATAAACCTGTGTCGCTGGTAAACCTGAAGGAAGAGATAGACCGGCCGCTGAGCAACGTGGTACAGGAACAACTTTACGAACATGCGGTAACTGTGGTACAGAACAAAGGCAGCTTACTGCCTTTCCGTAACCTCGATACCCTGAGCATTGCTTCCGTAGCCATCGGTGCTGATCGTGATAACGTATTTCAGCAGACGCTTGGCAGCTACGCGCCGGTTAAAAGCTTTACCATCAAAGACCGCTTTGCACCGGACTCTGCCTTCACCAAGCTCATTCCGCAACTGCAGGATGATGATGTGGTGGTGGTAAGCATCCATAACATGAACAACACCCCTTTCAAGGACTTTGGCATTGGCCTTGGAACACGGGCTTTTATCCAGTACCTGGAGCAGCGCACGAACAAAAAAGTGGTGGTTGTGGTAATGGGCAATGCTTATAGTTTGCAGTTCTTTGAAGGAAGCAAGTGGCTGGTAGCCGGCTACGAAGACAATACAATCTCGCAGTCACTGGTACCGCAGGTGCTGTTCGGCGCACGCGCAGCCAAAGGCAAGTTACCCATCACAGCATCGGCCAAGTATAAAGCCGGCATGGGCATCGTTACCCCTACTTTAGGCCGCCTCAAGTATGGCGTGCCTGAAAGTGTAGGCATGGATTCTAAGGTACTGGCGCAGATCGACAACGTGGCGCTGGAGGCGATTGCTTACGCGGCCACGCCAGGCGCCCAGGTGCTGGTCGTGAAGGATGGCACCGTTATCTTCAACAAAGCGTACGGCACGTATACGTACGATGCCAAAAAGCCGGTAACTAACAAAACTGTCTACGACATCGCATCCATAACCAAAGTAGCTGCCACCTTACAGGCTGTGATGTTTCTGAAAGACCAGGGCAAGATCAGCCTCGATGAGAAGGTATCGACTTATCTGCCGGAGTTGAAAGGCACGAACAAGTCAGGGCTGATCATCCGGGATGTGCTGGCACACCAGGCTGGTTTGAAGCCCGGTCTGCCGCACTGGCAGAAAACCATAGACCAGTTGCATCTGAAGCAGACGTTCTACGCCAGTGCCCGCAACGACGATTATACCAACGAGGTGATCCCTGGCATTTATTCCATCAAAACGATGGAAGACTCCCTTTGGGCCTGGACAGTTAAATCCAAGCTTACGCCAAAGAAGAAAGGGGCCAAGACATACGAATACGAGTATAGTGACCTGGGCTTTTACATCATGAAGCGTATGGCTGAAAAGTTACTAAACCAGCCGTTGAACGAATTCTTAGACCAGAACTTCTACGGACCACTCGGGCTGAGCACCATGACCTACAACCCGCTGCTGAAACATCCGCGCGAGATCATCGCTCCGACAGAAGACGATAGGTATTTCCGCCAGAACCTGATCTGGGGTACGGTGCACGACCAGGGAGCGGCCATGATGGGCGGTGTTGGCGGCCACGCCGGCCTCTTTTCCAATGCCAACGATCTGGCGATATTATTGCAGATGAACCTGCAGAGCGGCAATTACGGCGGCCATAACTTCTTCACGACCAAAGTAGTGCAGGAATTTTCCAAAAGACAGTATACCAATAGCCGCCGCGGGCTGGGCTGGGACAAGCCTGATCCGGACGGAATCGGGCCTACGTCAAACCTGGCACCTGCCAGCACCTTTGGCCACACCGGCTTTACCGGCACCGGCGCCTGGGTAGACCCTGAAAACAAGCTGATCTACATTTTCCTGTCGAACCGGGTGTACCCGGATGCCGGGAACTCTAAACTTGTGAAGTATAATATCCGCACCAGAATACATGACCTGGTGTATAAAGCCATAGTACCTAAAACATAAACCAGAGCTTACAGTTAAGAAAGCGCAGCACGGATAGGCTGCGCTTTCTTAGCAAATAGCCAAACATATACTATGAGAATCGGTATCGTCTGTTACCCTACCTTCGGCGGCAGTGGCGTGGTAGCCACTGAACTTGGCAAAGAGCTGGCCCAGAAAGGCCACCAGGTACATTTTATCACCTACAGCCAGCCGGCCCGCCTCGACTTTTTCAACGAGAATTTATTTTACCACGAAGTATACATTCCTTCTTACCCGCTCTTCCAGTACCCGCCTTATGAGTTAGCGCTTGCGAGCAAAATGGTAGACATTGTGCGGTTCGAGAAACTGGATGTGCTGCACGTGCATTATGCCATTCCGCACGCTTCGGCTGCGTATATGGCCAAGCAGATCCTGAAAACGAAAGGCATCAACATCCCTATAATCACCACCCTGCACGGCACGGATATTACCCTTGTGGGCAAGGACGCCTCCTTTGAGCCTGTGGTAACGTTCAGCATCAACCAATCGGATGGGGTAACGGCCGTATCGGAGAGCCTGCGCAGCGAAACGTACGATTTCTTCCAGATCGAGCGTGACATTGAAGTGATCCCGAACTTTATCAACCTGCAGAAGTTCCGTCGTCAGAAAAAAGAGCACTTCCGGATGGCCATCAGCCCGAACAATGAAAAGCTGCTGGTGCATACGTCTAACTTCCGCGAAGTAAAACGCGTGGAAGATGTGATCCAGATATTTGCCCGTGTAAGAGAAAAGATGCCGTCCAAGCTGCTGCTGGTAGGCGATGGACCTGACCGACCTAAGATGGAAAAGCTGTGCCGCGAGCTCAACATCTGCAACGATGTGCGCTTCCTGGGCAAACTGGAAGCCGTGGAGGAGGTGCTTTCAATTGCAGATCTGTTCCTGATGCCTTCCGAGAAGGAAAGCTTTGGCCTGGCAGCCCTGGAGGCGATGGCCTGCGAGGTTCCCGTTATCTCTACCAATGCCGGAGGTATACCCGAGCTAAACATCAATGGCGTTACAGGTTTTGTAAGCAACATCGGCGACGTTGACGACATGGTGAAACACGCCCTGTATGTACTGGATGGGGAACACTTGCCGACGTTTAAAGCGAACGCCCTGGCCCGCGCACATGATTTTGACATTGAGAAGATCGTGCCGCTGTACGAAAACTTCTATCAGAAGATCATAGCTGCCCAACTGGCCACGATTTAACTACTTTTTACAGAACAAATTAACTTAAATCCGGTAACAGAAAATGCTACCGGATTTTTTGTTTAACTTGTAGTAAGTCTCCGTCACTTCTCAGGTAGGGTCATCCTTCCTACTGCCCCCCTGTGAGCAACAGCCAAACTATAACAGCTTCCTTATGCACAAAGACAAGTATTTCATTATCGACTTTGACAGCACCTTCACACAGGTAGAGGCCCTGGAAGAACTGGGCGAGATTGCCCTGCACGACGATCCTAACAAAGAGCAGACGCTGGAAGAGATCCGGAACCTGACCAACAGCGCCATGGAAGGCAAAAGCTCCTTTACCGAAGGGCTCCACAAAAGGCTTTCTTTGTTAAGGGCAAACAAGCGGCACCTGCTGGCACTTATTCAACGGCTTCAGAACAGGGTATCCGAGTCGGTAAAGCGTAACAAGGACTTCTTTAGGGAATACGCCGATAACGTACTGATCGTGTCGAGTGGGTTCAAAGAATTCATCACGCCTATCGTAACCGAGTATGGCATCAAAGAAGAGAACGTGTTTGCCAATACCTTTCGCTTTGATGAACATGGTAACATCATCGGGTTTGATGAGGAGAACGTGCTGTGCCTGGATAAGGGGAAAATAAAGCTGCTGGAGACGCTCGCCCTGCAAGGCGACGTGTATGTGCTGGGCGACGGCTACACCGATTATGAGATAAAAGAAGCAGGTCTGGCCAACAAGTTCTATGCGTTTACCGAGAACGTAGTGCGCGACAACGTAGTGGCCAAAGCAGAGCATGTAGCCCCCAGCCTGGATGAATTTCTGTACCAGAACCAGCTGCCCATGGCCATCTCCTACCCCAAAAACCGCATTCGGGTGCTGCTCCTGGAGAACATCCATCCCAAAGCTGTGGAATTGTTTAAGCTAGAGGGCTACCAGATCGAGACCGTACCCGGTGCCCTGAGCGAGGAGGAGCTTTGCGAACGCATTAAGAATGTGTCTGTACTTGGCATACGTTCTAAAACCCAGGTTACCAAGAAGGTACTGGAGCACGCCAACAAATTGATGAGCATTGGCGCCTTCTGCATCGGCACGAACCAGATAGACCTGACCAGTTGCCTGAATGCCGGTGTGGCCGTATTTAACGCACCTTACAGCAACACGCGTAGCGTCGTGGAACTTGCCTTGGGCGAGATCATCATGCTGTGCCGCAATACATTCGATAAGAGTACGAAAATGCACCAGGGCATCTGGGACAAATCGGCGCAGGGCAGTGTGGAGGTGCGCGGCAAAAAGTTAGGTATAGTGGGCTTTGGCAACATTGGGGCACAGCTTTCGGTGCTGGCCGAGGCCATGGGTATGGAAGTATACTACTACGACGTGGTAGAAAAGCTGCAACTGGGTAATGCCCGCAAATGCCATAGTTTAAAACAGCTGCTGGAGACTGCCGACATCGTGACGCTGCACGTAGATGGCCGCGCCAGTAACAAAAACCTGATGGGTGCCGAGGAATTTGCCGCCATGAAAGACGGAACCATATTCCTGAACCTGAGCCGGGGCCACGTGGTAGACATGCCGAGCCTGGTAGAAGCATTGAGATCGGGCAAAATAAGAGGAGCTGCCGTGGACGTGTTTCCGCATGAGCCCGCCACTAACGCCGAGGAATTTGTGAGCGAGTTGCGCGGTTTGCCCAACGTTATACTTACCCCGCATATAGGTGGCAGCACCAGCGAGGCGCAGGAGAACATCGGCACCTTTGTTCCGAACCGCATCATGGAGTACATCAATACGGGCAATACCTACCAGAGCGTTAACTTCCCGAACATACAGCTGCCGGAGCTCAAGAATGCACACCGCCTCATCCACATCCACCAGAACGTGCCGGGTGTGCTGGCTAACATAAACAGCGTGCTGGCAGGAAATCAGGTCAACATTCTGGGACAATACCTGAAAACAAACGAGCAGATCGGTTACGTGATCACGGATATCGACAAAGCGTACAATAAAGAGCTGGTGAATGATCTGAAGCGCATACCAGCCACCATCAAATTCCGGATCCTGTACTAACCCAAAACGACAGAAAGCGTGGAAAACAAAGTCTTTTTTACTCCCGGGCCTTCCGAATTATATCCTACTGTGCCCCGGCACATGGCCTCAGCCATGGAAAACAAGATCGGCAGCATTTCGCACCGCAGCCAGCAGTTCAAGGATATCTATGCCCATGCGGTTTCCGGGCTGCGACAATTACTACAACTGCCTGATAACTATGAGGTGCTGTTTCTTTCTTCGGCAAACGAGATCTGGGAACGTTCTATCCAGAACACGGTGGAGCAAGAGAGCTTTCACCTGGTGAACGGCTCGTTTTCGGACCGTTTTTATGAGATTGCTCAGGAGTTGGGGCGCAAAGCCAGCAAGTATGAAGTACCTTTTGGTGAAGGCTTTCACCTGGAAAGTATAGCTATACCTGCTTCTGCAGAGCTAATCGCCCTGACGCACAACGAGACCAGCTCCGGCGTGAGCATGCCGGTAACGGATGTGCACGCAGTACGCGCTAGAACAACCAGCGACGCCTTGATCTTTGTCGATGCTGTCTCTTCCATGCCCATTCCGGACATTGACTATAGCCTGATAGATTCTGCCTTTTTCTCAGTACAGAAATGTTTTGGACTGCCGGCCGGCTTAGGAGTATGGCTGGTAAACGACCGATGTATGGCCAAGGCTGAGGCATTGCAGGCAAATGGCTTTTCAGTGGGCTCCTATCACAGCCTCACTTCATTGCTCAGCAAAGCCAAGGCACACCAGACCCCGGAGACACCAAACGTACTGAATATTTACCTGCTGGGCCAGGTGGTAGAAGAGATGAACAAGAAAGGTATTGGCCTAATCCGGCAGGAAACCGAGACCAAAGCCAGCCTGATCTACGATTACCTGGAGCGCAGCACCAATTTTGACATTGCCGTTCAGGAGCCGGCACATCGCTCGACAACAACCATCGTGGCCAACACCATACTTCCCACATCAGAGATCAACAAACACCTGTCGCCCTACGACATGGCCATTGGCAGCGGCTACGGTAACCGTAAAGAAAACCAGGTAAGGATCGCCAATTTCCCGGCGCACTCTGTCGCTCAGGTACAGGCGCTTGTTTACAAGTTGGAAGAGCTGGTAGGATGAAAAAAGGTAAAAAAGTAGAAAGGTAGAGAAGTAAAAAATAATAAAGTATAGCCTTACCCCTCTTTACCTTTTTACCTTTCTACTTCTCTACCTTTAAAAAACTTGTCCTATCTCCTGCTTTAAGAAGCTGATGGCGCGGGCAGTGGGGTCTACTTCGGAGGCAAGTATGTTTTCCAGGGTACGTTTGGCCAGGTCGGTGCCCTTCGACTTGTCTTCCATACTTTGGAAAGATTTGTTGATCAGGTTCACGACTTCTTCCCTAGCCTGTTTTACCTGTTGCCAGGCCTGCTCGGTCATGTACACCTGCTGCGATAGGTTATGGTTAAATTCATTACGGATTTCGGTAAGCAGCATGCGGTGGTAATCGGCAGCTGAATGGCCGGACCCGCTGACACGCAACAGCAGGTTGCTTGGCGTAATGCGCTCGAGCAGGAGCACGATGCGCTCATAAGCCTGCAGGCGGATCGGCAGTACTGTTTCAGCGCTTTTCATACGTAGTTCCAGGATGCGTACCCGCTGTTCTTTGTCCAGGTACTTCTTTACCAGCAGGTACATGGCGCCTGCAACAATAAGTGCAGGTATGGTGATCTTCAGTATATCAAGTATAATTGTTGTGCTTTCGTCCATTTTCGTTGCTCTTAGAAAGTATAAATATCGTAAAAAATTAATTTAAGTCTGCATGAATCATTTGTGGCCTGAGGCTGTTTAGCTATTACAGGAGACAGCAGGCGCATATTTACGCGGAATTTGTATAACTTTGTGTCTCTACATTGAAAAGCATTTACTATGGCAACAGAAACTAAAACTGCACCTATAACTCTAACTGAGAGAGCGTTGGTTGAGGTTAGAAATATTATGCAAGAAAAGAATGTACCTGCAGAATACGGCCTGCGCGTGGGTGTGCAAGGTGGTGGCTGCTCCGGTATGTCTTACCTGCTGGGCTTTGATAAAGTAAAAGACTCTGACGAGGTTTTCAACATCAATGGCCTGAACCTGATCATGGACAAGAAGCATGCAATGTATGTGCTTGGCATGGAAGTGGATTTCCAGGATGGCCTGAATGCCCGCGGCTTTGTTTTCAACAACCCACAGGCGAAGAGCACCTGCGGTTGCGGCAGCTCTTTTTCAGCATAAAAAGTACCTTCTTTCTCTTTTGATAGACAAAGCCCGGCTGTACAAGCCGGGCTTTGTTGTTTTCATACTTGTCATTTCGAGCAGAGCTAGAAATCTTATACTATAGCTTAAGTTTATACTTGTAGCAAGCAAGCCTTTGCTTTGTAGCTACTTTCATTCCTCAGCCTTACCTACTGCTCGTTTCATCTTTAGCTTTGGTGCGCTCAGGGCCGCGGGGCCTCGTCCTCGGGCATCGCGCTGGGAGCTTTTCCTTTGCTCCTGCGTCGCAATATCGCTGCCGCGATACCGGAAAAACTCGCATAGGCGCTCAACTCAAGGACTGGAAATAACACTGCTTCGTAAGCTGCTATGCAACTTCTACCAAGTCCCCCTTTGAAGGGGGCAGGGGGATGACCAACAGCAGCTATGAAACTATACTTGTAGTATAAGTATAAGTAAGACCAAGCTCCCCTCCTTAGACAAGGAGGGGCAGGGGTGGTTGGACAACTCGTGACTCAGAACTCAGAACTCCCTAAAACGTCCTCGTCATACTTGCTGGAACTACAAGTATAAAATCTGCTTTCTGCTCGTTCTCTTTAAGTAATTTCTCCAGGTCCTCCTGCAGCACGGTGGTAATGGTAAGTGTTTTGATCTGCGGATTACCCTGTTTCAGGTACCAGCCTATGCCTTCGAAGTTGTCGGAATGATAGGCGCCGTTCAGGTGTAGCAGTTTTTTGCTGCTGCCCGTTTGCTGAAGTATAAAGTGCGCCATGGTAGCATCTTTCAAGGCTTGTGCCTGCACAATGTTTTCGCTGCGGGTATTGCCGTGGCTGCTGCTGCCAAACATCGCCAGCATGTTTTTATAGCCCGGCAGGTTCATGTCCACAGTTATGGGTAGCGGAGCGATATACTTTTTAGCATCTGCCGTTATGCCATCAAGTGCTTTCAGGCTGCCCGCAGAGACCATGGCAGCATAGCGACGCGGCACATTGGTAGCAATGAACGGGATATTGGCTTCCTTGGCAAACCGCACGACCGGCTTGTAGTCTGTTTTATAGTTGGGCCAGGGCCTGGCCTCCTGCTCAAAATTGGTTTCCGGTACCTGTCCGGCCAGGTATTCGTCCAGCACCAGTTGCACGTCAGCTTCAAACATTTCTGCACCAAGTACAAAATTCTGCTGATGAACCTTGTGCAGGCTTTTAGATACTTCCAGTTGCAGCCAATGCGCGATCGGGTCGTTGTGCTGTTCTCCGAACAGCACAACATCGGCCTTCTCCAGCTCATCCAGCATTTTGCCATACTTTATACTTTTGCCTTTGGCTGTAAACAGCTGGTAAGCGGGCTTATCCTGTGCAGAAGCAGTTGAAGTGAAAAGAGTTGTCATCAGCAGCGACAAGGTTAGAATAATCAGATTCTTCATGAGTACGATCGATAAGGATACCTAACGCAAAATACAAAAAAATAGCCGGCACCTGAGGCACCGGCTATGGTATACTTTGGTCAGGTGTTTATACTCTGTAAAACAACCATTTCGACAGTTCTTTGTAATTGATCTTTTTGCCATACATCAGGATACCAACACGATAGATACGCGAGGCGATCCAGGTAGTGAAGATAAAGCCTGCCACGAGCAGCGCCATAGACAGCAGCAATTCGCTGGCTGGCACGCCAAACGGTACGCGCACCATCATCACGATCGGCGAGGTAAACGGGATCACCGACATCCAGAAGGCAACCGGTCCATCCGGGTTTTTCAGCACCACCGTGTACGACATAATAAAGGATATTATGAGCGGTATCGTGATCGGGAACATAAACTGCTGCGTATCGGTCTCGTTGTCGACGGCGGCGCCTATGGCCCCGAACAATGAGCCGTACAGCAGGTATCCCCCTAAAAAGTAAAACAAAAAGCAGCCAATGAGCAGCGGGAAGTTCAGGTTGGCAATGGCATTGCTGACGTCGGCTAACATGGCTGTATCGTTCTGCTCTTGCACTACCTCCTCGCCTGTTGCCTCTGCACGCCCAGCCTCGATCTGCTCTATTGGCGTTGGCGCCGCATCAATGCCAAAAGCAGCCTGTACTCCTGTAACAACGATCGAAGAAAGTATAACCCACAACAGAAACTGCGTCAGGCCCACACCGGCTATACCGATGATCTTGCCCATCATCAGCTGAAAAGGCTTCACCGACGAGATCATCACCTCCACAATTCGGTTTGTCTTCTCTTCGATCACGCCGCGCATGATCTGCACCCCATACAGGAAAATAAAGAAGTAGATGATCACTGCCCCGATGATACCCGCACCAGAGGTTACGAAAGCGTTGTTGTCTTCCTCCTCCTTGCCGCTCAGCTTTACTGTGGTTACAGATACCTCGGCTTTCATTTTATCCAGCAGCGCACGGTCAATGCCGGAGGCTACAAACCGTTGGTTTTCGATTTCCTTCTCCAGCATGTTCTCCAGCCGGATCTTGGTCTGCAGGCTGGTGTTCTTCTTGGAGTATACTTTGATGCCCTCCGGGTTTTCGATGTCAAGGGGCGGAATGTAAAGCAGCGCCGTATTGTCGGTTTGGCGGTATACTTCCTTGGCATTTTCTAGATCGCCGTGCAGCGTCATAAACTGCAGGTCTTTTTTGTTCTCCAGCTTGTTGGCAAACTTGCCGCTCTCGTCCAGCACCATCACCACATCGGCGCTATCCGACACGGTGGCAAGCCAGGCAGGTATTACCATAAAGGCAGCCAGCAACAGCGGTGTCAGGAAGGTCATGATGATAAAGCTCTTCTTACGTACCCGGGTCAGGTACTCGCGCTGTACAATTAACCATATTTTATGCATGTTGCGGTTCTTTTACTTTTCGGATGAAAATATCATTTATACTTGGTACCAGCTCTACAAACGAGTGTATCTCTACTTTGTCGAGCAGGTAACGGAGCAGGTCGTTTGGGCTGGTGTTATTCAGGAGCCTAATGGCAGCGCGGAACACACCGTGGTTCTCGTGCTGCTCCAGCACCTCAAAGTCCGGGGACAGCACCATGAGCTTGCCATTGCCTATGATCTGGTAGGTATCTGTTTTGTAAGCGTTCTTGATTTCCCGCACCGGCCCGTCCAGCACCTTACGGGATCGGTTGATGAGGGCGATGTTGTCGCACAGTTCCTCTACCGACTCCATGCGGTGCGTAGAGAAAATGATAGTAGCGCCATTATCCCGCAACCGCAGGATCTCATCCTTGATCAGGTTGGCGTTGATCGGGTCGAAGCCGGAGAAAGGCTCGTCAAGGATGATGAGCGAAGGCTCGTGCAGCACCGTGGCAATAAACTGCACCTTCTGCTGCATCCCTTTCGAAAGGTCTTCAATGTTCTTGTCGAGCCAGTCGCGTATCTCGAATCGGTTCACCCAAGCCTTGATGCGCTGCCGGGCTTCGTCTTTTGTCAGGCCTTTTAATTGGGCTAAGTATAGCAGCTGCTCGCCTACCTTCATCTTTTTGTACAGGCCCCGCTCTTCGGGCAGGTAGCCCATGTCTTTGATGTGGTCAGGTCGCAGGCGCTCGCCTTTAAAGTATATTTCGCCTGTGTCGGCACCCGTTATCTGGGTGATGATGCGGATAAGGGATGTTTTACCGGCTCCGTTGGGGCCCAGCAAGCCAAAGATACAACCCTGCGGGATGTCGAAGCTTACATGGTCAAGGGCGGTGTGGTTGGCGTAACGCTTGGATACGCCGTCTATTTTAAGGATGCTCAATGCTGATAACCTTTAGTGTTGATCAAAAATAGTTCTAATGCGAGTAAGAGACAACTTTATATATGTTAGAGTCTATATTTATCGACCAGTGGCAGTGTGAACCCGATAAGAGGCGTGCTACGGCAGACAAATCCTTTTACGCAAAAAAGCCTGCCATTCCTGAAAGGGAAGGCAGGCTCCAGCTAAATTTAAACTATAGAGGGTAATGCTTATTGGAAATAGTCTTTAACTTTCTCGAAAAACCCTTTGTCGTTCTTGCCCGGGTGCGGCGCAAAGTTAGATGAATCGCGCAGGCGCTCCAGCGTAGCACGCTCCTCACTGCTCAGGCTCTTCGGAGTCCAAACGTTGATATGGATCAGCTGATCGCCTTTGCCATACCCGTTGATGTCTTTGATACCTTTGCCACGCAGTCGGAAGATCTCACCGCTTTGCGTACCCGGTTTGATGTTGATCTTCACCTTACCGCCAATGGTGGGCACCTCAATATCAGCGCCAAGTGCGGCATCCACAAAGCTGATGTACTGGTCGAATATCACGTTGTTGCCATCGCGCTTCAGGGTTGGGTGCGGCTCTTCCTCGATCTGGATGAGCAAATCACCTGGTATACCACCACGCTCCGGCACGTTGCCTTTGCCGCCCATAGACAGCTGCATGCCATCCATTACGCCGGCCGGCACGTTGATCGTGATCACTTCTTCCTGAAGCTCACGGCCGCTGCCATGGCATACGTCGCAGTTCTTGGTTACAATTCTGCCTTCACCGTTACAGGTAGGGCAGGTTTGCGTTGAAACCATCTGGCCCAGCATGGTATTTACTACCTTGCGCACCTGGCCCGAACCCTGGCACGAGTTACAGGTCTGCATGTCGGTACCGTTCTTGGCACCGTTGCCCCCACAGGTGCTGCACGCCACATGGCGCTTCACCTTTATCTTCTTCTCTACGCCATTAGCTACCTCTTCCAGGTTCAGCTTCAGCTTGATGCGCAGGTTGCTTCCTTTGCGCGTGCGTCGACCGCCACCACCTGGGCGTCCGCCGCCAAAGAAGCTTTCAAACGGGCTGCCGCCACCGAAGATGTCGCCGAACTGAGAGAAGATATCTTCCATGTTCATGCCGCCACCGCCGAAGCCGCCGTTCATGCCCTGGTGACCAAACTGGTCGTAGCGGGCACGCTTCTGGTCGTCGCTCAGTACCTCGTAGGCCTCAGCAGCTTCCTTAAACTTGTCTTCTGCCGTATGATCGTCCGGGTTTTTGTCCGGGTGGTATTTGATGGCCAGCTTGCGGTAAGCCTTCTTGATCTCCTCCTGGCTGGCACCTTTGGCCACCCCCAACACCTCGTAGTAATCTCTCTTAGCCATTGCTTACGCTCCTATAATAACTTTAGCGAAACGGATCACTTTGTCATTCAAGGTATACCCCTTCTCGATCACGTCGATGATTTTGCCTTTCAGATCATCTGACGGCGCTGGTATCTGGGTAATTGCCTCGTGAAGATCGCTGTTGAATTCGTCGCCCTGATGAATCTCAATTATTTTCAGACCTTTCTGTTGCGTTACATGCTTCAGTTTATGGAAAACCAGTTCCAGACCCTGCAGCATGGCATCTACGTCTTTCGTTTCTTCCATCGACTTACGGGCACGCTCCATATCATCCAGTACAGGAAGCAGCTCGCTCATCAGGTCTTGTGTAGCAGTTTTGGAAAGCTCGATGCGCTCTTTGGCAGTACGGCGTCTGAAGTTCTCAAACTCAGCCATCAGGCGGATGTATTTATCTTTCATCTCTGCAAGCTCGGCCAGGGCAGCTCCTTCTTCCGAAGCGACTTCCTGATCCTGATCCTGCCCGTTTTCTTCCGTATTGGCAGTGTTTTCTTGCAGTTCCTCGTTTTCCTGCTCTTTCTTAATATCTTTATCTGACATAATGCCTTAAAAAAGTTAGGTTAATAGGTCTTCTTTATCTTTTCAATTGTCTTGCCAAAGGCAAGCTTGTGCCAGAATGGCACAGGTTAATTCTGAATGAGTGAATCAGGTAGGAGAATCCCAATTTTATACTTTGTCGTTACTGCTTATCCTCCCGTCCCACAAGATCCTTTACAGGATAACAACAGGAGTAAAGAGTAATTAACTCATTCAAAATTCACCCATTCACACATTTAAAAAAAATCGGTAGACAGCTTTGCAGCCTCTACCGATCCAATTTTTCATATTCTGGCTGAGTCTAGCTGTTGAGTGCTTCCCAGATCAAGTCTTTTAATTGGGTGATATTTTTACCCGTTATACTGGAGATGAACACGGCTGGCAAGCCTTCCGGCAATGTCTTGCGCATTTCTTCTTCCAGTTCCTCGTCCAGCATATCTGACTTGGTAATTGCCAGGATACGCTTTTTATCGAGCAACTCGGGGTTATACTTTTCCAGTTCGTTTAGCAGGATGTTGTATTCTCCGGCAATGTCGGCACTCTCACAGGAAACCATAAACAGCAACATGGAGTTCCGCTCGATGTGGCGTAGGAAACGAATTCCCAGGCCTTTCCCTTCTGAGGCGCCCTCTATGATACCGGGGATATCAGCCATCACAAACGACTTGTAGTCGCGGTAGGCCACTACACCCAGGTTAGGCTCCAGGGTGGTAAAAGCATAGTTGGCAATTTTAGGCTTGGCCGCCGAAACAACAGACAGCAAAGTAGACTTACCGGCATTCGGGAAACCCACCAGGCCAACGTCGGCCAGCAGCTTCAGCTCCAGGATCACCCACTCCTCTATACCTTCCTCGCCAGGCTGTGCGTGGCGGGGCGTTTGGTTGGTAGCAGATTTGAAATGGGCATTGCCTAAGCCCCCACGGCCACCCGGGGTAAGTATGATTTCCTGGCCATCCTCGGTGATCTCGCACATAAACTCACCGGTCTCGGAATTACGGGCGATGGTACCCAGCGGCACCTCGAGCACTTCATCTTTACCCTGAGCTCCGGTTGAGTGGCTTGGGCCACCATTATGACCGTTTTCGGCGATCACGTGCTTGCGGTACTGCAGGTGCAGCAACGTCCAGAGCTGCGAGTTGCCGCGCAGGATAACGTGGCCGCCACGGCCGCCGTCGCCGCCGTCAGGACCGCCTTTCGCAGTCATCTTGTCGCGGTGCAAGTGTGCGGAACCCGCCCCTCCGTGTCCGGAGCGCGAGCAGATCTTAACGTAATCTATAAAGTTGGATGATGCCAAACCGGGTATGCGTAATTATACTTTGATTATTTGCTTTGTCTTATTCTTACTTCTTCTGCTTTTCCAGCAAAGAATCGATGTGCTTGCAGAGCTGGGCAAAGATCTCGTCGATCTCGCCGATGCCATCTACCGCATAAAACTTACCCTGGCCGGCGTAGTAATCTGCCACTGGGGTAGTTTTGGTATTATATTCCTGCACGCGCTTGCGGATCAACTCCTCGTTCTGGTCGTCTGGACGGCCTGAGGTCTGGCCACGCAGCAGCAGACGCTTAGTTAACTCCTCGTCATCCACTTTCAGGGCGATCATGCAGGAGATTTCGGTATTATTCTCAAACAGCAACTTGTCAAGCCCCTGTGCCTGCGGTACAGTGCGCGGAAAACCATCGAAGATGAAACCGTTTGCATGCTTGTTCTCCTGTATTTTGCTGGCGATCATACCGATCACTACTTCATCAGGCACGAGCAGCCCATTATCCATCAGTGATTTTGCTTTCAGCCCCAGCTCGGTACCGGCAGCGATTTCTGAACGGAGCAAGTCACCTGTCGAGAGGTGTATGAGGTTGTATTTGTCAATCAGCTTTTGACTTTGTGTACCTTTCCCGGCTCCCGGAGGGCCAAACAAGACGATATTGAGCATAGTTTCTGATTAAGAATAAAAGGCAAAATTAAGTATAATATTACAGTACTGTTTAACTTTTTCTAATAAAGGCGCTTTGCCCTCAACTTTAAGTAAAATCCAAAGAGGTTATACTGCTCAGTTAAGTTGCTACACGATCTTGTAGATATCGCGCAGGTTGCGCCCCAGGCCATTATAATCCAGACCGTAGCCTACAACAAAATCGTTGGGAATGGATCGGGCCACATACTTAATATTCAGGTCGTGCTGCAGGCATTCCGGCTTCATGAGCAGTGTGGCTACCTCGATGGAGGCAGGTCCGCGCTCGTTGAGCTGCTGCAGAAGGTTGTGCACTGTATGGCCGGTGTCAACAATATCTTCCAGCACCACCACATGGCGGCTATGTACGTCTTCCGTCAGCCCGAGTACTTCCTTCACTTTACCAGTGCTCTGCATGTTCTGGTACGACGACAAACGAATAAACGAAATCTCGCAGGGAATAGTAACGCGCTTTAATAGATCAGAGGCGAACATAAACGAACCATTCAGCACCGCCAGGAACAAAGGCTTTTTGTGTGCATAGTCCTGATCGATCTGTTCGGCCAGCATGCTGATGCGGGCAATTATCTCCTCTTCAAAAATATAGGTACTAAATTCACAATCGTGCAGCTTGATCGTACGAGGATCCATGTTGGTGTATAGTTGATGAATCAGACAAAGGTAAGGATAATAAAAAATAAGCCCAACGCTAAGGTTGGGCTTATCTTAACTATAAATTGCTTAGCTTAGTTACGTACTACCAGCCCTTTTATACTTACCGTAGTTGCAGCTTCGCTGTTTAATTTGCCGGTTTCCGGGCTTAACTGCTGTGTTTCCTGGTTCAGTTTTGGTTCTTCCGGAATCGGAGGCTTCTGCTCCAGCGCAATGTGTGGCGCAATTACCAGCGACACAATAGACATCAGCTTGATGAGGATGTTCATACTTGGACCGGAAGTATCCTTGAATGGATCGCCTACCGTATCGCCGGTTACAGAAGCTTTGTGCGGATCGGAGCCTTTGTACTCCATCACGCCGTTGATCATCACGCCTTTTTCAAAGGATTTCTTTGCGTTATCCCAGGCGCCGCCGGCATTTGACTGGAACATCGCCATCAGTACCCCCGAAACGGTTACACCTGCCAACAGACCGCCCAGAATCTCGGCTGACGAGGTTTCCTCGAACACGCCTTTCAAGCCAAAGCCAACTACAACCGGCACAATAAGGGCGATAGCACCCGGCAACATCATTTCCCGGATAGCGGCTTGTGTTGAGATCGCCACGCATTTTTCATACTCCGGCTGCCCGGTACCTTCCATTATGCCCGGAATTTCGCGGAACTGACGGCGTACCTCATGCACCATGGCCATGGCCGCTCTGCCTACCGCGGAAATTGCCAGCGCTGAGAAGATGAACGGGATCATCGCGCCGATAAATAAGCCGGCAAGTACAGGTGCCTTGTACAAGTCGATGGCAGAAATACCGGCTATACCTACGAAAGCGGCAAACAGCGCCAGCGACGTAAGGGCAGCCGAAGCAATGGCAAAGCCTTTACCGGTAGCAGCAGTAGTGTTCCCCACGGCATCCAGAATATCGGTACGACCGCGTACTTCTTTCGGCAGTTCGCTCATTTCGGCAATGCCGCCTGCGTTATCAGCTATTGGGCCGAAGGCGTCAATGGCCAGCTGCATGGCGGTTGTAGCCATCATACCGGCGGCTGCTATGGCAACACCATAGAGGCCTGCCGCCGCATACGAAAACACGATACCGGCTGCCAGCACGATCATCGGCATAACCGTAGAGTGCATCCCCACGGCCAGACCGGCAATAATGTTTGTAGCATGCCCGGTAGAAGACTGTTGTACAATGGAGTTAACAGGCTTTTTGCCCATGGCCGTGTAATACTCTGTGATGATACTCATCAGCGTACCAACCACAAGGCCTACGATTACGGCTATGAACACATCGGTATTGGAGAATTCAAAGTTACGAAGGTTCATCGACTCAGGCAGGATCCAGTGAATGGCAAAATAGGCACCTACAGCTGTCAGGATCACGGAAATCCAGTTGCCCAGGTTAAGGGCGCCTTGTACGTTGCCGCCTTCCTTTACCCGCACAAACAGCATTCCGATTAGGGAAAACAGGATACCAAGACCTGCGATGAACATTGGAAGTATAACCGGCGACAAACCACCGAAATTATCTTCAACGATCACTTCCCGTCCCAGCACCATCGTTGCCAGGATGGTAGCCACGTAAGAGCCAAAAAGGTCGGCGCCCATACCTGCTACGTCACCTACGTTATCACCTACGTTATCGGCAATGGTAGCAGGGTTACGCGGGTCGTCTTCTGGAATGCCTGCCTCTACTTTACCCACTAGGTCAGCACCCACGTCAGCAGCTTTGGTATAGATACCACCCCCAACTCGGGCAAACAGGGCTATACTTTCAGCGCCCAGCGAGAAACCGGTGAGTACTTCCAGCGCCCGCTCCATCTCAATGCCGTTAACATCGGCGCCGGTGCTGTACACGAACATGTAGTAGAACACAATAAATAAAGAGCCAAGACCAAGTACAGCAAGACCGGCCACACCCATGCCCATTACCGAGCCACCAGCAAACGATACCGATAAGGCTCTTGACAGGCTGCTGCGTGCCGCCTCAGCTGTTCTCACGTTGGCTTTTGTTGCAATGCGCATACCGATAAAGCCGGCTGTAGCCGAGAACACAGCACCAATAACAAAAGCCGCTACAATAAGCGGGTGCGATTTCTCACCAGTATAGCCGAGATAAAACAAAAATACAGAGGCAATCACCACGAAGTACAGCAACACCTTGTACTCTGATTTAAGGAAAGCCATGGCACCATCAGCAATGTGTTTTGCAATGGTACTCATGCGTTCGTTGCCATGGGGCTGCTTTGTCACCCAGGCAGACCGGATAAAGGTATACAGCAGCGCTGCCAGACCAAATCCGGGAATAGCGTAAAGAATAGGTTCCATTGAAAGGGTTTAAGGGTGAAGAGAATACTAATATAGCTATTAAAGAAAAGATATTGAGTTGACTTTTCCAAATGATTTCACAGGAAGCAGTTCCTCTCAGCAGGCTATACCTCAGGAAGTTGCGGTATATATAGCAAAAGCCGCATACTCCTGCACATCCGCCCGTAGAAAAACAGCTTTTGTGCATAAAAAAAGCTGACCATTTCTGGTCAGCCTCCGGTAATTTATACTTCCTGGATAGCGTAACTATAGTTTCTCCATTAACACTTTGTAGAGCGCTACCATACTTTCGATATCCTTTTTATGCACAATTTCGTCGGGCGAATGCACATTGTCTTCGGGAGCGCCTACAAAGCACCAGTCCCAGGGGTATGGCCCGTGCTGCAACTCTTTGGCGTCGCTGCCGCCTGCCCCTTCCACCTCCAGCTGAAAAGGTATACCGGATTCCTTAGCAATACCCACAATGTGCTGCACGTAAGCACGCCTTGGAATCAGGCTATCCCGGAGTGAAATAACCACGCCTTTGCCAGGATACACCCCTTCTGTCACCCAGGTGATATCCGAAATAAGTGCCTGCCGAACACCGTAGGTTTCATAAATATACTTGGCCAGGTAAGCTACCGATCCACCACCGTGCTCTTCCCAGGCACTGAAAGCAATAATGCCATCTTCCAGTGTTTCCGCTACTTTCAGCGCACTCCACACTCCTAAGCGGTTATCCATGTAGCACGACTGCACCGAGTCTTCTGTTTCCCGGAAATCGCACTTAAACACAAGCTCCGTTCCACGCTCTATCTCCCGCTCAAATTCATAGGTAAGCTCTCCCTGCTCTTCGTTGTACTGCAGTGTACATTCAATTTTTCCCTGGCTGTCTTCCCCTACCAGGCGGTAACCTGTCTCCAGGTCAGGGCCGCCAATCCGGACCAGCTGCTTTCCATAGCGTACCGTAAAACCAATAGAATCTATGTGCGCGAATATGGCTGTGCGGGGATTGCCGAATATCAGCAAAATACAATCCTGAAATCCTTCGCCCTTAACTATGATCGGCTGTGTTTTCCACTGAACTTTATGCTCCTCAATATAGTTAAGCAGGAATTCTGACATATTTTTCTCGTTGCCTGATGGCGCATGTATATTGCAAAGTTGCTCAAGAAGTCTCATCGCTATATTTTATTTTTGGGATTCAAAATTAGCATATTTGTTGTACTTTTAGCGTCTGGCATCATTAGTAAACAGCTCTACCCTTTGCTTCGGACAAACTTATTTTTCATGAAGAAGTTTTTTTACGTTTCGCTCTTTTGCCTTTTACCCGCCCTTGCTTCGGCTCAGGGGAAAGGAGCGAAGCCTGACACCACCAACATGCGCGAGGTTACCATCGGATCTATCGAGGTTATCCCGAGCGCAGGCAATGTTAAAGGCATGCTCCTGCTCGACAGAGACATACAGTATGAGCTGGAGGGAGCGGTTGATAACATGTATAACTTCAAGTATGAACGAGCTGAAAAACAATTTAAATCGCTGCGCCGCCGCTATCCGGAGCATCCCCTGCCCTATTTCTTATTAGGATTGAGCCAGTGGTGGAAGATTGTTCCTACCAACATACAAACCACCAAGTACGACGACCTTTTTTTCGCTTACATGGATACGGCCATTGTAAAGGCAGAGCGGCTGTATGATAAGGACGAGAAAAACGTTGAGGCAGCCTTTTTCCTGGCAGCAGCCAATGGCTTTACCGGCAGGTTGCATTCCGAGCGCAGCAACTGGCGCAAAGCAACCGTAGCCAGCAAACGCGCACTGGAGTATATGGAGATCGCCAAGGCAGGCAACGGCCTGAGCCCGGAGTTCCTTTTCGGCGAGGCATTGTTTAACTATTACTCCATTTGGATCCATGAAAACTATCCTTTCCTGCGCCCGGTGCTGGTGTTCTTCCCTGACGGAGACAAGCGCCTTGGCCTGAAACAGCTTCGCTATGTAGCCAACAATGGCTTTTATACGGGTACTGAATCCAAGTACTTCCTCATGAAGATCTACGCTAACGAGGAAAATAACATGGAAGAGGCCATGAAACTTTCGCGTGAACTGGCCACCAAGTACCCCGACAATGCTTATTTTCAGCGCTTTTATGCCCGCATGCTGTTTGTGCAGGGGCATTTTACCCTGGCAGAGCGCGAGTCACTGGACATCTTAAGCAAACTCGATCAGAAGATGCCGGGCTATGAGGCAATCAGCGGGCGCTATGCTTCCTACATACTTGCCTACGTTAACCAGAACAAATACCGAGATTTCGAAAAAGCGAAAGCGTATTACCAGAACACCATCATGTTCGCGGAAATGACCGGAGAGCGGGAATCCGGCTATTTTATCAACTCTTACCTGAACCTGGCCCGCATAGCAAAGCAGGAGAAAGACCTGGTGACTGCAAAACGCTACTATACCATCGTGCTGAACAATACAGAGAAGAAATCGGCTAATTTTAAAGAGGCCCGGGCGTTTCTGAAGGCAAATAAGAAGATCAAGTAGTGCTACTTCCCACTAGCATACAATAAGTATAATTACAGTTGCAAACTACCATTATCTGTTTCTGAAGTATACTTATAGAGTTAGTTTATACTTGGCGTAGTTTCTATAGAAAGTATTACCAGTAATAAAAAGAAGAAGGCCCTTTTCGCAAAGGGCCTTCTTCTTTTTATTATTATACAGGCACGTGCAATGCCTCTTTAAAGTATTCCAAGGTTCTTCGTAAGCCTTCTGCCCGATCAACCTTCGGTTCCCAGCCCAGAATTTCTTTTGCCTTTGTAATGTCCGGCTGACGCTTCTGCGGATCGTCCTTCGGCAGTGGCTGGTATTCTACCTTCAGCTCAACTCCGGTCAGTTTACAGATCTCCTCCGCAAATTCCTTGATGGTGATTTCCGATGGATTGCCAATATTCACCGGCATCGGGTAATCGCTCAGCAACAAACGGTAAATGCCTTCTACCAGGTCATCCACATAGCAGAACGAGCGGGTTTGCGACCCATCGCCAAAAATGCTCAGTGGCTCACCACGTAACGCCTGGCTCAGGAAAGCAGGCAGCACACGGCCGTCATCGAGGCGCATGCGTGGGCCATAGGTATTAAAAATTCGGATAATGCGGGTTTCCAAACCATGGTGCATGTGGTAGGCCATTGTGATGGCCTCCTGGAAGCGTTTTGCCTCGTCGTAGCAGCCACGTGGGCCAACCGGGTTTACGTTACCCCAGTAATCTTCCGTCTGCGGGTGCACCAGCGGATCGCCGTATACTTCAGACGTAGACGCTACCAGAATGCGCGCTTTCTTGTTTCGAGCCAGGCCAAGCAGGTTGTGTGTACCCAAAGATCCTACTTTCAGCGTCTGGATAGGAATTTTGAGGTAATCGATCGGGCTTGCCGGAGATGCAAAGTGCAGGATATAATCGAGTTTACCAGGTATGTGCACGAACTTGGATACATCGTGGTGGTAAAACTCAAAATCCTGTAATTTGAAAAGGTGCTCGATGTTGCTCAGGCTGCCTGTGATCAGATTGTCCATCGCAATCACATGATAGCCTTCTTTCAGGAATCTATCGCAAAGGTGAGAACCCAGGAAACCGGCTCCACCTGTAATTAAAATGCGTTTTTTGGTCATGTTTTAGCCTAGTGTAACTTTTTCTTCTTCTACTTGCTGTTTTACACCTATCCCGTAGTACACGAAGCCTTTTTCGCGCATTTCGGCGGCGTCGTAGATGTTTCTTCCGTCAAATACCACTTTATCCTTCATCAGTCTGCTTACCACGTTGAAGTTCGGAGAGCGGAACTCCGGCCATTCTGTTACCAGCAACAGTGCATCCGCGTCAATCAACGTTTCATACTCATCTTTGCCATACTCTACGGTATTGCCGAGCGTGTGAGAAGCCTCTTTCATGGCAACCGGGTCATAGGCCTTTACTTTAGCACCCTGCTCCAGCAGTTTGTTGATGATAACAAGCGACGGCGCCTCACGCATGTCGTCGGTCTTAGGTTTGAAAGACAAGCCCCAAACCGCAAACGTTTTACCAGCCAGTTCGCCTTTAAAGTGGTTGTTTATTTTGTTGAAAAGTACCGACTTCTGATTCTCGTTTACTTCCTCCACAGATTTCAGCACCCGCATTTCGTATCCGTTCTCAGAGGCAGTTTTGATCAGGGCCTTTACATCTTTCGGGAAGCAGGACCCACCGTAGCCAATGCCCGGATAGATAAATTTGTTACCAATACGTACGTCGCTGCCAATGCCTTTGCGCACCATGTTCACGTCAGCGCCCATAATCTCGCACAGGTTGGCGATGTCGTTCATAAAGCTGATCTTGGTTGCAAGCATGGCATTGGCTGCATACTTGGTCATTTCAGCAGAAGGAATGTCCATGAAGATGAGCGGGTGACCGTTCATCAAGAATGGCTTGTACAGCTTGCTCATCACTTCTTCCGCTCTCTGCGAGGCAACACCAACCACAATACGGTCTGGTTTCAGGAAGTCGTCGATGGCTGCACCTTCTTTCAGGAACTCTGGGTTAGAGGCCACATCAAACGGGATGTTTGCACCACGTTTTTCCAATTCCTGCTCAATGGCAGTTCTAACTTTATTTGCTGTGCCAACCGGCACGGTACTCTTGGTAACCACTACGACGTAGTTGGTCATATGCTGTCCAATGGCTCTTGCTACTGCCAGAACGTGCTTCAGGTCGGCGCTCCCGTCCTCGCCCGGAGGTGTACCTACTGCGATGAAAGCCACATCACAACCCTGGATACTGGTTGCAAGGTCGTTAGAGAAAGAAAGGCGCTCTTTTTGCGTGTTGCGCATTACCATTTCTTCCAAACCTGGTTCGTAAATAGGCAAAATGCCCTTTTTCAGGTTTTCAATCTTGTTTACGTCAATGTCAATGCAGGTCACATCAATACCAACTTCGGCAAAACAGGTGCCTGTTACCAAGCCTACATATCCAGTACCAACTACAGCTATTCTCATATTTTAACTAATAGGTTGAGGTTACAAATTTACACTTTATACTTTTAACTTCCCGTAAAGGGCTTCAAATATATGACTTAAAGCAGGAAGGTTGGTGTTACATAATCCATTTTTTCCACCAATGCTGAAATACCAGGAGGCTCCATACTTGTGTCTGCACGCTCCCTGCCGCTGATGCTGCAAAGCTTTTGCGCAACTTTTTTATCTGATGTACATCGAATATACCTTGTGCTATAATAAGCTCATCTGACATATATTGCTGCATCAGGTCAGCTGCCTCATTTTTTAAAAAGTCGGCCAGAGGAACTTCAAACCCCTTCTTTGGGCGTTTGTAGAGCTCGGGGGGCAACATACTTTTATAAGTGTCCTGCAAGATCTTTTTCCGGATAGAGGCATCTATTTTAGAAGAAACCGGCAGCGAAAAAGCAAACTTGGCTACCCGATGGTCCAGGAAGGGGCTTCGAACCTCCAGGCCGTGGGCCATGCCCATCAAATCTATTTTGGGTACCATGTCATTTCCCAGCACCAATTGCCAGTCGGCACAGAGTACGCTATTCAGGTCGTAGTGGTTGCTTTCGAGGCAAGATAATAATCTGCGCTTGCGGGCCTGGTATAAACGCCCTGCTACGGTGGCCCTGTACCGGTCGTGGAGCAAATTAATTGCTTCTGCCTCATTTGCCCAGGTAGCCCATAACCAGTAGCGATCCGACGGGTTTAACCTGGCACCGGCGGCAAAACGCTGTAGTTGTCTTATTTTGTTTGCAGCAAACGATTGGCGCGATTTGGGCAGCACATCCCATAAAAAGGAAAGCTTTTCAACTGCCTCGATTTTGGCGCCGCCTCTTAGTAGCTGAAACTCTGCCATGTGCTTGTTGTAGCCTGCAAACAGTTCGTCTGCTCCGTCACCGGAAAGCACCGCTTTCACTTCACGTCCCGCATGGCTGCTCAGGGCGTACACAGCCAGCGCCGACGAGTCGGCAAAAGGCTCTCCTAAGGAATCCAGCATGTTATACAGATGTCCGTGCAGATCCTGGGTGGTAAGATTGATCTCTGTATGATCTGTTTTATACTTAGCGGCTACTAAACGGGCATAGCGCGTTTCGTCAAAGAAAGGAGCGTCTTTAAAACCCACTGAAAAGGTTTTCAGATGGGGCACATGCTTTGCAGCCAGGGCTACGACAACAGAAGAATCTATGCCCCCGCTCAGAAATGCTCCTACGGGTATGTCGGCCGTGAGGCGATCAACCACGGCACGCTCCAGCACCTGCTTTAGTTTTGCCTGCTGCTGCGGATAGTTCAGGGGATTGGTAGCCGCCTTAGCTGCGTCAAAAGGCAGGCGATACCACATCTGCTGCTGCACCTTATTGTTCTGGATGTATAGAAAATGTCCTGGCAACAGCTTTTTAACGCCTTTTAACATCGATGCCGGTGCGGGCACATAGGTCAGTTGCAGGTACTGGTAGAGCGAAGTATAATCCACTTCACGTGGAACACCCAGTTCCAGCAGCGCACCCAGTTCCGAACCGAACAGGAATTTATCTGCATCTTTATAGTATAACAGCGGCTTTTCACCGAACCTGTCCCGGGCAATGAAGAGGGAATCGTGCTGCGCGTCGTGGATCGCAAAAACAAAAAAGCCTTTGAGTTTCTTCAGACAATCAGGCCCCTCTTTGAGGAAAAGCTGCAATACCACCTCCGTATCGGAAGTGGTCCGGAACGAATAACCGGCATCCTGCAGCTTTCTGCGGAGCTCTTTGTAGTTGAAAACTTCGCCATTATACACAATAGAAAAGCGCCCGCTGGCATCCTGCATCGGCTGGCAGGCCGCTTCTTCCAGACCTATAATGGCCAGCCTTCGGTGAGCCAGCCCTACATCTCCGCGCACCAGCAAGCCTGCTCCATCTGGCCCGCGGTGACGTAACGCCTCCGCAGCCGCCTGCAGCCTGTCCAGGGCCGTTCGTCCGGCCTCTGTAAATGCAAATACCCCCGTTATTCCACACATAGCTCCCTGTAAAGGTACAATTTATACTTAACCTGCCGTATGCCATAAGTCCGCTGCCCTGAAAATTTGTCAGAACACGGGTCTTTTTCATCAATATTAACAACCCATACACCTGTCTCAAGTATACCTTTAAACCAAACACCCTGAATTGTTATGAAACCAGACTGGCTGGATACGAAAGAATATCCATTTACATCGAAATATCTGGAGTTAGAGGCGGGCAGAATGCATTATATAGATGAAGGGGAAGGAGCACCGATCGTGATGATCCACGGAACACCTTCCTGGTCTTTCCTTTACCGAAACCTAATCAAGATCCTCAGCAAACACTACCGCTGCATCGCCATGGACCTGATAGGCTTTGGCCTGTCTGACAAACCTGCTGATTTCAGCTACAAGCCCAGGGCCCACGCAGCCAACTTTGAAGCGCTGATGGAGCACCTGAACCTGAAAGACATTACGTTGATGGTACACGATTTTGGCGCCCCCATTGGTTTGGCCTATGCCATCAAACATCCGTCTAACGTGCAAAGCATCGTGATGCTGAACACCTGGACCTGGTCGCTTTCAAACCACTATACTTATAGTAAAGCAAGCAAGTACCTGGTTGGCCCGCTGGGCAAATTCCTGCACTCTAAACTGAACGTCTCTACCGAAACGCTGGTCCACGAGCTGTTTGGCGAACAAAGTAAGCTACCGGAATCTATTCAGCAGCAATACATCAAAGCCTTGGGAGACCCGGAAGAGCATGTGCGTTCGCTTGCCTGTGCTCGCGAGCTGGTAGGCGTAACCAAGTGGTACGACGAATTATGGCGCCAGCGAAAACGCATACAGGACATCCCTACGCTCATACTTTGGGGCGAGCAGGATAAGCTTGTGAAAATAGAGGCGCTGCAAAAATGGAAGAAATTCTTCCACGAATGTTACGTGATGCACTTCGAGAACAGTGGACACTTTCTGCAGGAAGAGAATGCCGAGGAAGTAGCCAGTTACGTGAACAACTTTATAAAAGAAGAACAGAAGAAGCGGCAACCTGAATTACACCAATAACCCCTAGTACACCATGAAGACGAATAAATCCTTAGAAGAAGCTGTTTTGCGTGCTCATCAATCTACCGAGAAGGACGCGCAGCAGCCACAGGAACAGCTTTATACCATGCATAACCCTTCGGCAAAGGCGCAACCCCAACCCCAACCCCAATCCGAACCCCAGCAACAGGCTCCTTTAAACGAGTCGCACCGCAACCTGATGGAGTCGTGGCACAACCTGCGTGAGCTGGATGAGAACATGGCCGAGCAGCAAAGCGCATACAAAAAGGAGAATACTGCAAAGAAGCCGGATAATAAGAAGTCTTAGATCCTGCTTTTGGAGCAGACAGGAAAAGTATAAAACAGCAACAGGCGCCAAGTATAAATTGGCGCCTGTTGCTGTTTTATACTTTGAAGTTGCTAGAATATCTTTCCCGGATTAAGTATACCTTTCGGATCAAACAGCTCTTTGATGCCCCGCATGAGCCGCAGCTGTACTTCATTTAAGGCGATATCAATGTATGGCCGCTGCACCAGGCCAATGCCATGTTCCCCGGAAATGGTGCCTCCCAAGGATACGCACAAGCGGAAAATCTCTTTTATACCTTCGGGCAGCTTGTTGTTCCAGTCGTCATCCGACATATGGCCTTTCACGATGTTGATGTGCAGGTTGCCATCCCCGGCGTGGCCGTAACACACCGACTTGAAGTTATACCTGGCTCCGATCTCCTTCACTCCTTTCAGCAGTACCGGCAGTTCGGCGCGCGGCACCACGGTATCTTCTTCTTTATAAACAGAGTTACTTTTCACGGCATGCCCCACGCACCGGCGCAGGCGCCAGAGCTCTTCTTTCTGCTTTTCGTTATCCGCAATCAGTATCTCGCCTATATCAAACTGCTCGAGCACTTCATACACCCGCTCCGCGTCTTTATACAGCAGGTCCATGTCGTTGCCATCTAATTCAACAAGCAGGTGCGCCTGAACATCTTCAGGTATGGTCATGTGCTGTTGCAGGTACCGGAGTCCCCATTCGATGGCTTCTCGCTCCATAAACTCCAGCGCTGAGGGCACCATGCCTGCCATAAAAATTTTAGAAACAGCCGCACAGGCTTCTTCTTCCTTCCGGAAAGGCACCAGCATCACCAGGTTTTGAGGCGGGAACGGGATGAGCTTAAACACTATCTTAGTGATAATACCCAGCGTTCCTTCACTGCCCACCATCAGCTGTGTCAGGTTATAGCCGGTTGCGTATTTCAGCACATTAGCACCCGTCCAGGTAATTTCGCCTGACGGCAGCACCACTTCCATGTTCAGCACATAATCTTTGGTTACGCCATACTTTACTGCTCTGGGCCCGCCGGAAGACTCGCTGAGGTTGCCACCCAGAAAACAGCTGCCCCGGCTCGACGGGTCTGGCGGGTAAAACAGGCCCTTCGCGATCACTGCCTCCTGAAACACCTGTGTGATCACGCCTGGCTCCACGGTGGCCTGCAGGTTACGCTCGTCTATGTCCAGAATCCGGTTCAGCCGCTCTGTAGACAGCACCACGCCCTTGTGCACCGGCAGCGCGCCGCCACTTAAACCCGTGCCGGCGCCACGGGGCGTAACCGGTATATTGTTTAACTGGCATACTTGCATAATACGACTGATCTCGTCAGCGTTAGCAGGTTTAAGCACTATCTCCGGAACGTAGCGCAGGTCCTCGGTTTCGTCGTGCGTGTAGCGCTGCATGTCGTCTTCGGAGGCAGGCATTATTACGTGCTCCTGCCCTACAATGCCAGCTAGCGTTGCGGCTATTTCGGGAGTAACTGGGTTAAATTTCATTTTTATATAGTATGGCTAATGTTTAATTTAGCCATTGGTTATACTTTGTTTTACTACCTATTACTAATTTACGCTTTGAGAACACTTTTTACCACTTCCCTTTTATTTATCTTTTTCCTGATCGTGATGGCTTCCTGTCAGTCGTCGCAACCAGTTTTCAGCAAGCGTGGCGAAACCTACAAGTCAGCACGGCAGATAGCGGAAGAAAAACGCCAGGCACGTAAGGCCGGGAAGCAGGCTTCCCGCAGAAGAAGCCACAACAAAACCATTGCCACCAAAGACCGCACCAGCCGCACCCGCATAAGCAACCCGCGCCTGGTAGACCAAAACATCGAGACCGTCATCAAAACGGCACGCTCCTACACCGGCACCCCATACCGCTGGGGAGGCACCACACGCGTAGGCATGGACTGCTCCGGCCTGCTGTGCACCTCTTTCCAAAGTATAGATGTGATCCTGCCCCGCACCTCGGAGGAGCAAAGCCGGTTTGGCAGTGAAGTACGCATAAAAGATATTCGTGAAGGGGACCTTGTATTTTTTGGGGCCAACAAGTTCAGCAACAACATCACCCATGTGGGCATGGTAACAGAAGTGGTCAGCGACCAGGAAATAAAATTCATTCATGCTTCTACCTCGCTTGGTGTTATCGAAAATAACCTGTTCTCAGAGCATTATCAGAAAATCTTTATCAAAGCCGTACGCCCTGAACCCTTTTAAAGTATAACTCCCTATATCTTAATACTTTAAATCACCAATTTTTATTTATTTACCGGGTAAAATAGTTAAAACCTACGTACTTATAAGCAGTTGATAGGTAATTAGTTAACCAAACTGCTTTAAGTATTATGAAAATTTTTTACGAAAGAATGCTGCTTGGCCTTCTGCTGACGCTGCTTACGCAGCTGGTATGGGCACAGGGAGCAACAACCGCCGCTATGACCGGCGTTATCAGGGATCAGAGCGGCACTGCCTTACCCGGCGCAACTGTTATAGCTATTCATACCCCAACCAGTACGCAATACGTTGCTACCACCGATACAGAAGGGCGCTTTAACATACAGAACATGCGTGTGGGAGGCCCCTACACCGTCACAACTTCGTATGTAGGTTATCAGGAGCAGCGGGTCGAAAATATTACCCTTAGCCTGGGCCAAACAGCCCGGGTGGACCTTGCCCTATCGGAGAGTGCCCGCGAACTGGGCGAGGTGGAAGTGGTAGGAGCTCGAAACGACGTCTTCAATGTAGACCGTACCGGTGCTGCAACCAACGTGCAACGCGAACAAATAGAACGCCTCCCAACCCTAAATCGAAGTCTCCAGGACTTCACACGCCTTACGCCACAGGCATCCGGTAATTCCATCGCAGGCAGCAATAACCGTTACAACAACATCACCATCGACGGTGCCGTGAACAATGACGTGTTCGGCCTTTCCGGCAGCGGTACTCCAGGTGGTTCAGCAGGTACGCAACCCATCTCACTGGATGCGATCCAGGAGATCCAGGTGGTGGTGGCTCCTTACGACGTGAAACTGGGCAATTTCACTGGCGGCGGTATTAATGCTGTAACCCGTTCCGGCACTAACCAGTTCAGCGGTTCTCTGTATGGTTTCGGACGCAACGAAAACACTATAGGCAAGGCTGTAGAAGGCCCAAGGGTTCGGGCAGATGAATTCAGCAACTACCAGTACGGTATCCGGGTGGGTGGCCCTATACTTAAAGACAAGCTCTTCTTCTTCCTTAACTACGACGCCAACCGCATCGAAGAACCCGTTCGTTTTGCACCTGGCTCGGCTGAGTCGAGAATTACGCTGGATGAGGCGCAGCTGCTCGCTGACTTTGTAAGCACAACCTACGATTATGACGTCGGATCTTTTGGCGACATAGACAGAAAGACAGAAAGTGACAAGTACTTTGCCCGTCTCGACTGGAACCTGAGCACAGTGCATCAGCTTACCCTGCGCCACAACTATGTTGATGCCTTTGACGACAACATCTCCAGAAGCAGCAACTTTTTAAGGTATGGCAACAACGCCTATAGGTTCAACAGCAAAACCAACAGTTCGGTGATGGAAATAAACAGCCGTTTCTCCAACACTATTTCCAATAACCTGATACTAGGCTATTCCCGCATCCGGGAGGACAGGCAAACGCTGGGAGCATTATTCCCTCAGGTGACGATCGTGGATAACGACCGGACCTTTGAATTTGGCTCTCAGCGCAGCTCTACAGCCAATGAGCTGGACCAGGACATCTTTGAGTTCACTGATAACTTTACTTACATACTCGGCCAGCACAACTTTACAATAGGTACGCACAACGAGTTCTTCAAATTCCGCAACCTGTTCATCAACAACCTAAATGGCCGCTGGGATTTCCGAAGCCTGGAAGATTTCTTTGAAGACCGCCCTGACCGTGCCCGCGTTACCTATTCACTCAACCCAGACGATCCACGTCCGGCAGCTGAGTTCAACGCCATGCAGCTTGGCTTTTATGTTCAGGATGAGTACACTGCCACCGATGCCCTGAAGCTGACGCTGGGTCTGCGCATCGATGTCCCCGTTTTCCCGGATCAGCCAGGACGTAACATTGGAGTCGAAGAATCCTTCCCTGGTTACAGAACCGACAAGACCCCGAGCGGGCAGGTATTGTGGGCTCCGCGTTTGGGTTTCAACTTTTCTCCTACCACTGTTGAGGGGCTGCAGGTACGCGGGGGTAGCGGCATCTTTACCGGCCGCGTGCCTTTTGTATGGCAGTCAAATCAGTTTATTAACAACGGTCTTATACTTGGCACCATCGACAGACGGGCACCATCTGAGGGCTTTGAGTTTATATCGGATCCGAACAACCAGATTGCCGTTAACCCGACAGCAAGCCAAACTTTTGAGATC
This sequence comes from Pontibacter ruber, assembly GCF_023630205.1. Taxonomy (GTDB): domain Bacteria; phylum Bacteroidota; class Bacteroidia; order Cytophagales; family Hymenobacteraceae; genus Pontibacter; species Pontibacter ruber. Next base: position 296,203 of record NZ_JALPRR010000004.1, on the reverse strand, counting down.
AACCTGATTACAGATGAATTCAAATTGCCACAAGTATGGCGAAGCAATCTCGCCGCCGACTATACTCTTCCATTAGGCATAATTGCCACTCTGGAGGGTATCTATACTAAAACCCTGAATGATGTGGTATACAAGGACCTGAACCTGGGACCGCAGACTGGTACACTTCGCGGACCAGCTGACAACCGTGCCGTTTACTATGTAACCGATGCCGAAGGTGACCCTGTAGTGGATTCCAGAGGGCGCATTACACGAAGTATACGCGTAGATCCGGATTTTACCAACGTGATCCTGCTTGACAACACCAACAAAGGCCACCGCTACAACATTACGGGCCAACTGCAGAAAAATTTTACCAACGGCCTGAATACCATGATAGCTTATACTTATGGAAAGTCGAAGGATGTAAACAGTGGCACCAGTTCTACCGCTTTGTCTAACTACGAGTTCAACCAGATCGTGAACAACCCGAATAGTCCCGAGCTGGGCTACTCCAGGTATGACATACGCCATCGCCTTATCGGTTCAGGCGGCTACACGATACGCTATGCCAATAACTTTGCTACCACCCTCTCACTGTTTTACGAGGGGCAGTCAGGGCAGCCCTTCACTTACCTGTACAGCGGCGACCTGAACGGGGATGGTAACTTTGGCAACGACCTGTTGTACATACCAAGAAGCAGAGAAGATATCAACCTGGTGCCACTCACTGATCGGGCTTCGGGTGTAACCTATAGCCCGGAAGAGCAGTGGGAGGCACTTGATAACTTTATTAACGGCGACGATTACCTGGATGAGAACCGTGGCGATTATGCCGAACGCAACGGAGCCCGCATGCCGTGGACACACCAGTTTGATGTGCGCCTGATGCAGGAGTTTATCTTCGAGGCCGGCGAAAACAAACATACGTTCCAGTTAACCTTTGATATCTTCAACGTAGGCAACCTCTTTAACAGGGACTGGGGACGGCAGTATTTCGTGAATAACAACGCCAGGGAAATCATTACACTGACTGGTTTTGATCAGGCAACCGGGCAACCGCGCTTTACCTTCAACCCGAACAGCAGGTCATACGACATTTCCCAGTTCTCCTCCAGATGGCAGGGGCAATTGGGCTTGCGATACCTCTTTAACTAGGCTATAACATACAATAAACAACAAAAACGGCAGGACTCTCATCCTGCCGTTTTTGTTGTTTCACCTTCAATTAACGCTGGCAATATAATCATATAAATGCTTCTGTACAAGCCTAAAACCCCTGTATAGTTAATAATAAATTAATACATAAAAGGTTGGAAAGTGTAAAAGTCAACTTAATTTTGCGTCCAAAATCAATCAACCCTTTTATGAAAAAGTTTTATAGTACGCTATGTCTTTTCCTGGCTATGGTGCTGACTATGCACTACAGCTATGGACAAGGTGTAACAACTGCCGCCATGAGCGGAACAGTAAAAGACCAGAGTGGAATGGGATTACCAGGCGCAACGGTAATTGCTGTTCACACTTCTACTAACACACAGTATGTAGCCGGCACAGACGCTGAAGGACGTTACAACATCCAGAACATGCGTGTAGGCGGCCCATACACAGTAAGATCAACGTATGTTGGTTATCAGGAGCAACGCGTTGACGGCATCATGCTGAGCTTAGGTCAAACCGGCCGCGTTGATATTACCCTTTCAGAAAACAGCCGCCAGCTTAGCGAGGTTGAGATTGTTGGTCAGCAGGATGATGTTTTAAACCAGAACCGTACCGGTGCTGCTACAAACGTATCGCGTGAGCAGATTGAGCAATTGCCAACTCTTAGCAGAAGCTTGCAAGACTTCACCCGTCTTACGCCACAGGCATCTGGTAACTCTATTGGTGGTTCAAACAACCGTTACAACAACATCACCATCGACGGTGCCGTGAACAACGACGTATTCGGTCTTTCCGGCAGCGGTACACCAGGTGGTTCAGCAGGTACGCAACCCATCTCTCTGGATGCGATCCAGGAGATTCAAGTAGTAGTAGCTCCTTACGATGTGAAGCTTGGTAACTTTACAGGTGGTGGTATCAACGCCGTTACCCGTTCAGGTACTAACGATTACTCAGGTTCTTTTTACGGCTTCGGACGTAACCAGAACACAATTGGTAAGGCTGTAGAAGGCCCAAGAGTAAAGGCTGACGAGTTCAGCAACTACCAGTATGGTGCACGTGTAGGCGGTCCTATCCTGAAAGATAAGCTTTTCTTCTTCTTCAACTACGACGCTACCCGTATTTCTGAGCCGGTTCGTTTTGCTCCAGGCTCTGCAGAATCTCAGATTCCGGCAGCAACTGTACAGCAACTGGCTGACTTCGTTCAGGACACGTATGGTTATGACGTTGGTTCTTTCGGAACTATCGACAGAAAAACTGAAAGCAATAAAGTTTTCGCACGTATCGACTGGAACATCAACAACAACCATCAGTTCACAATCCGTCACAACTTTGTTGACGCTTTTGATGACAACATCTCCAGAAGCCGTAGCTATGTGCGCCTTGGCAACAATGCGTACCAGTTCAAAAGCAAAACAAACAGCTCTGTAGCTGAACTGAACAGCCGTTTTGGCAACAACATGTCTAACAACATGATCCTGGGTTACTCACGTATCAGAGACAACCGCAGCATCGCTGGTGGCATGTTCCCTCAGGTAACAATCAATGACGCAGTTGGTACTATTGAATTTGGTGCACAGCGTTCATCTACAGCTAACGAGCTTGATCAGGACATCTTTGAATTTACTGACAACTTCACTTACCAGTTAGGTAGCCACAACATCACAGTTGGTACACACAACGAATTCTTCAAATTCCGTAACCTGTTCATCAACAACATGAACGGTCGTTGGGACTTTAACAGCCTTGAAGACTTCTACACAGGTAAGGCCAGCCGTGTTCAGGCAACTTACTCACTTGATCCGAACAACCCGCTTCCGGCTGCTGAATTCAATGCGATGCAGCTTGGTTTCTATGCACAGGATGAGTACACAGTATCTGACATGCTGAAGTTAACACTTGGCTTACGTGCTGACCTTCCGGTGTTCCCGGATACTCCTGATCGTAATGAGAAGTTCGAAGCAGACTTTGGTGCACTTTATCCAGGTCTTAGAACAGACCGCACGCCAGGTGGTGAAATCCTTTGGGCTCCTCGTTTTGGTTTTAACTATACTCCTACTGAAGACAGATCATTCCAGGTGCGTGGTGGTACTGGTATCTTTACTGGCCGTGTACCTTTCGTATGGTTGTCTAACCAGTTTACTAACACAGGTACCATGTTCGGAACTGTATTCCAGAACAACCCTGCTGAATTCGTAACTGAAGTAGAAGAGCAGCGTAACGCTGGTGCATCTGACAAAACTGTTGAAGTAAACGTAGTTTCTGAAGACTTCAAACTTCCTCAGGTATGGAGAAGCAACCTTGCCTTTGATTATACTCTGCCAGGCGAGATCGTAGCTACTTTAGAAGGTATCTATTCCAAGACACTGAACGACGTAGTTTACAAGAACCTTAACCTGACAGAACCAACTGGCACGCTTCCAGGTGTAGATAAGCGTGATGTTTACGCTTCTTCAACTTCTGCCCGTCGTGTTAACGGTGGTTATACCAACGTAATCCTTCTGGACAACACAAACAAAGGCTACCGTTACAGCATCACTGGTCAGTTGCGCAAGAACTTCACTAACGGCCTGAACACTTCGGTTGCCTATACTTATGGTATGGCGAAAGATGTAAACAGCGGTACCAGCTCAACAGCTCTTTCTAACTGGGAATACAACCAGATCGTGAACAACCCTAACGACCCGGCTCTGGAATATGCTCGTTACGATGTACGTCACAGAATCGTAGGTACAACAGGTTATACTTTCCGTTACGCTAACAACTTCGCAACTTCAATATCCTTGTTCTACGAAGGTCAGTCTGGTCAGCCATTTACATACCTGTACTCTCAGGACCTGAACAACGATGGTAACCGTGGAAACGACCTGATGTATGTTCCGCGCGACAGAAGCGAAATCAGACTTGTTGACCTGCTGGATAGCAAGAAAAACGTTATCGCAACTGCTGACGAGCAGTGGGAAGCACTTGATGCGTTCATCGAAGCTGATGAGTACCTGAAGTCTCGTCGCGGTCAGTATACGGAGCGTCATGGTGCCCGTATGCCATGGACACACCAGTTTGACCTGCGCTTGATGCAGGACTTCTACGTAAGCGTACTTGAGAAGAAACATACTTTCCAGGTAACATTCGATGTGTTCAACGTAGGCAACATGATCAACAAAGATTGGGGCCGTCAGTACTTCGTTAACAACAACGCGAATGAACTGATACGTTACGCAGGAAGAGACAAAGCAACAAACGAACCTACTTTCACTTACAATCCTAACAGCAGAGCATACAATGTATCTCCGTTTGCCTCAAGATGGCAGGGTCAGTTAGGTGTTCGTTACATCTTCTAATTGTAGAAATACTACTAAACAAAAAAGGCTCCAGGTTCCGGAGCCTTTTTTGTTTATGGGAAGATTGCAATGATAGTAGCAGATAACTGCTGCCTGTTTAGTATTTCAGAATAGCAAGTACGCTTACTTCATTTGCTACAGGAGGTTGAGTTTGTGTTGCCTCAGCTTAAAACAGTCGGTCTCTAACCTTCAAGCAACAAAAACCATAAACAAGCAGCGCTTTACAGCAGTTTAATAATCTCTGCTTTGTTCTTAGAGACATAAATATGCCTGATTCCGTAAGTCCTACCCCATCTACATTCAGTGTTATAACACAATGAAATGTTAATAAAATTTTAATCTCTACCAGATTGTAATGTAAATACATCCAGCTACTTTTGCGCCCAAAATCAATCAACCCCTTTATGAAAAAACTTTATAGTACGTTTTGCCTTATTCTGGCATTAGTGCTGACTGCTCAGTTTAGCTGGGCACAAGGAAGTACCACCTCTGCCATGAACGGCGTTATCAGAGACGGCAGTGGAATGGGATTACCGGGAGCTACGGTTATAGCTATTCACACGCCAACTAATACCCAATACGTTGCCGGCACCAACGCCGATGGCCGTTACAACCTGCAGAACATGCGCGTAGGCGGTCCTTACACAATCAAAACCAGCTATGTTGGTTTCCAAGAGCAGCGCCAGGATAATGTTTACCTTAAGCTTGGCCAGAACCTGTCCCTCGATTTCAAACTTACACAAGGCGATATTGCTTTGGGCGAAGTGGAGATCGTAAGCAAAAAAGACAATGTAATCAATCCAGACCGCACAGGTGCTGCCACAAACGTTGCCCGCGACCAGATTGAGAAGTTGCCAACTCTAAGCCGCAGCATCCAGGACTTCACGCGTCTTACTCCTCAGGCGAACGGAAACTCTTTTGCTGGCCGCAGCAGCAGCTACAACAACACTACCATTGATGGTGCTTTGTTCAACAACTCTTTCGGTCTGCAGTCTAACGTTGGTTCACAAACAAGTGCACAGCCAATATCATTGGATGCAATTGAGCAGATCCAGGTAAACCTTGCCCCTTATGATGTAAGACAAGGAGGTTTTACAGGTGCAGGCATCAACGCCGTTACCCGCTCAGGTACAAACGATTTCTCTGGCTCGGTTTACTGGTTTGGCCGTGACGAAAGACTGGTAGGCCGCAACGTGAGAGATACCAAAATGCCAAAGCAGGAATTTACACTTTCGCAGCGTGGTGCCCGCTTGGGTGGCCCTATCCTGAAAGACAAGTTATTCTTCTTTGCTAACTATGAACAGGAGCGTCAGTCAAGCCCAGGTTCAAGTTTCGTGGCTTCTCGTCCGGGCCTTACAGGCTCTAACGTATCGGCTGCCGATGCAGCTCAGTTAGACCAGCTAAGCAAGTTCCTGAAAGATAAATTCAACTACGATGCAGGTCCATATGAAAACTACAACATGGAGACCTGGAACAACAAGATCAACACCAAGATCGACTGGAACATCAACAAGAATCATACTTTCTCTTTCAAGTATAACTACCTGAAATCCTGGAAAGATATTCCTGCATCAAACTCAGGAGCGCCGGCTGGTAACCGCCAGCCAAGCGTTACATCGCTTCCATTCAAAGCCTCTACTTACATCATCAACAACAACCTTAACTCGTATATAGCTGAGTTAAACAGCCGTTTTGGTGATAAATTTGCGAACAACTTTATTGCCGGCTATACTGCTTTCCGCGATTTCCGTGAGAGCCGTGGCGGTATTTTCCCGCTTGTTGATATCGAAAACGGTAACAAGGCAACACTTACATCATTCGGTTACGAGCCATTCTCTGCCAACAACGTTTTAGATTCTGATGTTTACCAGCTGAGCAACAACTTCTCGATTTTCGCTGGCAAGCACGTTATTACACTTGGTACAGCAAACGAGGCTTATAAATTCAGAAACGGCTTTGCCCCTAACTACTATGGCCGCTACCGTTATGCATCGCTACAGGATTTTTATGATGATGTGAATAATGGCACGGCAAAAGCTACCGAATACCAGTTGCAATATTCTGCACAGCCTGGTGGCTTCCCGTATGCAGTTATCAAAGCCATGCAGTTTGGCCTTTATGTGCAGGACGAGTGGTCAGCAACAAACAACCTGAAAGTAACAGGAGGTCTGCGTGCTGATATGCCAATCATCAACACCGACCTTTTAGAAAACCCTGCTGCAGCAGCGCTTACTTTCCGTAACGGGGAGAAAATAGATGTTAGCAAAGCTCCTGAAACACGCGTATTGTGGTCTCCTCGCTTAGGCTTTAACTGGGATGTAACCGGCGATGCTACCACACAAGTACGTGGCGGAACTGGTATCTTCACAGGTCGTGTACCTTTCGTATGGATCTCTAACCAGGCATCTAACAACGGTGTATTGTTTGGCTCGTTCCTGGATACAAAACAGAACTACAAGTTTACAGATGATGTAACAGCGTACATTCCACAAGGCGGTGCAGCTTCTGCTACTTATAACCTGGCTGTTACAGACCCTAACTTCAAATTCCCGCAGGTATTCCGCAGCAACCTGGCAGTAGATAAGCAATTGCCATTTGGCCTGGTAGCTACCCTGGAAGGTATCTATACAAAAGACCTTAACTCGGTATACCACAGGAACGCTAACTTACCTAACGCTTCTGCTTCCATGAAAGGTGCTGATAACCGCCCTATCTATTATAAAGTAGATGACAATGGTAACCCTGTGTATGTGAACTCTAAATTGGTAGGCCTTAACCGTGTAAATGGCAACATATCTGATGCTATCGTGATGGAGAACACCAATAAAGGTTACTCATACTCTTTGACTGGCCAGCTACAGAAGTCGTTTACAAGTGGCTTATTTGCAAGCGTTGCTTATACTTACTCTGACTCGAAGTCTGTTAACGACGGTGGTTCTATTGCACAGTCTATCTGGAGAGACCGCCAAATTTCCGGCGATCCGAACGATAACGTGTTAGCATACTCTAACTACCTGACCCAGCACAGAGCCATTCTGGCACTGTCTTACAAGAGAGACTACTTTAATCATCTTTCTACTTCTATCTCAACTTTCTTTGAAGTAGCATCTGGTAACCGTTTCTCTTATACTTATTCGGGCGACCTGAACGGCGATGGTTTATCTGGCAACGACCTGATCTACATTCCGCGTGATGCAAGCGAAATAGCACTTGTAGCAGGCAAAGACGATACACGTGATGCAGGATTGATATGGGACCAGCTTGATGCTTACATCAGCCAAGATGAGTACCTGAACTCAAGAAGAGGCCAGTATGCAGAGCGTAACGGTGCTGTTACTCCTTATACTACCCGTATGGATGTGCGCCTGCTGCAGGACTTGTTCACTAATATTGGTAGCAAGAAAAATACACTTCAGTTAAGCTTAGATATCTTCAACTTCGGTAACCTGCTGAATAAGGACTGGGGTATTGTAGAAACTACCAACCGTGCTGCATTGCTAAACTTTGTTGGCTACAATGCACAAGGTCAGCCTACAATTTCTTTCCCTTACCTGAACTCTTCTAAGCAAGAAGTTTTAACTAAGTCTTTCCGTGACAACACAAGCGACATATCTCGCTGGAAAGCTCAGCTAGGTGTACGTTACATCTTCAACTAAGCACACCTTAGTTTATACTTCAAGGGCAGCAATAGCTGCCCTTTTTTATTTCAGAGGAAGTATAAAATTCTGCTCTCCTGTTTTTGCTTTTTAGAAAATTAGTCTATTTTTGTGTCACTCAAACGGGGGATTAGCTCAGCTGGCTAGAGCGCTTGCATGGCATGCAAGAGGTCATCGGTTCGACTCCGATATTCTCCACTAAAGGCAACCACAATGGTTGCCTTTTTCGTTTCAGGCACATGCCACACTATATTTATATCCTCTACTCAGAGAAAGTGGACCGCTACTATGTTGGCAGTTGCCAGGATATAACAGACAGACTTGGTAGACATAATGCTGGATATAGCAAATCTACCAAAGCCGGCGCCCCTTGGCAGCTGAAGCACATTGAAGAATATGATACAAATTCAAAAGCCATAACAAGAGAAACTGAGATAAAGAGGAAGAAAAGCAGAAAGTATATTGAGTGGTTGATTAGCTCAGCAGGTTAGTGCGTCCCGAAGGCTTTCGGGAAGGTTATCGGTTCGAACCCGATATTCCCAACTGACAATCAAGCACTTACAAGGTAAAACTGGTAAGTGCTTTTTTGTTGCACACGATCTGCACACAGCTTAGTTCAAGACTGTGTTACTCCCTCAAAAGTATAAACCTGAGCCATCCTTAAAACTTACAAAGCCATGCTAGTGCCTTTGCTAACCAACCTGTTCGTTTACCTGCTAATCATGGCGGCGCCTTTGCAGGTAGGGGCAAAGCTACCTGCGTCTGCTACGGGCGACAAAGCTAAGATTGTGAAAACTAGGATGCTGAGAGCATTTGGAGGAAAGAAAGACTTAAGCAAAATAGAGTCCATTACCTATACCCTTTCCAGGAAGACCTATAAAGAGGGCGATACGGTTTCTACCAAACAGCTGTGGTACATGCACCTGCAGCAGCCGCTGGTTGTCAGGTTAGATATAACCGGTACTGACACTACTGCCGTCGCTACTACAACCTACAAAGAAGGAAAAGACACAACTAATGAAGCAAAAGCAGCTTACGAAGCGCTCCTCAGAGCAAGGTTCTTTAACTTCCTATACCTGCTGACAACTCCTGAGGCAGAATTTACCTACTTAAGTCAATCCACCTACAGGAACAGCCCCGTAGACATCGTCAGGGTCACGAGCAGTCAGAATGCCCAATGGACCCTTGACCTGTTCGTCAATAAAAAGGGAGAAGTTGTAACCTCTTCCTCAGTAAACCCAACATCCGGTAAGTACGAGCGGTTTGGAGATGAATATGCCTATGAGAAGGTGGCCGGTAATATCGTATTCCCACTGCAGTACAGGATTGTGCAACAGGATAAGGTGCTGTCGGAAGGGCTCTTTTCGGAGTTACAGGTAAATAAGCTCTCACCAGCATGGGAGAAACAGTTAAAGCGGCTTGGGATTGGACTTTAACCAAGGACTTATTTAATCCTTTAAATGCTGCTGTTTATACTTCTGCAGCGTTTTACAGGCCTTTGCTTCCCCTAAGTTAAAACCACCGCTCACCTGATATCCACTTTTTATCCAAACTACCCCACCCCCCTGCCGTACTTCTAGGATACTGATTGTACTATCATTTAAAGAGGAGGTAACATGGCATTTAACTTTGAGGACAACAAGAAGGACGCTATCGTGTTGCTGCAGGCAGTGGCGCAGGAATTAGACACGGATGATATGAACAAAGCAGGCCGCATTTTCAGGGCCGTGCTGCAGGCAATCCGCGACAGGCTGCCTGTCAACGAAGCTATCCACTTTGCCGCTCAACTACCCATTATCTGGAAAGGCATTTACTTCGACCAGTACGACCCGGACAAAGTACCGGTAACGATCAGGGATGCCCAGGAGTGGATAAACTATATCCGTAATAAAAATGCTTTTGCCGCTAACAACGATTTTCAGCAAGATGATGAAATCACAGCCTCCTTCAGAGCTGTGTTCAATGTATTGCAGCGCCACATGTCTGACGGGCAGCTACAGCAGGTAAAACAAGCCATGCACCAGGAAATACAGGAATTACTTAATGCTTGACTAAGCCGTACCCATCAACTATCAAAGTATAAATCAAAAGCTCCTGCAACAAGCGTTGCAGGAGCTTTTGATTTATACTTGCTGCAAGTTATACTTACACAAACAGTCCTTCTACTGACAGGTAGCGCTCCCCGGTATCGTAGCAGAAGGTAAGGATACGGGCTCCTTTCTCCACCTCCTGTATCTTCTGGGCTACAGCCGCCAGCGAACTACCGGAAGAGACACCCACAAATATACCTTCTTCCAGCGCAGCTCGTCGGGCAAAGTTAAAGGCATCATCGGCTTTCACCTGCAGAACCCCGTCCAGTAATGTGGTGTCCATGATAGATGGTATAAAACCAGCTCCTATACCTTGAATCGGATGCGGCCCGGGTTGTCCGCCGCTCAGCACCGGCGAAGCCTCCGGCTCCACGGCGAATACCTTCAGGTTCGGGAAGCGCTGCTTCAGCACTTTGGCCACACCGGTAATATGGCCTCCTGTACCCACACCGGTAATCATGTAATCGAAGCCTTCGGGAAAATCCTCGAGTATCTCCCGCGCCGTTGTTTCGATGTGGATCTGGGTATTGGCTTCGTTGTCGAACTGCATGGGCATCCAGGATTTGTCGTAATCTTCCAGCAACTCGCGTGCCCGCTCAATGGCTCCTTTCATTCCTTTCTCACGGGGAGTCAGCTCCAGTTTTGCTCCATACACTGCCATCAGGCGGCGCCGCTCGATCGACATCGACTCCGGCATTACCAGGATCAGGTGGTAGCCTTTTACGGCGGCTACCATCGCTAGGCCCACGCCCGTATTGCCTGAGGTAGGTTCAATGATCACACTGTCTTTGTGCAGAATACCTTTGCGCTCCGCATCTTCTATCATCGACAGGGCGATCCGGTCTTTTATACTTCCGCCCGGGTTGGCGCGCTCCAACTTCATCCATACTTCTGCATCATCGCCAAAAAGCTTGTTGATTCGCACAGTAGGCGTGTTGCCAATGGTGTCCAGTATTGTAGTAGCTTTCATGTATCGCTTAGCTTATTGATTAAATTTAGATTGAAAAATTAAGCACATCGGCCGGGTCTTCTGTGCGGCTCACTTTTATCTGAGGGCGGTGGTATACCCTGGAGTAACGCGGCACGCTCTCCGTAAGCCACACATTACCCCCAATAATGCTGTAAGCTCCCACAACCGTGTTCCCGCCAAGTATGGTTGCCCCGGCATAGATCACCACGTGGTCCTCGATGGTAGGGTGGCGCTTGATGTTAGCCATGGCTTTATCCACGCTGATGGCACCTAGCGTTACGCCCTGGTATACTTTCACGCAGTTGCCGATGTGTGTGGTTTCACCGATTACGATGCCTGTGCCATGGTCTATGCAGAACTGCGTGCCGATGGTAGCACCCGGATGGATGTCAATACCGGTTCTGGCATGCGCATACTCTGATAAGATGCGCGGCAGCAAAGGCACCCGCAAACGGTACAGCGCATTAGCCATCCGGTAAACAGCCACCGCTTTAAAACCCGGATACGTACGGATCACCTCCTCTATACTTTGTGCGGCCGGATCGCCCTGCAGCATGGCTTCGGCATCCTGCAGCAGCAGGCGGTGCAGGTTGGGCAAGCGCTCTATGAGGTTCTCTGCGATGTCGATCGGTGAAGCAGGGAGCAGCTTCTCCATGGAAGTAAGTATGCTGATGAACTCGATCCGCAGGGATTCCGCATATACTTTTACGGCATCCACCGTTTCGAAGCGCTGCTCGGAAAGCGGCGGGAAAAGCAGTTGCATCACCCCTTCTACGAAACGGCAGGTAGCAGAGCCCGGCACCTGATGCTGTGCCTGCTGATGGTCGAGAAAAAGATTATTAAGAAAAGCCTGGTCCATAGTGTAGCTACGGCTATTGTGTGCTGGTGTTCTTATGCAGCGCTATTATGACTGTTTAACTTGGTAAGGGACGATTTGTTTTGCCATGACAATGCCATGCGCATACAGAACAAAAAAAGGCGGAGGCAAACCCAACCGGTTTAACCTCCGCCTTTTTATACTTGCCTGTTATACTTACAGATTAGTTGCAGTGTGCCGGGCCTAGCAGGCCGTTGTTGTACTTGTCCAGCAGTTCTGCCCACTTAACCAGCTGATCTCTGCTTACCGTCACGTAAGGGGTTTGCAGGGTGTTCAGGTACTTGCCGTCTTTCATCGCCGCGAAGTAAGCCGTAGCCTTTTCGTATGCTTCGTCTACCTCAGCCGGGCTGGAAGCCACTTTCATGTTCAGTTTAGCTGCAATGTACTGGTGTGCCAGCATAACGTACGCATTACCTCCTTTGGGTGCTGTCTCCATCAGCTTTAGGTAAGTCATGCCACTGCCGTAGAACATCTCATTCTGCATACCGCCCCAGGTGCTGTCATACTTCTTGCCGCTGGCATGGTTTTTCCAGTAACCCTGCGTGCGGGTGCAGCCATAAACTTCTTCTTCAGTTGGAGGTGTGGTCGGGGTCGTGGTAGTTTCGTTTTTGCAGAACCTGATATCATCTATCGCACCTGATCCTACATAGCCTTCGGTACCAGCTAATGTCACGATCATTTTTGTAACACCGGCAGTATTGCCCAGGTTAACATCCTGCACCGTGTTATTGCCCAGGTTTTTCAGTTTAACAGCGTAAAGCTCTGTACCTGCGGCATTGTAAAGGCGTACGTAAGAGTCATTTTCATACTCGTCGATATCCACCACCTTCATCGACTGCAGCGTAACAGTGCCAATTGCCGAAAAATCCAGGGTCATCGTTCCACCCTTTGCGTTATCATCGGGTATCGTAAGCGCTGGCTCGTTTATAATAAGTGCTTTCTGTAATAATGCTCCATTGTCAGATCCCTCTCCTGTATATAAATCGTCGTCATCTCCTGTCGGGGCATGCGTATCAAAAATCATAGCTTTGTTTTCTTCAAGCAAGTTGCCTTCTGCATTCCTGGCTTTGTTGTAAACAGCAACAGGGCCAATGCCATTCATGCTGGTTACCTGCGTAATAAAGCCTGTTTCGTATTGGTTAAAATCGATCACGTCGCATGTTTCTGCTGTTGCATCCTTGGTCAGGTTGTCTCCCATCGTAGACAGCTCATCTTCCTTATCACAGCTCAGTAGGGTCAGGGTACTCAGGCCAAATGCCAGTACTTTCCATAAATTTGTTTTCATAGAGTTAATCAGATCTAGAGTGTAAATAAAAATAGTTATATTAATTACAAAAAACACCAGATCCGCTTGCAGCGTTCCTGTGCAATACAGCATAAGTATAGCACTAACACAACATGCACAAAAAGAACACCCTGAGCATATCTGGTTTAAATTTTATACTTTTCAGCAGCTGAAAAAGTGCTATTATATACTGTGCAACCTGAATTAAGTATACCAAAAAGTACAATTTTTTTTACCCTTAACTATATTCTCCTGTAAATCAACAGGTTACAATAAAGTACAATTGACTAGATTTACTCAGACCACGTGCGAAGGTGGAAAAGAATAGGCTGAAACGGATACAGCTCATAATGGGCAGATACAAAAAAGGCCTGTACTTCCGAACGAAGTACAGGCCTTTGGTTAGTATAGTACAGCTTTGTATTAACTCATCAAATAAGTTGGTTTATTCACGGTTAAACTCCAGCACGTCGATCGCTCCTGTGCCGCCACGCTTTTCGGTTGATTTGAACGTAACTCTAAGCTTGGCTACACCCGGTGTGTCCACTCTCAGGCGGGTAGCACCCAAGGCACCCGTAACAGGCAGCGGCATGGTCTTGATCACATTTCCTGCTTTATCCAGCAACTCCAGTGTAGAGCCGGCTTCATTTTCCTCGATATCCAGCACATGAATGCCCTTCAGCAGTACCGTACCAATAGCAGAAAAATCTACTTCGATGCGGCCACCACCGGCATACAGATTAGGCTCGGTATCAACGGCGTCGTTTATGATCAGGATCTTGCCCATCGGGCGGAAAGCCTTAGGATTAGGAGTTCTGAATTTGGTGTAATCTCCGGTAGGGCTGCTGGTGTTGAACAGTTTTGCCACATTCACCGGCTTGTATTTTCCGTTTGGTAAACGTTGCTCGGCTTTAATCCCGATTGGGGTACCGAAGCTATAGATCGTGTTTATAACTTCTGTGCCGATCTCCGAATCGTTAAACTCTATGATCTCCTGGCTGGTAGGGTCAGTACCATAATTTTTTGCTTGCTCGTAGGCGAAAGGCTCTGTTACCTCCTTCTCTTCCTTGTCACATCCCATCAGGAATAATCCCATCACGCCCAGCACCACTGTTTTAATTGTAAAGAATTGCATATTTCACCTTTGAACTTGTTGAACATTACTGTTGCCCGTTCTTTAGTTACCTGCACAGCCAAAGGCAAACTCTGAAAAGCTTAACAATGAGGCAATTCTACCGGAAATGGCGGAAAGCAATTAGAAGTGCAAGGGTAAAGAAAGAAAAGAACAACTTTAGGCGATGTTTACGGAATAGTTATATTTTGGATGAGCTCACGGAGAAAAAAACTGTTATATATAACATAGCATACATGCAGTATACAACATCAGGCATACACTAAAAGCTTGATTATCAACCAACAACAGTACAAACGGGATAAATAAAAATTTATAAAAAATTATTGTTTGCCTCTGACCAGGAACATGACATACAGGAAAGAGATCAGGGCGAAGGCTGCGCCCGTCCAGAATACCAGTTGGAAATTTGCAGGATTGTTGTTGTAGAGCCAGCCGGACGACAGGGCACCCAAACCAATGCCGGCTTCCAGGGCGATGTACATAGTGGCCATGGCCCTGCCCCGGTGCGCCTCGTGGCTCAGGTCGATGGTCCAGGCAAAAATGGTAGGCGAGTTCATGCCGGTGGCAACGCCAAACAAAACGCCTGCCAGCAGCAACTCTGCCGTTGAGCTTGCCAGCCCCACGCCCAGCATTGCCAGCACCAGCACAGCCGTACTCACGCGCAATACCCGCACACGCCCATACCTATCGGACACACGGCCTGCCAGAAACCGGATTGCCAGCGAAGAGAGCGTAAAGCTGGTAAAGAAAAGGCCTTTGTTTCGGATGCCAAGGTATTCGCTAAAGTCGGGGATGATGGTAAGTATAATGCCGTAGGAGAAATAAGAAAGCAGCATGACCACCGAAGGCTGCAGAACGCGAGGCTCAATAATCTCGCTGCGGGAGATCTTGAGCAGGCCCATCCGGAAACGATGCGGGTTATCAACCGTCTCCTGCATGCGCGCTACAACGGCCACCGACAAAAAAGCTGCTGCAGACGAGGCATAAAACACGGTATCGAGCGAGTACATGCTGGCAATGGCACCGCCCAGCGCAGGGCCTGCCGCCATGCCCAAGCTACCCGAAAGCCCCAGCAGCCCGGTTGCTTCCCCTCTCCGCTCCATCGGGATGATGTCGGCAACGTAGGCTGCCGTGCCCGTTGGGGTAAAGCCCGTGGAAAAACCGTGCACAAAACGTAACAGCAGAAAAGCGGCCACTGTGCCGGTAAGCGGGTACATAAAGCCGCAAAGTATACAAACGGCCCCACCGATCACCATCACCGGTATCCGGCCGATCTTATCGGCCAGCTGCCCGCTGAAGGGGCGCGAAAGGCCAGCCGTAAGCGTAAATAAAGAAATGATCAGCCCTTTGTACTCCTCGCCGCCCAAACTACTCAGGTAATTGGGCAGTTCCGGAATGATCATGTTGAAACTGGCAAAGAAAAGGAAAGAACTCAGGCAGAGTAACCCGAACTGCAGCCCATACACTCGCGTCGTCTGTTCAGCCATACTTGCATTAAAAGGCGCAAAGTTGGAAAAACATCCGCTGCCATCCCACAAAAAACAAATGATTATTGCACAGTACAACCGAAAAGGCACTCCGGAGCATTGTGCTCTATAAGGTAAGTAACGGGTGTGCCTGCTGTAAAATAAAAGCAGCCTCTTCAGGAGGCTGCTTTCTATTGGGGTATGTGTGGATTATAAGTATAAGCCAGGTGTATTTTCCTACTCAGCAAACGCTTTGCACTTTCTGAACTTGTCTTTTCCGAAGAAAAGGCTCTGCTTCAGGCTTCTTTTCTTGTACAAATGGTTGCCATACTTCTTGCTAACCTTTTTGCTGTTGTTGTTAGTAAATGAAATTCGGCTTTCCATTACCGTAGTCTTTTTTCCTGATAGATCACCTGCCTCGTCCGAAACAGATGCAGCGTAAGAAGATGAAGCAACAAGGCAAAGGCCAGTGATAAATAGAGAGTAGAATTTTATTTTCATGTTTTATGATTTTTACGTCACAAAACTAAGTTAAATAAAAACATCTCACAAGTGATATATAAAATTTATTTAATATAAAATATACTTTATCTCTGCAGCACAACTTAACAAACTGAAGCAACATCATATGCAACAAAGGAATTATACAATACTATTGCAAACACAGCTACTTTAAACTAACATATTCTTACAAAAACACAAATTAAACAACATAACAAAAGGCAGTTAAAGTACGATATAATTATGCGTTTCAGACGTGAGAAAAAGCTGATCACATTAATGAGGCGGAGATAAATAGCAGAAGCAAGTAGCCTGGTTTTAAGCAGATGCGCACATCTGGAATACCCGAAGAAAAACTAAAAACGGAAACACTGCAGCAAACCTGATTTGCACAGACAGAACGATCAAACCAGAAGTATGCACCCGGTTAGACTGGGTGGTTATACATTACTGCATAATCCGGCAGCCAGAACCATCTTTTTAGCTGGTTCTGATACGTCTGCCTTAAGCAACGGGAAGTATGGCTTATGCGATGTACCCGGCTTTCTGCTTGTGCACCTGCACCCCGTTGATGCTGATGTTCTGCTGAAGCGCTGCTAGGCGGATACTTGCTTCGATGTGACGGGCTACTTTCTCGTCCTGGACTAGTCCAAGGCGCAGCACCAGCCGCTTGCCACTTTTAAATTCGAATATTACTGTATTCGGTATGATGCGGACGCTCTCAACGGCATTCCAGTTTACCATGCGCTGCTGACCGTAGAGCGTCAGCCGGTAACTGATGCGCTCCGGGTTCATTGAGAAGAAGGCTTCTTTTAATTGTATCCAGCCGGCCCCCAACGAGACAAGCACCAGACCTACAGCCATGATGATACAGGCACTAAGCAGCCACGACAGCTGCAGTTGCTCGCGCTGCAGAACTTCCCGGACCAAAGCATAAACGCCACCACCCGCCAGGAAAATGCCGAAGCCAAGTAAAGATTGTTTTGTACGCTGTAGTTCTTTTGTTGGGTAAAGGTTTATATACATAGGCTATACTTTAAATTACTTCTATGCCATTATGCCTGGCCTGGCTCCTGATCTGATCTATTGCATGCTGCAGGGCTTCTTCGTCCCGGATCACTTCCATGCTCACGTTATGGCGCTCGTCATTCTTCAGGATGAACGTAACATTTGAGCTCCCCAACTGCACCGTATCAACCTCGTTCCAGTCGAACTCCTGCTCCTTTTCCAGGAAGTTGGATCGGTAGCGGACACCCTGCCCGGTTAAGGTCAGATGCTTCCGGTTGTGCGGTCTTTTTTCGAGCCAGTAACTTACCATTACCACCACCAATACCACTGCACTCAGCAGGTACGCAACGATAAAGAGCGTGCTGAAACCACCTTTCAGCAGCAGGTACACCATAAAGACAAAGTGCAATGCTATTGAGCCCAAAGCAGCAGTCAGTATCCACCGCTCCACTTTTGGTTTATGCGCGTAGGCCTCTTCAAAAAGTCTGATATTACCTTCCTGCATCTATCTTTTAACTCAACTTAGAACTGAAAATAACAATTTTTTAATACTTTGCAAAATATAAATACACAGGGCACCTGCTTATACGGTTCTAAAGCACGCTGCCTCAATGTTTTATTTTTACCTACACCAGCAACAATAGTATACATGAGAAAAAGCTACGCCCTCTTTTTTATAGCTCTTAGCCTGGTAGCCTGCCGCCAGCAGCCCCAGCAAAGTAAGCCTGTAAGCAGCAGTACCGTCAGCGCAAACAAGTTCGCCGACCAGACGCTGCAAAAGCTATACACCCTGCAGGACGAGCGTAAAACCACCGATCTGTTGCCTTACCTGAGCCATGCCAAACCGCAATACCGCCAGGAGGCCGCTTTAGCCTTTGCTTCGGTGCAGGATACACTGGCTATTCCCCAACTGCTGGGCATGTTGTCGGATACCACGGAGGCCGTGCGCCTGGCCGCCGCTTATGCTCTTGGCCAGATCGGCCATAAAAAAGCACAGGCAAGTATGGTGCGCCTCATACAACAGGAGCAACGCCCGGCAGTACAGGCCGAGCTGCTGGAAGCGCTGGGCAAAGTATCGGAAAAAGCAGGCGTCACTTACCTGGCATCTTACAACGCTCCTAACCCTGCCGCGCAGGCCGGGCAGGCCTGGGGCTTGTACCGTGCGGGCCAACGACAGCAGCATACAACGCAGGGAGTTGTAAAAGCGGTAAGCTTTTTATCGGCTGAAACCCCGTACGAAGCTCGTCTTGCTGCAGCGCATTTTCTTGCCTGCACCCCAAAGCTCGACCTGACCGCTTACAGAAAAGAGTTGGTCACCTCGGCCACTTCAGACAAAGCACCGGAGGTACGCATGGCAGTTGCGCAGGCACTGGGCAAAGTGAAAGCCGATGATAAGGCCACCATACTTTCTGGCATCGCGCAGAGCGACCCAGATTACCGCGTACGCCTCAGCGCCATCCGCTCTATGGCGGGGTTGGAGTTCGACGAGATAAAAGAAGCCATACTTGCCGGACTGAAAGACAAGAACATCAATACTGCAGTAGCTACGGCCGAGTTTCTGCAGGCGAATTATGCTGATACAGATGCGAAAGTACTGCAGCAGGCACTGCCCCAGGTGCAGGATGGGCGCGTACGGGCGGGCCTGATCTGGGTGATCCTGCGCAAGAGCGAACAAAAGGATAAACTGAGCTCGCAGTACAAACAGCAGTACCAGCAAACTCAAAATCCTTACGACAAAGCACACCTGCTGAAGGCGCTCTCTGCTGATTTCAACAACTATAACTTTATTGCCGAGCAGACCTTTGCCGCGCCCCAACCGGTAATTGCCACTTACGGCATGGAAGCGCTGGCAGCCATGCGCCAGCAGCCGGATTTCCCGAAAGCGCTGGAGCAGGACTTTGCCGCTATATTCAGGAAAGGCATTGCCTCCGGCGATGTGGCAGTTGTGGGCCTAGCTGCCGGTGTGATTCGCGATCCCAAGCTCAACTTCAAGGAAGTATATAAAGATTATACTTTCCTGAAGCAGGCACAGAAGCAACTGGTATTGCCCCGCGACATGGAAACCAACATCGAGCTGCAGAAAACCATCGATTACCTGAGCGGTAACAAAGAGACCGTAACACCCCAAAACCCGTTCACGCACCCCATCAATTGGGCATTGGTACAAACCATACCTACCGACCAGCGCGTGCTGATACGTACAGAGAAAGGCGATATTCAGCTGCAACTGTTCGTAGAAGATGCACCGGGCTCGGTGGCAAACTTTGTAGAACTGACCAAGCAGAAGTTCTTCGACGGGTTATACTTCCACAGGGTAGTACCTAACTTCGTAGCGCAGGGCGGCGACAAGCGCGGCGATGGCTGGGGCAGCTCTGAGTACTCTATCCGCTCGGAGTTTGCACCGCTGCACTACCGCGAAGGTTTTGTAGGCATGGCCTCTGCCGGCAAAGACACTGAGAGCAACCAGTGGTTCATCACCCACTCTCCTACGCCGCACCTTGATGGCCGTTACTCCATCTTCGCAAAAGTAGTCGAAGGCATGAACGTGGTGCACCAGCTGAAAGTAGGCGATAAAATTGTGTCGGTGGAGCTCAAGTAAGTATAAACGAGTTTGATCTTAAGGCCATACTTTGTTAGCAGCACGCTGGCAAAGTATGGCCTTTTGCTTTCAGAAGAGGGCTCTATGCCCTCGCTCGCCTCTGCGAGTGTGAGTTATTTCAAGTCGTCCCGCCACGTTGCACCCCCAAGTATAAAGTATATGCTGAAGTATAAACTTAAACGACCAGAGGCTGTGAGATAGCGTAAACTCGCCAGAGGCGAGCGAGGGCAAGCTTCTCTATACATCGTTCCAGCCGTTGTTGGCGTTTTCACAGACAAGTTATACTTGAGCAAAATCGTTCCAACTATAGCGCATTGTGCTTGCTGGTGAAAACACGCAGCAAGGGCGAGTGTAGTAAGTGGAGCAAATCTTTCTCTTAGAACCTATACCTTACCTGCGCTTTCACATCCGATCTTCGCGGGCCTTCAATCGTATCCAGACCGGAGCCGATAGTGTCCTGGTTGCGGTAATGCGTGAAGCTGTACTTGAGCCATACATCCAGCTGGCGCAACGGCCGGAACTGCAACAAGGCATAAAGCCGGGTGCCTTTGCCGCTGAAGGCCGGAATGGAAAAAGCGTACAATACATCCCGCTCAAATGCATATTGCCGTGTTTCATAATCGTCGGTATCGAAAATGGCGTAGCGGGTGCTGATGCGCACTTTGCTGAAGTTGAAGTTAATATCCTGTGCAATCAAGTAGCCTGATGTTTGCGGCGACTCCAGCTCAAAACTACTGAACTGCACGCGCGAGCGCAGGTTTACAACCGGTGTCGGCGTGAACTCATAGTATAAAAGGTAGTTTCTGCGGTTAGCCTCCGCCACATAATCCAGGCTGGAGCTGTTATCTGCGACGTGGCGTCCTTTGCTTTCGGCCCTGAACTGGGCATAGAGGGAGGTCTGCCGGGTAGGTTTAAAGTATACCCTTATCAGGTACTCATCGCCATGGGATGGAGCATCCACGCGGTAACGCAGCCACGGAAACCGGAAGCGGTCGTAGTAGGCGGTCAGCTCCCACTTGGGGAAGGGTTTCAGTTTGATACCGGTGTACAGGCCACGCTCGTTGATGTTTCGGCTACCTTCGCTGAAAGCTCCGCCGTAAAACGTGTGAAAGTCACGGGCAAAGTGACGGTACAGCATTGCCATTTCCACTTTGTTCGACAGGTTTGCCATCACGCCGTTTACGCTCCCGAAACCACCACTTTTGGAGACAGCCGTTTCCCCGAACAGATATACATTCTGCCAGGTGTAGCTGTAGTGGGCACCCAGGTTATAGTTGGTGGTGCCGCTGAACTCAAAGCGCTGGTACGGCGCACCTGCTTTCTGAATTGGCGAACTGTAGGCAGTGCCCAAAGCGGTAAGTCCGGCGGTGAAGGCCCGGTTGGAACTTTGATAGTTCAGGTTGCCCCCATAGATCTGTTCCCGCACCTGTCCTTTGTTAGCCAGTTCACTTTGTGTGCGGTGAAATCCTGATGTCTGTATGCCGGAGAAATAATCGCTGAAACTATCCAGCGTATCCTGCTGCAGTTGCAGGTTGGCATCCACTCTTTTAAGTGAGTAAAAGCCTGTCACGTCTACACGGTTGCTCAACCTGTAGGTAGCCGCTCCTCCCCTGAAAAACGCATACTCCAAAACGGAGCTGTAGGGCCTGATGCCAAGGTTGGCGCGGCTCACGGTGGTGATGGTTTCGCTGCCTTTGCCTACGCTGTAGCCCGACGAGAGCAACAGCCCCTGCCCGATCTGCAACTGGTAATCGCCAAGTGCAATGGACCTGAACCTGCCTTTGTTATAGAGCTGCAGGTGTGCTGAGTAAAAATCAAAACCATAGCGGCGGGTGGCTTTATCGAATGCGAATGCTTCGCCGGCGTCTTTCTCAGCAGTAACACCAAAGCTGTAATCGCGGGTGTGGCTCACGCGGTAGCGCAGGTAAAGTTTATCCGGAGAACCAAGATAGCGGCTGGCAGAACGACTGCTACTGTCGAGGGGCGCATGGCCCTGCCGTTGCTGCAACGTGCGTTCGTAGCGGAGCAACAAGGCATTGTTGTCTTCGCCCACGATGCGTTGGAGCAACGGCCGCTGGTCAGCATTCAGGCCTGCATCCGCTACCCGCACAAAGTATACGAGCTTATAAATGGTGAGCAGGTCGAAGTCCGGGATGGCCTGCAGTTCATAGATGCTAAGCAGTTTGCCATTCTCGCTGGTATACTTAAAGAAGGAGGCGATCTGCGGGCGCGAGAGTATAAATAGGGAAGCCAGCTCTTCGGGGGTGGTATTGTTTAGGTCGACGGGGTGCTGGTAATACTGGAAGAGGGTTTCGTAAAAGTCTTCGTAAGGTATGTTCTCATCCTCTTGTTGGGCGAACAACTCCTGTACGAACAAGTCAAAGTCGAAGGTCTGGCGCGGGTAGTCCTGAGCCTGTAGCGGAAGCCAAACGCAAAGTATAACTAAAGCCAGCACAGTACTTCGCATCAGCTGCCTCCTTTCCTGAAAGTATAAGCCAGCGAAAGATGGTTGCTGATGCCTAATTGCGTGGTAGAGCCGAAGGCATAATCTACCTGCAGTTGCCTGGCCTGCAAACCTACACCGAAGGTCAGTTTATGGGTTTGCGTACTGAAACCGGTACGTAGTGCAAGTTTTTCCTGCAGCAACTGGTACTCCAGGCCAGCTTTAAAATCGGCAGGGAAGTCGATGTGCTTTTCCGTTTCGATTGCAAGCAGCAGCTTTTGGTAAGGGCGATACGAAAGCCCGGCTTTCATCACCGTAGGCAGGCGTTCGTCTTCAAAAGCAGCCAGTTTTGCCTGGTTCAGGTTATAGGCATAGGCGCCAAAGTATATATCCGGTATCACCTCAGCCTGCCCACCTACCGATAAAGTGACCGCCTTTCGGCTGCCATACCCTTCTACTGACACCTGCCATACTTCGGCTTTCGCTCCCAAACTAAACTGCCCCAGTTTGTGCGACACACCCAAGCCAACATGCTGCTGGCTGTAAAGCTCATCACCAAAACGGCTTAAGCTAAGGCCATAAGTGCCATACTTTGCGGTAGGCAAAACACTCAGCAAAGCCACTGTAGTAAAGGCGCGAATGCCAAAGCCGTTCTCGACATAAGCTCCAGCCCTTGCCTGCTCCAGATGCGCCATACCTGCTACGTTGTTGTGCAGCGCCCACAGGTCGGGGAGCGTAACCGAAGTATTGCCCAAAGCGGCAGCGCGGGCACCCACAGGCGCATCGGCCTGTGCCTGTGCCAGGCAAGGTAGAAAAAGCAGCCAGAAGTATAAATGGTGAGGTAAAAGTAGCTTTATCCCATTCTTTCAGGTTTTGTACTTTTTAAAGTAGACTTGTACGATAGGGAGTTAAAAATATTTACATTTTAAAAGAAGAATATTGAAAAGCCGTACAATTTTTAGCAGAGTTATACTTGCGAAAGCAATCGACAGATCTGTTTCGGCTTTTTTTGACGCTATACCCTTAGCCCTTGCTGCGTGTTTTCACCAGCAAGCACTGCGCCTATGAAGTGTAAGTTGTTAGTGAGGACACCAACAACGGCTAAAATAAAAAAAGCGCTGAGGAGATCCCTCAGCGCTTTTCACTAGTTTGGTTCAGAACTATACTTAGTCTTTTACCTGAAGCTTAACGCGTGCGTCGCCTTTCTTTTTCTCAATCTTGAACTCTGTTTTACCAGCGCGAAGTTTTTCGTTTGCTTCTTTTACTGTTTCGTTCAGCAGTTCGGCCTGTGGAGCTACTGCATCACCTGCTTTAACATTTGCAGTAGCAGCATCTGCAGGTCCCGGGCTGTTGGTATCCACAATCGTCATTTCGTTGATCAGGTTGGTAGCACCGGCATACTTGTCGATCATGAACAGCAGGTAGTTGGCGCTCATGTTGATGCAACGCTTGTATTCCGGATCGTACACCAGGTCACCGGTCATGGCTTCCCAGTTACCGTCGAAGGCCAGACCGATCAGTTCGCCACGTCCGTTGATTACCGGGGAGCCGGAGTTACCGCCTGTGATGTCGTTGTCGGTGATGAAGTTAACTACCAGCTGACCATCCTTGTTGGCATAGCGGCCGTAGTCTTTTGCTTCGTACAGTTGTTTCAGTTTGGCAGGCACCACAAACTCTTCGTTTGTCGGGTCTTCCTTCTGCATGATACCTTCCAGCGTGGTGGTAAACTCATAGGTTACACCATCGTAAGGCTTGTAATTCTTCACAGAACCGTAGCTCAGGCGCAGCGTGGAGTTTGCATCCGGGTAGTATACTTTGTTCGGGTTCATCTCGCGCAGGCCGGCTACGTACAGGCGGTTTGCCTTAGCCAGCTTTGCGTTGGCTTCAGCCAGTTTCGGAGCGATATTAGTTGCATAGTTCTCCATAATGGAGCTTACCAGTTGGAAAGCCGGATCGTTCTCCAACTGCTTCTGCGATGGGTTAGCCAAGAACTGGTTCACCTTCTGCTTATTTACAACAAAGGTGTTGCTGTAGATGTAGTCTGCCAGTTTGTTGAAGTCGCCTTTATACTTGGTAACCAGCTTTTTAAATGCTTCCGGCTGCTGATCTTTCGCGATGTCTTCAGAATAGAACTTCATTTTGGCCGCAAATACTTTCTTATCGGTAGCCATGTTGTAGTCTTTAAAGAAAGCCTCTGCTCTTGGCTTCAGGTCTTCAGCCGCTTTTTTGGCAGCTTCGGCGTTACCAGCTTTCAGCGCGCTGTTCAGCGCGTTCATGCGGTAAGCAAACAGCAGCGCTTCAGTGCCCAGTACAGCCTCGTTCAGGTATACGCTGCCCAGGTTATACTTCTCGATAACAGCATACGCTTCGTTCATCTGCTTCAGCACGTCGCCGTAAAGGGCTTTGCGCTGCGCATCGGCATCGGCCCAGGCCTGGAACTTGCGCTCCTCTGCCTGCTTGCCTTCGACGGTTTTCATACGCTTGATACCATCGTTCTGACCGATCGAGTATTTGTAGTAGTTGGAAGTAGACGCATATTTAGACGCATACTGAATGCGGGTAGCATCAGCTTTGTCCATGTCTTCTTTCCACAGGGCCAGCCTTTTCTCACGCAGCTTAATGCGCGACTTGTTCAGCTGATCTACATCCAGTTTCAGACCTTCGGAAGTCATGAAACGCTTCGTACGGCCAGGGAAACCGAATACCATGGAGAAGTCGTCCTGCTCCACACCGGCAATGTTAACTGGCAGGTGGTGCTTTGGCTTGTAAGGAACGTTGTTTGGAGAGTAATCGGCAGGCTTGCCGTCCGGGCTCATGTACACACGGAACATAGAGAAGTCGCCGGTGTGGCGTGGCCACATCCAGTTGTCGGTGTCGCCACCAAACTTACCAACTGATGATGGAGGCGTACCTACCAGGCGAACATCGTTGAAGCGCTCGTACACGAACAGGTAGTACTCGTTGCCGTTAAAGAAATCGCGTACATAAGACACGTACTGGCCGTTGTTGCCGGCTTCTTTTGCGATAGCCTGCATACGCTCCGATACTTTCTGCGCGCGCTCCTGCTCCGGTGTGTTGTTATCGATGCCTTCCAGCACTTTGCCGGTGACATCGTCCATGCGTACCAGGATGTCTACGAACAGGCCTTCGTTCGGAAGCTCCTGCTTGCGGTCAGCAGCCCAGAAACCGTTGGTCAGGTAATCGTGCTCGGTTGTAGAGTGCGACTGGATGGCACCATAACCGCAGTGGTGGTTTGTTAGAAGCAAACCTTCTTTAGAGATAAACTCACCTGTACAGAAACCGCCGAATTGAACGATGGCATCTTTGAGGCTGGAGTTGTTCACGTTGTAGATTTCTTCGGCAGTCAGCTGCAAGCCTTTTTTCTGCATGTCAGCGTGGTTCAGGCGCTTGACAAGCATCGGCAGCCACATACCTTCGTCTGCCTTAGACGCAAAAGGCGCACACAGCGAGACTAAAAGTAAGAGTGAAAGGATTCTTTTAAACATGAAATTTTGTTTAGATAGTTAAACTGTGACAAATTTAGCAAAATATGCCGCACCTAACAGATGTTCGGCTCTTTAAGGGAGTCAAAAATCAAACCATGACCTGGATAATACAGAAAATAGTACTGGCCCTAATCTGGGTATACCAGCACCTGATATCGCCACTAACGCCGGCCACCTGCCGCTACACGCCTACGTGCTCGGCCTATGCCGTGGAAGCTGTGAAAAAGTATGGCCCGTTTAAAGGAGGTTGGATGGGATTAAAGCGCATTGCCCGCTGCCACCCCTGGGGCGGCAGTGGGTATGATCCGGTGCCATAGGAGAGGGATTGATTTCATAATTGTGTTATACTTTGCGCAGGCAAGCCTTTGCTTCGTAGCCACTCGTATTCCTCAGTCTTACTTACCCTTTATTTCATAGCTACTTTTGGTGCGCTCACGGCCACGGAGCCTCGTCCTCGGTTTGAGCGCTGGGAGCTTTTCCTTTGCTCCTGCGTCACAATGCCTTGCAGGCACTGGAAAAACTCGCATAGGCGCTCAACCCAAGGACTGGAAACGACACTGCTTCGTAAGCTGCTATGCAACAGGAACCATGTGTAGGGACAGGTCGCGACCTGTCCGTGTTATACCAGCAGCAATGAAACATATACTTTAACTATAGCAAAAGCAAAGATTCCCCTCTTGAGAGGGTAGGGGTGTGTATATTCATCTGCCATGGAACTTATACTTCCAAGTATAGCAGTGCCAGAGTTCCCCTCCTTAGACTAGCGAGAACACGAGTTCGAAGCTAGCGAGCGTAGCTCTGAGGGGTAAGGGGTGGTTGGAAAACGGGAACTATGAAAGTATAAACCTTGCTATAGAAAGACTCCACTTCAGTAGAACTCCACTTCCGCGACGAAGGCAAGGATAAGTTTATACTTTAGTTAGCTCCCTTACAGCGCCAATTCCCTTCTGAGCTTTGCCGGCAACTTAGCAGCAACCAACGCATACGACTGCCTGGCAAAACGCTCCCACTCTGCTTTGCTTACTTTGCGGATGTCATCCACATACACCCACTTGTACCGGGCCAGGTATTGAGCCGGGGTAAAAATATCTGTTGCGATAAGCTCTTCAAACTCCTCGTCCGGCACTTTGAAAGAGACAGATACCGGCACGTTGTCCGGAGAGGTGACCAGAAACATTTTGCCGCCGATGTTAAAGCACAAATGGTCCTCCCACTTGATGTCTTCTGTTACGCCTTTCAGTTCCAGGCAAATCGTTTGAATGTCTTCGATTGTCATGTTTTGATATTGGGCTTGTTTGCGTCCGAATTTTGTTACCGGATGTCTTTTATGCACACGCTGTTATCCACGTGCTCATATTTGCTATTGTTAGGAATAGTGGTGTAGTCATTTTTTGGCAAGGCCGAATAGCTTTGGGTTGCTTCTTGCCTGTTTCCAGTATACAGGCGGTTTAGTTGAGTTCGCGCCCATTTTCCGAGCTCAGCCAATCCCTGCCTGGCAATGTCCTGCACTCGGAATGCGGCCTTCACATGCATGCGTTTGATTTCGGTTACGCCTGCAATATACTCTCTACTGGCGCCACAACCAACCGGAACGCCATCCTTTGTAATCAACTACAACGTGGTTAATCTTGTTCATCTTGTCGATCTTGTTGTACTGGGCATAGCAGGAGTGACCTTTGCCATCTCTGATCTGAAGGTCCCTGTCTAACAGCGCTCGTTTTTTTATAGTTGAATCAGTCCTAAATATGGTCTCCCTAATTCTAAGTACATGCACTGATAGTGCACAAATATGCAGCCAATACAAGAAACTTAACAGGTCAATAAGATATTACACTTTGTTAAGGGCAGATATTATCTGTACATATTATAGGATAATACATGCATGGTGCCTAGACAAAAGCGAACCCAGTAGTTAAATTATTCTTTATTATTTTTCCTCTTCACGCTTATAAAATAACCGTGTGCTCTTCCGTTTGTCGAAGCATCAGCAGCAATGGTTTTGTATATTATTAATGAATTATCACCAATACCACCACCGTTCGCTATAGTACGATTAGGGAAGGAGGAATTTAGGAACATAACAGAACCGCCAAGCCTGTATTTAGAAGCACTGCGCGTTGTGGCTGCCGGTTTCACATTAACCCGGTCGATAAGAAGATGAGCTTTTGCTGAACTGTGGCCCGTTGCTACGAAGGGAGCAGGCGACGCATCCATTTCATTATTGACAATGGCAAAACCGTTTCCTACAATGGTGTTAAATCTTAGTGCAGCTGTCTGGATGTTAGTTAAACGGTTACCATAAAAGTTAAAGCTACCTTTTCTTGCTAAAACAGCGTGATCCACATTCTCAAAAGTACAATGTACTAAGGGATTAGTGTGTACATTGAAGTTTTCAGAGCAATAAGCAGCACCCTCTCCATTAAGCGTTCTATTGTTTCTGAAAATACAATCAATAATCATAAAACCGTCACCCATTCTGTGTGTACCGACGGACATACCAAAGCCCCCATTCTCAAACCGACAGCGGTAGAACATATTTGCCTGCAAAGCAGCACCGCTTTTTTTCCGCGCCTTATCCGTGGATACAACGTTGATCCAATCAAAATCAGCAGTTTTAGTTTCTGCGCCAGCCTTATTTTCAAAACCCATGTCCACGAAAGTGGAGTAACCTGCGCCATCAGATTTTATGACACCATTGCCTGTGGTACTGATCAGAACTGTCTTATCAGCGCCATCACCCCAAAAGCCACCACCTGCCAGATGGTCTAAAAATAAGGGTTTGCTTAATTCATACTTGCCGGCTGGGAAATAGATAGGTTCCCAGAATCTTCCATCTATCACCACTGTCTTGAAAGCTTTTTGAATGGCTGCATAATCATCTCTGCCATCGTTTGGTATAGCACCAAAATCCTTCACGTTTAGCATTAGTTCGGACAAATTGGCAATACGAGGACCGGTAGCCACTTTATATAAAGGGAGACTAGGTATCTGTACAGCTACAGAATCAGCTGTTGTTAAAAAAGAGAGCTTAGGCGGCACAACTTTACCCGCTTTCAACATAGCCTCTTTAGTTATAGGTTCGTTAAACGGTTTCTTATAGTCCTTTGTGTTGGGTAACATCCACAGATCTCCCATAGACTGGACTTTCGTTGTAGAACTTATCACAAATGGTCCGGGAGCTTCATCATAGCATAAACCATACTTATTCCCAAAACTCAACACCCGTGCAGACCCTCTGCTACCAGTTCTTACACCAACAGAACTTTTATCCTCCTCACCAGGATAGTTTACATTCTCCAACAATATTAGGGTCCCGCTGGCATTATAGTCCGCAAAATGAAGCATACTCCCTAGCGCATTTGCCCGCAACACAACATTTACAGCAGCTGTTGTTAACGGAACCTTCAGCAATACCTCATTAACGTTTGTACCGTTGCTGCCTTCACTGCGCACGCCTTCGATCAAATGATAACCAGAAGGTGATGGAGAATGCAGAATAATGTCTGCCTCACCTTTACATACCTGCATTCCGAAGGCTCTTGCATCAAGGTGCCCCGATACTTGCTGTATGTGGATTCGGTTGTACTGGAGGTTGCCTCCAAATACATTTACAATTGCTTTAGGATTCTCAATGCTAATCCCAATATCACTTGCTTTAGGATTACACCCTTGAATTATATACTGCCCAGGGGCCTTCAGGCGGATAGCAATACCATCTTTGTTAGCGGAAACCAAAGTATTCAGAAGTGTTAACTTCCCATTGGTCTCACCAATCACATCAATAACAGCGTCACCTTTTGCTGTTTTGTCATTGATGACATTGAAGTTACCAACAGTAATATTGCGGCTGCCGCTGATGATTATGTTGCCCTTTAAGGTCGTTGTCAATCGTCCTGCCCCCCAAATCAGGCCGTGTTGCCATTCGTTGATACGTAATGTCCCAATATTGTAGGTCCCAGACTTAAAGTATACATTATGATTGCGATCCAGCAACGCTTGAATTTCGGTAGGTGTCGCATTCAGAGGAACCGGTGTTAAATGCACCGGATTACCTTGCTCTTTTCGTGGACCTGTTGGAAGAGTCTCGGGTGTTGACGTAATAACATTGTCATTTACTTGCTTTACCGGTTGGCAGGAAACTACTAATATCCCTATCAGAAAACATAAACCTTTTCTGAGTTGGCCCCTAACACATAATAGCTTTATCAAGTACGAATAGTTGATTTTCAATTGCTCCATAATATTTTATACTACTCAGTAGCGATATCATTTGCCAAATTCAAATTCCTGCTGAATCAAAATTAAAGGCATTGCTAAACCAACCCTTAAACATAACCCAACTACAACTTCATTTTCAGGTATTCACCAATCAAAATAGCTGTTGGGTAGAACACTTCTTCTTCTGTCTGTGCATGCAGCTTTAAGGCTTCTGTGAATCGGACAACTTCCGGGTGTTTTTCTTCTTTGGCAGCTTTGTTCAATGCTTCCAACGATGCCACGATCTGCTGATGCTCTTTAAGCATTTGCTGAAGTTCCTTTTTCAGTTTGTCTGACATGGCAATGGCCTCTTTCATCTGCGTAGTGGTTTTGCCTTTTGCCAGGTCCGGAAGTAACCCGAGTGGTGGCAGCGCATACTTCTCTTCTTTAACAAAGTGTGGGTGCAGCACTTTTGCAACGGCTTTGGCAGCAGCACCAGTTTTGCCGGGCAACTTAGTATACTTCTCCAGGTTACGATGCAGCTCTTCATGCTCTTTTTTCATAGAAACGGGCACCTTGAAATTAGCAGCAGTTGTTTGACTCGCATGCTTCTCTGTTTGCCTGTGCGTACTGTCTTTTTGATGTTGTGCCTGTACCGAAAGGGAAGCTGCCAACACCACAGCACTTATTATGACCGGATACTTCATAGCTATTTATACTTTGATTTAGAACGAAATACAACCACAAGACCTATTTATACTACGATTTATCCAATAGTATGGCAATCGCCAGGATGAGGCAATTAAAGTGCAGCTGTGATTAGGCTGATACTTCATCAAATAGTATAACTCAACGAGGACTTCGTACCTGAGCCCTTATCGTGTTGTCTGTACTGTCAGAGAGTATAGAGGTGTTGGGAAGAAGCTGAAAGTTAATTTTAGATTTTTTGCTCGAGGTCTTCTTAATTAAGGTCTTTCTGCATGCACACGCTGTTATCCACGTGCTTGTACTGGCCATAGTTAGGGATGATGGTGTAACCGGCTTTCTGATAGAGGCGGATGGCTTCAGGTTGTTTCTTGCCTGTCTCCAGTATACAGGCGGTGTAGTTGAGTTCGCGTGCCCACTTCTCGAGCTCTGTTAACACCTGCCTGGCAATGCCCTGCCCCCGGAACTCAGGCTTTACAAACATACGCTTTACTTCAGTAACACCTGTTTGATACTCCCGGATGGCACCACAGCCCACCGGCACATCGTCTTTGTAGGCAACTACAACATGCTTGATCTTGTCGATCTTGTTGAACTGGGCGTAGAAGGAATGGTCCTCGCCGTCTCTGATCTGCAGGTCTTTGTCGAGCAACGTTACGAGTGCTCGAAAACCCGGGTGGGTAGAGTCTGTTCTAAGTATGGTTTCCATTGCTGAGAGTATATGCGGTGTTCGTGCACAAAGATGCAGACGATACCAGAAATTTAACAAGCTGAGCTTGGATTTTATACTTTGCACAGCCAGGTACTTACCTAAGAGAAGGACACTTTATGTGTCGCCCCGTAGGTGCTGCTTATACTCTCAACTTTGGTTCCGTTCCAGGCACTCTTGGGTTTTGCGTAGCTCTCCGCGTCAGTTTAGAATAGCCAAAGATTCCCAGCAATACCAGAAGGGCAACAAAGTAGATCGAGGTACTAAAACTTTTCACTATCGAGCAATAATTCGTCAGTTCTATAACAGTAGCACTGATATCGGGGAAAGTCAGAAGCATGTTGATGATCCCGATGTTTTCCAGATAATCCGCAACGCCAGACAAAATGGGTAAGTAGGCGATAACGAACCATTTCGAATCTTGCTTGTCCAGCTTTCTTAACAGGTAGGCAAACAGCAAAGCGTACGTAACGGCAAAAAGGCCGGGGTAGAAGAAGTCAAGCGGAAGCTGCCGACTCAGGTAATAATCTCTTCCCTCCTCACCTAAAGCCTGAAAAAGTGACAAAGCATACTTGTGATCATACCCGGTTGGGAGCATATCTAGGGTGCTCAGCCCTTTCGAATAAGTAACTAACCAGGGGATCGTGATAAAGATCATGACCAGGTAAACAGACATCGTCACCACAAAAAGCAGCAGAATCTTTTTCCCTTGCAGATTCTTCAGGATAAGACTTCTCATAGGCTTGATGGTTTCTTTGTGTTAGTAGTCTAGGCTTTGCTGTGGCGTTGCTACCGTATAGGTGTGGTTATACTTTATGTTTTCTAATCCCTAACCTTTTAAAAATCAAACAACCCTCCATTACAAAAAAGCTAAAAAGTAAGATTGTTGCCCCTATAATCGTTTCATCATTTATATTGCCCAACAGTAGAAATAGAGGTATGCCTGCACAGGCAAAGGGAAGTAACAAGTCAAGAAGCTGTTTATTCCTGTAGGTTATAATTAAGTTAATTACTGATAATATGAGTAATAAGGCTAAAGTAGCTACGAGTAGGACAAATAAATGCCATTTATCAGGTCTATGTTCATAGAAAGGTAGCCATTTAACTTCCTTTGCCAGCATAAACAATAAAAAAGCTACTACAACAGCTATTAAACTATTTAAGGTTAATTGACTTATATTACCATTTTTCATACTTAAACTTAAATATAACTACCGGCTAACAGTAATAAACGTACACTTTTCTGTCAAAGTCCACAGTTCACTGTAGCCACTTCCAGGCTATACCTGCCCTTCCATCCGCTGCTCCTTCCGCGACTCCAGGAAAGAGTAAATAACAGGTATCAACACTAGCACGCCTACAATTACCAGGAACAGCACTTGCCGGAACTGATCAAAAGGAAGCAAGGCCAGCACCATCATCAGCAAACCGCCAATCATCCACAACCTGCCGCCCAGGCGGTGCGTCTTGCGCCACACGTGCTCGCTCTCCAGCGTCCAGGGGGTGCGGATGCCGATAAAGTAATTGGGTTTGATCGCCTGGAAATAATTACCCAGCCCTACAAACATTGCCCCCAGCAGCAGAAACAGGATGTTGATCTGGAAAGTATCTTCGTGCACGGCGTTGTAGATGACGAACATCGCCAGGGCCGCCATAAAACCCACCAGGATAAACCGCAACTGGTCATACTTGCTGCCCATGTACGCCAGCTTTCGCTTCGGGTCAATCTTCGGGATGAGCAGCAGCAGCAGGTTCATGACCACTGTCGTCAGGAAAACAATGCCGATGAGTGAGGTTTTGCCTGCCCAACCGTCGGCTTCGCCTTGCACATTAAAGTGCACCGGCACCCGCTCGGGCAGCTCGTTCCAGGAAAGGGCGAGGTAGGCGAGCGGCACCAGGATGATGAACCAAAGTATGATTTCGCGGGTAAGGCTGGTCGTTTTCATGGTTTTATGTTTTAAGTGTGATGATCCATTCCAGAATATCGTCGAGCACGGTGGTGTTGAGCGAGTAGATCACGAACTGCCCCTTCTTCTCCGACGTCACCAGGTCGGCTTGGCTAAGGATGTCGAGGTGGTGCGAGATGCTGGGCTTCGAGATCTGGAACGCCTCCGCGATCTCCCCTGCCGACAAATCTTTCTCCTTCAGCAGCTTTAGTATCTCCCTCCTCGTCTGGTCGTTTAGTGCTCTGAAAACCTTGTTCACGGACTTGCTTAGGTATTTAGACAAATATCTAAATATTCACAAAAAATACAAGTATAAAGTCGCAAATTTATTTTCCGTCTACCTTCGCTGCACCTCTGCCGGCTAATGCCTACCTTAGCAGTTGTAAGTATACTAGCTGTGAACCACGAAGAACATACCCTCAGCGCCTCTTCTGTAAACCTGGTGCTGCATGTGCTGCGACTGAAGGGGCATGATGCCGAAAGTATAGCCCGGGCGGCAGGTATAAAACCGGAGCAACTGCAGGATGTGAATGCCCGCATCACCATCGCGCAGATGGTGGCTTTGTGGCAAACGGCCGTGCAAGTTACCGGAGACCCGGACGTGGCCCTGCACGTTAGCGAAGCGGTTAACCCGACTTCAGCAGGCCTGATCGCTTATGTGATGATGAACGCCCTTACCCTGCACGAATCGCTGCGGAAGCTGTGCAAGTACCAGGACATTGTGTGCGAAGGCATCCGCACCAGCCTGCAGGTGCAGCAGCAGGAGGCGCATGTGGTGCTGCAGGTCGTTAGCCCTGCCCTTACCGATCCGCGCCACGCCATCGACTCCGAAATGGTGATCTACAAAAATGCCTTTGAGGCGCTGGTCGGGCAAAAGCTGCCTTTCCGGCAAGCTTTGTTTGCTTACACGCAGCCAGAAAGTATAACCGAGCATCAGCGTATTTTTGCGGGTGCAGAACTGGTATTTGGAGCAGCTGTGAGTGGTTTTGTGTTTGATACAGAATACCTGCAACTGCCAGTGGTAAGCCCAAACCCGGAGCTGAACCTGTTGTTTGAGCAGTACGCCAACGAGTACCTGCAGCGCCTGCGCGAGCCTAAAAGCATGGCCGAGAAAGTGCAGCGCGAACTGGCCAGGCTGCTGAAAGGCGAAGAGCCAAGTATAACCACGGTCGCCCGGAGCCTGGCGGTAAGTGTGCGGTCGTTGCAGGCGCGGCTGCACGAAGAAAACACCAGCTACCAGGCGTTGCTGGATGAGGTGCGGAAAGAACTGGCATTGCGCCACCTGCAAAGCGGCCGGCATACCGTATCGGATGTGGCCTACCTGCTGGGCTTCTCGGAGCCAAGCGCTTTCTCCCGCTCCTTTAAGAAATGGACAGGCCTGCCGCCGCAGCACTACAGGCAAAGTATAGCAATTGCCTGATTAAAGTGACAGGCCAAGAATAACCTATACTTCAACAGGCAGTCCCCAGGGCTGAGTGAGAATTGCTTATTTATTGTAACTTAACCCCATGATCATACCAGGCACAAAATCGCTCATCCGGTCCGGAATAAAAACCATTTATACTTTTATGGCAGCCGCCGTGCTTCTAGCAACTGCCTGCTCTGAACCGGAACGCAAACCGGAGACTGCTGCAGCCAATGAAGCGACTTATGTAGCTGAAATAGATCAGTGGCAGCAGGAGCGTGAAGCGAGCCTGAAAGCAGCGGATGGCTGGCTGACGCTGGCCGGACTCTTCTGGCTGGAGGAAGGCGAAAACACCTTTGGTAGCAGCAAAGAGAACGATATCGTTTTTCCGGAAGGTAAGATACCGGCACAGGCAGGCATCATCACTCTGAAGAACGGCATCGTGAGCACCACTATAGCAGATGGCGTGGAAGTGAAACTGAACGATCAACCGGTGCAGCAGGCCACACTCTATACTTCAGATCAGGACACCGTACCTCAACTGACCCATGGCACGCTTACCTGGTTTGCCATCAGGCGCGGCGACAAGTATGGCATCCGCCTCCGCGATTCACAGAACGAAGCACTCACCCACTTCAAAGGTATAGACCGCTACCAGGCAACGCTGGACTGGAAAGTGGAGGCAACCCTGGAGCCGCACCCTACGCCAAAGCAGATCTCTATCACCAACATTGTCGGGCAAACCTCGCAGGAGAACTCGCCGGGCACATTGGTATTTACCGTAGAGGGCAAGCAGCACCGCTTAGATGCCCTGGAAGAAGGCGACAAGCTGTTCATCATCTTCGCTGATAAAACTAACGGCATCGACACTTACGGTGCCGGCCGCTACCTCTACGCCGACAAACCTGGTGCAGACGGCAAAGTTATACTTGACTTCAACAAGGCCTACAACCCGCCTTGCGCCTTTGTCACCTATGCCACCTGCCCGCTCCCGCCCCGCCAGAACTTCCTCTCCATACCTGTTCCGGCCGGCGAAAAAGCCTATGAGGTTGGACATTGATTGTTGAATTGTTGGATAGCTAAATTGTTGATTGCTGAGTGCTGGGTGCTATTTTATCCACGATCTGGAAAGGTCGCTACCTGTAGGGCGTTACCTTCAACTCTCTAACTTTTTAACCTTCTAACTTATTCCGCCCTTGCTGCGTGTTTTCACCGGCAAGCGGAAAGGCTGCTGAAGTATAGGTTGTTGGTGAAAAACGATTAGCAATCAACAATTAATTTTTCCTGAACCAGGCAAGTGTTTCTTGCATGGCCTGCTGCATTGGGGTTTCGGTGAACTGCGGAAGCACACGATGCAGTTTGTCGTCGTTGAGCAGGATGGTATTTTCGAAGAGGTAGAGCATTTCTTTCAGTTCGCGCAGCACGGGTATAAACAGGCCCATAATACTAATGAAGGTTTTGCTGTAGAGCCTGTGCCTCGGTTTGTTGCCAGCTATACTTGCCAGTTGCGCCTGCCATGCTTTTATACTTGGCATCACCTCCCCTCCATAGTTGTACAGGGCATAAGGCTCTTGCGGCTGTAGCTGTACCAGTTCGTAAAATACACGGGCGGCATCAGGCGTATACACCAGCTGGTGCGGGATATCGTTGCGGACAAGCCAGGGCATGGCCTCTCCTTTAAGGGCTGCCCTAAAGATGGGAGCAATCCCTTCGTTCAGCACATTGGGTCCCCAGAAATCGGGCAAACGCAGTACAAGCACGCGGCATTTGCCTTCCGCAGCAGCTTGTTGCAGCATCTGCTCCAGCATTACCCGTATGGCTCCTTTTTTTGTGCCCGGCTCCATCGGCGTGTCTTCGGTTATCTCCGTTTTAATGTTACCGTAGTTGTACACGTTGCCCGGGAAAAGTATGGTAGCATGATTTTGCGAGGCTGCCACAATCACGTTCTGCGTAACACGCTCCATGTTGCCTTCCCATTTATTGTAAGGGTAGTTGATCCCGTGAAAAATATGCGTTGCCTGCCTGCCCAGGCGCTTCATCAATTCCAGGTCCTGTGCATCGCCTTCGGCCACCAGCAGGTTAGGCGCCTGGCCGAAAAGTTTAGCTGCCTTGCTGCCGTCGCGCACCAGTACGGTTACGCGTTCCCCTCTTTTCAGCAGCTCCATGGCAAAAGCATAGCCAATGCTGCCGGTTGCACCAAGTACAAGGTAATTAGCCTGTTGTATTGTCATGTTGTTTCAGATTAAGTATGCTGCAAAGATCGGGGCAAGTGTACTTTACCGGTTGACAAAACCTGCAAACCATTTACCCAATTGCGCAAAGCAACAGAGATTGCTGCAGTTTTTAAACAACCAGCCCATTGAGTTTGTATAACAAAGATTGAGCAGGAAGATTTTGAAAGAACCTGCCTCCTCTATACTTTCGATGCCTGATGGGCTCTAACAACTTTACATTTATGACAGATACCGTTATAACACACCAGCACCTGGCCAAAGCATTAACTTATACGCAGTACCGGGAGCTGATCGATGTGTTGCTTGCCGAACACAAGACCACCGGCACCAACCACTCCGACGATATGGTAGCCTACACCCGCATGAATGCGCAACGCATGCGCCGTGTAGAAAAAACCACTGTACTGGATGACGAACTGGTGCAGCTTATGCTCAGCGTTCAGAACAAGATGATTTGGGTGATCCTGACGGAAGCCTGGTGTGGTGATGCCGCCCAATGCGTGCCGGCGCTGGTAAAAATTGCGGAAGCCTCACCGCTGGTTGATGTTAAACTGTTGCTGCGTGACGAAAACCCGGAAGTGATGGATGCCTACCTGACCAATGGCGGGCGCTCTATCCCGAAACTGATTGCACTGGATGCTGTTACGCTGAAAGAGTTAGGAACCTGGGGCCCGCGCCCGGAACCAGCACAAAGACTTTTTATGGATTTGAAAGCACAGCAGGTGCCTTACCAGCAATTCGTGGAGCAACTGCACGGCTGGTACGCCAAAGACCGCAGCCAGACAATAATACAGGAATTCAAACAACTGATTCCACGCTGGGCCCGCCTGAAAAATCCGCAGGACCAACCCATGGATATCCTGTAGGGCAGAAAGAGCTGAAACAGACATGTTGATTATCCAGGTATAAATTCCCTCCTCTGTTTTTAGGGGAGGGAATTTAAGTTTACTGCTTCTCCTGGCAGCTTGAACAGCGGGGAATTGGTGTGGGAAAAGTATGAACACACCCCTGCCCCTCTCAAGAGGGGATTTGGGCTATGGTAAAGTTGAGATTATACTTTCATAGTTGCTGTTCTCCAACCACCCCTAGCCCCTTCTTGTCTAAGGAGGGGAGCTTGAACTTACTTACGCTGCAAGTATCAGTTTCATAGCTGCTGTTGGTCATCTCCCCTTCAAAGGGCGACTCGGTTCCAGTGGCATAGCAGCTCACAAAGCAGTGTTGTTTCCAGCCTTTGCGTTGAGCGCCTTCTATTGTTGCGGTGCCCGTAAGGGCAGCCCGCAGCGTAAGCGAGGAGCAGCTTCAATAGACAGCGCGATGCGCAAAGGCGAGGCCCCGCGGCCGTGAGCGCACCAAAGCAGACAATGAAAGTATAGGTAAGTAAGACTGAGGAACAGCAGGAGCTACGAAGCAAAGGCTTGCTGGCTGCTTGTATAAGCTTCAGCTATAAATATAGATTTCCCATCAAGCTATAAAAGATTTTAGGAAGAGAAGTACTCCGGAGTTAAGCCAGCCATTTATTACTAACATCTCAGATAAGCAACTGATTTTGATTATCAGATTCCCTGCTGTTCTGCCTGTAAGTTTTGCAGCGGTTTGCAATCTGATCTTACCCTGGCGCTCAGCACCTGTCCGTTGCGGTCCAGTTCCAGGTGGCAGCATTCCATAAACAGTTGTTTCAGCTTCTCGCGCCCGCGCTGTATCCTGGATTTGGCCCCGGAGTAAGAAATGCCCAGTTTCTCTGCCACCTCTTTCTGGCTGATTCCTTCCAACTCACTCATGAGCAAAGGCTCGGCATATTCAGGAGGCAGCATTTTGATCATGGGCCGCACAAGTGCTTCCAGGTCATCTGCAAAATCCTGTGTCATTTCGTACGTGCCTTCTTCCTTACCGGAGAGCTCCACGAGCCGGCTGTTTTCGCGAAAAAAATCATACACGGCATTGCGCGTGATCTCGTATAGCCAGGCATTAAGGTTACGCACTTTAGGCAGCTGCTCACAGCTTTTGTAAATCTTCAGGAAGATCTGCTGCGATATTTCCTCCATTTGCATTTGATCCTTTACCCGTTTCCCGATAAAGGCTTTCAACCGGTCCTCGTACTCAAGAAATACCGGGCCCACGCTCTCGCAAGGGCTGCAGGAGTTGCAGGTATTTTCATTCTGATCCTTACTGATTTTTGCTGCTTCCATGTTCCGGTGTGCTTATACTCCTACAACTGTACTTCGGCGTTCCATCAGGCATACGTTGCGCCATTGCCCATGCAGTTGCCCCAGCCGCTCGCGTACGCCTACTACTTTAAAACCACATTGCGTATGCAGGTTTATACTTGCCTGGTTCTCTGCAAGTATGCCCGCCTGTATCGTCCAGATACCCTGCTCTTCAGACAGCGCCACCAGTTTGCTCAACAACAGCTTGCCAATGCCTCTGGCTTTATAGTCCGGGTGTACGTAGACACTGTCTTCTGCTACACCGCTGTATACGCACCTGCCCGACACCGGCGTAAGTGCTGCCCATCCGGCTACACGGCCATCCACAAGGGCAACAAGGCGGCAACTCTGCAGGTGCTTGGCGTCCCATTCGTCCCATTCCGGTGCTTTGGTCTCCAGGGTAGCGTTACCGGTAGCAATGCCTAATTGATAGATTTCTTTCACCTGACTATAATGTTCAGGCAGCATTGGAGCTAATTCTGTTGTTATATCCGTAGCGGTTTGCATATCCAAAAGAAAGGTAAAAATTATAAATAGCCTGCACCAGCCACAGACAAAAAATGTTCGTGGCTGGTGCAGACTTCGTTTTATTTTGTACTAATGGGCTGCTACTGTTTCTTTTTCTGGTTGGCGGGCATTCTTTCCTTCTCCGTACACGGTTGCCTCACCATACGTATAGAAGGTTTCCCAATCAACACCCTGCGGGTCTGTGATCCAGGACTTTTCGGATTTGGCATAGCAGCAGGTGCATTTGCCTTCTTCCCTGATCGCCCCTTTGGCATTTTGCAGGCGCTTGTATACTTCACCCAGCTCTTCTTCGCTCTCTACCTGTATGCCTAAGTGCTCGATGCCCGCATTTTCCGGGTGCAGCGATATC
The DNA here is from genome assembly GCF_023630205.1 of Pontibacter ruber. Taxonomy (GTDB): domain Bacteria; phylum Bacteroidota; class Bacteroidia; order Cytophagales; family Hymenobacteraceae; genus Pontibacter; species Pontibacter ruber. The sequence continues at coordinate 255,912 of NZ_JALPRR010000004.1, read as the reverse complement.
GCAAAGTTTATGCGCGGATCTTCCAGCATCCATTTGGCATAATCCGGTTTCAGTACAGTTGGCTCCGCGGCGAAAAGCGCCGTGTAAAAATTTACCGACTCCTGCAGGTTCTTTACTCTTACGTTTACGTGAAATCGTTTCATGGCTATGTCTTTTTTAGGTGTTTTTCTGTTGATGATACCCTGATGACGGGGAGCCTCTGAAAAAGACGCAGCCCACCGAAAATTTTTTTAAATCTCGTAGTGGGCTGCAGTTAAAAGCATCGCTCCAGACTCCTATGGTATGTTCTTTACAAACACGACCTGCTGGGCATCTGCCTTGAGCATATTGTTCATAAACTCTATCATTTTAGCGTAAGTATCGGGGCTAAAGCGACCTTTGTTCATTTGCAGCGAACGGATGTAGGTAACCTGCTGCCCGTCTACTTTAGTAGTCGCTTTATAGGTACCAAATGCTGTTTTATACTCTGTATCGTTTGGTTTAAATTCAAGAGTATAGCCGACAGGCATTTCGTAAACGACCGTATCCACGTTGGTGTAGGCAGAGTTACGTACCACCTCCCACTTGCGCTTCTCTACGGTGTTGGGTACGGTGGTCCACTTGTTCATCAGGTTTGGTGTCAGGAACATGCGTTTGCCACTTAGCGTCGCGCACTGGCGCAGGCTAAGCTCCAACTTCTCGGTCACCTCAGGCTGGCGACCTTTTTTCAGATCAAAAGCGAATTTCTTTACTTCAAATGCAGGTACTTTGATATTCGAGTAAAGCCACTTGCGCTGTTCTTCGGCAGCGTAATGGTGTATCAGATCGCGGTAGGTCTCGTGCTCTTCGCCGGTATAGCGCGAGATGACGTTGGCTGTACCGTTGCCGTTTTCATCAAGCTTCACTTTTACAGTACGGTGCTCGGTATTGTCTGCGGCTGTGTAGGATGGTGTATTCACCAGCTTCCCTCCTTCCGGGGTGATGAGCAGTGCTTTGCGGCTACCGGTAAAGCTGCCCGAGAAGCCTGCCGATTCATTCTGGCTCGTGCACTCCAGCCACAGCGTATCCTGTTGCAGTGGTACGCACAGCACTACGTGGTTAAACTGGCTGCTCGGAAAATCGGTCATGATAGCCGGCTCGTTCTCACCTCCCCGGATCAAAGCTTGGAACGACGGGACACCAACTTCTTTCAGCATGGCCTGTGTATAGTTGGTCAGTGCTTTACAATCGCCGTAGCCCTTTGAGGCAACAAAGCCTGCCTCCAGAGGCTGCCATCCACCAAGCCCCAGTTGTATCGAAACATAGCGTGTATTGGACTGCAGGTAATTATACACCTTGTCGATTTTTGCCAGCGGGTCTTTAGTATCGGCTGTTAAAGCCTGTAGCTTTTGTTTTGTAGCCTCCGGAAGCACATCGCGGCCAGCGTTCAGCTGGTTGATAAAGTGGCCATACTTTTGCCAGCTTTCCATACTTCCCCTATAGCCTTCCACCTCAAAATCAGCAGGCGCGGTGCGCACCATCGGGATTACCTCAGCCATAAACGGGCCGTAAGGTTCTGTGTCCAGTGGCGTCAGGTTCTGCACCTCCCAGCTATACACATCGTGCGTAGCCGTAGCACTCTGCTTTACTTTCTCCTGCAGGTTGGTTTCACGATATCGCAGCTTCATTCCTTTTGGCATCAGTACCTGGAAAGTAGCTTTTTCAACGGACAGCTTGCTACTGGCCAGCGGCACCCAAACCGGGTAGAACATCATGTTGCTGGAGGTGGTCTGGTATTCGTACTCTACTGTGTAAGGATATACCGTATGAGCCATATCGGCATACTTTACGCGGGTGTCAAGAATTTCATTATCGCCTGCTCCGGCACTAACATCCTTGATCTCGCTGCTTTTGAGACTTTTGATCTTCTTCCCGGCCAGGTCGTAACTGGTACCTTTGATATAGTCTACCTTGTTGAGCCTGTCGTGAGCCACCTGCAGCCTGGCATGTTCTTTTCCGCTCTCATTCAGGATGGTGATAATAGTCTTGATACGGGTGGTGCCGCTGCCAGCAGAATTAACAGTAAAAACAGTTTCCTCTAACTTGACAATGGCATTGGCTCCTTTTACCAGGTCTATCTTATGCTGCGCTTCTGCCTGAACAGCCAGCAGGCCAAAGGTTAGCAGGAGCAACGTATATAATTTGCGTTTCATATTTAAAATGCGTGTACTTAAAGTATAAGCTTGGGTGATGTTGGCTACCACTTCAGTGTTAATTTGCCTGCTTTTTCTTAAGAACCAATTGCTCGGCATGCTTGGCCACTACCTGCGCGTAAAACTCTTTCAGATGCGGGTATTCCTGAGCGTAGTAGATTGGTTTTGCAATGATGATCTTGCTAAGCACCTGGATGGTATTGCCTTGTTTTTCTACCATGTAGGTAAAAGTACCTCCGTTGTTAGGGAGTGCAATCCGCGTACTCTTCGGCGACTCTTCCAGTTCGTAATCGGCAGGTATGGTAAAACGACAGATGTAGGTTTCATCGATCGGCACGGCAAAATCAACCGGGTAAGCGCGCTCGTTTAACTTGAATGGATTTTCTTTTTCACCCTGTCCCATCATGGGATTAAGGTAGATGATACTGTTGGCCTGTCCGTTTCCATTGGCCGTTAATTCGTAGCTCAGGTCCAGTTTTTTGGTAGGGTCATGCAGGTTAACGATAGCAGGCTTGCTGATCTTGAAATCTCCGTTCTCACGGTTCATTTGTTCCGTATACTTATCCTCGCCTTCCTCCTGAATGGTTTTGCGCATCAAAAGGGCACTGTAGCCACTCCTTGATTCGGTAGCTTTCCCTTTGATCTCGCCCTGCGCGTTTATAGTTACGTCTCCGTTATAGAATTTCAGGTACGTTCCTTCCGGCTTCAGGGCCACCCAACGATCATCTTTCTGCTTTACCACGCGGCCTTCGCCATTCAGACTACGAACCGGCAGCATGCCGGCTGGCAAAAGCGGATCGGTGGCATCCAGCAGGTACTCTTTATTACCGATTTTGAGGTATGCAATGATGTAGTTGAACTTGCTCAGCAGCGGCGTTCCTTTGAAAACTTTGCCATAGTCGCGGGTACTTACGAGCACAGGTGCTGCATCCAGCCCAGCCTCCTGCAACATGGCCGTTAGCAGCAGGTTTACCTCCGCTACATTACCTGTTCGGTTCTCAAATGCCTTTCTTAAAGAACCTGTGGTATAAATGCCATACTTCCCGTTCCACTTCATGCTCTTTTTAACCAGATCGTATATGGTTTGCATCTGCTGTTCGGGTGCTTTATGCTGCGCTACGATTGCAGCAACCTCATTCTTAAAGAAACCTTTGCGGTTAAGCTGGCTACCAAATCGCTCTGATTGCAGCAAATCATAGATCACGTCATCCCACTCACCTGTCATTTTTTTGGAAGTCTCTCCCGGTACATGCAGGTTTTCGAGCTCAAACTCAAGCCTGGACTGATAGTCTGTTAGGGTAGTGATGTACTTTTCCTCGCGCAGAGCCGGGAGATCTTTCATGATCCAGCGATAGCCGGATAAGGTAGGGTCGTACTTGTCCTGAGGTGTGTGTAGCGGGTGGTAACCATGCTGCAGGAACTTGTAGTCGAAGTACTGCGGTATTTTTGCCCGGAACTCGCTCCACACCGTTGGTATGGTTGTCTGAAACTCCCAATCGCGCAGAGTATAAATAAAGTCCGAGCTTACCGTGTACTCAAACTCGATAACAGAGCCTTCCTTTACATTTGGCAGGGTAAACTTCTTCACAGACTTTTGCTCTGTCTGCCTTTCTTCAAACACAGCTGCAGGCTCCAGTTTGTCTTTGATTATTTTACCATCTACCAGGTTGTAAGTATAGCCCTTTATCCCACTGACTCTCTCTTTTTCAGTTGTGTTGTTGTAAAACGGAATGACCACATTCGCCCAGTCGTAGCCAGACTTCTTTAAAATTTTGATACGCGTCCGGCGCAGGGTTTCCAACTTTACTTCATGCCCGAATATAAATTGGGAATACCCGAAATCGAGCAGAACAACAGCGGCAGCGCTGGTATCTTTTTCGTACGTGCGCATTGCCAGCTCCGACTCCTCTACCTTACCAAATTTAACAGGTATGGATTGCCCGGCAGCAGGTTGGCTATACCAGGCCGTGATGAGGAGGGTGGCTAAAATAGAAAAGTAAAAATTAGCTTTCATAGAGAAGGCTTTAACATATTAAAGTATAAAAGATGATTTAACTGGAGCACAGCCCTGGCGTAGGCGGCCGTGCGGTATAAAATTCCAGGCATTTAAAGCAGCAAGTAACCGGGCTTCGGTCCGGCTACTTGCTGCTAGTAAAATCTAAAGGAAATTATTGGGCAACACCTTAGTTGGCTACCTTCTTTAACACGATCTGTTCGGCATGTTTTGCCACAATCTGGTTGTAAAACTCTTTCAGGCTCTCGTACTCGGGAGCGTAGAAAACCGGCTTTGAAACATTTACCTTGCTCATAATCTGGATGGTATTGCCTTCCTTTTCGACCATATAGGTAAAACGACCGCCGTTATCCGGCAAAGCAATGATAGCACTCTTAGGCGCTTCTTCCATCTCGTAGCCGGCAGGTATGGTAAGGCGGCAGACAAAGGTCTCATCGATCGGTGCTCCCAGATCTACCGGGTAAGCACGCTTCTCGAGTTTAAAAGGGTTCTCTTTCTTTCCCTGTCCCATCATCGGGTTCAGATAGATAACATCATTTGCCTGCCCGTTGCCATCGGAGGTAAGGGTATACTTGATATCGACCGGTTTTGCCAGGTTGTCCACATTAACAAATTCCGGCTTGGTATACTTCAGGTTACCGATCTCTTTGCTGATCTTTTCGGCATACTTTTGCAAGCCGTCTTCCTTAATTGCATTGCGCAGCTGCAGGCCAATATAACCTCCATTGGACTCAAAGGCTCTGCCGGTCATTTCCCCTTTTTCATTGATGTTCAGCTCGCCGCTAAACAGCTTTGTATACATGGCACTTGGCTTCAGATCTACCCAACGGTGGTTTTCCTTTGCAATCAGGCGGCCTTGCCCGTTCAGGCAGCGTACCGGCAACATACCAGCCGGCAGCAGCGGATCGGTGGCATCCAGCAGGTACTCCTTATCACCTACGGTAACATGGGCCAGCACATAGTTGAACTTCTGCAGCATAGGCGACCACAACGGCGGGCGGCCATGCTCGCGGGTACTTACCAGCACCGGCGCAGCCGTTAAACCTGCCTCCTGCAGCATAGAGGTTAGCAGCAGGTTGACCTCGGCAGCACTGCCGGTGCGCGATTCAAATGCTTTGGACAGTGAACCGTTGGTGTAAATGTCATACTTCCCATTCCATTTTACCGTGTTTTTCACCAGCTCGTGCAGAGCCGCCATTTGTTGCTCGGGACTGGTATGCTTGGCTTTTATTGCCGCTACTTCATTCTTAAAGAAACCCTTTCGGTTTAGCTGTGCACCAAAACGCTCCGCCTGCAACAGGTCTCTGTTGATGTCGTCCCAGTTACCTGTCATTACCTGCGGCAGCTTATTTGGGTAGCGCACCCGCTGCAACTCAAACTCGATTTTTGACTGGTAATCGCTCAGGGTCGTGATGTATACTTCCGGGCGAAGGGCTGGCGCCTCCTTAACAACCCAGCGGAATGTTTCGCTGTTTGCTTCAATCTGACTTGATCCACCGGAAGTGCGGCCTCCGTTTATACCAGGCGTTATTTCTGACGACCATGTTACCAGATACCGCTCTTTCCCTTTCTCTACTGTAGCTACATCGAAAGGAAGGTACCCCTGCTGTTGCTGCTTATATTCAAAGTATTCTGGTATGTAGGCTTTATACTCGCTCCAAACCACCGGTATAGTTGTCTGGAATTCCCACTCCCGCAGGTTGTATAAAAAGTCTGATGATATAGTATAAGAGTACTCTATCACCGACCCCTCCTTTACGTTGGGCATGGTAAACTTTTTTGAGTACCAGTTTTCCGAGCGCTGTTCGTCGTGCTGGCTGCTGCTTTCGAGTTTATGCTTTACCATTTTACCGCCTTCCAGGTTGTAGGTAAAGCCCTTGATGTTGCTGATGCGCTCTTTGTCTCCGTTTTTCTGGTAAAATGGGATCGTAACGTTTGCCCAGTCATAACCGGACTTTTTCAGGATCTTGATGCGGGTATGGCGCTCGAAATTTACTTTAAATCCATCATGGTAGGTAAAATAGGAGTAGCCGTAATCAGACAGCACAACAGCGGCAGCGCTGGTATCTTTATCGTAGGCATGCATGGTCAGTTCCGACTCCTCCACCTTACCAAACTTGGCAGGAAGATTCTGGGCAGAGGCAAGACCGGCACTACAGCAAAAGAAGAATAAAATTAGAAGAAATTGAGTAGAAGTTCGCAATCTCATAGGCTAAAAATTAGTATAGTATAAAATGGAAGCGACTTAAGTGCCTGCCTGATGAAAAATCGACACAAATGAGATTGATGCAGAAAAGACCCGAACAGGAATATAAATTAAACAGTATATAACTATATAAGCAATAGCAGATTAGAAATTGGCTTAATTTTTTTGCTAAAATTTTTACTTACATTGCTGGCAGATGCTGCTATTTTCTCGTTTAAGCACAAATTATGAGTTTACTCCTTCTGAAGCATAGCTGTGAAAGCGCTCGGATTTTATGCAATTTTCCTACAGGTGTGTCTCAGAGTTTAAACTACCTACTTCCGGTGTTATGATATTCTGAATTGCAGCTGTATCCGGATAGCACAAGTATTCTTATCTCTGTTGTAGCAGGGAGATCATTAGAAAGCCTGAGTAAAGGAAAAACGAAAGGATGCAGTGGTTAAAAATAAAATGCCTGCTGCGGACAAGGAGGCTGATGTAGAATACATACTAAGAATAAGAAGCAGTTACAGGCGGGAGGAAGCTACAACACTTTTTGCAGGGAAATATTCTTTGAATGAGATGGCCTAGCCGAGATAGCCTGAAACAAGGACTGCTCTCAACCATTCTTAGAGTTATAAGTATGCACTTTTGACACAGGCTGCGAGCAGACAAAGTGATGACGGAGAAGCAGGCTCAGGGAGTGCAGGTAAGCCGCCTCTCCGTCCGTTGTTTACAGGTAGGATGAAAAATTATTATCTTCTTGCCAGAATTCGCGGCAGGCTTCGCGCTGTCTTTCCAGGAATTCCGGGTCTCTTTTCAGGTTTTTCCATTCGCCGTAACCGAGGCGTTCGCATAGTCTGAAAAAGCTATCGCCCTGGTTCTTTATGCCTTTTACGCGTACCAGAGCACTCAATAAGGGTCTTCCGGCAGCATGCTCTTCTTCTGAAATTTCGTTGATCACATCATTGAGCCTTGTCTTTTCGTAGGCATTATCCAGGTTCAATCCCAGTTCGGCTTCAACTATAAGATTTTGGAGGGTCATCAGGTGCGCTCTTCCCCGAGCGACTTGAATAAGTTTTTTTCGGACTCGACTGTTCATAGTACGATTTGCATGTTTGCTGCAGCAAGTAGCCTGCTTTTATAACAGCATTAGCAGCGCCTGCTGCACTTTTAAATTAAAAAATATATATCGTAGTATACGTATACATTCTGTTACTGGTTATCTGCAGGTGCAAATTTGGAGCAAACCTGAAGCACTTCAGGCTATGTTACCATTGAGAATGAGGCTATTAATTTCTTAAATTTTTGAGTCTTTTAATTCGAAAGAAAGCGTGGTTGCTTCTCGGAAAGGTATTTCCAGTAACGTTTTGGGATGTGACGCAGGTGCAGTTTCGGGTTCTTACGCTCCGGAATATTTACGTGATCAAAGTATACCTGCCAAAGCTGCTGATAGCGTTTTTCTTCTTCGTCCAACGTATCCGGTGCAAGTATACCCTGTTGCTTAGGAGGAAGAGCACTGGCTTCCAGGCTAACCAACGAAGTAGCATTCAGGTCATACAAAGCGCCGTAGTGGCGTTTTGTGTCGTAGATGGCCCAGCGCTGGTCGGCGTAGCGTTTTTCGAAGTGACGGATAATAAGCGGCAGCACGTTGAAATCCGGCGACACGGTGGCATAAAACAACCCGTCTGCTGTTTTCTGGAAGCGAACAAAGGCTTCCATCCTGTGCTTTTCGCGATGCACCTGCTTGCTGATCTGCTGCACCTGCAATACACAACTGGCTGTATAGTTGCCTTCTACATTACCTGCACTTACAAACACCAGGCGCACGTACTCAAAAAAGAGCATTTCAAACCCAGTGTGTTCCCACAGGTAAGTATGAAACAAAGATTGTGTAGCCTCTTCCGAAAGTCGCTGTTGCAAGCCCCGCCATACCCTGCCGGCCTTCTGCTCATCTGTTGTTACGGCAATCGTTTCGCCGATCAGCAGGGGCTGTGCCTGGTGCTCCTGCTCTATGGCAGTGGGCCAGGCTTTGCGCTCAAACGCTTCGAACACGACTGTCAGCAGTCCCTCAAAAGACCCGTCGTACGTATACAGGTACATGCCGTTGCCCTGTGTTAAGATTTGGCGCTGAAGCCGGTTCTTGCCTTCTCGTGCTTGTGCTCCGGCTGCATTCTGGAAGAAAGGTTCTGCAGGTGCGGCACCAGCATGTTGAGCTTGCAGTAGCAGGAAACGCGGGCAACTTTTGTGTTCTTTCTCATCTTTTTACTTACTGGTTGGGTTGGGTTATCGCTGTTATCTTTTCTTGTTCTGGATATTTCTTTCTTAGCCGTGGCCATGACAAAAACACTAAACTATACTTTGGCTATACTTTAACCTGCCTGCCGGAACAGGTCTAACTGCTGCGTCAGCAGTGCACTCCGAACCGAGCCTTCCCCGAAGAGAATTTTGCGGCGCAGCAACTCAGAATCATAGTCCTGCCGCTGCAGGCTTTTGGTCTGGCACGTGATAAAATACTTTGCCCGTTTCAGCACCACGCCCATCTGGCGCAAATGGTCGAACTGGAGCGGTGCAAACTTTCTTGCCGACACGATTTTCTTCGCTGACTTTACCCCAATGCCCGGCACCCGCAGGATCATTTCATAATCGGCTGTATTGATCTCTACCGGGAAAAAGTGCCTGTTGCGCAGCGCCCACGAAAGTTTCGGGTCAATCTCCAGGTCCAGGTCCGGATGCTGCTCGTCTGCTATCTCGTTATACTTAAAACCATAGAAGCGCATCAGCCAGTCGGCCTGGTAAATGCGGTTTTCCCGGATAATGGGCGGCTCTGTTATAATCGGCAGCCTGTTGTCAGCACTCACTGGTACGTAGCCGGAGTAGTACACGCGCTTCAGGCTGTAGCCTTTGTAGAGCTGGTTCGAAAGCTGCAGAATCTGGTAATCTTTTTCGGCAGATGCTCCCACGATCAGCTGCGTACTTTGTCCGGCCGGTGCAAACGCAGGAGCCGATTTAAACAGCTTCTGCTCCTCTTTGGCAAGTATAAGCTGATTGCTAATGGCGCCCATTGGCTGCAGGATCTCGGTATAGTTCTTTTCCGGGGCCAGTTGCTGCAGGCTCTGCTCCGATGGCAGCTCAATGTTCACACTCAGTCGATCGGCATACAGGCCGGCTTCCTGTATAAGCTCCTCACTGGCACCGGGTATGGTTTTCAGGTGGATGTACCCGTTAAACTTATGTTCCTGGCGCAGCTTCTTTGCGATCCGCACCAGGCGCTCCATGGTATAGTCGGAGTTCTTGAAAATGCCCGAGCTCAGAAACAAACCTTCGATGTAATTGCGGCGGTAAAAATTAATCGTCAGATCCACTACTTCCTGCACCGTAAAGGCAGTGCGCTTGATGTCGTTACTTTTGCGGGTAACACAATAAGCGCAATCGTAAATACAGAAATTGGTAAGCAATATCTTGAGCAGGGATACGCATCGCCCGTCTTCGGTATAGCTGTGGCAAATCCCCATTCCTTCGGCATTTCCTAACCCCTTGTTCTCGTTCTTCCGTTTGCCTCCACTGGAAGAGCAGGATACATCATACTTTGCAGCATCTGCTAATATGCTTAGTTTTTCCGTTATTCTGCTGTCCATTACTTACTTCCAAGATTGATTTGCGATTTAAAATTACTCACTGCAACATAATAAAGCCAGTATTTTTAGCAAAACTTTTACACAACGTTATCAACAACTCATCACATACTAACATAATTAGCAAAAACTTCTCAACAAACATGCCGTAAGGGCTCCTGCAGCCTTTGGTTGGTTTTTGTAACAGGCCCGTGTTACATCTGAGTCCTTAAACCGTTATATTTATAAGTTCATACTGCTGCCTCCCTTATTACCGACGAACAGACATGTTTTCCCTGCACGCCACGTACTACCGCCTCCTGCTGATCTTGCTGTTCAGCATGCTGCTGGCTGGTGTTTGCCATGCACAGGAAATACCCAAGCAGGATACGACTAAAGTAGTAGCTCCCATCGACACCACCCTGGACTTTAATGAGCGGGTACTGAAAAGCCTGCGCCAGCTGTCGGAGCGCAAAACCATTTTAGGGAAGGTGGTAAAATCGGTGGTGGTGTTTGATCGTGTGGATGAGGAAGTGAAGGGACTCGATGCCGAACTGATCCAGCGTGAATACGAGCGGCACAACTATAAAATAGTGCGTAGTATCGAGATTCGGACGCTTGATGCCTTCGGATACTCCATCAACGATACCTCCCGGGTGCCCCGCACTTTTCTGGAGCGAGCTGGCAACACCTTGCATGCTAAAACCAAACGCAGCGTGATCCGGAACAAGCTGCTCTTCCGGACAAACAGGCCGCTGGAGCCGCTGGCCCTGGTAGAATCGGAGCGTTTGCTGCGCCAAACCAGTTATATATTGGATGCCCGCATCTTTGTGGACGAGCGCACCACCACCGAAGACAGCGTGGATATATTCATTCTTACCAAAGACGTCTTCAGCCTTGGAGGCTCCGGCTCTTATACTCCCTCGTCCGGCTCCGGCCGCATCTCGTTAGGAGAATTGAATTTTGGCGGATTAGGCCACCAGGTGCGGGGCAGCTACCGCTTTGGCCTCAACCGTCCCCGTTCCTGGGAAACCTATGGCTACTATGCCATCGAGAATATCAGCAACTCCTATATCTCTGCCCGGGCTAATTACTTTGATCAGAATTTTTACAAAGAGAAGAGCTTTTACCTGCAGCGAGATTTCTTCGCCACCAACACCAAGTATGCCGGGGCTGCAGGCTTGAGCCAGATACAGGAGCGCATCCTGTTGCCTAACCAGCCAAACGATACCGTTCTAACCTATGGCAACCTGCGCTACACCCGCCAGGATGCCTGGCTGGGGCGCTCCTTAAAATTCAAAAGCTATAACCTGGGCTACGAACCCAGAGGCCGCGTAATACTTGGCCTTCGTTTTATCAATACCGACTACACCGTTACGCCTACCGATAACTTTCAGAACAACCTGCTGATGCTGGGAAGTGTAGGCTATAGTGTGCGCCGCTACTACAAAGACCGCTACCTCTTTGGTTTCGGACGTACCGAGGACGTGCCTGCAGGTACTTTTGTATCTTTTACAGGAGGCTACGAGAAAGGTGATGTTGTTGACAGGAAGTATATCGGGGGCGAGGTTTCGTTTGCCCGGCATACGCCCACCTTTGGTTACCTCTACAACCGGGTGGCCTATGGCTCCTTCCTCCGCGACGATGTCTGGGAGCAGGGCGTGCTTACGGTGGAGTCGTTATACTTTAGCAAGTTATTTGAGCGCGGCAACTGGAAGCTGCGCCACTTCCTGCAGGGGCGCGGCACTTTCGGCATCAACCGTAACCCGGAAGAGCTCCTCTCGATCAACAACGAACTGGGTCTGCGCGGCTTTCGATCCGACTTTGCACGGGGCACCCGGCGCATAGTTTTCAACTACGAAGCAAACCTCTACACGCCGCTCTCGCTATTAGGTTTCCGACTGGCTACCGTACTGTTTGCTGATGTGGCCTGGCTTTCAACCGGCAACCAGAGCTCTCCTTTCAAAGAAACGCCTTTCCGGGCTTATGGCATCGGCTTCCGCTTCCGTAATGAATATTTATACTTCAGCACGATACAGATTTTATTTAGCTACTACCCTAAAGTACCGGCCAATGGTAATATCAACGACTTCAGGTTCTACGAATCTTCCAGGCCTTACTACGACTTCCCCGACTTCCGCTTCACACGCCCGGGCGTAGCCGAGTTCCGCTAAATTTCCTGTATCCTTTTCTGTAGTTATCAGTTATAGTGTACTGGTTTCACCCAAACATATACTATGGAAAAGCTAAGAGAAAAATCAGAATATGAAGGCAACCCGGTCGGTTTGTCTAAAGATACAGCAACTACAATGGCCCGCGAACTGGACCGCCACCTGTCGTCTTTTATCGTGCTGTTCAACCAGTACCACAAGCACCACTGGATGGTGGAAGGCCCGCAGTTCCGCGACCTGCACCTGTTCTTTGAAGAGCACTACACCCAGGTACACGAACAGTACGATGCCATTGCCGAGCGCCTGACCGTGATGGGTTACTGCCCTACCTGCCACCCGGCCAAACAGTTGCAGTTGTCGTACATCGAGCACGAAGAAGAAGGTGTATTCCGTATCCGGGAGATGCTGCAAAAAGATCAGGAAGATGAAAAAACGATAGCCGTGGAATTGCGCAAGTCGATCAAGCTGGCGTTCCAGCACGAAGATTTTGCCACCAAAGCTTTGCTGGAAGGCATCCTGATCAAGACCGAAGACCGTTGCCACCACATCGAACACTTCCTGGGAGAAGACGGTCTTTCGATCGGCCTGATCGCCACGCCGGACGACATCATGGAATCAGAAGATGCAGCTTCGAATGGCCAGTCTAAAGCTAAGGCAGCCAGCAAGCCGAAGGCTAAAGCGAAGAAGTAGGAGTCGTTATACTATACTTTAATAATAGAAGGCAGACCCAAGCGGGTCTGCCTTTTGTTTGTTGTAAGAAACTATCCTAAAATACAGATTAGCGTAGTTTGTTCTGCACTTCGGCTTTTATTTTCATAGATTTGTAAAGCAGCATAATCAGAAAGAACAGCATGGTAGATCTTGGCAATTACAACGAACTGGAAATAGCGCGGGAAGTAGATTTTGGCGTATACCTTACCTCTGAAGACGGCGACATTCTGCTGCCGGCAAAGTATGTACCCGAAGGTGCCCGCGTAGGTGATTTTGTACGCGTGTTCGTGTACCGCGATTCCGAAGACCGCGTAATTGCCACCAACCTTAAGCCTTATGCAACGGTACGGGAATTTGCATGCCTCACCTGCACAGACAGCGCCCCGTTTGGTGCCTTCCTGGATTGGGGGCTGGAAAAGGACCTGTTTGTGCCGCTGCACAACCAGAAAGACAAAATGCGCCCCGGCCATATCTACTGCGTTTACATCTACCTCGACGAAACCACCGACCGCATTGTCGCGACGTCTAAGTTGGGCAAGTACCTGCACAACGAAAACATCGAACTGACCGAAGGCCAGGAAGTAGATTTGATGGTAGCCGGCTTTACCGAGATTGGCATCAAGGTCATCATCGACAACCGTTACATGGGCATCCTCTACAAGAACGAGGTGTTCCGGGAAGTACGCCTCGGCGATAAGTTGAAAGGATTTATCAAAATGATCAGGCCGGACAACAAAATAGACGTAACCCTGCACCGGTCCGGAGGCGGCGTGAATGAAATGGGCGAAGCGGCCGACAAAGTACTACGCGTGCTTGAGCAGGCAAAAGGTTACCTGCCCCTTTCCGACAGCAGCAGCCCTGACGAGATCTACCGCGTAATGGGCATGAGCAAAAAGAACTTCAAGCGTGCGATCGGTACCCTGTACAAGGCCGGCAAGATCCAGATCGCAGAAGATCATATTCTGCTCAACACACCGGAAGACGAAGTATAGCCAGTTAAGCTATACTTCCTTTGATCATACTTTACACCTGATAACCTAACGAAACACTTTTACTCACCTCTAAATACCGGGCTCTAACCAGACCGGCCAGTGGCATGTTTTTCAAATATTTAGCGTTACCTCTATTCTGTAGTTTATACTTCACCACAGCTTTTGCAAAACCCAATCCAGCTAAAGTAACCGAGGCCGTCCGCACGCAGGCAGTACCTGTGCTCGATGGCCACCTGGAGCCGGAAGTATGGAGCCGTGCGCCAGCCGCCACCAATTTTGTTCGCTTCGACCCACACAACGGCAAACCCTCTGCGCAGCAAACCGAGGTATATGTGCTTTACGATAACCAGGCTATCTACATTGGAGCCCAGCTCCACGACACGGCTCCCGATTCTGTACTGACGCAACTGGGCCAGCGCGACTCCGGCGAGACAAACGCAGATCTGTTCGGCGTATACCTGGATACCTACAACGACAAACAGAATGCCTTCGCTTTCCTGGTTTCGGCAGCCGGCGTACAGACCGACATCAAATTATCGCAGGGGAGGGAAGACAAGAACTGGGATGCCGTTTGGTCCAGCAAGGTGAAGCGCCACGAGCAGGGCTGGACCGTGGAAATGCGCATCCCGTATGCGGCTGTGCGTTTTCCGAAGAGTGACGTACAGGCCTGGGGCGTTAACTTTATGCGTGTCATACGCCGTACGCGGGAAAAGTCGTACTGGAACCACGTAGACAATGCCGTGGAAGGTTTTATGAACCAGGCCGGGCAGCTGGCAGGCTTCAAGGGAATCGAATCGCCGGTGCGGCTGCAGTTTATGCCGTATGTGTCGGGCTACATCAACCACTACCCGCATAACCTCGAGGGCCGGAGCAATTACAGCCACGCTTTTAACGGTGGCATGGATGTGAAGTATGGCATCAACGATGCCTTCACCCTGGACATGACCCTTGTTCCTGACTTTGGCCAGACACAATCTGATAACCAGGTACTGAACCTGTCGCCCTTCGAAGTAAAATTCGATGAGAACCGCCAGTTCTTTACCGAAGGCACCGAGCTATTCAACAAAGCAGGTCTTTTCTACTCACGCCGCATTGGCAGCACACCGCTCCTGTACTTAAGTGCAGTCGCCTCAGCCAATAGCAACAACGAAAAGCTGCTGGAAAACCCTGCCACCAGTGCGTTGGTGAATGCAGCCAAGGTATCGGGCAGGACGCTGAAAGGACTCGGGATCGGCATCTTTAATGCGGTTACACGCAACATGTTTGCAGTAGCCGAAGACTCTACAGGCGCTACACGCAAAATCCTGACAGACCCTGCTACCAATTACAACGTGTTTGTGCTGGACCAGACGCTGCCGCACAATTCCTTCATCACGTTTACCAACACGAATGTATCGCGCAGCAAAAACTTTTACGATGCCAACGTGTCGGGCCTGCAAGTACGCTTTGCCGACAGGAGCAACACCTTTGCCCTGAGCGGAGGCGGCAACCTGAGCCAGCTGTACGGCAAAGACACCAACCGGGACGGGAAACCGGAACAGCTTACCCTAGGGCATCAGTACAAAGTTACACTGGCCAAGGTCAGCGGCAATTTGCTCTACAGCCTCAGCCACAACACCGAGTCCGATACCTACGATATCAACGACCTGGGCTACCTGCAGAACAACAACGAGATGACATCTTCGGCGCAGGTAAACTATAACTTCTACCAGCCTGTCTGGAAGTTCCTGAGCTGGAGCAACCGCCTGAGCGTAAACCACAGCATGCTGTACGCGCCCCGTAAATTCATCAGCTATACTTTCGGTGGTAGCTCCAGTGTGCGCCTCCGCAATTTCACAAGTGTCTGGATGAACTGGGCCGTACGTCCGGAAGACTCCCACGACTACTTTGAGGCCCGTTCATTTCCGAAGGTATATCTGCGGCCGCCAGCTTTTGATGGCAACCTGAATATTTCTTCCGACTACCGCAAGCGCCTTGCCCTGGATGCGTCCACCGGCCTCTGGCGCTCTAGCAAGTATAACCAGACGAGTATGTGGTGGGGCTTCAGCCCGCGCCTGCGCGTAAACGACAAGCTGATGCTTATCAACAGCAATGACTTTAAGATAGAGGAAAATAATATTGGCTATGTGAGGCCTGATCGCTACTACCCGGTTAGCCCTGACAAAACCTATTTCGGGGACAGGCTTGTAACGACTCTTACCACGACACTATCCGGGTCTTACATCTTCAGCGAGAATGCCGGCATCACCCTGAACATGCGCCACTACTGGTCAAGGGCAGCCTACGACAAGCTGTACAACCTGCTGCAGGATGGCAGCCTGGAAACATTGGTAAGCCAGCGGGATGAAACATTAGCGAACCTGGACATCAACTACAACACCTTTAACATCGACTTAGTGTACGCGTGGCGTTTTGCACCGGGCAGCGAGTTGCGGGTAGTATGGAAAAATGCGTTGCAGGACAAAACCAACGAGATACGGCCAAGCTACTTCGACAACTTCTCTAGAACGATACAGACGCCACAAAACAACAATTTTTCAGTTAAATTATTATATTTCATAGACTATATAGCGATTAAACGCGTACTTTCAGCGTAAACCATCGCACATGCAAAAAACCAGAAATGCACTGATAGCCGGCGCAAGCGGATTGGTAGGCAGCCACTGCCTGCAACTGCTCTTGCAAAGCAATCGGTACAGCCAGGTAATATCGATCGGCCGCCGCGAGGTGCCCCTGATACACCCCAAGCTGGACCAGAAGATCGTGGATTTTGACAACCTGAAAAAGTATGCGTCGGAGCTGGCCGCCGATGATGTATACTGCTGCCTGGGCACTACCATTAAAAAGGCCGGCTCAGAGGAAGCCTTCTACAAAGTAGATCATACCTATGTTACCACACTGGCACAGGTAACGGCAGCCAGGCAGGCATCTCAGTTCCTGGTAGTGTCCGCGATGGGGGCTGATGCCAAGTCGATGATCTTTTACAACCGGGTGAAGGGCGAAATGGAAGCGGATGTGCAAAAACAGGGGTTTGAAGCAGTGCATATTTTCCGGCCCTCGCTGCTGCTGGGCGAACGCGAAGAGCACCGTACCGGCGAAGAACTGGCCAGCAAGATCATGCGCCCGCTCAGTGGCCTGATGATAGGCCCCCTGCGCAAGTACAGACCCATCCAGGCCGAAACAGTAGCCAAAGCCATGTTGTACGCAGCATCCCAGGACCAGAAAGGCGTACACATCTACCCTTCCGACGAAATAGAAGCGCTAGGTCACCAACTATAGCACCTGTCCTGCGTAAGCTGCTACGCACCGTCATCTATACGTATGCGCCCAAGCAGCCTGAAACACGTTTTCCCGAAAGCCTCGCAATACGACCCGGATTGGGTGCGCAAGCACTCCATGGGCGAAAATGTGCTCTTCAACCTCGAGAGCCTCACCAAATCGCTGCACCTGAAGCCGGGCATGCGCGTGCTCGACCTGGGCTGCGGCAAAGCTATCAGCTCTATTTTCCTGGCAAAAGAATTTGATGTAACGGTATGGGCTGTAGACGAAGCCATTGCTGCCAGCGAAAATTACGAACGCATACAGGAGGCCGGCTGCGAAGACAAGGTAATTCCCCTGGAGGCAAGCGCCCGCTCCCTGCCCTTTGCCGACGAGTATTTTGATGTCGTGATTGTGGTGGATTCCTATACCTACTTTGGTACCGACGAAAAGTATCTGCCCTACATTGCCCGCTTCATCAAGCCCGGCGGCTGCATCGCCATTGTGGATGTTTGCTTCACAAAAGAGATCGAAACCCTGAGCCAGGTGCCTGACTTTTTGCAGAAGGACTATCAAAGCTACTGGTACTTCATCCACTCCATTGACTGGTGGAAAAGGCTCTGGGAGAAAACCGGATTGGTACAAATTCAAGAAGCCACTTACCTGGATGAGGCAGACCTGATCCGGCAGGAGTATATTCGGGATGCAGAGCAGGAAAAGGAACCAGACCCTTTTGCCAAGGCCTTAAGCATTGATGAACAACATTTTATATCTTTTTTTAAACTGATTGGTCGTCGCACCAAGAAAACGGCTTACCTGCAATCGTATAAAAATTAGTGCAACAGAAACCTTAAACGTTTTTTACTTCGCCAGAAGTTTTAAATTTGCAGCCGCCACGGCAGGAGATTGCTTTGGTTGATGCTTTGTTTAACGTTTCAAAACACATGAAAACACTTTTTCGCGTATTCTTCGCGCTGGCACTGGTGGTAGCTCTTGCTTCTACTACTCAGGCACAAAATTACTCCACAGGTATTGGTGCCAGAGGTGGCGCTGCAGCAGGTCTTACCGTGAAGCACTTCATCAAAGGTGATGCCGCTATCGAGGGTATCCTCAGCTCCAGCTTCCGTTACAGAGGCGCAGTACTTACCGTGCTGTATGAAAAACATGCACCAGCCTTCAATGCTAAAGGTTTGCAGTGGTACTATGGTTTGGGTGGCCACATTGGCTTCTACGAGGGTCGCTACTACTACGTGCGTCACCACAAGCACTACGACGAATACTACGATGACAATGTAGTAGGCGTAGGTATCGACGGTGTTCTGGGCCTGGAGTACTTCATCGGCGATATCCCGTTCACCATCGGTGCTGATATCAAGCCATACCTGAACATCCCGCGTGGTGGTGGCTTCTGGGATACTGCCCTGCACGTACGTTACGTGTTCTAGTAGCTAAAAGAATGGCTGATTGCTGATCAGCAAGTATAAAAGAGAAAGGCCCTGCTAAAGTATAGCAGGGCCTTTCTTTTTTATACTTATGTTTTCTTGAATCGCTGCGTATCTATAACGATAAACAGAATGATCGCTGAAGTATAGGCCAGCACAGTCTTTATCTAAAAAGACAATCAGAAATACACTAAAAGGCGATGTGCAGCAAGGCATCACCCTGGTTTACCACCGGCATGTTGTTCAGGCCTACCACGTAACCGTTTGCGGGTGCATTCAGGCGTACTTCCATTTCGCCGTAGGGGTCGGTTATACTTCCGATGTTCTGGTTCTTTTTTACGTAGTCGCCTATCTTGATCGTGCTCCGGAAAAGGCCTGCGTTCTTGGCCCGTAGCCAGATGTCTTTCATGCACACTTTTGTTTCTTCCTGCGGCGCAGGCGCACTGGCCATCATGCCCAGGTGGTGCAACAGGCGGCAGGTTCCGTCTATACCTTCCTTAATGCCCCGGTCATCAAAGCGCAGCGACTCGCCGGTTTCGAACACAAGTATGGATTTGCCTGATTTGGAAGCCTCCTTGCGCAAAGAACCCTGCCGGTAAGAGGCGTTAAGTATAAAAGGAGCACTAAAAGCTCTGGCAAGTTCCTCATTCTTTTTGTTTGCCATCACGCACCTGATCTGCGGATAGTTGGTACGGCTCGCTCCGCCGGTATGGAAATCTACTCCGTAATCGATGTAGGGCATTACCTCCTTCATAAACCGATGCGCCACACGGCTGGCAAGGGAGCCATCGCGGTTGCCCGGGAAGCTACGGTTCACATCCTTGCCATCGGGCACCTGGCGCGAGAAGTTCAGAAAGCCATAAATGTTCAGGATCGGCACGGCAATGATGGTCCCTTTCAGCGGATAGAGCATCTTGCGCGTGATCATACGCCGGATGATCTCAGTGCCGTTCACCTCGTCGCCGTGCATACCGGCCAGCAGCAACACCACGGGCCCATCGTGCACAGAGCGGAAAACATAAACAGGTATTTCGATAACAGTACCGCTGGGTAATTTAGAGACCACCAGCTTGGTCAGTACTTTTTCACCACGGTCAATGGACTTGCCGTTGATAACGATTGTTTCAGGCATGCTACTCGGTTACTCCCTTTTTCTTCGACTTTTTCTTAGCCAACGTCTCTACGTACTCTATAATTTTGCCTGCAATATCTTTCTGCGTGGCTTTTTCTATCCCTTCAAGACCAGGCGAGGAATTTACTTCCAGGATCAGCGGGCCTCGTTTAGATTGCAGCATGTCCACACCTGCTATGCCTAAGCCCATCGATTTTGCAGCCAGCAGCGCGGCCGCTTTTTCCTGGCGCGTAAGCCGGATGAGCGTTGCCTTGCCGCCACGGTGCAGGTTAGACCTGAACTCGCCTTCCTTGCCCTGTCGTTTCATGGCACCTACCACTTCGCCGTTCACGATAAAGGCCCGTATGTCGGCGCCGCCAGCTTCCTTTATAAACTCCTGCACAATGATTCGGGCTTTTAGGTTATGGAATGCCTCAATCACCGATTCAGCTGCTTTCTTCGTCTCTGCCAGCACCACCCCTAAGCCTTGCGTACCTTCCAGCAGCTTGATCACCAGAGGGGCGCCGCCTACCTCTGCCACCAGTTCGGATGTGTTTTTAGAGTAGTTGGTAAACGCAGTCTTAGGCATGCCCAGTCCGGCTCGGGAAAGGATCTGAAGGCTGCGCAGCTTGTCGCGGGAGCGTACAATTGCTTGCGAATCGACAGCGCTTTTTACTTTCATCATCTCGAACTGGCGCACCACGGCCGTACCGTAAAATGTTACCGAAGCCCCGATCCTGGGAATGATGGCATCAATATCGGTCAGGCGCTCGCCTTTGTATAGGATGTGCGGGTCCCCCTGCTCTATGATCAGGTCACAGCGCAGGTGGTCGAGTACGATGGCCTGGTGCCCCCGCTGTTGTGCTGCCTCCACCAAGCGTCGGGTAGAGTACAGCTTGGGGTTGCGGGAGAGGATGGCTATTTTCATAAATTCAGCTATTCTTTTTTTGCTTGTTCTTATACTTGAGCGAAACGTTTTTGCGGGCAACGTCTACGACAAACCGTCGCTGCAGCAGCTTCCGGCCGATGAGCACCGGGTATTTCATGTCGCTGCGGTCGGATAACGAGAACTCGGCCTCAATGATTTCATCGAAGAGCTGAATCTTTGTTCTAATGACATAGCGTTCCTGCACGTCGCCAAACGAGTTTTTGATCTCGCGCAGGTCATACTCCGAAAACTCCAGCTTTTTATGGTTGTACTGCGGATGCGAAGGGTCCAGCAGGTCCAGGGCAAT
This sequence comes from Pontibacter ruber, assembly GCF_023630205.1. Taxonomy (GTDB): domain Bacteria; phylum Bacteroidota; class Bacteroidia; order Cytophagales; family Hymenobacteraceae; genus Pontibacter; species Pontibacter ruber. Next base: position 235,008 of record NZ_JALPRR010000004.1, on the reverse strand, counting down.
TACTTTGGACCCGTCCGGTTTTGTTTCTTCGTGAATATCGGAGCAGTGAATGGCCGACGTATAGGCCCCCGTATCGATCTTGGCCTCGATCTCCTCGATGTTCAGTTCGGGGAAAGACACCATCTCACGACGCCCTATCACCTTTTTCTCGGCTTTTGGCTTCTTTTCGGCTTTCTTTATCATCGGAGGCAAGATAGTGAAATCAATTACGAATTATGAATTACGAATGACGAATTTAGGATGCAGGCAAAGAAGCTCAGGTATACTTTAGCGAAGTTCCTTTCGCAAGTGCGGGTAATAACCCACCCCAGCCCCTCCGGGGAGGGGAACTATCTTATACTTTGCTTCTACCCTGCACTTACCCAAAGTAAGGCCTCATTCATAATTCGTAATTAACTGCCGTAGCTGATGCGGTAAATGGCATCGTTCTTATCATCCGACACCAGCATAGAACCATCCGGCATCACGATCACATCTACCGGGCGGCCCCAGTCTTCTTCGCCCTGCAGCCAGCCTTCGGCAAATGGCTCGTACGAAGTGGCGTTGTTGCCATCTACTGTTACCATCATCACTCTGTAGCCGTTCTTTTTGGAGCGGTTCCAGGAGCCGTGTTCTGCTATGAATACCTGGTTTTTATACTTTGCCGGGAACATATTGCCCGTATAGAATTTAACTCCAAGCGGAGCCACGTGCGGCCCCAGGTTTTGTGCAGGCGCCGTAAACTCGCTGCACTTGCGCTGCTTGCCAAATTCCGGATCGGCGATGGTGCCGCCGTGGCAGTACGGGTAACCAAAGTGCTGCCCTTTCTTGGGAGCACGGTTGAGTTCGCAGGGCGGCATGTTATCGCCCAACATGTCGCGGCCGTTGTCGGTAAACCACAGCTCCTTTGTATCCGGGTGCCAGGTAAAGCCTACGGTATTGCGCACACCCTCGGCGTATACTTCCAGGCCAGAGCCATCGGCATTCATGCGGGTAATGGAGGCATAGATTGGGTTCTCTTCTTTACAGATGTTGCAGGGAGCTCCCACCGGCACGTATAGTTTACCATCCGGACCAAAGGCAATATACTTCCAGCCGTGGTGTTTATCGGTCGGGAACTTGTCGTTTATTACTTCCGGCTTGGGTTGCTTGCGGAACGTATTGTCGATATCGCGGAAGCGGATAATGCGGCTGATCTCGGCCACATACAGGTCGCCGTCTTTCAGGGCCACACCGTTTGGTGATTCGAGTCCGGTTGCGACCACCACGACCTCATCGGCTTTGCCGTCTTTGTTGCTGTCCACTACAGCGTATACTTTGTCTTCTTCGCGGGTACCCACATACAGCACTCCCGACGGGCTTAGTGCCATCGAGCGGGCATTGTCCACCCCCTGGGCATAGTAATTTATCCTGAAGCCTTCGGGCAGTTTTATCTTTTGCAGGTTAGCGTCCGTCTGGGTGGTGTCTTCCGTCTCATCTGTTTTGGCCTGCTCCGTTTCAGTAGGGCCGGTTTTGGTGACTTCTTTGGTGGAGTTTTCGGAAGAACAGCTCATGCAGAGCGCAGCAACGGCGAAGATGCTTAAAAAAGAGTGCAGTGTTTTTTTCATGGTTTGCTTAAAGTATAAATGCATGGTACGGCAGACCGGATTGGCCGCAGAGGCAGGTAAGCAACAGGACTTACAAAACCATGCTAATATACTGCTACTACCCAGCTGCGGTTGTGCCTTCTGTGTTACCTGCTGTGTTTCTTTCGGTGCAGCAACTCGGCTACCTGCTGCAACAGGAACGAGTGCCCTGACTTGAGCAGGACCAGTTCTCCCCGTTCCAGCGCCTTTACAAATACGCTTACCCTTTTGGGGGATATGATCTCGTCATACTCTCCCAGGAACATGGTAACCGGCACGTGGTATTTGTTCAGGAGCCGGACAATGTTCCGGATATCGAAGTTAAGTTGCCGGAAACCTACCCAGCTGCGGTACACGCGCAGGCGCTTGGCTGTGCTGTCCATCTGGAAATGGGCAAAGCGCAGCAAACTTTTGTGCACCATGTTATACTTGCCGAGCACCTTGAGCAACCTGAAAAAGGGTTCCGGCTTGAGCACAGTGCGCTTGAAGAGCTGCTGCAGCCAACCCGGGTAGGTGGCAATGTTGTACCAGAAGCTGGTGCGTATGCCATCCGGCGCGATCAGAAACAGTTCGTTTATACGCTCCGGCATCCCTTCTACCAGCGACAGGGCAAACTTCCCTCCCATGCTAAAGCCCATCAGGGAGAAGCGCTCTATACCTTCCTTTTCCAGGAAGTGCCGGATCATTCCCTGCAACAACTCCTTGGTGAGCGGCAGGTGGCTCTTGCTTAGTTGGCTTCTGCCATGGAAGAAAAGATCAAAGGCAAAAATAGTGTAGTCCTCGCCCAGCGCCTGCTCCATCGGAAGGTAGTAGGAACTGCTCTGCCCATACCCATGAAAAGCCAGCAGCGGCCTCCTCCCGTGACCGATCACCCGGTAGTACAGCTTGGAGGTATGGTATACTATGTATGGCAAGAAAGATTTGGGAGTTAGAAAGTTAGAGTGTTAAAGGGTTAGAGAGTTTAGGAGCTAGAGAGTTATGGAGTATACGCGTTAGAAGAAGTCTGATGAAGTATAAAAGTGTAGAGTATAAAGTATAAAACCACTTTTCTAACTTTTCTAACTTTTTAACTTTCTAACTTTTTAACTTTCTACAGTTTCGAGACGCCTCCTGAAACGATGAATTTCATCACGTCGCTGCTTGGCATTTCCAGGTACACGACATTTTTTCGGGGCACAATAAACAGTTCGCCGGAAAAATTGTAGGAGTGCGGAAAGTACACCGCCACCCGGTCTTCCACATTTATACTTGTAAGCGTCTCCTGCGTCACAAAACCAAATTTATAGTTCTCCGAGTCTTCCGTCATCTTCACCATTACCGGCTTGTTGAACTTCTGGTTATCCCCTACAAAGGCATCGAAAAGGTCTTTGATACTGGAATAAACAATGCCGATGAGCGGCACTTTATGAAAGATGCGCTCGGTAATGATAATGAACGGCTTAACAAAAAACGACGAACTGATAAAGCCAACCAGCGTGAGCAGTATTACCATGAGCAGAATGCCCAGGCCCGGTATGCCCAGATCGAACATCGTATCCAGCCAATCGATTATAGCCACCACAATCCAGACGGTGATGGTGAAAGGGGCGATGATCAGGAGCCCGTTCAGGAAATAGCGGAAAATGCGTCTCATGGTTGATGGTTCACAAAAAAGGCTTTGCCGAAGCAAAGCCTAAATGTAGTAAAATTGTGCTATACTTTAGGATTAAGCACTTATACTTCCTCAGGGCAAAGTTTGTTGATGGCATCAGCTACTTGCTGCATCAGCCACATGGGTGTAGAAGTAGCCCCGCAAATGCCTACGCTGGCAGCACCGTCAAACCACTCCCTTTCCAGTTCCTCCTCGTTCTCTACAAAGTAGCTGTTGGGGTTATGCTGTTTGCAAACGCTGTAAAGTGCCTTGCCGTTCGAGCTCTTTTTGCCGCTCACAAACACAATCACATCGTGCTCGGTAGCAAATTTTGCCAGTTGCGGCTCCCGGTTCGATACCTGGCGGCAGATGCTGTCGTTGGCATCGAAAGCGGGAGCGGTGCTGTCCTGGCTGGCTTGCTTCAGGCGCTCCTCGATCAGGGCCTTGATATGGTAAAAGCCCTTAGTGCTTTTGGTTGTCTGGCTGAACAGGGTAACCGGGCGCTTGAAGTCGATCTTATCCAGGTCTTCTTCCGTGGTCACGATGATGGCCTCATCACCGGTCTGGCCGGCAATGCCGATTACCTCGGCGTGCCCTACCTGGCCGTAAATAACAATCTGGGCATTCTGGTTCTTACCGGAATCAAACGCATGCTTTACGCGGTTCTGCAGTTTCAGCACCACCGGGCAGGATGCATCGATCAGCTCGATGTTATTCTCCAGCGCTATCTTATAGGTTTCCGGCGGCTCGCCGTGCGCCCGGATCAATACTTTGCAGTCGTGAAGGTTCTTAAGCTGCTCCCGGTCGATGATGCGGAGGCCTTTGCTGTACAGGCGCTTCACTTCCATGCTGTTGTGCACAATATCACCGAGGCAATACAGCTCCTCACATGTCTCCATTTCATCCTCGGCCATCTGGATGGCGAATTCCACGCCAAAGCAATAGCCCGAGTTCTTATCTATGGTTACGTTCATCTTTCTCTTAGCTCTCTTGTTGCATCGCGTACTTCTGGTCCAGTATACGGGTGGTTACCTTGTCCAGAACAAAGTCTACCTGCTCGTCAATGGTCATGTGCGAGGTATCGAGCAGGTACGCATCCTCGGCACGGCGTAACGGGCTTTCGGCACGGGTAGAGTCGATCAGGTCGCGCTTCTCCAGGTTCTGTTTTATAGTATCCAGGTTCTCCAGCTGTTTCTTTGCCAGAAGCTCCTGCTGGCGGCGGCGCGCACGGGTGTCTACGTCGGCCGTCATAAATATCTTCACTTCTGCATCCGGGAAAACAGCCGTTCCGATGTCACGTCCGTCCATCACCACGCCACGTTTTCTGCCCATCTTCTGCTGCTGGGCTACCAGTGCCCGGCGTACCTCCTTTATCACGCTTACCTCGCTCACCTGATTGGAGATGTACATTTTGCGAATCTCATCCTCCACGTTCAGGCCATTAAGGAATACTTCGTTGCGTTTGGCCTTCGCGTTATAATGAAAAGTTATATCGATGTTAGCCAATGCATCCGCGATCTCTTTTGGGTTAGTAAAAGATACGTGGTTCTCCAGAAAGTATAGTGTAACCGCCCTGTACATGGCACCGGTGTCGATGTAGGCATAACCAAGCTCGGCTGCCACCAGCTTTGCGGTAGTGCTTTTTCCGCATGAGGAGTAGCCATCGATGGCGATCACGATTTTCTTCATAATAAACAAAATGGATTAATTGGAGTCGCAAGGGCAAGGCTGTTTCCCGCGCTTGCTCTTTTTCATGTATGAGGCCGTCTTTTTTTGCTGAGGCGTTTTAGCGCTACAACCGGCAAGGGTACCCGTAGCCAGAAAGCTTGCCAGAATCATGTATGAAATTATCTTTCTCAAAACGACTGAATTTAATGCAAATATAAAGTAATTTACGGGTTCAAGCCCCATAAACAGGCAATTTATCTGATTACCTACTACTGCCATGCAAAGAGACTTTACCGTTAGCGGACAGATCGTAGACCTCCACCAAGAGGAGATTTACCCCGGCACTGTTCATGTGACAAACGGCCGCATTTCCAAAATAGTTCGTGAGGCTACTGCGCCCGAACATTATATTTTACCGGGTTTTGTAGACGCCCACGTGCACGTAGAAAGCTCTATGTTGGTACCCAGCGAGTTTGCCCGCCTGGCTGTGGTGCACGGCACGGTAGCCACCGTTTCAGACCCGCACGAGATCGGAAATGTGCTTGGCCTTAAGGGTGTGGAATACATGGTAGAGAACGGTAAAAAGGTACCTTTCAAGTTTTACTTTGGCGCACCATCGTGTGTGCCGGCCACCCCTTTCGAAACAGCCGGGGCCGAGATAACGGCCGCCGATATAGAGCAGCTTTTCCAGCGCGACGACATCGTATACCTGGCTGAGATGATGAACTGGCCAGGCGTGTTGCATCGTGACCCGGTAGTGATGGAGAAGATCGAACTTGCCCGCAAGTATGGCAAAGCCGTGGACGGGCATGCACCCGGTTTGCGCAGCGAGCAGGCTAGACTCTACGCCTCAGCCGGCATCACCACCGACCACGAATGCTTTACTGCGGAGGAGGCGTTGGATAAACTGGCCGTTGGCATGAAAATCCTGATACGTGAAGGCAGCGCCGCCAAAAACTTTGAGGCCCTGATCGGATTACTGTCAGAGTACCCGAACGAGATCATGTTCTGCTCTGACGACAAACACCCCGATAACTTGGTAGAAGGACACATCAACCTGCTGGTAAAACGGGCGCTGGCCAAAGGCCACAACCTGTTCCACGTGCTCCGGGCTGCCTGCCTCAACCCGGTGCAGCACTACCAACTTAAAGTTGGTTTGCTGCGCGAAGGCGATCCGGCTGATTTTATACTTGCCGATAACCTGCAGGACTTTAACATCCTGAGCACTTATATCAACGGCGAGCAGGTAGCTGCAAATGGCAAGACCAACATTAAATATACCCCGAGCGAAGAAGTCAACAACTTCAATACCGAGCCAAAAACGCCGGAGCAGTTTGCCATACCCGCCGACAGCGCCTTCAGGATCAGGGTGATCGAAGCTTTTGACGGGCAGCTGATCACGCACGAAGCCTGGGCCACGCCAAAAGTAGAGAACGGACGTGTCGTTTCGGACCTGGCGCAGGATGTGCTGAAGATTACCGTCGTAAACCGCTACGAAAATGCTGAACCAGCCGTAGCCTTCATCAAGAATGTCGGCCTGCAGCGCGGCGCCATTGCATCTTCCGTGGGCCACGACTCGCACAACATCATTGCCGTGGGTGTAGACGACGAAAGTATAACCCGCGCCGTGAACCTGATCATCGGAGCCAAAGGCGGCGTTGCTGCCGTAGACGGTGCCGACGAACAACTTCTCCCATTGCCTGTGGCCGGCATCATGTCGGCTGATGATGGCTATGCTGTTGCCGAGGCTTATGCCGCCATTGACCAGATGAGCAAACGCATGGGCAGCAAACTGGCCTCTCCGTTCATGACACTCTCTTTTATGGCACTGCTCGTTATCCCATCGCTTAAGCTCAGCGACAAGGGCTTGTTCAATGGAGACACCTTTACTTTCGTACCAGTATTGGAATCATAGCTACGCCTAAGAAGCACCTATACCTAACGAAAAAGCACAGGGTACCCGGAGCTCCTTTTCCTGGCAGGCATTGGGGTGCTACTGAACCCAATAATAAAAATAGAATGAAGGACTCTCCTTCTAAACCAGAAAAGCCCGGCATTTAGCCGGGCTTTTTTGGTTTTATTGTATACTTTAAGTATGAGTTATCAGGCGGTCTGTTCTGTTGGTTTGTCCTGAAAATATTTCTCCAGCAGGTAGTTTACCTTCTCCGTTGTAAGCGGCTTGATCAGGTATTCTGCTGTATATTTTTTAACATTTGCCGTGTCGTGCGGATGGGTAGAGGTTGTAAGCACAGCAAGCACAATCTTTTTCTTGAAATCCGGATTCAGGCGATCAAAGAGGTCGAGCATCTCGAAGCCATCCATTACCGGCATATTCAGATCCAGGAAGATCAGTTCAGGCTGAAAGTAATCTTTGTTGGATTGCTCGTAGTTGTTATTGCTGATGTTGTAAAGGTAATCGAAGGCTTGCTTTCCGTTCACGAACGAACGAATACTATCCGTCACACCCATCCTGCTGAGCAAGCGCTGGTTCAGGAAGTTGGTTGTGTCGTCATCATCAATCAGCAGGACACCAGATAATTTTCTCATTTGAATAAAACTTTAATCGTGCATAGCGGAGCATCTATACCTCCTAAGCTTTTGCCCGGCGCTGACTTGTTGCGGGGTGATACAATAGGTAATGCCGGTTGTACGTAGCACCGGAAATCTAAGTCAGCTTTGAATGTAATCAAATGGCAAGGATTTGTATTAGCCTAGCCTATCGCAGGCAAACACCTGAACTACTAGCAGCAACTTACAGAAAATAACCAAAGAAGTAAAATCTATATCCCGCAATTTATACATGAAGCAGTTCAGACACCTAAAAATTTCAGGTTTAAACTCATTCTACGGTTGTTAGTAACCCTACAGTTGCCTCACATAAACTCAAAAGCCCGAGGTTGTCTCCTCAGGCTTTTGAATTAAACTTTAGCAGGATTACGACCTATTATTAATCTATATAGCCCTGTGCGCGCATCCACTCGTCGTTGTAGATCTTGCCCAGGTAGCGGGTGCCGTGGTCTGGCAGCAGCACCACGATCACATCATCCTCTGTCAAGTTGTTTTCGCGGGCATACTCCAGCGCACCGTAAACAGCCGAGCCGCAAGACCAGCCTACAAACAGACCTTCTTCTTTAGCCAGACGACGCGTCATCACAGCGCCATCTTTATCGGTTACCTTGATGAACTGGTCGATCAGGTCAAAGTCCACGTTCTTTGGCAGGATGTCTTCCCCGATACCTTCGGTAGCATATGAGTAGATCTCGTTCTCATCGAAGATGCCGGTTTCTTTATACTTCTTGAACACCGAGCCATAGGTATCGATACCAATTGTTTTTACCTCCGGGTTCTGCTCTTTCAGATACTTGGAGATACCAGTTACCGTTCCGCCAGTACCTACACCTGTAATAAAGTGCGTTACCTTACCTTCTGACTGCTCCCATATTTCCGGGCCGGTGCTCTCGTAGTGTGCTCTCCAGTTCGACAGGTTATCGTACTGGTTCGGGTAAAAGGAGTTCGGGATCTCCTGGTTCAGGCGACGGGCAACTGAGTAATATGAATCCGGATGATCAGGCGACACGTTGGTAGGGCAAACCACTACTTCAGCACCCACGGCACGCAGGATGTCCATTTTCTCTTTGCTCTGCTTATCTGACAGGGTAAAAATACACTTGTAACCTTTGGCAATGGCCGCCAGGGCAAGGCCCATACCGGTGTTGCCGGAGGTGCCTTCAATGATCGTACCGCCCGGCTTCAGAATGCCGGCTTTCTCGGCGTCTTCGATCATTTTGATGGCCATGCGGTCTTTCACAGAGTTACCCGGGTTCAGGTACTCAACTTTGGCAAGTATGGTGGCTTTTACACCTTTCGTCACATTGTTAAGTTTCACCAAAGGGGTGTTACCGATTGCTTCGGTTATATGGTTCAGGTACTTCATCTGAATGCTTTTTGGATTCGGGTGCAAAGGTAAGTAAATTAAATTATAAGTTCAGGCCTGCTATCAATCTTCGCAGCAGGCAGGTGTTGCTTCTTTTACAACAGTTTGCGGGGCAGCAGGCGTTCCTTTTGCCCGTCGTAGCAGCACTATATTAGGTATAACTATTTTTTGCATGCGCCATAAAAAAGCCTATTTTTGCACAACCTTATAGTTCGACCGTCTATACTTCAACTTAATAAGATACACATGAGTGTTTTAGTAAATAAAGATTCAAAAGTGATCGTGCAGGGCTTCACAGGCTCTGAGGGTTCATTCCATGCCTCTCAGATGATCGAGTACGGCACTAACGTGGTTGGTGGCGTAACGCCAGGCAAAGGTGGCGCTAACCACCTTGACCTTCCTGTTTTCAACACAGTAGAGGAAGCCGTGAAGAGAACCGGCGCTGACGTTTCTATCATTTTCGTGCCACCGGCTTTTGCTGCCGATGCCATCATGGAAGCTGCTGATGCGGGTATTAAAGTGATTGTGTGTATTACAGAAGGTATTCCTGTAAAAGACATGGTGGCTGCTAAAAACTACATCAAGTCTAGAAATGTAACGCTTATCGGACCAAACTGCCCGGGTGTGATTACGCCAGGTGAGGCGAAAGTGGGCATCATGCCAGGTTTCGTGTTCAAGCCAGGTCGTATCGGTATCGTTTCAAAGTCAGGTACACTTACTTACGAAGCTGCTGACCAGATCGTGAAAGCGGGTCTTGGTATCTCTACTGCAATCGGTATCGGTGGTGACCCTATTATTGGCACACCAACCAAAGACGCGGTTGAATTGCTGATGAACGACCCTGAAACGGATGCTATTGTGATGATCGGTGAAATTGGTGGTAACTACGAGGCAATGGCTGCCAAGTACATCAGCGAAACAGGTAACAAAAAGCCTGTAGTTGGTTTCATCGCCGGCCAGACGGCTCCTGCTGGTCGTCGTATGGGCCACGCCGGTGCTATCGTGGGTGGTGCTGACGATACTGCTGCTGCTAAAATGAAGATCATGCGTGAGAACGGCATCCATGTAGTGGAGTCTCCGGCTGAGATCGGTGAAGCTATGGTAGCTGCTTTGCAGCAGGCTGGCATCAACGCATAAGTATAAACAACCTATACTTTAAGTATAAAAAAGGCTGCCCCGCAAAGGCAGCCTTTTTGTTTATTTTCTGAATCAGGATTTGCAGGATTTTAGGATCAACAGGATTCTTTCACCACTCACGAAGAATCAACTTTCTAACTCTTTACCTCTCTGACTCCTATCACCTGCTGTTTTTTTCTATTTCTGATCACTTCGGGAATCGCTGCCACAATCTCCTGCTGCAGCGCTTCGATCAGCTTCTTCTTCAGGAAACTGCGGTGCACGACCAGGCTCACCTCGCGTAAGGGCTGTGGCTCCACGAAAGGCCGTACCAGTTTGCGCTTCTCTTCGCTCATATTGAATACCGATAGCTCTGGCAGCAACGTAATGCCATGCTGGGTCTCTACAATGCGCTTCAGTGTTTCTAGGGAACCGCTTTTATAGTCGAAATGGCCACTGTGTGCCACATTGCCGCCGCGGTTGCAGATATTGAGTACCTGACTACGAAAGCAATGGCCTTCGTTCAGCACCCACAGGTCCTCCAGGTTCAGGTCAGCCGGGGCAACTTCCTTCTTCTTTGCCAATTCATGCTCCGGGTTCAGGTATACCGTAAACGCTTCGTAGAACAAGGGCAGCTCTTTTATACTTTTGTCCTCCAGCGGCGTTACCAGCAGCCCTACGTCCAGCAGCTCATGGCTCAGCTTTTCCACAATATCCTCAGTTAGCAACTCCTGCACTACAAGGCGTACCTGCGGGTGTTTTTGCATAAAACTGGTGATGAACAGCGGTATCAGGTACGGAGCCAGCGTAGGAATGACGCCGATTCGGAGCTCTCCGGATAGCTCCTGTTTCTGATCCTGCACAATTTCCTGCAGCTTCTTTGCCTCGGCTACTACTATTCTGGCCTGTGCGATCACTTCTTTCCCTATTTCGGTTGGCCGAACCGGTACCCGGCTCCTGTCAAACAGCTGTGCGCCCAGCTCTTCTTCCAGCTTCTGCAGCTGCATGCTCAGCGTGGGCTGCGTCACGAAACAATGTTCCGCGGCTGTAGCGAAATGGCGGTGTGTGTCTACGGCAAGCAGGTATTCTAATTGAACCAGTGTCATGCTAATTTAAAAGTATAAGAGGTACTATATAGCGAAGTGTGTAACTTTATAGCTTATCACTATCAAACCATAAAATTAATCAATTTGATTTATAAACAATACTCCTACACCTTTGTAACGTAGCTTATGAAGAACACCAAAGCAAAATAAAACATGGAACAATTAAATCAGATAGGATTACAGAAAGCAGATAGCAAACAAATAGCCGATAAGCTAAACGAGCTGCTGGCCAACTACCATTTATATTATCAGAACCTGCGCGGCTTCCACTGGAACATCAAGGGCGTACATTTTTTTCAGCTACACGCGAAATTCGAAGAGCTATACAACAATGCCTTAACCAAAATAGACGCTATTGCTGAACGTATCCTGACGATCGGTCAAAAGCCGCTTTCTTCTTTTACAGATTATATGCGTGTGTCTTCTATTAAAGAGGAAGCTGGCCTGAGCGGGGCTGAAGAAACGGTAAGAGCCACCCACCAGAACCTGACCACACTCATCGGCCTGGAGCGTGAAATTCTGACGCTGGCCTCTGAGAGCGATGACGAAGGTACTGTTGGCCTGATCAGCGAAGACATCAACGAAAATGAGAAGACACTCTGGATGCTGAATGCTTTCCTGAGCTAGTCTTGTAATAAGTTAGAATATAGTGATAAAAAGGCCTGCAGTTTTGCAGGCCTTTTTGGTTGTACTTATAAATAATGGTCATCGGCTAAAGTATAAACCCACCCCTGCACCCCTCCTGAGAGGGGAATTTCTGCCTATTGCCATCATTGAGGTTATACTTTCATAGTTGCAGTTGTCCAACCACCCCTGGCCCTCCTTGTCTAAGGAGGGGAGTTTTAGCCTTTGCTATACTTCAAGTATGAGTTTTATAGCTGCAGCTATCGCTCGGACAGGTCGCGACCTGTCCCTACAATTCTGTTCCTGTTGCATAGAAGCTTACGAAGCAGTGTCGTTTCCAGTCCTTGGGTTGAGCGCCTTCTATTGTTGCGGTGCCCGTAAGGGCAGCCTACAGGCGCAGCCGATGGCAGCTTCAATAAACAGCGCGATGCCCGAGGACGAGGCCCCGCGGCCGTGAGCGCACCAAAGTTAACTATGAAAGTATAGGCAAGTAAGACTGAGGATCTAAGACTGCCACGAAGCAAAGGCTTGTTGGCAGCAAGTATAAACTCCAGCTATAGGTATAAGATTTCTCGTTGCACTCGAAATGACAGTTAATAGTAAAAACAAAAAGCGCCTGCTACGGATTGTAGCAGGCGCTTTTTATAGTATAAGTTATAACTTACTTCGCGTAGCTGATAGCGCGCATTTCCCGGATAACCGTGATCTTGATCTGGCCCGGATACTGCATTTCTTTTTCGATCTTCTGAGAGATATCGAAAGAGATTTGAGCAGCTTTTTCGTCGCTTACGTTGTCAGCATCTACCATCACGCGCAGCTCACGGCCAGCCTGGATTGCATAACATTGGTTTACACCATCAAATGAAACAGCTGTTTCTTCCAGCTCTTTCAAACGCTTGATGTAAGACTCCATGATCTCGCGACGGGCACCTGGTCTTGAACCAGAGATAGCATCGCAGGCTTGGATAAGCGGAGAAATCATAGCAGTCATTTCAACCTCGTCGTGGTGAGCGCCAATGGCGTTGCACACATCCGGATGCTCTTTATACTTCTTGGCAAGCTCCATACCGATAATGGCGTGTGGCAGTTCTGGCTCGTCTGGCGTTACTTTACCAATGTCGTGCAACAGACCGGCACGCTTGGCATGCTTCACGTTCAGGCCAAGCTCAGCAGCCATAGTGGCGCAAAGGTTGGCTACCTCACGTGAGTGCTGCAGCAGGTTCTGACCATAAGATGAGCGGAAACGCATGCGGCCTACCATCTTGATCAACTCTGGGTGCAGTCCATGTATACCCAGATCGATGGCCGTACGCTCACCAATTTCAATGATTTCCTCATCGATGTTTTTACGGGTCTTGGCAACAACCTCTTCAATACGGGCCGGGTGAATACGGCCATCCGCTACCAGGCGGTGCAGGGATAGACGTGCAACCTCACGACGCACAGGATCAAAACCAGAGATAATGATGGCTTCCGGCGTATCGTCTACAATAATCTCCACTCCAGTGGCAGCTTCCAGGGCACGGATGTTACGACCTTCACGACCGATGATCTTGCCTTTGATGTCGTCGCTTTCGATGTTGAATACCGATACGCAGTTCTCAATAGCGTGCTCGGCAGCCGTACGCTGTATGGTTTCGATAACGATTTTCTTAGCTTCTTTTGTAGCGGTAAGTTTGGCCTGTGCTACAATGTCTTTGATGTGCGAAGAGGCACGCGTCTGAGCCTCGCTCTTGAGAGCTTCTACCAGTTGCTCACGGGCCTCAGCGGCAGTAAGTCCGGCGATTTTCTCCAGCTGGGCAACAATCTCCTCGTGCTGACGCTCAACTTCTTCTTTGCGCTTCTTCAGGTGCTCCAGTTGCAGGTCAAGGGCTTCTTTCTCCTTCTCAAGCTCGGTTTCGCGGCGCTTGGTTTGCTCCATTTGCTTGGCTACGTGCTGCTCGCGCTGCTTTACCTTGTTCTCGTTCTGGATGATGATGTTCTTTTTCTTGTTCGTTTCTTCCTCGAACTCAGATTTCAGCTTCAGGTATTTCTCCTTGGCTTCCAGAATACGGTCTTTCTTGATGCTTTCGGCGTTGAGCTCCGCCTCACGGATGATGTTCTTGGCACGCTGGCGGGCGTCCTCTTCCTGCTGCTTGTAGATCTTTTGCAGCATCATACGCCCAATGTATACGCCCACACCGAGCGCTACAATAGCCGTGATTATAATGGATAAAATATCGGGCATAACTATAAGCTTTTATGGTTGATAAAAACCAATAGCAGCACCTGCAATGGACATTGTTGTGGCTGTCAGCGGGTCGGTCAAAGTATAAAGTACAGGCAGAGCTCCTCCTCTGCTATCCCTTACTTTGTAGCCGATGATAATAGATCGTCGAGAACGCTGAGTTGCTGGCCTACGTGGGAGAGGTGTGTATTTTTCTCTTCCTCCAGTTTAAGCTTTTCCACCATGGTTTCAAAAGCCACCATGGCCAGAAGGTCCTGCTTATCCTGGATGCCAAATTGGTCTTTGAAAAAGCGCAGACGCTCATTCAATACCTTTCCAACAACCCGAAGCCTTTCTTCTTCTTCTTCCTTTACCCGCATCGGATACTCGCGTTCCGCGATGCGAATCTTTATAGATAATTCACCCATCCGTTGCGTAGTTTAAGTTTATACTTACCCTGACACCTGCAGCTTGCAAAAGGGTTATCAGTTGATAACCAGGCTCCCACGCCGCTGATCAGTCTCTCAGGTAAGCAATACACTTATCGATTTCTCTGATATATTCGTTTAACTTCAGCTTTAACTCTGTCGAATTTGCAGTATTACCTGCTATCGTGTCTACAATTTTAACAATATTCTCCTGATTTTGAAAATTTTTTATTTGCTGATCTTTCTCTTCGAGTTGCGCCTCAAGCAATTTGATCTCTTCCTGGGCAACTGTAAGGCGCTGCTGCACATCAGCATACCTTGTTAAGAGCTTCCGCAGCTTATCTTCAATAGACTGGAGCTGTTGCAGTTGTTTTTCTTTGGCCATGATTATTTTCGGATAACGGCACCTAACTGTTTCTCAAACTGCTGCATCAAACGGTTCATGATGCTGTCAATCACCTTATCGGTCAGGGTTTGCTGCCTGTCGAGCAACGTAAAGCTAAGGGCATAAGCCTTTTTGCCTGCCTCTATCTTGTCGCCTTCGTACACATCGAACACGTTCACGTCCTGTAGCAGCTTACGCTCGGTACGGAATGCCACCTGCTTCAGCTGATCGAAGGTAATGTTACGGTCCAGCACCAGCGACAGATCGCGGCGCACTTCCGGGAACTTCGGCAACTCTTCGGCTACCAGGCTGCTGCGGTATTTTTTCAGCAGGTAATCCCAGTTCAGTTCGGCATACCATACCTGTTCTTTCACCTCCAGGGCACGGGCCACCTGTTGCTCCACTACCCCGATCTGTGCCACCACGGTGTCATTTTTCAGGTAAGCGATACCCTGGCGCATCAGGTTACTGGCCTCTAGCGGCTGCACTGTCCATTCGCCGGCATTCAGCTTTATCAGCACGTTCTGCACCACGCCTGCCAGGTCGTGGAAAGCAACTTTACTACTTGCCTCGTTCCAGCTTTCAGCAGAGCGGTTGCCGGTCATAAAAAATGCCAGCCTGGTGCTTTCTTTATACTTTCCATCGGGCTGCTGGGCGTATACCCGGCCCAACTCAAACAGCTTCAGGTCGCGCTGGCGGCGGTTGATGTTGCGGCGCAACACTTCCAGCCCAGAGAAGATCATGTTTCCGCGCAGAGTGTCCAAGTCCTCGCTGTTGTAGTTTAGCACTCGCACAAGGCTTGCCTGTGCCTCCTCACCCGCTAACGTATAGTATTTAGAGTCGGTGATGGAGTTGGTAATGATCTCGTGGAAACCATTGGCTGCAATGTAATCCAGCACGGTACGCGTAATATGCTCCGGGTCCGGGTTCGGGAACTTGGCCAGGTACGTCGTAGCCAGGTCCTCACTCATTTCGATGTTGTTGAAGCCGTAAATGCGCAGAATCTCTTCCACCACATCGGCCTCGCGCTGCACATCTACTTTGAATGGCGGCACAGACAAGTTCAGGTGCGTTTCTGTTTCCCCTGTGATCTGGATGCCCAGATCGGTAAGTATGGTTTTGATGCGCTCAGCCCCAATATACTGCCCGATCAGCATGTGCGCACGGTCAATGCTCAGCGTCAGTTCCTGGTTCTGAACCGGGTAAGGGTATACATCCACGATCTCGGAGCTTACCTCGCCACCGGCAACTTCCTGCACCAGCAGGGCCGCACGCTTCAAGGCAAACAGCACCATGTTCGGATCAGTACCCCGCTCGAAACGGAACGAAGCGTCCGTCTTCAGGCCATGTACCTGCCCGGTACGGCGCACCGTATCTGGCGAGAAATAAGCACTTTCGATGAAGATAGAAGTAGTTGCCTCGCTTACACCCGACGCCTTGCCGCCAAACACACCGGCGATGGCCATTGGCTCCTGGGCATTGCAGATCATCAGGTCAGTGGCTCTAAGTTTGCGTTCTACCCCGTCCAGTGTCACGAAAGGTGTTCCTTCGGCCAAGTTTCTTACTACGATCTTATTTCCAGTGATCTTATCGGTATCGAAGGCGTGCAGCGGCTGGCCCAGTTCGTGCAGCACAAAGTTGGTCACGTCCACGATGTTGTTGATCGGCGACAAACCAATGGCACGCAGGCGCTTTTGCAGCCATTCAGGCGAAGGGCCTACTTTCACGCCGCTTACGGTTACACCCGCGTAGCGTGGGCAGCCTTCGATATTCTCTACCACCACCTCAATCGGGCAGGAGGTGTTGTTTACTTTGAAATCCTCAACAGAAGGCAAGGTGTACGGCACTCTTAAAAGCGCTTTCAGGTCGCGGGCCACACCCAGGTGCGAAGCGGCATCGGCTCGGTTTGGCGTCAGGCCGATCTCGAACACCGTATCAGAAGACAAGCCGAAGTACTCAGCGGCAGGCGTACCGTTCGGCAGGTCCGTATCCAGCACCATGATGCCGGCATGTGAGGTACCCACACCAATTTCATCTTCGGCACAGATCATACCTTCCGACACAGCGCCGCGTATCTTTGATTTTTTGATCTTGAAAGGCTCTCCACCGGTTGGGTACAGCGTGCTGTTTACCGTGGCTACCACTACTTTTTGTCCGGCTGCCACGTTTGGCGCACCGCACACGATGTGACTCGGCTCGCCTGTACCGATATCCACGGTGGTAACGCTCAGGCGGTCGGCGTCCGGGTGGCGCTCACAGGTAAGCACCTCTCCTATCACGATGCCTTCCAGGCCTCCTTTTACCGCTTCCTGCACGTGCAGGCTTTCTACCTCCAGGCCTGCGCCTGTCAGCAAAGCGCCTACTTCCTCTGCCGTTTTATCTGTATGAATCAGTTGCTTAAGCCAGTCGAATGAAATCAGCATGTTGTATTTCTGTTGATCGTAAAGTATAACATCCGTGCCCAAAGGACAGAAGTCTCAAAATTAAGGATTATTTCTTTTGAAAAGACCTTTTGTCTTTCCGAGTTCTTGACAAAAGACTATGAGACAAAAGACAAGCCACTCTTAATGCACCAGAACTCCTTTGTCAAAAGGTCAAACAGTCCTATGTCCTATATCTAATGTGCCGAGCTGTAGTTCTTCTCTCCTGCCGGTATGCCTACGGTCAGGCGGTTGGCTTTGGGCGGCACGGGGCAAACGTAGTCCGGATTGTAAGCACAGAAAGGGCTGTAGGCGCGGTTAAAATCCAGCACCACAGTTTTATCGCCTTCCTCGTAGGGCACATCCAGGTAACGGCCGCCGCCATAGGTATCGAAGCCATTGGTCTTATCGGTGAACGGCACGAACAGCTGGTCTTTCGCTTCTTTCACCTTCTTGTAGAGCGTGAGCTGCTGCGGCTGGCCTTCCAGCTCAAAAGCGGTTTTGGCATACACCAGGTAAGGCTCGGTGCTGCCGTTTGTCATGGGCATGTACAGCGTGTCCTGCTTGGCTAGCTTTTCCACTTTCACCTTGATACGGTAGTCGAGGTTGGGCTCGTAATACTTCAGGTTCTGGAAGATCTTGCGTCCTTCTTCTGTAAAAGGGCTGTTTTCCTTGCCTCTGAACGAGAGGTCTTTGTCTTCGCGCTCTTTTTTGAGCGGTATCAGGTAGTTATCATCGCTCAGGAAAGACTCGTTTACAAAGTAAAAGAGCACCAGCGCAATACCGGCAAGTATGATCAGCTTGAAAGGTCGTTTCATTTTAGCAGCGACTATAGTTCTTTGCAAAGTTCGCAAATTTTCAGGGAGAAACGTACGCTAACAACTACTTACCACACCGAAGCACTGCATTTCCCCTGCTATAGTTCACTTTATACTTCCGGACCGGATTTCTGAAATTTTGCGCCTCCATTACACAACCATACCTCCTGTACAGGAGTTTGATAAGAAAGGACACAGTAACCCTTGCTATGAAACCCGATAAAAAGCAGCTGCAAGAACTTATCAATCAGCTGGATACCATACACGAGGAGGCACTGGAATTGGAGAAAAAGTTTGCCGGAAGCGTGCACAAGGCACATCCCTCGTTCCGGAAAAGTGCCAAAAACCTGCTGCACTACCTTGCCCTGCGCCACCGCGACATCCGTGACCTACAGGATAACCTGGCACAACTGGGACTTTCCTCTCTTGGCCGCGCCGAAGGGCACGTGCTGGCCAGCCTGGAGGCGGTGCGGAACCAGCTTTGCTACCTGATAGAGTGTGAGCCTCCTCAAAAGCACCTGGCAGTATCTTATTTCGAGAACAGGAAGCTACTCTCCACGCATACCGACGACCTGCTGGGCCTCTCCCCACACAGCCGCAGCACCCGCATCATGGTCACCTTCTCTACCGACCTTGCCACTGATTACGATCTGGTAGTACGCATGATGAAGGCAGGCATGGATTGCGCCCGCATTAACTGCGCCCACGATAACGAACGGGTTTGGGCAAGTATGATCCGCAACATAAAGCAGGCCGAAAAAGAAACGGGGCTGTCCTGCAAAATACTCATTGATCTGATGGGGCCCAAGCTGCGAACCGGCCCTCTGAAGCCAGGGCCACAGGTGATTGCCATACACCCGGTGCAGAACGAGCTTGGGCAGGTTGCTGCACCCGCTAAAGTATGGTTGGCACCTCCTACAGAGCCTGCCCCTAAACAGGCAGATGCGAGCCTGCCCCTGGATGCTGCCTGGGTAAGCCAGTTGCAGGTAGGTGACCTTATTCGATTTCAAGACACGCGTGGCCGCAGGCGTACCCTGTCTGTGGTACATAAGTCCGATAATGGCGTGCTGGCCAACCTCCTGAAGACATCCTATATTGCTACCGGCACCCGGTTTGTTGTAAAAGACCATACCGTAGCAGACCGCATTGCCGAAGTAGGCCACTTGCCTTCTCTGGAAGTTCCGATCCTGTTGAAAAAGGACCACATGCTTATTCTGCACCGCGATGCTATCCCCGGCGAACCATCCCGCTTCGATGCCGATGGGCACATTACGAACCCTGCTCATATTTCCTGTACGCTGCCGGAGGTTTTTAAGCAGGTGAAGAAGGACCAACCCATACTATTCGACGATGGCTCCATTGAAGGCCGGATAATGGAGGTGAACGATGACTCGCTGCTGATAAAAATAACCTATGCCAAGGACGCAGGCAGCAAGCTGCGTGCCGACAAAGGCATTAACCTGCCCGAAAGCAAACTGCGCCTGAGTGGCCTGACAGAAAAAGACAAGAAGGATCTTAAGTTCGTGGTAAAGCATGCCGATATCGTAAACCTGTCGTTTGTAAACTACCCGGAAACGGTGGATGCTCTGCACGAGGAACTCAGGAAACTGAAAGCAGAGCACCTGCCGGTGATGCTGAAGATCGAAACAAAAGAAGGCTTCCGGAACCTGCCCCACCTGCTGCTTGCCGTCATGAAAAGCTACCCGGCAGGCATCATGATCGCGCGGGGCGACCTGGCAGTGGAATGCGGCTGGCAGCGGCTGGCCGAAGTACAGGAAGAGATCCTGTGGCTTTGTGAGGCGGCTCACATTCCGGTGGTATGGGCGACACAGGTACTGGAAACGCTGGCAAAGAAAGGCAGGCCTTCCCGCGCCGAAATTACCGATGCAGCCATGTCGCAACGCGCCGATTGTGTGATGCTGAACAAGGGCCCTCACATCATAGAAGCCATCCAAATGCTGGATGATATCCTGAGCCGCATGCAGATGCATCAGCGCAAAAAAACATCTATGCTACGAAGCCTTCATATTTCGGAACTGGAGCCACAAACAGAAACGGCAGAGCAGCGGAGCAAAGTATAACGCTACAGCTTCTCCTTCAGGTGTTCGGTGAGCTGTACACAGGTTTTAAGTATAAATTCAGGTTCGTACTTATTTAAAAGGCAGGAAGCTGATCTCGCTGAAGCGTGCAGTTACCTTGCCCTGAGGCCGGATTTCTGATTCAGCTGCTCTATTTTGGCCCTAAATGGAAGCTGGTACGTATACTTGTCTCATTCCAAATAAACCAAAAGCACCCGATGGCTTATAAAAGCACATCCCTTTTAGCATGTATACTTCTCTTCCCTTTTCTGGTCATGGCGCACAGTTACTATATCAGCCCCGGCGGGAAGGACAGCAACAGCGGCACTTCACCAGCCACTGCCTGGCAAACCATAACCCGCCTCAGCAAGCATAACTTCAGCCCCGGCGACTCCATCCTGTTCCAGGGAGGGCATACTTTTCAGGGAAGTTTATACTTTGACAGCAACGACAACAGCACCGCATCAGCGCCCATCCTTATAAGCTCCTATGGTGCCGGCCGTGCCACAATTGACGCCGACACGAGCTATGGCCTGTATGCGTACAACAAAGTCGGCATCACCATCCAAAACCTAAACTTCGTAGGCAGCGGTTACCAGACCAACAACAACCACGGCATCCTTTTCTACAACGACCTGCCCGGCAACACCAAGCTGCAGGGCGTGATAATTGACCAGGTAGAAGTGCGTGGATTTCGCAAAGCGGGTATCTCCTTTGGGTCATGGAACGGCAACAGCGGCTTTTCTGATGTGCGGATCATGTATGCGGTGGTGCATGATGTCGGCTCGGAGGGCATCACCACCTGGGGCTTTTTTGCGCAGGATAAAGTTGGTTACTCGCACCGGAACATCTATGTCGGGCACTGCCATGTATACGATGTGCACGGCCTGCCCCTGAAAGACAAACACTCCGGCAGCGGCATTATACTTTCCGATGTGGATGGTGGCACCATTGAGTACAGTGTGGCGCACCATTGCGGCACAAACAACCTGCACTGCGGCGGACCGGTCGGCATTTGGGCCTGGGACGCCAACAACATCCTGATCCAGTACAACGAAGCTTATAACATCAGTTCCGGCAGCGGTTGCGACGGCGGCGGTTTCGACCTAGACGGTGGTGTTACCAACTCTGTTATGCAATACAACTACTCGCACGACAACGACGGAGCCGGTTTTCTGATTGCGCAGTTTGAATGGGCCCGCCCTATGCACAACAACACGATTCGCTACAACATCTCCGAAAATGACGGGAGAAAGAACGGCTACAAAGGCATCACGCTCTGGGTGGCCGATGCCCACAACAGCGGCGGCAACCACAACCTGCTGGTACACAACAACACCGTGTATGCCGATAAAAGTATAGCCCCTTCAGGCGGCGGCGTGTACTTCAAGAGTGGTCACCATCACAAGGTCCGGTTCTACAACAACCTCTTTTACTCGCGCAACGGGGCTCCCATGCTGCAGGCAGATGCCACCAACATCGACGCTGTTTTTCAGCACAATGTATACTATAGTGAAGATAAAAGCTACCAGTGGCATTGGGAAGACACAACCTATACTTCGCTGGAGAGCCTTCGGAACAGAACCGGGCTGGAGATGCGCAATGGCAAGCCTGTAGGTATGGTGGCAGACCCATTAGTGGCAGCTCCCGGAAAGGGCGGTACCCTTGGCTACCCCCTCGAGCTAAACAAACTGCAACAGGCTTATACGTTGCAGAAAAAATCACCTGCCATAAACAAAGGGATACCTGTGACATCCATAACAGAACCTCCGATACATGATTTTTTCGGCTCTCCTGTTCCCGCCAAACGCAAGCCCGACATCGGGGCGCACGAGTACAGACGAAGAAATGTACTAAGTCTGTTTAAACGACTGTTTAGGTAAATTTCACGCTGCACAAAGCAATCTATACAAAAACTTGCAATATTAATTTATTTTATATAATTTTATTTATCAAAATAATAATTATACTTAATCCATCATGTAAAAAGGTTTGCTTATGAAAAGCAGGATATTGGCAACCAGACTTGCACAAGTAGCAATGGTTTTAACGTTTGCGGGTTCAACTGTACGCGTGCTGCACTTCTTCGAAGATAACAACAGCACAATTGCTTATATCCTGTTAGGCGCCGGCATCGTGCTGATGGCGTTGGCTGTTATTCTCCGCTCAAGGAATATGAAGCAATTGGAGAAGGAGAACCAGCAACTGGAGGAGGAAGTTAAGCAGCTGAAACATAAGTAGGCCATTACTTATGTTCTTATAATTAGATTTTCCCATCCTGCTCATACTTTCCTTTTGCAGCTTAGCTGCTCACGCTCTACAGGGACTTACCTATCTTAAAGAGAAACGCGTGCAGCAACAGGCAACTCAACAAGAACATCGATCTTATACTTGCCGACCTGAAAGAGGTAAAAAAATAGAAGTGATCAGGCAGGACCTCACTGCCTCCTACCGTTGGAGCCTGGATGAGAACGAGCAGTTCCTGAATATTGTGACCGTACAGAGGAACTAGCCTGGTTTGCCGTCAGTAGTTTAAGTATAAAAGCTTATGTGTATTTTGCCGGACAGAAGTAAAGTATAAAGTATAAAACTATGGACGGAAGAAAACGAGCAAACATAAAGCCTGGCCTGCGTGTCAACATCGTGATGAAGGAAGACCAGCGCACCGGCGACCTCACCGAAGGCTATGTCAAAGACATCCTCACCAACTCCCCTAATCACCCCCACGGCATCAAAGTGCGTCTGGAGACAGGGGAAGTAGGAAGGGTGAAAGAGATATTGGAGGAAGATTAAGTCTGATTCTGGCTCGTATTGCACAGCTCATCTAAAAAGTCCCCCTTTGAAGGGGGCAGGGGGATGATTGACACCTGCCGGTCAGTAATCCATACTTCGATAGTCCGCTGCACATTGGGCAAGTCCTTCATCACTTCCTCGTCGGTAAACCGAAGCGTTGTAAAGCCATAACCAGCCAAAACGGCGTCTCTTTCTGCGTCCTCTTCCGTTTTGAAGTTGTGGGTGTAGCCGTCCACTTCTATGATGAGCTTTAGATCTTTACATAGAAAATTAGCAATGTAGTTGTACAGGGGTCGCTGCCTCAAGAATGGATAGCCCTGTTTGCCGTTGCGCAGTACTTCGCACCATAGCCTGACTTCTGCTTTGGTAGATGTGACGCGAAGTACTTTGACAAAAGGCTGAAGCTTTTTGTTGTAGCCGTGATTCGGTGCCATCGCTGGTGTGATTTATACTATATCGTCTGAAAATCCGTTGGTGTAATCATCCCCCTGCCCCCTTCAAAGGGGGACTTTCTGAGAATGATGTGCTCTGTTTATACTTCCTAAACTCCCAAACTCTCTAACTTACAACAGCCCTTCATCCGCAAAGCTGTAGTAGTCGTTGTCGGTGAAGATGATGTGGTCGAGAACGGGTAGGTCGAGGAACTGGCCTGCTTCTTTCATTTTTTTGGTGAGCGCGATGTCGGCGGCGCTGGGTTTGATGTTGCCGCTTGGGTGGTTGTGCACCAGTATGATGGAACTGGCCAGTTGCTCCAGCGCTTTTTTGAAGATGATCTTCGGATCGGCCACGGTGCCGGCTACGCCGCCGGAGCTTATACTTTCCTTTTTCATCACTACGTTGGCGCGGTTTAAAAGTATGATCCAGAATTCTTCGTGCTGAAGATCGAGCAACTGCGGTTTAATGTAGTTGTAGATATCCGTGGAACAGGTAATGCGGGTCTTGGCAGCTACAGTAGCCTCTTTGCGCCGGCGTCCCAGCTCCAGGGCACTAACGATGGTAATGGCTTTGGCCTCGCCGATGCCTTTGTGCTTCATCAGGTCCTTTACCGAGAGTTTGGCCAGTTCGTTCAGGTCGTTGCCCACAGCAGCAAGTATAAGTTTAGCTACGTCCACGGCTGTCAGTTTGGGAGTGCCGGAGCCGATCAGGATGGCAATAAGCTCTGCGTCGCTGAGCGCGGCTTTGCCTTTGAGCAGCAGTTTTTCGCGGGGCCGGTCCTCCTCTGCCCAGGTTTTAATGTTAAGCGATGCTTGGTAAGCAGAAACCTCAGAAACAAGTACTTGTTCTTCCACAACGG
Organism: Pontibacter ruber; assembly: GCF_023630205.1. Classification (GTDB taxonomy): domain Bacteria; phylum Bacteroidota; class Bacteroidia; order Cytophagales; family Hymenobacteraceae; genus Pontibacter; species Pontibacter ruber. The sequence goes on along the minus strand of NZ_JALPRR010000004.1, from coordinate 210,904 downwards.
TACAGAATTTGATGGTTAAAGGATGCTAGCTGAAATCCTTTTCGCCGGAAATTAGTTCAGTAGTAGCGACCTCATTCGCTTTATTTGTTTTACCTGTTAATTTTGAATGATTCCAGCCCTGCCAAAACATGCTGTAGCGGCAGCTGGTTCTATATAATTTATGCAACGTATGTTATCCATAGCGATAGTCCTTTTGATCCTTTTCCTGCTGGACCTGTATGTGTTTCAGGCTGTTTTAACGGTTACCCGCAACCTGGCACCGCTGGCCCAGAAGTCGATTTACTTTTTATACTGGACTATCTTTGCCATAACGGCAGGTACTTTTGCCCTGGCCTCTGCCACACGCGGCACGCCTCCTTCTTCGTTCAGCACCTACCTGGCAAGTACTTTATTCATCATTTTCGCTTCCAAGCTGGTGGTAGTGCTGTTTCTGTTTGTTGATGACGTGGTGCGCCTGGGCAAAGTGGCCCTGAACAGCACCTCCGCAGTGGCGGAATTCGACCCGTCGCGCAACAAGTTCCTGAACCAGATGGGCCTGATGGTGGCGGCCGTTCCTTTCACGGCTTTTATTTACGGCATGGTGAAGGGCGCTTACGATTACCGCGTCAAGCGCGTAACGCTGCACTTCCCGAACCTGCCCAAAGCTTTTGATGGCTTTAAAATGCTGCAGATCTCTGACCTGCATACCGGTAGCTTCACCTCTACCGAGCCCCTGAAGCAGGCCGTTGAGATGATCAACAAGCAGGAGGCAGACCTGGTGTTCTTCACCGGAGACCTGGTAAATAACGTAGCCACCGAGCTAACCGACCACATGGATACGCTGAAAGAGATCAGAGCCAAGCAGGGCGTGTTTTCGGTGCTGGGCAACCACGACTACGGCGACTATGTAAACTGGGGAAGTCGAGAGGAAAAGCACCGCAACCTGCAAACGCTTATTGACTCGCATGGTAGAATGGGCTGGCAGATCCTCCTGAACGAGCACCGTAAGATCGAAAAAGACGGTGAGCACATTGCCGTGCTGGGTGTAGAGAACTGGGGCAATCGCCGCGGCTTCCCGAAGTATGGCAAGCTGCACCAGGCTTACAGTGGCACCGAAAACAGCCCGTTTAAGGTACTGCTCTCCCATGATCCTTCGCACTGGGATGGCGAGATCAACCAGCATTACAAAGATGTTGACCTGACGCTTTCCGGCCATACGCACGGCATGCAGTTCGGCGTGAACATACCCGGCTGGAAGTGGAGCCCGGTACAGTACGTATACGACCAGTGGGCGGGCCTTTACAAAAAAGGACAGCAGTACCTCTATGTGAACACAGGACTTGGTTTCCTGGGCTATCCGGGTCGTGTAGGTTTCTTACCCGAGATCACCGTATTCGAACTCAAAGCTGCATAAGCACACAGAACTTTTCTGTAGAAGAGCCAGCCCTATAAGCTGGCTCTTTTCTTTTCACATCCTATACTATAAAAATATAATCCAATTAAATCCTTTCCTTGTATTTCCAAGATTTACTTGCTTGTGGCGCTCATCTGCACTTAAAAATACCCCGATACATCAAACAGAAGCATTGCATGGGCTATACTTCACACCGGATCAGGAACATAATACGTGGGCTGCCGTAAAACTTTCAGGGAGGCATACATAAGTTTTATACTATTTATTTCTTTTTAAACCTCCCAACTAAGTTAAACTTAAGAGCGCTGAAACCATGAAAAAGGTATTTTATTCTATAGCTATAGTTAGTGCAATGATGTTCGCTTCGTGCGGAGAAGACAGAGGTACGACCACAGAGGTAGCCAATGCGAACGTAGACGAAGACGTGAACCCAAACCACATCCGAGGGTATGGCGATGAGGCATCGCATAACACAGCCGGTATGTCCGGCGACGCTGACCTGGGGTATCGCCAGGAAGCCGAGCAGGTAGCCAGCCGCATGGCCTCTGACCTGAAACTGGACCAGCCAACCCAGACGAAGGTGCAACAGGTATACTATGACCGTGCAAAACGTATGGGCGAATTGGAAGACCGCTACAACTACAGCGAAACAAACCGGATGGGTGGACAGGCGAACAACGACACCGAAAACGACATGAGCGACAACCCGAACACGAACATGGACGCCACCCGCCCCAATAACGCTAACAATGCCTACACAGGCAACAACAACGAAGGCGAAGGCCTGAATGCCAACGCGGCCAATAACAAGAATCAGAATGCGGCCGGCACCTCTGGCAACAACATGAGCAATGATATGAGTACGACCGGTGCTCCTATGACGCAGAGCCAGATGGAAAGCGAGCAGAAAAAGATAATGCAGGACACCGACCGCCAGATGAAGGAGGTTCTTACACCTGAGCAGTACAAGCAGTGGCAGCAAAACAAATCGAAGTATACCAACAAGCAGCCAGAAAGCAGCTCGCAAAATAAATCTGGAGATAACATGCAGAAAAAGAACAACTAAGCTTTTTTATAACCGTATAATAAGAAGTTGGAAACCCGTAGCGCCCGTAGCTATGGGTTTCTGCTTTTACAGGCTTTTGTATTTTCCTCAGTTTTAGTAACTTTAATGCAAGAGATGTTTCTCTCTTCTATACGTTAGGGCTGGCATACTATTTGGCTGTCTCCAACGTATTGTTTTAGAACCGACTGCCGTTTTAGACGGTAGCCACCTTGCCTGTACATGCATCGATATTTTCTTCTATACTTTTCTTTACTCCTGTTCTTGTTCAGCAGCCTTCCTGCTTTGGCCCAGAAAAACATACGGGTGCGCGGTACTGTGCTGCAGTCAGACAAAAAGACACCCATTCCCGGAGCCGGCATCATGAAGGTTGGCACTACAAAGGGAGTTGTTTCCGACGATAAGGGAGAATTTCTGATCGACATAGAAACCGAAGACACCTTGCTCATAAGGGCAATTGGTTTCAAGCCTTTGCTGTACCTGCCTAAAAAATTGCCGGTATCGGAGCTGCGGGTAAATATTATACTTCAGGAAGACAGCGTGATGCTGGGCGAAGTGGAGGTAACAAGTCGTCCGTCGGAAGAAATGATCCAGCGGGCCTTGCGCAACATGAAGCGACAGGACCCTAACTATGTTAAAAAGCCAGGCTATGTGGCTGGCTCGGAGCCACCACCACCACCACCACCCGCACCAGCTACCGTGTTAAGCCCCGTAACGATGCTCTACGAGATGTTGTCGAAAGAAGGAAAGCAGAACAAAAAGTTGCAGGAAATGCTTTTGCAACAAGAGGTGGAGCGCCGAAGGATAGAGTACGAAAAGCAAAAAGCCGAGTACAACCGCTTTTTTAAAGACAATACAGGTTACAACAAATAACAGTAGCCTGTAAAAAGCTAAACATTTGCCGATTGCGTAGGTTAGGTAGTTACCAAAACCAGAAAACGCAATGAAGATCGGCTATCCCTGCATCAACCTAACCCTCGACTGCTCCTCCTCACGCACATTCCGCCTGGCATCTTACTCCGAAGAGCGCCTGATCCAGACGGTGGAGCAGAACCTGGCGTGCCTGCGGCGCATACTCGAGTTCAACGTAAAGCACGGGTTGTTTTTCTTTCGACTTACGTCCGATCTGGTGCCATTTGCCTCCCATGCCATTAATACCTATAACTGGCAGGAGCATTTCAAGATGACCTTCCGCCGCCTCGGCGATTACATCAAGAACAACAATATGCGCATCTCCATGCACCCCGATCAATTTGTGGTGCTCAACTCGCCTAACCCCGAAACGGTAAAAAACAGCATTGCTGAGCTGGTGTACCAAGGCAGTGTGCTCGACCTGATGGGGCTGGATACCACAGCAAAACTGCAGATACACGGCGGCGGTGCCTACGGCGATAAAGAATCAGCCCTGAATCGTTTTGCGGAAGTATACCACACCATGTTGCCGGAGGCTGTAAAAGCAAGGCTTTGCGTGGAAAACGACGATCGCACCTACAGCCTGACCGATTGCCTCATACTACACGAACTAACGGGCATGCCAATCATATTTGATAACCTGCACCACGAATGTGTGAACAACGGGGAGCCGATGCGCGAAGCTGTAATGCTGGCAGCACAAACCTGGCAACCGGAACGCGACGGCGTGCTGATGATGGATTATAGTTCCCAGTCGCCGGGAGAGCGCAAGGGCAAGCACGTGCAAAATATACAGGAGCAGCTTTTCCATGATTTTCTGACAGAAACAGAAGGGCTGGATTTTGATGTGATGCTCGAGATCAAAGACAAGGAGGAAAGTGCACACAAAGCCGTAGCCATAGCCCGCGCAATGGGCCGGCTATAGTTGCTTTATCCGAAAATAAGGTGGTAACTGAATTGTGCCAGTTCCCAGAGCGCCCAGCCGAGCAGGATAAACAGCACGATAATACCGATCAGAACACCCACTATAATGCCTTTGCCGCTGCCCTGGTAGCGGCCTTCTTCGTAGTGGCTGCGCAACAGGCGCACATTACGTTCGTTGGCCTTAAAAGCAAAATCAAAGATATTCCCCAGCACCGGTATACTTCCAATAATGGCATCGAGCGCCACATTGAGCAGCATCAGCACCACGAGTTTTCCGCTCGCCCCGTGCCGTGCCATGGTCATGATCAGGGTTGCTGACACGGCAAAAGAAGCCAGGTCGCCAACCACCGGAAGCAGACCAAGTATGGGATCAAGGCCAAAGCGGAAGTTGGTTCCGGGCAGCCGGAACTGGTTGTCCATAATTTTAACGACCGAATCTACCCATTTAAGTCTTTCGGAATCTGGCGTGCGGCTATATCGTGCTTCGTGTGGCAGCATACGCGCTTATACGGGAGCAGCAGGTAAAAGTAGCAGAGGCAACAGATAGATTTACCGGCGACGTTTTGCAAACTTGCTTTTTGCTTTGTAGGTGTTGCTCTTCCACTTTTTATGCACCTTGTCCTGCTTTCCGTTTACAAAGCGCATGCTGCGTCCATCGTCGTCCATCAAAATAGCTTTATTGGATCTGGCAAGCGGCGAGCAGGACGCCATCAGGATTACTGTAAGAAGATAGAGGGTAAGTTTAAGTGTTGTCATAGGCCGCGTTAGCTAAGTGTTAAACCAGAAAATCAAAGGCCATCAGGCTACCCCTTCCTCTATACTTTCGACAACACAAGCTGAACGGCCACTGCAGAACATTTATACTTTATAAATAAATATAAGTTTAATATAATTTATTTAGAAAAGCAAAGACGCGTAAATTCAGCTATTCAGATAACCTGTAGAGTTATTAAAGCTGATTAAGACAAACTTGCGATAGGTTTTGCAAAGTGCCGCCTGTTTAAGAACATACCTGATGGTTCATTAGCAGGGCCATTTCTCTCCGGTAGTATGGTAATCTAAATACATCTTCTCTTTCCGGAAAATAAAAAGGCGAGCTTTGGAGAGCTCGCCTTTTATGCCATTGCTGCTGTGTTAGCAGCTGTTATTTTTTCTTGACTTTGCCGTTACCATTTCCTTTACCGGAATTGCCGTTGCCTTTACCGGAGTTGCCTTTCTGGGCAGGTGCAGCATGAGACTTTACAATAACGGTGTTGCCCTTTGAGCCACCTTTGTGCTTGGTATGGCCTGGGTTGGTTGTGCGTGGGTGATGCGGGTTGTTCGGGTTCTTGTACCAGCCTTTGTGCAGGCCATTGTCTTTACGCCCGGTTGCAACGCGAACATTTTTGCTGTCTTCAATAATAATAACCCTGCCTGTTCGCTTTGGTGTTTTTCTGGAGGAGGAACAGGAGGCCAACATGGTTACTGCCACAATGATCAGCAGTACGTGTCTTAGAATTTGCATAATTAAGCTTGTATACGTTTATGTGGCACCTCTACCACAAAGTGCAGCGCAAAAGTATAAAATTTAATCGTATCACAAACAAACTATATACATGCTGCACTGATTCTTTTCATAGCACTGTTTTTCAGCAAAATTGCTACACTACTGTGCATTAAACTCTATACTTGCTGGCAAATATTCTTTTACAGCAACACCAGAACATTATTCCTTAGTCTGCTGATTTGTACCTAATCTGTTATCGTTTATTAATCACCCGCTCTTGCGCCAGGTATACCTGCAGCAACACCACCATGGCATAGTACCATATACAAAATCTCAACCAAACTAATCCTGATTCGTTCTACACTAAGTTTCTTACAAAGAAGAATACTATACATAGGCGGTAGCCGTTTAGTGTTTCATTACAAGCAATAGGTCAGATGATAAAATATTATACAATACTACTACAGATCCTGTCCGGATTTCTCCTGCTCGCTTCCTGCGCCGAGAAAGACGAAGAATCGCCTGCCAATGCAGCACCCGTACCAGACAATGCAGTGGATGTGCACGTGATCATAGGGCAGTCGAACAGCACAGGCATGGCCCACATCTATGAGTTGCCTGAAGACATGCTCAAGCCCCTGGAAGGCTGCTACATCTATAACAAAGACAACGGAAAATTTGAGATCATGCAGGCCGGCGTGAACACGCAGACCGGCAAAGACCAGTTTGGTCCGGTACTAAAAGCAGCACAGTTGCTGCAGGCACATAAAAAGAAGGATGTATACTTTGTAGTAGCAGGCACCGGCGGTACCCAGTTGTACAAGTCCGGCACCAGCGCAGTACAAGACTGGCACCCAGAATCGAATGAAATATTTGCGCAGGCAACGCAAACCATCGATAAAGCCCGAAAGGCGCTGGAAGCCGATGGGAAACAGCCTGTGTTTAAATCCATAGCGTGGTGGCAGGGAGAATTTGATGCCCAGTATCAGGAAAAAGCCGCTGACTACCAGGCCAACGAACAAGCCCTCTTTGCCGCCCTCGACCAGGTAGCCTACCTGAGCAGCACCAGGCGTGTGGTGTACAGGGTTTTCTCGGATGTGGAGGACATGCCTTATGCCCAGGATGTAAATGATGCCAAAGCAAAGCGGGCTGCTGCCGACAAGCGCACTACCCTCATCCAGACAGACGGCTATCCGCGCATCCCCAAAGATCCGATCCATGCGTCAGACCAGGGGCTACTGCAGGCAGGCACCGACTGGTTCAACGCCATCAAAAACCTGTAACTGATAAGTATAACTAAAACAAAAGACCCGCAACCTTAACAGGTGCGGGTCTTTTGTTTCTTAAGAGTGCCGTAATTGCCAAAGCAAGTATGGCGCTCTTGTTTTCTTGTTTATATTACTTTGTTCTTACCTTATGTCCGGCAGCTGCAAAGTATAAAATGAACAGGTAGCAAGGCACCATGATCCAGTAAGCCTGCTGGGCGTCAATAGCGTCGGCAAGCGAACCGTATATTAACGGCAGGATAGCACCACCGGCAATACCCATGATCAGGAGCGAAGACCCTATTTTAGTGAAGCGACCCAGATCCGCGATAGCCAATGGCCAGATAGCAGGCCACATCAGTGAGTTAGCCAGGCCAAGCAGCGCGATGAACAGAACCGAAGTATAGCCCTCCGTAAAGATGGCGCCTACAGCAAACAGAACACCAAGTATAGCGGACACCTGCAATGCTTTTTCCTGCCTGATAAATTTCGGAATGGCAACAATACCAATCAGGTATCCCACGATCATAGCTCCCAGGGTGAAAGAAGTAAAGAACTTGGCAGTTGACAGGGAAATACCCTGCGCAGCGCCGTAGCTGATGATAGTATCACCGGCCATTACTTCCACGCCCACATACAGGAACAAAGCCATCGCGCCCAGCAGCAGGTGCGGGAACTGCATAATGCTTGTTTTATTTGTATTGGCAGCGGCAACGGTTTCGTCCTCCTGCTCAGTATCCACTTCAGGCAGCGAAGAAAGCAACACCAGTACAGCCAGGATCACCAGCGCAACCGCCACTACTATATAAGGCGAAATCACACGGTGGGCCAAGGCATCCAGTTCCATGGCGCGCTCCTGCAGGCTCATGGTATCCAACTGCTTAACCAAAGCATCGGCATCCAGGAAAACAATGGCACCCAGTGCAATCGGGGCAAGTATACCGCCTATCTTGTTACAGATACCCATGATGCTGATGCGCTTGGCAGCACTTTCAGCAGGGCCAAGTATAGTGATGTAAGGGTTGGAAGCTGTTTGCAGCAAGGCCAGTCCTGTTCCCTGCACAAACAAACCGATCAGGAAAATGATGTACGTGCGTGACAACGCAGCAGGTATAAAGATCAAAGCACCCACCGCCATGATGGCCAGGCCAGCCGCCATACCTTTCTTAAAGCCCGTCTTTTTAAGCACCCATGCCGACGGGATCGCCATTACCAGGTAAGAGATGTAAAAGGCAAAGGCTACCAGGTATGACTCAAAATTGGTGAGTTCACAGGCAATTTTAAGGTATGGGATCAGTACCGAGTTGAGCCAGGTAACCGACCCGAAAATAAAGAACAAGATGCCAATGATCACAATCGGGCTGAGGAAGTTGGAACCACCCGCCTGTACTGCCTTGTCGTTAGCAGAGGAAGCTACTTTTGTCATTATGTATACTATTGATTATGTAAGGTGCAAAGTATGAATCAGCCTTCTTCAACATTAAGGAAAGTATAAGCAGCAAAATGGCTGTACTTATTTTCAGCAAAGCAAGGTTGAAGGTACAATATATAAATTTATTCAGTTATACTTCTGTGCTTACTCTACTATTATTTCATCAGAGAACAACCACGTTTTCTGCCCTGCAGACGGGTATTGCGCGGGGCTTACGCCGATGCTTTTTGCCGTTACTTTCACAAAACGTGCTTTGGTAGCCGGTATAGCCGCTGTTACGTCCCGCTTCAGGATACCCTCTTCAGCATTCGGATTCGCATTTGTGATCACCTTCACGGTTTTATAGTTTACCCCATCCGTAGACACGGCATACGTTACCTGCGCAGGCAGAAAAATGCGGTAGCCGATGTTCTGCATGAACGAGGTATTCAGTTTCGTGATGGATTTTGCCTCTTTCAGATCTACCACCGCTTCCATGTCCGTGCCCAGAAAACCGGTCCAATGGCCGTCGGTCTGGTCGGTGGAGCCCTTTAGGCCGTTTACCAGGTTTGCCTTGTTGGAGTAGCTCGGGTGCGCCGGCGTGTTCAGCAAAACCGTACGGGAGAAGCCTTTGTGTGCATCAAAGGTTTTGGTGCTTACTTTACCCACCAGCTTGCCATCTGCAAAAGCACCCGCCTTTATGGTAGCAGACTCTTTCAATGTGAATGGCTGGGTGTAGGCTTTAGAAGAGGAGGTTGGCTCCGTACCATCCAGCGTATAATAGATCTTTACATTGGCGGCATCGGTCGCAAAGCTTACAGTTGCCATACTTTGAAGTGTATCTACTTTTATCTGCTGACGCACGTTAAAAGCGCTTCTGGAGTAGTTTACTCCCATGGCATCGTAGCGTTTGTACTGCTGCTGCATGCGTACTTTAAAGTCTTCCCAGTTCTTCTTCTGAGCCGGTGTCCACAGCACTTCCGACAGCGCCGACATGCGCGGCATGATCATGTATTCTACATGTTCCTTTGTTGGGATGTACTCTGTCCAGACGTTGGCTTGAGCGCCCAGGATATACTTGCGTTCATCTGCTGAAAGCTCCGTTGGCGTTGGCTCAAACGAGTATACATTTTGCAAGGTGCTGTACCCGTGGATGGCAATTGGCTCGAGTTCGCGTTCGCCCTGGTAGTGGTCGAAGTATAAATGCGTGCCCGGCGTCATCACCACGTAATGTTTCTCCTTGGCAGCCGCTATACCGCCTTTTGTTCCGCGCCACGACATTACATAGGCATTCGGGGCCAGACCGCCTTCCAGTATCTCATCCCAACCGATAATGGTTCTGCCGTTCTTGTTCACGAACTTTTCCATGCGCTGCACAAAGTAGCTCTGCAGTTCGTGCTCGTCTTTCAGGTTTTCGGCTTTGATGCGGGCCTGGCATTTCGGGCATACCTTCCAGCGGGTTTTCGGAGATTCATCGCCACCAACATGAATGATCTTGCTTGGAAACAGGTCCATCACCTCTGTCAGCACGCCTTCCAGAAAAGTAAACGTTTGCTCGTTGCCGGCACAGAACACATCGTGAAAAATACCCCACTTCGATTCCACTTTATGAGGACCACCAGTGCAGGAAAGCTCCGGGTAAGCAGTAAGGGCTGCCAGCGCGTGACCGGGCATTTCAATTTCAGGTACCACGTTGATGTAGCGTTCCTGCGCATACTTTACCACCTCGCGTATTTCATCCTGTGTGTAAAAGCCACCATGGCGCTCCTTTTTATAGGTCTGCGGCAGGTCCCAATAATGGCCGATCATGGTGCTGTCGCGCCAGGCGCCTACTTCTGTCAGTTTCGGGTATTTCTTTATCTCGATACGCCAGCCCTGGTCATCGGTCAGGTGCCAGTGGAAGGTATTCATCTTGTGCATGGCCAGGTAATCGATGTAGCGCTTTACGAACTCCACCGGCTGGAAATGCCGTGTTACATCCAGGTGCATGCCCCGCCAATGGTAACGTGGTTTGTCTATAATATCTACTGCCGGGATGGCTATACTTGCCGATGTGCTCTTAGCGGGCAGCAACTGCTTGATAGTTTGCGTGCCCAGGAAAATACCGTTCGGCTTGTTGGCCGCCAGTGTGATCTGGTTTGTTTTTACACTTAAAGTATAGCCTTCCTCTCCCAGCGAGTCCGCAGCATTTTGCAGTGTCAGGTAGATCAGGTTGGTATCTTTTTTCTTCGGCTTTTTCTGGATCAGCTCTGGCTGTATACCCGATACAGCTTTTATCTCCTGCGCCAGGCGCTGCCCGATCTTGCTAAGCTCCTCATTCTTCGGTTCGACATAGATCTTCGTACCTGCCGAAAGTATAAAACTTCCGCTCTGCGTGGTTAGCTGCAGGGGCTGCGGTATGATGGAGATCTCTTTTGCCTGCTTCGCGCCCTGTGCAAAGGCAGGTGCCACCGCAACGGAGGAAGAAACGCAAAGTATAAATGCCAGTACTGTTTTTTTAATGTTCATGCCAGAGCTTTGGGAATCAAGGGTGAGAGATAATGCTGCTTAACTGTTCAGGTAATCAAAGTATAAACCTGATGGTTTGGCAAGTATAAAAATGGTTAAGTAAAAAAGCCAACGGCACAGGTGTACTGCCTTGCCGTTGGCTTATTGTACTTTATTAGAACTTCCAGCGCACAAAAGCTTCCATCGCCTCGTACTCTGCCAGACCCAGCTCATCGTAGTTCCTGGCAGTTTCGCGGTTGCGCTCCTCAGCTCTCACCCAGAATTCTCTGGCGTCGTCGCCCGGGAACACCGGCCTGTCTTTCTGCGACTGGTGCTTGAAGATGGCGTTGCGCTTGCGTTCCACTTCCTGCGGAGAAAGCGGCACCGCCATTTCGATTTCGTGTGTTTCGAATTCGTGCCATGCGCCGCGGTACATCCACAGCCAGCAGTCTTCTGTCCACGTCTCCTGCTGACGCAGGCGCTGCAGGGCCTCCAGCACAATTCTAAAGCAAACAATGTGCGTACCATGCGGGTCGGCAAAGTCGCCGGCTACAAATACCTGGTGTGGCTTCACTTTCTGCAGCAGCTCCATGGTCAGCTCCACGTCCTTATCCGTCACCGGGTTCTTCACGGTTTTGCCTGTCTCGTAGAAAGGCAGCGCCATGAAGTGGATCTGCTCGTCTGGCAGGCCGGCATAACGGGCTCCGGCAATGGCCTCACTTTTACGGATAAAGGCCTTTACATCACGCAGCGCCGGCGGGTCGATCTGGTTTGGCTGCTTGGACTCCAGGAAGTGGCGCATCTCTTTGTACATCTCCTTCAGCTGGTTTCCATCCTGGCCTATACTTTGGTTAAAATCGATGGCAAACTCTACAAAGCGCAGGGCATCGTCGTCCCAAACGGCGGTGTTGCCGGAAGTCTGATACGCTACGTGCACCTCGTGGCCCTGATCTACCAGGCGGATGAAGGTACCACCCATCGAGATCACGTCGTCATCCGGGTGCGGCGAAAAGATCACCACGCGCTTCTGCTCCGGCAAAGCACGCTCCGGGCGTCTGCGGTCGTCAGCACCCGGCTTACCACCTGGCCAGCCCGTAATGGTCTGCTGCAGTTGGTTAAATATCTCGATGTTGATGTTATAGGCCGGTCCCTGTTCGGTTACCAGCTGCGCCATGCCATGGGCGTTGTAGTCTTCGTCTGTCAGCTTCAGAATTGGTTTCTTCAGCGTTTTGGCCAGCCAGATCACTGCTTTCCTGATCAGGGCCTGATCCCATGCGCAGTCTTTTACCAGCCATGGCGTGTTGAAGCGTGTCAGGTCCGAAGCGGCATCCTTGTCCAGCACAAACTCCACGTTGTCAGATAGCTGCAGGTACGTAGCCGGCACTTCCGACGACATTTCCCCTTCCACTGCTTTCTTGATGATCGGTGCTTTCTTACCGCTCCAGGCCATCAGGATAATTTCGCGCGCTTTGAAGATGGTGCCGATACCCATGGTGATGGCTTTGCGCGGCACGTTTTCCTTACCACCAAAGTCGCGGGAGGCGTCGCGGCGGGTCAGGTCGTCCAGCGTTACCAGGCGCGTACCGGAGTTTGGCGCCGAACCCGGTTCGTTGAAACCGATGTGGCCCGTACGGCCGATACCCAGCACCTGCAGGTCCAGCCCGCCCAGTGCTTCTATCTGCTGCTCGTAGTTAAGGCAGTACGCATGAATTTCCTCTAAAGGCAGGGTACCATCCGGGATATGGATGTTTTCTCTTCTGATGTCGATATGGTCGAAGAGGTTTTCGTGCATGAACGTTACGTAACTCTGCACCGCAGTTGGCAGCATTGGGTAGTACTCGTCCAGGTTGAAGGTTACTACGTTTTCAAAGCTCAGCCCCTCCTGGCGGTGCATGCGCACCAGTTCGGCATACACGCCTACCGGAGTAGCACCTGTGGCCAAACCCAGCACGGCCTGCTCTCCCCGCGCCTGCTTGGAGCGGATCAGGGTGGCAATGCGGCGGGCAACTGCCACCGAGGCCTCCCGCTGGTCTTCGTATACTGTTACCGGCAGCTTCTCAAATCGCGTTTCTTCCAATAGGTTTAATCGAGCCATGGCTTGTTTTATTGCTATGTGTTACTTGTTACTCTGTTTATACTTTACTCTCTTATTCAACTTACCTGCTTTCAGGTACTGTTCGTGGTTCTGGCTATACTTCCCGGCAGCGGCTGCTGCGGAACCTGCCCTTTACATATACTTCTTATACAGGTTGTAGAGCACTTTCTTATCCGCCTCGGTTAGCGGGCTTTCGACATCTTTCTGTATGAAATGTATCTTAAAGGCCCTTACAGCTGCGTTCATGTCTTTGGTATCGAAGCCGATGATGCGCAAGGCTTCCTGTGGGTTGAAGCTTTCCGGCACCGGCGGGTGCACCGGCACCTGCTCAAATACCAGCACCGAATCCTGCGGCACCTTGCTTAGCGGCACAGGCTGCTTCTTCAGCACCATCACACTATCCAGTACGTCCTCGTCGTACCACAAGCCAAAACCTTTGTCTGCCAGCGTCTTCCAGGGGAAAGCAGGGCTTGGATCTACCTTGCGCACCGGAGCGATATCCGAATGACCAATGAAGTTGGCGGAAGGGATGCCGTGGTTTTTCTGCAACGTAGCCAGTACCCCGATCAGGCTGCTGATCTGTGCTTCCGGGAAAGGCTCTGAACCGTTGTTATCCAGTTCAATGCCGATAGAGGAAGAATTCAGGTCTGTGGCATTTCCCCACTTACCCGCGCCACCGTGCCAGGCCCGCAGGTAATCGTTTAACATATGGTATACTTTGCCGTCGCGCCCGATCACGTAGTGTGCACTCACACTCGTTTTAGGCATGGTAAAGGTTTTGAGCGTGTGCTCCGTGGAGTTCTGCGCCGTGTGGTGGATCACCACATAGTTTGGTTTGCGCATGTTAAAGTTGGTAGTCCCCACCCAGTAATCTCCCTCGGGGTAAGCCGGTGCCTCCGGGTTATTCAAAGGAGCTGCCTTCAGCAATTTGGCATAGGCCTTTGCCTGTTTCTTATAAGAGCGGTTGGTGGCCGCATACGGGTTAACAGCACAGGAGGTAATAACCATACCCGACAATAAAAGAGTGAACAGCCGGGTTGAAAAATGCTTCATAAATAGTGATCTTTATAGCGGCTCCAGATACAGGTACACAAGACGAGCTTTGGCAGGATCCGGCAAATTGCTGTATGGCCTTTTCCGGTATTACTCCATTGCCAGTACTGTACCTCGTATTGGAACTACAATATTGCTTTTATTTGCAGGAATTTAAAATATTCACGCAAATAAAAATATTTAGTATACTTTATTCTCTTAAATTGCATATAATCTTGCTACTACAATAACACTGATCGTTTTGAAAAAACACCTTTACATTCCTTTTGCCTTCATCTTTTTAACGATGCTAGGCCTGACGAACTTGCAAGGCCAGACAAAAGGCGCAAAATTCCGCAAGCCAGCGGCAACAACCACAACGGCTACCAGTTTCAATCCGGAGAAAGATCCACCCTTCCTGGGCGCTAAAGTCCAATGGGTAGACTCTGTGATGAAGTCGCTGACACCGGAGGAGCGTATCGCCCAGCTGATCATGATTCCGGTATACTCGAACAAAAACCAGGCGCACATCGACTCGATCAGCAACCTGATCAAAACTTATAAAGTAGGCGGCCTGATTTTCTTCCAGGGCGGTCCGGTGCGCCAGGCCAAGATGACCAACCGTTACCAGAGCGAGAGCAAAGTGCCGCTAATGGTAACCATTGACGGTGAGTGGGGACTTTCCATGCGCCTTGACAGCACCATGGGCTTCCCGTACCAGATGGCCTTGGGTGGTATCGAGGATGAAAAGCTGATCTATGAAATGGGTGCCGAGATTGCCCGTCAGTGCAAGCGCATGGGCATCAACGTGAACTTCGCCCCAACGGTGGATATCAACAACAACGCCAACAACCCGGTGATCGGCTTCCGCTCTTTTGGCGAAGACAAGTATAACGTGGCGCGCAAATCGATGGCGTACATGAAGGGCATGCAGGACAACCACGTACTGGCCAGTGCCAAGCACTTCCCGGGCCACGGCGACACCAACGTAGACTCGCACTACGGTCTGCCACTCATCAACTTCTCCCGCATCCGCCTCGACTCCACGGAGCTGTTCCCATTCCGTATGCTGATGGCCAACGGCCTGGGCAGCGTGATGGTAGCACACATGAACATTCCGGTGCTGGACAACACGCACAACCTGGCCTCTACCCTTTCCAAGCCGATCGTAACCGACCTGCTCAAGAAAGAGCTTAACTACAAAGGCATTGTGTTTACGGATGCGCTGAACATGCAGGGCGTAGCCAAATTTTACCCTCCTGGCATTGTGGATGTGAAAGCTTTGCTGGCCGGAAACGACATCCTGCTGAACACGATGGACGTGAAAACCACCATCGCCGAAGTGAAAAAGGCAATTGCCAACAAGGAGATTACGCAGGAAGAGATTGACCTGCGCGTACGCAAAGTACTGATGGCCAAACAATGGATGGGCCTGGACAAATGGCAGCCGATCGAAACTAAAAACCTGATACAAGACCTGAACAACCCGCATGCGCAGTATATTCAGCGCCAGCTGGCCGAGGCTTC
Source organism: Pontibacter ruber (assembly GCF_023630205.1). Classification (GTDB taxonomy): domain Bacteria; phylum Bacteroidota; class Bacteroidia; order Cytophagales; family Hymenobacteraceae; genus Pontibacter; species Pontibacter ruber. The sequence goes on along the minus strand of NZ_JALPRR010000004.1, from coordinate 195,309 downwards.
GCTTACACTGCTGCGCAACAAGAACAACATCCTGCCGGTGCAGACACTGGATACGCTGAAAGTAGCAGCCCTGGCCATCGGTACAACCAAGGAAACAGACTTCCAGCGTGGTTTGTCGCGCTACACTAAAGTAGATACCTTCTTCCTGGCTCCTACCGCTACGATTGCTGATCTGCAGGCCCTGAAAGCAAAGTTGCAGGATTACAACCTGGTGATTGCAGGCGTACACAAGCTACAACTAAAAGCTTCCGGCAGCGGCACCTTCGGCATCACAGCCGAAATGAACCTGTTCCTGAAAGACCTGATGCGCTCTAAGAAAACCATCGTAGGTGTGTTTGGCAACGTGTATAGCCTTGCCAAGTTCGAAGGCATTGAAAAAGCTGACGCTGTTATTGCCGCTTACCAGGAGACCGCCCTTACCCAGGACCTTGTTGCCCAGATGGTGTTTGGCGGTACCGGCGCCAAAGGCAAACTGCCGGTTAATGTGAGCAATGCCTTCAAGATCGGGGATGGTCTGCAGACTGAAGGAGGACTTCGTCTGGCTTATACTACGCCGGAGGCGGTAGGTCTTAAGTCGCAGCACCTGGCCGGCATCGACTCGCTGGTGCAACAGGCTATTGCAGAAAAGGCAACGCCAGGCGCCCAGGTATTGGTAGCCAAAAATGGAAAAGTGATCTACTACAAATCCTTCGGATATCATACCTACGACAACCAGACACCGGTACAGAACACCGACCTGTACGACCTGGCTTCCGTAACCAAGATCAGCACCTCGCTGGCAGCTTTCATGAAGTTGAAAGGTGAAGGCCGCTTTGACGAAAATAAAACGCTGGGCGCTTACCTGCCGGAGCTGACTGAAGACACCGACAAGGCGAATCTGAAGTATACCGACATCCTGACGCACCAGGCCCGCCTGCAGGCATGGATCCCGTTCTGGAAAGAGACCGTGAAAAAGAACGGCCACTTCAAGTGGAAAACCTTCAAAGCTGATTCTTCGGCCCGCTTCCCGATCAAAGTAGCGCAGAACCTGTACATCCACCGCAAGTATGCCGATAAGATCTACGACGAAATTATGGAATCTCCGCTGAACGAAAAGCCGGGATACGTATACAGCGACCTGTCGTTTATACTTGCGCCGCTGGTAGTGCAGAAAATCGTAGGCCTGAACTTTGAAGACTACCTGAAAAACCAGATCTACCGTCCGATCGGGGCTACTACGCTTACGTTCAACCCTTACAAGTATTACCCACTGTCGCGCATTGTACCTACAGAGTATGAGCCACACTTCCGTAAGCAGTTGCTGCACGGCACCGTGCACGACGAAGGGGCTGCCATGCTGGGCGGACTGAGTGGCCATGCCGGCCTGTTCGGAAATGCCAACGATGTAGCCAAACTGATGCAGTTATACTTAAACGACGGTACGTATGCCAACAAGGAGTACATCCGGGGCAATACCGTAAGCAAGTTCAGCAAGTGCCAGTTCTGCGACCAGGGCAACTACCGTGCCCTCGGCTTTGACCGTCCGTCCAAGCCTGGCTCTGAGAATGGCAACGCAGCCAAGAGCGCACCGGCTGAAAGCTTCGGGCACTCCGGCTTTACCGGTACCTATACCTGGATCGATCCGGTAAACGACCTAGTATACGTGTTCCTGTCTAACCGTGTGAACCCGACACGCGAGAACAGCAAGTTGAGCAAGCTGAACACCCGCACCAACGTGCTGCAGGTAGTTTACGAGGCCATCGAAAAAGCCAAAGCCGCTGGGGCGTCCACTGTACAACAATAAATATTTAACAGCAGAGCCGCTCTACCTTCTTAGAGCGGCTCTGCTGTTTTTTATACCTTATACTTCAGTTCTGATCATACTTAAATACGCACCTTTTATGAACAAGCTAACAAGAGCACCTTCTCTCACAAGTGCCGGCTTGCTACAACCCAGAACAGCTGAAAGATACCTGGCACTTGACGTGCTCCGGGGCATGACGATTGCATTGATGATCGTGGTGAACAACCCCGGCAGTTGGGGCAGCATTTATGCTCCGTTCAAACATGCGGCCTGGCATGGCTTTACCATTACCGACCTGGTATTCCCTTCTTTTCTGTTTGTAGTGGGCAATGCCATGAGCTTTAGCATGCGCAAGTTTGAGAAGCAGACCAATGGTGTATTCCTGCGCAAAGTTCTCAAAAGAACCGTTCTTATCTTTTTGATCGGCCTGTTTCTTAACCTCTTTCCATTTGTAAAATGGTCACCGGAAAACGAGATCGTGCTGAAGGATTTTACGGCTGTGCGCATACTGGGCGTGCTGCAGCGTATTGCCCTTTGCTACTTTATTGCCTCGCTGGTGGTGCGGTATCTGAAGTATAACGGCGCAATGATTTTTGGTGTGGTAACCCTGCTGGGCTACTGGGCTGTGATGTATTTCTTTGGCGATCCTGCCGATCCGTATAGCCTGGAGGGCAACGCCGCCCTTAAGTTCGACCGCATGTTCCTGCCTGAAGAGAATACCTACAAAGGCTTCGGCATACCGTTTGACCCGGAGGGACTGCTGAGCACCCTGCCTGCCACGGTGAATGTGATTGCGGGCTACTTTGCTGGCCTGTTCATCCAGAAACAGGGCAACAACCTGCGCACCGTGTTCAAGCTGAATCTGGCTGGCGCTGTGTTGGTGGCAGTGGCCCTGGTATGGGACATCTATTTCCCGATCAATAAGCCGATCTGGACAAGCTCTTACGTGCTGCACTCGATTGGCCTTAGCCTGATCATACTGGGCACGCTGATGTTTATCATGGAGGTTGCCGGCTACGTGAAATGGTCCTACTTTTTCGAGGCATTCGGCAAAAACCCGCTGTTCATTTTCGCCTTTGCCACACTCGTTATCAAGCTGCTCAACTTCATCCGTATCGGTGATATCAGCCTGCAGAAGTGGCTGTACGAACACCTCTTCCTGACCTGGTCGGAAGGTAAAACAGCCTCGTTGCTGTTTGCGCTCTCGTACATGTTGGTAATGTGGCTGATCGGTTTCTGGATGGACAAGAAGAAGATCTATGTGAAAGTATAATCTTTTTATGCTTTATACTTGCTGACTTAATGCTTAAGTATAAATACCAAAGCCTGTCTTCCTGAAAGCTTCTGAAAATGAGCACAGAGAAGGCAGGCTTTCGTATTTTATACGGATATAGCACACCTAAACAGGTAGTAGCTTGTTGTAAATCAGGAAGACAACTGGTGTTACTGCAGCAAAAAAACAGAACATCCTATACTTCTGTTATATAGAAAAAATCATTTATATTTGACCTTTACCGCTTAACATAGGACATATGCTAAAGGAGGAACGGCAAGCTTTTATCATAAAGCAGATCAATCTGCACAACAAGGTACTATCATCGGATTTAAGCTTAAAGCTTAATGTGTCGGAAGACACAGTGCGACGCGACCTGCATGAACTGGCCGAGAGCGGCAAGATCTTAAAGGTGCATGGTGGCGCATTATCCAAATCGTTCCACAACCCGTTTCAGCAGCTCGAGGTGTATGCCAAAGAGTCGAAGAAGGAGATTGCACGCAAAACAATTCAGTTGTTCCAGGATGGCATGACGGTGTTGGTAGGCGGCGGTACAACCATGATCGAGGTAGCCCGCATGGTACCCGATACACTGAAATGTACTTTTTTCACGGTAAGCCCGCTGGTAGCCTTAGAGCTTGCCGAACGCTCGAACATCAACGTGATCCTGCTGGGTGGCCAACTCTCGAAGAACTCGCACATCATGATCGGTTCTCAGGTTATCAACCAGCTGTCCGAGATACGGGTGGACCTGTGCATACTGGGCACCAACAGTATTTCTTTGGAAGACGGTCTTACCGATTCGGACTGGGAGGTGGTGCAGGTAAAGAAAGCCATGATCCGCTCTGCGAAGAAGACGGCGATCATGAGCATTGCCGAAAAGCTTGATTCAGCCCAGAACATGAAAGTATGCGACCTGAACGCCATCCATTACCTGATCACTGACATCAAGCCAACTGATCCTGCTTTGACAGAGTATGCCAGTCTGGTGACGGTACTGTAAATTTATTATACCACATTAACATAAAACAGCTGTGCCCGACTCTCTAAGTCGGGCACAGCTGTTTTATGTTAGATCATGGCGCAAGTTTAGCGTCAGCGCAACTTGTGGCTGCACATGAGGCCAGTTTGTAACTGGCGTTCATCAGAGCCATACTTTCGGCAGTTGCAAACTGGCCTCATACTCTACCACCAGTTACCGCTACGCTCAAACTAGCGGTATTACAAAAAGCAGCAGCGCCCGTTTCTAACCAGAAACGGGCGCTGCTGCTTTTTATACTTTTAATTCAACTAGATACACTCATCCAGCAAGTACACGATAGACTCATAGTTCTTCCCTACTGCTTCGGTCATGGCCATTTCGCAGGTTTTGGCAGAAGAGTAGTAACCGTCGTACTCGCATTGTTTCACTTCCTGTGCCTCTGGCAGCGTAGCCGAAGCCGTCAGCTCCGGTACCAGGAAACCGCGGTCACCGGCCATGCCGCAGCAACCGGCGTGCATTGGCACCGTTACCTCCTCGGCCAGTTGCCTGGCTATACTTACGAACTTGTTTTCCAGTCCCATTTTCTGAAGAGAGCAAACCGGGTGAAGCACGACACGCTCCTTCTTGCGCAGTACCTCGGCTTTTGGCAACAGGAAATCAGAAATAAAATCAATGCTGTCGATGATCCGGATAGCGTCGAACTTCTGCTTGTTTTCCGGCGTGAGCACCGGGCGGCAGTGTTGCAGAGTATAGGTACAGGATGTGATGTCGAGCACCAGTGGCAAACGGCCCCCGTCCGTCCACTTCCAGATCTTTTCTATTGTTTCGTTAGAAGTATACTCATAGGCCTTGTTAAAGCCTTTGGAGGAAAAAATCTGCCCACAGCAGGTACTCTGGGCGTCCTGCGGTATCGTGAATTTTACCCCTACTTTTTCAGAAACACTGATGAAAGTTTCGATGGTGTTCTTCTTGCCACCTTCCGCGCCACCCATTGTGCGCGAGATACAGGTCGGGAAGTATACCACCTCTGCTTGTAGCTTCGCCTGTTCGCCAGACCATGATTTATACTTAGAGAAACCAGGCACCGGAGCCAGTAAGTTTGACCAGAGCGGCACAGCCGGCACCAGCTTCTTAGCGCCTTTGGTCAGTTTGGCAAGTGTGTTGGCACCCAGTACTTTATTTATACCTACACCTGTACTTAAACCAACCTTCACTATAGACGAGACCGGCTTGAAGTTCTTGGCCACCATTAGCGCCAGGTTATTGGCAAAGTCATCGTGACTTTCTCGACGCAGGCGTTTTACCAGGTCGCCGGTGTTAATGTCAACTGGACAGGCAGTAGCGCAAAGGCCGTCTACCGCACAGGTATCAAGCCCATCGTACTGGTATTGCTCCAGCAGTTGGTCATGTTGTTTTTTCTCCCCTTTTCGCTTCAGGTTCAGCAACTCACGGCGCACCACAATGCGACGGCGAGGCGTAAGCGTGATGTTGCGGCTCGGGCACTTGTGCTCACAGAAACCACACTCCATGCAACGATCCACTTCCTCCTCCACCTTCGGCAGGTCTTTGAGGTTTTTGATGTGGGCATTCTTGTCGCTGTTGATGATTACGCCCGGGTTCAGCAGGTTCTTTGGATCGACTACCTCCTTCAGCGCTTTCATGATCTGGTAGATCTCGCCACCCCATTCTGTCTCCACAAAAGGAGCCATATTACGGCCGGTACCGTGCTCTGCCTTCAGGGCGCCGTTATACTTCTTCACCACCAGGTCCACCACTTCTTTCAGGAAGATGTCGTAGCGCGCCACCTCAGTTGGTGTATCGAAAGCCTGTGTTACCACAAAGTGGATGTTGCCGTCTTTGGCGTGGCCGAAGATGATGGCATTGCTATAGTTGTGCTTTCTGAAAAGCTCCTGCAGATCAAGTATGGCGTCGCCCAGTTTAGCAACTGGTACAGCAATATCTTCCAACAGCACTGTTGTACCGCTGGCACGCACCGCACCTACTGCCGGGAACATGCCTTTGCGCACCTTCCACAGGAAAGCCTGCTCGATTGGGTCAGTCGTAAACACAGGCTGCTCCAGCAACGAAAGCTCAGGCGCCAACGCCATAAACTTAAGTATCTTTTCCTGCACTTCCTGCACGGTGTTCGCCTGGAACTCTACCAGCAAGGCCGCTGCCGTTTCCGGTAAGGTTTTGATCACAGCCGGAACACCAGCCATGTGCTCAATTGAACGCAGCGAGGCGCGGTCCATCAGCTCCACCGCTTCGGCACCCGCTACCGTTAGCGGCACAATGGCCTGGCAGGCGGCATAGATGTCCGGGAAGTATAGCAGGGCGGTAGATTTGGCTGGGTAATCCGGTACCGTTTGCAGCACCGCTTCGGCAATGAAGCCAAGTGTACCTTCGGCACCGATCAGCAGGTGCGCCAGTATGTCGAGTGGATGTTCGTAATCGATAAAGGCGTTGACAGAGTAGCCAACCGTATTCTTGGTTTTATACTTGTGCCGGATCAGATCGTGCAGTTGCGGCTTGTTGAGGATCTGCGACCTGAGCTGCTGCAGTCTCATGTACAGCTCCCTGCTCTCTGCCGCAAACCGACTGTAATCCGCCTTCGATTCGGTCGTATACGTTTTGCCGTTTGGCAGCATAAACCGAATGTACCGGGTGGTGTGATACGAGTTCTTGCTAACCCCGCAGCACATGCCGCTGGCGTTGTTCGAAAGTATACCGCCCATCATGGCCGAATTTATACTTGCCGGGTCCGGGCCGATCTTGCGTTTATACCTGCGCAGGTGGGCATTCACAATAGCGCCGATCACGCCGGGCTGTACCCGTACCTGTTCGCCCTCGCCTTCTACGACAATCTTATTCCAAAACTGGCTCAGGTCTACCAGTATACCATCTGTTACAGACTGCCCCGAAAGGCTGGTACCGGCCGTACGGAAGGTAAGCGGAATGTTATGTTTGTGCGAAAGTGCGAACAAACCTTTCACTTCTTCTTCTGAAACGGGCTGCACCACGGCTTTCGGCCGGAGGTAGTAAAAGCCCGCGTCAGAAGCGTAAGACACGACGTCGATCAGCCGTGCCCGTATGCGTGCTTTTGGCAAAACACTTTCCAAAAGCTTTTCAATTTCCATAAAGGATAATGCTTAATAAGTTGTTTGTTTTACTTTGCTGCCTCTTTCGGCTTCCTTCAACGCATCCATCATCACACCGCCACCAGTTTTGCTGGTAACAAGCAAAAGTATAAACGTAATCGCCGCATTGATAATGATCAGCTCAAAGCTCATGGCATAACCTGTCCAGGCAACTGAATTGGAGTCCAGGACATAGGTGATGATCGGCGAAATAAGGCAGATATATGGCACCAGTTTATCGGCAACGGCACGCTTGTTGGCCATACCAAAAGCGAACAGACCCAGCAACGGACCATAGGTATAACCGGCCGCCTTGAAGATCGCATTCACCACCGAATCATCGTTGATCAGCTTGAACACCAGTATAACCAGCAGCATGATCACTGAAAAACCAACGTGCACCAGGTGGCGCGTGCGGATCAGCTTTACATCGTCGTGGTTCTCTTTCTTTGTAAAGTTGAGGAAGTCAACGCAGAAAGAGGTAGTCAAAGCTGTAAGAGCTGAGTCGGTAGTGGCAAAAGTAGCCGCCGTTAAACCCAGCATAAACGTAACGGCCGGTATCAGGGCCATGTGGTTCAGGGCAATCTCCGGGAACAGGTGATCCGGTGTTTTAAGCGATGTTATATCTATACCTTTAGCTTGAGCAAACATGTACAGCAGGGCACCCACGCTCAGGAAGAAAATGTTGATGGCTACGAAAACGCCTGTAAACGTCAGCATGTTCTTCTGCGCTTCGCCGATATTCTTGCAGCTCAGGTTCTTCTGCATAAGGTCCTGATCCAAACCGGTCATGGCGATCGTTATGAAAATACCACCCAGGAACTGCTTCAAAAAGTGGCTCTTGTTACCAAAGAAATCTTCCCAGAAGAACATCTTGGAGTAGGAGCTTTCCTTCACCGCTTCAAACGTCTGCACCACGTTCAGGTCCAGGCTGCGGGCAATGAATACAATGGAAAGTATAACCGATGATACCAGGAACACGGTCTGCAGGGTGTCGGTGATGACAATGGTTTTCAGGCCGCCTTTGTGCGTGTACACCCAGATGAGGATAAGGCAAATAGCTACGGTGGCAGCAAAAGGCACGTTCCAGGCATCGAAGATGAACTTCTGCAACACAATGGCTACCAGGTATAAACGGAATGCAGAACCGATCGTGCGCGACACCAGAAAGATCATGGCGCCTGTTTTATAGCTCCAGTAGCCGAAGCGCTTCTCCAGGTAAGTATAAATGGAGATCAGGTTCATGCGGTAGTAGAGCGGCAGCAGCACAAAAGCAATCAGCAGAAAGCCTACTGCATTACCCAGCACAAACTGAAAATAGCCAAAGCTGTTGTTGCTCACCGCACCCGGCACTGAGATAAACGTAACCCCCGACAGGGCCGTACCGATCATGCCGAAAGCCACGAAATACCACTTCGAGTTACGGTTGGCAATAAAGAAACTGGAGTTATCCGAAGCCCCCTTTGATGTGAAATAGGATATACCTATCAGCACGGCGAAATAGCCGATCAAAAAGGATAGAAGAACAATTGGAGACATAAGCTAAAGGGTTTTCAGAGATAATGTTCAGGCATGGCAGCATAAAGCCCACAGCCCGAACCCTCTGACAAATTACAGAATAAAGTACAAATAACCAGCCAATTGAAGGTTAAATTCCCGGCTGTTGCTTAAGAAGCTACTGTTACGCTTGCTACTGCTTCGCGCACGTTGCCATACTTCTCGAGCAGGGCTGTTGCAGTCGCCTCATCTTTACCAGTCTCGGCCATGATAATGCGAACGCCACGCTTATACAGTTTGTGGTTAGTCAGCTGCATGTCAAACATTTTATTGCCTTTAATGCGGCCCAGCTGGATCATCACCGTAGTGCTCAGCATATTCAGTGCCAGCTTCTGTGCGGTGCCGGCTTTCATGCGGGTGCTGCCTGTAACAAACTCAGGGCCTACCACTACCTCTACCGGATATTGTGCTACGGCTGCAACCGGGCTGCCGGAGTTGCAAACAATACAGCCAGTTGCCAAACCCATTTCGTTCGCTTTCTTCAGACCACCGATCACATAAGGTGTAGTACCGGAAGCAGCAAGTCCCACTACCACGTCGTTTTCATCTATCTGGTACTCCTGCAGGTCTTTCCAGGCCTGTTCTGCGTCGTCTTCGGCAAATTCCACGGCTTTTCGAATGGCGCTGTCGCCGCCGGCAATTATACCAACCACCCAGTCAAACGGCACACCAAACGTTGGCGGGCACTCTGAGGCATCCACTACACCCAGACGGCCGCTGGTGCCAGCCCCTATGTAAAACAACCTGCCTCCTGCTTTCATTTTCTCGGCCACTACTGTAGCCAGCTTCTCGAGTTGCGGAATCGCCTTCTCTACTGCGTAAGGAACGGTTTTATCCTCGTTGTTGATGTTTACAAGGATCTCCTTCACAGACATCTTCTCCAGGTTGTTATAGTTCGAGTCTTTCTCGGTGGTAATTTCCATTGTTATGTAATAATTAAATTAGTCTTCTTTTATCATGATTTCCTGTGCTGGAAATCATCCTGTGTTATGATCAAATTCTAAGATACCTGCGCTATTATTCCGAAATATACTCCAGGCAGGTTACTTTACCATCCATGGTACTCACTACCACTTTATTTTTTCCTAGCGGCATTACAGGGTTCATCAGGCTGTTGGAGCTTTTATGCTTCCAAAGCACCTTTCCGTTGTTTCTGTCGATGGCGCTCACCATACCCGAATGCGATGGCACGTACACCACGCCGTTGCTTTCCACAATGGCAGAAGGAGCCAGCTCGTAAGGCAGTTGCAGCTCCGATTTCCAGCCTACCTGCATAGAGTCTGCGGACGTGGAAATGCCATAAAGCTGCCCATCCATTGTTTTTACGTAAGCCAGTTTGCCATCTGCCGAAATCCCCATCGACTCCCGCACACGGATATCCTTCTTCTGCTCGCGCCAAATTTCTTTGCCGGTTTCAGCGTCGAGAGCGGTCATAAAACGGTCTGGTGCAACTATAAATATGCGGTTGTTTACAGCTACAGGGTAGCAGGCAGCCGGCGAGAACATGCGGTTTTTAGAGCCGTTGCTCCACTTCCAGGCCAGTTTTCCGGTAGCAGCATCCAGAGCATAAAAATCATTGCCCCAGCTGCCAAAGTATACTTTGCCTTTGTATAGCAGCGGCCTGGTTACCACAAAGTTATTAACCTGGTCAAAGTCCCAGATCAGTTTGCCGCTCTTCAGGTCCAGCGCTCTGAAATGCCCGTCTGAAGCACCGATATATACTTTCTTGCCCTCAATTACAGGAGAGCCCAGCACCGCTTTCTGCGCTTTAAATTTCCAGATAAGCTTACCGCTTTTAGCCGACAAGCAGTAAATGTGATGGTCTGATGAACCTACCACTACATAGTTTTTGGCAATGGCAGGAGTAGAATAGATCTTGCCTCCGGTCTGGTAGCTCCAGGTGCGCTTTCCGGTATTCATATCTAAGGCGTAGATCAGGCCGCTTGTGTTGGTAGCCACTACTATGTTTTTGGTTGTGGCGGTACCGGCTCCTACGTCGCTGTCGTCCTGGTATTCCCATACTTTCTTTACGTTCGGGTACACCTGGTTCACGGCATACGATGGGCGGTGATATTTCCCCGGATTGGTGTTGAACTGATGATCTGTCAGCTGCACTTCCATCCATGGCTTTAGTGTTTTAGTTACCGGGTTTCGTTCTGTAAAACGAGCCTCGCCGTTCTCTATCGTAACAATGTTGTAGCCGCCAATTTCTGCTTTCGCCCGCAGGTTAGAGCGCCCCATTACTGTAGGAATGCCATCATAGTTGAAGAGGCGGTTGTTATGCCCGTGCCCGTGCAGCATAAGCTGAATGTTACGCTTTTTCAGCAGGTCAATGGCGTCGTACCAGTTGTTAAGAGAGGAGTCCTGGGGATAGTGATTGAGGTAGATGACCGGCATCTGCGGGTTCTGCATGTTGTTCAGCACCGAGTCAAGCCATACGATATTTTCACGAGGAACCTGCCCCGGGCCCATACGCATGTTCGGTCCCGAGCTGGTAGCGGCAAACAGGTAGCCGTTGTGCACGAAGCTGAACGTCTCGGCGCCAAATACAGTCCTGAACGTATTGCTACCGCTCTCCGACCAGTTCGAATCGTGGTTACCGGCAATAATGTACCAGGGCTTGTTCAGCTCATCAAGTATCTGCTTCGCCAGTTTCAGCTCTTCATCAGAACCAAACTCGGTGATGTCTCCGGTAAACATAGCAAAACTGATAGAATCATTGCTGTTGATATCAGCTACTGTTCGGCGAAGGTCTTCTTCGGCCGTTGGGTTGCCGATGTGTGTGTCCGAGACAAAAGCAAATCGGAAAGCCTGCGCCTGTACCTTGCACAGACCTGCTATCAAAAACAGCGCAATAACACCGGTATACTTTAGTATTTTCATTTGCCTAAGACACAGATAATTAGCAGCTAAAAGCCGTTTAAGTTAACCTATTTTGCAATTTCTCCCACAACCCTCTCTCCGAAATGCGCACAAAAGCGCACCCGTATAAGCAGTGATTAGCGCTATAATTAAATAAAAATAAGAAACGTGCCGCTATAGTTCCTAGTATTTGCAATGTTTTTTAAATAAATGCGCAAAAAAACGCATACACCCCTCTCCTCCTACAAAGCACGCTTATGTTTTAAGAGCCTTCAGTATATATTTATACTGGTCATGTTTCAACAAGAGTGAGTAACAGGTCAAAGTATGAACGGAGTATTACCTTTTTACCAGTTGCTGCAGGTGCGGGATCTGCTCATACAGCTTCTTACCCGGACAGGCTGTCTGTGCAAAATCTTTATGAGTAGCTATACTATCTGCAGGAATTTGATACTGCTTCGCCAGCGCAGGAACAAGCAGTTCCAACGTCTTCATTTGCTTTGGCGTGATCTCCTCTTCTTCGAAATTACCTTCCACTACCACCAGCAGGTGGCCAGCCGGATCGTAAGCCGTGTTGGAGTCTCCGGCATAATTAACTTCCCTTCCTTCAGCCACTTCCCCATACACATCCACATACAGATGGTAAGGTATATCGGCCCAGGCCGGTTTCATTCGTCCGTCAGCCAAGGGGCTCTCCTTCTGAGAGAATTGCTGCAGCGCTTTCATTTTATCAACCAGCGATTTCTCAGGCAGCTGCCTGGTGGCTGTGTGGTGAATGGTAAGACGAGTAAGCTTGTGGCTGCGCATCGGGAAAACCGGTGCGTTGGCGCCCCATGCCTCTCGGGAAAGGTAGTTTATACTTTCCGGAACAGGTTGTTTTGAAGCTGTTCGCTGACAGCTTGTAAACAAGCCTGCAAGTATAAGTATCAGTATAAAATGTCTCATGTAAATAATTTTTATCACTCTGAAAGCTGCTCGCTAACCGTTACAAACCGGTAGCCTTTAACTTTTAACTGTGTAAGCAGTTCATCCAGCTTATAGTAAAATTTATCCTCCCGCCTCGGGTCAGTACCGATGTGCAACAGCAGCAGAAAACCATTCAGGCCATTCGGGTCTTTATGCTCATACTCAAATATAGATTGAAGTATGGTTTCTGAACCAACATAACGCGTGCCCATCTCCGGATAAGTATAATCAGCAGCAGAGCGGGTGCCGGGCGTAAAGTTTACCAGTTGCAAGCCTTCCTCTGTTGTCCAATTAGTAATCTGGTGGTTGTACCATTCGTAAGGCGGCAGAAAGTATGGAGCGTCTTTTTTCCTGATCCCAAACTTAGCCATCCTGTTATAGTTCTGCTGAAGGTCTTCGCTGAACTGCTGCTTCGTTACCAGCAGACTGTCACGCTTCGTCCAGTCGCAGTATAGCAGGTGAGCGTCGGAGTGAGCACCCAGGTAGTACCCCTCCCGCTTCAGTTGCTGTATACTTTGTTTAAAATCTTGATTACTATAAAACCGCCCAGTCAGAAAGAAGGAGGCTTTTGCCTGGTGTTTCTTCAGCGTTTGAAGTATACTTTCAGCACCGTCAGCAGACTCATCGCCTGTAAAAACCAGCGCTATACTTTTACTTGTTACATCGCCCCGGATAATAGCGCCATGCTTATCCTTTACTACTTTTTTGCCTGAGCCCCCTCCCTGGAACTTTGCTCTTGTGCCGCCAGCAGATAAATGAGCGAAGCTGTGCCATCCATGGTTGGTTCGTTGGTACTGTAATCGCCAAAATCGTCGTGGTACACCACCAGCTTCGACTGGAAAGCGGCATACTCGTCTTCCTGCACCAGGGCAATGCCTTTCAGGTTATTAAAGATACTGCCGTACACAGGACCATCTACCAGACCACCATCCAGCGGGTACTGGTGCAGGTAGGTGAGCGACGAGTGCGGATCAACTGGCGTATCGCCATGAGCCGGCAAGCCGAACACCATACTTGTTCCCCATGGGTTGCAGCCAAACAACCAGTCGATGTTGGCCTGCTCCAGCTCAGCAAAGGTCTGGTCGCCGGTCATTTTGCGGCACAGATGGTTTTGGATAGCGAAAGAAGTGGTCAGGTTGTTGGAGCACCAGATAAACGGTACACCGCGGTAAAAAGCATTCTTTTTTGCTTTGGCGAACACCCGCTCAATCCCTTCTTTGTAAAAGCTGATCAACTCTGCTTTGCTTTTCGCATCAGCTTTCTTGGCCAGCTCAAAATGCCCGAAGTTGTGGAACGGGTACCACTGGTAATGGCGGGCGGTGTCGGCGCCCATCCACGGCGTTACTTTTTCCTGCAAGCCGTAAGTATACCCCTGCTTGAAGTATGATTGGTCGTTGGTGAGTTGGTAAAGTGCGGCAGCGCCTAGCTGCATATCATCCACCCAGTTGTCTTCTTCATAAAAGTATGGCGCACGGTTAGGAGCTGTTTGCGCAACGCCTGGTTTGGCAAGCCCTAGCTTGTAAGCTGATAAAGCTTTCTGCCTAAACAGCTTCGCAAGATCATTGTCTTTTCCCTGGTAGGTCTGAGCGGCCAAAGCAAATGCGCTTGCAAATTTACCTGCCGTAGAGGCAGCACCTGTTGCCCTGTTTTTATACTTGCCCAGGCCCTGTGGCTCGCCGGTTACAAAATATACCGGACGCGCTTTGCCTTTGCCCATACCATAATCTACATCGTCTTTGGTTGGCAGACGCAGGCCTTGGTGGTCGCGGTCGTCTGCAAGTTGGTTGAACAGCCAGTCCTCCTTTGGGTGCATTTTCAGTAGCCAGTTCAAGCCCCATCTGGCCTCGTCCAGCACATCGGCTACACCGTTTGTTCCTTCAAGGCCGTTATCCAGGTGCTTATCCGTAAAAACTTCCGGAAAATCGCGGTAGGCCGCCAGCAGGTGGTAAGTGGCATTGGCAGATGTGGTGCTATACTGCAGGTAATCCGAGGCATCGTGCCAGCCACCCGATACGTCAATAATGGTGCTGTCCGGCATCGGGCCATACATAGTATAGCCGTCATCGGTGTGGCAGGAGTCTTTCAGGTAAGGGTTAAAGCCGCTGCGCTGCTGGCGCATGTAGCGCAAAGCAAAATCGGCCGTGCCCTTGTAAACATCATCTGCAATCTTAAACTCCGGTGATTTTACTTTCCCGGCTCTCAGGTAATAATTACCCGGCTTGCTGTAAGCTGAAAAATTCAGCCGGTACGATTCACTGAAAGGCCCGTAGGCACCATAGGTCTCCCCTGCTTTGCCTTTAAACACCACTTTGTTGGTAGCGGCATCCACCAGCTCAAAACGTTTCAGCCGTGCCTGTGATTTGCTTACCCACACAGCTACCTTGATGCCCGAGGGAGTATAACCCAGTTGGTTAATGCGTATCCAGGTCTGCTCTTCTGCTGCAACTTCTACCGAAGCCTCATAACCTGGCTGGGCCTGGTTACTGAAGGCAATGGCATTTGCTGTTACTATGCAGGCGCCTGCCACTAAAGTAAGCCATGTCTTTTTGCTTTTCATCATGCTTCTGCTTTTGATATGCTTGATGTGTTGGCTTACAGGAGGCTGCTGTTCCATACTTCCTGTAAGCCATACTTATAGTTAATGCAATTTCTTTCTGAAATTGTTAGAGGGTGCGCTTTCGTTCTTCAACCGGTCGATGGATGTCACCACATACTGGTAAGATTTGCCACGGCTCGCGCTCTTGTCGTGGAAGGAGGTTGCCAGGCCATCGAAAGTAATGTGAACGATGTTCTGCGCCCGCTCCATATCTATCGGCTCGTTCTCGTCAAAGCGGTATACAACATAGCCGTACACGTCCTCGTCCTGCTGCGGGTGTTCCCACTGCAGCTTGGCTTTCCTTCTCGGGGTAAAGAAAAGAAACTTGTTGTCGCGCAGCTTCAAAGGTGCTGTTGGGGCCGAGTTATCGATCCAGGGCATAGTAGGTTGCAGGGCCGGGTAACGGTAAAAATCGTGCTGTAAGGAATCGCGGAACCCACCCAGGTTGTTGGTCAGAGAACGGGAGCTGAAGTATACACTTCCCTGTACATTCGGGTTATTGCGCAGGTAGCGTACCTGGTTTGGCAGTTGCTGCTTGTCGCGCCAGCCTTCGCGGTCTTCCATGGCGCGGTACACGCCCTGGCCTAGGTACACATGCCTGCTGAAGGCATTGGCCGCCCACCAGTCCAGCAGTTTTTCATAAGGAGCCGCCGCGTAACCGAACGGGAAGTATAACTGCGGGTTGGTATAGTCTATCCAGCCTTCCTGCACCCACTTGCGGGCGTCGGCATATAAGGCACTGTAGCCCGACAAGCCGTTGCTCTCGGAACCTAGCGAGTCCTGGGCCAGGTTACGCCAGATGCCAAACGGGCTTATACCAAATTTCACGTGCCTTTTCTCAGCATGTATGTTCTGAGACAGATCGCGGATCAGGATGTCCACGTTGTTGCGGCGCCAGTCTTCGATGTCGGTAAAGCCGTGCGGATGCTGCTGAAAGGTTATCGAATCGGGCAGGCTTTCTTTGCCCGGGTATGGGTAAAAGTAATCGTCGAAGTGAATACCGTCCACGTCATAGTTGCGCACAATATCTGTGATCACATCATTGATGTAAGCGCGCACCTCCGGCAGGCCGGGGTTAAAATATTTTTTATCGCCGTAGGTAAAAAACCATTCCGGTTTGGTGCGGGTGATGTGGTCAGGGCTTGTGAGGGAATCGACCAGGCTGGTGGTGGCCCGGTAAGGATTGATCCAGGCGTGTAGTTCCATGCCACGCTTATGTGCTTCTTTGATGGCGAACTCAAGCGGGTCGTAAAAAGGTTTAGGAGCGACTCCTTGCTTTCCTGTCAGGAACATACTCCATTGCTCGCGGCCTTTGGCATAAAATGCGTCGGTAGAAGGCCGGATCTGCAACATGATTGCATTGATGCAGGTACGTTTGTGCTCGTCCAGGATAGCCAGCAGTTCCTCCCGCTGGTCTTCTGAATCTACATTCAATGTTGGTTTTGAAGGCCAGTCGATGTTCTGCACCGTCGCGATCCAAACACCGCGGAATTCTCTTTTAGGGGCTGTTTTGTTCTGCTGCGCGAAAGCAGTAAATGTGGTAAAAAGCGAAAGTATAAATAGGGTAAAATTTCTGATCATAGCTAAAAGTATAAGATTAGGAATTGGTGGGTATTAAAAAGCCCTCCAGGCTATTTACCAATGGAGGGCTTTTTGGATTGTAGTTAACAAGAGATTATCTGTCTCTTACCAGTACCCTGTTAGTGGTTGCAGGCGCAGTAGTTTCAGAATAGATACCTCTGGTATAGAACGTATACACTCTACCGGCTGACGGAGCAACACCGGTCATAGTTGTATAAGGAGTTGTTGAACCGGTTTTGTAAATCGGGAAGTCATACGTACCCGGCTCGATTGCTACATAAGCAGTGGCGCCTTTGTAAGGCACGTTTGTAGCTACCTGAACAGGCGCCGGAGTATTTTCAGTTGCCTTATTTACTGCCTTCACATCAAAGGCAGGCGCATCGGCCATCACGTTTACAAAGCGGATGTAAGCTTTAGAGTAATCACTAACGTCAGGCAGCTTGTCTTCTACTACAAACGTCTCGAAGCCAGGATCTTTTTTCCCAATCAGGAAAGCAGAATAAGAAGCTCTGTCGTTCAAGGTAGCAGACGTATTAGATACAGGTTGTGCTGCACCTCTTGCAGAAGTGGTGTCGATAATCTGTACGTTATAGTTGCCAGCAGGAACAGTAGCATACCCTAAAGAAGCCGGGAACACAGCAGTACCAGCGTAAGACAGACCGGTAACGATCGTGTCCTTGGCAGCAGTTACCACAGGCGCCAGCGCAGTCACTTTCTGATCGTTCAGGAACATGTTCACCATCGGAGCATCCTGTGCCGCATGGATCATCTTGATGTGCGCACCGGTGTTGGTTGGCTCGTAATGATCTTCAATTCCGTTTTTTTCGCAGGCTCCTAAAAAGAAGCCTGCGGCAAGTATAGCGAATGATTTTGTTACTATATTCTTCATGATGTAATCAGATTATTGTTTGCTGAACCACATTTCATAAGTATGGTAATCCGGGTTAAGACCACCTACTTTTTCCAGAGCAGACACGTTCCACATATACTCAGAGTTGTAACGTGGTCTGAAGCGGTATGCAGGTTTGCCCTGGTTTAAGCCGTACAATGGGTTCGGCAACTGGAAGCCAGTGAACACATCGCTGCTGTAGTGGTATCTTCTCAGGTCAGACCAGGTTTCCAGGAAGCCCCATCCCCACTGTGCGATATACTTCTGCAACATGATCTTCTGCAGGGTCAGGCCTTCCGCTGAAACAGGGATCAGGTCCTCGCTTGCTTCGTACAGTGCTCTGCGCTGCGTGTAAACGGCTGCTTCATCTTCAGGCGTAGCGGCATCGTTTACGGCATACTTCTGAACAAAATCCAGGTGAGCCTTCACGCCTTTTGTATAAGCTTCCAGAGCCATTGCTTTGTCACCTTTTATAAACGCAGCCTCCGCCTTGATAAACTGCATCTGTGCATACGTCATAATCGGGAAACGCTCGTTGTTACCGAACAGGTACTTATTTGGCGTTGTAGCAGCCACTACGTCGGTAGGCGTGTTCCAAAGATTTTTAGGACGTTTAGTCGCTTCATACTCTGACACACCTACACCCGGTGTAACACCTCTGTACTGACCATCTGGTGCTGTTGCCAGCATTACCGGCAGACGAGGATCTTTCAGGTGCTGTTCGGCAAACAATGTGAGCGGGTCCTTTCCAATCAGTTCTTCATCCTGAAGCGCCGGGTTGGTACCATCTAGCAGGCTCACGATAAATTTAGACTGGCGGAAAGAGTTCATGTTACCTCTTCTTGGGCCAAAGAAGTTCGTGTCGTTAGACACGGCACCTTCAAAGCGAACAGAAGCATCGTCCGAGTTGCTTGCCAGCGACTTGTTTACGTACTCGATTACTTTATCAGGATTGTAAGTAGACTTGTTGCTCAGGTGATGCTCGTTGATAGCCAGCAAACCATAAGCAAACTTAAGCCACTTGGTGCGGTCACCACCGTAGATCAGGTCGCCCTGGTTTAGCTGCGAGTTCGCTACCTTTCCATCTGTTCTTTCCAGGTTCTGGATAGCCAGAAGCGTCAGGCGTCTTACTTCTTCATAGATCTTGTCCTGCGTATCATAGTCGAAGCTGGTTCTGCCCGGCTCAAACGCCTGCGACACGATCACTTCACCATGATAGTCGGTCAGGGTCTGCCAGCCGAATGCTCTCATCAGGTAGCCTACACCAGCAAAGTCCCACTTCTCTTCCTGCTCCGCTCTGGTGATCATATCGGTAAGGTTGGCGCCCATGCTGTAGTAGATGGCTCTCCAAAGCTGACCGGCAGCATCGCTGTTAGCTATATAGCCATGCTGATCCCAGGGATCATTTGCTGAAATATGATTCCAGTTCTGCACATACTTACCCAGGTAACGGGAGTCGAACTGGATACCCAGGGCAAGCTCCGACTGGATAGCCGGTAAATAATACTGCGGTGCTACCACCTGATCCGGGCCGTTCGGGTTTGTGTTAACGTCCAGGTAATTATCGCAGCTGGTTGTGGCAAACAAGCCAGCCGTTAAAAGAGAAGCGCAAAGTATCTTTCTCATTGATCGTTCTATCTTTCTCATTGCTTGTTCAATTAAAATCCAACGTTTACACCGATGTTCAGACCCATTGGCATTGGGAAGTTACCGTAGTCGAAACCAGCACCGCCGCTACCACCAACGGCAGCAGAGTTACCATTCACCACAGGATCCAGGCCGGAGTAGTTGGTCAGGATGAACACGTCCGTTGCAGTCACGAAGGCACTTGCACTTCTGATGAACTTCGTGTTTTTCAGCAGAGCTGAAGTAAAGTTATAGTTAAGCGTGATGTCTCTCAGACGTACCCAGTTGATATCTTTTTCGATGAAATCTGTTTCCGGAAGACCATATGTAGTAGACCAGAAGTTTGCGTCACGAGACGGATCGATCACGATCGTGTTCTTAGTTGGGTTGGCTGTGTTTTCCAGACCGTCTTTCATTACGCCTTCGAAAATAACCGGCTGGTTACGGTTAAGCGTTCTCTTGCTCAGGCCACGGCTTGTCAGGAAGTGCTCGGTACCGTTGTAGATATCGCCACCTTTTCTGAAGTCAAGCAGGAAGTTCAGGGAAACGTTCTTGTAGCGGAAGCTGTTGGTCAGACCAACGGTGTAGTCTGGCTGTCTGTCGCCAACTACTACCCATTCAGGGTTTCTCAGCGGATAGCCGGTTGTTGGGCTGATCAGGATCTCACCTTTGTTGTTACGTGCATAGTCCTGACCTGTGAACGTAGTAAGTGCGCCACCTGGTGTAGCACCGTTTCTTACGTTACCATACAACCAGGTATCAGACATATAGAACTCGTTCACACCTTTAGGCAGGGTAAGCAGTTCGCTCCACAGATGCGTGAAGTTTGCCAACACATCCCACTGGAAGTCTGCAGAAGCAACAGGCGTTGCATTCAACTGAAACTCGATACCTTCTGTTCTCATCTCGCCGGCGTTGAAAGCCTGCAGTACGAAACCTGTACCGTAGCTCAGACGCATGTCGCGCACGATCTGATCAACTGACTTCTTGTTGAAGTATGTCGCATCCAGGCCGATACGGTCGTTGAAGAATTTCAACTCTGTACCAAACTCGTAAGACGTTGTCATTTCTGGTCTCAGGTTCGGGCTAGGACCCGTGAAGGCATAACCGAAACCACCGCCTGTTGTAGACTTAGGCTCCAGGAACGCACGGATGCTGTAAGGGCTTGCGTCTTTACCTACCTGGGCAATGGAACCTCTCAGTTTACCATAAGAAAGTACGTCTCTGATGCCTTGGAATGGCTCCAGCTCTGTGAAGATAAAGCTAAGGGAAGCAGATGGATAGAAGAATGAACGGCTTTCAACAGGAAGTGTAGAGCTCCAGTCGTTACGGCCGGTCAGGTTCAGGTACAACATGTCGCTGTAGTTCAGTGTCAGGTTACCGAAAGCACCTACTAAGCGTCTCTGGTACAGTCTGTTTCTACCTCTGTGTGTCGTACCGTCTGTGTTCTCAATAGAGTACAGGTCAGGAGCCAGGAAACGCTCGCCGGTAACAGCCTGCGTGTATGAGTTCTGATCTCTTACTTCGCTACCCAGTTTCAGGTCAGCATGGAACTTATCACCAAAGAAAGAGCGGTTAAGCTGTGCATAGTACTGCACGTTAAAGTTACGCTGGTTGTCAAGCGACTGGTCAAAAATACCGCCTCTTGACTTGCCATAGTTAGACTCCGGGTGACGCACCATGGTGATCTTACCGGTAGAGAAGTCGAAACCAACGTTACCAACAAGTTTCAACCAGGAAGTCGGATCGATGATCAACTTGGCATTGGTGATGTAACGGTTGTTAACATCGTTGATCGTGTTCTTGTTGATGTTGAAGAACGGGTTTTCCACTTCACTGGCACTGGTAGTGAGCACTCTACGCTCTCCGGTTGGAGTCAGGTAAACGCTGGCGTCGTCAGTAGATGGCCAGGTTAACAGGCCAAGCAGCGGGCCACCGGCACCTTTAAAAGCAGAGTTGTTATCTGAATAAGTATAGCTGAAAGACACGTCCGTAGACATATACTTATTAAGTGTAGAAGTAATGGCAGAAGACAGGTTCAGCTTCGTCAGGTCTGTACCTGGCACGAAACCTTCCTGGTCAGTTACTGAACCGGAAATACGGTACTGCGATTTTTCAGAACCACCAGAGAATGAAAGGTTGTGCTTCTGTGTAAGCGCATCCTGGAAGAAGTTGTCTACGTTGTCATAGAACTTTGTTCCTTCCGCGTATGGAGCACCAAAATAAGAAACAACAGTTTCGGTATCGTCTGTTACGCCGCCGATACCTCTGTCGTATACCTGCTGAATTTCAGGAAACTTTGTAATACGATCGAAACGGAAGCTGTTGCTGTAGTCGATCTGGCTTGTACCGGCCTTACCTCTTTTAGTAGTAATTACGATAGCACCGGATGCCGCATCGATACCATAAAGAGCAGAAGCTTCAGGTCCTTTCAGAATCGTGATGCTTTCAATGTCCTGCGGGTTGATGTCAGCGCCTCTGTTGGTAAAGTCCGTAGAGCGGTTATCGAGAGAGGTAGCAGAGTTAGCTGAAGAAGCGAAACCGGCAGTATTGAACGTGTTGTTGTTGATCGGCAAACCGTCTACCACATAAAGCGGCTGGTTGCTACCGCTCAGCGAGCTCACACCACGGATCATTACTGAGGAAGAAGAACCTGGCAGACCAGATGTAGTCGTTACCTCTACACCAGCCACACGGCCGGCAAGGCCGTTCACGAAGTTCTCGCGCTGCGTCTGTGCAACGGTAGCACCTTTAACCTCTGTTATGGCGTAACCTAACGCCTTCTTTTCCTGCTTGATACCAAGAGCAGTTACCACTACCTCATCCAGGCTCTTTGCATCATCCTGTAGCGCAATGGTAAGGTTGGTTGCATTGCCTACAGGGTACTGCAGGGTTTTCATACCGATAAAGCTGAACACCAGCACATCCGATGGTGCTGCTTCAATGGTAAACTTACCATTTACGTCCGTTACGGTACCTCTTGGTGTGCCTTTCACACCTACCGAAACACCGGGCAACGGAATCTTCTCCGTTGCGGAAGTTACCGTTCCACTAACAGGCTTGCTTTGGGCAAATACCTGAAAATGAAACAGGAGAAAACAAATTCCCCATAAAAAACACTGTACTTTTTTTTCCATAACAGCTTAGCTATTGGGTTTTAAATTATGAATTGGGTTATTATGAATAGGGCAACAACTTATTAAAGTTCTTTATTTAATGACCTGCCACACGCAGTACAAATCAAATCTGCACGCATACATTCTCTTTCCTGCAGGTTCCTTTTCCATTCTACTTTGAAGACAAAGTATAAATACAAACACCTCATATTGCTTATACTTCAAGCATATAAACAAAATACAAATTGTTTAAACACCAACATCAATAACAATACTGCTATATATCCGGTGAGTGTTTAAAACTAAAGAAAAAATTTAAACAGAGGTCAGCTTCTTGCGATTATTTTAGCAAAAAAAAGAAAAGTACGCACTAACAAGCAAAACAGCCTTAAACAAAAAAAGTGAGTACCAACTCACTTTTTTTGTTTACTATCCAGTGACTTTCCGGCCGGAAAGCTCAAATTTAACTTATTACAAGCAGTTTATCTCCTGTTTTCAGCCCACACTCAATAACATATCTATTTGCTATACTTGGTAACTGCTCACAGTCTCATACAAGATTCTGCTGTTTTACCCTTAGATACATGCCGGAAACTGCAGACTGATCTAAGTATAACTTTCACGCTTTGATACATCCTTGCGACTGACTATTTGGAAACCACAAACACATACCTGGTTTCTTCCGCAAAATAAAGCCTGTACCGCGACTTAAAATGTTTCAATTAATCTTTTATAAACCAAAGATTACGACGTGTTTAAAGTTCTATTCCAGAGAGCATACAGGAATTGCTATCATGGATACAGCAGGTACTTCTTTCTCATCTGCTTGTACGCACTCAGAGCAGGTTCCCAGGATTTACGGATCTCTGTTTCGGGCACACCGGCTATGATCTGCTCCTTCAGCTGCTTCGTTCCTGCCAGCTTGTCGAAGTTGCCAATCTGGTTGCTCTGTTTATAGTCGAAGAACTTTTCTTTATGCGGGTATGCCTGGTACATTTCAATCAGCCATGACAGGTTGATCTGGCCAGTTTTGCGAAGCGCTTCGGCGTTGTAGTTTCTCAGGTCCAAACCATAGCAGGCTTTATCCTGGTGCAGCGGCGTCTCGCTCATGCCTTTGATACTCACCGGCGTGAAGCTGAAATCATACTTGCCTTTCAGGTCCGGGTTGCCCAGCACCGTGAACGGGAAGCGCGTACCTCTGCCCTGACTGATGATGGTGCCTTCGAAGAGGCACAAGGAAGGGTACAGCAGAATAGATTGAGGTGTGTTCAGGTTAGGCGACGGATTGACTGGCAACACATAGGGCATGTCGTGGGCATAGTTTTTCAGTTTTATGATGCTGAGCTTGCACTTCACACCGTTGGCCAGCCAGCCCTCGCCGTTGATCATTTGTGCGTACTCACCTACCGTCATGCCATGCGCAATCGGCACAGGGTGTATGCCAATACCGGACTTGAGACTCATGTCAAGTATAGGGCCATCCACCAGGTAGCCGTTCGGGTTTGGCCGATCCAGGATCATCAGCTCCACCCCGTTTTCGGCGCAGGCTTCCATCACGCGGTGCATAGTAATCGTGTAAGTATAAAACCGGGCACCCACGTCCTGTATATCAAAGATCATCAGGTCTATATCGGCCAGGCTTTCTTTGGTTGGCTTTTCTTTTTTGCCATACAAGGATACCACTTCAATGCCTGTTTTCGGATCGGTGCTGTCGTCCACCTTCACCCCTGCACTGGCATCGCCCCGGAAGCCGTGCTCCGGCCCGAAGATGCGCACAATGTTTACCCCTAACGATTTAAGGCTATCCACGCTGGTTGTCTTACCGATCACAGAGGTCGGGTTTACCACCATACCTACGCGCTTGCCCTTCAGGTAGGGCAGATAGGTTGCTACCTGCTCTGCTCCGGTTATTATCTTTTTACTCTCAACAGTTGCAGACACTTCCTTTTGAACAGGTGCACTACTTACACTTTGCTGCTGGGGTTTGCAGGAACTGGCTGTTACCGAAAACAGGAGCGGCAACAGAAACGGATAAAGTTTTTTCATTTTCAAGAGATTACGTAAAGGCTGAGCTCGGCCGATTGCTGACAGCCGCTTTTAGATGGAACCCGAAATACTGTTATAACATACTTTCAACCAGAGAGTATACTTGCCCATTTTCCACAGGCATGCTCTTCTGATTGAAGAACATCGTCTTTCTGCCTGACACTTTATACTCCTTACATTACTAATCAGGCAAGTATAACCGCAAAAAAACGAACAGAACACTGCATTGTGCTTACTAGTTAACAAAATCTCAGTTAAAACAACCACACTTTCTGCAGTAAATTTGCAAATACTGCAAAAACCGGCATTTAAATAGATGAAAAGAGAAGGCTTTGTGGCAGATTATGCTTAAAATTGAGCCTTTGTTATCTGCGTTACAGGGTATGCTAAAACCAGCAGTTGCTAAAGAGCAATTAGGCTGCAGGCAAACTCTTGAAAAGAGCTGAGAATCGATTAAGCTGAAGCCTTGCAAAATTGCACTCAATTGAATCTAAAGGATAAAAAGCAATATTTGAATGCTGCAGCAGTTTGTAAGTCATCTGGGCGCAGAATACCGGAAAGCATTCCTTTATTTTGTTGTTCTGAAGCCTTGAAATGAATCAGATAAAATGCTCCCGGACCTTCCAAAGTATAACTACCTTGGTTAGCAGAAAAGTCTTTGTTACCTTTAAGGCTGCCTTTGTGCCTCAACTGTACGTCACGTTTCTTTTATGAAAATAAACATACTTTTACTTTCGGCCATTTTCCTTCTCATTACCAAATCCTTTGCACAGTCTCCTGATACAAAGGATGAAAAATCCGACTCTGTAGCTAAGCCTGCTGCCGTTAAACTGGTTTTTCCGGATCAGTCTGGCTGGAACGTGCTCAAAGAAGGACAGAAGCTGGAGTTTGAAGTAAAAGCTACCGGCGGCACATCCGAAAAATTCAGGTATGCCCTTACCCAAGGCAGGGTTGAGGGGATTGAGTTCGACTCGCTTGGTCGCTTCTCCTGGATACCAAGCTACGATTTTGTAGACCGCCTTGGCAGCAGCCGTACGGCCCAGCTGTTGTTTGAGGTGAAAAACGAGAAAGGTGAAAGCGCAAGCCAGGCAATAGAGTTTAAGGTAATGCACGTAAACCGCCCTCCTTTGATCGGTGAGCTGAAGCCTTTTTATGTCAAATACAATACCCAGAACACCTACACAATAGAGTCTTCTGTTGCCAAAGACGATGACAACGACCCTGTGGTATTTGTACCGATCGCGGATGCAATGCCGGAAGGTGCCAAGCTGTCGGCACAGGGAGAGTTTACCTGGAAGCCTTCGCTTACCCAGTTCAACAGGCTGCGAAATAACCCTATCACACTTGAGTTTTATGTAGAGGATCAGCCTGCCAAAGCCCGCACAAAAGGTAGCTTTAAAATTGAGGTAACGCAGCAGGACCTTCCGCCAAGCATACAGATGATCCCGTCGCAGAAAAAATTCATTTACAAGGAAGGCGCTACTGTGAACATCACTTTCCAGCTGTACGACCCGAACGGCGACAACGACATTGCCGTGGTAAATTTCATTTCCGACAACACGGATGTGCCTGCCGGTGCACTTGTAAAAAACACGGCATCTCAGTATGAGTTTATCTGGAAACCCAGCTATGAATTTGTAAAAGACCCGCTGGATTCCGTAGCCTTTAACCTCACCTTCTTTGTGGTTGACAAATCGCATAAGCGAGATGAAAGGTCCGTTAGCTTCACTATACTAAATGCAGTGAACGAAGCGGAAAAGGACCAGAAACTCTACAACGAGTACCGCGCAGCTCTTGTAAAAGCCTGGGACCTGATGGAGCAGTTGAAGGACGCAGAAAAAGACCTGAAGAAAAAGTATAACCGGGCCAGAAAAGGAAAGAAAGGCAGATCGCTTGCCAACGCCTCGTTGGGAGCAGTAACCGGCATAACCCCTGTTATCATCGAAACGCCTGCCACTTCTAAAAAGATCACCACCATCGGCGGCACCACCGTCATGACCATCGGCACCCTGGAGGCAACCGAAGTGATTGGCCGCTCCACCAAAGACATTCTGGAAAGACTCAACTACATAATGGAGAAGCGGAATGAGCTGCAGACCAAAGGCGATGTGTTTGCCCGGAAGTATGCACTTAAATCGTCGCGCCGCAAGCCTGAGTTCATGAAGGATGCGGATGATTTTGTGGCCGTAATGAACCTGAAAGGCCTGGTAGCTCTGGAACTGGATGCCAACTGGAAGAACAAGTCCAAGTCGACGGATCAGAACATCTCCAAGACTTATAAAGACTTCAACTCCGATAACTAAGCACGTATAAACACCTTAGTGTTCAAACGACAACGCCTTGCCGAAGTATAACCGGCAAGGCGTTGTCGTTTTAGGTTTCTGGAAATGCAGCCATTCAGCTCATAGACTGAATTGAAATAAAAAAGCCCTGCAGGTAGATACCTGCAAGGCTTTTGAATATTGGTGGAGATGCAGGGATTCGAACCCTGGTCCAGACAAGGAAATTGTCGTGCCTTCTACATGCTTAGACTTATTCGGATTGTCGGGAGCTTGCAAGTATAAGTCAGACTTAAGCGCACTCCTTAGGTGCTTTAGTTTCGCCTGTGCACCACACCGTTACACAAGCTAGTAAATCGGATCGAAGCCTCTGATGTGCAAGCAGATTCACGAAACCTGCACGAGACTATGGCTAGTGCTTAATACCTAGATTAAGCAGCCATGGCGTAGTTATATTCGCCAGTTATTGTTTGAACGGATTTTTAACAGGTGGTACGTTCATCACCCGACATGCTTACACGCAACCTGCACAAGCTGTCAATTCCAGTCATCCCCGTAAGTTAAAGAACGTTGTTCTCGGTATTTATACTTCAAGAAGTATGCCACAAAGGTATAAATTTTGCGGCACACTTCTATCCGTTTTTCAGATTAATAACACCTAAACGCAGTGTCGGGTTTCATTTACTTAAAGTTTTGCCTGCAGGTTTCTGCTCCAGTCCAGCATGGTGGTGTAGAGCTCGTCTATACTTATGTTCGGGTTCTCTTTGTAAAGCGAGATCAGCTTTTGGTTAAACTCACCAAACCTTACAAAGCCTCTTCGCTGCTCCATCTGCTGCTCCATTAAAGGTATAAATATGGCGTTGTCTTCAGCAGAGAATTTATCCAGGCAGTAGAGCGAGTAAACCGACCAGGTCATGTATTCATTGAACACATTATAAGGCTGGCTATAGGCGCTGGTGCCGTTACTTTCGACTACCCATTTGGCTCTGTCAGCGAATACTTCATTGATTTGTTTTAAGTATCTGTCTGATGTCGGGTTCACGAAGTTGTGGTCTATTTCGGTAAACACGATCCGTGAATTTCGCATCTCGTTTACCTTCTGGTTATACTTTGGGTTAAGGTCTGCCCTTTTCACATACATTACCGTCTGCTCAAAACCGTTATCTTCGTAACTCATGGTCGCGTGTGCACCACCTATAAGCGGCGAGAAGATCACCTGATAGTTGCCATACTTGAATTTAAATATCTCCTCCAGCCATGACTGCTGCTGCTCTATCGGGTTCAACGTATGATAGGTTTTAACGAGCTCGCTGTAGTAGGTCAGGTGTTGTTTGTAGAACTCCCGGAAGTTCGATTTACGGGCAAAGTCTTCGATAAGGGCAAGGTTGGCTAAGATGGGATCACCCTGGTTAGTAAAGCCCATCTTCCGGATGATGCCTTCGTTTTTGATGTTACCCTTCTTATCAAACACATAAGCGCAGGCATTCATTTTCATGGCATAGTAGTACCAGTAGCTGTCGTTGTCGAACACCTTAGTGATGTGCTTGTTCACCACGTCCATTACCGGGTGATTTTTAAAAGGCGAAAAATGAGCCATCACTTCTTTGTAGTAAGGCGTGGTCATATCCACCATGTTGGAGTCCTGCTGCCCTATCTTAGAGATAGCCACCAGTATGTTCGCCAGTTCATGTACTTCCGGCACCTCCACGCTAAACTTGCCCTGGTGCTCTTTGATGTACTTCTTCGTGAAGGTTACATTTTTAGGAGCTCCCACAATCTCTGTCAGCGCTTTTTCCTCCCCTTTCTGCACATAAAACTGTATGGTGTCGCCTACTTTTACATTAAAAGCAATGGAATCCACATCAGTAATAAAGGCTACTCTGGTAACTTTCTGTTTGCACTCCACCTCCAGTCGGTCCGGCTTCTGTTCCGGCGATATTTTCCAGTCAGACCGCTTTTCGGTGTTATTTACGGTGTATGTAATGCTTTCTTTGTTCGATCTTATACTTGGTAATTCCTTTACATTCTGGGCATAAGACGCAGTGGTACCAGACACCAGCAGCAGTGTCAGCGCATACTTTTGTAAGCTTTTCATGTAGTTTTATTTTGTGTTGTAAGTATTATTTTGCGGCCAATTTCTGGCCTTTCAGGTGTTTTAGGGCATGGTCCAATACAGGATCTTTTTTCTGGATGTAGTCCTGCAGCGTCATCTTCACCTCTATATCTGGTTTCACACCGTAGCCCACGAACTCACGGCCATCCGGGTAAGTGTCTTTTTTGGTGCAGATGCGGGCGCCACCGCCACCTGGCATATCGAACATAAAAGGCTGCCCGGTACTGCCAAAGGAGTTCTCACCGATCTTGGTCATGTGCTGCTGGTTGTCGGCGTAGATCAAAAAGTCTTCGGCGGCTGAGGCTGTCTGGTGCCCGATAAGTATAGCTGTCGGAACGATCACTTTATCTTTCGGAGAGACCTTGTTCTGGGCGGGTTTGTAGTCGAATTCATGCACTAGTTTATCCTGGTAAGCCAGCAGCGATTTGGTAGCCCACTCGTTGCCTACGGTATCTTTTGGTGCTGTAAACTTGCCCCAGGCTTTGAAGCTAGCCAGGTGCTCACGCGTGGAATTCTTAGAACCGTACAGCAGCGTGTCCGGCGACAGGTAATTCAGGATGTCACGGCCTATGGTTGTAGAGCCGCCGCCGTTGGTGCGCAGGTCTACGATCAAAGCCTTGGCTTTGCGCAGCTCCGGCAGTTTCTCCAGGAACAGCTCGTTAATCTTCGGATCATGAAAGCCGTTCAGAGCCAGGTAAGCGGTTTGATTCGGGTACCACTTCAGCGTCAGCAGTTCCCGCTTCTCAACAGCCGGGTATACTTCCTGCTCGGTGGTTTTGGCATGCGTCAGCGTCAGGGCTTTTACCTTGCCTTTTGGGGTTCTGTACGTAATGTCATACTTCTCCCCTTTCAGGCCTTTCAGCATGTTGCTAACCGCCCAGTCCATCAGCACATAATCCGTAGACGAGGAAATGTAGGGCAGCACCTCTTGTTTCAGATACTCCGCTGTCGGCTGACCGTTTACTTCGATGATCTCGCTGCCAACCGGCACCTCGTCTTTTATACTTTGGTTGGTTCTGGTAACAACGGCTTTGTTGTCGATGTTGCTCAGGAAGATCCGGTACTTGCCGAACATGTCGTTGTAGAGCAGCGAGTCTATACTTTGCGGGAAGTAGATGTTGGTGTGGCCGTCGTTGAGTAGCGCGCAGAACTTCTGCAATTCGCGGTAATACTCGTAGTCGTTCTTCGTCTCCTGCACCTTCGTGATCGCCTCGCGGTAAGCTCTGTCCCACTGGGTGCGGTCCACTTTGTCCAGGTACACAAAGTTGTAGTTCACTTCCTGCCAGAACTTCGACAGGCCGTATACTTTGTCGGAGGCAGAGAGTGTGTTGGACACCTGCGCTCTGGTGGCAAATGCCACGAGCAGCAACAGGAATAACAGATTCTTTTTCATAGTGTATTTTATACTTATGGCAACGGGTGTTTATTCTGTGCGGAGCGAGGTAACCGGCGTGGCTACCGCCGTTTTGATGGCATGGAAGCTGAGCGTGAGCATAGCAATAAGGAAAGTGGCCACAAAGGCGGCCGCAAAGATCCACCAGTTCAGCTCGGTACGGTCGGCATAGTCGTTTAGCCAGCCGTTCATCAAATACCAGCCCAGCGGCAGCGCGATCACGTTTGCGATCAATACCAGCTTCAGGAAATCCTTGCTCAACATCAGCACAATGCTCGCCACCGAAGCGCCCAGCACCTTGCGGATACCGATCTCTTTGGTGCGCTGCTCAGCTGTGAATAGTGCCAGCCCGAACAAACCCATGCAGGAGATAAAGATGGCGATAAAGGCAAAGTAGCGGGTCAGGGCGCCCATAATGGCCTCGCTTTTATACATGCGCTCGTAATCATCGTCCATAAAATGGTACTCAAAGGGGAAAGCCGGGTTCTGCCGCTTGAGGATCTGCTCGATGGCCGCCATGGTTTCAGGCGTCCGGCCTGCAGCCACGCGGGCAAACAGGGTATTTTCGTATTTGGGCTGCAGCCGCAGAATAAGGGGCTGCATGGGCACATGAATGGAGGTAGAGTAAAAATTCTTCATCACCCCGATGATGTGGCCTTTGTTGCCCCACTCTACCCACTCGCCCACCGGGTTTTGTAGCTGCATAAGGCGCGCTGCTTCCTCGTTTACAATAAAGGCGGCGGTATCGGTGCCATACTCTCTGGAGAAGTCGCGGCCTTCCTTCAGCGTAATACCCATGGTTTTCAGGAAATCGTAATCTACCGTCATCACGCTGAACAGGATATCGGCATTCGGGTCTTTGCCTTTCCAGTTGATGCTGCCCGTAGAGTTGCCTACCATCAGCGGGTTCTGGTTGGCTGATGTTACCCCCAGCACACCCGGCGTATTGAGCAGTTCGCGCTTGATCACCTCGTAATGGGCGTTCATTTCTCCTTCTATGGGCATGTATACCAGGTTTTCGCGGTCCATGCCGATGTTTTTGGTGCGGATGTAGTGCAGCTGCAGGTATACGACCAGCGTGCTGATGATGAGCAGAGCCGAAAGGATGAACTGGAACACCACCAGCCCCTTGCGGAACACGGCCACGTTGCGGTTCAGCTTCACGGTACCTTTCAGCACCACGGCAGGGTCGAAAGAAGAAAGGAAGAAGGCCGGGTAGCTACCCGAGATTACGCCGGTAAGTATGGCCACGCCCAGCAGCAGGAAGATCAGCTCAGGATCGGCCAGGTTCAGCTCGATATACTTGCCGGTCAGGTCGTTGAAGTGCGGCAGCAGGATGCCTACCAGGTTTACGGCCACGAACAGCGCCAGGAACGCTACCAGCACTGACTCTACCATAAACTGCCGGATAAGCGCCGGTTTGCTGGCCCCGATGGCTTTACGTACGCCCACTTCTTTGGCCCGTTTGGCCGAGCGCGCCGTGGCCAGGTTCATGAAGTTGATGCAGGCGATCACCAGTATAAAGATGGCCACGATGATAAACAGCCGCACATATTCTATCTGCCCGCCACCTGATTTGCCATTCCGGAAATCCGAATAGAGGTACATGTCTTTTATGGGCTGCACAAACAGCTCGGTCTTGGTGTCTTTGCTGTGGTTCTGGATGATCGGCTTGATCTTGGCGTTAAAAGCGGCCAGGTCGGTGCCTGGCTGCAACTGCACATAGGTGCGCAGCGCGTTGTTGCCCCACTCTTGGAGCCAATCATTGCCGGGGCTGCTGATCCAGTCGTTCACAGGCATTACGTAATCAAACTGCAGTGAGGAGTTCTTCGGCACGTCTGTAAAAACACCGGTTACCTTGTAGCTCTTGTCGTTATTGATCTTAAACACTTTACCCATGGCTTCGGCCGGCGAGTCAAAGAACTGTTTAGCCACCGATTCCGAGATCACCACAGAATTAGGCTGCTTCAGCACCTGTGCGGCATCGCCGTACAACAGCGGAAACGAGAATACCTCAAAAAACTCCGGGTCGGTATAGCGGCCGTTAACTTTCAGTGCTTTGTCATTCAGTGTGAAAAGCTGTTTCCACTCCCAGGTTGTACTGCGCACCGCATGCTTTACCTCGGGTAATTCGGCTTCCAGTGCCTCTGCCAGCGGACCGGGATTGGCATCCACGGTCAGGTCGTCGCCCCCAGGGTAGTGCTGCACTTCCATTACACGGTATAGGTTGTCGATGTCGGCATGAAAACGGTCAAAGCTCAGCTCATCCCGCACCCACAGCAGGATAAGTATGGAGCAGGTCATACCCAATGCCAAGCCTGAAATATTGATCAGGGAAAAACCCTTGTGGCGCATCAGGTTGCGATAGGCCATTTTGAGATAGTTCTTTACCATAGTTTTATGCAGTTAGCAGCGGTTGTCTATTTTTTCTGATCAGGCTGGCGGGTACCGGTGCCTGTTCTGTCTATTCTATAAGAAATCTGCGTGCCAGAAGTATAAATCCTTTTATTTCAGCTGGTTTACAAACTATACCTGCCAAACCTGTACGCTTTCGATACACATTTCAGAAGGACACCTGTGCGCTTCTGTAACACACGCTGACGGGTATATCAAAATTAAGCAGAACTGCACCGGATTTCCTGATTCCTGCTTATATTGGTGCCTCCAATCTAAATTTCGTGCGTATGGCTACTGGGAAAAATGCCAGAGTATTGGTAGTGGATGACGAAACAGATGTTCTGTTCGCCATGAAAATGCTGCTCAAAACAGAAGTAAAAGAAGTAGTTACTGAAAAGAACCCGGAGAACCTCTTGTCGCTGCTTTCCCGGGAACGCTTTGATGTGATCTTCCTGGACATGAACTTCAAGAGCGCCCTGCACACCGGCAACGAAGGTTTGTTCTGGCTCAGCCAGATCCTGGAAAGAGACAAAGAGGCTACCGTTATCCTGATCACGGCCTACGGCGATGTGGAGCTGGCTGTAAAATCGCTGAAGTACGGCGCGTATGATTTCATCGTAAAGCCCTGGCACAACGACAAACTGCTGGAAATGCTGCACAACGCCCTTCAGGCCAGAAGCACGAAAAGAGGTGGTAGCGCGAAAGCAAGTACTACAGAAAGCTCGCCTATACTGGGCGAATCAGAGGCCATACAGGAAGTATTATACAAGATCGAAAAGATTGCACCCACCGAGGCCAATGTGCTTATACTTGGCGAGAACGGCACGGGCAAAGAGCTGGTGGCGCGGGCTCTGCACCAGAAGTCGTTCCGGGCAAGCAAGCCTTTTGTAAGCGTAGACCTGGGTGCCCTCACTGACTCCCTTTTCGAAAGCGAGCTGTTCGGCTATAAACGCGGGGCTTTTACCGATGCTAAGGAGGATCGTATGGGGCGCTTTGAGGCAGCAAACGAGGGTACTTTGTTTTTAGACGAGATTGGCAACATTTCGCTGCCCATGCAGGCCAAGCTGCTGACCGTGCTGCAAAACCGGCAGGTGGTACCGCTGGGTTCGCACCAGCCGGTTCCGGTAGATATCCGGCTGGTATCGGCTACCAACGCCCCTATTTACCAGCTGGCCGCCCAAAACCTGTTCCGCAAAGATTTGATCTACCGCATCAATACCGTCGAAATCACGCTGCCGCCCCTGCGCGAGCGCGGCGACGACGTGCTGCTGCTGGCCCGCCACTTTGCCGCCTATTATGCGCAGAAGAACCACAAAATGGCGCCCGAGTTTGCCGACGCTACCCTCCGTAAGCTGCAGCAGCACAGCTGGCCGGGCAACATCCGGGAACTGCAGCACGCCGTAGAGCGGGCCATCATCATGGCAGAAGGCAACGTACTGCAGCCGCAGGATTTCAGCTTCTCGCCCATGGAAATGGCGGCTACGCCACAGCAAGCCGCGCCTGTTTTTTCTGCTGACCCAGATACAAGTATGCCTTTGAGCGAAATAGAACGTGAAACCATCCGGCGAGTGATCGAGAAGAACAAAGGCAATATTTCGAAAGCTGCCCGGGAGCTAGGCCTTACCCGCACCGCCCTTTACCGCCGCCTGAACAAGTATGATATTTAAGCGCCTCGAAACCGGCCTGCTGATCCGATTCATCCTGCTGCTGGGGATGATGTACCTGACGCTGCACTACCTGGTGCAGTTCACCTGGCTGCAGGTTACTTCTGGTATACTTATTATGTTGGCGCAGGTGTGGGAATTGGCCCGCTACGTCACGCGCGGCAACTACGAAATGGCCAAGTTCCTGGAGGCTGTAAAGCAGCGTGATTTTACTCAGCACTTTAACGAGAACCCAACCAACCACTCTTTAAAGCACCTGCACCATGCCTTTAACCAGATCAGCTATACTTTCAAGCAGCTGGAAACAGAGAAGCAGGCGCAGCTGCAATACATGCAAACCATCCTGCAGTTGATCGACACCGGCATCATAGCCTTTGATGAAGCAGAAGAAGTAGAGTGGGTGAACGATGCTTTCAAGAAGATATTCAGTATACCACACCTCAGGAGCCTGGCAGGACTGGAGAGGCGATACCCGATTTTATACAAGGCCATACTTGAGCTAAAACCGCACGAGAATAAACTGCTCAAGATGAAGCTGCCGGATGGTACTACGCAGCTCCTGTTATCGGCGGTATACTTTACCATGCAGGACCGCAAACTGAAGCTGGTAGCGATCAAGAATGTGAGCTCGGCTGTGGATGAAACCGAGACCGAAGCCTGGCAAAAACTGCTGCGCGTGATGACGCATGAGATCATGAACTCGGTGGCTCCCATTGCCTCGCTGGCCGACTCGCTGGGTCGCCACCTGCGGGCGGAGCGGGAGAGAAATGTAGCGCCGGAGTATAACGAGCTGCTGCAGGACACCGAAGAAGGCATTTCCATTATCCAGAAACGTAGCGAGGGTTTGCTGCTCTTTGCCCATTTTTACCGCAACCTGAACAAGTCGCAAAACATCCTGTTCACCACCATTTACGTGCAGGAGCTGTTCGGAAGTATAAACTCGCTGATGCGCCCGCAACTGGACGCGCAAAGTATAAACCTGACCTGCGAAGTATCTACCCCTGACCTTACCCTGAACGGCGATGTGAACCTGCTCGAGCAGGTGCTTATCAACCTGATCCTGAACGCTGCGCGTGCCGTGAAAGACCGACCAGAACCACACATCTGGCTGAGCGCCGGCCGTCAGGAAAACGGCAAAGTTCTGATCGAAGTGCAGGACAATGGCACCGGCATACCGGAAGAGCTGCTGGAAAGTATCTTCATCCCTTTTTTCACCTCTCATAAAGACGGCTCGGGCATTGGCCTCAGCCTGGCCAAGCACATCATGCTACTGCACAAGGGAAGTATACAGGTAGAATCAAAGGAGGGTGAAGGCAGTGTGTTCAAGCTGCTGTTTTAAGTCCGGTATAGTATGCCATACTTCTCTTTACCTTTCTGACTCAGACGTTGATCTTACCATCCTGGCTAAACTTTAACAAAGCATACAGATCATCGTTAATGTATTCATGGAATAATACCAAAGCAATTATTCCTTAAAGCAATGAATACGGACCATGTACGGCGTCAATTAACAGAGCTTCTGTCCTTAGCAGATGTAGAAATCAATGGTCCTGATCAGTGGGACCTGCAGGTATACGATGATCGTTTCTTTGGTCGTGTACTTTCCGAGGGCACGCTGGGCTTGGGCGAATCCTACATGGATGGCTGGTGGGACTGCGAACGGATAGATGAGTTTGTTTTCCGGGTGCTTCATGCAGACCTCTACAAGCACGCCAGGCTGGGCTGGAAATCCTTTCTGGTTATGCTGCTGGCAAAAGTGCTGAACATGCAGGCAAAAGGCAATGCAGCCCGAAGCGCCCAACGACACTACGACATCGGCAATAAACTATACCAACTCATGCTCGACAAGCGCATGACCTACAGCTGCGGCTACTGGAAAAATGCTGATAACCTGGACCAGGCACAGGAAAACAAATTGGATCTGATCTGCCGCAAAATACGCCTGCAGCCAGGCCAGCGGGTGCTCGACATTGGTTGCGGCTGGGGGAGCTTTGCCAGGTATGCTGCCGAAAAGTATGGCGCAGAGGTAGTAGGTTTAACCGTTTCGCGCCAGCAACTGGAACTTGGTCGTGAGTTATGCAAAGGGTTACCCGTAGAGCTCCGGCTGCAGGACTACCGTGATGTGCGGGAGCAGTTTAACCATGTGGTATCGGTGGGGATGTTCGAACACGTAGGCTATCGCAACTATCGCACTTACATGCAAACAGTCGCCCGTTGCCTGAAAAACAATGGACTGTTCCTGCTGCACACCATCGGAGGGCCTTTCTCCAGAACTTCTTCCGATCCTTTCACCAACACCTACATCTTTCCTAACTCGTTACTGCCTTCCATAAAGCAGCTCGGAGCAGCTACAGAAAAGCTCTTTGTGGTAGAAGACTGGCATAACTTTGGACAGTACTACGACCCGACCCTGATGGCCTGGTTCCGGAATTTTGATCAGAACTGGATACAGCTACAGGAAGAGTATGGTAAGCGTTTTTACCGGATGTGGAAGTATTACCTGCTCTCCAGTGCCGGTTCGTTCCGCTCCCGCACAAACCAGGTTTGGCAGATCGTGTTCTCCAAGACGGGCATCTTAGGTGGTTACGAGGCGATACGATAACAGGACTCAGGAATCTTGACACAAACAAGTATAAAACAACAAAGGCCGGTGATACAAATCACAGGCCTTTGTTGTTTTATAAAGACTACCTATCCGCTATTAGCGCATTACAACCCGGATAAAGGTTACTTCCTTATCGGTAACCAGTCTGGCGATGTACACACCACCGGCCAGTTTGCCTCTCTCGAACTGATAAGTAAGTTGCTCGCCTGCGCTGCCTGCGCCTTCGGCCAGCACAGCCACTACAGCTCCTCTCATATCCAGCACATCCAGTTTGTAGTTACCTTCCTGTGTCAGCACAAAGCTGATGTCTGTTCTGGCACCGAATGGGTTAGGCGTAGCACGCAGCGCCAGTTTTTCAGCACTTACGGTTTCATCCAGAGCCGTAGCTGCTGCTGTAGATGTGATGGCCAGGTTGCAATCGCCCAGTTTACCTTTTGCTGCAGTCAGCAACTGTGGCACCGCTTTCGGATCTACGCATTCTGTTTCGCCATCTACGCACACCAGCACTTTGTCTTTCTTCTTGTTGTCGCCGCAACGTACATCAACCACCGTAATCGTAATCGACTTGTTTTTGATACAGCCGTCGCCGTTCACCGCTCTTACCGAGAAAGTATACGTACCTGCTGCTGTCGGCGTAAAGATCGTTTCTGCCCCGGTAGTGGTGCTTAGGCCTGTTGCCGGGCTCCAGGTATACACGTTGTCGGCATCGCCGCCAGCCTGTAACTTCACGCTCTGCGGACCATACCCCAGGTATACTGTAGAGGCAACGCCACCTGTATAAACATCAGAAGTAGGCACAGCTGTAACGGTAAGCGGCGTGGTGCAGGCATAAGCTGCCGGCAGGTCAAATGCCTCTACCTGGTCAAAGCGGCTCAGGTTAGATCCTTGTTTGGCACTGAAACCAAGTCCTCTTCTGGCAAACACTTTCCAGATCATTTCCTGGTGAGCTCCTTCGTAGTTTTGGCGGTCGGCTAGCAGGATAGCGTCGCGGCCGTCTACAAAGCCTGGGCGGCAGGCCTGCAGTTTCAGGCCATCAATTACCAGCTGCATGGCCATGTTGTTGCCCCCTTTGCCGTTGTACAGATCTGCATCGAAGCCATACTTGTCAACAAAGGCCCAGGTCATATCCCAAAGCATGGTTGACCACACAAAGCCTACGCCATGCGGAGCCGTGATGGCCGGGTTGTTGGTAGCGGCATAAGTATAGCCGTTCACGCCAAAGTCGGTGCTGTATGGCGCCGGTCTGATGCCTCTGCCTGTAATAGGCTGCGCGGAAGCGTATGTACCGATGCCTCTTACTTTACTGCCGGTATCGCCCGGTTTCATGGTCATCATCAAACCAAACCAATCGCTCCAGCCTTCGCCCATCTGCTCGGTATAAACAATCACATTGTTGATCAGCACGGCAGAAGGAAGGCAGTTTGTCACATCAGGTCCACCGGTCAGGCGGTTAGAGATACCATGGCCATATTCGTGCACAATGATGCCGTTGTCCAGGTCGCCGTCAAACTCTGGTCCGGAGCCATCATCTTTCAGGGCGACCGTAACTTCCTGACCTTCATTCAGCAATGTTCTGATGTTGGCTCCGGTCACATCGCTGATCATAACAGAAGATATTTTAATGGCATCCGGAGATGTAGCACCGATTCCCATTGTTGTAGGGGAGCCAGGCGCGTTGTTGATCACGATTACGGCAATGGCGCCGGCATTCTGGGCATTGAGCACTTTTACGCCAAATTCGCAACCGCCTCTGTACAGTACGGCAATGTTACCGGCAATTGCAGCGGCATTTGTAAGAGCGCTGCAGCCATCCGCACTTTCAGCCAGCACCAGTTTGCCGGTGATTGGGGTTGAGGTTAGTCTTGGTCCGAAGGAAGCCTGCGCGGCAGGATAACTACCGGCAATGGATGTTGGCAAAGTAATCCGGAACATATCCTGATCCGGAATTCCGCTCCACAGGTACATCTGCATTCTTGGCGCAAATCCGTCGCGCGGAGTGGCGAAGTTCGCGTTGTTACGGGTAGTTAAGATGTTACGGCTATCCTGCGCTTCTGCCAATACCGGGTCAGATTGTTTGCCGCCTTTTCCATAGTTGTCCAGCTGGAAGCTGCCGCTTTTCTCATCAAAGCCATACTGGTACCATACATCGTGGATGATGTTGTTCCAGTAGAACAGGTTGGCAGTAGCCGCATCCCTGTACTCAACCGGCTGTTTGGTAAAATCGATCGGGAAGTCGAAATTCAGATCTGCGCCACCATCCGGGCTGTAGTTAAGCTGATAATTGTTGTTGTTGTCCGGGTCTTCGTAAGCAAACACGTTGCTGCCACGTGTTCTGCTCTCAATGTGCCATCCGTTTGGTGAAGCCAATTGGTTTGCAGCAGATGTGCTCAACAGCGAGCGTGCACCATGATTTGGGCTCTCGTGCGGCATGGCAAACACGTTATAGGCATTGCTAGTAGCAACCATCGATGCCTCTGCCTGCGGCGCTGCTACGTACGGCGATGCCAGCGCGTGGCTGTGGCTGTCGTGCAGGTAAGAGCCGCCGGGGCCGTCGTTTTCAAACTGACATTGCACTACCATGTTGTCTTTGTCCAGCACGGCGCCGGTGCTCGCATCCAGGCGGATGTTCCACCAGTTCATCGCATCCAGTTCGTAGATGGATACCTCCCAGGCAAGTCTCAGGCTGCCGTCCTCCATCGGCTGGTACACCAACCGGGCAGGTATAGGCTCCAGCGAGATGCCACCTTTTGAGAAAACTACGGCTTTGTTTAAGCCGCTTGCGCGCTCCTGCACCGAAAGCGGTCCCTTGATGGAGATGCCCAGGTGTCGGGCCGCCGCTGCTACGGCTCCGGCTGCATCCAGGCCGGCCTGCTCAGACTTTACTTTTTTACCCACCTGCTTCTCCAGCCGGTTACCCATCGCGATAACCTTGCCCTCCTTGCTCAGGCTGATGTTGGTCAAAGCACCGTGTATCTCTATGCCTTTGTAAAGCTGCTTCAGGTACAGGTGTTTCATGCCGCTTTTAGGGCTTTCTGTCTCGCTGCTCAGCTCCAGCTCGGCAATGTCTTCATCTTCTAACCCGAGCTGCTGCTTGTTCTTTTTGATGTGATCGAGCGCAGCCTGTGGAATTGGCTTTTTGTCCTGGCTTCGCTGCCCCTGGGCAAGGGACACGAAGCTGCCACAAAGGAAAATTACCAGCAACATAAATTGCAGGTAAGGCAGTAAAGGTTTTCTCATGATGGATCGTTTTTTAAGGTTGTAGTATGAGGTGTGATGAAGCATATACGCTAATTCTTCTAAAAATATTTACAGAATACAAAATATTACAGGAAAAATTTATTGTATAAGTAACATTACCAATAAGGCGTTAATACCTTATACATGAGCCCCTTACAGCCCTTATACCTCAGTTTTAAACATTCCTCAAGTACAAAAACATAAAATAGTAACAAACATATACTTATCTCTATTTTTAAGATTTCTGTTAAATTTCCATCTTTTGTATTTTAGCGTGATAACATCTTTCCAGTATAAACAAAAAAGATGGATGGGAACAGGAGACAGCAGCAGCCTCTGTCGTGGATAACTTTATGGATAACTGCTGGATAAAAAGCACTCCCATCTCAGCTTCAGATTGATTATCTTTGTAGTAATGGAAAATTTTGTAGTATCAGCGCGTAAATACCGTCCGGCCACGTTCGACAGCGTGGTAGGGCAGCACCATATAACCAATACCCTGAAGAATGCCATCAGCAGCCACCATTTGGCGCAGGCGTTCCTTTTCTGCGGACCACGCGGTGTGGGCAAGACCACCTGTGCCCGTATCCTGGCAAAGACCATTAACTGCCAGAACATCACCCCGGAGGTAGAAGCCTGCAACGAGTGCGAATCGTGCCGCAGCTTTAACTCCAGCAGCTCGTTCAACATCCACGAGCTCGATGCCGCCTCCAACAACTCAGTAGACGACATCCGGAACCTGGTAGAGCAGGTGCGTTATGCGCCGCAGACGGGCAAGTATAAAATCTACATCATAGATGAGGTGCACATGCTCTCCACGCAGGCCTTCAATGCGTTCCTGAAGACGCTGGAGGAGCCGCCATCCTATGCCATTTTTATACTTGCTACGACCGAGCGCCACAAGATCATCCCGACCATACTTTCGCGTTGCCAGATATTCGACTTCAACCGTATCCGGATCGAGGACATGGTGCGCCACCTGGGCAACATTGCGCAAAAAGAGAGTATACAGGCCGAGCCCGATGCGCTGCACCTGATCTCGCAGAAAGCAGACGGTGCCCTGCGCGATGCCCTGTCGATCTTCGACCAGATGGTGACCTTCTCGGGCAGCAACGTGACCTACAAGGCAACAGTCGAGAACCTGCACATCCTGGACTACGACTACTACTTCCGCCTGACAGATTACCTGCTGGAAGAGAACCTGCCGGGCTCGCTGCTGCTGTTTGATGAAATCCTGAAGAACGGTTTTGATGCCCACAACTTCCTGATCGGGATTGCAGAGCATTTCCGCAGCCTGCTGGTTTGCAAAGACAAGCAGACCATACAGTTGCTCGAAGTTTCCGACAACATTAAAGCCAAGTATGCAGAGCAGTCTCAGAAGGCTTCGGTTTCGTTTCTGCTGTCGGGCCTGAACCTGGTAAGCACCTGCGATACCAACTACAAGAGCAGCAAGAACCAGCGCCTGCACGTGGAGTTGTGCCTGATGAAGATGGCGCACCTGAACGCTGCCCTGAGCTTTGCCAGGGATTTTGAGCAGGGAGCAGTACCAAAAAAAGCTAAGGTAGCGGCGCCGGCACCAGCCCCTACCCATACACCAGGTGCCACTACGGTGCCTTCGGCCACCATGCAACCGCAAAGCCCGGCAGGCATTCCGTCAGCAGGGTTGCAGCCGCCGCATGCGCCGGGCACAATACCTTCCGAAGGTCTGCAGCAGCCACCCAGGCCGCAGCAGGTAACACCGGATGCACACCTTGCTCCTGTGCAGGCACAGGCTGCACCAGCCCCTGCCCCGGAGATGCAGCGCCCTTCCATACCGGTGCCTCCGCAGAAGAAGCTGAGCAAACTGCCCAGCCTGAAAGACCTGCAAAACCAGGCAGTGGCACCTGCTGCTGCCACTGCTGTAGCTGAGGAAGAGGAGGAAGCAAACTATGGCGCTGTTGTGCCTGTGGATGCAACCCGGCTGAAGACGGTGTGGCACGCAATCCTGCGCCGCAAGAAGGCAGAAAACATGATGGAGTATACACTTCTCAACCGCCAATACCACATCGGCGAAAGGAACGAGATTATACTTCACCTGGAGAATAACGTGATGCTGGACCAGTTCACCAGCCTGCGTCCGTCGCTGCTGGCCGAGCTCAAACAGGAGACCGGCAACCGCAGCATCAGCCTGAAGGCAGAAGTAATCGAAATACAGGATGAACGGAAGCTGTATACTTCGCAGGACAAATTCAACTACCTGGCAGAGAAATATCCGGTGCTGGTCGATTTAAAACAGCGCTTTGGTCTCGACACTGATTTCTAATCAAGTATAAATTTTATATTTGTATAGTTCCAGATACACACAAATATAGCTCCATCGGTTTAGACTGGTGAAGCTATACTTGTGTCTCTTTACTTTATATGAAGAAAAACCACATGAAAAAAGGATTATCGCTGTTTTTGGTTGTGTCGGCGATCTCGCTTACGCAGTGCAAAAACGAAGCATACCAGTCGCAGTCGACTACTGAAACAGCGGCTGCTACTCCGGAGAAAAAGGAGTACAAGTATGAGACCGTGCCCGGCGACCCGCTGAACGCCCGCGTTTATACCCTGGACAACGGCCTGAAAGTATACCTGACGGATTACGAAGATGCGCCACGTATCCAGACGTTTATCGCGGTACGTGCCG
This sequence comes from Pontibacter ruber, assembly GCF_023630205.1. GTDB lineage: Bacteria > Bacteroidota > Bacteroidia > Cytophagales > Hymenobacteraceae > Pontibacter > Pontibacter ruber. The sequence goes on along the minus strand of NZ_JALPRR010000004.1, from coordinate 152,539 downwards.
GCTCTAAAAACGACCCGGCCGATGCCACCGGTCTGGCCCACTACCTGGAGCACATGGTGTTCAAAGGAACATCAGAGTTAGGCACCCAGGACTGGGCAAAAGAGAAAGTGGAACTCGACAAGATCGAAGCACTTTACGAGAAGTACAGAGCGACTAAAGACGAAGCAGCCCGCAAAAAAATCTACCACCAGATCGACTCTGTTTCAGGTGTTGCGGCCAAGTATGCAGTAGCCAACGAGTATGACAAAATCCTGGGTGCCATCGGTGCCAAAGGAACGAACGCTTATACCTGGGTAGACCAGACCGTGTATACCAACAATATCCCAAGCAACCAGCTCGAGCGCTGGGTAGCACTGGAAGCTGACCGATTTGGTGATATGGTGCCGCGCATTTTCCACACCGAGTTGGAAGCAGTATACGAAGAGAAAAACCGCACCCTGGACAGCGACGGCCGCAAAGTAGCTGAAGTAATCAACACGGCGCTGTTCCCGACGCACCAGTACGGCACGCAAACCACCATCGGTACCATCGAGCACCTGAAAAACCCGTCGATCACGGAGATCAAGAAGTACTACAACACCTACTATGTGCCGAACAACATGGCCATTGCGCTGAGCGGTGACATCGACTTTGACCAGACCATCCGTTTGATCGATGCGGAGTTTGGTAAGCTGCAGAAAAAGCCGTTGCCGGAGTTCAAGGTAGCGCAGGAGCAGCCGATCCAAAAGCCGATCGTGAAGGAAGTATTGGGTCCGGATGCCGAGAACGTATCGGTATCGTACCGTTTCCCGGGCATTACCACCCGCGAGACACTGGTACTGCAGATGATCAGCAACATCCTCTACAACGGGCAGGCCGGCCTTATTGACCTGAACCTGAACCAGCAGCAAAAAGTGTTGCAGGCTTACGCATACGACACGCAGATGAAAGACTACTCTACGTTCCGGGTAGGTGGTGCGCCACGCCAGGGCCAGTCGCTGGACCAGGTAAAAGACATGCTGCTGGCACAGATCGAGCTGGTAAAGCAGGGCAAGTTTGAGGATTGGGTGATTCCGGCGATCGTGAACAACAACAAGATCAGCCTGATGGAATCGTATGAAGACAACAGCAACCGCGCCGATGCCTTTGTGAGCGCCTTTATCTACGGCATGGACTGGAAAGATTATGTGAACCGTCCGGACGAATTTGCCAAGATCACGAAGCAGGAAGTTGTTGACGTAGCCAACAAGTACTTGGGCAACAACTACGTGCTGGTGTACAAGCGCACCGGCAAAGATCCGAACGCCCAGAAAGTAGAAAAACCAGCTATCACGCCGGTGGCTGTAAACCGCGACGCACAATCGGCTTACTACAAAGAGTTTATGGCCAAAGAAGCTACAGCCCTGGAGCCGGTGTTCGTGAACTATAAAGAGGACATCAAAGAGTCGAAACTGAAGAGCAATATCCCGCTGCTGTACACCCAGAACAAGGAAAACGGCCTGTTCCAGCTGTACTACATCCTGGACATGGGCACCAACAACGACCCGAAACTGGGCATGGCGGTGAATTACCTCAAGTACCTGGGTAACGACAAGTATACAGCCGAAGAACTGAAGAAAGAGTTCTACAAGCTGGGCACCTCTTTCAACGTATTTTCTTCCGGCGACCAGGTGTACGTGAGCCTGACCGGCCTGGACGAGAACTTCGAAAAAGGCCTTGCCCTGTTTGAAAGCCTGCTGCAGAACCCGAAAGCCGACAAGGAAGCTTTGGATAACATGGTGACCGGAATGCTGAAAGCCCGCAGCGACGCGAAAAAGAACAAGAGTGTGATCCTGAACCAGGCCATGGTAAACTATGCCAAGTATGGCGCGAAGAACCCGTTCACTACTGTACTTTCAGAGAAAGAGCTGAAGGCCCTGAAGCCGCAGGAACTGGTGAATATCATCAAGAGCATCCCGACGTATGAGCACCGCGTGCTGTACTACGGTCCACGTGAAACGGACAACCTGGTAGCGGCCCTGAATGCTGGCCACAACGTACCGGCCAAGCTGAAGCCTACTCCTGCTGAGAAAGTATACGCCGAGCTCGACATCAAGCAGCCGACCGTGTACTGGGCAGATTACGACATGGTACAGGCCGAGCTGCTGTTCCTGAGCAAGTCGGTGCCTTATACTGCCGACATCGTGCCGGTGGTGCGCATGTACAACGAGTACATGGGTGGCATTGTATTCCAGGAGCTGCGTGAGTCGAAGGCGCTTGCTTATTCTACGTACTCGGTGTACAGCCCTGCCAGCAAGAAAAACCGCTCTAACTACCTGCAGTCATACATCGGCGCGCAGGCCGATAAGTTGCCGGAAGCAATGGTAGGCATGCAGGAACTTCTGAACAACATGCCGCTGGCCGATGCCAACTTCGAGAATGCGAAAGCTTCTCTGAGAAACAGCATTTCGTCTGAGCGTGTTACCAAGTCTGACATCCTGTTCGACTACGAGCGCGCCAAGCGTTTGGGAATTGAGCACGACATCCGCGAAGACGTGTACAAGAGCGCCAACAGCATGACTTTTGATCAGATGAAGGAGTTCCAGCAGAAGTACATCAAGAACCAGCCGCAGGCTATACTTGTGATCGGCTCAAAAGACCGCCTGAACTTCAAGGAACTGGAGAAATATGGCAAAGTGAAGCAGCTGAGCCTGAAGGAGATATTCGGTTACTAAGCTTTATTGCCAAACCTTCTAAACAAAAGCGGCAGCCCTAACAGGCTGCCGCTTTTGTTTTATGCCTTAGCCCTCTTCGGTTAAGGCATAACACTCCGCATTTTTCTAATCCTCTTCCCCACACTGCTCACACCTGTTCTGGCGCCACTTACAAATTACCCAAAACATTATGTAGGTCAGGAAGTTAAAGAAAGTGTTGCAACAATAATATTATATTTTTTTACCATTAAATTATAATACTATGCTGAACGACTTATCTAAATTCAGAATTTTCGCTTTAATGTTGGTGCTTAGCACTTTTGCCTTTACTGGTTGTAAGGACGACGACGATGACCTTCCGATACCTTTACCCAAAACTAAAGTTTATGAATTAGAATCTGTAGCAGACCCTAATATAGAAGGCACTGCAACATTTGTGCGCCTTGATGAGAGAACAACCTCCATCACCATTCTTTTAACCGGAACACCAACCGGAGGCAGACATCCTGCACACATACATGCTAACACAGCTGCAGAGGGCGGTCCTATCGTTATTTCGCTGGAGCCGGTGAATGGAACAACAGGCATTAGTACCACCATCGTACAGACTACGGATGCGGGAACACGCGTAACATATGAAGACTTGCTGCGCTTCGATGGTCATGTAAACGTGCATTTGAGCCAGGATCAGCTGGATGTTATTGTAGCACAGGGCGATATCGGCCAGAATGAACTCACAGGAAAGTCAAAGCAATATGCCCTGAATGAGAAAGACGTACCCGGCATAAGCGGCAGCGTTCTTTTTGAAGAAAGGAAGAACGGCGAAGCCTTAGCCACCATTAAGTTGCAGAATACCCCGGAAGGCGGCATACACCCAGCCCACATTCATAAAAACTCAGCAAAAGAGGGTGGAGATATTGTATTTACCTTCAACCCGGTAAACGGCAGCACCGGCATGAGCATGACAAACGTCGCCAAACTCGATAACGGCACGCCATTCGGCTACAAAGACGTGCTCCGCTACGACGGCTACGTGAACGTGCACCTGAGCGAAACCCAATTGAATGTGATAGTTGCCCAGGGAGATATAGGCAAGAATGCGGATTAGTGGCATTATAAGTATAAAACAAAAGCGGCAGCCAAAGTATGGCTGCCGCTTTTGTTTTAGGGTCTGGTAGGGCGAGGTTGTCGCTCATTGTTTAACTATCTTCCAGTTACCCCTTACATGCCGCAAGTTTAGCGTGAGCGTAACTTGTGGCTGCACATGAGGCCAGTTTGTAACTGGCTCGTGTTCCATAAACCATACTTTCGCCAGTTACAAACTGGCTATCATTTCCCGCTTCGCTCAAACTGGTGGCATGATTAGTCTAGAAGTATAATATCTATCATTCCTTTTCCTCCAGCATAGTCTATGGCACTGCTGTAAGGATAATCCTGCGGCTCCCACACTAAACCAGCTTCTACAGGATTGTTATGAATATAATTCAGCTTCTGCTCTAACAAGAAATTTGAGTCAAGCTCAATGGGCTGGTTGTGCTGCTGCCAGAACTGGAAATCCTGGTTGTTACTATTACGTTTTCCTGCACGCTCAAACATCCAGAGCATCCATTCTCTGCGGCTCTCCTGCGGGTTATCAACAATAGCTTTTAGTACGGTCTTCGAAGTATGCTTTTTCAGATCACGGATGATAGCAGATTGGTTTTCTGTCTGTGAACCTATGATTAGATGAACGTGATTAGACATGAGGCACCAGGCGTATACTTCGAGCCCCTTGTTCTTGATGCAATAGTTCAGGCTGTCAACTACAATGTTTTTGTAGGCGGGTCTGGTGAAAACATCTATCCAGTTTATAGTTGCAAAAGAAATAAAGTGCAGTTGGTTCTGGTCGCTGATCTTATAGTTTCGGCTCATGGTATGCTATACGAACATACCGTCAGTTTGAGCGAAGCGGTAACTGGTGGTTGTAATGATAGCCAGTTTGTAACTGGCGGATGTATAAAAATGACAGTATGCCAGTTACAAACTGGCCTCATATTCAGCCACAAGTTGCGCTCACGCTAAACTTGCGGCATGTAGGGTCAGACTTTATCTTGACTATTACAAATTAAGGTAACCTTTGAATTAAAATAAAGATAATTCAATAAATGAGAAAGGCTGCCTGATCTCTCAGGCAGCCTTTCTCATTTTATACTTTATACTTCGGATTAGAAGTTAGCTAAAGCAGCGTTCAGCGTTTCGCTTGGGCGCATGGCTTTGCTGGTCTTCTCTTCATCCGGGTGGTAGTAACCGCCGATCTCGACTGGTTTGCCTTGTACAGCGATCTGCTCTTCCACGATCTTGTTCTCGTTTTCAGACAGCTCCTGAGCCAGTTTCGTGAAACGGTTTTTCAGCTCCTGGCTTTTGGTCTGCTCGGCAAGAGCCTGTGCCCAGTACATAGCCAGGTAGAAGTGGCTGCCACGGTTGTCGATACCACCTACTTTACGCGAAGGCGATTTGTCGTTCTCCAGGAACTTGGCATTTGCTTGGTTCAAAGCTTCTGCCAATACTTCAGCCTTCTCGTTTTTGGTCTTGTAAGCAAGGTCTTCCAGCGATACCGCCAGAGCTAGGAACTCGCCCAATGAATCCCAACGCAGGTAGTTCTCTTCTACGAACTGCTCTACGTGCTTCGGCGCAGATCCACCGGCACCGGTTTCGAACAATCCACCGCCATCCAGCAACGGAACTATAGAAAGCATTTTAGCACTTGTACCCAGCTCCAGGATCGGGAACAGGTCGGTCAGGTAGTCGCGGAGTACGTTACCGGTTACTGAGATAGTGTCTTTACCAGCTTTGGCACGCTCGCAAGTATAGCGCATCGCCTCAACCGGGGACATAATCTTGATCTCAAGTCCGTTGGTATCGTGGTCCTGCAGGTAACGCTCTACTTTCTTGATCAGGTTTGCGTCGTGGGCACGCTGCGGGTCTAACCAGAAAATAGCAGGTGTATTCGTAATTCTAGCTCTTGTAACAGCCAGCTTCACCCAATCCTGGATAGGAAGGTCTTTTGTCTGGCAGGCTCTGAAGATATCGCCCTGCTCTACCTTCTGCTCCATCAGCGTGTTGCCATTCGCATCAATTATACGAACAACACCTGCCTCAGTCATTTCAAACGTCTTGTCATGTGAGCCATACTCTTCCGCCTTCTGCGCCATCAGGCCGATGTTCGGCACTGTACCCATGGTAGTAGGGTCGAAAGCGCCGTTGTCTTTGCAGAACTGGATCACTTCCTGGTAAATACCTGCATAAGAACGATCCGGAATGATCGCTTTCGTGTCGTGCAGCTTGCCATCCGGTCCCCACATCTGGCCTGACGAACGGATAGCTGCCGGCATAGACGCGTCGATGATCACATCGCTTGGCACGTGCAAGTTGGTAATTCCCTTATCAGAGTTTACCATCGCCAGTTCAGGGCGCTGTGCCATCTCTGCTTTCAGGTCAGCTTCAATCTCAGCACGCTGCTCAGCCGGCAGGTTCTGTATTTTAGCATAAACGTCGCCCAAACCATTGTTTGCGTCCACGCCGATCTCTTTAAAAGTAGCGGCATGCTTGGCAAAAGTATCTTTGAAGAATACGGTTACTGCGTGGCCGAACATGATAGGGTCAGACACTTTCATCATGGTAGCCTTCAGGTGCAGCGACAGCAGGATGTTGTTGTTTTTGGCATCTGCAATCTCCTGCTCCAGGAAAGAACGTAACGCGCTTCTGCTCATCACAGAAGAGTCCATCACCTCCCCGGCTTTCAGGGCTACTTTTTCTTTCAGCACCTTGGTCTCGCCGTTAGCGCCAACAAACTCGATACGCACATCGGTCGCGTTATCCACCACTACAGACTGCTCGCTGCCGTAGAAGTCGCCGCCGGTCATGTGCGCTACGTGCGTTTTAGAATCTGATGACCACTTACCCATCGAATGCGGGTGCTTTTTGGCGTACTGCTTCACGGCATCTGCTACACGGCGATCGGAGTTACCTTCGCGCAGCACAGGGTTTACCGCACTGCCCAGAATCTTCGCATAACGTGCTTTGATGTCTTTCTCTACATCATTCTTCGGGTCAGCCGGGTAATCCGGGATGTTGTAGCCCTGCGACTGAAGCTCCTCAATCGCTTCGGTCAGCTGCGGAATAGAAGCACTGATGTTTGGCAGCTTGATGATGTTTGCCTCCGGCGTCTTCGCCAGTTCGCCCAGGTACGCCAGGTCATCCGACTGCTTCTGCTCTTCCGAAAGGTTCTCCGGGAAAGCCGCAATGATACGGCCAGCCAGCGAAATATCTCTTGTTTCTATTTCGAGGTCGGCAGCCTTTGTGAAAGCCTGCACGATGGGCAGGAAAGAGCGCGTGGCCAGAGCCGGCGCTTCGTCCGTTATGGTATAAATGATTCTTGATGCTTTTGCCATGTTATTCTACTGGTTAAAGGTCTTATTACCCCCAAACAAAACGGTAGGTTCGGTAACGGCAGCAAATATAAGAGTCTTTTTGATAAAGCTTAGTCCGGTGAGCGGCTTTCCTGCATTAGCGTTCCGGCTCACGTATCATGCAGTTCATGTTCCCAGAAAACAGCTCTTGGTAAAGAGCAGGCACCCCTCGGGCAAGTATAAAACTGATAGTAACTCATCCAAATCTTAATTGAACAGTTTTTGAATCCATTCTTCCGGAAAGAAGCATGTCTCGTTTCTGGTTACACATGTTTTATGCCTTTCTTGCTTGTTCCTGCCTCCTGCCCATACCTTCTAATAATACAAATTGCAGCACATCCATATATTTCATACCTGCGCAGTATGGCCTATGTTATTCATGATCAACTGAAACTGTACAATAAATGGATCGTTCTTAAGGTCTTACAATAACCGATTTGCTTATGTTGCTATACTTACACGCCCTCTCCTTCTTTAAAACACTGAAGCTAATACTGTTCCTTTTTATGATGATGCCTGCGACTGTATCTGCCCAGGCGCTCAGGATCATGCCGCTGGGCAATTCCATCACCCAGGGCGACAACGAGCACCCCAGCTACCGCTATCCGCTCTGGAAAATGCTGACCGAAGCCGGCGTTGAGTTTGAATATGTAGGCTCACACGATGTGAACTTCGAAGGTAACCCGGAGTTTCCGGATCATAACGGACAAACGTATAGCAACCGCAACGAAGGCCACTGGGGTTGGCGAATAGATCAGATCCTGCACGGCCACGAAGACGAGCGCGACAAAGGCAGACTAAAAGAATGGCTGCGCGGCTATACCCCGGACGTCGTGCTGATGCATCTGGGTTCTAACGATGTGATGCAGGAACAACCTGTGGAAGAAACCATACAGGAACTGGAAGAGGTGGTAAGTGAGATCCGGAAAACGAATCCGAACGTTACGATCCTGATGGCAAAGATACTCCCGATCTGGATAGAGAAAGTAGGGCAGAACACCATAGACCGATGGAGCAACTATAACGAGCAGATTCCGCTCCTGGCCCGAAGACTGAACAGCGATCAGTCTCCGGTAATTGTAGTAGACCAGACCGTAGATTTCGACCCGACAGAAGGAGCTGACACCTGGGACGGCGTACATCCCAACGCCAGTGGAGAAGAAAAAATGGCACTGCGTTGGTTCGAGGCACTTGATCCGGTAATAACGCCCTTACCTGTTGAGCTCTTCGATTTCAAAGGCATCGTGGCGAAAAGCGGTATTCAACTCCACTGGAAAACAGCTTCAGAAACAAACAATGCTCATTTCAACATAGAGCGATCCGAAGACGGAAAGAATTTCAAAGTAATAGGGAAGGTAAACGGCTCCGGCAATTCCAATACGACGCTTGCTTATACTTTCACCGACAAATCTGCCCACACCGGCACCCTTTATTACCGCCTGAAGCAGGTCGATTTTGACGGACAGTACGAGACGTCCAATGTAATTGCTGTTAACAGACATACTACAGGAACAGAGCCGCTGGTATACCTCACGAAAGCACACGGCGGACCTGCTATGTTGCATGCTGCAAACCTGCTGCCCGAAGAAGAGGTACAGGCCCACATTTATACTTTGGATGGCAAGCTGCTGCATTCCATTTTCACAAAGGCCGATGAAGTCGGGCGCATAGCACAGGAAATAGTTTTTGCTGCAGCACAACAAACAGGCGTTTACCTGCTGAAAACTACGGTCAATACCAAGACCTTTGCAAAGAAGTATAGATTGGAGTGATGGGATAGCGTATGACTGCCTTTGCTTCGTAGCTGTCTGTGTTCCTCAGTCTTACTTGCCTATAGTTTCATTTTATACTTTGGTGCGCTCACGGCCGCGGGGCCTCGTCCTCGGGCATCGCGCTGTCTATTGAAGCTGCCATCGGCTGCGCCTGTAGGCTGCCCTTGCGGGCACCGCAACAATAGAAGGCGCTCAACCCAAGGACTGGAAACGGCACTGCTTTGTGAGCTGCTATGCAACTGGAACTGAATTGTAGAGATAGGTCGCGACCTGTCCGTGCTATATCTGCAGCTATGAAACTCATATTTGATGTATAGCAATGCTCATACTTACGTTGCATGATCCTGATTCAGGAGCTCGATCACTTCCTCGTCGCTCACCTGCGTGAACTCATCGTAGAACTGTCCTACAGCAAAAAAATCAGGTGGGGCCAGCAGGCAGATGATTTCGTCTACCATGGCACCGATGCGCCTGACGGCTGAGGGCGGGGCCACAGGTACTGCTACCACTACTTTGCGGGGCTGCTTTATCTGCACCAGTTTGATGGTGGCAATAAGTGTATTGCCGGTTGCAATGCCATCGTCTACGATGATCACAATTCTATCTCTCAGGTCTACGGGCTTCCGGTTGCCCAGGAAAAGCTGCTGCTTTTCACGAAGGCTCTCGCGAATGCGGTTTACTTCTGCATCTATGTATTCGTGCGGCACATTGATCTCCTCGTTTATCTGCACCGTATCTATGCTGACCGAGCCAATGGCAAATTCCGGATTGGCCGGGTGGCCGATCTTTTTGGTAAGGATAAGATCCAGGGGCATGTGCAACTCTCTGGCAATATGCGCCGCAATAGGCACGCCTCCCCTTGGTATGGCCAGCACTACACCCGGTTGCCCTTTATACTTCGCCAGCGCTTCTGCCAGCAGTACAGCAGCCTCCCGGCGATTTCGGATCTTGTTCTGAATCATAAGACACGCTACTCAAAATGTAAGATCTATTAATACAGTACCTACTCCGGCTTTATACTTAAGGTTTGTCCTGGTGAAGCGGGTGTTGCTTTCCTGGCGCCAGGTATTTCCGGAACCAGTCAGTAGCAAGCTGCGCCACCATCTCCAGTTTGCCGGGCTCTTCAAACAGGTGCGATGCATCCGGTACAATCTCCATATCTTTTATACACAGCAGAAGATCATAGGCCTGCTGGTTAAGTTCGATAACAGGCCCGTCCAAGCCTCCAACGATAAGTAAAGTAGGCGCATGTACATCCGGAAGCACCTCGGAAGCCAAATCAGGCCGGCCACCTCTGCTTACCACTGCCTTTACAATGTCGCCTAGTCCGGCGGCGGCACCCAGAGCGGAAGCGGCTCCTGTACTTGCCCCAAAAAATCCGATGTTCAGATCGCGCGTCAGCTTGTCTTTCTGCACCCAATAGGTTGTGTTGATCAGGCGTTTGGTCAGCAGCGGGATATCGAATCGCCTTTCGTATACCTGGTCTTCCTCAGGTGTAAGCAGGTCGAAGAGCAGGGTGGCGAAACCTGCCTGCTGCAGATGTTTGGCTACGGCCCTGTTGCGTGTACTGAGGCGGCTGCTGCCACTTCCGTGCGAAAAAATAACTAACCCTAGTGCATGCTCCGGCACTATCAGATCTCCAGGAAGCGACACTTTTTCAAGATCGATCCGGACTGTTTCATTAAATATTTCCTTTACCATAACTGTGCTGCTATTTAACCCGTTGCTGCTGAAAAAACATACCTGTTTGTATCTCTAGATGTACGCACCTATAGTACAATAGTTAATATAACATAGAACTATACCAAGAGAATCGGAGTAGTGATCTAAATGCATTTGTAAGCTTAAACCACCAACAGATTTACCCGATGTGTATGCTTATTTTACGTGTGATCTTACTGGTACTAGTCTCAGGATGGCTCTGCTCCTGCCGCTCAGAAAGCAGCCAGCAGGAGGAAGTGCAGCAGCGAAAATCGTCAGCAGAGCCACCTGCGGAAATCTTGCAGGATACCAGCGAATTTAAGGCGGCTTTTAAGGAATTCTTTGCTGCTTTGCAGGCTTCGGATACTTCCCGGTTAGATCAGTTCATACATCCGAAGTATGGCTTGTGGATAATTGAACAGCCGGGCGCCCTGCCCCGCATGACACATGTAACCGATATTTCCAGCTTCAGGCGCGAGTACCAGGATCGTTCGTTTTTTACCGTAAAAGATGAAGTAACAGCCTGTGACCTGAAAGAAGAAGTATGGCCCACCTTCGACTGCGCCGACGTGGACTACGAAGCAGGAAAATCCGGCTACAGCAAAGACGGCTGCTTTTTGTGGCAACCAGGTAAATTCCAAAAGAGCGGCTACTGGGATTACGCAAGCCTGTCCGCAACAGAGATTCAACGCATAAAAGCCACGCTACCTCTGCTAAAACGATCAGTGCTGCACACGGCCACATCCTTCGAGTTTCATTTCGGCTACATAGACGGCCAGTGGCGGCTGCTCTTCACCAAACTCATCTATCCCTGCAGCGCGTGAGGTTTGCATTTTGAATAAGCGATTGCGTGAATGAGTGAATGTCCCGATTGCTCCAGCCATACTCTTTCATTCATAATTCGTAATTCATAATTCGTAATTCAAAATTCTTAATTCGTAATTACAATTATGGCCTATTACAGACGCTTCGACTACCCGGCACCCGACCCTGCTATTGTAAAGGAACTGACGCGGCAGCAGGAAGAAATGCAGCAGCGGGTCGTCATCCAGAAACCTGACTTCGACCTGAAACTGATTGCCGGCTGCGATTCTTCTTTTATTGGCGAGGACACGATCCTGTCCGTATTTGTGCTGCTGACCTACCCGGGATTGGAAGTGCTGGAGAAAGTATGGCACCACGGACTGGTGGAACTGCCCTATATTCCCGGATTCCTGGCTTTCCGCGAAGCACCTAACCTGCTGAAGGCCTACGAAAAGCTGCAGCAAAAGCCTGACCTGATCATGGTAGATGGTCATGGCATCTCCCACCCGCGTCGTTTAGGAATTGCCACCCACTTGGGCCTGCACCTGAATAAACCCACCATGGGCGTAGCCAAGAAAGTGCTGGTGGGCAAGTATAAAGAGCCTGCCGCTACCAAGGGCTCTATCTCTCCGCTGGAATACAAAGGCGAAATCATAGCCAACGTGCTCCGCACCAAAGACAACGTAAAACCCGTCTTCGTCTCCCCCGGCCACCTGATGGACCTGAAATCAGCAACGGAAATTGCCATGGCCTGCGCTACAAAGTATAAACTACCGGAGCCTACAAGGCTGGCGGATCATTATGCGGCGGTGTTTAAGCAGGAAGTAAAGTAGTGTGACCTCACAGCGTCTTCCAGACCTGTGAGTGTCTTGTTGGCTACAGAGCGAAAGCCATTGGCACTAGACGCTCACAGGTTTGTTAAACACTGTGAGGTCTTTCGAGAAACTGTTTTCGTATTGGCAAACATGCAACAAACTGTATATCTTGAGCCTGATAAATTTTATCATGTTTACACGCGTGGTAATAACAAGGAAAGCATCTTTAAAGAGGAAGAGAATTACTTTTACTTTTTGCAACTCTTCCGAAAGTATGTTGCGCCATTTGCGGATACCTACGCTTACTGCCTGCTCCCTAATCACATCCACTTTCTGATTCAGGTAAAACCTGAGGAACAACTTAAGGTAATAAAAGTAGATTCTGAAGGTATGCTGCAGATCGACCTACAACGTCAATTCTCTCACCTTTTTAACTCCTATACTAAAGCTATCAATAATAGGTATAACCGTACAGGCAGTTTATTTCAGAAGCGTTTTAAACGTAAAGAAGTCACCTCAGAAGTATACTTTACAAGGCTAATACATTACATCCACTTCAACCCACAGCATCATGGCCTGATTGATGACTTTAGCGACTGGCCTTTCTCTTCTTATCACAGCCTTTTATCAAAAAGCAAAACCTTACTGCGGCGGGAAAATGTGCTAGCGTGGTTCGGTGGCAGGGATTGGTACAGAAAATTTCATGAAGAGAGTGCTGCTGAGTTCAATAGTATCGCACCTCTTATAGAAGACGACGACCTATAACAGTTGCTCGAAAGACCTCACAGCGTTTAACAAACCTGTGAGCGTCTAGTGCCAATGGCTTTCGCTCTGTAGCCAACAAGACACTCACAGGTCTGGAAGACGCTGTGAGGTCATTGCATCGATTCAGACAAAAAGTCCGACTCCAACTAAATCTACATTTTTACACCTGTCATAATTTCAGTAAAATCATCTTTAAATCCCATTGGTGTATCCTTTGCTATTAACCTCGTAGAACTAAAACGAAGGGGAAAACAAGTAAAGGCTATGAACTTTAATAACTATACCATCAAAGCCCAGGAGGCCATCCAGAAGGCCACCGAAATAGCAGGCGGCTTTCAGCAGCAGGCTATCGAAACCGGGCACATTTTAAAAGCAATTCTGGAGACTGACGAGAACGTAACCAACTTCCTGCTCCAAAAACACAACATCAACGGCAACATCCTGCACAGCAAGCTGGACGAAGTTGTGGCGGCTTACCCGAAAGTGAGCGGCGGCAGCCCATACCTGGCCAACGACGCAGCAGCTGCCCTGCAGAAAGCCACTTCTTACCTGAAGGAGTTTGGCGACGAGTACGTGGCCATCGAGCACATCCTATTGGGTATACTTGCTGGTCGTGATCGTGTGGCCGGCCTGATGAAGGATGTTGGTTTTAGCGAGTCACATCTGAAGAAAGCCATCAAGGAACTGCGCGGAGGTGCCAAAGTAACCGACCAGAACGCCGAGGCAAAGTATAACTCACTGAAGCGGTATGCCAAGAACCTGAACGAAATGGCCCGCAACGGCAAGATCGACCCGGTGATCGGCCGTGACGAAGAGATCCGCCGTGTGCTGCAGATCCTGAGCCGTCGTACCAAAAACAACCCGGTGCTGCTGGGTGAGCCAGGTGTAGGTAAAACCGCCATTGTGGAAGGCCTGGCGCAGCGAATTGTAAGCGGCGACGTGCCGGAGAATCTGAAAAACAAAACGCTCATGAGCCTCGACATGGGTCTGCTGGTAGCAGGTGCCAAGTATAAAGGCGAGTTCGAAGAGCGTTTAAAAGCGGTGATCAAGGAGGTGGTGGATGCCGAGGGCGAGATCGTGCTCTTCATCGACGAGATCCATACGCTGATTGGTGCCGGAGCGGGTGGCGAGAGTGCCATGGACGCAGCCAACCTGCTGAAGCCAGCCTTGGCGCGAGGCGAACTGCATGCCATTGGCGCGACTACTTTGAAGGAGTACCAGAAGTATATCGAGAAAGATAAAGCTTTGGAGCGTCGCTTCCAGGCGGTGATGGTAGACGAACCAAGCGTGCAGGATGCCATTTCCATACTTCGCGGTATCAAGGATAAGTATGAAGTACACCACGGGGTACGCATTAAGGATGATGCGATCATAGCGGCTGTAGAGTTATCGCACCGCTACATTACAGATCGCTTCCTGCCAGACAAGGCCATTGACCTGATGGACGAAGCGGCTGCGAAGCTGCGCATCGAGATCGACTCGCTGCCGGTGGAGCTGGACGAGATTCAGCGCCGCATTATGCAGCTGGAGATCGAGCGCGAAGCGATCCGCCGTGAAAACGACAAAGACAAAGAAGCGGTGCTTTCCAAAGAGATTGCCGAGCTATCTACAAAGCGCGATGACCTGAAAGCCAAGTGGCAGAACGAAAAGCAGATCATCGAGGGCATTCAGAAAGAGAAAGAGAACATCGAAAACTATAAACTGGAGGCTGAGCAAGCTGAACGTTCCGGTGACTACGGCCGTGTAGCCGAGCTTCGTTATGGCAAAATTCAGGAAGCCGAGGCGCACCTGAAAGAGCTACAGGAGCAGGTACACCAGATGCAGGGCGAAAACCCAATGCTGAAGGAAGAAGTGAACGCCGAAGACATCGCCGAAGTAGTGGCTAAATGGACCGGTATACCGGTGAGCAAAATGCTGCAGAGCGACCGCGAGAAACTGCTGCACCTGGAAGAAGAACTGGGCAAACGCGTAGCCGGTCAGGAAGAAGCCATTCAGGCCATCTCCGACGCCGTTCGCCGAAGCCGTGCCGGTATGCAGGACCCGAAACGTCCGATCGGTTCGTTCATCTTCCTGGGTACGACTGGTGTGGGTAAGACCGAACTTGCCAAGGCGCTGGCCGATTACCTGTTCAACGACGAGAACGCGATGGTTCGTATCGACATGAGCGAGTACCAGGAGCGCCATGCTGTAAGCCGTATGGTGGGAGCGCCTCCGGGATATGTGGGCTATGAAGAAGGTGGTCAACTTACCGAAGCTGTGCGCCGCAAGCCATACTCGGTGGTGCTGCTCGACGAGATCGAGAAAGCGCACCCGGATGTGTTCAACATCCTGCTGCAGGTACTCGACGATGGCCGTCTGACCGACAGCAAAGGCCGTGTGGTGAACTTCAAGAACACGATCATCATCATGACCTCGAACATCGGTTCGCACATCATCCAATCTAATTTCGAGTTGATGGATGAGTATAACCACGACGAAGTGATTGAGCGCACCAAGGACGAAGTGTTTGAATTGCTGAAGAAGTCGGTAAGACCGGAGTTCCTGAACCGTATCGATGAACTGGTGATGTTCCGACCACTGAGCCGCGAGGATATCCGCAAGATCGTTACGATCCAGTTCGGCCATATCCAGGACCGTCTGGAGGATACAGGCATACAGCTGATCGCTACCGACGAGGTACTGGATTACCTGGGCGAGCAAGGCTACGATCCGCAGTTTGGTGCCCGTCCGCTGAAGCGTGTGCTGCAGCGCCAGGTGCTCAACGAGCTATCGAAGGAGATATTGGCCGGTACTATAAATAAAGATTCTGTAGTAGAGGCGGTACTAGAAGACGGTAAGATTCGTTTCAACAATGTTGACATCGAGCTTCCGACAGAAAAGTAAGATGTAATGTAGATTAGTTTAGAGTTTAGTTGAGCAAAAAGGCCACCCAGTTTGGGTGGCCTTTTTGTTTATCTACCTCAAACATTATTTATCGCCTGCATTCATATGCCCTACAACCAGACACTTTGAATAATACAAGTATAAACACTTCTACAGCCTTTAACCTGAGCAAATTATACTTGTGTAACCAAGCATAAAAATTGCATCAAACACTTACTAAAACACAGCAAAAACACCGAAATAAAAACTTTTACAGGGTGGAATTTGGACAAAAACAAAACACCCCTGATATCTCAGCGTATACCCAAGCTGGATTTTTATTTTTTAAGCTATGAAAAAAACATTTTTTTATTTTGTTGCAGGAACCATGTTTACGGCTACTGCATGTAGTACAACCGATACGGCTACTGCCGACTCTACTTCGCTGCAAACATCCGAAACTACTACTGCAGCCGGCAGTGCAGCAGATGAAACAACAACGGATACAAACACCGGCACCATGGGCTCAACAGGCACTACTGGTAGTACCGGAACTTCAGAAACGATGAGTTCATCAGGTAGCACAGGTACTACCGGTACAACAGGTACTATGAGTTCATCAGGCACTTCAAACGCCACTGGTGCAACAGGTGCTGCCGGTTCTGGTGGAACTACTGGTACAGGTTCGGATATGGGTACAACAGGCGATGTAGCTACCCTGACCAACATCGATGATGCTACCTTTATGATGACTGCGGCTAGCAGCAACATGCTGGAAATACAATTAGGCAAAATGGCCGCTGCGCAAGCTTCTGACCCGAAAGTAAAAGAGTTTGCCCAGATGATGGTAGACCATCATACCAAAGCTACGCAGGAACTGAAAACAGTAGCCTCGCAAATGGGTGTAACACTGCCAACAACCCTGATGCCTATGCACCAGGCAATGGTTGACAAGCTATCAGGAAAAACAGGCACTGCTCTTGATGAGGATTACATGGACACCATGGAATCAGCACACAAAATGGATATTGCTATGTTTGAGGCAAAGAGCACTAACGCCAAATCATCCAGTGTAAAAACGTTTGCCACTAAAACGTTGCCGAAACTGCAGTCGCACCAAAAAATGGCAACCAGCATCGAAGACACCGTAGATTAAGACGTAACATACCTGTTTAACAGAAAGCACCCATGAGCTCAAGGTTCATGGGTGCTTCTTTTTTTATTTCGCCGCCAACAATTCTACGGATCAGGTAATTCAATTGAGCTTAGAGATGAACGGCAACGGTATACATCATTCTCCTTTCAGCACCCATTTCATTGCCTGCTCCTTATGTGCTGGGTCAAAGTAGCGTATACCGTCCTTCTTTACTCTGCTAGCTACTTTAGCACCCCACTCCTGCCATCTCTTATCCCCAACCATGGCTATCCGTCCGTAGTCGAAGGCATGGATGACATCAAACAAAGCACTTTCAATAGCTGCCACAGGTTGTACCCAGTTCACATCCGCCATCTCATAGTAGATGTGTGTCTCTTTGTGCTTTCGCATCAGGTCACTGGCCATGTTGCGATACCGGTCGAAATCCGGAACGCTTAGCTCTTTACTGACCCGCACAGCGAGCACATTATCATGTGTTTCAGGTAGTACTTCAAGCATATCAATCAACATTTATTTATAAATTATACTTAGCAAAGTACTACTTGTTTCGAAAAAGTATAGGCGCTATTTACTTATTTAGTCATGAATACCTATTTCGCAGTGAACCATACCTGACACTAGGCAAAAGAAACAACTTTATACTCATCCTACTTCTGCTTACTTCCGGCACTGGCTAGCCAGAGCACTTCGATACAGAAAACACTGAAAGCAGGTATGATAATGCCGGACAGCCACATAAAGAAAAAAGACAGCCCTTAGCCGGCAAGAGCGGGCGGTTTATTTTAATAACACTTTTTTACCCTCACGCGCCGACTCCCTAGCAGCTTCCATAATTCTGACCACCATCAGGTTATTCTCCAGAGAGGACAGGTCCTGATCGGGCTGTATTTCACCTTTTATCATGGCAACCAGGTAAGACACATAGTCCTGGTAAGGGTCTGCCAGCAACTCCACCTCTTCGGTTACATAAAAGTGCTCGCCGTTTGTTTTCGTGCGCAGGGTGTATTCATCCAATGCCTGTATGTAACCTGTTTCGCCGAACACCTCCAGGTCTTTGATCGGGAATGGCCAGTTCCAGGAAGCTTCGATAATGCCGGTTGCTTCCGGATACTCCAGTATGATGGTGGCGTCATCGTCAACATCCGGGTACATTTCCGGCTTTAGCTGCCTCGTGATCGCTGTTACCGAAAGCGGTTCTTTGCCCTGCATCAGCCACGTCATCAGGTTTACGCCGTAGCAGCCAAAATCCATCATAGCGCCGCCTCCACTTTTAGCAGGATCTGTTAACCAGTTCACAAACTCCGGGCTGGCGCCAACTTCTTTCAGTCCCTGGTGCCCGGCATGCACGGTCATGCGCCGGATATCGCCGATGGCTATTCTGTGCTTTGCCATGATATCCAGCTCCTGGTTACTGCCATACCAGGTAGTCTCGTAGTTGGTAAGCAGGTTGATGTTGTGCTCCCAGGCAAGCGCAGCCATACGCCGGGCGTCCTTCACAGAGGTTGCCAGCGGTTTTTCCACCATTACGTGTATGCCCAACGGCGCGCAGGCCTCTACTACAGACAAGTGCTCAGCAATAGGGTTGAAGGCCAGGACAGCATCTGGTTTTTCCTGTTTTAGCAGCGCCGGAAGGCTTTTGTAAAAGACAGAGTCAGGCAGGTAATATTTCTTCCGGTAGCGCTGCGCCAGGTTTTTGTCTGCCTCGGCAATGCCGACCAGCACCACATCGCCTTTCCGGAGCCGTTGGAATGCACCGTGCACATGGTCATGGCTCAGACCGGCGATGGCTAGTTTTACAAGCTGCTGCGCTGCTGCCGTGGAACTATCTGTCAGTATCATGGGAATTTACAAGTATGTATGCAATTTGTACATACGTAAAAAACAAAGCAGCATTCTATTGCTACTCAGAAGCTTATACTTGTATTTGCCTTTAGCTCCAAGAAGAAGTGCAGCTTATACTTTAGCAACTGCCCCTTAATGCATATTTTGCACCTACTATACTTTCACATCCATCAGCTTATGAACAAGAAACACCTCTTGCTCCTGGTCTTTTTCTTTTCCGTACTCTTTGCACAGGCTGCCAAGGTAGATACGCTGGTTATCAACAGCGCTTCAATGCAGAAAATGCTGAAAGCAGGCGTGGTTACCCCCGACGGTTACAAAAAGAAAAAGAGCGGCCCTTACCCTGTTTTATACTTGCTGCACGGCCATAAAGGCAATTTCAGCAACTGGCTGAAGGTGCCCCCACAAAAGAACCTTCTGCAAGGTATGGCTGACAAGTACCAGGTCATCATCGTAACACCAGACGGCGGCTCCGGCAGCTGGTACTACAACAGCCCGGTTGACAAAGCCAGCCAGTACGAAACCTACATCACCGAGGAGCTGGTGCAGCTAATTGACAGCAAGTATAAAACAATCAAAGACCGCAGCGGGCGCTTTATTTCCGGCCTGAGCATGGGCGGGCACGGTGCCTTATACTTATCAGCGCGCCACCCGGAGCTGTACCTGGCAGCCGGCAGCATGAGCGGCTCTGTGAACATCGCTGCCATCGACCGGAAAAACCTTTTAACAAGTATAGAAGCGGTGTTAGGTCCGAAAGCCGAAAACCAGCAGCGCTTTGAAGAGAACTCCATCGTACACATGGTGCCGCAGCTAAAGCAGAGCGGGGTACATTATATAATTGATTGCGGGGTAGACGATTTCCTGATTGAAGACAACCGGGAACTGCACCGCCGCCTGGTAACCGAAAAAGTACCGCACGATTATACCGAGCGTGCCGGCGCTCATTCGTGGGCTTACTGGGGCAATGCGCTGGAGTATCACCTGCTGTTTTTCCAGAAAGCACGAAATGGCGTGGAGCAGCAACAGGCCCGGAAGTAAGTATAGCCTAGGCTGCCAGCCGGTGCCGCAACTGCCGGAAGACCTTTAGGATGCGCACGCGCGAAATATCGTAGAACATGGCAATAACCAGCAGCCCGGCGGGCACAAAGAAAGTATGATGCTGCAGCGTAGGGTATAAAAAACCACCAGCCACGGCACCTGCCAAAAAGAAAAAGATAATCACCAGGCGGAGTGTAATACGTTGCGAAAGCCCTTGTTTTGGTACCGTAGCCGGCAGTGTGGCAGCCGCCAGGTCAATGCCTAAGTCTGTAAAAATACCGGTGAGGTGGGTGGTGCGCACTACCGAGCCCGAGATCATGGACACCATGGCATTTTGCAGCCCCATGGCAAAAAGCAGGCTACCGGCAAAGATCTCCTTCTCAATCACGCCGCCGCTGTACCTGTAGCCGTAGATGGCATTGAGCACCAGGATGCCGATCTCCAGCAGGATAGGCAATGTATAGGCAAAAGTCTGGTTGCGCCCTATCCTGCCAATGATAAAGCTCGACGAAAAGGCGCCGAGCAAAAACAGGAACATCCACACCCCGATGATACGTACCAACTGGAAGTCACCCTGTGAGAAGCTTTCGGCAAAGTAGGCTACGTGGCCCGTCACGTTGGTGGTGAGCACGGCAAAAGCCAGCAAGCCGGTAATGTTCACAAAGCCTGCTGTCAGGCAAAGCAGCGCCGCCAACCGGATGTTGTGCCTGAAATTACGCCGATGACCTGTGTGCCGAAGCATGGCAAAAGTTAGGAAATTAATCTGCTTCCTGGCTGCTTAAACGAAAATTTTTGCCCCACCCGAAGTATAAATTCCTGTTACTTAAACTCCGGCACTACCTGCAGGCACACCGGCTTCGGCACCTCCACTTCGTGGCCGGCAGGAGAAAGTTTACCGCTTAACTTGTTTATTTTATAGGAGACAATGTTGCCGGAGCGCTCGTTGGCTACCAGCATGATGTTGCCCGTAAGATCGATCGTAAAATCGCGTGGCCAGTTGCCGCCGGTATCCTGGTGCTGCACCAGCGTGAGCTTGCCCGTGTTGGCATCTATGGCGTATACCACAATGCTGTTGTGCCCGCGGTTAGAGCCGTACAGGAATTTGCCATCCGGAGATACTTTAACGGCAGCGCAATAGCTTTTCCCTTCGAAATCGGAGGGCAGTGTACTTATAGTTTGTAGTTCCGAAAAGGTGCCTTTGCTGTCATCAAATGCCAGGGCCACCATGGTTGAGTTCAGCTCATTGATCACGTAAGCATATCGCCCATTGGGGTGGAAAACCATGTGCCGTGGGCCTGCACCAGGCGCAGTAGCAAAAGCAACAGCAGGTTCGTTTGGCGTAAGCGCTGCGTTCCCGGCACCCAGCCTGTAACCAAGCACCTGGTCTGCTCCCAGGTCTACGGCAAAGGCATACTTCCCGCGCGGGCTTGGGGTTATGTAATGGGCGTGTGGCGCCTGCTGACGCTCGGTTGGCCCTGAGCCTTTGTGCTGCTGCACGCTGGCGGCCGCTGCCAGCGTGCCATTTTCCTGAACAGCAAAAGCCGCCACATTACCACCCGTATAGTTTGCAACCATCACCGTTTTTCCCGGTTCATCCAGAGAAATATGGCAGGGCGCACCGCCTTCCGAAGCGACTTTGTTCAGTAGGGAAAGGTCACCTGTTTGTTGGTTGATGGCAAAAGCACTGACTGCCCCGCTGTTCTTGCCCTGGTAATTCCCGGTTTCATTTACCGCATACAAGTAACGGCGCTGTTTGTCCAATGCCAGGTAAGACGGGTTTTCGCCTGCTTTGAATGCACTTACGCGCGTCAGCTCGCCCGTTTCGGTATCCAGGTGATACAGAAAAATGCTTTCCTGGTCTGGTTTTGCATACGTTCCTACATATACCATTGCTGATTGAGTGCCCCTAGCCTGTTCCACATCGGCTGCGGTTATTTTTTCTGAGCTATTGGTGCTGGCTGTAGTGCACGAGAACAAAGCCATACTCAAGCTCACAAGGCTTGCTGCGGCTGTTTTCACAGAATTTCTGAACATGGTCTTATCATTTGAACTCATAGGGCTGTTATCCGGGAGTTCGTTGTACAGGCCTAAAGTAGTAACTATTCTACTCTGGTTCTACATAAAGTTTTCTGATGATAAGGCTGTAAGGCAAACCTGGCGTTGTAGTGTAGTCCGTGGCATTAAACAAATTTGCCGTGCCTTAAGCTTTGGCAAGCCCAGGCACGGCAAAAATCAGCGCAATGAGAAAATTAACTATTCTTTATTGTCTTACATCCCAGAATACTCTCTCCAGCATTGTTTCCTTTTGCTTGGCGTTCGGGTTACTCGTAATTTCTGAAACCGGGTAGAAGAGCGATCTTGGCAGCTCGTCGTAAATGGCCGTTGGTCGGGTTAGCGGTGTAATGTCCGGATAACCTGTTCTTCTCCAGTCTGTCCAGGGCTCCATCATCACACCGAAGTTGGCAATATACTTTTCGGTGATGATCTGCTCAAGCTGCTCTTCCGGTGAGCCGGTAAGCGTGCCATTGGCTGCAATGTATGCGTCGGCCTCCGCCGCTGCGATACCCGCATCCTTCATCGAAGCACGAATACCTTCCTGGAAGAAAGCCTGCGCATCGCCCGGAGCGCCGAAACGTAAAGCCGCCTCTGCTCTGATAAAGTTATACTCTGCAAACGTCAGCAGGCGTGTCGGGGCATCGCCGCCGTACATGATGGCATCATCTTTTATACTTCCGTCCGCGTTTACCTTGCCCGGGTCGACCGGCGTAGCGGTGCCCTTCAGGAAGCGGTGCAGCCTCGACACAGCCGTTGTAGGCGGGCTGTCTATACTTTGGCCTTTGTAAGTAGCCGGCGAAGAGTTGATCGGGTACGCCACAAAATAGGATGCACGTCTCGGGTCAGCCTTCTGGTTCATCATATCTACGATGGTACGGTTCGGGAACAACTGGTTCTTGAACTGGCCACCCTCAATGCTGGTAAGCGGGTTCTGACGTTGCGGCTGGTTCAGGAACATCATCTCGAAGTTATCTGATGTCGACGTCATGAACTCTGCTCCGCTGTTGATCAAACCATTTATACCTTGTGCGGCAAACGCAGGATCTTTTTCGCTGTAATGGATGTACAATCTCAGCTTAAGCGTGTTCGCGAACCGAACCCATTTTATCCTGGAGGTCTCCCAGTTAGAAGCCGGAAAGATGGTAGAGTACGCATTCGGGTCCATAACCGAAGCAGTGGCATTAACTTCGGCAATCCCCTCGTCCAGCAGCTTGATCAGCGCAGGATAAATGGCTTCATCGTCGTCATACTTCGGGTAGAAATTGCTTTGGAATTTGGAGGCTTCTGAGAAAGGCACATCGCCCCAGGCATCCACAGTTACCTGGTAGGTATAGGCCTTCAGAATTTTGGCAACACCGGTAAAATGCGGACTGCCTTCTGCTCCGGCTTTTGTAATTACCTGCTCCAGGTCGGCCAGCACTACTGAGTAGATCCTGTTCCAGAGGTTGTTCACATCGGAGTTGTTGATGTTGTAGCGCTCGTACTCCTTGGTGGTACTTGGGTTAGCAGGACCCTGTCCTGAAAACTGCTGCATGATCAGGGCGCTGTAGCGCAGCATATCGCTACCGCCCATAAAGCCGATGTTAACGGTAGCAGCAGGCAGTATCTCGGAAACACGCGCTTCCTTGATATCGTTGGGGCTGTCGTTCACATCAAAGAAGCTTTCGCACGAGGTAAACAGCAGCCCGGTCGATAGCAATGCGATATATAAAAACTTGTTACGTTTCATGTCGGATAAATTGAGTATTGACTGAATTCTTGTATTAGAAAGTAGCTCGCAGGCTGCCACCTATTGTTCTTGCAACCGGCTGGATACCAAACTCCAGACCACGGGAGTTGCTTACGCCCTGCAGGTTTTGCTCTGGATCCAGGTCTGGGTAGTTCGGTGCATAAGTAATCAGGTTGCGGCCGTAAACAGACACCTGCAATGCTTTCACAAAGCCTGTTCTGGAGAGCAGCGACTGTGGCAGGTTGTAGCTCAGGGTAGCTTCTCTCAATTTGGCGAACGTAGCGTCCCGCACATAACCCTCCCAGGCTACGTACTTGCCCTTGGTGCCCCAATACTGCTGTGCCGTTACGTAAATATTGTTTGGTGTTCCGTCTTCCAGCACACCCTCAAACAGGTATGGCTTGTTAGGCGTGCCGTCTGAGTTGAAGCGAGGGAATTCAGCAGTTTCGTCCGATACACCGTTTATTCTCAGGTCGCCAACCGTTCTGGAAAGGATGTCGCCTTTATACTTCATGTCTACCAGGAAGGAGAAGTTAAACGCTTTGTAAGAGAAGGCATTGGTCAGGCCGGCCGTGAATTTTGGATTCGGATTACCGATAACGCCAACACCTCTTGGGTCAACGCGTGGCAACCCGTCCGGACCGATCACCATTCTGCCCTGGTCATCACGCTGGTAACGGGTAGAGTAGATCAGGCCATACTGCTGCCCTACCACGGCACGCGTATCAGGCGAGGTAAAGCCGCCCAGCACAATGGCAGACACACCCGGAGCCAGTTCTTTTACTTCTGTTCTGAAAGTAGTGAAGTTCAGGGTCGTTTCCCAGCTGAAGCTTTCTTTCTGGATAGGAGAACCGGATAAGAGCACCTCCAGACCTTTGGTTGACAGCTTACCGGCATTGGTGATAGCACTGGTAAAACCCGAAGAACCCGGCACCGGAACCGCGAAGATCAGGTTACGCGAATCCCGCTTGTAAACAGAAGCGTCCAGGAACAGGCGGTCTTTGAAGAGGCTGATCTCGGTGCCCAGTTCAATTTCGCGGGTAAACTCCGGCTTCAGATCATACTTACCGGCGGTGTTGTCATACGTATAACCGGCCAGGCCATTGAACGGGAAGTTAACCTGGGTAGAGTTGAAGCCGTCTGCAGCACTTGCCTGGCCATAGTATGTATACGTGTTGTAAGGCTGAGCGCCTTTGCCCACTTCCCCTACGTTTGCGCGGATCTTGGCAGAAGAGAGAATGTCGCCTTTTAAGCCCGGGAATGCCTCGGTAGGCACAAAGCTTACAGCCACCGCAGGATAGAAAATGGAACGGTTTTCTTTTGTTAATGTGGAAGAATAATCGTTTCTGCCCTTCAGGTTTACTGTCAGGTAGTTTTTGTAATCCACTACGAAGTCACCGAAGAAGCCCATCAGACGGCGTCTGGTTATACTTGCCGACGGATTGTAAGCCAGGTAGTTTTTCAGGTTATCGAAGCCCGGTACTACGATACCCAAACCGATTGCCTGCAACGAGTTGTCGTAGTTAGACACGATCTCGTTACCCAGCGTGGCACTCACTTTAAAGTTATCTCCGATGTTTCGGTCTCCAGTCAACGTAAAGTAGGTGTTGATGTCGCGCGACATTATTTCTCTGTCTCTTAAGCCGCCTTTGCCTGCCGAGCTGGTGTTACCGTTGCCGCGAATGCCTTTGTTGTCAAAGCCTTTGCTCTTGGTCGAGTACACATCGCCACCCAGCTTCAGATCGGCACGCAGCCAGTCGGTAAAGTCGTAAGCAAGATTGATGTTGCCGTAGAAGCGGTTTGTCTCTTCGTTGTAGCGCACATTCTCGATGGCCCAGTAAGGATGGTCTTCGGCTGCGAACCAAAGCTGGTTGCCCAGCTCATCCTGGTATGGCAACCCGGACAGGTTGTAGCTGCGCGGCGTGTAAATGCCTCTCCAGAGCGGGTTGGAGCCCTGGTTACCCGCCTGCGTTCTTTCCGACTGGTTGTTGATGTAAGAAAGGGAGCTGTTGATGGTAAACTTGTCGGTGATGCTGGTACCGGCATTCACACTGAAGCTGTTCTTCTTCAGCTCGTTGCCCGGCACAAGACCCGTTTCATAGATGTTGCCATACGACACCCTGTAGTTATACTTGTCCGTTGCACCGGAAAAGCCGATGGTGTTCTGCACATACTTGGAGTGCTGCAGTATATCGCTTACGTTGTTCGGGTAAGCCTGCAGTGTCTCGTCCTCGCCAAAGAAGTTCTTTACTGTCTGGCCGGCAATTTTCGGTCCCCAGGAGCCCGCATAGTTGTTGATGTAGTTACCGGTATTGCCCTGCGCATACTCGTTCTGGAACTCAGGGAAGCGGTTTACAGTGCCCACGCCATAGTTAGAAGAGAACGTAACCTGGTTCTTGGTGCCAAACTTGCCTTTCTTGGTGGTGATCAGGATGGCACCGGAAGCAGCTCTGGAGCCATAAAGCACGGTTGCTGCGGCACCTTTCAGCACGCTTATACTTTCGATGTCGTCCGGGTTGATGTCAGAGGCCCTGTTGGAGGTGGCCACGCCGGTGTTTACCGAGTTGCTGCCGCCTTCGTTGTCAACAGGCACGCCATCGATTACGAACAGCGGCTGGTTACTGCCGGTTATACTTGTAAAACCACGAATGGTGATGTTAGAGCTCGACAGACCGCCACCTGTACCGGATATCTGCACACCTGCCACCTTTCCTGCAAGTGCGTTGGTAACATCCGCTACCGGCGATTTTGTAATTGCTTCAGACTGCACCTGCGTTACACCGTAACCGAGTGATTTTTTATCGCGCTCGATGCCAAAAGAGGTTACCACCACTTCCTGCAACTGCTTTGTATCGGGTGCTATCGTAACGTTGTACTCACCCTGGCTGCCTACTTTTATTTTCTGCGTCACAAACCCGATATAGGAAATTACCAAGGTAGAGCCTTCCGGCGCCTGCAGGGTAAACTTTCCGTTCACGTCCGTCTGCGTGCCCCTGGCAAGACCTTCCACCATCACCGTCACACCCGGCATGGGGCTGCCATCTTCTTTAGAGGTTACTGTACCTGATACGGCCTTGTCCTGCGCCTGTGCAAGGCCCCAAATTCCTACAATAAAGAGGAATACTAGTAAATAGTTCTTCATAAGCTGAAAGGTTGATATTAAGGTTTAGTCCTATTTAAATATAAGCAAACCCATCAATTGATGCGCATCCATTCACTAAGAACATACCTATATACTAATTTTAGCTAACAACAGGACAATTTTGATTAAGAGGCATTTTGCTCCGGAAACAATACTTTGAGCAGACAGCCCTGCTAAGCCATCCTGTAAGCCGACAAGCACGTAAACACAAGCCGCAACATAATTTTTATTCAATAATTACAACAGCATGCATACCAGTTGATCATACTTTAAAATAGTGTTGCCGCATTGTGCCTGTTTGTTTGGAAATATTGCAGCTTCTTGTTATACTAGATTGAAAAATGTTTGCACGATGAAAGTAGTCCAGTTTACAGTGCCTGTGGCTTATAAGCAATCGATAATAGTAGCTGAGGACATCATGCCCTTTTTCTATAACTATTTCCATAGGCATAAGGAAACGCAGGTTACCCTTATCCTGAAAGGAGAAGGCACTTTGATTGTCGGCAATTACACGCAGCCCTTTAAGGCCGGAGATATTTATGTGATCGGCGCCAACCAGCCGCACATCTTCAAATCAGACCCGGCATACTTTAAAGAGTTGCAGGATGACAGCGCGCACGCCATCCACATTTTCTTCGACCAGAGTCGCATCCTGAACAGCTTTATCGACATACCGGAAATGGAGCCGATCCAGAAATTCCTGGACAGCACCTGCAGCGGCCTGCAGCTACCGCCCGAGCACTTCGATAAAGTATGCCGAAGTATAAAAAAGATCAGCGAAGCAGATAAACTCAAAAGACTCCTCTACTTCCTGAAACTGCTGCAGCACCTTTCCAACAACGTCAGAGACTGGAAATCGCTCTCCACCGGGCTGCCCAACCTCTCTTTCACCGAATCGGAGGGTATCCGGATGAACGATGTTTACCAGTACACCATCAGCCATTATGCTGAGAACATCACGCTGGAAAAGATCGCATCGGTAGCGCATATCACGCCGCATGCGTTCTGCAAATATTTTAAAAAGCACACGAACAAAACCTACAACACCTTTCTGAACGAAGTCCGGATAAACGAAGCCTGTAAGAAGATCATGAGCGGCAACTTCGATTGTATCGCCTCTATCGCTTATTCTACCGGGTTCAACAGCGCGATCAACTTCAACAAGGTATTCAAAAAGATCATGGGCCTCTCGCCGAGCGAGTATATCAAAGAGTACAAGTATAGCCTGAAGAAGCAGGCCTCGTCTGCGGCATAACACTATAATGTAAAAGCGGCCTGGATACTTAAATCCGGGCCGCTTTTCTTTTGTAGCTGTACTGTAAGCTTACTGCACGGAGGCAGTAGGGGTATTGGGGGTTGTTTGTGTTGCTATGTTGTCGTACATCTTGTCGGCGTCTTTCTTTACCTGCACCAGCGTTGGTTTGTGGATGTACATCATGTGGCCGGACTCGTAGTAGGTAAAATGCACGTTCTTTTTCTGCTCGGGACGCAGGCCCATGTGGTTAAACGTATACTCTGCCGCATAGTAGGGCGTGGCCAGGTCGTAGTACCCGCAGAGCACCCATACTTTCAGGTACGGATTCTTGGACATGGCCTGGCGCAGCGATTCGCCCACGTTCAGATACTTGTTTTGCACGTTGCTGTAGTTCCAGGGCTGCACACGTCCACCTAATATCTCGTAAGGCAGGTCGTTTTTATACTTGAGTTCAGAGCGGACATAATGGTTAAGCGCGGCACTGTATGGCCCGGAAATGGTACCGTCGTTGCTTGGGTCAAACTCCGGCCGTACGCCCACATCATTATAGTCGCGGCCGGTGAAGCGGCTGTCCAGGCGTCCAACGGTCAAGCCTTCGGAACGGCGCAGTTCCTTGTCAAACTTATGAATATCGATGCGCAGGTCTGTCTGACGAACGTATTCTTTTGAAAGACCGGTGTAGCGACTAAGCTTGTCTACGATGTTGTTGTACTCGACTTCGGTCAGGTCGCTGCCTTTCATCAGGGCGGTGCTGTATTCGTTATCGGCAAAGGCTTCCACTTCGTCCAGCGTTTTCCGAAGGTTCTGCTGCAGCTCCGGACTCAATTTTTTGTGGTACCAGGCCGTGGCAGTATAAGTTGGCAGGAAAAGCGGGTATGGCAGGTCGTTGCCGATATCGAAGCGGGCCGTCTGCATGTTCAGAATCGAGCTGATAAGCACCACGCCGTTGAGGTAAAACTTGTAGCGGTCCTGCAGGTAAGACGATAAGCCGGCCGCACGCGTGGTACCATAGCTCTCACCAGCCAGGTACTTCGGCGAAGCCCAGCGCTCGTAGGTATTGCTGAACAGCCGGATGGCATCTCCCATACTGGCAATATCTTCCTCATACCCGTGGAACTGCTTGTCTTTCTCGCCGGTCACGGCACGGCTATAGCCTGTTGTTACCGGATCTATGAACACCAGGTCGGTTTTATCCAGCCAGGAGTACTCGTTATCCACATATGAGTATGGCGGCGCCAGCTGATCCCCTTTTTCTGACATCACCACACGCTTCGGCCCCATTACGCCCATGTGCAGCCAAACCGACGAAGAGCCCGGCCCGCCGTTGAAAGTATAAGTGATCGGGCGCTTGCTGATATCCTTAACGCCATCGCGGGTATAGGCCGTGAAGAAGATATTGGCTTTGGGCTTGCCATCTTCTGAGGCCAGTTGCAGGTACCCGACGGTAGCCGTATAGTTGATCACTTTGCCGTTGATGGTTACCTGGTGTTTTGTAGAAATGGGTTTGGCAATATCCGGCGAGGTAGAGACGACCGTACCTTCCACTACTTTGATGGCAGGCTTTGCTGCGGCGGCATCTTTCTGCGCATAGCCAGCACTAACGCTGCCTACCAGCAGGGCACTTAAAAGAGTAGACTTTATATAGTTCATACTTGGTTAGGGCTAAAGGGTGAGGGACTTCTGAAGAGCATCCTGGTAGAAAGCGTCTGCTTCCTGCTTCATCTGGATCAGCGACTGCTTGTGGATGTAAACCATGTGCCCGGACTCGTAGTAAGTAAAGTTCACGTTCTTCTGCTGCTCCGGGCGCAGCCCCATGTGCTTCACCACGTATTCCGAGGCAAAGTATGGCGTGGCAAAATCGTAGTAGCCGCCCAGCACCCATACTTTCATGAAGGGGTTAACGGCCATTGCCTTGCGCAGCTCTTCGGCCACGTTCAGGTACCTGTTCTGCACGTTGTTGTAGTTCCACTTGCCTACGCCGCCGCCCAGTATGTAGTACTCCAGGTTGTTGCTGTAGTTCAGCTCTTTGCCAAAGTAGCTCATCACACCGGCCGTGTAAGGTCCGGCAATGGTGGCGCTGTAGCTCGGGTCGAATTCTGTAGAGGAGCCGGTATCGTTGTAGTCCACACCGGTAAAGCGGGAGTCGAGGCGGCCGACGGTTTTGCCCTCGGTGCGCAGCAACTCCTTATTATACTGCGGCAGGTCGATACGCAGGTTGGTCTGCCGGATAAAGTCCTGCGACAAACCAGTATAACGGCTTACCCGTGCCACCACATCGGCATATTCTTTCTCCGATAGCTTATCGCCTTTGTTAAGTGCAGTCGCATACTCGTTGACCGAGAAATTCTCAACCTCCTCAAGCAGGGTTTTGATGTCTTTGGCCTGCAGGTCGGCAGGCAGCTTTTTGTAGTACCACGAGGTAGCTGCATAGCTTGGCAGGTACAGCGGGTAAGGCAGGTCGTTGCCGATGTTGAAGAGGATGGTCTGGAAGTTGAGTACCGCCGACACCAGCACAACCCCGTTCAGGTACATTTTATACTTGCTCTGCAGGTAGTTCGACAGACCGGCCGCACGCGTGGTGCCGTAGCTTTCGCCGGCCAGAAACTTAGGCGATCCCCAGCGTTTGTTCTCGGTCGTGTAAAGCCGGATAAACTCCCCTACCGACTCAATATCCTCCACATATCCCTGAAACTCGGCTTTGTCAACCCCTGTTACGGCGCGGCTGTAGCCGGTACCCACCGGGTCGATGAACACCAGGTCTGTTTTGTCGAGCCAGGAATATTCGTTGTTGGTGTAGCCGTAAGGGGGTGCCAGCGACTCGCCTTTATCCGACATCTCGATGCGCTTCGGCCCCATCACCCCCATGTGCAGCCACACCGACGAAGAGCCCGGCCCGCCATTGAATGTGAAGGTAATCGGCCGTTTGGTAGCATCGTTCTCCCCGTTCTTGGTGTAGGCGATGTAAAAGAAGTTGCCCCGGGGCTTGCTGTCTTCAGTTTTCAGCTGCATGTAGCCGGTGGTGGCTGTGTAGCTGATCTTTTTGTTGTTGATGGTAACAGAGCCTTTGGTTTTTACCGGAGGAGCTACCTCCAGGTTCGCTTTCTCAGTTTCCGGCTTGGAGGCTGCCTCCTTTTTATCCTGCCCAAAAGCAAGGCTTACGCAGAGGCATCCGGCCAGTATCAGCACTTTTTTCATGTGGATAGCAGATTTATACTTGCAGATCAGAATCTTATTAACCGCTGAAAAATTTACTAATAATAAAGGAGCTATATACGCACGAGCTAATATTGTTTAACAGATGGACAATCTTCTTTAATCCTTTGCTCATTTCCTGTAGTTCCTAAAGTACAGCTACCTGATCTGCGCCGTTGCGCAACGACTTGCCTATCCCCTGCACTGTTGCATGCCAATGTTTTATCTTTTAATTTGCATCCTTGCAATTCATCTAATCTATACTTTTTAAGTCAGTGTCTTCTATCTTCTCTACTTACATAGAGCTGGGCTTTCATCATATCTTTGATTTCAAAGCCTACGATCACATGCTGTTTTTGCTGGCACTGAGTGCTATCTATACTTTGAGCGACTGGCGTAAAGTGCTGGCTCTGGTAACAAGCTTTACCATCGGCCACTCCATCACGCTTGCACTGTCCACGTTCAACATCATCCGCTTCGATTCGGCCCTGATCGAGTTTCTGATACCGGTAACCATCCTTTTTACCTGTGTTACCAACTTCTTCAAACTCAATGGCGCTGCCTCCAAGCAGCACGCCATCTGGTCGTTCCATAACCTGCTGGCTGTAGGCTTTGGCCTGATCCACGGCATGGGCTTTTCGAACTTCCTCAAATCGATGCTGGGCCGCAACGGCGATACCTGGCAGCAGTTGCTGGCCTTCAATATCGGCATTGAGTTGGGGCAGTTGCTGATTGTAAGTATACTTCTGATTGCCGGTTTCCTGATGATGAACCTATTCCGGGCCAAAAAGCGCGACTGGATCATGGTGCTTTCGAGTGCGGCAGCCGGCATCGCCTTGATTTTGATCATGGAAACCAATATCTTTTAGCGTTTAAACACCAACATCTATACTCTAAACTAACCTTCTCCTTTATTCACCGATGAAAAACCTATTGAAAGGGCTTGCGATCTTCGGAATGGTAGCAGGACCTCTGGCAGTTATGGCGCAGGACACCAAGTTTGCGCAACTAGGCCAGGAGCTTCCTACTCCCAACACCTACCGCACGGCCTCGGGTGCCCCCGGGCATCAGTACTGGCAGCAACGCGCCGACTACAACATTAAAGTAGAGCTGAACGACGAAAAGCAGTCGATCACAGGTTCTGAGACCATCAACTATACCAACAATTCACCGGATGTATTGACATACCTGTGGGTACAGCTGGACCAGAACATCTACGAGCCCAACTCGATTGCCAACAGCACCCGTACTGCCTCGCTGGAAAACCGCATGTCGTTTACGGCTGTGGAGTACATGACGCGCGAAGCATTTGACGGTGGTTTCAAGATCAAGTCGGTGAAAGACCGTGGCGGCAAGGCGCTGAAGTATACCATCAACAACACCATGATGCGCATAGACTTGCCAACGCCGCTGAAGCCGAAGCAGTCTTTCGCTTTCAGCATCGACTGGAACCACAACATCAACAACCAGAAAACACTGGGCGGCCGCTCCGGCTACGAGTACTTTGAGCAGGACGGCAACTACCTGTACGAGATGGCACAGTGGTTCCCGCGCATGGCCGTGTACGACGATGTAAACGGCTGGCAGCACAAGCAATTCATCGGTAGCGGTGAGTTTGCCCTGCCATTCGGCGACTATAAAGTAAGCATCACCGTACCTGCCGACCACGTGGTGGGCGCGACCGGCGAACTGCAGAATGCCAGCCAGGTGCTTACTTCTACGCAGCAGAAACGCTGGGCAGAAGCCTCCAAAAGCACAAAGCCGGTAGTGATCGTAACACAGGACGAGGCGACCAAAGCCGAGAAGGCAAAAGCAAAAGACAAGAAAACGTGGGTATACGCGGCTAAAGACGTGCGCGACTTTGCATGGGCCAGCTCCCGTAAGTTTATCTGGGATGCCATGAACGTGAAAGTGGCCGGCAAGAACGTAATGGCCATGTCGTACTATCCGAAAGAGGCCAACCCGCTGTGGGGTCAATACTCTACGGAATCGGTAGCGCACACGCTTAGAGTTTACTCCAAGCACACCATCGACTATCCTTACCCGATCGCCATATCTGTACACGGTCCGGTAGGCGGTATGGAGTACCCGATGATCTCCTTCAACGGCTACCGCCCGGAGGCTGACGGCACGTACTCTGACCGCACCAAGTATGGCCTGATCTCGGTGATCATCCACGAAGTGGGCCACAACTTCTTCCCGATGATCATCAACTCAGACGAAAGACAGTGGACGTGGATGGACGAAGGCCTGAACACCTTTATGCAGTACCTGGCCGAGCAGGAGTGGGAACGCAACTACCCGTCGCGCCGTGGCGAGCCGCAGGACATCGTGGAATACATGAAGAGCGACAAGAGCACGCAGGTGCCGATCATGACGAACTCGGAATCGGTATTGCAATTTGGCAACAACGCCTATGGCAAGCCGGCTACTGCCCTGAACATCCTGCGCGAAACGGTAATGGGTCGCGAACTGTTCGACTACGCCTTTAAAGAGTACGCCAAGCGCTGGGCCTTCAAGCACCCGATGCCG
Source organism: Pontibacter ruber (assembly GCF_023630205.1). Lineage (GTDB taxonomy): Bacteria > Bacteroidota > Bacteroidia > Cytophagales > Hymenobacteraceae > Pontibacter > Pontibacter ruber. The sequence goes on along the minus strand of NZ_JALPRR010000004.1, from coordinate 118,759 downwards.
GCCGACTTCTTCCGCACCATGGAAGACGCTTCCGGCGTGGACCTGGACTGGTTCTGGAGAGGCTGGTTCTATACGACTGACCAGACGGAAATTTCGATGGAAGACGTGAAGTGGTATACTGTTGACTCCAAAAACCCGGATATCGAGAATGCGAAGAAGCGTGAGGAGCTGAACAAGCAGCCGAAGACGCTTTCAGAGCAGCGCAACCTGCAGAGCATTTCCAAGACGCTGGTAGAGCAGAACCCTGCCCTGAACGACTTCTACAACCGCTACGACCCATTGGCTACGACAGACGCTGACCGTGCAAAGTATAAAACCTACTACAACAGCCTAACTCCTGAGCAGAAGAAAGCGCTGGATGCCGGTCTGAACTTCTACGAAGTGAACTTCCGTAACAACGGAGGCTTGGTTATGCCGCTGATCGTGCGCATGCAGTTTGAGGACGGTTCGGATCAGATCGTGAACATACCTGCCGAGATCTGGCGCTACAACAACGAGCAAGTAACAAAGGTGTTCGTAACCGAGAAGCCGGTGGTAAGCTTTACGCTGGACCCGTTCCTGCAAACAGCTGACACCGACCTGTCGAACAACGCCTTCCCGCGCAAGCTGGCTCCAAGCCGCTTTGAGCTGTACAAGCAGAACTCACAGCAGCAGCCAAACCCAATGCAGCAGCAGCGCGAGAGCACCGGTCAGAACACTAACACCAACTCTGGCCAGTAGTCATACTTTATCTTCTATAGCAGAAGTATAAAAAAGCCTCGGATCAGGTATGATCCGGGGCTTTTTTTCTATAAGCATAGCTTCAGCACCCTCGCTCGTCTTTGGCTGCGGTGATTTTATACTTCCAATGGTTTATGGCATAGCGAAGGGTATTTTAAGAACGTCTGCCCTATTGTGGCCAAACCAATATTAGCGGCTCGTTGTTATCTTATTGTCAGTCTGAAAGTTTATAAATAAATTCTTCTATTTCTGTCTGTCGTGCATTAGCAAAGCCTCTGTCTGCTCCTACTCTTATAAAACCCGATTTTTCTAGAACTTTCTGTGAACCAAAATTATCAAATGCAACCCGTCCGTAAATTGGTCTGGCATTTTCTAAAGTTAAGAACTGTTTAAGTGCTGTTGTTGCAACACCTTTGCCCCAATATTTTTTGTCGATCCAATACGTGATTTCAGCTTCCCCCTCCATAACGAATTTGGCTATACTACCTGCGGTCTCATTGTTAACTTTTATTGTCCGCATATGTATTGTCGGGTCATTTAAATGCTTTGTATACTTTTCGATGTAAGCAGTTTTGTCGGTTGGGTCTTTTGATGTGAACGCTGCTAAATAGTTTGCTTCTTTGTCAAGCTGGAATTGAAAAAATGCGTCTAAATCATCTTTTTCCGTTTCAGTCAATGTGATATTGTCGTTTGTCATCATATTGAAATGTTGGAAAGTTTGGTCGTGTGAATAATCATATAATGGCCGCTAACTTATGTGTAGATGCTGCAGCCTCATACTTAACTGTTAGTGAAAACAGCAACAACGGCGGAAATCAAATGAAGATAAAAAAGGCTCAGATCATACTTGATCCGGGCCTCTTTTATATGAATTACTTCGGACCAGCAATTCAACAATCCCTCAAACAACAATTAACATCATTCCATATCATACTTGTTGATAAACTTTCGCTTGGCGCGGTCGCCTTTGCGGACGAACGGCCGGATGATAAGGCGTGTACCGTTTTCATAAGTAAAGAACTTGTATACCCAGTTGCTCAGTACCACCAGCTTGTTGCGGAAGCCGATCAGGTACATGATGTGCACAAACAGCCAGGTAACCCAGGCAAAGAACCCGCCCAGGTGAATGTCTTTTGGCAGGTCGGCCACTGCTCTGTTTCGGCCAATTATCGCCAGAGACCCTTTGTCGAAGTATTCGAACGGCTCCAGCTTTTCGTTATTTTTCAGGCGCTTCAGGTTTTTGGCCAGCAGCTTGCCCTGCTGAATGGCCGGCTGCGCTACACCCGGATGTCCTTTCGGCCACTTCTCGGTTTTCATCATGGCAATGTCGCCGATCGCAAAGATGTTATCAAAGCCGATTACCTGGTTATAAGGGTTTACTAGGATACGTCCTCGCTCGATGGCTTCTGCCGGCAGGCCATCTATAAGCGCGCCCTGCACGCCGGCGGCCCATACCAGCGTCTGCGTCTGGATCTGCTCGCCTCCTTTTAAGGTAGCCACATAGCCGTCGTAGGATTCCACCACCACACCCAACTTCACGTTAATACCCAGCTCCTGCAAGTATTTCAGGGTTTTAGCGCTTGCCTCCGGCGACATGGGCGGCAGCACCCGGTCCATACCTTCCACCAGGTAAATGTTCATTTTATTAAAATCCACACCCGGGTAATCGGTAGGCAGGATGTGTTTGCGCATCTCGGCCAGAGCACCCGCCGTTTCAACGCCGGTAGGGCCTCCCCCCACAATCACAAAGTTCAGCAGGCTTTGCCTTAATTGCGGGTCGGCAGTCATACTTGCCTGCTCGAAGCATTGCAGCAACTGACTGCGCAGGTTCAGCGCATGCGGGATCTGCTTCAGCGGAAAGGCATTTTTCTTTACCTGCTCGTTGCCAAAGTAATTTGTTTTGGTGCCGGTCGCGATCACCAGGTAATCATAAGGCAGGTCACCAACAAGGGTAGATACGGTTTTTGCAATCGGGTTAACGCCAATTACCTTCACCAGGCGGAAGTGAAAATCCTCGAACTCGTCGCTGCCAAACATCTTGCGAAGCGGCTCCGCTATAGAATCCGGCTCCAGACCGGCCGTAGCCACCTGGTACAGCAGCGGCCAGAAGCCATGGTAGTTCTGCCTGTCGAGCATCACCACCTGAAAATCTCTGCATTTTAGTTTCTGTGCCAGGTTTATACCTCCAAAACCACCGCCGATGATCACAACGCGGGGCTTGGTAGTATCAGGAATGTTGAGGGAAAGCTTATCTATATCAAGCATATGTTGGGTTTATTTTAGGCCTTCAGCAGCAGGATCATACTATACCTGTACTGCTGATCTCAGGTTATCAAGTTTTATACGCATATGGTAACATTCGCGAATAACGAAACCTGCAGATGTTGGTTACTATATTAGTCCTACAAGCCTTCTAACCCACAGAATTGGCCCATATGCCCGTTTTTATACTGCCCTGTCTGCACATCGGGGTAGCTGACAGAAGTCCTGGCCTTAAAATAAACGTTACAGAAAATTGCACCTGAAATCCCATACTTGTTGCTGCAGCTCAAGCAGAGGGCATGATAAAGTATAGCTTGCCTGAAAAGGCAACCCGGAAAGTATGAAGCAGGAAGGATAAAGGCTATTTTTTATTGAAATCGCCGTTCTTGATCATGTTGATTAATGCCGGAATGGCAAACGGACTGATGGTAGGGTACATATTCCGTTGCTCCTGCCGCTGCACACGCTGCATGTTAAAGTTCCTAAAGTTAGCATTGCCATCCATTGCGGTGTTTTTGAAAAGCTCTTCGAGTCGCTCCGGATCCAGGTTCTTTTCAGCATTCGAGCGTCCTTCATCCGGAAGCTTCAGCGAGAGTACCGCTTTTTTAAAGTCCTGCTCTGTAGCATACGGGAATACGTCTACGGTTGGCAGCTCCGTTGGGTCTTCCTGCATCTGCATGATAACGGAGTAGCTCTGGCTGCTAAAGTTCTTCGGGATGATGAGGTATTGCTTTTTGTAGCCAATGGCGCTGAACACCACGCTATCGCCGGCAAGCACCGGCAGCGAGAAGAAGCCATACTGGTTGGTTTGTGTGCCACGGCCCGCTTTGGGTATGAATACGTTTACGCCTGCCACGCCATACAAGCTGTCGCCAATGGCCACAAAGCCCGACAGCTGTACCACACGCTGCTGCCCCTGGGCGGCGGCGCGCTCCGGAGTGCCTAAAAATAAAAACAGCAGGGCCAAAACAGGCACCAGCAGCCACTTTAAACGGTTAGTAGGCAATGCAATGGTAGGCAGATAAAGCTTCATGTAGTACAATTATACTTCTTATTATTTTATAATAGCAGCTTTTACCTAATTTTGTTTAGCAGTTGATGCATATATGAGGCTCAAACACTTTAGTCTTTCGTTCGGGGAACAGGTCTTTAAGGCACTGGCAGATGAATCGCGGATTCGCATCCTCCACCTCATCCTGCGCAACAAGGAAATGTGCATCTCGGACCTGGAGCAGGTCCTGGACTTTACCCAGACCAAAACCTCCCGCCACCTTTCGTACCTGCGCAGCGCCAGCCTGGTAACACCCCGCAAGCTCGACCAGTGGGTATATTATTCCCTGAAAGACGAAGCAGCCGACCTGGTAAACCAGATTTTCGGATACCTGGAGCGCGATGCCATTCTGCAAAAAGACCAGGAAATTTACAAGATCCTGTACTCCAACCGCGAGCTGGCCGTTAACAAACTACAGACCCGCCGCTGGACAGCTCCCTAACCTGAAGAGCTAATTTCAGGTACTTGCGTTGCACGTGCTAAAAAATAAGGCAAACAGCCTGCCCTAGAACGCTGGCCGGCCACTTTTAATTTCTGCACCATCGTATTTTATACCTCGAAGCAGTACAAGTTCAGCACAAACCGAAAACATCGCTCCCCTTCGGGCGTTTTACAGAAAACGGATCTTAAGCATTATGAAAACATATACCCACATTCTCTTCGACCTCGATCATACCCTCTGGGACTTTGAGAAGAATTCGGAAGAGACACTTTATACTTTATATGAGGAGTTTAACCTGGCAGCTCACGGCAAATTCGACTGCGGTTCTTTTTACAGGAAGTATAAATTTGTGAACAACCGGCTGTGGGATCTTTACAACAAAGGCAAAATTAACCAGCAGGAGTTACGCGAGCAGCGCTTTGTAAAGACACTGGTTGGCCTGGGGCTGCAGCCGGATCAGGTTCCAGTCGGGCTATCGGAGGCTTATACTTCGGTTTGCCCTACCAAAACGGCGGTATTCCCCTACACACACGAGGTGTTATCATACCTGCAGCCCAACTACGGCCTGCACATCATCACGAATGGCTTTAAGGATGTGCAGTACATCAAAATGAATGCCTCCAACCTGCAATCATACTTTAAGGAGATCGTAACATCGGAGTGCTGCGGGTATAAAAAGCCGGACAAGCGCATTTTTGAGCATGCCTTAGAGCGCATCAACGTAAAGCCGTCGGAGTGCCTGATGATCGGGGATAACCTGGAATGCGATATAGACGGAGCCCGCGCTGCCGGCATCGACCAGGTATACTTTAACCCGGAAAAAAGCCGGAAGAAGCTTCGCCCCAAGCCAACCTACGAAATAAGCTGCCTTAGCGAGCTGCGTCAGATACTGTAGTTGTAAGTCATAACTGAAACCATGAAAGATTGGAAGTCCATTAAAGAAGAACTTTATTATGAGGACGGCTCCTTAAGGGACATCTATGTATTTGACACCAACAAAGAAGACTGGAAAAGTTGGAGTTCTCTGGTTAATGAGCAATACGAAGTAGAATTCTATAATGGAAGAATTCGAAAAACAGAAGAAATAATCGATATAAAGGAAGTATATAAATTCTGGAAGAACCCTGATGAATTTACCGATTCAAATCATGCCACAATAAAACTGGGGAATGTCATCGTCAAGTGTTATTTCTTCATAGAAAGTGAGATTGAAAATGATATTGATCCAAAAGAAGTCAAAACAGAAAGGGATCACCTAGCTGTAATAGAATACCTTCAGGCTGTTGCAACTAAACTCCATAAAAATGTTGTAATGACTCCAGAAATGACTGAAGAACATATTTTACTTAAGATATAAAGCACGGAAGTTGATATTAAGGGTATACCATGGGTTTGGGATGCCCTTCGAGCAAAGTATATATGAGCACCATAAAAACTCAGCCCGGCTGGTAACCTTCAATGGTCCCGGCCGGGCTGGTTGGTTTAAAAGGCTAAAGCTGAAGTATACCTTAGTCCTCTATGTCGCCTTTTCCTTCCAGTGCGCGCAGTTCGCCCTGCAGCACTTTGATCTTGGCTTTATCGTCAGCTCCTAATTGCTTGTTCAGGCTGTTTTTCTTCGCGTCCAACTTGTTCATCACAGCCTGTACCTTTTTCCATTCCTGGTCATTCCATTCGTTCTGTTTGGCACGCGCGCTCTCCAGCAGGGTAATATATGCCTGGCGCAGGTTCGTAGCGGTCAGAGCATTTACGTTTGCATACTGCCCCAGCAGCTCCTGCTGCCACTGCGTTACGCTGTTACTCGTAGTGTCCTGCTGCGCGACAGCAGCCTTTTTTGAAGTTGCCGTCTGTGCGGATACCTCTCCGGAAAAAGTTATACCACAGGCCAGCGCCAAAGCGGTTATCCCTAAAAATTTGCTTTTCATTTTCATAGCTTTAGTTGGTTTGTTTAACATTTTGCCACAGGCAAACGCATAGTTGTACGAAATGCAGTGCAATTAAGGTTATATTTTAGCTTAGCAGGGCTTACACACAAACACTCTTGCAAGGCAGTTCCGGCGGCACAAAAAGGGACTTTATACTTATACTTACACAAGGCGATACGAACGTTCGGAACATCTCTTCTGCATACTGGTGCAAAACAATATCCTGGCTCAGAAACAGTCCGGACTACCTGTTAAGTATAACGCCGCTGCCGATACTACCTGCTGCATGGCGCTTTTTCCGGAAATACCCGTACCTTTGTATAGGGGCTGCTGCCTGAGCAGGACCGCCTTAATCAGTATCTTTAAATCTGTAACTATAAACAAATGGCAACCGGATTTTTCAAAGTACCAACTCCAGTAAACGAACCTGTTAAGTCTTATGCGCCCGGCTCACCGGAAAGAGCGGAATTGCAGCGCACCTATAAAGAACTTAAATCCAAAGAAGTAGACGTGCCGATGCACATCGGTGGCGACGAAGTACGCACAGGCAACAAAAAGCCGCTGTTGCAGCCGCACGACCACCAGCACATCCTGGGCTATTTCCACGAAGGTGATGCGTCACACGTGGAACAGGCCATCAACGCGGCCCTGGCTGCCCGCGAGTTCTGGGCGAACATGAGCTGGGAGCACCGCGCCAGCATCTTCCTGAAGGCTGCCGACTTGCTGGCCGGCCCGTGGAGAGCACGCCTGAATGCGGCTACCATGCTGGGTCAGTCCAAGAACGCTTACCAGGCCGAGATCGACTCTGCCTGCGAGCTGATCGACTTCCTGCGCTTTAACGTGCAATATGCTACTGAAATTTATCAGATGCAGCCGGAGTCTTCGCCAGGTGTGTGGAACCGCATGGAACACCGTCCGCTGGAAGGTTTCGTGTTTGCACTAACGCCATTCAACTTCACAGCCATTGCCGGTAACCTGCCAACTTCTGTGGCCCTGATGGGTAACGTGGTGGTTTGGAAGCCAGCCAACACGCAGATCTATGCAGCGCAGATGATCATGGAACTGCTGAAAGAAGCAGGCCTGCCGGATGGCGTGATCAACCTGGTGTATGTAGATGGCCCTACGGCCGGCGATGTAATTTTCAAGCACGCTGATTTTGCAGGTATCCACTTCACAGGCAGCACCGGCGTATTCCAGAACATCTGGAGAACCATCGGCGAGAACATCCACAAGTATAAAACATATCCGCGCATTGTAGGCGAGACAGGCGGTAAAGACTTTATCCTGGCGCACAGCTCAGCTAACGCAAGAGAGTTGGCAACCGGTATCGTGCGTGGCGCTTTCGAGTACCAGGGCCAGAAATGCTCTGCCGCTTCCCGTGCCTATGTACCAAGCAACCTGTGGGATGAGGTAAGACAATACGTGATCGAAGACCTGAAGACCTTTAAAATGGGTCCGCCGGAAGATTTCAGCAACTTCATCAACGCTGTGATAGACGAGAAGTCATTTGATAAGATTGCCCGCTACATTGACAACGCCAAGAACAGCGACGAGGTAGAGATCATCGCAGGCGGTGGTTACGACAAGTCAAAAGGCTATTTCGTGGAGCCAACGGTGTTATTGTCGCACAACCCGATGTATATCACCATGTGCGAAGAGATCTTCGGTCCGGTTATCTCGATCTATGTATACGACGAGAACAACTTCGAAGAGACACTGGAACTGGTAAACTCCACTTCGCCTTACGCCCTCACAGGTGCTATCTTCGGCCGCGACCGCTACGCCGTAGAGCTGGCGACGAAGAAACTGAGCAACGCTGCCGGTAACTTCTACATCAACGACAAGCCAACCGGCGCCGTGGTAGGCCAGCAGCCATTCGGCGGCGCGCGCGCTTCCGGCACCAACGACAAAGCCGGTTCTATGCTGAACCTGCTGCGTTGGGTATCTGCCCGCTCTATCAAGGAGACGTTTGTACCACCAGTAGATTACCGTTACCCGTTCCTGGGCGAAGACAAGTAATATAGTATAATCCTATACTTTGCAACAGCAGCCACCTTCCTAAACGAGGGTGGCTGCTTTGTTTTTATACTTGCTTAAGAGCTGTAAAAACCGGAGCAGAATGGCAGCAGAAGCAGTACAATTTCAGTTAGATTTAACTTTTGAATGTTGCTGATTAATACCTAATTTTGCTCCCAAATTTACGAATTGACTTCAAAAATATGGAAACTACTGTAAATCAGTACTTACCGTCAGACTACCTGCCAATACTTATTCAATTTGCGGCGGCTCTTGGCTTTGTAATTTTCGCACTGGTGCTCACGCACCTGCTGGGTCCTAAACGCCAGAGCGCGGTAAAAGGCGCTGCCTGGGAAAGTGGTATTGAATCTGTGGGAGATGCCCGTACGCCAATTTCCTATAAGTACTTCATGACGGCCATCCTGTTTGTACTGTTTGACGTCGAGATCATCTTTTTGTATCCGTGGGCAGTTAACTTCCGGGAGTTCGGTCTGGAGGGCTTTCTTCAGATGATCGTATTCATGACCCTGCTCCTGGCCGGCTTCTTTTACGTGCTCAAAAAGGGAATCCTGAAGTGGGAGTAAGTATTAAACTTTTACAAGTATAGATGTGTTAATGAACAGCTAACAACCCATACTTGTAGATAAAACTATTCTAGACATGAGTGATTCAAATAACGATATTAAGATGGTAGAGGCGCCGGATGGTATTTCAGGTGCTGGTTTCTTTGCTACATCCTTTGAAAAAGTAATTGGTCTGGCCCGTAAGCACTCGCTTTGGCCGTTGCCTTTTGCTACCTCCTGCTGTGGTATCGAGTACATGGCAACCATGGGCTCTAACTACGATATTTCGCGTTTCGGTTCCGAGCGCCCAAGCTTCTCGCCACGTCAGGCCGATATCCTGATGGTGATGGGTACCATTGCCAAGAAGATGGGCCCTGTTGTGAAGCAGGTTTACGAGCAGATGGCAGAGCCGCGCTGGGTTATTGCAGTAGGTGCCTGTGCATCGTCAGGTGGTATTTTCGATACATACTCCGTGCTGCAGGGCATCGACCGCGTGGTACCGGTAGACGTGTACGTACCTGGTTGCCCTCCTCGTCCGGAGCAGATTCTGGATGGCCTGATGCGCGTACAGGATCTGGCAGCAAACGAATCGCTGCGCCGCCGCAACTCACCGGAATATCAGGCACTTTTAGCCTCTTACAATATTAAATAAGCATAATGGAGCTTACGAACGAAAACGTACTCGGCAAGATAATCGAGAAGTTTGGCGAAGAAAATGTGTGGGATGCCCTCAACCCGGATGGCATCATGACCATTACCACTAACCGCGAAACGATTCTTCCGCTGATCCAATACCTGTACGACGACGAAGAACTGCAAATCCGCTTTCTTACGACAATGTGCGGTATCCATTACCCTGATCAGAAAGACAAGGAGCTGTGCACGATGTACCAGTTACACAGCTTCCGTCATAATTACCGCATCCGCATCAAAGTATACTTCCCGATCGCAGATCCGGTAATGCCTACGCTTACCAACCTGTATGCAACTGCTAACTGGATGGAGCGCGAGGCTTATGACTTCTACGGAATCATCTTTACCGGTCACCCGAACCTGGTGCGCATCCTCAACATCGAGGACATGGAGTACCATCCGATGCTCAAGCAGTATCCGCTGGAAGACCAGACAAGGGAAGATAAGATTAATACGTTTTTCGGACGATAAGCCAGTTTTTGCCCGGTTTATACTTGCCGGGCAAGCTACAAGAACAAGCATATTATGGCTACTGAAAATAAAACAGTTGAGCTCGACAAGTTGGAGGAGTTCCGCAACAACCTCGACCTTAAACTGCACAACAAAGAGGATCAGAACCTGACCACGCTGAACCTGGGCCCTACGCACCCAGCTACGCATGGTATTTTCCAGAACATCCTGCAGATGGACGGTGAGAAGATCGTGGATGCTGTTCCAACGATCGGCTACATTCACCGTGCCTTCGAGAAAATAGCAGAACGCCGGCCGTTCTACCAGATCACGCCGCTGACTGACCGCATGAACTACTGCTCATCCCCTATCAATAACATGGGGTATCACATGACGGTAGAGAAGCTGCTGGGCATTACCGTGCCAAAGCGTGCGCAGTACATCCGCGTGATCATGATGGAGCTGGCCCGCATCTCCGACCACCTGATCTGTAACTCGATCCTGGGTGTGGACTCCGGCGCCTTTACCGGCTTCCTGTATGTGATGCAGGAGCGTGAGCACATCTACGACATTTACGAGGAAGTATGCGGTGCCCGTCTGACGACGAACATGGGCCGCATTGGGGGTATGGAGCGTGACCTTTCTCCAAAGGCACTGCACCTGATCGGCGAGTTCCTGAAGCGCTTCCCGAAAGTATGGGCAGAGTTTGAGAAGATGTTCAACCGCAACCGTATCTTCATCGACCGTACCACGGATGTGGGTGCTATTTCGGCAGAGCGTGCGCTGAGCTACGGCTTCACAGGGCCAAACCTGCGTGCAGCCGGCGTTGACTACGATGTGCGCGTGATGAACCCATACTCCTCTTACGAGGACTTCGAGTTTGAAATACCGGTTGGTACTAAAGGCGATACGTATGACCGCTTTATGGTGCGCAACGAAGAAGTATGGCAGAGCTTGAAGATCATTGAGCAGGCGTACAAAAACCTTCCGGAAGGCTCTTACCACGCCGATGCACCACATTACTACCTGCCGCCAAAGCAGGAAGTGTACCGCAGCATGGAAGCCCTGATCTATCACTTCAAGATTGTGATGGGTGAAATTGACGCTCCGGTTGGCGAAGTATACCATTCTGTAGAAGGTGGCAACGGAGAGCTTGGTTTCTACCTGTTAAGCGACGGAGGCCGTACGCCTTACCGCCTGCACTTCCGCAGACCTTGCTTTATCTACTACCAGGCTTACACAGAAATGATCAAAGGTGGCCAGTTGGCTGACGCGATCCTGACGCTGAGCAGCCTGAACGTAATTGCAGGCGAGCTGGACGCATAACAATTAACAGCAAACAGTTAGCAGGAAACAATACTGTTGGCTCTATTAATAAATATAAGGTCACGTTGACAGAACATTGTTAACTGATCATTGCTAATTGAAAAATGGCAGAGATAATAAACGAAGTAAAGTTTTCTGATGCAGGCATGGCTGAGATACAGCGCTACATCAGCCATTATCCGGAAGGACGCCAGAAATCAGCAATTCTACCTATCATGCACGTGGCACAGGCAGAATTTGGTGGTTGGTTGAGCCCGCAGGTGATGGATAAGATTGCCGAGATCCTGAACATACAGCCGATCGAAGTATACGAGGTAGCCACCTTCTATACCATGTTTAACCTGAAGCCGGTTGGCAAGCACGTGCTGGAAGTATGCCGTACAGGCCCTTGCTGCCTGCGTGGTGCCGACCAGATGATCGACATGATCAAGCAGAAGCTGAACATTGAAGAAGGCGAAACTACTGCCGACGGCATGTTTACCCTGAAGCCGGTAGAGTGTCTTGCTTCATGTGGCACAGGCCCGATGTTGCAGGTGCGCGAAACCTACTACGAGAACCTGGATACAGAAGAGAAACTGGATCAGTTCCTGGAAACGCTGCGCAACACCGAGGTAGAAACTCCTTATCACCAGAAGTAATTTTTAGACTTTGTGACAAAAGACAATTAGACAAAAGATCTTTTACATTATCTCTTTTGTCCTTTGTCAAATAGTCCTTTGTCAAGCAATAACCAAGTATAGATATCCTGCTACAATGGGAATTAAGATATTAACCGAACATATAAACGTACCAGGCATCGAGACGCTGGAGGTATATCGTAAGCATGGCGGCTACCGCTCGGTAGAGAAGGCCCTGAAAACGATGACTCCGGACGAGGTGGTGGAAGAAGTAAAAACATCAGGCCTTCGTGGTCGTGGTGGTGCCGGCTTCCCGACTGGTATGAAGTGGAGCTTCCTGGCTAAGCCGGAAGGGGTTCCGCGTTACCTGGTGTGCAACGCCGATGAGTCTGAGCCCGGAACGTTCAAGGACCGTGTGTTCATGCAGAAAAACCCGCATGCACTGATAGAAGGTATGATCACGTCGAGCTACGCGCTGGGTGCGAACACATCTTACATCTATATCCGTGGCGAATTGATGTTTGTGCTGCGCATACTTGAGAAAGCGATAGCTGAGGCGTATGCAGCAGGTTTGCTGGGCAAGAACATCATGGGTTCTGGCTACGACCTGGACCTGCATGTGGCTCCGGGTGGGGGTGCCTATATCTGCGGTGAAGAAACTGCCTTGCTGGAATCGCTGGAAGGCAAGCGTGGCAACCCGCGTAACAAGCCGCCATTCCCGGCTGTGAAAGGTCTTTTCGCCTCTCCTACCGTGGTAAACAACGTGGAGTCAATCGCGTCAGTGCCTTGGATCGTGAACAACGGCGGTGCCGAGTATGCGAAGATTGGTGTTGGTAGAAGCACCGGTACAAAACTGATCTCTGCCAGCGGTAACATCAACAATCCGGGCGTTTACGAAATCGAGCTGGGTGTTCCGGTAGAAGAATTCATTTATTCTGACGAGTACTGCGGTGGTATCTTGAAAGGCAAGCAACTGAAGGCAGTAGTGCCGGGTGGTTCTTCTGTTCCGATCCTGCCAGCAAATCTTATACTTAAAACTGCAGCCGGCGAAGACCGCCTGATGACTTACGAATCATTATCTGACGGTGGCTTTGTGAGCGGTTCGATGTTGGGTTCTGGTGCATTTATAGTTTTCGATGAAGACCAGTGCATTGTGCGTAACACGTGGAACTATGCCCGCTTCTATCACCACGAGTCGTGTGGCCAGTGCAGCCCTTGCCGTGAAGGTACAGGCTGGATGGAGAAAGTTTTACACCGCATCGAGCACGGCCACGGCCATCAGCAGGACATCGACCTGTTGGTAAGCGTAGCCAAGCAGATCGAAGGTAACACCATCTGCCCGCTGGGTGATGCAGCTGCCTGGCCGGTAGCCAGTGCCGTCCGTCACTTCCGTGACGAGTTTGAGTGGCACATCAAGCATCCACAGGAGGCAACACTTCCGGGTGCGGTGTACAGAGGCCAGTTAGAAACAATTACAGCTTAAGAAAATATACCCGCTGCGTTTTTAGCGGATCATATAAAGCACAACTCATACTTGTGCATCAATACAGAAATACAAAATGGCAAAAATAACATTCGATGGCATTGAGGTAGAAGTAGCAGATGGAACTACCATCCTTCAGGCCGCCAGAAAGATCGGGGGCAGTGTAGTGCCTCCAGCCATGTGTTATTATACTCCACTTAAAGGCAGTGGCGGTAAGTGCCGCGTTTGCCTGGTGAAGGTAACACAGGGTTCTGCCAAAGATCCACGCCCTATGCCTAAACTGGTTGCTTCGTGCATTACGCCGGTGCAGGATGGCATGGTGGTAGAAAATACAACCAACGAAGACGTACTGAATGCCCGCAAAGGCATTGTAGAGATGCTGCTGATCAACCACCCGCTGGATTGCCCTATCTGCGACCAGGCCGGTGAGTGTAACCTGCAGGACCTTTCGTACGAGCACGGCGTAAGCGCCACCCGCTACGAAGAAGAGCGCCGCACGTTCAACAAAGTGGACCTGGGGCCTTACATCCAGCTGCACATGACGCGTTGCATCCTGTGCTACCGCTGCGTTTATACTGCAGATCAAATTGCAGGTAACCGCGTGCATGGTGTACTCGGCCGTGGCGATGCTGCAGAGATCGGTACTTACATCGAGAACATAGTAGATCAGGAAATGTCAGGTAACGTGATTGACGTATGCCCTGTTGGTGCACTGACAGACAAGACCTGGCGCTTCAAAAACCGTGTTTGGTTCACAAAGCCTATGGATGCACACCGCGACTGCCCTACCTGCTCCGGTAAAGTAACGCTGTGGAACCGTGGCGACCAGGTGCTTCGTGTAACCGCCCGCAAGGACGAGTACAGCGAGGTAGAAGAGTTTATCTGTAACACCTGCCGCTTCGAGAAGAAGGAAATGAGCGACTGGACCATCGAAGGGCCGCGCCACATCAACAGAGCTTCTGTTATTTCGGCTAACCACTACGAGTTGCCGGTTGTGAACGTGCCGATCGTACCGAACCTGCCAGCTTCAACAAAGAAAAACCTGCCACAGCATTAATTTATGGAGTCTGTAGACCTTATATACAAAGCAATTTACATCCTGGTTATCTTCGGTATAACGCTGCTGATTGCCACGTACAGTACTTACTTTGAGCGTAAAATTGCCGCTTTCATCCAGGACCGTGTCGGCCCGAACCGCGCTGGCCCGCTTGGTTTGCTGCAACCCCTTGCTGATGCCGGTAAACTGTTCTTTAAAGAGGATTTTATACCTGCCAAATCGAATAAGGCGCTGTTTATCATAGGCCCGGGTATTGCGATGCTTGTTGCCACCATGTCGAGCGCTGTAATTCCGTTCGGAGACAGCCTTATCATTGGCGGGCACGAGATCTTCCTGCAGGCCATTGAGGTAAACATCGGGGTGCTGTATGTGTTTGGTGTGGTATCGCTGGGTGTATACGGTCTGATGATTGGTGGCTGGGCATCCAATAACAAGTTCTCCCTGCTGGGCGCCATCCGTGCGGCATCGCAGAACATCAGCTACGAACTGGCCATGGGCCTTTCGCTTATTGCGATTCTTATGATGACCGGTACCCTGTCCTTAAGAGAAATAGCCGAGCAGCAGCAGGGCTTTAACTGGAATATCTGGTACCAGCCACTGGGCTTCATCATTTTCCTGGTGTGTGCCTTTGCTGAGACGAACCGTACGCCGTTCGACTTACCTGAATCGGAAGCCGAACTCATCGGTGGCTACCACACGGAGTATGGCTCTATGAAACTGGGCATGTACCTGTTTGCCGAGTACATCAACATCTTTGTGGCGTCAGCTGTAATGGCTACGCTATACTTTGGCGCTTACAACTTCCCGTTCATGGAAAACCTGCGCTCTGCTATCAGCGATCCGGTACTGGCCAATAACGTGGTAACGCTTGTTGGTGTAGGCGTGATGTTTGCCAAGATCTTCTTGTTTATCTTCTTCTTCATGTGGGTTCGCTGGACGCTTCCGCGCTTCCGTTACGATCAACTGATGAAGCTGGGCTGGCAGATCCTGATCCCGCTTGCGATCCTGAACATTATGCTGACAGGTGGCGGTATTCTGCTGAAAGAGTATTTATTTTAACCTATAGTACCAAAAGTTGAATGCTAACATACAGCCCCGTGTTGTAAACAGTATTCATAATGGATAAGAAATGGAACCACTAACCAATAGAAGTAAGAAACTGGAAAAAAAGGAGATGACGTTCGCTGAACGTGCCTATCTGCCTGCCATTGCTCAGGGTCTTGGTATTACATTAAAACACTTCTTCAAGAAAAAAGCTACGATCCAGTATCCGGAGCAAACACGCCAGCGAAGCGATGTATGGCGCGGTCTGCACGTACTGAAGCGTGACGAGGAAGGTCGTGAGCGTTGCACTGCCTGTGGTTTGTGCGCGGTAGCCTGCCCTGCCGAGGCCATTACGATGGTGGCCGGTGAGCGCAAAGCCGGAGAAGAGCATCTGTACAGAGAAGAGAAGTATGCCGTTACCTACGAGGTGAACATGCTGCGCTGCATCTTCTGCGGACTGTGTGAGGAGGCCTGCCCGAAAGCTGCCATCTTCCTGCAGGACGATAAAATTGCGCCGGCACGTTACGAGCGCGATGAATTCATCTACGGCAAAGACCGCCTGGTTGAGCCGCTTAAAACCACTGAAACAAAATAATCTGATGGAGAGCCTGTTTTTCTTTCTAGCTTCGCTTACACTGCTTTGCGCCCTGATGGTAGTAATATCCAAAAACCCGGTGCACAGCGTGATTTTCCTGATCATTACGTTCTTTACCATATCGGGCCACTACATTTTGCTGAACGCACAGTTCCTGGCAGCCGTGAACATCATTGTATACGCAGGCGCTATCATGGTACTGTTCCTGTTCGTGATCATGTTCCTGAACCAAGGCAAAGATTCGTCTGCAGAAGTAAAAACATCTACCTTAAGTAAAATAGCAGGCGCTGTTGCCGGGGGGTTACTGTTTGTAGTGATGATCGCGGCATTAAAAGATGCAACCGTGGCAACCTACGACCCTGAAAGCTTCAATTCACAGATCGGTATGGTGGAGAACCTAGGCATGGTCCTGTTCCGCGATTACCTGCTGCCATTTGAGTTGGCTTCGGTACTGTTCCTGACTGCGATGGTGGGCGCTGTAATGCTGGGCAAAAAAGAAACAGGCGAAACACACTTCTAAGAATTTATACCTTATAAAAGCAAAAGGCCGGAGCTATAAACTCCGGCCTTTTGCTTTTATAAGGCTGCCTCTATTTCCAGCAGTTCCGAATGCCCCTTGTCATCATCCGTCACGACAAGTATTTTATACTTCCCCTGCTGCTCAGAACCTTTTACCACCAGCGATTCGGCCTTACCCAAGTATGTTTTGTCTTCCTTATCCTTTATAATCGCGGCAGGCAACGTGAAAGGTTTTGCAGGATCTGTAGCCTTGGGCAGGGAGCTAAGCGGAAAGGCACCGACAAAGCTGCCTAACACCTCGCCATCGTCAATGGCATTGGTAGTGCTCTCAACAGAAGCCGTAAAAAAGAGCTTATCTTCGAACAGGTAGGCACCGGAGAAACCTGCCTGGTATTGCTCCAGTTCAGGTAGCTTAAAGAAGTATAAATCGGGTGCAGGTGCCTCCTTCCCTTCCAGTAGAAAAGAAGCAAAAGGGTCCGTATCGTAACGCAGCAGCACATTAAAGCCTTTGCCGGTGGCGCGGTGCAGCAGGAAAACATGCCCGTCTCCAATGGCCATTCCTTCAATGTTCAGCACATCCTCTCCTACTACTTCCTTCCGGTCCTGCAGGTGCTTGTACAAGGGTGTTAGATCCACTTTCCGGATCTGAGGCTTGGCTGCAGATTGAACAGGCAACTGCACCAGATAGGCCGTATGGCGCGGCTTGCTCGACCCGGAACCGAGCATCAGCAGGTACTTGTTGCCGTTGAATTCGATAGAAGCCATACTTTCCAGGTCCGGCTTCTTGCTTTTCGGGATGCGGCCAGACTCCAGTCCGGAAGTATCGAACAGAGCAATTTTACCTGTTTGCTTGAACTGCTCATCCAGTTGGTAGAGGTAAGGCGAATCATCCCCAAGTATAAATACGGTCCCGTCCTCCTGCTCCATTGCAGATGCAGAAGGCAGGCGCTCATAGGTGATCTTCCGTTGAATGATTGCGCTGGCAGTTGTTGTATCTCTCATATCAGTGTTTGCTTTGGAAAGAGGAACCTCAGAGGTATTGGACTGGCAGGAGGAGCACAGGAGCAAAATAAACCCCAACAAGCCAATAAAATAATGCATACGAGCCATAGGTGCATAAAACGATGTTGCAGTTCAGCTATACGCAAGTAGCAGGCGCAGTGTCAGGTACTGTAAGTATAAATCATATACTACAATTGCAACTACAAGAAAGTCAAAGCATAACGCTTCGCAAAGCGCGCTTAAAAGTATAAATTATGCAAGGGTAAATACAAAGTATAAAAGCAGGCTGCGGGTTGTACCGCTATATAACGCGCTGCTTGCCTCCATAAGGTAAGAAGAATGGAAATATGTTATGGATTTATAAAAAATGAGGATAACTTTGCGTGCTCATTTTGGACTATAAATTAACCAGTAATACGTTCAGCCCACTGCAGATGAACCAGATACCTGAGGTTATCAGAACCATTCCTTTAGATTATTACCTATACTTCAGCACTGCCTTATTTGTGATAGGTATAGTTGGTGTTCTTACCAGACGCAATGCCATTATCATTTTTATGTGCGTCGAACTGATGCTCAATGCAGTAAACCTGCTGCTGGCAGCCTTCTCGGCTTACCGTTCTGACCCGAGCGGTCAGGTGTTCGTGTTCTTCATTATGGCCGTTGCTGCCGCCGAAGTATGCGTTGGCCTGGCCATTATCGTGATGATCTACCGTAACATCCGGTCTACTGACGTGCAGTTGCTCAATTACCTGAAGTGGTAATAACCTTATTTATACCTACAGTAGCTTAATTAAACCATACGCTAAATGCAAGACATAGTAATGCCCAGCAACAACCAGGATATGGCACTGCTGAGTTTGCTCATTCCGCTCCTGCCCTTCTTAGGATTCCTTGTGAACGGGCTAGGCAACCGTAACATAGCCAAAGGTTTGGTAGGACTGATCGGCAGCGCTACCGTACTTGGCTCGTTCCTGATCTCGGTTTACCTGTTCCTGGATTTCACCGCCAACGGCAGCAAGCCTTACCTGGTAGACTTCTACAACTGGATCTCGGTTGGAAATCTGCAGATCGGCTTCTCGTTTATGATCGATCAGCTGACGCTGCTGATGATGCTGATGGTAACCGGTATCGGTTTCCTGATCCACATTTATTCGGCAGGCTACATGAGCCACGACGAGAACGTAGGCAAGTTCTTCGCTTACCTGAACTTGTTTCTTTTCTCGATGTTGCTGCTCGTGATGGGCTCCAACTACGTGATGATGTTCGTAGGCTGGGAAGGCGTGGGTCTTTGCTCGTACCTGCTGATCGGCTTCTGGAACAAGAACACCAACTATAACAATGCCGCCAAGAAAGCCTTCGTAATGAACCGTATCGGTGACCTGGGCTTCTTGTTGGGCATTTTCCTGATCTTCCTGACCTTCGGTAGCGTGAGCTATCCGCAGGTGTTTGCAGAGGCTGCCCGCTATACTGGCGGCGTAGACTCCGGCGTGATCATCGCCATTACCCTGCTGCTGTTTGTAGGTGCGATGGGTAAGAGTGCCCAGATTCCGTTGTTTACCTGGCTTCCGGATGCAATGGCGGGTCCTACACCGGTATCTGCCCTGATCCACGCGGCAACCATGGTGACCGCCGGTATTTACATGGTGCTGCGCTCAAACGTGCTGTTTGTACTTGCTCCGACAACCTTAGAAGTTATCGCTGTTATCGGTCTGGTTACGGCGCTGGTGGCAGCGACCATTGGCCTGGCGCAAAACGATATTAAAAAGGTACTGGCTTATTCTACCGTATCGCAGCTGGGCTTTATGTTCCTGGCGCTGGGTGTGATGGCCTTTTCTTCTTCCATCTTCCACGTACTGACGCACGCGTTCTTCAAGGCACTGCTGTTCCTGGGTGCGGGTTCTGTGATTCACGCCATGAGCAACGAGCAGGATATCCGCAGCATGGGTGGCCTGCGCAAATGGCTGCCGATCACGTTCATTACCTTCCTGATCGGCACACTGGCTATTTCGGGTATACCTCCGTTTGCCGGTTTCTTCTCGAAAGACGAATTGCTGGCACACGTATACGAGCACAACAAAGTAATGTGGGTAGGCGGTTTGCTGGCTTCTTTCATGACGGCTTTCTACATGTTTCGCCTGTTGTTCCTGACGTTCTTCGGAACGTTCAGAGGCACTGAAGAGCAGCGCCACCACCTGCACGAGTCCCCGAAGTCGATGACCATTGCGCTGATCGTGCTGGCTGTACTTTCCACTGTAGGTGGTTTCCTGGGTCTGCCGGCTGTTTTCAGTGAGACGCATACTTTGGGCAACTTCCTGTCGCCGATCTATGATTTTGCCAGAATAGCCAATGCACCGGCACTGGAACCTGCCCACATCGACCACGCCACCGAATACCTGCTGATGGGCATTTCGGTAGCGGTAGCCGTGGTAGCCATCTTCATTGCCTATGTCATGTATGTGAAGAAGAACACAGTGCCTGCCGCAGAAGGCGAGCGCCTGTCTCCAATTCACAACCTGATCTACAACAAGTACTACATCGACGAGCTGTACAATGCCATCATTGTGCGTCCGCTGATGTGGCTGTCAGGCACCCTGTACCGCTTCTTCGACGTGGTGGTAGTAGACGGTATCGTGAATGGCTTCGGCAAACTGGTAATGGTGAGCGGCCGCACGCTGCGCTACGCGCAGAGCGGGGCTATTGGTTTCTATGTGCTGATCATGGTATTCAGCATCGCTCTGATTCTATTTTTAAACTTCTTTATCGGATAAGCTTCTCAGAAGATGATTACAGCTCTTATACTTTTCTGGCCTGCCTTAGCCGCCCTGTTGGTGCTGCTGCTGAAAGGACAAAGCGCCAAGAAAGTGGCTTTTGTAGCGGCGCTCGTTGAGTTTGCCCTTGCCTTGTATGCCACCGCCGGCTTTACGAACGAGACCGTTGCGCCTCAGTTTGCCCTGAACATTCCGTGGGTAGAGAGTGCCGGTATCAGCTTTAGTATCGGTATGGATGGCATCAGCCTCCTGATGGTGCTCCTGACGACGTTCCTGGTTCCGCTTATCGTGCTTTCTTCTTTTAAGCATGACTACAAAAACCCGAATGCTTTTTACGCACTGATCCTGTTCATGCAGACAGGCCTGATCGGTGTGTTTGTGGCGCTGGATGCTTTCCTGTTCTACTTCTTCTGGGAAGTGGCACTTATTCCGATCTACTTTATCGCTGCTATCTGGGGTGGTGAGAACCGCATCAAGGTTACCTTCAAGTTCTTTGTATACACCATCTTCGGCTCGCTGTTCATGCTGGCTGCTTTTGTGTACCTATACTTTCAGACGGCAGGCACAGGTGTTTCGGCACACTCTTCCTCTGTAAACGCTTTCTACCAGCTGGCACTAGACTCAGGCACACAAAGCTGGATATTCTGGTTCCTGTTCCTAGCCTTTGCTATTAAAATGCCGGTGTTCCCGTTCCATACCTGGCAGCCGGACACCTATACTGAGTCGCCAACACAGGCTACGATGTTGCTGTCTGGTATCATGCTGAAAATGGGTATTTATGGCGTGCTGCGCTGGTTGCTGCCGGTGGTGCCACTGGGCGTAAGCCAGTGGGTTGACCTGGTGCTTGTGCTTTCTATCATCGGTGTAGTATACGGCTCTATCATCGCGATCCGTCAGCACGATCTGAAGCGCCTGATCGCTTATTCTTCCATTGCACACGTTGGCCTGATCTCAGCGGGTATTTTTACCTTGAACGAGCAGGGCCTGCAGGGTGGTGTGATACAGATGCTGAGCCACGGGGTTAACGTAGTAGGCCTGTTCTTCATCATTGACATTATCTACCGCCGCACGAATACAAGAGAGATCACAAGCCTGGGAGGTATCACGCAGAATGCGAAGGCTCTTTCTATCTTCTTCATGATCCTGTTACTAGGCTCTGTAGCGCTTCCGCTGACCAACGGCTTCGTGGGTGAATTCCTGCTGCTGTCCGGCGTGTTCCAGTACAACTACATTTTCGGTGCAGTAGCCGGCCTGACCATCATCCTGGCAGCAGTATACATGCTGCGCATGTTCCAGGGCGTGATGTTTGGCACCAAGTCTGCAAAAACGGAAGGCTTTACCGACCTTACCTTAACCGAGAAGGCGGTGCTGATACCGCTGGTGATCATGGTATTCTGGATCGGTTTGTTCCCGAACACCTTCCTGGAAATCTCGGAACCAGCAGTGGGTAACCTGCTGAACATCATTCAAAGAAGATAACCGGGCAAAGATTAAGAAACGATTATTTAAAACGACGACATGACTTCGATTATACTTCTAGCCGGATTCGGGATCATAAACCTCTTTGTAGGTTTCCTGAAGTCTAACAGGATACTGTTGCCGCTGGCGCTGCTTTTCCTGGCGGTAGTGTTCGGCGTGAACATGCTTAGCTGGAACGATACCCAGAGCTACTTCAACAACATGCTCACCATCGACAACTATGCGGTGGCATTTACGGGCATCATGGTGCTTTCAACGTTGCTGATTCTGCCATTTTCGCAGCGTTATGTAGAGGCAAACGATCAGAACCTGGCAGAATATTACGCCATGCTGCTGTTCTCGCTGGTAGGCGCCGTAATGATGGTAAGCTTCGAGAACGTGATCATGCTGTTTGTGGGCATCGAGATACTTTCTATCAGCATGTACGTACTGGCGGGCAGCGACAAAAAGAGCATACGCTCCAACGAGGCGGCCCTGAAGTATTTCCTGATGGGCTCTTTCTTCACGGGTATCCTGTTGTTCGGCATTGTGTTGGTGTACGGTGCTACAGGCACATTCAACATCTCGGAGATCAGCGCGGCACAAACCGACGCCGACGGCCTGCAGAACACTATGTTTACCATGGGCCTGCTGATCATGATCATCGGTATCTCCTTTAAAATTTCAGCGGCTCCTTTCCACTTCTGGACACCGGACGTGTACGAGGGAACACCTACGCTCTTCACTTCCTTTATGTCAACGGTGGTGAAAATTGCCGGTGTGGCAGCTTTCTACAAGCTGATGGTAGCAGGCTTTGCGGCTTCTTACGCGGTATGGTTCCCTACGCTGATAGCAATTACGGTGCTGACGCTGGTAGTAGGCAATATCGGTGCTGTGGTGCAGCACAACGTAAAGCGTATGCTGGCTTACTCAAGCATATCGCATGCAGGTTACCTGCTGATGTCGCTGATCGCCTTCAACGAGCGTTCTGACGCTTCGATCTTCTTCTACTCGCTAGCTTATGCTACGGCTACCATTGCTGCTTTCGGCGTACTGCAGCTGGTAACAGTGCAGCGTGGCGAAGAGTCGTTCCAGGGCTTTAACGGTCTGGGCAAGACAAATCCGCTGCTGGCTTTCGCCATGACCATCTCCATGCTTTCACTGGCAGGCATACCACTTACAGCCGGCTTCTTTGCCAAGTTCTTTGTTTTCGCCTCTATTCTGGAAAATGCGGATCTGATGTGGCTGGTGGTACTCGCTGTGATCCTGGCATCGGTTGGTATCTACTACTACTTTAAAGTAGTGATTGCCATGTACCTGCAGCCAGCAGGCGACTACGGCAGAGTAAAAGTAACCGGTTTTGTTTCTTTTGTTCTGATCTTTATCACAGTGCTGACCATCCTGTTTGGTATAGCTCCTGCCCTGATGAGCGATATCTTGTAAAAAAGTATAAATTCTTAAAAAGGCTGCCCCACAAAGGCAGCCTTTTTAGTTTACAAGCCATCATCCCGAACATTTAAGTATAAAGTATAAAAAGAGCCTGCCGCTGGTCATCAGCGGCAGGCTCTTTTTATACTTTATACTTCAGTTCTAGTGCCTCATACGGATGTGCAGTTCATCCAACTGTGCATTCGAGATAGGTGAAGGAGCATCGATCATCACATCGCGGCCGGAATTGTTTTTAGGGAAGGCAATGTAATCGCGGATAGACTCGGAACCACCAAACAACGAGCAAAGCCTGTCGAAACCGAAAGCAATACCACCGTGCGGAGGAGCGCCATACTCGAAAGCATTGAGCAGGAAGCCGAACTGTGCATAAGCCTCGTCACGGGAGAAGCCAAGCGTCTTGAACATCTGCTCCTGCAACCTGCGGTCGTGGATACGGATGGAACCGCCCCCTACTTCCACACCATTGATCACCATGTCGTAGGCGTTGGCGCGGATCTCGCCAGGACGGTCGTCAAGCAATTCAAGATCTTCCGGCTTTGGCGAAGTGAACGGATGGTGCATGGCATGGTAACGCTGCGTGTCTTCGTCCCACTCCAGCAGCGGGAAATCCACCACCCAAAGCGGAGCAAACACATCCTTGTCGCGCAGGCCAAGCTGCTTGCCCATTTCCAGGCGCAGTTCGTTCAGCGCTTTGCGTGTTTTGTCTCTTCCTCCTGCCAGTACCAGCAACAGGTCTCCCGGCCGGGCATCGAAAGCCGCCGCCCAGGCAACCAGGTCTTCCGGCGAATAAAACTTATCTACCGACGACTTTATACTTCCGTCTTCGTTCACGCGGGCATATACTAGCCCTGTGGCACCAATCTGCGGACGCTTCACAAAGTCAGTCAGCTCGTCGAGTTGCTTGCGGGTATAGCCGGCGGCTCCACGGGCATTGATACCCACTACCAGTTCAGCCTCATCAAACACTTTAAAGCCTTTGCCTTTTACCACATGGTTGAGCTCTACAAAACGCATGTCGAAACGGATGTCCGGCTTGTCAGAACCATAGAAGCGCATGGCGTCGGCATAGGTCATGCGCGGCAGCGGCCCCATGTGGATGCCTTTCACTTTCTCGAACAGGTAACGGATCAGGCCTTCGAACGTGTGCAGGATATCTTCCTGAGTTACAAAGGAAAGCTCGCAGTCGATCTGGGTAAATTCCGGCTGACGGTCGGCACGAAGGTCCTCGTCGCGGAAGCATTTCACGATCTGGTAATACTTATCGAAACCCGATACCATCAGCAGCTGCTTGAAAGTTTGCGGCGACTGTGGCAAGGCGTAGAACTCACCTGGGTTCATGCGCGAAGGCACCACAAAGTCGCGGGCACCCTCCGGCGTAGACTTGATCAGGACAGGTGTTTCTACCTCGATAAAGTAATGGTGATCCAGGTAGTTGCGCACCTCGCGCATCATGCGGTGGCGCAGCTCCAGGTTATGGCGCACCGGGGCACGGCGCAGGTCCAGGTAACGGTACTTCATGCGCAGGTCATCACCGCCGTCGGTTTCATCTTCGATCAGGAAAGGAGGCAGCTTGGCCTCGTTAAGCACTTCCAGTTTACCAACACGTACTTCGATATCGCCGGTAGGCATGCGGTCGTTCTTGGACTCACGCTCGATCACGCGTCCGATGGCTTTGATCACATACTCGCGGCCAAGGCTGCGGGCCTGCGCCAACACCTGTGGCAGCGAAATGCTTTCGTCAAATGCCAGCTGCGTTATGCCATAACGGTCGCGCAGGTCAATCCAGAGCATACCGCCCTTGTCGCGCAGGCGCTGTACCCAGCCAGTCAGGATAACTTCTTCGCCTACATTGTCAATTCGTAGTTCACCACAAGTATGAGTTCGGAGCATATTGATATCGATATATTAGATGAGCAAAAGTAAGAATTGTTTTGCAAGGTTACATCGAAAAAACAAAGCCAACCTACACCCGGTTGTACTAAAAGTAAACCAAATAGGACCCGTTGCTCGTTATTTGTTACGTGTTGCCTGCTGTGTATATAGTTACGAATAGATAGGTTAGTTAGGATGAAGATAGCAATAGCAATGATTTTGGTGGCAATAAGCCTGCTGACGGTTCTTACGATCGGGCTTGTTCCGGAGCCGGAGACGGAGCCGAAGAATGCTGTGTTGCCCGAAAAGATACAGATGCCTTTTGAGCTGAAAGGGGGTTTGATCTTTGTGAAAGTGGCGGTGAACGGCAAGCCTGCAGATTTTATACTTGACACCGGGGCACCGTACCTGGTGCTGAGCAAACGCCTGAGCGCCAAAGCCACCGACACTCTGGAAGGCAAAGGCATCTCCGGGACTATGCAGGTACAGCGCGTGGTGGTGCCCTCGCTGGAGTTTGGCAGCATACGCCTGTCCGATGCACCGGCTATTTCCATGGACATGGCGCACCTGGAGAAACTGACCAAACGCCCGATAGACGGCCTGATCGGCTACAGCACCCTAAAGGATTATGAGCTGCTGCTGGATTACCAGAAAAAAACGCTGAGCTTGTTTAAAACAGGAGCCTCTTCCTATCACACCACCATACAACCTGTAGAAGAAATGCGGTTTGAATTGCAGGCGCACATTCCGGTAGTGGAGGCAACCATTGGCAAGCAAACTTTATACTTTGGGCTGGACACAGGCGCAGAAGCAAACCTGCTGGATGTGGCAAGCACTGCCCGTATTAGTGCCTCAGATTACAAAAAAGGCAAAGCCAACCACATTACCGGGGCCAGCCAGGGGCAGGTAGCCGTGCAGGATGCTTACATGAAAGCCACCCACGTAAACGGCCATACTTACCCGGACATGCACTTTGTGTTTTCCGATATTTCGCACCTGAACCAAGGCTATGGCTTGCGAATAGACGGGTTGCTGGGCTATCCGTTCCTGAGCGCCCGCAAGATCTCGGTTAATTACCCGAAGCAGAAAATATACTTCTGGAATTAAAATTCAGTCTTTCCTCTCCTTTCCCAAAAGTATGGCGTAACACCTAAATGCCCTTTCCTTTCCTCCTTCACCCTTTCCCGGAACCGATGTAAAACAGAATTTGCATACGCTATGCAACAGCCATTTTACGTGCAGCAGCAAAATCAAAGAAGGCAGGAGGCAAATAGCCTGTCCACGGAGCCGTCGCTTATACCGTTGCCGCTGATACTGGCCATTGCCTTGGCCATACGCCTGCTGGCCGTGTTCTTCTCCAAAGGCTATGCTTTTCACGATGACCATTTTGATGTGATCACCATTGCGCAAAACTGGGTGTATGGCTTGCCTTACTGGCTTAACACCGAAATGCCTCCGCGTCATAGTATGTTTTACACGGGCATTCATTACGCGTTGCTTTACGCCATGCAGGCCGCAGGCATCCAAAGTCCGGATACTAAGATGATGCTCATTCGTTTGCTGCACGGCTTTTACTCGCTCCTGGTCGTGTACTTTGGCTATAAAATAACCGATCTGCTCTCGAACAGGACCAATGCACGCTTGGTGGGCCTTATGCTGGCATTGTTGTGGTTTATGCCCTTTATGAGCGTGCGTAACCTGGTGGAGATGGTGTGCATACCGCCTTACCTGGCCGCGTTTTACCTGCTCCTGAAGTATGACCGGCAAGCAGAAAGAAAACCGGCTAGCTGGTTGTTGCCTGGAGCTTTGTTTGCTCTTGCGTTTGTGTTCCGTTATCACACGCTGTTGTTTGCGGCAGGAGCTGGCTTGGTGCTGCTCTACCGTCAGCAGTGGCGGCAAATGGGCTGGTTTAGCCTTGGGTTTATACTTGTCGCTTTTGCTATTCAGGGCACCATTGACATCCTCTTTTTCGATTACCCTTTCCATTCGGTAGTAACCTACTTCTTTTACAACACCGAACATGCCTACAACTTCAGCACCGGGCCGGTTTACCGCTTTCTGCTGACGGTGCTGGGCTTCCTGGTGCCTCCGGTTAGTATTTTCCTGCTGATGGGGTATGTCCGCACCCAACGGCAGGCTCCAATGCTATTCTGGGGTGGGCTGCTGTTTTTTGTAGTACACTCGCTGTTTCCCAACAAGCAGGAACGGTTCATTTTTCCGTTGCTGCCGCTGCTAGTGGTGCTGGGTGTGGTGGGTTGGCAACCGTTTGTGCAGCAGTCGAAGTTCTGGTTGCAGCACCGGCGCTGGCTGGCCTACAGCTGGCGCTTCTTCTGGGCCGTTAACCTGATGGCGGCCATTGGCCTGAGCCTGACCTACTCCAAGAAAAGCCGTATTGCGCCGCTGGTATACTTGTCGGAGAAACAGGGGCTACAAGCAGTATTGCTGGAGGGAGGGGAAAAGGGCGTACGCCAGCCTCCCCTGTTTTACCTGGGCCAGATGAGCGCAACATACGAAGAGTTCCAAAAAGATAAATACAGGGCGTGGGCCAAGTATAAAACAGGCACCCCGTTGCCGGATGATTTCGTGATGGTGTATACCTTGGATAGCCGAAAACCAGTATCGCAGCAGCAGCAGGAAATAGCCGCCATGCAGCGCCAGCCTGGTTACGTAGTGATGACGGGCAACGATCAGCAAACGGAGCGCCTCCAGCGCCTGCGCCAGCTATACCCTACCCTGTCGTATGAGACAACCATCTCTCCTTCGCTTTACGATCAATTGCTTACCTACCTCAACCCGCGCGTGCATAAAAATGAAGAGGTACGCATCTACCGGATCGGGAAAAAGTAAGGTGCTTATACTTTGAACGTGAACAGGTAATTGGCAGCAAAATTCCAGAACATAACCAGTGCAACAGCCGCAAGTTTGGAAGGATAGAACCTGGCACCCAGTCGATCGTGCAGGAAGTATACCAACAGGTTATTCAGTCCCAGCCCTACTACCGATACCAGTATAAATTTCAGGTACTGCTCCAGTATCTGCGGGTTAGTACTGTGGAAGGTCCAGAGGCGGTTGAGGATGTAGTTACTGGTACAGGCAAAAATAAAGCCCAGGCTGTTGGCTACATACTTGTTCCAGTGCAGGCGCTCTTTCGCCATAAAAGTAATCCCAAAATCCACCACGATGCCGCTTAGCCCCACTAGGCCAAACTTCAGGAATTTTATACTTAGGCTGCCCCATTTTTCCGGCATAGTGAAAGATATCATGCTGCTTTCGTTTCTGATCAACGGAACACCACGGTTGGTATGACTCGTGAGCTTTCTGTTTTCTCCCATGCAACCATTGCCACGGTTTTAGACTCTCCTGAATATAGCTATACTTTGATGTTATGCCTACACCATACGCATTAGTCGAGAAAAGAGCGGGGTTAGTATAGTTTATTTTGAATGGTTTATTGGATTTATTTACTTCCACAGTCTCAATCTCTCAAGCCTAAACCACTAACGCCATGGAACTTGTCATTCAGAACCTCTCCAAGACCTATCCGAACGGAACACAGGCGCTTAAAAACATCAACCTGACCATCCCGACCGGTATGTTTGGGCTGTTGGGGCCGAATGGCGCCGGTAAATCATCGCTGATGCGTACCATTGCCACACTGCAGGAGGCCGACAGCGGCAGCATCATGCTCGGCAACCTGGATGTGCTGCGCCAGAAAGAGGAAATGCGCAAGGTACTTGGCTACCTGCCACAGGAGTTTGGCGTGTACCCGAAAGTATCGGCAGAGGAAATGCTGGATCATTTTGCGGTACTGAAAGGTATCAGCAACTCCAGGGAAAGAAAAGAGATCGTGACGGCGCTGCTGCAGCAAACCAACCTGTACGACGTGCGCAAGAAGAACCTGGGCGGTTACTCCGGTGGTATGAAGCAGCGTTTTGGCATTGCGCAGGCACTACTGGGCAACCCGAAGATCATTATTGTAGATGAACCAACCGCCGGCCTGGACCCAGCCGAGCGCAACCGCTTCCATAACCTGCTGAGCGAGATCGGCGAGAACATCATTGTTATACTCTCCACACACATTGTAGAAGACGTAACCGACCTCTGCCGCAATTTCGCCATCATCAACAAGGGAGAAGTGCTCCTGACAGGCGATCCGCTGCACGTGATCGACAACCTGCGCGGCCGCATCTGGCGCAAGTTCATCGACAAACACGAACTGGTGGAGCATCAGCTGCAGTACGAGGTGATCTCCTCACGCCTTTTCGCGGGCAAAACCATCATCCACGTGCTCAGCGATGTGCAGCCAAACCCTGATTTCGACATCGTAACACCAGACCTGGAAGATGTATACTTCAGCAGGATACACGAGGCAGCACAGCGGGAAAAAGAAGAACAGAAAGAACTGGTAGTGAATTAGAAGTTGGCTTGGTAACCATTTCTAATCAATAAACTCTATTTCATACTTAAGATTCCATGTTCAAAGAGATATTTCTGTTCGAGTTAAAATACCGGATGAAACGCCCGGCAACTTATATATACTTTGGTATTCTGTTCCTGATGGCGTTTATGGCGATGCTGGCCATTGGCGGGGCTTTCGGCGCCGGCGTGATCATTGGGGATGCCAGCGGTGGCAAAGTATACGCCAATTCCCCTTACCAGATCAACTGGATCGTGACGCTGCTCAGCTGGTTTGGCGTGCTGATCACCTGTTCGATGATGGGTACCCCGATCTTCCGGGATTTTGAGCACAAAACGCACTCGCTCTACTACACCACGCCTATTTCCAAGGCTGGCTACCTGTTTGGCCGCTTTGCCGGTTCTTTCCTGATCACACTGTTTGTATTTACGGGTGTGGCCCTGGGCGCCATGGTAGCGAGTTTTATGCCCTGGATGGAAGCTGAAAAAGTAGGGCCGTTCAACCTGATGTGGTACGTACAGCCTTACCTGTCCATCATCATCCCGAACCTGCTGCTGACCGGTGCCATCTTCTTTACTTTGGCCACGCTCACCCGCAGCGCGCTTTCCATTTACGTAGGCGGTGTGATCTTTTTGGTGCTTTACGGCGTTTCCAGCACCCTTACCGGCGATCTGGACAACGAAACGCTGACCAACCTGCTCGACCCGCTGGGGGCCTCGGCTATTTACTACACCCAACGCTACTGGACCACCGCCGAGCGTAACACGCTCATGCTGCCTTTCAGCGAATATGTGATCCTGAACCGCGCGCTCTGGCTAAGTATAGGCCTGGCATTGCTGGCGTTCTGCTATTTCCGTTTCAGTTTTTCGTTTGCCAACCAGGGGCTTACGCTTTTCCGACGCAGACCGGGTGCCGAGGCGGCCGGTGCCTTCGTGCCCACCGAGCGCCTGCAGTTGCCACGCGTAAGCCAGCATTTCTCGTTTAACCTCAGCCTGAGCCAATATTTCAAACTGACCAAGCTAGAGTTTAAGGGCGTGGTAAAGAGCGTCTACTTTGTGGCTATTACAGTGGCAGGCGTTATCTTCCTGTTTGTGTCCGGCTCGCAGATCGGCAAAATGTACGACACCAACTTCTTCCCGGTAACCTCGGAAGTAGTACAGATCCTGAGCGGCACGTTTGCGCTGTTCTTCCTCATCATCATTACCTTCTATGCCGGCGAACTGGTATGGCGCGAGCGCGACAACCGCATTAACCAAATCTACGACGCGCTGCCGATTCCGAACTGGGTACCCTTTGCTTCCAAGCTAACAGCGCTGATGGGCGTGCAGGTGGTGCTGCTTTTTGTGATCATGGTGTGCGGCGTTATCATCCAGACCTTTAAAGGCTACTACAACTATGAGTTCGATGTGTATGCCAAGGGCTTGTTCGGCATTCAGCTGATCGACTACCTGCTGCTGTGCGTGCTGGCCATGCTGGTGCAGGTGATCGTGAATAACAAGTACATCGGCCACTTTGTGATGGTGGTTTATTATCTGCTCAACATCTTCAAAGGGCAGCTGGGTTGGGAGCACAACCTCTATTCTTTCACTTCTGACCCGGGCATTACGTACTCGGCCATGAACGGCTACGGGCACTTTGTGTGGCCGTTCACCATCTTTAAAGTATACTGGGGCGCCTTTGCCTTGCTGCTGGCTATACTTGCAAACATGCTGTGGGCGCGCGGCTCCGAAACCATGCTCAAATGGCGCTTCAAGCTGGCCAGCCTGCAACTTACCCGTTCTACGCTGTTTGTTACGGCCGCAGCACTGGCAGTTTTCCTCATCACGGGTAGCTTCATTTTCTACAACACAAACATCCTGAACAAGTACGAAACCTCCAAGGAGCGCGAGAAACGTATGGCGGCATTCGAGAAGGAGTATAAAAAGTATGACGGCATTCCGCAGCCGCGCATTACCGACGTGAAGCTGGATGTAGACATTTATCCGGAGGAGCGGGTATTTGCTTTTAAAGGGTACTTCTGGCTGAAGAACAAGCATACACAGCCGATTGACTCGGTGCACCTGATGATCTCGGATGAGGCTGAGATACGGAAACTACAGTTTACCAAACCAGCCAGACTGGTGTTGGAAGACAAAGACAACAGCTACTACATCTACCAGCTGACGCAACCGCTGCAGCCCGGCGACTCGATGCAGCTGAACATGGACCTGAACTTTGCCACCAAGGGCTTCCGCAACAAAGGCTCCAATACCGGCATTGTGTACAACGGCACGTTCATCAACAGCCAGTACCTGCCTAAAATCGGCTACCAGTCCACGATCGAGCTGAGCGAAGACGATGTGCGCAAAGAGCACGGGCTGGCACCAAAGCCGCGCATGGCCAATGTGAACGACTCCGTAGCTCGCCAAAATACCTACATCAGCAGCGAAGCCGACTGGATCAATTTTGAAGCCACCGTCAGTACCACGCCAAACCAGATTGCCATTGCACCCGGCTACCTGCAGCGTGAGTGGACGAAAGACGGCCGCCGGTACTTCCACTACAAAATGGACGCGCCGATCCTTAACTTCTACTCCTTCCTATCAGCCGATTACCAGGTGAAGAAAGACACGTGGAAGGGCAAAGACGGTAAAGACGTAGCCATTGAGATCTACTACCACAAAGGCCACGACTACAACCTCGACCGCATGATCAAGTCTGTGAAGAAGTCGCTGGATTACTTTACTGCTAACTTCAGCCCGTACCAGCACCGGCAGGTGCGCATACTGGAGTTCCCGGGTTATTCTTCTTTCGCGCAGGCCTTCCCGAACACCATTCCGTTCTCGGAGTCAATCGGTTTTATTGCCGACGTGGATGACAAGAACCCGGAAGACATTGACTATCCATTTTATGTAACGGCCCACGAAGTGGCGCACCAGTGGTGGGCGCACCAGGTAATCGGCGGCGATGTGCAGGGTTCGGTGCTGATGTCGGAAACCATGAGCCAGTATAGCGCCCTGATGGTGATGAAACACATGTATGGCGCCGACAAAATGAACAAATTCCTCAAGTATGAGTTGAACTCGTACCTGCTGGGCCGCACCACGGAACGCAAGAAAGAAATGCCGCTTTACAAAGTAGAAAACC
Organism: Pontibacter ruber; assembly: GCF_023630205.1. Taxonomy (GTDB): domain Bacteria; phylum Bacteroidota; class Bacteroidia; order Cytophagales; family Hymenobacteraceae; genus Pontibacter; species Pontibacter ruber. The sequence goes on along the minus strand of NZ_JALPRR010000004.1, from coordinate 85,904 downwards.
AGCCTTACATCCACTACCGCAAAGGCAGCCTGGTGATGTACGCCCTGGCAGACTACATCGGCGAAGACAAATTGAACCACGCGTTGCAGCAGTACATCAGCAAAGTTGCTTTCCAAAAAGCGCCATATACCAATTCAGTCGAGTTTATGCAGTATATTCGCGGCGCAACACCGGATTCGCTGCAGTACCTGGTATCAGACATGTTTGAGAACATCACGCTCTACGAAAACAAGGTAGCGGACGCCTCTTACAAAAAGCTGCCGGATGGCAAGTATAAAGTTACCCTGACAGTCGATGCAAAGAAGCTGTATGCCGACAGCCTTGGCACGGAATCTGTGGCAAAACTGAACGACTGGGTAGATGTTGGTGTGCTGGCCCGAAAGAAAGTGGACGGCCACTGGCAGGACAAGCCGTTGTACCTGAAAAAGCATAAGCTAAAGTCGGGGCAAAATAAGTTTGAGTTTATAGTAGACGAGGAGCCTGCCAAAGCCGGCGTGGACCCTTACAACATACTGATTGACCGTAACCCAACGGACAATACAAAGACATTGTCGGCAAGCTGAGGCCCCGGCAATACATAGGCATTCTTGTTTAAGGTGAGATGTAAGTAAGTTGCCTAACGCGCCAAAAACACAAAGTGACGTTAGATGAGAAGCCATACCTGCTGGGTATGGCTTCTTTTTTTACTTATGGTTAGTCTCTTATTTAAACATACCGCCTAGTTTGTCGCCCAGGCCGCCGGGTAGTTTACCGCCAAGGCCGCCAAGCATGCCCATCAGGTCAGACTGCGATGTCTCACCAGAGCTTACCTTACCGGATAATTTGCCCATGATAAACTGGATCACATAAGGGCCAACCTGGCTGGCAACACCGGCTGGTATACCCAGTTTTATAGAAAGGTCATGCACGTAATTGTTGATTATCCCACCTACTGCCGGGTGGCTACCTGCTGTGGACGGGCCGCCTTTCAGCATGTTCATAATACCGCCGATATCCCCACCGGCAGCTTGTTGTTTCAGGCCTGTCTCTACATTTTCTTTTGCCAGGTCCACCGATTGGTTGGCCTGCGTGGGGTTCAGATTGAACTTGCTTTGCAGTTCGCCGGTAAGCTGGCCCTTTACACTGTTGATGATGTTTTCTAACATAGTTTATACTTTAAGATGGATTATAGAGGTCTTAACTACTATACGGCACTCTTTTGTACCAATTCATGTTGCTACTTATGATACCTGCTCAGTAGCAGCTGATTCTATACTATAACCATACTATACGAATTTACTTTTAGCCACCGTTAAGCCTTTTGGCAAAGAAATTGCTCCGGGGCAGGTAACAGCCTCTTTTATGAACAATTATTTATAGCTTTGCCTACCGAAACAAATGAACATGCGATTCTTAGCCCTTTTAGCAATTATTTTAGTGGCAGGTGCGGCCTTTGCCACACCAAAGCTTAAGAAATTCCAGATTACCAAGGAGATTACGGTGTCGCTGCCGAAAGACTTTACACCAATGCCGGACGATGGCATTGCCCGGGAATATCCGGCTACCACCCGCCCGGTTGCTGTGTATACCAGCCCCAACGGCCAGATCGACTTCAGCGTGACTAAAAAGAAAACGCCTTTTAAGGCACAGGACCTGCCGATGCTGCGCGAGTTTTACAAGGCAAACCTGCTGGAGAAATTCACGAAAGTTGATTTTATCCGCCAGGAAGTAACGCAGGTAAAAGGCAAAGACTTTATCGTGTTTGAGTTTGTGTCGGTGCTGGCCGATGAGCGCAGAGCCAGCCATCTGGCCCCGGTGCAGAAGTACAGCATCATCCAGTATACTATCCAGAACAACGAGCTGCTGATCTTTACCCTCCACGTGCCGTTTGCCATGAAGAACGACTGGCAGGACGCCGCCCGCCAGGTAATGAGTTCAGTGGCCATCAAATAGAAGAACAACGTATAGCGTTGCTGTTACAGGCCTCTCCTTGCCGGAGAGGCTTTTTTTATACTTCCGTACAGAAGTCTGCCAGGTAAGGCGTTATAAGGATGCATACCTTGCAGCTTCGTTTATACTTTATAATCTGAAACATGGAATTCTTATCTCTCTATAGTGACGAGTACTTTATGCAGGAGGCATACCGCCAAGCACAATATGCATTTGAGGAAGGCGAAATACCGATAGGTGCAGTCGTTGTGAGTAATAACCGCATCATTGCCAAAGCTTACAACCAGACAGAGAAACTGCAGGATGTAACCGCCCATGCAGAAATGCTGGCGCTTACGGCCGCCGCCGAGTACCTGGGCAACAAATACCTGCACGACTGCACCATGTATGTAACCGTAGAGCCCTGCATCATGTGTGCCGGTGCCAGCTACTGGGCGCAACTGAAACGCGTGGTTTTCGGAGCACCGGAGCCCAAGCGCGGCTACAGGCGCGTAGGCAATCTGCTGCACCCTAAGACCGAAATGGTGAGCGGCGTACTGGCCCAGGAGTGCGCCGAGCTGATGGCCTCTTTCTTTGCCTCTAAAAGAAATTAACTATATTTGAAACTAAGTTTTCAAAGGCATACGTACACCTAAGCATTGTACTTATGCTATTTTCCACATATAAAACATATAAAACTATGGCTTTCGAACTACCGAAACTTCCTTATGCCTACGATGCACTGGAGCCGCACATCGACGCGCGCACCATGGAAATCCACCATACCAAACACCACCAGGCGTATACCGACAACCTGAACAAAGCGATTGCCGGTACTGAGTTGGAGAACATGAGCATCGAAGAGATCTTTAAAAGCTTCAGCGGCGATAACAAAGCTGTTCGTAACAACGGCGGCGGATACTACAACCACAACCTGTTCTGGGAGATCATGTCGCCTAACGGTGGCGGACAGCCTACAGGCGAACTGGCAGATGCGATCAACGCTACGTTCGGTTCTTTCGACCAGTTCAAGGAGAAGTTCAACACGGCTGCTGCGACGCGCTTTGGCTCCGGCTGGGCCTGGCTTTGCGTGGCGAACGGTAACCTGGAAATCTGCTCTACGCCTAACCAGGACAACCCGCTGATGCCTTTTGCGGAAGGCTGCGCCGGTACTCCAATCCTGGGGCTGGACGTGTGGGAGCACGCATATTACCTGCACTACCAGAACCGTCGCCCGGACTACATCAACGCATTCTGGAACGTGATCAACTGGGACGAAGTAACACGCCGCTACAACGCAGCGCGATAAGGTATACTTTATACTTTAGAAAAAGCCCCATCGGAAACGGTGGGGCTTTTTGTTTTTCCGGCAGACCAGTCGATCTGCTATACCTGAGGTGTCTTATCTTCTAAAGTATAAATCCCTGCCGCAGCGCTCAGCTACAGCAGGGATTTATACTTTATACTTGATTTAACTTACTTCTGCGCCACCGGCTGCTTAGCTTTATAAGCGGCCACGCCGGCATCCAGGAACTTCACGAAGTTATTAACATTCAGGTCGTAGGCGATGGGTTTTACCAGCACGTTCTCGTTCTCGTCCATCAGCACGTAATAAGGCTGGGCATTTACGTTAAACTTGCTGATCTGGTAGTCAGCGTATTTCTTGCCCAGCGTTTTCTTCTCTTTACCATCGTATTCGGAAGTATACCACTCGCTCTCCGGCAGTTCAGATTTGTCATCCACATACAAGGCAGCGATCACGTAGTTCTCGCGCAGGCGCTTCAGCACTTCCGGGTCCGACCACACATTGGCTTCCATTTCGCGGCAGTTCACGCAGCCGTGGCCGGTAAAGTCGATAAAGATCGGCTTGCCCTGCTCCTTGGCACAGCGCTTGGCCTGCTCCAGGTCGAAGTAGCCTTGCAGTCCATGCGGCAGGTGCAGGAAATCGGCATACTTGGGCTGCTCGCACAGTTGGTTGGTAGCAGCAGTGGCCGTTGCGCCTCCTCCGGCATTCTGGCGGATGATGTTGTTCAGATCAAAGTCGTGGGTAGATTGCGGCGGCAGGTAACCCGACAAGGCTTTGAGCGGCGCGCCGAACAAACCCGGGATCAGGTAAACCACGAAGGCAAACGTAGCAATGGCCAGGAAAATACGCGGCACACTGATGTACGGCAGATCCGAGTCGTGCGCGAACCTGAGTTTGCCCAGCAGGTAGAAGCCCATCAGCGTGAAGATCACGATCCAGAGCGCCAGGTACACGTCGCGGTCGAGAATGCCCCAGTGGTATACCTGGTCGGCTACGCTCAGGAATTTAAGCGCCAGTGCCAGCTCTATAAAGCCCAGCACCACCTTCACCGAGTTCAGCCAGCCACCTGATCTAGGCAGTGTGCTCAGCCACGAAGGGAACACAGCAAACAGCGTGAACGGTAGGGCAAAAGCCAACGAGAAGCCAAACATACCCACGATCGGGCGCACGGTTTCGCCACCGGCAGAGGCTACGAGTATACTTCCTACAATCGGGCCGGTGCAGGAGAAAGATACCAGCGCCAGCGTAAAGGCCATGAAGAACACCCCGATCCAGCCGCCGCGGTCTGCCTGCGAATCTACTTTGGTAAGCCATGAGCTCGGCAGCGTTATCTCAAACATCCCGAAAAAGGACATGGCAAACACCAGGAAAATCACGAAGAACAGCACGTTCGGCAGCCAGTGCGTGCTGATAAAGTTAGCTCCGTCGGCACCAAAAAGACGCGCCACAATGGTTCCGATCAAAGTATAAATGGCGATGATGGACAAGCCGTAAACAAGTGCTTTCAGGATACCCTGCGCCCGGCTGCCGCCGCTGTTGGTAAAAAAGCTTACCGTCATGGGCACCATCGGGAACACACAGGGCGTCAGCAGGGCCACCAGACCGGAACCAAAAGCCACCAGCATAAAGGCCCAAAGTCCGCCATCGCCCTGAGCTGTATTCTCATCGGCAGGTATGGCAGGTGTTACAACTCCCTCGTCAGTAGTAGCTACCGTAGCAGCTGTATCTGTATTCGTATCTGTGGCCGAGGCGGAAGCTGTTGTATCCTGAGGCAGCAGTGGCTGCGTTGGAGTTGCTCCTAGGGTAGACGGTGTGTTGCCTGTAGCTTGTTGCTGCGGTGCTTGCGTAGCGGCCTCTGCAGGAGGAGTTGCAGCACCCGAGCCGGCTGTTACCTGTATCTGGGCGTTGCTGAAGGTAAACTCGTCATCAAACGGGATACATTTGCCGTCGATGTCGGTGCATACCTGGTACTCGTAGGAGCCTTTTACCTGCAGGGTAGGCTGCAGTACTTTTATTTTCTGCCTGAACTGCGCCGTACCAACAAAGTAAGTATACTCGCCGCCCCAGAGGTCATCGTACTTCTTTTTAGGTTTGATGGGCTTTATTTTTCCCACCAGTTCGTACGACGGATGTTTGGCAAACTTGAACTCCGTTACCATCGGGCCCAGCTCCGGGTCAAAGTCAGAGGAGTACAGGTACCAGTCTTTGTCGATGCGTACGTTAAAGATAAGCTCTACCTCCTCGCCAACTGCTACCTCTTTTTTAGAGACATCGTAGCTCCAGGTGGCCGGCTTCAGTACCTGTGCATGCGCCGTTACTGCCACAACAAAGAGCAGCAGCGTAAGCAGCATGTGCTTTATACTTGTGTTTCTTATCATAAAGAATACTTGTTTATACTTATCGCTGTTCTGGCTGAGCATCCGGCAAAGGTGATTTTTGCAAAAGGTACCCGCATGGCATTGTTCCGGAGGCTCCGCAAAGAACACTACAAAAGTATGGATTTTTACCTGAACCATCTGCCTCAACCGCACCTGCTTGTCAGGCCTATAGACAAACAACCACTTCAACTCCTCCAAAGTACATTCGCCTCCTCTATAAAACGACTTAACCCATACTTTCGGCATAACAGGAGCCAGGCTTTCACTATTAAAAAGAGTCCTGCTGCAGGAATCGTTCCTTTGCAGCTTGCCTGCCGGCTGGCGTACAGGGCTAAAGTCTTTTCTTTCCTGCTACTTTAAGCCCCAGAGCCCCTCACAACTATACTTACGCTTACCACAGCAGCTTTTAAGCCATTGATAATCAAAACTCATACTTTCACCCACCAAATGTGGCTATTCGCCAACATAGGATGTATTTTTTAGGCAAATCTGGAATCTTAAAGCGCTGCTTTGTGTATATTTACTACAGATTTAGTCTTAAAAAAACTTTATATAATACATATATGCTTAACGGGTTAGATACACAGGGAAGCGTGGCACTGAAGACGGAGTGTGGCAAGGAGTTTGGCAACACGTTTAGGGCTATGAAGCTGGTCAGAGACGAGCAGCACCGATTCCATGTTGTTTACAAGACCTTTACAGACGAGTACATTTATTCTTTTTGTGATCCTTTCCTGGACACTTTTTCAGTTAACACATACAAACTGATCTCTGAGAACGAGGCCAAGGAGATTTTCCTGAACCGTCTTTCTCAGGAGAATGCCCGCGAGTTGTTTAACACCGCCGAGGCGTCCGTTGTCCGTATGCACTCCTGAATACTGGAAAGTGTCCGATATGAAAAGGTGCCTTCGGGCACCTTTTCTTTTATGCGGGTATACAAATGCGGAATGGTTTGCAGCGCTGCTCTCCGGCCTATTTTGGTTATATTAGCATACACTTGTAGTAAAAGCACGTATTTTATTTAATTTTACAGTTAACAACGCGCTTTCTGCTGATATAAACTATGATCTTAGACATATTCCTGACCATATTTCTTGTAGCCCTGAACGGCTTTTTCGTTGCGGCTGAGTTCGCAATTGTTAAGGTGCGGGCATCGCAGATAGAATTGCGGGCACAAACAGGCAATGCAATGGCTAAGATCGCGCAGCACATGGTAAGCCACCTGGATGCCTATCTTTCGGCTACTCAGCTGGGTATTACGCTGGCGTCACTTGGTCTGGGTTGGATCGGCGAGAGCGTTGTATCCCAGATCATCATCAACACCATGCACGCCTTTGGGTTTGAGGCAAGCCCGGAACTAGCTCACCAGATTGCGCTGCCAATTGCCTTCGCCCTGATCACGGTGCTGCACATCGTTTTTGGTGAACTTGCCCCTAAGTCGCTGGCCATACAGCGCCCGGAATCTACCACGCTGGCAGTTGCCGTGCCGCTTCGCTTCTTCTATTTTATTTTCCGACCGTTTATCTGGCTCCTTAACGGGTTCTCTAACTTTATACTTCGCCGCATTGGCATCCGCCCGATGCACGGCACCGAAGTACACAGCGCCGAGGAGCTGCGCCTGCTGTTCGAGCAAAGCGCCGAAGGAGGCGTGATACAGGACTCGCAGCACGAGCTGATCGAGAATGTTTTCCACTTCAGCGAGCGTATGGTAAAACAGATCCTGGTGCCCCGCACAAAAATGGTCGCCATTGATGTAAATATTCCGGAACAGGAGCTGATGGAGATCATCTTTAACGAGGGTTACTCCAGGCTACCGGTTTACAACGGCTCGATCGACAATATTGTAGGCGTGCTGTACGTGAAGGATATTCTAAGCCTGATGCGCCTCGGTGAGTCCATTATCATTGAGAAGCTGATGCGCCCTGCCTACTTTGTGCCGGAAACCAAAAAGATCAACCGTTTGCTGCGTCAGTTCCAGCGGCGCCACATGCACATGGCCATTGCCACCGATGAGTTTGGCGGCGTGTCGGGTATTGTGACCATAGAAGACATTATCGAGGAACTGGTTGGCGAGATACAGGACGAGTATGATGAGGAAGTACCGCTCGTGGAGTTGGTGCGCGACTACGAGTATAAAGTAAACGCTTCGGCTACGATCTCCGACGCCAACGATTTCCTGCCATACCCGTTGCCGGAAGGCGAAGACTACGAAACGGTTGGCGGATTGATCAACCTGATCTACGGCCAGATACCGGAAGACATCAGCGATTCTGCCCAGTTTAACGAGTATGAAGTAAAGGTGCTTGAGAAATCGCAGCGTAAGGTTGAGTCGGTGCTGTTCCGGGTGCGTGATGAGTTCCAGGAGTCAGACCAGCAGGTACATGAAACGGCATGATAGCCTGGCACCGGTATCGCGGCAGCACCACAGCGGCCTGCTGACGGCCCGGCTGCTACAAGCCGATGCCCCGGCCTACAAAGGCATGCCCACCACACCAGCCGGCAAACGCGATTATGCAGTAAATTTCCTGGAAGAACACCTGAGACCGCATTTCCGGCTGGAAGAGGAAACCGTGTTTATACTTGCGCGGCAGGTATCGGAAGAATTAAGAAAGCAGGCTGACCAACTGGAGGCGGAGCACCGCCAACTGGAGCAGCTTATACTTACCTTGCCAGAGGCTTCAGAAATTATACTTCCGGAAAAGTTGCACGAGACCGGTAAACTGCTGGAACAGCACATCCGCACCGAAGAGCGCATCTTTTTTGAGCTGCTGCAGCAGGAAGTTCCGGAAGAGAAATTACAGGTGCTGCAGCAACAGGTGCGGCAACACCTGCACTAATTTTACTCTTTGCCGGTAAACCACCCGCTGTACATCACGTAATTGCCGGCTGTCTTTTTCATACCTTCTATCTGCGCCTCGCTCACCTGCTTTACCTTCTTGGCCGGTATACCCGCATAAATGTAGCCCGATTCGCACACGGTATTCTCCAGCACAATAGCGCCTGCCGCCACAATGCAGTTCTCCTGCACCAGGGCATTGTCCATCACAATGGCTCCCATCCCGATCAGCACGTTGTCTTCGACGGTGCAGCCGTGCACAATGGCGTTGTGCCCGACCGAGACGTTGTTGCCAATGGTAGTGGCAGCTTTCTCGTAAGTACAGTGGATCACGGCGCCGTCCTGGATATTGGTCTTGTTGCCGATCCGGATAGCATTCACATCGCCGCGGATCACGGCATTGAACCACACCGAGCACTCATCGCCCATAATTACATCACCTACAATCGTGGCATTTTCGGCTATAAAGCAATCGTCGCCCATCTGGGGCCTTACCCCTTTTACCGGAAGTATAACTGGCATTTTATTTTTATTATGAATTATGAATTACGAATTATGAATTGGAAGTTGCTTTGAAGTATATTTTCGCTTCGACCTCTTTTCCGCCCTTGTTGGTGCTCTCACTAACAAGTCTTACTTCAGCGGCCATTGTGCTTGCTGGTGAAAACACGCAGCAAGGCAAAGGCACTACCCAAGGCATAATAAACAACACTTGCCTTAAGTCTTGTGTCTAAAATCTAGTATCTAACGCCTAGCATCTTAAAACGGTAGCAGGCGTTTCCATGTGCCTTTTTCCAGATTATACTTCAGCGTGCTGGGCAGGGCTTTCCAAAAGTACTTGTTTACTTCTACGGCAAAGCTGGGCTGCATGTAGCAGTTGATGGTGCAACCCTCACACTCAGGCAACCTTCCCTCCTGCCGCTTCAGTTCCTCCACCTCCTGGCTCAGGTATAGTTCGTGCAGCTTGCCCTGTATCGGGAAGCTTTTCGTGCCAAGGTGGTAGCAAGGCAACACCAGCTCGTTCTCCGGCGAAATGACCAAGGTCGTGCTGGCTGCTTTACAAACCGGATCGGCTGTGTGGTTGCCTCCATCGCGGCGCAACTGAATAAAGCCATCGTTGAGGTATACACCTTTGCGCTTGCCGAAAGCTAGCAGGTAGTCCAGCTCTGTTTCTGTTAGCCGCTCTCCTACCGCCACCTCGTTGTATTCAAAAGCTGGGTTGATGATGAGCATGAGCTTGTTGGGCTGCGTGATCTTCTGATACACCTCTTCCAGCTGGTCCAGGTTATCCCGGAACACCGTGAACAGGATATCCGGACGCTCTCCCAGCCGCTTGGCCACATCTATTGATTCCATTACAAAATCGTAGCAGGCAATGCCTCGGCCTGTGTCGTGCTCCTCTTTCGAGGCCGAATCCAGGGAGAAGTGCAGCATGTCCACCTGCCCTTTCAGGCGATCGGCCAGTTTGGGGTAGAGCAGCCCGTTAGTAGTGAGGGTCGTGATAAAGCCCATCTCGTGCGCCATCCGCAGGAATACATCGATCTCGCGGTGCAACAACGGTTCGCCGCCTGTAAAGTCGATCACCTGCACGCCCAACCGTTTCAGGTCGCGCAGGTTCTGGGCTACGTCTTCCCGGGTGATGTAAGGTGAAGGCTTCTCCCAAATGTCGCAGAACGAGCACTTTGCGTTACAGCGGTAGGTAACGTAGTAGTTGCAAAGTACAGGCTTGGACCGAAGGCGCATCTGGTAGAATTACGAATTAATAATTACGAATTACGAATTCAAAATTAGGCATTATGGGTGAAGTATGTTTACTGTTGATTGGTAAATGGCTAAATTGTTGGATGGTTGAATTGTTGATTGCTGATTGTTGTTTGTTGAATGGCTAGATTATTAAATTGTCTGAATCAGGATTTACAGGATGAATGAAGGATCAACAGGATTAGGATCAAAACCCTATTTTATACTTCAGCTGCCTTTTCTCGACGCTGTCGATGTTCTCACCAACAAGTTATACTTCAGCAACCGTTTTGCTTGCTGGTGAAGACACGCAGCAAGGGTAACAACTTTTAACTTTCTAACTCAAAACAACTCTATGAAAAGACAAAACATTTCATCCGGCGCTGTGTGGGAAGATATTGTGGGATACAGCCGTGCCGTGCGCATTGGCAACCTTGTAGAAGTAGCCGGCACTACCGCTACCGAAGGCGAAGAAATCGTAGGCAAAGGCGACGCGTACGAGCAGACAAAATATACGCTGCAGAAAATTGAGGAGGCCTTGATACAAGCCGGCGCCACCTTGCAGGACGTGATCCGCACCCGAATTTTCGTGACCGACATCAGCCAGTGGGAAGCAGTAGGACGTGCGCACGGCGAGTTTTTCAGAAGTATAAAACCTGCCTCTACCATGGTAGAAGTCAAAGCCCTCATCCACCCCGACCTGCTCGTAGAGATCGAAGCGACAGCTGTGATGGGTGGGTTATAGAGGCAATTACTTTAGCTGTTAGTAAACAGTAAAGAAAAGTGTGTATGGTTGGAATGGACAAAACTCTTAAAGAAGAATACAAAGAAGCTTTTCTTCAGATAAGGCAAGTTGTAAACAGTATTGACCCAATGGGGCTTGTAGACTGGTGTGGACCTGAAGAATATGACGCAGAGGTTTCGGAGATTTTATCCAAGCTGCGTGCATGTAAAACGGAAGGAGAAATTAGAACAATAGTAATCGATGTTTTCACAAAAAAGTTTGATGACCCAGGGAACTTAGATCTATATAATAATGTGGGCCAAGACTTAATGAGAGTTAAACGCTCCCACAGTTGGTTGAATGTTAGCTAGAACTTAAAAAGAAGTAAAACTCCTACTGCTAACCCTGCACAATAGGTAAACCCATTGACACGGATAAAGGAATTAAGCAGTTGAAATTAGCTGCAGAGCAGGAATGGCTAATGGCTATCGCTGACTTATCTTATTTTGCCTACTATGGCATAGGAATGACTGCTGATAAGGATTTGCATTATCGCTACTTGAGAAGGTGAATAGGCTAAATGACAATCGCTATGTTGCCGTCCTGAATAATTTGAGAACTACATGAGACTACATGTAATAAGCAGGAGTATAAACTGAAGCCTTGGCTGTGCCCTAGCTATACTTCCACAATCCCTATCCTTCCATACTCCACCTGCGCATAATCCTATAAAACCACATATTATACCCTATATTTCCACTGCTGCGTACTAAAAAGCTATTTGTTTGTCGTTATCTCTGAAAGTTTAAAAGAGATACAGTTTTCAACTTAACTCGAATAGCTATGAAGCACATACTTTTAACCATACTTGCCTGTTTTGCCATTAGTATGGCGGCACAGGCGCAACTTTCAGTGGGTATAAAAGCAGGGATAGGCGCCTCTAACGTAGATGTAAACGAGGTAAAGAACAACCCCTGGCAGTACAAAGATTCCGAGAACATAACCGGCTACCATGCCGGTGCTTTCGCACGCCTGCAGATACTGGGTATTTTTGTGCAGCCGGAGGCGGTGCTGTCTTCTACCGGTGGTAAAGTGGACTTCTTTAACGACCAGACCGCCGAGACAACTACAGAAAAATTCAAGTTTACCCGACTGGATGTGCCCCTGCTGGCAGGTATAAACCTGTTTAATGTAGCCCGGGTGCAGGCGGGGCCAGTGGCGTCGGTGCTGCTGAGCGCGCGGCAGGAAGGCAAAACCATGGACAATTACCTGCAGGAAGCCGACTGGGGCTGGCAGGCTGGCGTGGGTGTGGACATTTCGCGCCTGACCCTGGACCTGCGCTATGAGCGCGTAAACCGCAACTATACCAACGATGCACAGCAAAGCAGCTACGAGCTTGCCAACAAGCAGGTATTGCTCAGTGTGGGGTATAAACTCTTCCAGTAAGGTATAATACCAAAACAGAAGGGGCGGCTCATACTTTATGAGCCGCCCCTTCTGTTTTAATAATTAGCCAATCACTATGGCTTCGGCATGTACATTTCCGCACCGGGGCCAAGTGGCAGGTCCAGCAAGATCCAGATGATGAACAGGATGGTCCAGCCGATGAAAAAGGCAACCGTATACGGCAGCATTGTGGAGATCACGGTACCAATGCCGGCTTTCTTGTCGTAGCGTTGAATAAAGGCTACGATCAGGGCGAAGTACGACATCATAGGCGAGATAATGTTGGTCACGCTATCGCCGATGCGGTAAGCTGTTTGTGTAAACTCTGGCGTGTAGCCCAGCAGCATGAACATCGGGATGAATACCGGCGCCATGATGGCCCATTTGGCAGAGGCCGATCCCATGATCATGTTGATCGTAGCCGCCACCATAATAAAGGTGATCATCAGCGGAATGCCACTCAGGCCCAGTGTTTTTAACACACCGGCGCCGTTAATGGCAAGTATAAGCCCGAGGTTGGTCCAGTTGAAATAAGCCACAAACTGCGCCGCAAAGAACACCAGTACAATGTAAGAACCCAGCGTTTCCATGGATTTGGCCATGCCGCGCATCACGTCGCTGTCGTTTCGGATGGTTTTAGCACCTATACCGTAAGCTACACCCGCTATACCGGCCAACAGAAAAATAAACGCCACAATGCCCGACATGAACGGAGAGTGCAGGATCTCGCCCGTTTTCGGATCGCGCAGGTAGCCGCCTTCCGGTATCAGCCCGCCAAGTATAAAAGCCACCATCAGCAGCACCGCTATGGTCGCGTAAAGGATGCCGCGTTTTTCCTGCGGGCTTAGCCTGTCAATACTTTGCGGTTTCTCGTCGCCTTCGTATTCGCCCAAACGCGGAATCACAACCTTTTCTGTTATCCAGGTACCCAAAGCGGAGATAATGAAGGTAGACACGAACATGAAATAATAGTTGGCAGCCGGGTTCACGGCATAGTTCGGGTCGATGATCTTGGCAGCCTCCGTAGACAAACCTGCCAGCAGCGGATCTACGGTGCCCAGCAGCAGGTTGGCGCTGTAGCCACCCGACACACCGGCAAAAGCAGCCGCCAGACCAGCCAGCGGATGACGGCCAGCCGCCAGGAAGATCACTGCCGCCAAAGGTACCAGCAACACATATCCCACTTCAGAAGCCGTGTTAGAAATTACGCCCGCAAAAACAATCACAAACGTGAGCAGGCGCTTAGGCGACGAGAGCACCACCAGCCGCAGCACCGCCCCGATCAATCCGGTGCCTTCTGCTATACCAATGCCCAGCAACGAAACCAGTACGGTACCCAGCGGCGCGAAGCCTGTGAAATTGGTTACCATCTGTGTCAGTATGCGATGCAATCCGTCACGGGAGAGCAGGTTAACCGGTGTTACCGTTTCGCCGGTACCCGGGTGCACTACGGCCATATCAAACTGGCTGGCTATCCAGGAGAGGATGATAACGAGGAGCGCAAAGCCGGCAAAAAGGGTTGCAGGATGTGGCAGGGCATTGCCAATGCGTTCAACTACCGAGAGGAACTTATCGACACCGGATTTCTTCTTTTCTACTTCGATCATAAAGAGGTTAGTGTTAAGGCAGAGGGCATTTGGCGCAGGAAGATCGGTGTTGCACCACTATGTATAAACCCTTTCCGATTTTTATTGAAGTCTTTAATTTGGCCAAAAAATGGCGGCTACGCAAATTTTAAGCAAAAACCTCTAACTTAGCCAGCTGTCAAAACACCACATTTATGATCGCACCACTTCGCCCGGGAGACAGGATTGCCATACTTTCCACGGCCCGAAAAATAAGTAGAGAAGAGATAGAGGCCGCCATCCAAACCTTGCAGCAGTGGGGGCTGGAGGTAGTGCTGGGGCAAACGATTGGTGCCAGCTATAACCAGTTTGCCGGTGACGATGCCCTGCGCCTGCAGGACCTGCAACAGGCGCTGGATGATCCGGAAACAAAAGCCATTGTGTGTGCACGCGGCGGCTACGGCACCACCCGCATCATAGACCAGGTAAACTTCAACCAATTTGAGACAGTGCCCAAATGGCTGGTAGGCTTTAGCGATGTTACCACCCTGCACAGCCATGTCCATAACTTTGGCATAGAAACCATACATGCACTCATGCCGGTATTGTTTGCAAAGCCGGGCACGGAGGCAGCGAAAGAAACCCTGCGCAGAGCCTTGTTTGGAGAAGAACTGCAGTACCAGGTGGCGCCGCACAAGTTTAACCGCAGCGGCCAGGCCGAAGGCAGGTTGGTAGGCGGCAACCTCTCCATGCTGCACACGCTCACCGGCACCCGCTCCGATATTGATACCAACGGCAAGATCCTGTTCCTCGAGGACCTGGACGAGTACCTTTACCACATCGACCGCATGATGGTGCATCTCGACCGCTCGGGCAAGCTCAGCGGCCTTGCCGGCCTCATCGTGGGCCACATGAGCGACATGCACGACAACGCCATCCCCTTTGGCAAAGACGCTTACGAGATCATCCTGGAGCACACCGGCAAGTATAACTACCCTGTTTGCTACGGCTTCCCGGTAGGCCACGAGCCCGACAACCACGCCATGATCTGCGGCCGCAAAGCAAGGCTGACCGTAACGGAGCAGGGCGCGCGGCTGGAGTATGTGTAAGGCTGATTTATACTTTGAAAGGAGGCAAATCGGGAATGATGTAAAGTATAAACTCCGGCCGTTATACATTGGTTGAAGTACAAAGCACACTAAAGAAGACGCACATGAACCATCAGGCATACTTGGATCGGATCGGTTATTCCGGTGAATTGGCACCCACGCTCGGTGTGCTTCAGCAGTTACAAAAGACACACCTGTTACAAGTTCCTTTTGAAAATCTGGATATTCATCAGGGTGTCCCGATTGAATTGGATACTGACAAAATCTTTAACAAGATTGTGCTGCAAAAAAGGGGTGGGTTTTGCTATGAGCTAAACGGTTTATTTTTTGAATTACTCACTTCACTAGGCTTCAATGCCAGGAGGATTTCCGCGAGAGTATACGCTGCCAACGAAGGAGACTATACCCCTGAATATGATCATATGGCTCTAATCGTATTTGTTGATGGAGAAGATTACCTGAGCGATGTAGGCTTTGGAGAATTTAGCTTTGCGCCTTTAAGAATTATTTTAGACCAAATACAAACCGATGAAAGAGGTAACTACACATTCGACAAGTATGATGAAAGCTGTTACCGGGTAAGCAGGATTGAAAATGATGTGATCATACCAGAATACATATTCCGGAAAACAGAAAGGCAGCTCAACGAATTTGCCGGGATGTGCCACTTTCATCAGACCGACCCAGCCTCGCATTTCAGGCAAAAGAAACTTATAACACGCCCGACAGAGCAAGGTAGAATTACGCTAGCGGCAGATAAACTAAAGGTCAAAGAAAGCGGTAAGACAACTGAAGTAGTTCTGAAAGGCACAGCAGAATACGGGGAATACCTCTGGAAGTACTTCAGCATAAAGATACCTGCCACCAATAGCAATCAAAAGTAGTAGTGTCGTGTACCTATACTTTGGTATGAACTAAAAGGCAGGTGATAATTACTTTATACTTCCGGGAAGCTACTCATAACCTTACGCCATGAAATCAGAAAAGGAAAAAATGCTTGCCGGTGAGCTGTACAATGCACTCGATCCGCAACTCTCCGAAGAACGACTGCAAGCCCGGCTGCTCCTCAAAGCCCTGAATGACGCACGTGAAGACCAAACAGAAGAGCGTACGCGCATACTAAGAGAGTTGATCCCAAATACAAAAGCCGGTTTGTGGCTGCAGCCTCCTTTCTACTGCGACTATGGCTATAACATTGTAACCGGCGAGAATGTGTTCTTTAACTTCAACTGTGTGGTGCTGGATGTGGCGCAGGTTACCATTGGCAGCCGTACCTTGTTTGGCCCCAATGTGCAGGCCTACACGGCTACACACCCGATGAACTACAAAGAAAGAGCTACTGGGCTGGAGTTTGCGAAGCCTATCGTGATCGGGGAAGATGTATGGATCGGAGGCAGCGTCGTGATCTGTCCGGGTGTGACCATCGGAGACCGTACTGTAATTGGTGCTGGCAGCGTTGTTACCAAAGACATACCTGCTGATGTGTTTGCTGCTGGCAACCCTTGTCGAGTTATCCGGCCTCTGGAGCAGTAAAATGCTTGTTCTGCTGGCAAGGTGCAGCGCGTTAAAAATATAAACCGATGAAAACATACTTGCTCCTGTTTCTGATCACCTGTTTCAATATTGGCTGTACCATGCAAAGTGCAAACGCCCAAGCACCAACAGTGTCCAGCGGGAAGATCGAGCAGATTGAAAACTTTAAGTCCAGGTTCATCTCGCCCCGGAATGTAGATGTGTGGCTACCGGATGGGTATAGCAGCAACGAGAAGTATGCAGTACTTTACATGCACGACGGGCAGATGCTCTTCGACGCTGCCCTCACCTGGAACAACCAGGAATGGGGAGTAGATGAGACAATCGGCAAACTGATAAAAGAACAGAAGATCGACAAGTGCATTGTGGTTGGCGTATGGAACTCAGGAAAGAGCAGGCATTCGGATTACTTTCCGCAGAAACCTTTCGAGCGCCTCTCCCAAACGTTCCGCGACTCCCTGCTCCAGGAGTATGGCACCACCTTATTCCCGACAAAGATCCAGTCCGATAATTACCTGAAATTTCTGGTAAAAGAGCTCAAGCCCTACATCGACAGCACTTACGCCACTTATCCCGACAAGGCGCATACCTTTATTGCGGGCTCCAGTATGGGAGGTCTCATTTCGCTATACGCCATCTGCGAATACCCGGAAGTGTTCGGCGGGGCAGCCTGCATATCCACGCATTGGCCGGGTATATTCACGGACGAGGATAACCCGATTCCGGCAGCCTTTATCGATTACCTGAAGCAGCGGTTGCCGGATCCGGCTACGCACAAGTTATACTTTGATTATGGCACCGAGACGCTGGACGCCATGTACGAGCCCTACCAGCTGCAGGCAGATGCTTTGATGAAGTGCAAAGGGTATAACGACAAAAACTGGAAAACCCTGAAATTTACAGGAGAGGACCATTCGGAAAACGCCTGGGGGAAGCGGCTGCACATACCCG
This sequence comes from Pontibacter ruber, assembly GCF_023630205.1. Classification (GTDB taxonomy): domain Bacteria; phylum Bacteroidota; class Bacteroidia; order Cytophagales; family Hymenobacteraceae; genus Pontibacter; species Pontibacter ruber. The sequence continues at coordinate 68,408 of NZ_JALPRR010000004.1, read as the reverse complement.
TCACTTTTCTTTTAGGAAAGGGCAAAAGCAGCAAACAATAACGTATGATAACACAGGTTAAAGCCGTACTGGCTACATTCATACAATCAAAGATTCTTAACTGCCTATGAAACCAAGACAAGCCTATAACATCTGGGCCTCGCAATACGATACCAGCGATAACAAAACAAGAGATCTGGAAGGAGTGGCTCTGCGGACCGTGTTAGCAGACATACCTTTTACCAGTTGTCTTGAAATTGGCTGCGGAACAGGCAAGAACACCCAATGGCTGGTAGAAAGGGCAAAACACGTAACAGCAATTGATCTGTCAGAAGAAATGCTGGCAAAGGCCAGGGCAAAAGTTATTTCTGACCACGTACAGTTCCTGCAGGCCGATATCACCAGGAATTGGTCGTTCCGCAACCAGCAATATGACCTGGTCAGCTTTAGTCTTGTGCTGGAGCATATCGAAAACCTGGATCATATTTTCGACGAAACCTCCAGAGCGCTGGTGTCAGGCGGGTACGCATACATCGGCGAACTTCACCCTTTCAAACAATACACAGGCTCCAAGGCACGCTTCGACACCGCCGAAGGCCTCCACATCGTAGAGTGCTACACCCACAACGTATCCGACTTCACGCAGGCCGCGAAACAGCATGGGCTAACGCTCGTGGATATCAACGAGCATTTCGACGACAACGACAGAACTTCCATACCAAGAATTCTGACCCTACTTCTGAAGAAGGAGTAACTTTACACACCCCTAGAGCTATGCTCGCTAGTTTCGAACTCGCGTTCTCACTAGTCTGCAAGAGGGGAATCTCCTCCTTTGCTCTGGTTCGTTTATACTTTCATAGATACAGTTTTCCCCCCTCAATTTTTGGCGCGGGAATTATTCCCGTGCTTAGTTATAATGTTGAGTCTCTGACTCAACTGGGCCAGAGGCCCACACGATAGCCAGTTAGAATAGAGGACGCTCGCGTCATAACACAAAGTATAAATCCTGCTATAGTAAAGGTCCCCCCATTCGTAATTCGTCATTAGTAATTCGTAATTATCCTCAGACTGCTTTGTCAATTCCCTTCTCCCGCACGTCCTGGTAGTAGTTGCAGATGTGGCGCAGCACGCACTTTTCGCATTTTGGGGTAAACCAGGTGCAGACCTTCTGACCGTGCTTGAGCAGGTGCTTATGAAAGTTATAAAGCTCTACCGGGTCTTTAGGCAGCATGTCCAGCAAAATCTGGTGCGCTTTGTTTGCCGTTACCTTTGCCCCGATCAGCCCGACCCGCTGGCTCACCCGGAACACATGCGTATCCACAGGCAGCACCGGCTTTTTGAAGTTGAAGAGCAGCAACAAGGTAGCGGTTTTAAGCCCCACGCCCGGTATGCGGGTAAGCCAGGCAATTGCTTCATCTACCGGCATGTTCTGCAGGAAATCGATGTTGATCTCGCCGCGCTCCTCTTTTATCATGCGCAGCGCCTGCTGTATCTGGGGGGCTTTTTGTCCGGGCCAGCGTGTGGTGCTGATGGCGTCGGCCAGCTCTTCAAACGGGGCCTGCATAATGCCTTCCCAGTCTCCGAAGCGTTCCATCATGGTATAATAGGCCTTCTCCTCATCCGCATGATTGGTGCGGTGCGAAAGCATGGTAGATATCAGCTCGTGCATGGGGTCGCGGCGGGGCTCCAGCTTCAGTACTTTGTACTCCTTGTTCAGGAGTTCGTGTGTAAGTATAGCCTTCTCTTCGGCTGGCAACAGGTGTGCATCCATAGGCAGTGTTATGTGCTTACACTTTACGGGCAGCCAGCATTTCTGTTAAGTTCAGCTACCAGGCCCTGGTACAGCTACTGATTTTATACTTTGCGCAACACAAACTGTACTTTATTCATAACAATTTATAAGTATAAACGCTATATGCTTTAGCCGTTCCGACAACCGGTGAAGGCGAAAAGGGAAATGGAACAGACGATGCAAATTAAATTCCTGGGTACCGGTGGGGCTTTCGATACCGATTACCTTAACTCGGCAGCCCTGCTGGACTTCAGAGGCAACCACATTCTGATTGATTGTGGTTTTACGGTATACACCACGCTTATCAAGAAAAGCCTGATCAATAAGGTCGATTATATTCTGCTGACGCACCTGCACAACGACCACAGCGGCAGCCTGGCCAACCTGCTGCTGCATAAAAGCATTGTGCAAAAGGCTAAAAAGCCGGTGCTGTTATACCCTTCCGAGCACTTCAGAAAACAGATCGAGGAGTTCCTGGCAATTCAGCTGAAGGACCCGGCAAAGTATGTGGAGTTTATGCCGCTCGACCAGTGGGAGGGCATCAGAGCCATCGATACTTTTGGACAGCACTCCGAAAACTACCAGACCTACGCCTATGTGTTCGATGACAAGTACCGCTTTGTTTACTCCGGAGATCTGGGCAAACCGGAAGCCCTGTTCGACAAGCTGGAAAAACTCCCCTACCTGCCTACCAGCGTTTTCCACGACATTACGTTTGATGCCGCCAACACCGGCCATACTTACTATAAGAAGCTTTTCCCATACCTGATCGGCTACGAGATGTTTGGTTATCACTGCGACCCTTCCCGCAATCCGCCCGATAACCCCATCCGGCTGGTATTTTACGAAAAGGACCTGATGGCCTGATTGATCCGCCTGCGCTTTTCAGTCATTCTTTTATACCGGGGAAGTCGGGTATACTTCTCTCCATTTTACTTTGACAGGTATAACTGAAGTGCTTTCAGGAAAGGAGCCACTTGCTTTTGTATCCTAATCAGGAAAACAAGTGTATTACTTTTAGGTTTATCAGCATACCATCGAAAGCCTGACGCAATGAATGTAACTATACTTACAAAGCCACAAGCCAAAAAGCCATTTTTCCGCAAGCCGCTGCACATGGCATTTGCAGGAGTATTTGCAGTTTTCTGGGCTTACACCGGCCTTACCACCCCTGACCTGATGAACTGGCTGCTGGAGAATACGCTTACGCTTTCGCTCATCATCTTCCTGGTAGCTTTTTACAACATCTTCCGGTTTTCCGATGCCAGCTATACTCTTATCTTCCTGTTCCTGATGTTGCACGTGTACGGCAGCCAGTACCAGTACCCCGATAACCCGCTTGGGGAATGGCTGAAAGACACCTACAAACTTTCCCGCAACCACTACGACCGCTTTGTACACCTTGGCTTCGGACTGCTGTTGGCCTATCCCATGCACGAAGTGCTGGCGTATGGCTTTAAAGTGAAACGCTTTATAAGTTACCTCATGCCGATCGAGATCGTTTTGTCGCTGAGTGCGCTGTACGAGCTGTTGGAGTGGATCGTAGCCGACCTTGTTTTTAAAGGCGACCAGCAGGGAATGGCCTATTTAGGAGCACAGGGTGATGTATGGGATGCCCAGAAAGATATCGGGCTCGCATTTGCGGGAGCTGTGGTGGCAATGAGTATGGCGCTGCTGCTACGCCGGAAAGGGCAGCAAAAGCGCCATGCCTGAAATCCACCCGGGTTATACTTTAGAGGGTAGCGCTCGGTTCGGGTGCCGCATGCTTCAGGTTTATGATGCCTTCTGCCGTTTCAATTTCCAGAGCTCCGTCTATCCAGTCGATCTTTACAAATCCATCGTTGTAGTGCACGTCATTAAACCGGGCATAGTACTCCTGCCGGCCTCGCATGTGCTCTGAAAACTGAGCAAGGTTCATTTTGCGGGCCAGCTTTGCGTCATCACGCAGCGCTTCCTGCACGGTGGCCGGCTCCTTTTCTTCCACTACTTCTTCCACGGGCACAATAGCAGCCTCTTCCTCCGTTTCATCGGGCGCATATGTGCGGGTACGCTCGCAGGCAGTAAATACAAAAGAGATTAACATGCTCAGCAGCGCCATCTGTACTATCTTCTTCATCAATCTAAAATTAAGCTAAGCCTATATTCTGTTAAACAGCATGGATGAAGTACGTGCCGGATTGTGGATTGTTGTAGGTTTTGCAACCATCTGTAAATAAAAAAACCAGCCGTGCTTTGCGGCACGGCTGGTTTAAATTTGAAGCAACTGTAAATCTTACAGTTGGCCTTTTTCAGCGGCTTTTTTCATTTTCTCGTTTGCAAAGATCGCGATCTCTACGCGGCGGTTCTGCTGACGACCTTCAGCTGTGGTGTTATCAGCAATTGGCTGGTCAAACGCATAGCCTTTCGTTGTGATGCGGCTGCGGTCTACACCTTGTGCTGTAGTATAGCTGGCCACAGACTCAGCACGCTGCTCTGACAGGCGCTGGTTCAGCTCACGGCCTCCAGTGTTGTCCGTGTGGCCTTCGATCAGGATGTTTGTATCAGGGTATTTCTGAAGCGTAGCTGCCAGCTGGCTGATCTCAGACTGTGCATTAGATGTTAGTTGGGCAGAGTTTGTAGCGAACAGGATACCAGAATCGAACGTGATTTTGATACCTTCTCCTACACGCTCTACTTTAGCGTTCTCCAAGTCTCGCTGCAGTTCTGCAGCCTGCTTGTCCATGTGGCGACCGATCAGGGCACCGGTTGTACCACCTACAGCAGCACCGATAATAGCACCGGCAGCTGTGTTACCTGCAGCTCTACCGATAAGGCCACCCACTACAGCGCCACCACCGGCACCAATGATACCGCCTTTAGCAGTTTTGCTCATGCCTTTTTTCTGCGTTGTGGTTTCTGTACTTGTGGTAGGTGTCTGATTTTTGTTACAAGAGGTAGAAAGGATACCAAGTATGGCAAAGATGAATAGATAACTTCTTACGTTTTTCATAGTGATCAATATTTAATTCTTAAGTTTTTAACGATTAGATAAATTCAGTGCTTATACTGCAAAGCTACTAAAATGTTTTATTCACCTGCTTACAGTCATCTTGTGTTATTTTGCGGCTCCGGGCATAAAGTATGTATCTGCTATGGTACACAACACCTTATATTACCTATACTTTATAATTAAACGAGCTGCGAAAGCTGAAGTTCTTCAGGAAGCTCCGTAATTGTCGTGAAAAGTAACGTAAAAAGCGCCCTTGGCAGGTGCTTCGGGCGCTTTTCAGGAGTGTATGTAGAATGTATAAAGGAGTTAGTGCTTATTTGATCTCACCGCTTTCCACTGCATTTTTCAGCTCCTCGTTCGCAACGATGATGATCTCTACGCGTCGGTTCTGCTGGCGACCATCCACAGTGTTGTTGTCTGCAATCGGCTGGTCAAAGGCATAGCCTTTGGACTGCATACGACCCGCTTCTACTCCGCGCATGCGGGCATAAGCAGCTACTGCGTCGGCGCGGCGCTCTGACAAGCCCTGGTTTAGCTCACGCGAACCAGTGTTGTCGGTGTGGCCCTCGATGATGATGTTGGTACCTTCATACTTCTGCAGCGTAGCGGCCAATTTCTCGATATCCTTCTTGGCATTTGCACTTAGCTCCGCAGAGTTCACGGCAAACAGAATACCTGAATCAAAATTAACTCGGATGGCTTCGCCAACGCGCTCCACTTTAGCATTCTCCATGCTCTTTTCGAGTTCTTCGGCCTGCTTGTCCATTCTTCTGCCGATCACAGCGCCGGTAGCGCCACCCACGGCAGCCCCAATAATGGCACCAGCCGCTGTGTTACCCATCCTGTTACCGATCACGCCCCCGATCACAGCACCAGAACCGGCCCCGATAATGCCGCCTTTCGTGGTCTTGGTCATACCTTTCTTAGCGCCTTCAGTAGCAGTACCTTCTGTAGTGGTGTTGGTGTCGGTGGTGCTGCCGGTTGCAGTAGAGGTATTGCCTGTACCAGATGTGGTCTGACGGGTGCTCTGGCACGATGAGAACAGCATGGTAACTGCTAAAAGAGATGTCAGCGATAGTTTAACTAGCTTCATAGGGTTGGTTTAGTAAATTGTAAATTATGGTTTGGTTGATTTCGTATTGTAAACAGCTTTTATACTTAGCTACTGTACCCATTACAATACTGATGCCAAACTCTCAAACGAGTAGCTGTTGTTAAAAAATATACCAGCCTCTATATTTTATTTTCCTGATTTTACCTCACAGGAAAAGTACAGGCATAAAAAAGCCTGCCCAGTGCGCTCCGGGCAGGCTTCTCCAGCTATACTGTTGCTAGCGTATTATGCCTTCTGTGTTTTGCGAGGCTTTGGTTTGGCTTCTGCCGGTGTTTCCTTCGGAAGCAGCATTTGCAGCAGGTCGGCCAATTTGCCCTTGAGTTCCTTACGGTCTACGATAAAATCAAGGAAGCCGTGCTCCAGCACGAACTCTGCGCTCTGGAAACCTTTCGGCAGGTCCTTGCCTATTGTTTCTTTGATGACCCGTGGGCCGGCAAAACCGATCAGCGCGCCCGGCTCGGCAATGTTAAAATCGCCCAACATGGCATAAGAAGCGGTTACACCACCGGTAGTCGGGTCGGTAAGCAGCGAGATATAGGGCAGCTTCTCCTCAGCCAGCAAAGCCAGCTTGGCAGAGGTCTTGGCCATCTGCATCAGCGAGAAACCGGCTTCCATCATACGCGCACCACCTGATTTAGAGATCATCAGGAAAGGCGTGCGGGTTTTGCGGGCATGGTCAATGGCGCGGGCAATTTTCTCTCCTACCACAGAGCCCATCGAGCCCCCGATGTAAGCAAAATCCATACAGGCAATGGTGATGTCCTGACCGTTCATTTTGCCATACGCGGTACGAACCGCATCGTGCAGGCCCGTTGCTTTTTGCGTAGCAGCAGTACGCTGCGGGTATGGCTTCGAATCCACAAAGTTCAAGGGGTCACCGGAAGTCATCTTCTCATCCATTTCTACAAACTTGTTGTCATCGAAAAGGATGGCGAAATATTCTTTGGAGCCGATACGATCGTGATAGTTACACTTTACGCACGTGCTCAGGTTTTTGCGGTGCTCGGCTGTGCTGGTAACCGTCTTACAGCTTGGACACTTGTACCACAGCCCATCCGGGGTTTCTTTTTTCTCCTCCGTCGGGGTGATAATTCCTTTCTCTACTCTTTTAAACCAAGGCATCATACTTTTACAAAGTGTGCTTACCGCACTTTTAGTGTTATTAAATTATACTTTGGCTTTTACCTGAGCCCAAAGTATAAAGTACAAGATGGCCTGCCCCGAAACGTGCCATCTTTAAAGACAACGTGTAAGGCAGGCCACTAAATTACTTCAAATAAATTTTTTATACTACACTAGGCTAATGTAATCTCCTCAGAAAGGTATACATCCTGAATTGCGTTCAATAATTCTACGCCTACTTTCATATCTTTCTGGAATGCCTTACGTCCAGAGATCAGGCCCATACCGCCGGCGCGCTTGTTAATAACCGCTGTGCGTACGGCATCTGCCAGATCCGATTCGCCTTTCGACTCGCCACCGGAGTTGATCAGACCGGCACGGCCCATGTAGCAGTTTGCTACCTGGTAACGGGCAAGGTCGATCGGGTTGTCGCTGCTTAGCTTCTCGTACATCGCCTTGTGCGACTTAGCAAAGTTGATAGCAGTGAAACCACCGTTGTTCTCCGGAAGTTTCTGCTTGATGATGTCTGCCTGGATCGTTACGCCCAGGTGGTTCGCCTGGCCGGTGATATCGGCAGCTACGTGGTAATCTACGCCATCTTTTTTGAAGGCATTGTTACGGGCATAGCACCAAAGTATAGTTGCCATACCTAGCTGGTGCGCTCTTTCGAAAGCTTCAGCCACCTCCATGATCTGGCGCGAAGACTCTTCTGAACCGAAGTAGATCGTAGCACCCACGGCAGTAGCACCCAGGTTCCATGCCTCATCCACAGAACCGAACATGATCTGGTCGAATTTGTTCGGGTAAGTAAGCAGCTCGTTGTGGTTGATCTTAACTACAAACGGAATTTTGTGTGCATATTTTCTGGACATCATAGCCAGGTTACCAAATGTAGTGGCAACGGCGTTGCAACCACCTTCGATAGCCAGTTTAATGATGTTCTCAGGATCGAAATAAATTGGGTTTGGTGCAAACGAAGCACCGGCAGTGTGCTCGATGCCCTGGTCAACCGGCAGGATAGACAGGTAACCGGTACCAGCCAGACGGCCTGTGTTGAAGAGTTGCTGCAGGCTGCGCAGTACCTGCGGGCTACGGTTAGACTGAACAAAGATTCTGTCTACGAAGTCCGGGCCCGGCGCGTGGATCAGGTCTTTGGAGATGGTTTTGCTTTCATACTGCAGCAGGTTTTCTGCTTCAGAACCGAGTAGGGAAACGATGTTATCGTGGGTCATTTGTCTTTTATTTTGTTATAGAGACAGATTAATTAAGGTGATACAAATATAGAGGGAAATTTTTATCCTAAACCAAATCTTAGAGTACATTATACTTTGCCTGAAGCAGGGTAGATCAATGGAAACCAATCACTTGCTTCAGGTTTCTTTGGCTAACTAAAATGAGCGCTGTTACAGGTATAAACCAAGCACAGGTACATACTTTAACTCCCGGAAAATGTTACCCTGTTTTTGCCACCTTAAACAAAAACGCCTGCTGAAGTAGCAGGCGTTTTTGTTTAAAGAAGAAGGTGAGTTACTTACACTGTTCGCTCACCAGCTTGCCGTCGATGATCACGGCACATACATGCGAAGTATACTCAAAAGGGTCGCCGTCGAACAGCACCACGTCGGCATCCTTTCCTTTCTCCAGAGAACCCACACGCTTATCGGCCCCGATGATCTTCGCCGCATTGGAGGTGATGGTAGCCAGGCCCTGCTCGGTGGTCAATCCGTTTGCTACGGCTACGCCGGCCTCAAACAGCACCACCCGCGCCTTCGGCACATAGGCTTCGTAGCCACTTTGTATGGCTACCGGAACGCCAGCCTTCGTAAGTATGGCCGCCGTCTCAAACGACATGTTTTTCGCTTCGCCGCCTGCCCGCGCCATGGTCGGGTGAAGTATAACCGGCACGCCGGCAGCCTTTATCTCGTCTGCTACCAGGTAGGCCTCTGCGGCACCATCCAGGATGATGTTCAGGTTAAACTCCTTGGCCAGGCGCAGCGCCGTCATGATATCGTTGGCTTTGTTAGCCGTAACTACAGCTTTATACTTGCCGCTCAGCACGCCTGCCAGGTATTCCATTTTAAGGTTGCGGTCCGGGCGTTTGCTGGCATCTTTGTTAGCCGCCTTCTTGCCATACGCCTGTGCCGCCTGCAACTCCGAACGGAGCATGGCAACTGCTTTGGCTGATGTTTTAGGGGAGTTAAAGTTTTCGGCTACCGAATTGCCAATGGTAAAAGCAATCATGGTGGTGGTATCCAGCACCGGGTAGCGCAGGGCGTCCGGAGTGGTTTTTACGGTCATGGTTTGCCCGCTCACCAGTGCACCCGGCGCATGGCCTGTGTTGATTGTGGTTACGCCCAGTTCCCGCACCCATTTTACCAGTTCTTCCTTCGGGTTGTACGAGTCAATAGCACGCAGCTCTGGCTGCACGGGAGTTGTTTTCTCCAGGTGTTGCTGATCGGCCGGGATGTTGTAAATACCTGCCAGGCCAACCGTTGTGCGGGCATCTACCAGGCCGGGAGTAACTACTTTGGCCGTGTAGGAAGTATAACCTTGCGGCACCTGCACTGTGTTGGCGGCTCCTACGGCTTCAATTTTACCGTCTTTTATCAGCACCACCCCGTTTTTGATCGGTGTGCCGGCCATGGTATAAACCGTTTCGCCACGAACGGCGATCTGGGCTTCGGCCTGCTGCACACCAAGTATGGATCCGGCAAGTATAGCCGCAGCCAGTTTTATATTTCTCTTCATGTTGATTTCTCTGCTAATGTTTAAGACAAGAGACTATTTGACAAAAGACAATGGAGTGGTTAGCTAGCCTCAGAAGACTTCTCATTTGTCCTTCGTCTAAAACTCCTTTGTCAAAAATTAATGTGCGTGGTAATGAATATCGGAACTGTAGGTGTTGTAGCCGCCTGTAGCAAACTTTTTATCGTCCGGATTGGCGACATCAAAGCGCTTTTTACCTTCTACCCAGGTCTGCTCCACTTTAGTGTATACACTGAACGGCTCGCCGGATAACACGATAAAGTCGGCATCTTTGCCTTTTTCCAGCGATCCTACACGGTCCTGCAGTTCCAGCATTTTGGCACCGGCTATGGTCAGGGCTTCCAATGCCTTTTCACGGCTCATGCCGGCACGCACCCCCAGGGCAGCGCTGCGCATAAACAAGCGGGAATCGGTGATGCCATCGTCTGTATGGAAGGCGGTCAGCACACCGGCTTTCTCCAGCACGGCGCCGTTCTCGTTTCGCACCTCCACAGCTTCGGCTTTACCGCCCGGTGAGTCGAGCGTGATGATGGATGCAGGTATACCGGCTTTGGCAATTTCGTCGGCAGCTTTCCAGGCTTCGCTTACGTGGTGCAGCACCAGCTTAAAACCAAACTCTTTTTGTAGTCTTAAGGCTGTCAGGATATCATCGTAACGGTGGGTATGGAAGTGTACAATGCGTTTGCCGTCCAGTATCTCTACTATTGGATCCAGGTTTGGCTTGCGCTCGGGCATCTTATCGGCTTTGCCTTTGGCCGCTTTTATCTTGCTGCGGTAGGCCTGTGCGTCCAAAAAGAGTTGCCGCTGCATGGCCGCCGACTTGGCGCGTGTTCCCGGAAAAGGCGCAGCCTTCATCGGGTTGGTACCGTTGGCCATTTTCATGCCGCCGCAAATGCCGCTTTGCACATCCTGGCAAAAAGCCAGATCGTTGATGGTGTTGCCTTCGCGCATTTTCAGATACACGGTCTGCCCGCTCATCAGGTGCCCTGAGCCCGGCATCACATTCACGGTTGTAATGCCTCCAGACAGCGCGCGTTTAAAGGAGTCGCTGATGGGATCGATGCCGTCGATGATGCGTACATCCGGGTGCAGGGCAGCAGAACCGTCTCCTCCGGAGCCTTCGCCCAGGTGGGAGTGCGTATCAACCAGCCCCGGCATTACGACCTTGCCCTTCAGGTCGAAGGTTGTAGCACCGGCAGGCACTTTAACCTGACCAGCCGCCCCTACAGCCGTAATCTTGCCCTGGTGTACCACCAGTACGCCGTTCTCAATGGGCTGGCCTGCTATCGGGATAATTTTAGCGCCCGTAAACACGTGCGGCTTGTCCTGTGCCCATGCCGTGCCACCCAACAGTATGGAAAGGCCCAGAGCAGCCAAGAGTTTAGTTTTAGTAATCATGTTTATAGTTTAGGTGAGTGTGGTTTAGCACCTTAACTTAATGATTTTATACTTAAATAAAAACAACCTCTGCTGCTACAGCCTGTCAACCATATCATTCTTTTAGCCCTCTGTTTTCCCAATATCATTACCATCTTCCTTATATCTAATTTTAATTTAAATCGTTATTATTTATATACAATAACCTGATATTCAGATGGCAACAATAATTTCGAAGGCTACAGAAAGAATTATTCTGGTGGTCGCCATTTCGCTGTTGACGCTGTTCCTTATCGGATGCGCCTCTTCCACACAGCTTACCGGCTCCTGGAGAAGCCCGGATGTAGCAAAGCCTTATGGTAAAATTGTGGTGGTGGCCCTCACTGATCAGATTCTGGCAAGGCAGGAGGTCGAAAGCGATTTGCAGATGCAGCTACGCCAGCGGGGCATCGAGGCCACCAGAAGCATTGATATTTTCCCTCCCGCCCATGGAATGAGTAAAGACGGACTGGACCTGGACCTGATGATGGAAAGGCTCCACAGCTACAACTACGATGCGATACTGACCGCAGCGCTGATAGACGAAAAGACCGAAACACATTATGTACCGGGTTATTATGATTATTATCCGATGGCAGGACCATACTGGTACGGCTGGTATGGTGGGTATTATGCTTACTGGTACCCGATGTTGTACCAACCCGGCTATTACACCGAAGAGAAAATTTATTACCTGGAAACAAATCTGTATGATACCCAGACAGAGCAGTTAATGTGGTCCGCCCAATCCAGATCCTACAGTCCTTCCAGCCTGCGCAAAGCGGCAGAGAAGTTTTCTGAAATTACGGTAGACAGGCTAAGCCAGGATCGTCTGGTAGCTTCGGGCCAGCAACAGCAATAAAAAGAAAGGTCGCCTACGGAGGCGCCCTTTCTTTTTATTGCAAAGTATAAATTACTCGTTGTATACCACGTGCAGCACGGTTTGCCCTACTGCCTTTAGTGTATTTTTGCTGATCACGTCCAGGTTGTCGGTATGGCGGTGATGGTATGGTCCGAAGTAATCTCCGTCCGCTGCCCCCATGTTGTATTCAATGATATCAATCATCGGGATGTTTCCCCAGGCATTCACATACGAGTGGTCGTCGGTAATAGCAGGCGCATTCACATACTTAAAGTAATCGGAGTAACCGAGTTTGTTGCCGGCCTTCCATACTTTGTCCACCACGTTTTTGGCATACTGCATCGAGGTACCCTCGCGCGCAAACTTTGCATTCTCGGCACCAACCATATCTAACAGTATCCCATACTTGGCTTTATAGTTTGGTGTATGCTTGTTCTTGCTCCAGTACTGCGCACCCAGGCACCAGGTATCATCCTGGTAAGGCAACTCACTGTCGTCCGGCTGGCCGTAGTCTTCTCCGTCAAAGAAGATCAGATCCACTCCCACGTCCGGCTTCTGCTGTGCCGTATGCAGGGTTCGGGCAATCTCTAAAAGCACACCAACGCCACTGCCGCCGTCGTTGGCACCTGCAATGGGTTTTTTAGGATCGTTTGCGTCCTTGTCGGCAAAAGGGCGGGTATCCCAGTGGGCAGCCAGTAGCACGCGGTTGGCCGCATCCGGATTATAGGAGGCTACGATGTTGCGCAGGTTCAGCATTTTCCCATCGAAAGCTTTCATCTGAAAACTCTGCACCTGCACCTCTGCTCCGTACTCTTTCAGTTTGCTGATGATCCACTCACCGGTAGCATAGTGCCCCGGCGTGTTGGGCACACGCGGACCAAATGCCACCTGCCGGGCGATGTACTGGTACGCCGAATCGGCATTGAAATCAGGTGCTGCAACGGCAGCAGCTTCTTCTTCCTCCACAACCTGCACCTGCTCACCTCCGCCTTTTTCTGAAGAGTCGCATCCGGAGAAAGCAAAGGTAGCGCAAAACAGCAGTGCCAGCCAGTTCATTTTATTCTTCATAAGCCCAGTCTACTCCGGTTTTAAGGTCTTTGATCACGATGCCCTGCTTTTTCAGCTCAGCTCGTATCGTGTCCACTTTATCGTAAGCTTTCGCTTCTTTCGCTTCTTTGTAAAAATCAAGCACCAGGTCCAGCATGTCTTCCATGTCACCCAGCGGCTCCTCTTTCAGGCCCAGCACATCCAGCACCAGCTCTTTATAAGTGTTGCTCATGTAGTCAAAAGTACCGCGGGTAAGGGCGCTCAGCGGCAGCTGTCCTAAATAGAAGCTGTTGATCTTCTTGAGCAGGTTGAACAGCGATGCAATGGTGCGTGCCGTGTTCAGGTCGTCGCTCAGGCCACGGAAGCAATCCTCTATCAACTTCTGAATCTCGGCATTCAGCTTCTCATCCGGCGTGCCGTTTTCGTTCTCCTCCTGGTACTGGAGCTTTTGCAGCACGTGCAATCCGTTCATCAGCTTGGTGTAGCCTTTGCGCGCAGCCTGCAGGGCCTCGTTACTGAAATCGAGGGTGCTGCGGTAGTGCGCCTGAAGTATAAAGAAGCGGATGGTCATGGGCGAGTACTTGCTGGTAAGCAGCTCGTGCTTGCCGCTGAAAAGCTCGCTCAGGTTGATAAAGTTACCCAGCGATTTGCCCATCTTCTGCCCGTTCACGGTGATCATGTTGTTGTGAACCCAGTAGCGGGCAGCATCGGTGTGGTTATGGCTTGCCTGGCTCTGCGCGATCTCGCATTCGTGGTGCGGAAACATCAGGTCAAGGCCGCCGCCGTGAATATCAAAAGTGGTGCCCAGGTATTTGCGGCTCATGGCCGAGCACTCCAGGTGCCAACCCGGGAAGCCGTCGCTCCACGGCGAAGGCCAGCGCATGATGTGCGACGGGGATGCTTTTTTCCAAAGCGCAAAATCCAGTGGCGAGCGCTTTTCTCCCTGCCCTTCCGTTTCGCGGGTGTTGCTCAGCAGGTCCTCGATGATGCGGCCGGAAAGTCGCCCATAGTTGTGGTTCTTGTGATAGGCAGGCACATCAAAGTATACCGAGCCGTTCACCACGTAGGCCATTCCATTTTCCAGTATCTCCTGAATCATGGCGATCTGCTCGATGATATGGCCGGACGCGCGCGGTTCTATATCAGGCCGCAGCACGTTCAGTTTGTCCATATCCTTATGGTAAACGTTGGTATAGTGCTGCACCACCTCCATCGGTTCGAGGTGCTCCAGTTTCGCTCTTTTCTGGATCTTGTCTTCTCCTTCGTCCGCGTCGTTTTCCAGGTGTCCCACATCGGTGATGTTGCGCACATAACGCACTTTATACCCCAGGTATTTGAGGTAGCGGTACAGTACATCAAACGTAACAGCGCTGCGGGCGTGGCCTAAATGCGGCTCACCGTATACGGTTGGCCCGCAGACATACATCCCCACAAAAGGAGCATGCAGTGGTTCGAACACTTCTTTCTTGCGCGTTAGCGTGTTGTATAAACTTAGTTTCTGTTGCATGGTTTATTTTAACCGAAGACCACCCTGGGGTGTTCTATAATTTATACTTGCTGCACTTCTTCTAGCGGCAGCTGGTGGTTCAAAACTAAAAATAAAGCGCCCTATCTCCTAACGCTCCTCTTTCTCCAGCACATACTTTGCCGAAATTGGGAAGTGATCAGAGAGGCCCATATCATAGTAGGTCTTAAAGTTATAGGCGCGCAGGCCTTTGCTGTAAAACTGGTTATCGATGCGCAGAAATGGAATCGGGCCGTTGTAGGTTGCTCCCACCCCGGTGCCCGCCTCTACCATGGCATTGTCCAGTTCCTTTGCCAGTTCGTTGTAAGTATAACTGAACGGAATGTCGTTAAAGTCGCCGCACACAATAAACGGATAAGGCGACTTCTGGAAATGCTCGATCAGCAACTCTACCTGGTGGCCGCGGGCAATAAAACCTTTACGCAGGCGCCGGGCCAGGTTACGTCCTTCCCTCTTAAAACTGTCCTCGTTCCCGATGGAAGAATAGGTATTCTCAATATCTGTTGCCTTGATACTCATGGACTGCAGGTGCACGGCATACACTCTTATAGTATCGCCTTTTACATCCAGATCTGCCCAGGCTACCCGATTGGCACTTTTGTCACCAAACAAGATAACACCTTCATCAACAATAGGATATTTTGAGAAAATAGCTATTCCGAATCGTGCATTGTAGCGGTCGGACTGCGATGTCGTGAAATAATGGTGCTTGTCGTAGCGGATGCCAATTCTACTGATCGTGTTGTATACATCAGAGTTGTGTCTGCTGTAGAATTCCTGCAGGCAGTATACATCGGCCGGGTGCGTAGATACCCACTCGATCATTTCTTTGGAGGCGCTGGAGTTGCCTGCTTCCTTATCATCGTACGCACTAAAGGCATGGGTATTAAAACTGAGCACCTGCAATGTTTTTTTCTCCTGCTCAGGCTCTTCGGTCCCGGGGTTTATTGCCAGCAATCTTGCGTAATAGTTCCAGCCAAGCAGCAGCACAGACAGAGGCAACACCACATACCAAGACCGCTTTACGAGCCAGTACAGCAGAAAAAGAATGTTCAACACCAGGGCAGCCGGCAAGGAGAATGCGATGAAGGCAGCCGGCCAGAACTCGTAGGGAGGCACCAGCATGCAATAAGCACCCAATAACACCCAGAGTACCACCCCGATGTTCAGAATGAACCAAAGTTTCCGCCTTATTTCCTTAAATGTTCCTGACACGATAGCAAACTTACAAATTATGCATGTATGTATGCTATGCCCGCTTCTATAATTCTTGTGCTAAATACTAGCCGTACACAATAAATTCCGATGCAGAACAGGCTTCAACGAACTATATACCACACAGGCGTGTTTATCTGATAACGCTACACCACTCCCGGCCGGCTGATGATGTAAAACGATTCGGCTGCTCTCCTTCTGCTAACAGGTAACATTAAATTAAAGCATGCAGCACGGCACATGTTGTTTATATAATGTTTTTGTAGTAAATTTGTGAAATTATATCCGAGGAGATGAGGGGACACGAAGTCCCCTTCTTTATTTTCTTTAAGTTAACTATGGCACTAACGGCGCAAACGATACGGGCAATGGCGGAAGGCAGCCTTCCGGAAAACGATCTGTTTATTGTGGATGTAACAGTGTCTGATTCACCGGTCCGGCCGAAAGTAACCGTGCTGGCCGATGGCGAACAAGGGATAACGATAGACCAGTGTGCTACGATCAGCCGCCGAATCAGCAAAAAAATTGAAGAGGCATTTGGCGAAGAACTAAGCTATACGATCGAAGTAAGTTCGCCGGGTGTGGATTTCCCGCTGACGCAGCCAAAACAGTTTCAGCGCAACGTAGGCCGCAACCTGAAACTAAAACTGCAGGACGGCACAGAGAAGACCGGCAAACTGGAAGAAGTAACCACAGAGGGCATTAACCTGACGGAGGAAATAAAACAAAAAGGCAAAAAGGCAACGTATGTGCCTGTGCAAATACCTTTCGGGGAAATTGTAAAAGCGAATGTTGTAATATCTTTTAAATGAGAAAATAATGAACAGTTCAGTCCTGATCGAGTCGTTCGCTGAATTTGCGAAATTCAAGAACATTGACCGCCCGACCATGATGCGCATCCTGGAGGACGTTTTCCGCACCATGATCCGCAAGAAGTGGGGTACCGACGAGAACTTTGACATCATCCTGAACGTGGAGAAAGGTGACCTGGAGATCTGGCGTAACCGCGAAATCGTGGACGACAATTCCGAAGACATCTGGGATCATGATAAGATCAGCCTTTCGGAAGCTCGTAAGATCGAGCCTGACTTTGAGGTAGGCGAAGAAGTATCGGAAGAGATACAACTGGAAGACTTCGGCCGTCGCGCCGTACTTACTGCCCGCCAGACGCTGATCCAGCGCATCAAAGACATGGAGAAAGAACTCCTGTTCCAGAAGTATAAAGACCTGGTAGGCGAGATCATCTCTGGTGAAGTATACCAGGTATGGAACCGCGAAGTGTTGTTACTAGATCAGGAAGAAAACGAACTGCTTATCCCGAAAGGTGAGCAGATCCCGAAAGACCGTTATCGTAAAGGTGACGTGGTACGTGCCGTAGTGCAGCGCGTGGAAATTGTGAACGGTAACCCGAAAATCATACTTTCCCGTACGTCGCCGGCTTTCCTGGAGCGCCTGTTCGAAAACGAAGTGCCGGAGATTTTTGACGGCCTGATCGCCATCAAAAAGATTGTGCGTGAGCCGGGCGAGCGTGCCAAGGTAGCCGTAGAATCGTTCGACGACCGCATTGACCCGGTAGGTGCCTGCGTAGGTATGAAAGGTTCGCGTATCCACAGCATCGTGCGCGAACTGGAAAACGAAAACATCGACGTCATCAACTATACCGATAACCTGGAGCTATACATCCAGCGTGCCCTGAGCCCGGCCAAGATCAGCAGCATGAAGATCGACGAAGAGAACGGCCGCGTTTCGGTGTTCCTGAAGCCGGACCAGGTATCTCTGGCAATCGGTAAAGGTGGCCAGAACATCAAGCTTGCCAGCAAACTGGTAGGCATGGAGATCGACGTATTCCGTGAGTCTGAAACGTACGAAGAGGACATTACGCTGGATGAGTTCTCTGACGAGATCGAAGACTGGGTAATTGCCGAGTTACGCCGCATCGGCCTTGACACCGCAAAAAGTGTGCTGGCAGTAACGAAAGAAGACTTGCTGCGCAGAACAGAGCTGGAGGAAGAAACCATTGACGATGTGCTTTCTATCCTTCGTGAAGAGTTTGAGTCAGAAGATAATCAATAGTTGTTAGTTGTGCTCCATTAGCGTAATTTTGAAGAATTATCCGGCAGATGGAGCACAACCTCTTACTTAGTTAAGAGGAAGCAACTTATCCATACATTAAAGAATAAAAGACAGCATATTATAGAACATGGCAGAAGAACAAATAAGGAGGCTTAAACAGGTTGCAACTACTTTAAACATTGGTACATCTACCATTGTAGATTACCTCTCTGCTAAAGGTTTTGACGTGGAAAACAAACCCACTACCAAGATCACGGCAGAGCAGTTCAGTATGCTGGCTAAAGAATTCGCTTCCTCTATGCAAGATAAAGCAGTAGCGGAAGAGCTCCATATCGGCAAGAAGCCTCAAAGCAACCAGGTTGTTGAGACGGAGCATCACCACGAAGTGAAAAAGTCAAGCGAGCCTGAACAGGAAATCCTGATCAAGAATGCAAGCCAGCCAAAACCAGAAGCTGAACCAAAGCCAGCAGCTCAGCCGAAAACGGAAGAGCCCGCTGCCACATCCAAGCTTCCTGGCATCAAAGTGCTGGGCAAGATCGAACTGGACGCGAAAGGCAGACCTGTGCCTCAGAAGCCGGCTCCGCAGCCACAAGCTCCTGCAGCTGCAGCAGCGCCTGCTGAACCTGTAGTTGAGAAACCTGCAGCACCGGCACCGGCGCCAACTCCGGCTCCTGCTCCGGCAGCGCAAACACCTCCACAAGCACCGGCAGAGCCTACAGCACCAAAAGCGCCGGAAGCTCCTGTAGAGAAGCCAGTGGAAGCTCCTGCGCCACGCGAAGAAGCACCTGTTGCACCGCAGCCAACCGCTCCTGTGCGGCCTGCTGCGGCAGCACCTGCCCCTCCGGCAGCTGAGCGACCAGCAGCACCCGTGGCAGCTGAAGCTCCTGCGCCTAAAGCGCCTGAGCAACCGGCCACACCTATTGCAGAAAAAGAACCAGAACAAATAGAAACGATTACAGGCAAAGCCGACCAGCTGAAGGGTCTTACTGTACTTGGCAAGATTGAATTGCCAGACCAGCGCAGAAAAGGCACAAAACCGGTAGCATCTTCTGACAAAAGGGAGAACGGCAATAAGAAGAAAAAGCGCAAGCGCATCATGGTTGCCAATCCGGAGCAGCCAGGACAACCAGGGCAGCAGGGCCAGCAAACCGGCTCGCCGCAAGGCCAAGGACAGCAGCGACCACAAGGCCAGGGCTATCAGGGCAACCGTCCGCAGGGCGGCGGACCTGGTCAGCGTCCGGGTGGTCCGGGACAGAGACCAGGAGGACCGGGACAACGTCCAGGCGGCCCAGGCCCTCGACGAGAGAACTTTGCTCCACGCCCTGAAAAGGCTGAGGTAACCGATAAGGAAATCCAGGAGCAAATCAAAGCTACACTTGCTAAGCTAAGTGGTGGCAAAGGTACTTCCGGCAACCGTGCCAAGTATCGTCGCGAGAAGCGTTCAGCTATTGCCGATGCAACAGAGGAGCGCAGAATGATGGAGCAGGCAGAGTCGAAGACACTGCGTGTAACTGAATTTATCTCTGCAAATGACCTGGCCTCCATGATGAACGTGTCGGTGAACGAGGTTATCAAGGTATGTATGCAGCTGGGCATGTTCGTGTCCATCAACCAGCGCCTTGACGCAGAAGCCCTTACCATCATTGCGGATGAATTTGGCTACAACATTGAGTTCATCACCACAGAGGAAGAGCAGGCCCTGGAGAAAAGTGAGGAAGAAAACGAAGCAGACCTGGTAGAGCGTGCGCCAATCGTAACCATCATGGGTCACGTTGACCATGGTAAAACTTCCTTGCTCGACTACATTAGAAATGCAAACGTTACAGCCGGTGAGGCCGGTGGTATTACGCAGCACATCGGTGCCTACAAGGTAAAAACCGAAAGTGGCCGTACCATCACCTTCCTGGATACGCCGGGTCACGAGGCCTTTACCGCCATGCGTGCCCGTGGTGCCAAAATAACCGACGTTGTTATTATCGTGGTAGCTGCCGACGACTCGGTGATGCCACAGACAAAAGAAGCGATCAACCATGCGCAGGCAGCCGGTGTACCGATTGTAATTGCGCTGAACAAAATTGATAAGCCAGCTGCCAACCCGGACAAAGTTCGTGAAGAACTTGCCCAGATGAACATCCTGGTAGAAGAATGGGGTGGTAAATACCAGTCGCAGGAAGTATCTGCCAAATCAGGTATCGGTATACCTGACCTGTTGGAGAAAGTATTGCTTGAGGCTGAAATGCTGGAGCTGAAAGCGAATCCGCACCGCCAGGCAGTAGGTACCGTAATCGAAGCATCTCTGGACAAAGGCCGTGGTTATGTAGCCACAGTAATGGTACAGACAGGTACATTGCGCATCGGTGATGTGGTACTGGCCGGCTCTCACTACGGTAGAGTAAAAGCCATGACCGACCACCGCGGCAAGAAGATGAAAGAAGCAGGCCCGTCTACCCCGGTACAGTTGCTGGGTCTGGATGGTGCGCCGCAGGCAGGTGATAAGTTTGTGGTAATGGACTCTGAGCGTGAGGCCCGAGAAATTGCTTCGAACCGTGCACAGGTACTGCGTGAGCAGAGCTTGAGAACCAGAAAACACATTACCCTGGACGAGATCGGTCGCCGACTGGCTATCGGTTCCTTCAAAGAGCTTAACGTGATCGTGAAAGGTGACGTGGACGGCTCGGTAGAAGCACTTTCTGACTCCTTGCTGAAACTGTCTACGAACGAAGTTCAGGTGAACATCATCGGTAAAGGTGTAGGTGCCATCTCTGAATCAGATGTGTTGCTGGCCTCTGCTTCGGATGCGATCATCATCGGCTTCCAGGTACGTCCGTCTCAGAACGCGCGTAAGCTGGCTGAGCAGGAGCAGATCGACGTTCGTCTGTACTCGATCATCTACGACGCGATCAACGAAGTGAAGGCAGCGATGGAAGGTATGCTTGCACCAACCCTGAAAGAAGAAATCACCGGTAACGCAGAAGTACGCGAGGTATTCCGAATCAGTAAAGTGGGTACGATCGCAGGTTGTATGATTACAGATGGCAACATCCACCGTAACGCCAAAGTACGCCTGATCCGTGATGGTATCGTAGTACTGGATGGCGAGATCCTGGCGCTGAAGCGCTTCAAGGACGATGTAGCAGAAGTAAGACAAGGATACGAGTGCGGTATCAGCCTGAAGGGTTACAACGACATCCAGGTAGGCGACATCATCGAAGCTTACGAAGAAAAAGAAGTGAAGCGTACGCTTTAAGTATAAACCAAGTAACAAAAAAGGCCCTGCAAATGCAGGGCCTTTTTTGTTTTCAGCAACTTCCGGCAGTATACTTTGTTTATACTCCCGGCAAAGCAAAAGGCCACCAGTAAACCGGTGGCCTTTTATACTTTAGGGTAATGAATTTATTACATCGAGCGGGCTAAACGGCGCTTGTCACGTTTGTGCTTGCGATGCATCTCCTTTTCTTTTTTAAGGATCGCTTTCATCTTTTTGCTGTTCTTGACACGGTCTTTCGTAAACTTGTTACGGCGCGAATCTTCGTAGGCATTCCAGCGCGTATCAAGCCCGTTGGCTCTGCGGCCAACAGCATCCGCTGAAGCACCTTTATCTTCTGCTTTGGCAGTTCCCCAGTATTCATCTTTTGTACTGGAGCCGGTACTGCTTTGGCTTGTTTGTGCAGCAGCTTGTGAAGCAAAAA
Organism: Pontibacter ruber; assembly: GCF_023630205.1. Lineage (GTDB taxonomy): Bacteria > Bacteroidota > Bacteroidia > Cytophagales > Hymenobacteraceae > Pontibacter > Pontibacter ruber. Next base: position 46,819 of record NZ_JALPRR010000004.1, on the reverse strand, counting down.
ACAGCAACCCGAGGAAGGTTATAGAAAGAATTAATTTCTTCATAAACAAAATGTTGTTGCAAGTATACAACGTAATAAAGATTGTAATGTATACATTTTGGCACACAACATCATAACATTTTAAAAAAGTTCGGCTAATCAAATTTATAAGATAAGCCTATGCCTAGGGTCTCCTTTACCTGCAACCGGGGGCCTTTGCTGTCAATCTCACCATCCTCGTCGCGGTCCTGGTTGATGTTGATGTCATCGTCGTATACCATATGCACAAACAAACTCGCAGCAATGAATTTGTTTACTTTAAAATTCAGGAGGTTCTCCCAGTTCATATCCACATTCTGCGGATTCCGCATGTAGTTCGAAAAAAGATCCAACTTGGACTGCAGCGTAACATTCTGCACCAGTTCGTGCTTAAAACGGACATTGACAAAGCCACCAAACTCTTCGCGCAGCCTTTCGCCCGTATTGGGTATAACATCACCGGAAACATCTCTTTGGGCCGGCTTCACCCCAAAGGCTCCGGCATCTGCCATCCGCTGGCTCTCCACAAAGGTAAACTTACCGGTAACTGGCGAGATGAACACCGACAGCTTTTCGTTTGGCTTGTAGTCCATACCGATGGATGCCAGCATAAAAGCAGGCGAAAGAAAGTTGGACATGATGGAATCCCGGGTCTCGGTATAGGTAGGCGTCAGCTGCGTTCTCAGGTTAAACTGGGTTGTATAAAACCACTTACTGGAGGCCTGCCTTCCGTACTTCAGGTTCAACTCCAACCGATCGTCACTTTTCCGGACGCGCTGATTTTCCAGTTTCACGTTGCCATAGGTTACGTCCAGAGAGTTATTCCAGGTATTTTTCCCTTTCTTATAGTTCGCATAAATATTGGCAATGCCCAGCATCGACACAGAGTTCTGGCCTCCGGCGGCCCAGTTACTGAGGCTCACCTGGCTGAAGTTGATCGTGCCGACGCCACCGAAATCCCAGATGTTGCGGGTAGTTGTATCCGGTACTACCTCCTGCGCCGAAGCAGTGGCTGCACCAATCGTGTAAAGTATGACTGTAAAAGTTAGTAAGCGGGTAAAAAAATGATACATGAAGTATAAAATAGGTTAAACAATCTTTTTGTGCGGGTCTGTGGCTGCTACTTTGTTATCGCCCTTTAACAGATCGCGGATCTCGGCGAGCAGAACTTCCTGTTTGTCAACAGCCGGGGCAGGTTTCGCGGCTTCTTTAACACGCAGCTGGTTGATGAGCCGAACCAGCAGGAAAATAGCAAAAGCGATGATCAGGAAGTTGATCAAGGTCTGCAGAAAATTGCCATAATTGATCGATACGGCTTGCGCTACTACTTCTCCGTTCAATGTCACAGGTTCTTTAAGCACCAGCTTGAGCGCTGAAAAATCTACATTGCTGATCAGCAGGCCCAGCGGCGGCATAATGATATCTTCTACCAAAGATTTGGTGATGCCACCAAAAGCAGCCCCGATCACCACACCAACAGCCAGGTCGATTACGTTACCCTTCATAGCGAAGGTTTTGAATTCAGATAAAAATCCCATGTTTTCTCAAGCTTTATCGTTGAACTTAAAGTATGAATATAGAATATAAACTTTAAAGTTGAAACTGCAGGCAAGCTGAGGAGGCAAGTTTGCGAAATTGCTGTTCAATGAATTACCGAAATTGCTATATTTGTGTCCGAAAAAGGATTTTTTTGAATAGATCTAAATCAAACTATGGCTACATACGAAAACCTGCTGCTACATATACAAGACAACATCCTGACCATCACAATCAACAGAGAGGACAAGCTGAATGCCCTCAACATTGAAACGGTAAAGGAGATCAGAAATGCAATTCAGCAGGTATATGATGATCCGTCGATCCGGGGTGTCATCTTCGTAGGAGCCGGTCCGAAAGCATTTGTTGCAGGTGCCGACATCTCAGAAATCGCCGAACTAAGCGATGTGAATGCCCGCAGCTTTGCAGAGCGTGGCCAGGAGGTATTCAGCATGATTGAGCGTTGCAACAAGCCCGTAATTGCTGCTGTGAATGGTTTTGCCCTGGGTGGCGGCTGCGAACTGGCAATGGCCTGCCACATACGGGTAGCCAGCAACAACGCCCGCTTCGGCCAGCCGGAAGTAAACCTGGGTGTGATCCCTGGCTACGGCGGCACACAACGCCTGACGCAGCTCATCGGCAAAGGCAAAGCCATGGAACTGATGATGACCGGTGATATGGTATCGGCGCAGGAAGCGCTGGAGCTTGGCCTGGTAAACCATGTTACCTCGCAGGAGGAGCTAATGCCAAAGTGCTTTGAGATCATGCAAAAGATCTTATCAAAAGCTCCGTTAGCCATTGGCCTGGTGATCGAGTGTGTGAACGCAGTGTATACCAAAGACGAGGATGGCTACCAGACAGAGGCAAATTCGTTTGCCCGCTGCTGCACCTCTCAGGACTTTATAGAAGGTACCAGTGCCTTCCTTGAAAAACGTAAGCCTGTTTTCACAGGCAAATAAACAGATTACTTTTACCCGACCCTTCCTACCAAACGCATGAGTATAGCCAAGAAATTGGTCGGGCAAACGGCTGCCTATGGTTTAAGCAGTATAGTGGGCAGAGCGCTCAACTACCTGCTTGTGCCGGTTTATACAGCCGTTTTCCTTCCGGCAGAGTATGGGGTGGTTTCGTACCTGTATGCTTTTGTCGGCTTCTTTAACATCCTGTATACGTACGGCATGGAGACTGCCTTTTTCCGGTTTGCCAACAAGCCCGGAGCAGACAGGCCCAGGCTCTACAACCAGGTACTCAGCCTCATCCTCAGTTCGAGCGCTGTTTTCACAGCCATACTTATACTTGCCTCGGGCACTATAGCCGATTATAAGGATTACTCCCCGCAGGAACAGAACTACATCGTCTGGCTGGCGCTTATACTTGCCATCGACGCCATTGTGGCCATACCGTTTGCCTGGCTCCGGCTGCAGAACAAAGCCATAAAATTTGCTTCCATCAAGCTGGCAAACATACTTATTACGGTGGCCGCCAACCTGTTCTTCCTGGTCATCTGCCGCAACATTTATGAGGGGCAGTATTTGCAGGGCCTGCAGCCGCTGGTCTCGCACATCTATGATCCTGACTTTGGTATCGGCTATATTTTCCTGATCAACCTGGTAGCCAATGCGCTGCTCATACCCATGCTGTGGCGCGAGCTCAGCATATTCCGGTTTGAGCTGAACATAGAGCTGCTGCGCCCGATGCTTTCCTACGCCTACCCGCTGCTTTTTATGGGACTGGCCGGCATGGTGAACGAGGTGATAGACCGGATCCTACTGGAGGAGTGGTTGCCCGAGGGTTTTTACCCGCAGTACAGCAACGAGGCTGTCGTAGGTATTTACAGCGCCTGCTACAAGCTCTCCATCTTTATGACGCTGGCCATACAGGCGTTTCGTTATGCGGCCGAGCCGTTCTTCTTTTCGCAGGCAGAAAATAAAAATTCGCCGCAGACATTTGCCCTTATCATGAAGTGGTTTGTCATTGTCTGTGCCTTTATCTTCCTCTTCATTTCAGCTAACCTGGAAGACTTTTCCCTTTTCCTGCGCAGCAAAGCTTACCGCGAAGGCATCATGGTGGTGCCGGTGCTGCTGCTGGCCAACCTGTTCCTGGGCGTGTACTATAACCTGTCGGTGTGGTTCAAGCTTACCGATAAAACAAAGTATGGCACCTACATCAGTTTTGGCGGCGCAGCCATAACTATACTTTTTAACCTGCTGCTCATACCTGTACTTGGCTACATGGGCTCGGCCTGGGCTACCTTTATCTGTTATTTCAGCATGGCGCTGGTTAGTTACCTGCTGGGCAACATCCACTACCCGATCCCCTACCCGGTTAAAACCATTACAGGCTATGTATTGCTGGCGGTAGCACTGGTGCTGGTGGCGCTGTACGTCCCTATCCAGAATTACTGGGTACGGCACCTGGTACACCTGGCTTTGCCTGCTGTGTTTGCAGCCATTGTGCTGCTGCGCGAGCGCCCAGGCTTTTTCTTTCGTAAATTTTGATCTTTATTTAAAAGATGAACAACAAGAACCTGCCGGTTAACGTCATTAACCAATCAAAGCACCCGCTTCCTTCTTACCAGACGGCACATTCTGCTGGTATGGACCTTCGAGCGAACCTGGAAGCCCCTGTTATACTTAAGCCGCTGCAGCGTGCGCTTATACCTACAGGCCTGTTTATTGAACTTCCGGAAGGACATGAGGCGCAGATACGCCCCCGCAGTGGCCTGGCTTACAAGCACGGTATTGGTATCGTGAACAGCCCCGGCACCATCGACGCCGATTATCGGGGCGAGATAAAGGTGTTGCTCGTAAACCTGTCAGAACAGGAGTTTACCGTAGAAGACGGGGAACGCATTGCTCAGATGGTAGTTGCCCGCTATGAACGTGTTGAGTGGACGGAAGCAGAAACCCTGAGCGATACGGTGCGCGGGGCAGGCGGCTACGGCAGCACCGGCACCAAGTAGTTTTCATAACCGGTGTCTGCCTGTAAGCTTATACTTTAGCAGAACCTTAATAATACACACTTAATAGATAAATCAAACAGTAGCTATGGCTGACCAGCGTCGCCATAGCTTTACTTAAAAACAAATTTAAAGCTATGAGGATTATTATACCGATGGCAGGTATGGGCAAACGCATGCGCCCCCATACCCTCACTGTTCCTAAACCCCTGATCCCGATTGCGGGCAAACCTATTGTGCAGCGCCTGGTAGAAGACATTGCCAAAGTATGCCACGAGCCAATCGAGGAAGTTGCTTTCATTATCGGCCATTTTGGTGAGGCCGTAGAGCAGGATCTTCGCAGTATTGCACAATCGGTTGGGGCTAAAGGCAGCATTTATTACCAGGAAGAAGCCCTCGGCACGGCTCACGCGATCATGTGTGCACAGGAGTCGTTGGATGGCAAAGTAGTAGTGGCCTTCGCCGATACGCTCTTTAAAGCAGACTTCCGGTTAGACACCGATGCAGACGGCACCATCTGGGTGCAGCGCGTGGAAGACCCGAAAGCCTTTGGTGTGATCAAACTGAACGCAAACAACGAAATCACAGACTTTATAGAAAAGCCGCAGGAGTTTGTATCGGATATGGCCATCATCGGCATTTACTACTTCCGCGATGGTGCCTACCTGCGCAGCGAGCTGCAGTACCTGCTTGATAACGACATCCGCGACAAAGGTGAGTACCAGCTGACCAATGCGCTCGAGAACATGAAGAACAAGGGTACCAAGTTTATACCAGCCGTTATAACAGAGTGGCTCGACTGCGGAAATAAAAACGCTACTGTTTACACCAATCAGCGCTATTTAGAGTATATAAAGGATGAGGAAGGCTTGGTGGCTTCAACGGCGCAACTTCAGAATGCCGTGATCATACCTCCTGTATACATTGGTGAGAATGCAGTTATCCACAATTCGGTGGTAGGGCCATACGTTTCGATAGGAAACAACACCAGCGTATACAATTCTGTGGTAAACAACTCCATCATTCAGGAGAGCACCACAGTTAAAAATGGGAACATAACAAACTCTATGCTAGGAAGTTTTGTTTCTTATGAAGGAAGCCAGGCGGACCTCAGCCTCGGCGACTACAATACGCTTAAAGAATAGAATTGTCTCATGACCCATTTCAGAAACATTGTTCTCGCGGTATGCTGCCTGGTTCTGCTGGCTACAGGCGAAAGCCAGGCCCAATCTAAGAAAAAGAAGAGGGCGAAAGCGGCACGTGAGGCGGCGGCACAGGTTGTACCGGTTACGCCTACGCCTTCCGAACAGGATAAGCAACTGGGCGAGGCGATGTTTCTGGATGGCATGAAATACTTTATGCTGGAAGACTATGAAGAAGCCCTTAAATACTTCCAGAAGGCCTACACGGCCACTCCGTCTAATGCGGCATTAAACTACAAGCTGGCCGAAACGTACCTGCTGCTCGACAAGCCCAAAGATGGGGTTCCGTTTGCGCAGGCAGCTATCGCCCAGGAAAAAAAGAACACCTACTATTACCTGCTGCTGGCCCAGCTCTATTCAGAGCAGAAACTATACAACGAGGCCGCTCAGACCTACAACAACCTGCTGGCTAACGTCCCGGATTCAGATCAGTACCTGTTTAACCTGGCTGAGTTATACTTGTCTCAGGCCAACTACGAAGAGGCCCTGAAAACCTACGACCGGATTGAGAAGAAGTTTGGTCCGCTGGAGCAGGTATCCATGAACCGGCAGCAGATCTACCTGCGCCAGAAAAACGTGGATAAAGCGGTGCAGGAAGGGGAAAAGCTACTGGCCGCCAACCCAACCGAGATACGCTATTTCCTTGCCCAGGCGGAGCTCTACAACGCTTCCCAGAAAACAGACAAAGCAATTGAAGTACTTCAGAAAGCACTGCGCCTGGAGCCTAACAACCCTTTTGCCTACCTGATGCTTTCCGACCTCAACCGCCAGAAAGGCAACATGGCCGAATCGGAGAAACAGGTAAAAAAAGCATTTGCCAGCCCCGAGCTCGATATTGATACCAAGGTTCGCATTTTGGTCGATTACATCAGCCAGTTGCCCAACCCGCAGCTGGAGCCTGTAGCGTTGGAGCTTGTTGACTTGACGATCAAATCACATCCTAAAGAAGCGAAGGCTTATGCGGTTGCCGGCGACCTGCAAACCATTGTGGGTAAAAAGCAGGCGGCCCGTTCCAACTACCTCAAAGCCGTGAAGCTGGATGATTCCCATTTTAAGATCTGGCAACAGATCGTGTTGCTGGATGCAGAATTGTCGCAGTCGGATTCGCTGGTAATCCATTCAGAAAAGGCACTGGAGCTATTCCCGAACCAGGCCGTGTTCTGGTTTTACAACGGCACCGGCCACCTGATCCAGAAAAACTATGATAAAGCTGTAAAAGCGCTGGAGTATGGCAAACGCCTGTCTGCAGGTGAGCAGGAACTGGTAGCCCAGTTCAACATGCAGCTCGGCGACGGCTACAACTCCCTTAAGAACTATAAAAAATCGGATGAGGCGTATGAGGCTGTTTTAGCCTTCGATGCCGATAACGAACACGTACTCAACAACTATAGTTATTTCCTGTCGTTGCGTAACGAAAACCTGCCCAAAGCCAAAGAACTGGCAGGAAGGCTGGTGAGTAAGTATCCTAACAACCCTACTTACCTCGACACTTATGCCTGGGTACTGTACAAGCTGGAAGACTACCAGGGGGCACTCAAATACCTGGAGCAAGCCATTGCTGCTTCAGACGATGCCACCATTGTAGAACATTACGGCGATGTACTGTTTAAGCTCGGTCAGAAAGAAGAGGCATTAAAGCAGTGGCAGAAAGCAAAACAAAAAGGCGACGCCTCTGCTTTTATAGACAGGAAAATAAAAGAAAAGAAACTTTATGAATAAGCAGATCCTCCTTTACCTGCTGGGCTTTATACTTCTCTCCTCCTGTAAAAAAGAAACCGTACCAATCACAGCTTCGGCTACTACCGAAACCGTTGGCCGGGTATCTGTGCAGAACCTTGATTTCAGCTACCTGACTGCCAAAGGTCAGGTAAATGTGCAAGACAGAGGGGAAAGCATCTCATCGGGCGTATCGATGCGCATACGCAAAGACAGTGTGATTTGGGTGTCGGTGCAGCCGGGCTTGGGCATTGAAGCTGCCCGTATCAAAATGACGCAGGATTCGGTATTTGTGATGAACCGCCTGCGCCGAGAGTATACTGCCACCAGCTACAGTTACCTGAGCAACAAATTCAAGGTTCAGGTAGATTACAACGTGCTGCAGGCATTGCTGCTGGGCAACTACCAACCCAACGGGGCAGAAAAAGTAATGGAACAGGAACAGCTGCAACATGTACAGCAGCTGCGCAACAACCTGCTCTTCGATTATTTCATCGGCCGTGAGAATCAGAAACTGCAGCAATTGGATGTAAAGGATCAGCAGACCGGTAATACGATCTCTGTAAAGTATGATAGTTTTCAGAACATAGGCAGTGTTCCGTTTGCTCATGCCCTGGATGCCCAGATTCTGCAAACCGGGCAAACATCCAGCTTCAACCTTAACCACAGCAAAGTTACTGTTACTGATCAGGCCCTCGACTTCCCTTTTTCCGTGCCAGCGGACTATAAAAGGTTATAAGCGTAATAAATTGAGAAGGCAACTGGTTCTTGGCAATTAGATTTGCCATATTTGTAAGCTCAGAGTAGAAGAACCAGACGTACATGAAGGCCCTTTACCGTTCTGCCTTTTTCCTGTCGCTGTTGCTATTACCTTTGGCCGGCTTTGCACAAAGCAAAAAATCAAAGGCGCAACTAGAAAGGGAAAAGAAGGAAAACCTCACCCGTATTAAAGAAGCAAACCGCATTCTGCAGCAAACCAAAGTGCAGAAAGAGGCCTCTATAGGCCAGCTCAATGCTATCCAGGAAAAAATTGTGGTGCAGAAAGGGGTTATCAAAACCATTTCCCGCGAATTAACATTCATTGAATCTGGCGTAAAGGAAACCGAGGGTATAGTAGGCGCGCTCCAGTCTGATTTGGAGCAGCTGAAGGCTGAATATGCCACCATGGTGTATGCTGCCTCCAAAACATCCAACAGCTACAACAAGCTCATGTTCCTCTTTGCCGCTGACTCCTTCAACCAGATGATGATGCGGATGCGCTACCTGCAACAGTACTCTGAGGCACGTAAAAAGCAGGTAGAGCAGATAAACAAGGTACAAGCCGCTCTTACCGGGCAGCTCGACGTACTGGAGGCCAAAAAGAATGAGAAAAAGAACCTCCTGAGCAAACAGCTGGTAGAGAACCGCAACCTCAACAGCCTGAAAGCACAGCAGGACAGTGTGATCTCGCGCCTCAGCAAGCAGGAAGCAAATCTAAAACAAGAAGTGGCACAGCGCCAGCAAGCTGTTAAGAAGCTGGATAACCTGATCGCAGACATCGTGCGGGAAGAGATCGCAAGAGCTGCCCGTGCTGCCCGTGAAGAAGGACGTGCTTCCAGCGGAAGTGTCAATAAGATGACACTTACGCCTGAGGCAGCACTCATTTCCTCGTCCTTTGCCGGTAACAAAGGGCGACTGGCCTGGCCGGTAGAACGTGGCTTCATCTCGCAGCGTTTTGGCCGCCACAACCACCCTGTGTTAAAAGGCGTGGTAATCGAGAACCGTGGCGTGGATATCCAGACAACTCAGGGCGAATCTGCCCGTGCTATTTTCGAAGGCAAAGTGCTGACGGTTGCCAGCGTTCCGGGCATGAACAATATTGTGATGGTACAACACGGGGAGTACTTTGTAGTATACGCCAGGCTAAAATCTGTAAATGTTGCGGAAGGACAGGCTGTGAAGCCCAAAGATGTGATCGGCACTGTTTATACCGATGCAAACGGCACCACCGAGCTGCAGTTCCAGATTTGGAAGAACAATGTGAACCTTAACCCTCAGGGGTGGCTGCGAGCCAAATAACATTTACTGCTAAAGAACGTTCTTCGAGCGTTCTTTAGCTCCTACAGAAAAGTTAATTCCAAGAAGCTTATACTTTAGCAAGGGCTATAAAAGAAAAAAACACCCTACAAAGCAGGGTGCCTTTCCAAGCTATGAAAACAAACTTAATTACTTTTATTTGGGTGCAGGCCCTGTTATTATAAGCCCGCTTTAAATAGTCATTCTAATATACAACCTGCAGACTAATTCTGCAATACTGTTTTAGTTAAGCAACCATATTTTTTTCCAGAACTCAGGAAAATTATTTTTTTGTCGCCTCTTGTCAAGCACTCTGTCGCGCTCTCTTTCCTTATTAACAACTTACGGGCCAAAAAGTCATCAAATCTTAAACGATTGATAATCAATAGATATCTATTTTGAAAGATTTGTAATCATCCTACTTTGGGAACAACAATTTTCCAAATTGGGAAAAGATAGCTGAGCACACTGCTTAAGGTGCCAGAAGCGAGAAGAGATTTTGTTTTTAGTTCAGCGCCGGATTACGGCGCCGGAGGAACTGCTTTTATGTGAATACGGTTAAAGGGGACTTATAGTTACCCGAAACTTGAGTGGTCAAAGTTTAGCTTTGCTCTAAGTCCAAAACAGTATTGGCATCGTATGTCTCGGCAGCTAGATGATGCAGACAGCTTTGCTGCTAACAGAATGGAAGCCAGTTAAACTAATGTCATCAATAGTGGGTTTATTTGAAATAATAACTTTATTTTTGCAACAATTAATTCTTAACTTTTAAGACTATGGTAACCACCAACATTTTTGCATTTATTGGAGGCTTGGGCGGCACAGAGGTAATCCTTATTTTGTTTGCTATCCTGTTGTTGTTCGGAGCAAAGCGTATCCCGGAACTGGCAAAAGGCCTGGGTCGTGGCATACGTGAGTTCAAAGACGCCACCAAAGAGATCAAAAGCGACATCGAAACTTCCGTAAAAGAAGATAATCGCACTAAGTAATTCTGCTATTAAGCATTTTTTAGTCTGAGTATATGCTTTTAGAGACTGTTCTCCTCTTTCTGGGTGACCTGGGAGGCGGAGAACTGCTGGTCATTTTCACAGCAGTCCTGTTATTGTTTGGAGCAGATAAAATTCCGGGTATAGCCCGCAGCTTTGGCCGCGGAATCCGTGAATTCAAAGACGCGACCAACGAAATTAAAAGCGAAATAGAACGTTCTATCGAGGACGGGAACAAGCCAAAATAGTTTGAAACAGTATAATTCGTTACGAGACATCCGCACAGACCTGTCTAATGGGCAGGTTACGTGCAAGCAATTGGTAGAGCATTACCTCCACAACATTAAGGCAAAGGCTGAGCTTAATGCTTTTCTGGAAGTTTTTGAGGAGGGAGCTTTTGCTCAGGCAGCTATCATTGACCAAAAGCTAGCAAATGGTACCGCCGGTAAGTTGGCAGGTATGGTCATTGGCATCAAAGACGTGCTGGCCTATAAAGGGCATAGCCTCCAGGCTTCCAGCCAGATCTTGAATGGCTTTAAGTCGCTTTATACAGCAACAGCTGTTAGGCGCCTGCTAGCTGAGGATGCCATCATCATTGGCCGCCAGAACTGCGATGAGTTTGCAATGGGTGCCTCTAACGAGAATTCATCTTTTGGCCCGGTGCTGAATGCCGATGATACATCCCGTGTTCCGGGTGGTTCTTCGGGTGGCTCGGCTGTAGCCGTACAGGCAGATCTGTGCTTGGCTTCTATAGGTTCCGATACCGGGGGCTCTGTGCGTCAGCCTGCTTCCTTCTGCGGTGTGGTGGGGCTAAAGCCTACGTATTCCCGCATCTCGCGCTACGGCCTTATTGCCTATGCTTCGTCTTTCGACCAGATCGGTCTTATTACAAAGAACGTAACCGATGCTGCCTTGCTATTGGAGGTAATTGCCGGCAAAGACGACTACGACAGCACCGTGAGCCAGCGTGAAGTACCTGCCTACAGCGAGCTTCTGGCAACGGACAAGAAGTATAAAATCGGCTATATCCGCGACTGCTTTGAAAGCGAAGGCCTGGATGCCGAAGTAAAAGACAGCATACTGGCCGTAAAAGATATGCTCATGGAGGCTGGCCATCAGGTAGAAGCTGTGGATTTCCCATACCTGGATTACATGGTACCTACCTACTACATCCTTACTACAGCAGAAGCGAGCTCTAACCTGGGTCGCTACGACGGTGTAAAGTATGGCTACCGCAGCGAAAACGCGACTGACCTAACCTCTTTGTACAAAAAGACACGTTCCGAAGGCTTCGGCCCGGAAGTACAGCGCCGAATCATGCTGGGCACTTTCGTGCTAAGTGCCGACTATTATGACGCTTACTATACCAAAGCGCAGCGAGTACGAAGACTGATCAAGGAAAAGACCGATGAGTTGCTTCGCTCCTACGATTTCCTTATCTTGCCTACAGCTCCTACTACAGCCTTTAAGCTTGGGGAGAATACAGCGAATCCGTTGGCCATGTATTTGGCCGATATCTTTACGGTTCAGGCCTCTCTTGCAGGTGTTCCAGCCATTTCTATTCCGGTTGGTCGCGATGCCAACGGCCTTTCCATCGGGTTACAACTTATGACCCGCTCATTCGAGGAGCCGCAGCTGCTTGCTTTCTCGAATTATATCTTGGATAAGATAACCGTCGAAGCATAGATAAAAATGATTTACGCCAGATTCTTAACAGTACTTGCGGCTGTAGTTGGTTGCATGTGGACTTCCTTTGCCCATGCCTCTGTTTATGGCCTGAAGCTTGAAAACACCATTGCAGAGGACTCTCTGAAGCCAAAACTGGATACTACACTTCTCTCCCCGGAGGAGCTGGCCTTGCTGGTGGAATACATTCCCTACGAACCGGATGAGGTAATTCAGGACAGGCTGAGCTGTATCGAATCTGACATTCCTCTTACCTTCAACAAGTTTGTAAGAAGCCACATCGACTACTTCACAGTTCGCAACAGGAAGTATACCCGCACCATGATTACGCGCGAGAATGTATACTTCCCGATCTATGAAAAGTACCTGAAGAAGTATAACATGCCGCAGGATATCAAGTACCTCTCCATCGTAGAGTCAGGGCTTAATCCAAAGGCAGCTTCGTGGGCGGGTGCTGTCGGCTTGTGGCAGTTTATCAAATCTACCGGCAAAGAATACGGCCTGGATGCCAACCAGTACATCGATGAGCGCATGGACCCGGAGAAATCCACGGATGCCGCCATGCGCTTCCTGGGCCGCCTGTACCGCACTTATGGCGATTGGGAACTGGCAATGGCAGCATACAATTGTGGCCAGGGCAACGTAAACAAAGCAATTCGCCGCGCCGGAGGTGGCACGAAAACCTTCTGGGAGATCTTCCCATACTTGCCAAAAGAAACCCGCAGCTATGTACCTTCCATGACTGCCGTGATCTACGCCATGAAGTATGCGCCGGATCATAACATTTTCTCTGATTCTATACTTTACGCGCATGATACCCATATTCTGGAGATCAAAGACCAGGCAGTAGATCTGACGAAACTGGCGCAAGAGTTGCACATAGCCCCGGAGCAACTGCTCGCGATGAATCCAGAAATAAAAAAGAAGGAACTTCCGGAGCACTTACGCAATTACAAGCTTCGCATACCGGCGCAAAGCAGTGCCTTACTTGCTAAAGCCGAAGACCGAAGCTGCATTCTTCTGGCTGCAGCCCCTGCTCCACCGGCACCAAAGCCAGTAAAAGAGTTAGCACCCATTGAAGCACAACCGCTGTTTGCTTCAACTGCAAAGGATAGCTTAGAGAAAAAGACATACATTGTTAAGCGTGGCGACAATCTGATGCGCATCGCTACCCAGCACAATGTAACTGTAGAGCAGCTAAAAGAATGGAATAACCTGAGTGGCTCCTACATCACAGCCAACCAAAAATTAACCGTGCTGCAACCTGTTAATGAAAACAAACTACTAGCCTCAGCAGAGCCAGTAGCAGAGAAGCCGGTAAAAGCTACACTTAAGCAACCTGCTCCTAAAAAGGAAAAGGAACAACAAGAGCGTGTATACCATGTGCAGCCGGGAGACACTTTATGGAACATCTCCCAGAAGTATAACGGGCTTACAGTAGAGCAGATCAAAAAGCTGAACAAACTGAAAGGCAACAGCATCAAACCAGGCATGAAGCTGATTCTCAGCTAGTGTACTCGGCAGCCATCAAAAAAGCACCTCCTATACCAGGAGGTGCTTTTTTGATGCACGCCAGGTTGTGTCGGGAAGCAGACCGTTCAGGAATTGAAATACTATCTGCCACGTAGCCTCCAAAGCTTATATCTTTGAAGGCTGTAGCTTTGAATAACCACAAATTATTTTCAAATTGGCATCTTGCATTTTTGCAGACTTGGCCCAATGCCGATCTTACGAAAGTGCTACTCTATATACAAACAACAACGCATACCATGATTAAAGTAAACAAAGAAGACGCCTTAAACTACCACATGCAGGGGCAACCAGGAAAGATAGAGGTAGTGCCTACTAAAATGCTAAGTACACAGCATGATCTGGCATTGGCTTATTCGCCGGGCGTAGCCGAACCATGTAAGGAAATTGCTGCTGATAAAGATACTGTTTACAAATATACTGCTAAAGGAAACCTGGTGGGCGTTATCTCAAACGGAACCGCCGTACTGGGCTTGGGAAATATCGGACCGGATGCCTCTAAACCGGTAATGGAAGGGAAAGGCGTACTTTTCAAGAAGTTTGCCGGCATTGATGTGTTCGATATCGAGATCGACTGCACTAACCCGGAGGAGTTTATACGGATTGTAAAATCCCTGGAGCCAACCTTCGGCGGGATCAACCTGGAAGATATCAAAGCCCCGGAAAGTTTCAAGATCGAGAATGCGCTGAAAGAGCAGATGAACATTCCGCTCATGCACGACGATCAGCATGGTACTGCCATTATTTCGTCGGCTGCGCTCCTGAACGCCCTGGAACTCGCCGGCAAAAGAATAGACAAAGTACAGATCGTAATGAACGGCGCCGGTGCTGCTGCCATAGCCTGTGCCAAACTGTACGTCGCGCTGGGTGCAAAAATGGACAACATCGTGATGTTTGACAAAGACGGCATCATACGCCCTGAACGCGACGACCTGGACATTTACAGAGCCCAGTTCGTTACCCTGCGCAAGATCAATACCCTGGCAGAGGCGATGGAAGGAGCCGATGTGTTTGTAGGCCTTTCGGCGGGCAACGTGCTGCATCCGGACCTGGTAAAGCTGATGGCACCTAACCCGATCATTTTTGCGCTGGCCAACCCTGATCCGGAAATCCCTTATGAAGTAGCCATGGAAACAAGAGAAGACCTGATCATGGCAACCGGTCGCTCTGACCATCCTAACCAGGTAAACAACGTCCTTGGTTTCCCCTACATATTCAGAGGCGCTCTGGATGTGCGTGCTACCGAAATAAACGAAGCCATGAAACTGGCTGCCGTGCATGCATTAGCAACACTAGCCAAAGAGCCTGTACCTGAACTGGTGCACAAAGCTTACGGCGACAACACCATTGCCTTTGGCCGCTTCTATCTTATTCCAAAGCCGCTTGACCCGCGCCTGATTACGACTGTATCGCCGGCAGTGGCCCTTGCTGCCATAGAAAGCGGCGTGGCGAAACGGCCTATCACCAACTGGGAGGCTTACGAGCAGGAGTTGCAGGAACGCATCGGCATCGACCAGAAGCTGATGACGCGTATCACGAACCAGGCGAAGAAAGATCCTAAAACGGTGGTGTTTGCCGAGGCTGACCACTATAAGATTTTGAAAGCTGCTCAGACAGTGGCAGAACAGCGTATTGCCAACCCGATCCTGTTAGGTAACCGTGCCCGTATCAACCAGATCATCGAAGAGTTTAACCTTGATCTGCACGATGCCCGCATCATCGATCCGTTTGAGGAAGAGGCCATGCGCGAAGAGTTTGCACAGGTCCTATACAAAAAGCGCCAGCGCAAGGGTCTTACCCTGTTCGACTGCCGTCGCCTGGTGCGCGATCGTATCTATTTTGGCAGCCTGATGCTGGAAACAGGCCAGGCAGACGCGCTGATCTCAGGTCTTACACGCGACTATTCCAGAACCATACTTCCGGCCATACAGGTGATCGGTGTGGAAGAAGGCGTAAACAAGGTGGCCGGTATGTACATCATCCTGAACAAGAAAGAGCCATACTTCTTTGCTGATACCACGGTAAACGTTAACCCGACTGCCGACGAGCTGGTGGATATCATTGGCCTGACAGCGCGTGCCGTACGTTTCTTTGATACAGAGCCACGCATGGCAGTGCTTTCTTACTCGAACTTTGGTTCTGTGCAGGGCGATATTCCAAGCAAAGGAGCCGAGGCCGTACGCAAAGCCAAACAGCGTTACCCTGACCTGCTGATAGACGGGGAAATGCAGGCGAATACAGCTTTGAATAAAAACCTGTTGCGTGAGCACTATCCATTTAGTGAGCTTGCAGAGAAAGGAGCCAATACCCTGATCTTCCCGACACTTACATCCGGCAACATCGCCTACAAGGTATTACAGGAAATCGGGGGTGCCGAAGCCATCGGTCCGGTGCTGATGGGTATGCGCAAACCGGTTCACATTCTGCAGCTTGGCAGCTCCATCAGAGAAATTATAAACATGGTAGCCATTGCTGTCGTAGATGCTCAAAACCATAACAATAAACATATATAGATGATAGCCTATATAGATGGCAAGCTCGCTTACAAAGATCCAACCTATGTCATTATCGATGTTAATGGCATAGGTTACCAGATCAAGATCTCGCTGAGCACTTATTCCTCGCTTCCTACCGGTGAGCGTTGCAGGTTGCATACCTACCTGCACATCAAAGAGGATGCGCATACGCTTTATGGTTTTACATCGGTAGCAGAGAAAGAGGTGTTTCTGCATTTGATTTCTATTTCCGGGGTAGGGCCCAACACAGGCCTGATGATCCTGTCATCTCTATCGGTAGAGGAAGTGCAGCAGGCCATTATTCGGGAAGATGTGCGCACCATACAACATGTAAAAGGTATAGGTGCCAAAACCGCGCAGCGTATTATTCTGGAGTTGAAGGATAAGATGAAAAAAGAGGCTTTTGCTACGGATACGTTGGCAGCACCAGCTGCTTCTACATACAATACAAACCGTGCTGAAGCGTTATCTGCATTAGTAACATTGGGCTTTGCAAAGAACGTGGCAGAAAAGACCCTGGATGCTATCATCAAGCGCGAAGGCAGGGACCTGAGCGTAGAAGAACTGATTAAGTTTGCGTTGAAATCGTCTTAGATATATACCCTTTTGGTCTGGAAATATAAAAAGAACAGCCTGCTTCTAGCATCGGTTGCCGTTTTCTCTTTGCTGGCTTGGTGGTCGCAGGCAGAAGAGATGCGTTCGCGCAACGGATTTAAGTATGCTATTCTTCAAAATTTACTATTACAGGATACGGTCAAAACAGACTCTACCAAACTCCAGAAATACCTGCCAAGCCGCCGCCCTACCTTTACCCCCCGGGACCGCCGCGGCAGCCCGTTCAGCACACGCCCAAACTCCTCTCCCCTGCTGCTGGGCCAGCCCGGCAACGTGGAGATGAAAATGGAACTGGACGACAGCCTGCAACAATACAATATTACTGAGACCATCGGCGATCTGAACTACCGCATGCCTTCGTCCATGACGCTGCAGGAGTACTCGGAGTGGCAGCAACGGCAGGCCATCCGCGAATACTGGCGTAGCAAGTCGGCCGGCCTGGACGGCGAAAATGCCCTGAGCAGCCGCCGCCTGGTTCCAAAGATCTACCTCAGCCCTGCATTCGACCGGATATTTGGCGGCAACTATGTCGATATACAGCCGAATGGTAACGTATCGCTGAAATTTGGCGCACGCTTTAACCGCAACCAGAACCCAACCATACCGCTGCGGCAGCAGCGTACCGGCGATTTTGATTTCGACCAGAACATATCGCTTAACCTGGTGGGCAAAATAGGCGAGAAAATGCGCCTTAACTTTAACTGGGACAACAACGCCAACTTCGAGTTTGAGAACAACATGAAGCTGGATTATACCGGCTACGAGGAAGAGATCATACGGAAAGTAGAAGCCGGTAACGTGAGTCTCCCGCTCAACAACTCCCTGATCACGGGTGCCCAGAACCTGTTCGGTATCAAAACGCAAATGCAGTTCGGGCGGTTGGGCGTTACTGCCATTGCCTCTACGGTGCGCGGCCGTAACGATGAGGTGATCATCCAGAACGGAGCCCAGAACAAGCCTTTTGAGATACGGGTTGATCAATACGACCGCGATCGGCATTACTTCCTGTCGCAGTTTTTCCGTGGGCGGTATGACAACACACTCAAGAACCTGCCCCTTGTCAACTCAGGTATCGTGATTCGCCGCCTGGAGCTGTATGTTACCAACAACAACCGCTCAACCGAGAACCTGCGCAACATGGTAGCCTACATGGACTTAGGCGAAGGCGATCCGTACCGCGATCAGTTTGAGACAAGACCCAATGCCCCTGCTTCCAACGACGCCAACCAACTGTATCGTTCAGTGTCTAACCTCCGCGACAACAATACGGTAGACAATTCCCTGGTAGGGCTGGGCCTGCAGAAAGGTATAGATTTTGAACACGTACGTGCCCGCAGGCTAGACCCACGGGAGTATAAATTTAATCCACAGCTTGGCCATATCTCATTGAACACCGCCCTGCTGCCAGACCAAGTGCTGGGTGTAGCTTTTGAGTATACCTACAACGGCAAGACCTATAAGGTAGGTGAACTGATGGAAGATTACCAGAACCTGCGCGACGAGCAGGTCATCCACATGAAGTTGCTGAAAGCCACGAACCCATCGCTGGAGTACCCTACCTGGGACCTGATGATGAAGAACGTCTACAGCCTTGATGCAACGCAGGTAAACCGCGAAAACTTCCAGCTCCAGATTATTTACAAAGACGATGAGACGGGTGTAGACATTACGAGCCTGAGAGAATCAAGCCCGATCCAGAATATCCCGCTGATCGAGGTACTGAACCTTGACAATGTCAATACCAACAACGACAAGCCGCGGGATGGCAATTTTGACTTCCTGCCAGGCATTACCATTGATCCGGAAACAGGCCGCATTTTCTTCCCGGAAGTAGAGCCATTTGGCACTTACCTCCGTGGTAAGATTGGCGATCGGCCTGATTTGATCGAGAAGTATGTGTTTCAGGAACTATATGAGCTGACGCAGACAGATGCGCAGCAGAATACCTCTAAAGCCAAGTTCTTCATCAAAGGTCGCTTTCAGGCAACCTCTACCGACGAGATCATGCTGCCGGGTTTCCGTATTGCCGAAGGTTCGGTGGCAGTATACTCCGGCGGCACGCGCCTGGAGGAGGGTACTGATTACCAGGTGTTCTATGATTTAGGTCGTATCAAAATCCTGAACCCAAGCTACATCAGCTCGGCCAGCGACCTGCGCGTTACCTATGAAAAAGCAGAGCTGCTCAACATTCAGCCCCGCTCGCTGCTGGGTGCCCGTTTCGATTACAGGCTAACCGACGACATTAACCTGGGTGGTACGGTACTGCACCTGAACGAGAGGCCGTATATCAACCGCGCCACTATTGGCGAGGAGCCAACCAACAACACAATCTATGGCCTGGACATCAACCTGACCAAAGAGTCGCGCTTCCTGACCAAACTTACAGACCGTATCCCGCTGATCCAGACCAAAGCACCATCGAGCGTTACCTTCAGCGGTGAGTTTGCGCAGCTGGTACCTTCTGCTTCGAAGCTGCCTGCCAACGAAGACGGCACCTCGTATGTAGACGATTTTGAAGGAGCGGAAACACCCTACAGTTTAGGAGGCTTTAACAACACCAGCTGGCGCCTGGCTGCCACGCCTGCACCGTTGGTGCCTGGTACAGGCCTCTCCTATTCGTATAACCGGGCCAAGCTTGCCTGGTATACCATCGACCAGATCTTTTACCGCGACAGCGATAACCTGCAGCCCCAGAACATCACCAAAGAGGAACTGAACAACCACTACGTGCGCGGTATCCGCCGCAACGAAGTGTTCCCAGGTCGTGATCCGGAAGTAGCCAACGCATTTGAGTATACCTTCGACCTGGCTTACTACCCACGTGACCGGGGCCAGTATAACTTCAACCCGAACCTGGATGCGCAAGGCAAATTATTGGGTGATCCGCGCAAGAACTGGGGCGGTATCAGCCGTGATATTACTTTTGACACCGACTTCGACAATGCCAACATCGAGTACATGGAATTTTGGCTGATGGACCCTTTTATTTCGGGCCCGAACGGCAGAAAAGATGAATTTGGCAACGAGATCACCAGCAACGAAGGCGGCGAACTGGTCCTGAACCTGGGCAGCGTGTCGGAAGACATCCTGAAAGACAACCGTTATTCTTTTGAGAACGGACTGCCTACTTCGCCTGATGACCCGCAGAACCTGGTTCGCACTGACTGGGGACGCGTAACCACACAGCAGTTCCTGACCGATGCCTTCACCGGAGTGACAGGCGCACGCCAGTTGCAGGACATCGGCTTAGACGGACTTAATGATGCTTCAGAGCGTGAGTTTTTCCAGAACCTGCCACAGGTAGCACAGAGTGACCCGGCAGCCGACAACTTCCTGCACCACCTCGATGCCTTCTACGATCAGCAGAATGCAGGCATCCTGGCGCGCTACAAAAACTTTAATGGCATGGAGAACAACTCCCCGGAGCAGAGCCGCTTCTCCAACTATGCCTTCCCGGATAAAGAGGACCTGAACCGCGACAACGTGATCAGCGACCTGGAGCAGTACTACGAGTACAAGATCAAGCTGAAGCCAGGCGAAATGAACGTGGGCCAGAATTACATTGTGGATCGTGTGGTGCAGAATGTGAATGGTGATGAAGTGAACTGGTACCAGTTCCGTATTCCGGTGCGCCAGCCAACGAGCAGTGTAGGCAACATCAGCGGCTTTAAGTCTATCCGTTTTATGCGTATGTACCTCACTGAGTTTGCAGACCCGGTAGTAATGCGCTTTATCCAGTTCCAGTTTGTGGCCAACCAGTGGCGCACGTACCTGCAACCGATCACAGACGGTAACCCATGCCTTACCTGTACCGATGATGCCCGCACCTTTACTGTTTCTACGGTTAACATTGAGGAAAACGGCGAGTCAACCGAAAACTCCATCCCGTATGTACTGCCTCCGGGTATCGAGCGCCTGCGCGACTATGCGGCTACCAACAACCGCCGCCAGAACGAGCAATCGCTGCAGCTGTGTGTAGAAGACCTGAAAGACTCTTTCTCCAAGGCAGTATACAAGAACATCTCGCTGGACATGCTCATCTACAAGCGCCTGAAAATGTACCTGCACGCGCAGACCAGCGACCCGAATACGCGCGACGATGACATGGAAGCCTTTGTGCGCATCGGTACCGACTATACCCAGAATTACTACGAGTACGTGGTGCCGCTTAAAATAACACAGCCGGGCAGCACCTCGCGCGAGGCCATCTGGCGTGCTGAAAACGAGATTGACATTTCACTGGAAGAGTTTGTAAACGCGAAAGTAGCCCGAAATAAAATTGCCGGTTACGACAACCGACGCCCTTTTGAGGTAACGATCAATGGCAAAACCATCCGCATAGTAGGTAACCCGGATTTCAGCGAAGTACAAAGTGTAATGATCGGTTTGCGTAACCCGAACAGACCGGGCGATGATGCCCAGCCGCACTCTGTATGTATGTGGGTAGACGAACTACGTGTAACAGGCTTTAAGAACGAATCAGGCTGGGCTTCCAACGCAAGGCTAAATACCAAACTGGCTGACTTTGCCAACATCACGGCCACCGGCGCTTACACCGGCATTGGCTTTGGGGGTTTACAGCAGAAACTCGCGCAGCGTGCCCGCGAAAACACCGCCCTGTTTGACGTAAGCGCCAACGTAGTAGCAGACAAATTCCTGCCGGAGAAATTGGGTATAAAAGTACCTCTTACGGTACAGTACGGCACTCTGAACAGTGAACCGCAGTTTGACCCGCTGGACAAGGACGTGCCGTTGAAGGAATCGCTGACACGTTTTGAGACGGATGAAGAGAAACGGGAGTATAAAAAAGAGGTAACCACACGCGAAACGCGCAAGAGCATCAGCCTGCTGAACGTGCGAAAAGAACGTACCAACCCGGAAGCGAAACCGAAGCTGTATGACGTGGAGAACCTTTCCTTCTCCTATGCCTACGCCGAGCGCCTGTTCACCAACATCGAAACCGACCGTGACTTTACCAAGACCTATACAGGCGGCTTCGCTTATACTTATACTACCACACCACGGAACTATGCACCGTTTGCGCAGAGCGAAGCCTTGAAGTCGCCGTACCTGCGCTTGATCAAAGACCTGAACGTGACGCCGCTTCCAAGCCGCATTGCCTTCCGCGCTGATCTGGACAGAAGGTATAACGAAACGTTCCTGCAGCGCAGGGAGCCGGGCACTGGCATCATTACCACGCGTGGTATAGAACCAACGTTCCAGAAATACTTCTTCTTTAACCGCATCTACGACCTGAAGTGGGACCTGAGCAAAAACCTGTCGCTGGACTACACGGCTACGAACCGCGCGGTAGTAGACGAGCCGGACGCCCGCATAGACAAGGACATCGACTCACTGAAGTATAAAAATGAGGTAATCTGGGATAACCTGAAGCGGGGCGGCCGCAACACCAACTTCAACCAGCTGGTTGCTGTAAACTATAAGTTGCCGCTCGACAAGTTTCCGCTAACGGATTGGATCGGGGCCGAGACCCGTTATGCTGCCACTTACATCTGGACGGCGGGTTCTACCGCTCTGAACCAGGACAGCGTTTTCCGGTTGGGTAACATTGCAGAAAACAGCACCGAGTTCAGCGTGAACGGAAGATTTGACCTGGTAAAATTGTACAACAAAGTGAAGTTCCTGAAAGCAGTAAACTCGCCTGCACCTGCGGCGCAGCGCCGCCCAGCTCCAGGAGATACCACCGCCCAGAAGCCACAGGCTGATATGAAGGTGGCTAAAGCACTGGCCAGGTTCTTCATGATGACGCGCTCCATCAACTTCACGTACCTGGAAAACCGGGGCACCCTGCTGCCAGGCTACCTGCCTAGTACCAATATGTTCGGGTTTGATAAAGATTTTGATGCTCCTGGCCTGCCATTTATACTTGGCAGACAGTATGATCTGGACCAACTGTATAACAGGGCCAACAGCAACGGCTGGTACACCGACAGCAGCCAGTACCTGAATACGCCGCTGAGCTCTATCTTTACCGAAGCGTTAACGGCACGTGCCAACCTGGAGCCTTTCCGTGACTTTAACGTGCAGGTGGATGCCCGTCGCAACAAGTCCGAAATTGAAGAGATATTCTACCGCAAGGAATTCGATGATTTTGGAAACATAAGTGTGGAAGACCAGCGTCAGAACCCAATCAATACCGGCTCTTTCAGTACTTCGTTCTTTGCATTGGGTACGTTGTTTGAGTCAACTGACCGCGGCACTTCTGCTGCCTTCGAAGACTTTATACGCAACCGCCACGATGTGCGAAATAAGCTGACAAATGCCAACGCAGCTGCCGGCGACTCGGGCTATACTTTGAACTCCCAGGACGTGTTGCTGCAGTCGTTCCTGTATGCGTACCAGGGCCGCAACATCGGCGATTATGAAGCTAAATCAAGCAGTCCGTTCAGCCGCCTGCCGATCCCGAACTGGCGCATCGACTACAACGGTCTGTCGCGGTTGCCGCTGTTCCAGCGCTGGTTCAGCCAGGTTAACCTGACACACGCCTACAACGCCAGCTATAACATTACCAGCTTTACTACCTCCCTGGCCTACGACCAGGAGCCTTCCGGTTTCCCGACAAATAAGAACGAGTTCGGGCAGATCGTGCCCTACTACATCGTGAGCCAGCTGACGGTAAGCGAACGACTGGCTCCGTTACTGGGCATTAACTTCCGCACCAAGACCAACCTTACCGGTCGCCTGGAGTATAAGATGGAGCGTAACCTGTCGCTGAACCTGACCAATGCCCAGGTGACGGAAACAAACGTGAAGGACTATGTGGTAGGCTTTGGCTACAGCACCAACAACTTCCGTATTCCGTTCCGGATTGGTGGCGAGCGCAAGGTATTGCAGAATGAGTTGACCATGCGCATGGACCTGTCGGTACGCGATAACCAGACAGTGCAGCGCGCTGTTGCAGAAGACGAGCAGGGCCAGGAGTACAGCCAGAACCAGATCACGAACGGAACGCGCCAGCTGCAACTGCGCCCAACCATCGACTATGTGCTGAGCCAGCGCATTAACCTGCAGTTTTATGTGCTGCGCACCGTGTCAGATCCGAAGATCTCTACCTCGTTCCGCAACAGCGTATCGGAGGGGGGCGTGCAGCTGCGAGTAAGTTTGCAATAATATTTTGGCATTGCGAAAAAGACCGTATTTTTGAAACGTCATATTTAACAAGCGAACAAATGAATTTACCAGAGAATCTTAAGTATACAAAAGAGCACGAGTGGGTGCGCGTTGAGGGTGATGTAGCCTATGTAGGTATCACGGATTTTGCACAGAGCGAGCTGGGCGATATCGTTTATGTAGACATCGACACAGTAGACAAGCAGATCGGCAAAGACGACGTGTTTGGCACAGTTGAAGCCGTAAAAACAGTGTCTGACCTGTTCAGCCCACTGAGCGGTACCGTTCTGGAATTCAACGACAAACTGGAGAACAACCCGGAGCTGGTAAACTCTGATCCTTACGGAGACGGCTGGATCATCAAACTTTCTGTAGACAACACTGCTGAACTGGACGAGCTGCTGACTGTAGACGCTTACCGCGAAGTTATCGGCCACTAATACAAAAACACTAAGTAGGTTTGATCTTAAGGTATCACCTATTTACAATCATGTGGGCAGCAGTGATCTTGTTAACGACACTGCTGCCTTCTTCTTCCATGCCTTCGCTCTCTATCTGGGAGCTCCTTTCTTTCGATTCGTTTGCCCACGCCGGCCTTTTTGCCATACTTTGCTACCTGATGATCGTGGGGATGAAAAAGCAATTTTCCTATCCCCAGCTCAAGCACTCCGCCATCCGTGTTTCCTTTTTCACCAGTACCCTGTTCGGCATTTCGATCGAGCTGATGCAGCATTACCTCATGATGGGCCGCCATGGCGATGTGATGGATGTACTATGCAACACCATTGGCTGTTTGCTTGGCATTGTAGTGTTTAAGTGGATTTACCTGCAATAACCTCTTTTTATACTTTACTTCATCGGCCAGCTGCTTATCTTTAAAAGATGAAGCAACTCTACCCGTTATACTTTGCGCTGCTGCTTTTCCTGACTGCCGCCGGGGCACATGCGCAGGACATGGCGCGGGTGCGCCAAACGATCGACACCCTCTGCTCTTCAGCCATGCACGGGCGCGGCTACCTACTGGAAGGGGATGCCAAAGCTGCCGGCTACATCCGCTCGCGTTTCGCGGCAGCAGGCCTGAAAAGCTTTGACAATGATTACTTCCAGTATTTTCGGCTGCCCGTAAACCGGATCACCCACACGCCACAGCTACAGGTAGACGGTAAGAAGTTAACAGCCGGCTCAGGTTTTCTGGCGCAGGCATCTTCTGCCTCCGGCAAAGGGAAAGCAAAAGTCTTAGTGCTGGATGCGCTCATCTTCTTCGACCCGGCGGTAGCACAGCGTTTCTTTGCCCAGGACTTCCACAAGAAGGCATTGGTCTTTCGCCAGCAGGACCGCCAAAAGCTACAGAAACTTGCACCCGAATATCTAACTAAGTTGCAGCAGGCCAAAGTTCATGTGGTGCTGCAGCCCAAAGAATTGCTGACTACCGTGGCTACCCGGCAAGGGGCCATACCTGTTTTAGAAGTACAGGCCGCTGCCTGGCCTGCTACAGCCCGCAGGATAAAGTATAACATTACCGCTGATTTTGACTCTGCTTATACTACCCAAAACGTACTAGCTTTTGTAGAGGGAAGTATAAGGCCGGACTCGTTCATCGTTTTTACAGCGCATTACGATCACCTGGGCGGACAGGGAGAAGAAGTATACTTTCCGGGGGCCAATGACAATGCCAGTGGTACGGCCATGCTGCTGGAGCTAGCCAGCTTTTACAGCCAACCACAGAACCGGCCGAAGTATAGCATGGCTTTTATCGCTTTTACCGCAGAAGAGGCAGGCTTGCTTGGTTCTTTCCACTACGTGCAGCATCCTTTGTTCCCGCTCAGCCAGATCCGTTTCCTTCTGAACTTCGACTTGCTGGGTACCGGCGACGAGGGCATGATGGTGGTAAATGGTGCGGTACACACAGCTGAATTCGAGTTGCTCCAGCAACTGAATCAACAGCACCACTATTTACCGAACATCCGGAACCGTGGCAAAGCCGCCAATTCCGACCATTATCCTTTCTCCGATAAAGGCGTGCCGGCCTTCTTCTTCTACACACTGGGCGGCACCACGGCTTACCACAACGTAAAGGATCATCCGGGGCAGTTGCCGCTGACTAGGTTTGCGGAAGTATACCAACTCATACTTGATTTTGCTGCAACGTTGCAGGAGTAAGCTCCTGCCTGTAAACCTGTTCAGAAGTATAAATTTATACTTTGAACAGAGCTGATCCTCTTGCCATTGTACCTCCTATTGCTTAGCTTTAGTACTATTTCTCCTTCAGTTTTCTGTGTAAATGCTCCTTTTAAAGCCTTGCGTATGGTGAAATTTTACAGGTATAGGTATAGCTGCCCCCAGTTTACAATCCTGCTTCTTTTGCTCCCATTTTCACTTTTTGCACAGAAAAGAAACGACTTCGGCCCGGAGGCACAACTCTCCCGGAAACTAGCTCCTGCCCTGTTACATGAGAATGGCCGGGGCAGCACTTCCGGCTCTTATCGCGTGCAGGTAACAGACGAGACTTCTTTTACCAAATGGCTGAAGGATCAAAAACTCCAGGTACAGCTAAAGAAAGTAACCGGGCATGCACAACTGCTGCTGATCTCCGGGTTAAAAACACAGCAGTTAAAACAACTGGCCGCTTGCCCACTGGTGCGCTACATCGATCAGCCAAACCGTGTTGCCAGAGAAGAGCTGGAGCTGAAGGATGCAGATTTTGTAGCGAATAACATTCTTGCAGTACACGGCCGCTTCCCGCAACTGAACGGCGATGGGATGAAGGTATCGGTGAAGGAAGAAGCCTTTAACCCAGCTGACATCGACCTGAAAGGGCGGGTTTTGTCGCCGGAGACTTTTAGCAATGTCACTTCGGTGCATGCCACCACCATGGCTACGCTGATAGCAGGTGCCGGCAACTCGGGTCCGGCAGGGAAGGGTATTGCCCGGAAAGCGCAGCTTGCGTATTCGAGTTTTGCAGAACTGATGCCCGACAAGAGCCAGGAACTTCTGGGCAAAGGCATCAGTGTACAGAACCACTCCTATGGCGTAGGGGTAGAGAACTATTATGGCCTCGAATCGCAGGCCTACGACCAGGAAACATCCCAATACCCGCAGCTCCTGCATGTTTTTTCGTCGGGTAACAGCGGCGATAAGCCGGGAGCGGCAGGGCCTTACGAAGACATCGCAGGTATGGCCAACCTGACGGGGCAGTTTAAGAATTCTAAAAATACGCTGAGCGTCGGGGCACTGGAGCCGGACCGCCAGGTGGGGATCCGTAGCTCTAAGGGCCCTGCTTATGACGGACGTGTAAAGCCGGAACTGGTGGCGCACGGCAAAGGCGGCACTTCTGAAGCAGCCGCTGTGGTATCGGGTGTGGCGTTGCTCGTGCAACAGGCCTACCAGGATAAGTATGGCTCGTCACCGCAGGCCGCCCTCATAAAGGCAGCCCTGATCAACAGTGCAGACGATGTAGGCCGCCCGCAGGTAGATTTCGAATCAGGCTTTGGAGATGCCGACGCCTTAGGAGCAATCAGGAGCATACAGGAAAATCGTTTTTTTGAGGCTACAATCTCTACAAACGAAACCCGAACCTTTACGATCGCGGTGCCGCAGGGAGCCCGCTTACTGAAAGCCACGCTCGTATGGCACGACCCGGAGGCGGAGCCCGGCGCATCCAAAGCCCTGATAAACGACCTGGATCTGACCCTTACCCGAACTTCGACAAGCCAGCACTGGCAACCGTGGGTGCTAAGCTCCTTCCCTCATCCCGATTCCCTGATGCTTCCGGCCAGGCGTGGCACCGACCGGCTGAACAATGTGGAGCAGATCACTTTATCTGCTCCGGTTGCAGGCACTTACCAGTTGACGGTGCGCGGCCACCAGGTGGCAACTGGCCCGCAGTCCTTTAGCATGGTTTATGAGTATGAAAGCGGAGCAGAATGGCTGTACCCAACGGCTGGTGCTAGCGTTATGGCTGGTCAGCTGAATCGTATTCGCTGGCAGGGTGGTGCAGAGGGCGAAACTGCACGCTTAGAATACCGCCTGGCAGGCACGCAGGAATGGCAGCTGATTGAGGAGGTTGCCGACCCAAGCAGCACTTTCTACCACTGGCAGGCACCTGATCACATCGCCCTGGCACAGCTACGCATTACCACCGGCGATGTAGTAACAGAATCGGAGGAATTTATACTTGCCAAGCAGCTAAACCTAAAGGTCGGTTTCGATTGCGAGGAGGAAACGTTGCTACACTGGTCAGCGCTGCCCAACGTACAACAATACCAACTCTACAAGCTGGGTTATACCCACCTCGA
Source organism: Pontibacter ruber (assembly GCF_023630205.1). Classification (GTDB taxonomy): domain Bacteria; phylum Bacteroidota; class Bacteroidia; order Cytophagales; family Hymenobacteraceae; genus Pontibacter; species Pontibacter ruber. Next base: position 18,574 of record NZ_JALPRR010000004.1, on the reverse strand, counting down.
ACCGTTTTTAACCGTTTCCGATACCCTGGTTGTTTTGAACAGGAATATCTCGGCTGACTTAGGTGAAATTGTAGCCGTAGCCCCCGTTGTACAGGGCAGGGAAGCGTATACCAGCCTTTCCATCCCCTATGCCAACACGGGCACCGGTTGTTACATCAAAAGCTTTTTGCCTCAGAGTTTCGTGATGGACACCGTAAAGCTCGACCTCCAGATCAGCACACTCTATCAGTTAAGCTCCCTTAGCCTGGAAAGATTTGAAAACGGCACTTACCGGAATGTAAAGACCATACAGCCTGTCACGCAGCTTGCACACCTATTGCAAGACCCGGCGCCAAGATCGGGGAAGAATGTGTACCGGGTAAAGGTTACTACCGTAGCGGGAAAAGCGTTTTACAGCCAGGATGAAGAGGTGCTATACACGAAAGAAGGAGAGGCCAGAGTATATCCTAACCCGGTTGCAGCAGGGCAGCCGGTATTTGTAGCTGTTAGCAGCGACACCGCCGAACTGCAGCTCTACGACCAGTTGGGGAGACTTATGTATGAAACCAGCGAAATGGGGGTAATAAAGGAGATACCAACTGCAGGCTTGGCCAAAGGACTATACTTCCTTCGCCTGAAAACGGAAAGCGGCAGTATGATCTCAACCCGAATATTAGTTCAGTAGGTTTGTTTTCTTTCTCACTATGATAAAGAAAGTCATAAACTAAGCCATGGGAAAACGCATTAAGATTTTAGCTTTTGCACTAACAGCTTCTGCTCTCTTATTGTGCGGATTTGTTTACCAGATAGCACATGTAATGACGATTGAAGATCACTATGGCGATTTGCAGAACTTCTATTTTCGATCTAAAAACGGCGACTTGATCCTGAACCTGGACAGCAAGAAATATGGACTTATCAGGAAGGACTCGAAGCGTATTCAGGTAGTATGTAAAAATCATCCTGGAATAGATTTATACAAATGGGTGTATGTATACGAAGACTTTCGGGAATCTAAGAATGAAGTTTACAGATCAGATACAATACCGGATCTTTCAGGTCTGACATACGAGGAGGTTGTAAAGCTGGTCCGTGAAAATAAAATGGAACTGATAATCAAGAATTAAGTCTCTTGTAACTCACCCCAAAGAATAACACCTTTAGTAAAGCTAGCCTGTAAAGTATAAACTCGGGTTTAAGCACAAGTCATACTTCTGCATTTCATAATACTTCAAGCTCCGGTGTTATCCAGTTTATACTTCCTGACGGCCGCTACCACCAAGTATAAAAAAGTATAGCTCCCGCCGAGGCAGGAGCTATACTATTAAACTTTATTATGCTGGTGAGCAGAAGGCCTAGTACAGGTAGTTAAGAGCTGTTCTGTCGTTAGAGTTGAAGTAACGGTTCACACCAGAACCGATACAGGCAAGCATCCAGGAGTTAGGATCTGCACCTGTTGGCGTGCCAGGGATGTGGATAGCACCTACACTAGAAGCGCCTTCGTTGTAGTAAGAACCACCGCAGCTATAGCTTCTGTCCATGTAGTCAGTATGACGGAAGCCAATGCAGTGACCCATTTCGTGCGCCAGGATGGTAGCCAGGTAGTTTGTACCAGGGCTTGAGCCCAGGTAGTCTGAGTTTACCTTTACGCTGTTGTATGGGTTACCACCTGATGGGAAACCAGCAGACGCCAGGTAAGAAGAACCAGTCGGAGCCTTCGAGAAAAGGATCTCGTAATTAGAAGACACACGCTGGAACTTGATGTACAGGTTCTCCGCGTTGTATCGACGGATCGCCTCATCCAAAGCAGTTACATAAGACGATGGCAAGCTGGTAGTGATAGCCACTCTGATCGTACGGCCGGAGCCCACGCTAACCAGGTTGGTGGTGCGGTACTGCTCCGACTCGCCTACGCGAAGAGCACTTGTCTGGTGTGTGCCATTCAGGTCGCTGTCGCTCAGTTCGATGTCACCTTCTACAAGGTAGCCACCGGCAATTTTCTGAACGTTCTGGTTGTTAAAGCCCAGCGCGGCAATTTTGTTGAGCGTTAACTGAGACACCTCAGTTTTAGCTGTATCTGCCTCATCTTTCTGGCAGGAGAACATTGTGAATGCAACTACCAGCATGGCAGCAAACAGGAGTAAACGATTTGTAATCATAGGTGTTTTAAAGTTTAAGTTAGACATATATTTAAAAGGTAATAAACTTTCCAAACTCCTGTCTTTTGCGTCCAACTGATGTTCCTGACCTCCTCCTACAACAAAGTTTAAACATCAGCATAATACAATTTATTAACTCAAGTCAACTTACTGCATCATCAATGTTAAAACACCTAACAGGCAATACATTACGTTACTAAAGTATAAACTCAACCCCTATAAAAACAGGAATAAATACTACATAAAGTAACATTACATCGCCATTATATACCAGGCCGCACATCTGGCTATTTTGAAGGCTATGCTGATTAACTGCTCCCGGATGGATCAAAAAGAAGGTAAAAAAAGTACATTTTGTAACATAGGCAAAGTTGAATGTAAGGTCATGTGTATGAAAAACATAGGCATACGTTGAAAGGATTGCAGCCTGGAGCGGGCATAAAAAAACGCCTGCTACTATCGTTGTAGTAGCAGGCGTTTCAGGATAAGAGGTATACCCTAAAGTATGTTATTGATCTGTTCTTTAATCTTCTCGAGCTCTTCTTTCATCTCCACTACCAGGTGCTGGATGGTGGCGTCGTTGGCCTTCGAACCAATGGTATTGATCTCGCGGCCGATCTCCTGCGAAATAAAGCCCAGCTTTTTGCCCGTAGGCTCCGGCAAGTATACAGTCTCGGTAAAATAGTGCAGGTGGTTTATCAATCTTACTTTCTCTTCCGCAATGTCAAGCTTCTCCATGTAATAGATCATTTCCTGCTCAAAACGGTTCTGGTCGAAATACTCGGCATTGGCTATTTCGGTCAGGTGGCCTTTTATGCGGTTTCGGATCTGCTCCATACGTACCGGATCGTGCTTTTCTACCTCGGCCAATAAAATCCGGATACGGTCGATGTAAGACATGATCTCTGCAGTCAACGCTTTTCCCTCGTCGGCCCTGAACGTACTGATGTTGCTGAGTGCTTCCTGGAAAAGTGGCTGGATCACGTCCCAACCTGCATCGGCATTCTCCTCTTCTGCCTGGTCCTGTTGCAGCACATCGGGCATGTGCAGCGCCAAGCGGAAAAGCTCGTTCTGCGAGGCACCCAGCTTGCTGGCAGCGGCGCTCAACTCATTGTAGTAAGCCGTCAGCAGCTCGTTGTTGATCGTGCTTTTTGCCTTCTGGGCTTTGTTGCGAGTGTAATCTATGCAGACACTAACTTTGCCACGCACCAGCGCCTTTGTTACCAGGTTCCGGATCTCATACTCCTTATCCGTCAGAAAACGCGGCACCCGGACACTCAGGTCCATGCCTTTAGAGTTAAGCGAACGGATTTCTACTACGATACTGTACTGGTCGGCATCGAGGCGGGCACTGCCATAGCCTGTCATGGACTGCAACATATTACTTTAATTCAATGGTACCTTGGCAAATTAAGTATAATTCTTCAGATTTTAGTGCCAGCATGCCCGAAAGCTAGTAAATGCGAACTTAAACGTGCGGCTCTATCAATCTTTATTTGACTTTGAAGTATGTAATTTGGTGTAGTCGTTTTCCCGGAATCCAACTGCGACTAAGACCTTGTTGATGCCCTCAGCGTTGGTATGCAACAGGAAGTAGTAAAGCTGTAGCACAAATACCACAACCTGCAGGGTTGTGATTTCGTCTTGTTGCCAAGTGGTTTTTCGTATGGCGATTACGTGCGCTCCGGCGCAATTGCCTGCTTCTCGCCTATTATGCAGGAAGTGATACAGCATGCGAACAGAGGTGGCTATGTGATGAGTATCTGCAATGGTTTCCAGATTTTGACCGAGGCTGGCATAATGCCGCACCCGGAGCGTGCCGTAGACCCGGAACTTGGCAACACCGATGGCCGTGCTATTTTCGAGTTTATACTTGAGATGGTAAACGCGTAGGTTCAGACGCAAGAACTTAGACACAAGATTTTAGATTTCTATATAAAAGCAGAAGCCCCGCCTGTTATAACAGGCGGGGCTTCTGCTTTTATAGGATCGTTGTTATTTTCTAACTTTCCTGTCTGCTTCGTATCTCGATTTGGCAAATGCCTCCAGTTCTTTTCCTGAGTAGAATTCCAGACACTGTCCTATTATTCTCTTCCCCTCCATACCTTCGGCAACTTGTCCTTTTCCTCTGCCGGCCGCATCAAGCGCGATCCTTCTGCTTTCTGCCAGTGCAAGGCTGTCTATTATGTTAGCTTCCCCATATAAATAATCAGGATAGCGACAGCTGGCATCTTCTGCCGATAGGTTCAGTTTACCACTATTTCCGTAGTCCAGGCATTTACAGAAACTCAACGTTTTAAAGCCTTCCACAAAGGCACTTTCATAGTTCTTTGAGTACTGTCTGGCAGATATGCTGTTATTTTGGGTGCTGCAGCTTGTCAGAGATACTAAGAACAATAAGGTTGGAAAAGTATAGCTGAATTTCATCTTCTATCTCACCATTTGGTTCACCGCATCGATCATGGCCAGCACTTCGCGTGGGTGGTTTTCCTGCCGCTCGCCACGCTGCTTGCCTAATCGCACAATCACCAGCTCTTTCTCCGGAATAACTATAATGTACTGCCCAAGTATACCACGGGCATAAAAGATCTTCTGGCCTTTGTAGTTGGGCAAGAGCCACCACTGGTAGCCATAGAAATCGGTTATCTTACCGTCACGCGCATCCAGTAAGCCGCTGGGCGTAATGGAAGCCCTGACATAGTCCGGATCTACAATGGTATCGCCTTGCCAAACACCCTCGTTCAGGTATAACTGCCCGATGCGGGCAAAGTCGCGGGCATTGGAGAAAAAGCAGCAGTAGGCTTTCTCGTTTCCCCTCGGGTGGTCTACGCTCCACTCTGCATTGTGCACCGCCCCTATCGGCTGCCACAGTTTCTCTTCGGCATACTTGGCCAGCGTGGTGCCGGTAGCTGCCTCCAGCACGAAACCCAGCACCTGGGTATCACCACTTTTATACTCGAATTCCTTTCCCGGCTCTTCCACAGCCTCCAGCCTGTCGATTACTTTTTTCAGGTTAGAGCCATAGTAGGCTTCGGTGGTCATGGAAAGCGGGTTGGCATACGACTCGTCCCAGTTCAGGCCGGAGCTCATCCAGAGCAGGTGCCTGATCGTGATCCGGGCTTTGTCCCCTTCCCGGAAAGAGGGCAGGAAATCGGCCACCGGCTGGTCCACACTTTTGATTTTGCCTTCTTTGATCGCAACACCAATAAGTATACTTACGATGCTTTTCGCCATCGAAAACGAGTTGCTCAACGACTCTTCGGAATAGCCATCCCAATACTTTTCCAGAAGTATGGAATCGCGGTGCACCACCAGAAAGGCCACCGACTCCAGTTCCTGGTGCAGCTGCATGAGCCCTGATGGTAACTGCAGCTTGTTGTAGTGCCTCGAAATAGCCCAGGGCGTGGGTACAGGTGGCGCCTTTATTTTGCGCTGATGGAAAATAAGGTGGTCGTCGATATCGGCGAAGTTGTGGTAGAGAGCTTTGTAGACGTAGTTCTTATCGGCCATGTGCAGCCAGGCCGCCATCAAACCAAATACCAGCACTGTGCCAAGGGCAAAGCGTTTTCCTTTCCGGTTCATGCTGCTTGCCTAAAAGTCGTAGCCTAAGGTTACGTAGAACTTTGGACCGTTGCTGCTGTAGTCTTCCTCGCTCCAGGCTATATCAAGCTTGCCGTACACACCAAAAAGCGTGGAGCGGGCACCAAAGCCATACCCAACCAGGAACGGGTTACGGTAGTTGATTACCGTTATTTCAAAAGGGTCTTGCTGCGTCTGGTCTGTTCTGCCCCCGATCACACGGGTGTTGATGGAGTTATTGCCTGTAAACGGGTTAGAGCCGCTGTAAGCAGATCCGGCATCGGCAAAAGCGGTCAGCTGCAGGTTGCGGAAGAAGCCGGACGGAATAGGGCCGTTGTAGATATACTGCACAATAGGCACCCGCAATTCGGCATTTGCCAGTAGGTATTTTGTACCGGATCGCACATTATAGTTAAAGCCGCGCAGCGGAGTAGCGTACTCTATGTAAAAGAAGTCAGCCGGAGAACGCACGTCAACCATGTTGCGCTCTGTATCCTCGTCCTCGTCAGAGAATAGCCAGTTATCCATACCGCCTATGCGGAAACGTTTAGGCGAATTACCGAAGAAAGCGCCATAGCCAATACGTGCTGCCAGCACGATCTGGCGGTGCAGCTTCTGGTAGCGACGCAGGTCTACATAGAACTTCTCAAAATTACCGGCGGTGCTTCCAAAACTTCTAAGGGAAAGTATACCTGCTTTCATACGCGTTCCCTCCAGCATATTTACACCGGTAGCCACTGAGTTGTCATAAACCAGTTCCACATTGCCCCCCCAGAAGTTGGTAACACTATCCGGCGTCTGGAACAGGCTGACATAGGTAAAGCGGGTGTTCACAAACTTCGGCTGCATACGGATGCTGGTGCTGTGGCTAAGCGGGTATACCAGCGTAGGCGAAAACTCATGCTTGCCCAGACGCACAATAGAGCCCGGCACCTCTTCTATAGAACCCACGATCACATCCCGTCTGTACTGTATGCCGATGTCGAAGCGGTTCTTTAGGTTCATGTACTCGGCAAAGAGGCGGCTCGTTTCCAGGTCAGTACGTATGTAGGCACTTCCCTCGATACGATGATTTTCAAACAGGTCGGTCATGTTCACGCCGGCCACAATACCAAAGCCCAGTTGCGGATCGGAGTAAACAGACGTAATAATTTCCTGCACACTAAAGCGAATGTCATAATCCAGCGGACCGAGTACACGCGTTTCGCTGGCAGCACCGGCGCGCTTTACAATTGTGTTGGACTGTGTTTGTGTTTCCTTCTGGTCGCTTTCAAACTCGTAGTTGTCGATATTCACTTCACCTTCGCGTTTCGGTTTGTTTTGGGTTTCGCTTTCCAAAAGTTTGCGGGTGGCAGTACCGGAGGCAACCGGGTTACGGGCGCGTGTTTCTAGGATGATCTGGCGCGAAGTTTTCGGCAGGCTATCTAGGGTAGTAGCGGCAAAATCAGGCAGCAGGTAAACAAACTCGCGGGACTGGTCGCTTGCTGTCAGGGCCAGTGTGTTGGTTGTGCTACGGAAATCATAGTTGCCGATGTTCTCGGTGAAGTTGGTCAGCGGTCTGCTGTTGCCTGAAGCAAGATCGAGCAGATACAGGCTGCTGATTCCGCTTTCTTCTCCCAGGTACACCAGGTTGCCGTCTTCCGTGGCTCTCGGGCGCAACTCGCTGGCAATAGAAGTTGTCAGTTGCCGGAAGCTTACTTCTTTACCATTTCGCTGCAGCAGGAAAATATCGTAGTTGTTTACCACATTGGCAAAAGAGGATTCCGGTGCCAGTCCTGTGGTATCAATCCAACGGTTGGAGCTGAAGGCAATGTCGTTGCTGCCCTTCAGGAAAACAGGGTTGATGTCGTCGTAAATATCGTTGGTTAATTGCTGTTGCAGCTTTCCGGTACCGCTCAGCAGAAACAGGTCAGACTGCCCGCCCCGCACAGCGCTCACTACCATCGTACCGCCGTCTTCGCTATAGCTCATGTCCCGCACCTGCGAGAACTGCGACAATACAGAGGCAGGCGTAGTCAAGTCATCGAAGTATGGGATCAGGGAGCGGCTGTCGGTCGCTTCTACCTGGCGCAGCGTCATACGTCCGCGGCGTGACTCTATAAAGCCAAGCTGTGAATTGGAGCGCCAGGCCAGCACCGGTAACCTGTAATCTACCTGCTGGTCTGTGGTTTTATACCCGTCTTTCCATACCAGGCGTCTTCGCTTCGTCTTCACATCCTGCACAAAGATCTTGTAGCTGCCGTGGTCGTTTTCGGCATACGCCAGCAGGGTGCCCGCCGGGTTCAGGACAGGCTCTGTGTAGCGAAGGTTTTTGTTATTCTTTTCGAACAGCTTCTTATCTGCTGGCAGCGCTACCAGCGGGTTTTCGGAGCGGCTGTTGATCTGCACGTAATAATTTTGCCAGTCCTGCAGGAAGCGCTTGTACGGGATGTTCAGGCTGCTGGTGATGCCGATCTCCACATCGCGGGTGATGCGGGTCAGGTTCAGGATGTTCTGAATGGAAGTATAGCCATAGCGCTCGGCAATGTAATTCCAGACAGAATGCCCTGTCAGCTCCTGGTTGCGGGCAAAGATCTTTTCGGTGCGCAGGCCGTTGTTCTCCAGCAGCATGTCGCGCACATAATTGTCCATGCGCATGCTCCAGCCTTCAGCCGTATAAGAAGCCACGCCGCTGATAAACCACTCGGGCAGGCGCAGCAGGTAGCTGCTCTGCAGGGCTTCCTTCAAACTGCCGCCATACATCATATCGTTCAGCAGCAACTGGGTCATCTGGTAACTTATGTCGCGCTTAAAGTCTGTCTGGGTGCCGTCGAAGGCCAGTTCTATCTTGTTCTTGAGGAAGAGTGTTTCGCCGCCGGTGGAGTACTGATCGCTGTTGAGGCCGATGTTGCTTTGCTTCAGGTCACCAGCCACGTTGTAAAGTATAAGGGTAACCTTGGAGTACGGGTAGTAGCCGATGAGGCTGGTGATGCGTTTAAGCTCCTTCTCAGCATAATCTGCTGCGTTTCGGGCAGCCTGTTCGCCGCCTTCATAGAAGTAGATGTTAAAGTTTTGGGTGCTGTATAGTTTCCAGTCGAAGCTCTTGTACTGTATACGGCTCTTGCCAAATACTTCGCGGTTAGGCTGTGCCTGCAGGGCGCTTCCCGTCAGCAAGCAGAAGACAAACAGCAGCAATAACCTTTTATATAAACGCATGCGCTCAGGGTTAGAGATTTTGGTGTTTTATGTAGTCGTAATATAACGAAAAATACCGCGAAATGTGTACGTCCGGTAGCAATTCTGCCTCACCTGCCAGCGCCTGTGCATACAAATGGGCCAGATAAGGTGCCATCAATACCCCTTTGGAGCCCATTCCGTTGAAAACGCTGAGCTGCGGATAATCCGGGTGCTGCCCGATCAGCGGGCGCCGGTCGCGGACAGCGGGCCGTATACCTGCCCAATGGTTGACGACGCGATAAGGTTGGGTGGTGATCTGGGTAAAACGTTCTGTCAGTTCTTCCTGCCCTTCCGGCGTTGGCACTTCATCGGCTTGCCGCCAGTTGTAGGTAGCACCGATCTTAAACCTGCCGCCACCTACCGGAACAACGTAAACGGCTTTGTTATAGATACGTTCCGGCTCGAAATTCTGTGTCTGTATCTCCAGCACTTCGCCTTTGGTAGGCTGCAGCGGCAGCCACTTGAAGTATGGATTGTGCACCACCTGGTAACCTTCGCAAAAGATCAGGTGCCGGGCTTCTATGTTTTTATACTTTACACCCTGTTCTGTTAGTTGTAGTTGCTCTACGTCGAAGCGCTCGGGCAGCATTTGTCCTTTAGCCAGTTGCTCTTCGGCCAGCAGCCGCAACGTTTCCGACACCAGCAGGTAGCCGCCCTTGTCTATCACGATACCGCCGTAGGGATCGTTTATACTTTCCTCGCCGGTGCTTTGCGTATAAGTGGTCTTGATATACTCGCTCCAGTTGCCGCCGGCGCTTTTAGCCATCCAGTTGTTTTGCTCTTCTATCGAGGAGAACACTTTGTAGATGGGTTTGTGGAAGAAAAGTGGCTGCCCGAAACGCTCCTCCAGTTCCTGGTAAAACTGATCGGCAAAAGGCAGAAACACATCCGCCAGCCATGATTTGGCAAAACGTTTGCCCGCCACCGGGTTCACCAGGCCGGCCGCCACGTTCGAGGCCGAGTTCTCTTTGGGTTCGTCGATCACCAGCACCTGGTGCCCTTTTTTGCGCAGGGTATAAGCAAGTATGGCCCCTGCCAGGCCATGCCCCACCACTATAAAATCGTAATTCATATGGGCAATTTACGACAAGTACATCTTAAATTTGTAACTTCGAAGCCTATTTTGTAGGCCTGAACGCTTACCAGACAAGAAATACTATGAAGGTTACCTGCCTTACATTCAATCCTTTTCAGGAAAATACCTACCTGCTGCACGACGACACCAAGGAGTGCGTGGTGGTGGACCCGGGCTGTTACGAGCCGCACGAGCAAAAACAACTTCAGAACTATATCGAGAAAGAAGGGCTGAAAGTGGTGAAACTGCTTAACACCCACTGCCATGTAGACCACGTACTGGGCAACAAGTTTGTAGCCGATACTTACAAGGTTGGCCTGGAGATACATAAGGAAGATGAGCAGACGCTGCGTTCGGTATCGGTATACGCGCCAACCTACGGATTTCATAAGTATGATGCGGCCGAGCCTGCTGCTTACCTGAAGGAAGAGGAAACCGTACGTTTTGGCAATACGGAATTGAAAATTCTTTTCACGCCCGGCCATGCACCCGGACATGTGGTGTTTTACAACGAGCAGGAGAAAGTATGCATCGGAGGTGACGTGTTGTTCCAGGGCAGCATTGGCCGCACCGACCTGCCCGGCGGCGACTTCGACACGCTCATTCAAAGTATAAAAACCAAACTATTCACATTGCCTGATGAGGTGACTGTATACCCGGGCCATGGCCCGGAGACCACCATTGGCTATGAGAAAAAGTATAACCCGTTCCTGCGGTAAACACCTTGCTATACTTCTCCTTCATGAAGAAACACATCCCTAACGCCATTACGTGCCTGAACCTGCTGATGGGCTGCCTGGCGCTATACTTTGCTTTCAACGACCAACTAGTGTACACGGCTTACCTGATCGGCGTAGCCGCTGTTTTTGATTTCCTGGACGGCATGGTGGCACGCGTGCTCAAAGCCTACTCTGAAATTGGCAAGCAGCTCGATTCACTGGCCGATATGGTATCGTTTGGCGTGGTGCCCGGCACCATTATGTTTGCCCTGCTTTCGCGCACAGACGCTTCTATACTTGGCATTCCGGCACACATCCTGCCTTTTTTCGGCTTTCTGATCACGATCTTCTCGGCGCTGCGCCTGGCCAAGTTCAACATCGATACCCGCCAGACCGACTCTTTTATCGGGGTGCCAACGCCGGCCTGTTCCATCTTCATCGGCTCGCTGCCGCTCATACTTGCTTCGGGCTCGCTGATCGCTTATGACCTTATCCTGAACCCATACTTCCTGCTGACGGTTACGGTTATTTTCTCGTACCTGCTGGTGGCAGAGCTGCCGTTGTTCGCGCTCAAGTTCAAAAACCTGACGTGGCAGGACAATTCGGTTCGGTTTATTTTCCTGGGGATTTCGGTCATCTTACTGGCTCTTCTTCAGTTTGCAGCGATACCGCTCATTATTGTGCTGTATATTCTTTTGTCGATCGTAAAAAAGACATCACCCTCTTAAAGTATACAGCCACTAGCTATGGAATGCTCCGCTTGTAGGTATTGGCAAATACATCGCGCGGCAACTGAAGGCAGAGTAAGTGATAGGCTGTTGGTTTGCCTGTTCAGAAAGCCTTACTGCTATAAGCTAAAACAACAGTAATTTACGTTGCTGCCACGCAATAATATTATCTTGTTTTTGTTAAATTTAAGACGAATGTCTGTGCTGCGGCTTTCCCGGGATACTGCTGCGCGGACATTCGTCTTCACGTACTATACCATTTGTGTTTATGCAGCCACTCCGTCTCCTGTTTGCCTACATGCTGATCCTGACCGGATTGCTGGCTGGCGGAGCAAAGGCACAAAACACATCCACCATCACCTTAACCTGGAAAGGCTATGAGCAGGTGTTGCCTGTCGCGAACCTGCCCGGCAAAGTTCCCTCCTTTACGGGTGCCAGCATCGATTATGCCGAGCGCCTCCCCTACTACCGGCTGCAGTTACCAAACCTAAGTATAAATAATTTTCAGCTGCAGCACCCTGTGTATGAGCCCTTCTCTCAGGAAGATCAGAAGCTGTTCAGACAAGAGGCGATTGGCGAGTCTCCCGCTATCTACATTTTACACGGCAGGCAGAACAAGGTACCGGTAAGTATGGTCAGTATACTTCCAGTCCGGCGCAACCCGCAGTCGGGCCAACTGGAAAAGCTTGTTCGCTTTAGCTATACTTATACTTCCGCACAAACAAACGCCACCCAAAGCACCCGGCGCAGCAAAGCTGATTTCAGCAGCAACTCCGTGCTCAGCACCGGCGACTGGTACAAGCTGGCTGTTACCTCATCCGGCATACATAAGATTGATAAGGCGATGCTACAGTCCTTGGGCATCAACACCACAAACCTGAACCCGAAAACAATCCAGCTTTTTGGCAACGCCGGCGGTATGCTGCCGCAAGCCAACAACGCTCCCCGTCCCGACGACCTGACCGAAAACGCCATCTGGGTAGCAGGCGAAGCGGACGGCCGTTTTGACGATGCCGATCATATCCTTTTTTATGCGCAGGGACCGCATACCTGGAAGTATGATGCAACCGACAAGCTCTTCCGCCACGAGCTCAACGTCTACTCCGATACCGCTTATTATTTCCTGAGAGTAGGAGCAGCACCGGGCGCCCGTATCGCCACACGCGCTCAGGCTGCAGGCGCTGCACAAAGTATAACTACCTACAACGAAAGGCTCTACCACGAGCGCGACCAAAAGAACATGGTATACTCCGGCCGGGAATGGTACGGCGAAGAGTTCAGCTCGTTCAGCACTACCCGCGAGTTCAGCTTTCCTGTTTCGGATATTGTACCTGGATCGGAGATTAAGCTTACGGCCTTCCTGATGGCCAATTCCCCTGCCGACTGCTCCTTTACCCTAAAACTCAACAACCAGGCGCTGGGCACGCAGAATATCGGTAACCGGGGCAACTATCCTTACCATCCGGAAGGTGTTAATAGTATCAAAACCTATAGTATAAACCAGCAGGCTGTAGGTCAGAGCGCTGATCTTAAAGTAACTCTCCAGTTTAACCCTGGAGCCAGCAGCACTTCGCTGGGCTACCTGAATTACCTGGAGCTGAACCTGGAGCGGCAGCTGAAACTATACGGCGAGCAAACGGCTTTTCGCTCGCTGGCAAGTATGGCGGCGCCGGTCGGCACGTTTCGTATAGCAGGGGCACCGGCAACGGCTGCTGTATGGGATGTAACCAACCCGCTGCAACCCATAGCACAGCAAACAACCTACACTTCCGATTTGAGCTTTACCACGTCAACCGACGTGCTGCGCGAGTTCCTGGTGTTCCAGAACGGCAGTGGCCTGAAACCTGTAGCAAGAGGAAAAGTAGCCAACCAAAACCTCCATGCCCTGAACCAGAATGGTGATCTGGATTTTGTGATCCTCACACACCCGGGTTTTCTGCAGGAAGCGAATCGGCTGGCAGCGCACCGCAGCAGCCACAGCAACATGCAGGTAGCCGTTGTAACCACCACACAGGTTTACAACGAGTTTTCGTCAGGCGCTCAGGACGTAACTGCCATCCGCAATTTTATGCGCATGCTCTACAGCCGCAGCAACAAAAGCAATGACAACATAATGTACCTTCTCCTCTTTGGAGACGCATCTTACGATTATAAAAACCGGCTGAACAACAACACCAATTTTGTTCCGACTTACCAGTCGCGGGAGTCGCTGCACCCCATCACCAGCTACTCTTCCGAAGATTATTATGGTTTCCTGGACGAGGAGGAAGGCGAGTGGGCCGAGAACAGCAGTGGCGACCATTTACTGGACATTGGCATTGGCCGCTTACCAGCTAAAACGCCAACAGAAGCTGCCACGCTGGTAGATAAGATCATTGCCTACGACAGCCCTAACCATTTCGGAAAGTGGCGCAGCCGCATCACCCTAGTATCCGACGATGGCGACTACAACGAGCACCAGGACGACGCGGAGTTTCTGGCCAACTACGTGGAAAGCGAGCAGCCAAAGTATAACCCCAACAAAGTATACCTGGACCTTTTCCCGCAGCAGGTAGTAGCCAACGGGCAGCGGTCTGCCGAGGCAAGTGCAGCCGTCGAGAAAGCCGTGGAGCAGGGCTCGCTACTCATCAACTATACCGGGCATGGTAACGAAGTCAGTTGGGCTTCGGAGCAGATCCTGACGCTGCCCCAGATCAACAACTGGCGCAACAAAGACCGCCTTACCTTTCTGCTTACCGCCACCTGCGAGTTTGGCCGCTACGACGATCCTTCCCGCGCTTCCGGTGCCGAGCAGGCCTTGCTGAATGCACAGGGGGGAGCCGTAGGCCTGATCACCACCACGCGCCCCGTTTACTCCAACGGCAACCGAGTCCTCAATCGTAATTTCTTTAAACACGCCTTTACCCCAATCAATGATCGTATGCCACGTCTTGGCGATCTGGCGCAACGCACCAAGAACAGCAGCATAACGGATAATGCTAGCGGCTCCCGCGGCGTGAATAACCGTAACTTTACTCTCCTGAGCGATCCTTCGATGGAGCTTGCTTACCCGGACCTGCAGGCAAATATAACCCACGTAAACGGCAAAGCAGCAGGCACAGACACCCTGCAGGCCCTTAGCAAGGTAACATTAGCCGGGAAGGTTGCAACAGCTGCAGGCGCTGTAGAGAGCAGCTTTAACGGCATACTTAACCTGACAGTGTTCGATAAACAAACTACTGGGAATACGTTAGGGGACGAAGGCGCACGCTCAGTACCTGTGAAGCTGCGGGAAAGTATCATCTACGATGGGCAGGCAACGGTTACAAATGGCTTGTTTGAGGTAACTTTTGTGGTACCGAAGGATATTACTTATACTTATGGGACTGGCAAAATAAACCTGTACGCCAGCAACCAGACAACCGATGCCATGGGAGCCACCAATTCTATACTTGTAGGAGGCACCGCCGCTGGCGTAGCTGCAGATAACACACCGCCTACTATAGAATTATTCATGGACAATGAATCCTTTGTGTTCGGAGGCAACACGAGCAAAAACCCAATACTGCTGGCCAAGCTTTTTGATGAGAACGGCATCAACACGGCAGGCATTGGCATAGGACACGAAATTACCGCCACACTGGACGAAGGACGCGAGAACCCGATCACGCTGAACGATTATTATACTTCGGAAATGAACAGTTATCAATCCGGAAGTATAAAGTATAACCTTAAAGATCTGGATGCCGGTCCACACTCGCTCCGGCTGAAGGCCTGGGATACGCATAATAACTCGGCTGAGGAATATATAGAGTTTATTGTATCAAATGACGCCCGTATTGCGTTAGAACACGTATTGAACTATCCGAATCCGTTCTCTACAAAAACGACCTTCCACTTCGACCACAACAGGTCCGGTGAGAACCTGGATATCCAGATTCAGATATTTACCGTTACAGGCAAATTAGTGAAGACATTGGAAACAACAACTTTTGCCAGCACGCCACACGTAGCAGAACTGACTTGGGATGGAAAAGACGAATTTAATGACGCACTCGCTCGTGGCGCATATATCTACAAAGTAAACGTTCGTTCTCAACAAGACGGCGCCAAGACTTCCAAATTTGAAAAACTCGTTATTTTAAAATAATTAATAATCTCTATATTTGATTTAGCTATCAACGCTCTACATATGTATAAGAAAAGTTTACTTGTATCGGCAGCCTTATTTGCAGCTGCTTTCGCTACGGCTCCAACTGCACAAGCTCAGACCACCATTGGTCAGGACAATGAAGTTAAGGCAGTTACCACGGCTGTACCGATTTTAACTGTAGCCCCAGACGCCCGCTCAGCAGCACTCGGCGATGCTGGCGTAGCTTTAAGCCCCGATGCCAATACACCGCACTGGAACCCAGCTAAACTTGGCTTTGTAAAAAATGATCTGAGCCTGAGCCTTTCTTATTCCCCATGGTTGAGCAACATCGTAGACGATATGTCGCTTAGTTACCTGTCAGGGTATAAAAAGCTGAGCGAGACATCTGCTATTTCTGCCTCCCTTTTATACTTTGACTTGGGCGATATCCAGTTCGTGGACGAAAGAGGCAATGATATAACCGAGTATTCTCCGAAAGAATATGCAGTTTCGGTTGCTTATGGACAGGCCCTGAGCGAAAACTTTAGTTTAGGTATTGGCGCACGTTTTATCCGCTCCAACCTGGCCGGTAACGTTACAGTGAGCGGCGGTTCTTCACAAGCATTCGACTCTAAACCAGGCAACACTGCAGCAGTAGACGTTGGTTTATACTATAACAAAGACCTGTCTCAGAACCTTAACCTAGGCTTGGGTGCCAACATATCGAACATAGGTGGCAAGATAGCCTATACCAACGGCGATCAGAAAGACTTTTTGCCTACTAACCTGAAACTGGGTACGGCAGTTACTTACAACCTCGACGCCTATAATGCTCTTACCTTTGTACTGGATGCCAACAAGCTACTGGTGCCATCGCCAGGAGCAGACAAAGACCAGACGGTGATCAGCGGTATCTTTACTTCGTTTGGTGATGCCGAGGGTGGCTTTAAGGAAGAGATGCAGGAAATAAACTTTTCTGGCGGTGTAGAGTATTGGTATAATCAGCTGTTTGCGGCCAGAGTAGGTTATTTCTATGAAAACCCTGAAAAAGGCGACCGCAAATACCTGTCATTTGGTTTGGGTCTGCGCTACCAGCGTTTTGGCCTGGATGCAGCTTACCTGGTGCCGAACGAGCAGGGTAACCCGCTGGCAGACACATGGCGCTTTAGCCTGGCCCTTAATTTAGAATAGCGTAAAAGAGAGAAAAGTATAATGCTTGATAGAACAAAAGCTCCAGACATACATGAAATAGATGCAGTAACCCTCCAAAGTGCTGAAGTTGTAAACTTAAGTAACGGTGCGAGACTACATCTCATCAAAAGCGAAACCCAGCCTGTTATCAGGCTGGATTTTGTTTTTAAGGCCGGAAAATGGTTTGAGGAACATAAAGGAATGTCGGACCTGGCAGCAAAAATGTTGCTGGAAGGCACTGTAAACCATACAGCCAAACAGATTGCCGACAAAGTAGCTTTCTATGGTGCTTCCTTTGAGAACAACCACGGCTACGACCGAACCGAGTATACCCTCTACTGCCTGTCGAAGTATGTAGATGAGTTGCTGCCGCTTGTACTGGATGTGCTTCAAAACCCGACTTTCCCGGAAGAGGAGTTCGACCACCTGAAGCAACGCACGATACAGAACCTGAAAGTACAAAGACAGAAAAACAGCTACCTGGCTACCCATAGTTTTACCAAACAGATCTATGGCGAAGCGCATCCGTATACTTTCGGCTTTGAAGAGCACGATCTCGATGACCTGCAACTTACCACTCTGCAAGACTTTTACTCCTCCAGATTCGACACAAAAGAGATGGAAGTGTTTGCCTGTGGCAGTATAGATCAGGCAACACAACAACTGCTGGTTACTCAGATAGGTAATTTGCAATTACAGAGAAAAGAAACGGGTTTTTCCAGAGACAAAAACACCTTAGTTAAACCAGCTTTTCAGGACGAAGTGTATGTAGATATGCCCGAGAGCTTGCAGTCATCGGTGCGCATAGGAAAGCCTTTCCCGCTGATTCAACATGAAGACTATTTAAAGCTACTGGTCTTAAATGAGATATTAGGAGGATATTTCGGATCCAGGCTGATGCGTAACATCAGGGAGGACAAAGGCTATACGTATGGTATATACTCTACCATTTCTGCTAAAGAGCACGACAGTCTCTTCTTTATAGGTACAGATGTGAATTACACTGTTACCCAGCACACGATAGATGAGGTAAAGAAAGAAATAAAGCAATTGCAGGATGTGCCTGTACCGGAGGACGAGTTAGCTGTAGTAAAGAATTATATGGTCGGTAAGTTTATCAATGAGATTGCTACCATCTTCGAACAATGCGATCGCTATAAAAGGATTATACTTTTCGGCCTCTCTCCTGAGCACTACAATAACCTGATACACACCATAAGATCAATAACAGCAGAGGAGATTCAACAACTGGCTATAGATTATCTCCCTTTGGAGTCTCTGCAAGTAGCAGTTGCCGGCCGCAGAAGCGAATAAAATTCAGAATTCCTTATCAGCTATACTCTTAAAACCATCAAAGCCCTGTACAATAATAGTACAGGGGCTTTTCTATTCCTGTCTAAGTATAATATTTACTATCTGTTGGCTCCTGATGATAGGCATGATCCTATTAATCCTGGTATATACTAGATCTGTACTTTCCACTCTGTAAATAAGAACGGCTGTCTCTGGTTAAGTACAGGGAGCAGTAAGAAATACAAGTAGAGAAATGTGTGAAGAGGGAATCAGCAGAGGTTTAACAGAGGATGGCAGGCAAGGGAGCAGGCGCCTTTTATCTACAATCTGTCTTAGTACAAGCGAAAGGCAGCAGAAATAGGAATAGGGGTTGTAGGCGCATTATACCTATTTTCTCCCTCATGAGCTAAAAACAAGAAACGCCCCCTGCTTAGGACAGGGGGCGTTTGTGGTTGAAGGGGTTGGCGGCTACCTACTCTCCCGGATGTGACTCCAGTACCATCGGCGCAGCGGGGCTTAACTTC
>NZ_JALPRR010000003.1 GCF_023630205.1 Pontibacter ruber | reverse complement strand
CCCGGGGAAAATTATTTTTACTTTCTTTCCGGTTGCTGCCGCGGAGTTGCGCCTTCTGCTTTCACTACCCTGCAGGCTTTCTGCCAAAGCCTCTTTTCCTCTCCCCTTCTTCTCAGTTGGGAGTGCAAAGGTAGGGCTTGTTTCTGGCTTTGCAAGCCCTTGCCCTTAACTTTGCTGCTCAGCCTAGGCGGGTTTCTGCTAACTGCCTGAAGGGCTACGGGAAAACATTGGAAAATAGTTCAGGGTTTACCTGCCGCTTAGTTTCTTGTATACTTAAGACAAAGGATGTTCATACAATCTGTCTTCCTTTAGCCTGCTTATGTCTATGCGACGGCTTTTATGAAACATCTTGATATTCATGCAGAGTTCATGTTTGGTATAGAATACCTTTGTTCATTCATAACTATAGAGTTAAGAATAATCTGCCTCTCTCCTATTATATATAGTATATCTTTTCACCCTATACTATACTATACTATACTATACTATACTATACTATACTATACTATACTACTGGCTTTATTAAGTGTCACAATTTGTTATTCAGAAGCATAGTAGCCATTTGTAAGTTTTTACTTTCGGAGCAAGCTCTTCTGCTACGATAATATAAGCCATTCCAGCGCCTCGCTCTCTGTGAAGAAATACTGGGTATGAACGAACGGGACTTTTTCTTCGATCTTACTGATCAACTTCTCGAATGTAATCTGCTGTAATGTGTCAGGGGATGAGATTACTGCCATGCGTTCTAACTTAACTTCAGAAAAAACTTTTATAGAGACTTTGGTAACTAAACGCTGATCATCTATGGTGAGAACGCCTATCAAATGATTATCTACCATCACTTTTTTAGCTTTAAGTTCAACCACAAAATAAGCAGCCTTTTGAATGCCGACCTTGTACTCAGTACTCTCAACAGGACGAAGCCAACGAAGCAACAGAATGCTTTTTTGCTTATCCATAGCAATCTGGACGAAGTCTGTCTCATACAGTACTTCACTTTCTATTGTAGCTTGTGTTGTAATATCTACTGACTTATTAATACTCGCTGCAGCAGGCTCAGTTTGAACAAGCTTTCTAAGTGCTGCGCTATTGCAATTATTCGGTATGGTAATCAGATCATCAAGGACACGACTTTCAATCTCAAGACCTTCAAATAGCCACGACTCTGCTTCTTCATTAGATAAAAACGCGTTCGTTTGATATGGTAATCCCTCTGTACATTCCATGACACGAGCATAGGCCAGCCACTGAGATTTATCTTTCGCCAGCACCCTTGCGCTTCGGCGTAGTGAGGTGTTTGCTTTTATTTGCTTCAGATAGAGTGCAGTAGTATGAAGATCCCTTTCCGAGGGCATACCAATTTGTGAAAGATCCATCAGGGCAAGCTCTGCCTTCAAGGTGACGGTACACAACGCAATAACACGGAGTCCATCCCGGTACTCTTCGCTACTCACAGGCCGCAGCCAAGAAGCTATCAGGAATTTCAGAGAAGAGCTAAACTTAAGGGTAAGAAAGTTTGGTTTCATAGCAGAATTTGGTACGGTATAACAATGTATGTTCTTAGCGGGAAAAAAGCGAACTTTTAGACTGCAAAGAATAGCTTGTTTGTACTGTTTAGTGGTTCCGGTTGTATTTAATTACATTTTGGGAGCGTACGTCCAGGTTAATATTAAATCAGGAAGATAAAAGTGAATCAAGTATGAGGTATGTGTACCAGGCAAAATACTTCTATACTATATCAGATCATTCAACATTTACTGTTAAACACATTGAATCTACATGATGTAACCTCATGTTCGGAAAGAAATTGCCTTACTTCTTAACATTTAGGGGTGATCCCGGTTAATGCCTTTTCAACTAAGGCTATTTACTTATATTTGCAGACCATCTTAACTTTTACACTACATGATTCTCTTTGAGAACAGCATCATAAAGCTTGATTACACTCCGGCTACTGACATACTCGACGTAAAGTACCCTGATTTACACTTGTATATACTTCCTGAGATCAAGCACAGCATTGACATACTGGTGGATACTGTTAAGAATTATGATGTGAAGAAAGTGCTGATCGATTCAACAGATACGGTAATGTCTGTAACTGCTGAAGAAAGCAGAGAAATAGCCACACACATGGCCTTTAGCCTGGCAAGTACCCGCCTGCAGAAATTAGCCCGATTGCAGTCCCTGGACAACACAGTGGAGACAAGAGCAAAATCTACTATACAGTACTTCAATAAGTCACAAATGCTCCCCTTCGAACTGCAAAACTTCTCTGACAGAACCGTAGCCCTTGCCTGGCTGCAAAGCTAATTTATCTGACTAAGAAGTATAAACCGATACTTGTTTCAGGGCTCTGACAAGCTAAGATATCAATCAGCGCATAGAGTTATTTAAGAAGAGGAGAAAAGTGAGCCTTCTGTTTCAGGTATAACAGAAGGTACAAAGGGAGGGTTATTTCAACGCTGAACTTCTAGATGACAAGATACAAAGGCGTATAGTATAAGATGACCTTCTTGAATTCAGTTCTTGCCTACATCAATGGTACCTTGTTCAACCTAGTAAACGCTGCGCTTCGTTTACATGGCACCAGTTCAGCTTCCACAAGCACCACGCTGACAAAATAAAGGCTATTTCCAGTATCAGTTCCATATCTAAATATAGCTATATATTTTGTGAAATCAAATAAAAGCACCTTTAGATAACACCAAGGCGTACCTTGGAGATATCTTACATCCACCCCTTCTTTCTGAACCATAAGTATATAAAGAGTGTCACAAGCCCCATGATGAATAATACAGCCGGGTAACCGTATGTTTTCTCCAGTTCGGGCATAAACTCGAAGTTCATACCATACACACCAACTATAAAGGTCAACGGCAGAAAGAAAGCCGAGAAGATGGTAAGCACTCGCATTACCTCGTTCGTTTTTTGAGACGACAGCGAAATGTAAGTATTGATCAGGTTGTTTGTGCCGTCGTTTACCTCTTCGTACTGGGTTTCCAAATGCACATAGAGGTCGCGCAAGTCCTGTACAGCGGTGGGCTGAAAACTCTTCTGCTGCATGTTAGACAATATCACTTCCGACAAACGTAGCACGCGCTTGCAAACGGTAGCTTTGCGCTTCAGGTGGTAAAGTCCTTTGGTGAGCGGCGGCATCTTCTTGTTCAGGAATGTCTTGGCTTCGTAATAATCGAGCTCCTCGGCCAGGCTGCGGGCAGGTGCCTCGTACGTCCTGAAAACAGCTTTTATCAGTTGAACCAGCAGGTCCGCAGGTGTTTTAACTATCCCGGTTGCAACATACTTTTCTTGTATATCCTTAATCAGGACAGTAGGGTTCCGGTGGATCGTGATGATGAATTTTGAAGAGAAGAATATGGCAATCTTATTGGTAAGTTCCTGAATGGTATCTGCCTCCCGGTGCGCTTCGGTATCATAAACCCGGGCAATCATAAAGGCAATATCTCCGATGGCCTCATACTTAGGCAAGTGCTCTGGCTGCAGGGAGTCGACAACAGAAGAAGGGTGCAGGCCATACGTTGCCGCCACATCCTGTAGCTCGGCTTCGGTAGGGCTTTCCAGGTCTATCCACTGCCAGGCAGCCGTTTCTTCTGACACTAAGTTTGCTATCATGTAAAGGTTGTTTGTTTTGTTGTGCCGGGCAGATGATGGTTTCTTATAGCAGCTCTCATGCTACCCGGAGGTAAACTATACTTAACACAATTGTAAGTATAAAGATGGCTTACAATACAAGTAAGCTGGTTTCAGCCATCCCAAACTTACCGGTATTACGTTAAACAAAGTATAAAACGCTGTATTTAACTTGTAGTCTCTAAATTAGAGTCTATACTGATGTAAGCAGAAGCGTATTTTGTTTTAGTGTCATACCAATGACAAACGATATCATACTTTGGACAAGCTTCAATGCTTTTGTTCTGCTGCTGCTTGGTCTGGATCTGTTTGTTTTACACCGTAAAAACCATGAAGTAAAGATAAAGGAAGCATTACTTACCACCCTATTCTGGATAGTATTAGCCCTATGCTTCAACCTTTTGATCTACTTCTGGCAGGGCCGGCAGGCAGCATTAGAATTTCTCACAGGTTACCTCGTCGAAAAATCTTTGAGTGTAGACAATTTATTTGTATTCATTCTCATCTTCAACTACTTCCAGGTTCCTCTAAAATACCAGCACAAACTCCTGTTCTGGGGAGTAATAGGAGCACTTGTGCTGCGGGCTGCTTTCATACTGGCAGGCGTTGCCCTGATCACGAAGTTTGATTTCATCATCTATATACTTGGCCTTTTCCTTGTCGTAACGGGAGTTAAGCTTGCATTTACTACTAAAAAGGACATGGACCCATGCCATAACCCTTTGGTGAAATGGGCCAGCAGGCACATGCGCGTTACCCAGACAACGCGCGGAGGCAAGTTCTTTGTAAAAGAAGATGGGAAGCTGCGTGCCACTCCCCTGTTTCTGGTGCTTGTTATGATTGAGAGCACAGACCTAATTTTCGCCACCGACTCCATACCGGCTATACTGGCCATTTCGCAGGAGCCTTTTATAGTATACAGTTCTAACGTTTTTGCTTTGCTGGGACTTCGTGCGCTGTATTTTGCCCTGGCAGGAATTATGCAGCAATTCCATTACCTGCACTACGGGTTGTCCCTGATATTGGCCTTTATTGGTATTAAACTGCTCATAAGCGACTTCTACCACATTGATATGGTGTATGCACTGATCGCTGTAGCTGCAATACTGGCTGTTTCTGTAGTGGCTTCGTTGCTGTTTCCTGAAAGAGAAAAGAAAGTATCTGCTTTCCTTCCTGCAAAAGAAAGCCTTACCTGTCCTGAAGAGTAATTGTTATACTTAGCAAGTTGTAAAAGATCTTATTACTTTTGACAACCAAATTAGGCAAGTATAAAAAAAGCCGCCCCGGTGTAAACAGAGCGGCTATTATAGTTTAGTCAGTTATTTCCTTCAGAAGAATTACAGCTGCTAACAGGTTTATGGATTGGTAGAAAAAATGCTGGCCTCTTTTACAAACACCCTTCTGTTTAATTTCAGCTGGGCGATGATGAGCTCGGCGAAATCTTCCGGATGCATTACCCGCTCCGGATCGCCTGTGATAAGATTTGCACTTTGCGCCAGGTCTGTTACTACTGTGCTTGGTGCCAATGCTGTAACACGTATGTTGTGCTTGCGGACCTCCTGCATGAGGCTTTCCGATAAGCCAAACACAGCAAACTTCGAAGCACTGTAGGCGCTGGTAACCGGGCTGCCCGATTTACCGGCAGTTGAAGAGATGTTGATGATATCGCCGGTTTTGCGTTCGATCATCTGCGGCAACACAGCGCGTGTGGTATAATAAACGCCGAACACGTTTACTTTAACCTGCTGTTCCCATACTTCCGGCTCCAATTCCAGGAACTTACCAAACGTAGCAGTACCCGCATTGTTGATCAGAATATCTATTGGGCCCAGATCATCCTGGATTTTTGCAACAGCAGCTTCAACTTCGGCCCTGTTACTTACATCGGCAGTGGCAAAAGAAGCCTTTACACCCAATGCTGTAATTTCGTCTGCTACGGCTTTTACGTCCTTTTCTGTTCGGGCCGTTAACCCCACATGCACACCTTCCTTTTCCAGAGCGATCGCTATCGCTTTACCTATGCCTTTACTGGCGCCGGTCACCAGCGCTACCTTATCTTTTAATGACTGCATTCTTTCTATACTTGTATTTATGGTTCACAAAAACCGGAATGTTGGTAGCATTCCGGCATCAATTAAATAGATTTCAATCGGTAATATATTTACTCCAGTTTGTACCTGGTTAGCTTAAACAGCTAAATAACCCAGATGCAGTAGGGGCGGAAATTAGCTAATACGCAGTACAAAGTTTGATTTGTTTTTCAGCTTATACAACACTGGACCGAATCCAATGTTTTTTAGAATTGCTATTTATAGTATACTTCAGGAAAGTGCCTGAGGCGCAGGATCTCCGGCTGGTCTGGAGCGGTCTTCAGGAAGCGGAACAAATTCCTGATTGTCGGAAGGTGGTAAAATGATCCGGCCTTCTTTCCAGTCTGCTTTTGCCTGCTCGATCCGGTCCTTCCTGGACGAAACAAAATTCCACCAGATAAAACGCTCACCCAATGGCTCCCCTCCTAACAGCATCAGCGTTGTGTTTTCTTTTGCAAGTATAACAGGATCTACCCCTTTGTTGAAGACAAGCATCTGCCCTATCGTATAGGTAACACCGGACACTTCTATACTTCCTTTGGCAACATATATACCACGCTCAGTATGGCCGGTAGGTAAACCGAAGCGGGCACCCTTCTGCAGCACAACATGCAGGTAGAATAAAGGCGAATGCGTTTTCACATCATTCCGCAACCCGTAGGCATCGCCTGCAATAAGCCGCATCCAGATTCCGGTATCGGTGAAAACCGGGAGGTGCTCCGGTTTATAGTTCGTAAAAGCAGGGGAGGATTCTTCGTCTTTCTCCGGCAAGGCTACCCAGGTCTGGATCATTTCGAGCGTTCCTCCCGCCAGTGCGGCAGGGTCTTCGAAGCGTTCAGAGTGCGCAATTCCGCTGCCGGCCGTCATCCAGTTCACCTCTCCCGGACGGATTACCTGCTCCACGCCCAGGCTGTCTCGGTGCGTTACCTGGCCGCCAAACAAGTAACTTACCGTAGATAAACCAATGTGCGGATGAGGCAGCACGTCCATCGAATGCACCAGTTCCAGCTGAACGTCTACAGGCCCTGCATGGTCCATAAAGATGAAGGGCCCAACCATCCTGCGCAGGCGGAAAGGAAGTATCCTTCGTACATTCATCCCAGGTGCCAGGGATGCTTTTCGGGCTTCGATCACTATATCCAGCATATCAGGCTTGTGTTTTATATCTTGAACGGGAATTAAGAAATTATGAACAAAAGTATACTTGCGCTTTATTCCCGTGTGGGTAATTAAAGTTAGATCAAGTTATTGATTGTTCTGTACCAGGTATACCTAGCGGTAAGTATAAATCAAAAATCAAACTTCTTTACGTTGATAGTGTAAGCGCATTATCTTCTTATATTATACTTATATTGGCATGTTGTGCAGGTCCCAAATAACTATTCACACAATGATTCAGGCTCCTATAACAGCATCTTAATTTAAACAGAAACACGACCTTTCTTCCAAAACCAATTATGGATTTAACAGAACCTAAACTCGCCGAAGCACCACCAGCTACCGGCCACCCGAAGCAGCTGTACATGCTGTTCTTTGCTGAGATGTGGGAGCGCTTCTCCTTTTACGGCATGAAGGCATTGCTGCTGGCCTACATGGTTACACAGCTGAAATTTGATGAGCCGAAAGGCTATGCCATACTTGGCTCTTATGCCGCACTGGTGTATACCATGCCCTTATTCGGAGGTATGATGGCCGACCGCTTTTTAGGCTACCGCAAAGCAGTTATGTTTGGCGGCATCCTGATGAGTATTGGCCACCTGGTACTGGCCGTGCCCGAAGACTGGAGCTTCTTTTACGGGATGGCTTTTATCATCTGCGGAAACGGGTTTTTCAAACCCAACATTTCCAGCCTTGTAGGTACGTTGTATCCCGAAAACGATCCGCGCCGGGACAGCGGCTTCTCTATATTTTACATGGGCATTAACATTGGCGCTGCTTTAGGCGGTTTGTTGTGCGGCTATGTTGGGCAGCAGATAAACTGGCACTATGGCTTTGGCCTGGCAGGTATTTTCATGATCCTGGGGCTGGTGGTGTTTGCCATAGGCAAAAAGTCGCTTAAAGAAGGATTGCCACCAAATCCTGCAGCATTAAGAAAACCATTCTTTGCAGGCGTACCAACTGAATTTGGCATTTATGCTGCTGCGCTATTGGTTATCCCGGCTATCGTTGCCCTCTTCAACCGGTACGAGATCATGGACTTTATCATGTTCGGGCTTGGAGCTGTCTCCCTGGTTTATATTCTGTACATCGCGCTAAAACTTGAGGCAGAGGCGAGAAATAAGCTGTTTGCGGCGCTTATCATGATCGTTTTCTCCACGCTGTTCTGGGCTTTCTACGAACAGAATGCGGGATCACTTAACCTGTTTGCAATGCGCAACGTGGATATGCACGTAGCCGGCTTTGAGTTACCTGCGTTGGCAGTCAACAATTTTCTGCCACCGGCCTGGGTAATTGCGCTTAGTTTTCCTTTTGCGTGGTTGTGGCCTGCGCTAAACCGCAGAGGGAAAGAACCGTCAACTCCTTTAAAGTTTGGTTTGTCTTTCGTATTCCTGGGGATCGGGTTTAGCGTATTTTATGCTGCCTGCCTGCTGGGTGCCGAGTCCGGCCTGATCTCACTTCCTGCATTTATACTTGGCTACTTCTTTATTATATGCGGTGAGCTGTGCCTCTCTCCGATTGGCTTGTCTATGGTTACCAAATTATCCCCGGCCAATATTGTGGCCATGATGATGGGTATCTGGTTTTTTGCAAGCGCTATTGGCGAGTTCCTGGCAGGCAAGATCGGTGCCCTGATGAGTGTACCGGAAAATGTGGTAGATAACCCGGTGCTTTCGCTTCCCTATTACGCCGACATCATCAGCAAAATAGGCATGTACTCGATCGGGATTGGTGTGGTGCTTATTGTATTAGTGCCGCTTATCCGCAGGTTAATGAGCGATGTGCGGTAAAGTATAAACTGCAGCAGCAAAGTATAGTTTGTGCTAAAATGTAGGCCAATGCTATACTTTGCTGCTATCTTTGCAGTTCTTTATAATTCCTTTTAGCCATGGATTTTGTTACCATAGATTTTGAGACCGCTACGCCTCAGCGGGACAGCCCCTGCGAGATCGGGATTACCCTTGTGCGCGACAGACAAATTGCAGAAACTAAATCCTGGCTGATCAAGCCGTTGTACTACCCGCATTTCAACCATTTCAACGTAGCGGTTCACGGCATAAAGCCTGCTGATGTAGCACACCAGCCTTCTTTTGCGGAGCTCTGGCCTGTGGTTAAACCCTACCTGGAAGGTCAATTGCTGATCGCGCACAACGCCAGCTTTGACTTTAGTGTGCTGCGCAAAACACTTGCTACCTATAACATTCCGTTGCCCGCCGCACGCTTTGCCTGCAGCCTGAAGTTCTCCCGCAACATCTGGAAAGGGCTGGCAGCTTATGACCTGAAATCGCTCTGCAACATGCACCGTATCAACTTCCTGCACCACCGGGCTGCTTCTGACTCTCATGCCTGCGCAGCACTCACGCTAAAAGCGCTTGATTTTACCGGTACCCGGTCAGAAACGGAGTTCACGCTTAAAATGCAGAGCACCATTACGCACCTCTGCAAGTAAACCTGTAGAGCCCTGTTCAGAGGTAAAGTATAAAAAACTACCTGACTGGCGGAATGGAGTACGTACCTACGGCATGCGCCACTGGTTCCAGGTCGCCTTCCGAGTACAGCAGCACCTCGCCAACTACCAGTCGTTTGCCTACTTTCATTAGCCGGCACTCCCCTAGTATGTCGCAGGTAGCAGAAGGCTTGCGGAGAAAGTTGATGGTAAAATTGGTGGTAACAGCAAGCGCTACCAGGCCGATCTCGCCAAGTATGGCTGCATACATGGCCACATCTGCAACCGCCATCAGCACAGGGCCCGATACGGTTCCTCCCGGCCGCAGGTGCTCTTCTCCTATGGGCTGCCTGACCTTGGCCGATCTGTTTCCCACCTCTTCCACGACTACGTTCGTTTGCGGAAACTCCCTTGTCATAAACTCCGCTACCTTTTCTTTCAAGCTCATACAATGCTATTAATCCGACAATGTTCCTCCCAAACCTAAGGAAAGATTTCGTTTCGTAGTAAAGCTTACGTTATCTCTATGTGGCTTATAGAGCAAAATAAAAGATCTGAAATAAAGCCTGATGGGGTAAATACTGAAGGCTACTATCTTAACTAGTATATGTGATACCAATCAGAATGTAAAAAGGGGATTAAAACGAAGTTTGATCCCCTTTTTATTTCAGCATAAGTATAATTTAAGGTGCTGGTTAAGCGCTCCGATCCATGAGCATGATGGCAGCGATCGTTTCGATACCTTCCCACAGGTACCGGATCTTTACGTTCTCGTTTTCCGCATGCTGGTTGTTGTCATAGTTCACGATCGGCACCGTGATCACTTTGGTTTCCAAGATTTCCTCGAAGAGGTATAAAGGCAGGCTGCCACCCATAGACGGGAACAGCACCAAAGGCTCTTTTGTGGTAGACTGTACAGCCGCCTGTATACTTTTCGAAATAGGCAGGTCCATAGGCGTGCGCTGGGCGTTGTAGCCATGCTCCACTTCTATTTTGATCAGGTTCGGATACTTGCTTCGCTCCTCTTCGGTTGGCTCGGCTGCTACCACATGATAGCCCTGGCTTTTAATATGGGCAATTACTTTGTCGACCTGCTTTTTGTAGTCATTCCCTTTAACCAGCCGCAGGTCCAGCACGGCTTCCGCTTTGGTCGGAATTACATTGCTGGCAAGCGGACCTACGTTGGCGCTTTGCGCGCCGTTGATGTTCAAAGTCGGCAGCATGATAGATTCCAGTAGCGAGCGTTCCTGATTCTCAGGGGTGTGCACGCCCAGTTCTTTTTTCAATAGCTCATCCTGGTTCGGGATCTGAGCCAGTGCCTTCTTTTCGGTATCTGTCAGCGGGGTTACGTCATCGTAAAAACCTTTGATCAGCACCTGCCCTTTGTCATCTTTCATAGAGGCTAACAGGTGTACCAGTTTAAGCGCAGGGTTCGGAGCCCAGTTGCCGTAGTTGCCACTGTGCAGCGGGCGTTTTGCCCCGTAAACGGTAAGCCCCACGTTCACATCGCCACGCACCCCATAAACGATGGTCTTTCTGCCGGACACATGCCTTGGTCCGTCAATAATGATCCAGCTATCGGCCTGCAGTTTTGCCTTGTTCTTTTTAAATATCTCGTCCAGGTGAATAGAGCCTATCTCCTCCTCCCCTTCAAATAAAAACTTGATGTTCACCTTCATGCGCTGCCCCGTCTTCACAAGCGCCTCATAGGCATTCAGTATCGCCATAACGCCGGCCTTATCGTCAGCGGCTCCCCTGCCTGAAATGCGCCAGTCCGGGTTAACAGCGTCGCCGCTTTTATAAGGCCCCATGATCTTACCGCCACTTTCAAGCGGGGCAGAGATCAGTACCGGTTTGAAAGGCTCCAGCCCTGCATGCCATTGTTTCGGGTTTACCGGCTGCCCGTCGTAGTGCGCATAAAAACCGATGGTACGGGTGGCACCCGGCGTTTTGATCTCCCCGAACACTGCCGGCGTAACACCAGCCGTAGTGCCGGTAAGCAGCTCCGCCTTAATCCCCCTGCGCTCCATCATTTCCTGTATAAAAGCTGCGTTCTTCCGGATGTTGACCGTATCGGTAGAAACATTCGGAATGGAGAGAAACCGGATGTATTCCTCCATCAGCTGTTTGTCGTTTTTGCTTACATACTTTTGAATCGTCTGGGCCTGGAGGGTAGAGCTCAGGCAAACAGAAGCCAAAGCGAATCCAAGGATTTTACAGGTGCTGATCTTCATGTGTGATTTAATTTAAAGTATAGAGCAGGCAAAAGCCCGCTGAAGCTTATGCTAATATAAGTATCTATTTGATAGGATGGTGAAGTTTAAACCAAACCTGCTCAAACTTAAAGCGCACGATTGCACATTTTCTGTTACGGTTGTAAAACAAGACTATATTGGCAGGTTTTATACAATAAAAACTATATATTAGCATACAAACTTTGCATAACCAGCAACCATGGAAAGAAAACTCCAGATCACAGGCAAGGGCAAGCTCTCCGTAACACCCGACATCATCATCCTTTCCTTCGACGCCACCGCGCATGAATGGGAATATGAAAAGACAGTGAATGCCCTTAACAGGAAAGTGGAAGAGCTCCGCACGATTATCGGGAGCGAAGGGATAGAAAGGAAGAGCCTGAAGACAAAAGACTTCAGCATCCGGAAAGACACTGCCTGGAACAAAAAGACAGAAAAGCATGAATTTAACGGATTCCGGGCCTCGCATAGCATGGAACTGGAGCTGCCTTTGGATAAAAAGATCATCAACAACCTGTTGGGCCGGATAACTAAAGGGATGGAGAATCTGGACTTCAGCATTGCCTTCGGGGTAAAGGACGCGGCAGAACAGCAGCAACAGCTGATCCTGCAGGCAATAGCCAAAGCAAAAGAAAATGCCAGCCTTATTGCAGGAGCCACGGGCGTAGAGTTGCTGGAGATCCTCGACATTGATTACTCTTACCGGGAACTGACCATCCGGTCGCAGCGACACGATTACGCGGTGTACGAAGCCGAAATGATGACTACCTACGACGCTGCCCCGGACTTTGAGCCGGACGACATCGATGTTACCGAGACCGTGACAATTACCTGGAAAATAGGGTAGCGAAGTATAGGCAAGGCTTGCTGGTCAGCGTACCAGCAACGGCTGGCCGAAGCAGATTGCAAGTATGCGAAACGTTAATGCTCCGTAACCGTAAAGCCGAACGCGATTAAATTACCCGTATATGATCTCTTATGTTTTTCAGGATTGGGATGCAAACAAGGGCAACCTGAAAGGGCGCCTTGTGATGGTGCTGTTCAGGCTTGCACGTCCTGCTTCTCTTAACAACAAGCTTCTCCGGATTATCTGGCTGCCTTACCTGGCATTTTACAAACTGTTTGTGGAGTGGTTCCTGTGCATCGAACTGCCCCACTGGACTCAGGTTGGTAAGAACTTTTACCTGGGCCACGGCCATGCCCTGGTGGTTAACGGGTGTACCATTATCGGTGAAAACTGCTTTTTCAGGCACTCTACCACACTTGGCAACGTCCGCCGCGACGATGGCTCGTACACGGGCTCCCCTATCATTGGCAATAACGTAGAGCTGGGCTCTAATGTCTGCATTATCGGTGAAGTAAGGATCGGAAACAACGTAAGAATTGGTGCTGGTTCTGTGGTGGTAAAGGATATACCAGACAATTCTATCGCCGTAGGTAACCCCGCCCGCGTGATCAGGACCATAGAGCCGGTGAACCAAGCGGTTACGTATGAGCCGGAGAGAGTAAGTATGTAGTTTGCACGGGCAGTAATCAGCCCTCACAGACTTCTGCTCTTATAGCCGAAAAATACCCAACCTATGTAGCTGCATTATACTGCTTCTAAAAGAAAAAGCCCGTTCATGCAAACGGGCTTTTTCTTTTAGAACAAAATTAGTATTCACCAGATTCTGGCCTTGTCTCTATACTGCAACATACTATCCCTCAGATATGTGAGGCGCTATTTACAAGTATAAGTATAGGTAGCTTGCTCTGTTTTGACATCGGCATACTTTCTGGAGTAACTGGCCAGGTAACCTTCAGGCGTGTACGTGGCTGTTTGGGTAAACGACTCTTTGTTTACAGCATTGCCTGTAGCATCAGTAACTGCTTTGCTCATGATGTTGTGCTCGTGCGGGAAACCTTCTGCCACCATCTGCACCCAGTAAGCAGGCAAAGCGCTCATGTATTTCTTTTTATCGTCGTAGGCAAGTATAATTTCTTTAACCTTCTGGTTATTCTTATCAAGGCGAAGACTACGTGTCATAAGCCCGCCGGTATAAGTAAACTGGGTAGTTCCATTCTGTGTTTCTACACCATCCTTTGTAACGTAATGATGGAAAGATTTTACTTGCTTAGCGCTTTCATAACTACAAACGGTCCTGCTCATCGGTATTAGCTTTCCGTACTGGTTGCTGTAAACCGAGAGCGTGTAGCTGATTACCTTTCCTTCCTTATCATACTCATTGTCGTAGTAGCTATCAATATTGCCGTCTCCATCAAGCATATTCTCACGCGTCAGGCGTCCGTTGGCATCATATTCGAACGTGTTGCTAAATATCATTCCATCGCTGCTATGTTTCGCTGTCTTGATCAGGCGATCGCTGGTATCATAGGTAAAATATTCTCTGGTGCTGCCAGATGCTCCATCAGCATAAGTATAGGTAGTCTCTATTTTTTGGAGGTAACAGATTATTTCAGGCTCAGTTGCCGGTTCCGGTACCTCCTCCTTGTCTTCCTTTTCAAAACAGCCCGATAAAAGCAACAACACGCCCAACAGGTAAAGTAAATTTCTCTTCATTCTCTATTTGTATTAAAATTATTTTTCAAAACTATAATTAGTAGCTGTTCAGCACTTTAGCTATTCTTCCTTGCTGCGTGTTTTCTCCAGCAGGCAACTACCCCCCTGTCATTTCGAGCTCTGGCGAGAAATCTGAAGTCTACTTTCTCTTGACTCAGATCTCTCCCGCAGGTCGAGATGACAACTACAACTCTGTCATTTCGAACGCTAGTGAGAAATCTGATACAATCTCCCATTCTTACAGATCTCTCCTTTCGTCGAGATGACAAATAAGCCGAGATGACAAATAGTATTTTGTCATTTCGATCGGTAGCGAGAAATCTGAAACAGATTACACGCATTACACCAGATCTCTCCCTGACGGTCGAGATGACGGGAAGTAGTTGAATTGTCAAAAGAGCGCCTCATTACCAAAGAACCTGCCTGTACCTCCAAGGCCTGTATCAAAATCATGTTTAAACAGCGTAAATATCGTAAAATTTTAATATACTGCAACAGCAAAACCTTACCCTTTACATGAGCCACACTTCTACCCCTGCCGTTGCAAATTTCATCGCCCGCTGGAAAGCTTCCGGCGCTTCGGAACGTGCGAACTACCAGCTGTTTTTAACCGAGCTGTGCGAGCTGCTGGGCGTGGAGAAGCCGATGCCGGCAACCGACAAGGTACACGAGGCAACCTATACTTTTGAGCGGCCCGTGGTGTTCGACGATGGCGAGGGTAAGACCAGCACCTACTTTATCGACCTCTACAAAAAAGACTGCTTTGTGCTGGAGGCCAAGCAGGGCTCCGACAAGGCAACTTTAACCGAGGCCGAACTGCTGGGCGCAGAACGGGCAAAGACCAAGACAGGCACCGCCACCCGCTACACCCGCACCTGGGAGCGCGAAATGAAAAAGGCCAAGGAACAGGCCCTGCGCTATGCCCGCTCCTTGCCGACTACCGAAGGCTGGCCGCCTTTCCTGGCTGTGGTGGATGTGGGCTACTGCATTGACCTGTATGCTGACTTTGCGCGGCAGGGAAAGACCTATGTGCCGTTTCCGGACCCGCAGAACTATAGAATAATCTTAGACGAACTGCACCGGGAGGAAGTGCGCGAGCGCCTGCGTTTGCTCTTTACCGAGCCGCTGGAACTGGACCCGAGCCGGCGTGCAGCCCGTGTTACGCGGCAGCTGGCCGAGCGGCTGGCGAAACTGGCAGCATCACTAGAGAACACTGGCTATACTCCGGAGCAGGTGTCGGGCTTTCTGATGCGTTGTTTGTTTACCATGTTTGCCGAAGACGTGCAGCTGCTGCCCGAAAAATCGTTTACCAGGCTGCTGCAGGACTACCGCCAAAGTATAACCTACTTCCCCCATGCCCTGCAGGCGCTCTGGCAAAGTATGGACCGTGGCGGTTTCGACCCGGCCCTGCGCACAAACATCCCACAGTTTAACGGCTATTTGTTTAAAGACCCCGAAGCGCTGCCCATTACCGAAGCCCAACTCGACCTGCTTATACTTGCCGCCGAAGCCGACTGGGCCGAAGTGGAGCCTGCCATTTTCGGTACGTTGCTGGAGCGGGCCTTGCAGCCGCGCGAGCGCCACAAGCTGGGTGCCCACTACACGCCCCGCGCCTACGTGGAGCGCCTGGTAAAGCCAACTGTAATTGAGCCGCTGCACCAAGAGTGGGAAGCAGCCCGCACTGCCTCGGCTATACTGGAAGACAGCGGCGACGAAGCCGGAGCCCGCAAAGAGATCGAAGCGTTCCACCGCCGCTTGTGTTCGGTGCGCGTGCTGGACCCGGCCTGCGGCAGCGGCAACTTTTTGTACGTCACCCTGGAACACCTCAAAAGGCTGGAAGGCGAAGTAATCAAGCACCTGGACCAATTCCCGCGCCAGCTGGGCCTCGACATGACGGGCGGCTATACCGTAACGCCGGCGCAGCTGCTGGGCCTGGAAGTAAACCCACGGGCAGCGGCCATTGCCGACGTGGTGCTCTGGATCGGGTATTTGCAATGGCACTTCAGGGCGCACGGCTCGGCCACCCGCCTGAGCAACCCTATACTTCGCGAGTACGGCAACATAAAGCAGCAGGACGCAGTACTGAGCTACTCCGACCGCAAGCCGCGCCTCGACAGCAACAACCAGCCCGTTACCCGCTGGGACGGCCACAGCACCAAACCGCACCCGGTTACCGGACAGGAAGTGCCCGACGAAACCGCCAGAACTATAGTTTACGATTACCTCGACCCCAAACCCGCCACCTGGCCCGAAGCCGATTTTATAGTTGGCAACCCGCCGTTTATTGGTGCAAAATATATGCGTGATGCTTTGGGAGATGGTTATACTGAAGCACTAAGAAAAGCATATACTAAAGATATTTCTGACAGTACAGATTTTGTAATGTACTGGTGGCATAAGGCTGGCGAATTAGTATCCAGTGGTAAAGCTGAAAGGTTAGGTTTTATTACAACCAACAGCTTAAAGCAGATATTTAATAGAAGAGTTTTACAAAGCTTCATAGAATCCAATAATCCGCTTTCACTTTTGTATGCTATACCAAACCATCCTTGGGTAGATAGTGCAGATGGAGCTGCTGTTAGGATTGCCATGACTGTTGCCGGTAAAGGTATTTTAGATGGTCGTATTGATTTTGTCGCAAGTGAAAAAGCTAAAGGAGATGTAGAAATTGAAGTTTCATTTATTGAAAAGAAAGGTAAGGTTCAGGCTGATTTAACTGTTGGTGCTGATACATTGTCAGCATTACCCCTTTTGTCAAATGATGGTTTAGCAAGTCGTGGAGTACAGCTAATTGGCTCAGGTTTTATAGTTACTCCTGAAGAAGCGAAAGATTTAGGATTAGGAAAACATGATGGTTTAGAAAATCATATTAAAGATTATCTAAATGGGAAAGATATTACAAGCACACCACGTGGTGTAAAAGTAATTGACTTGTATGGCCTTACTGCTGAAGAAGTCAGAGAAAAATTCCCTGAAGTATATCAATGGGTTTATAATAGAGTGAAGCCACAAAGGGATGCAAAATCACATTCCAAGGATGGTGCAGGATATGCTAAACTTTGGTGGTTGTTTGGAAAAACAAGATCAGAGATAAGGAAAGCTTTAAATGGTCTTCCAAGATATATTGGTACTGTTCAAACATCTAAACATAGATTCTTCAGATTCTTAGATGCAAGTATTCTCCCAGATGATGCTGTTATAGCAATTGCATTTTCAGATGCATATAATTTAGGTGTGTTAAGTAGTAAAATACACGTTACTTGGGCTCTTAATGCGGGTGGTCGTATGGGAGCAGGTAATGACCCTATTTATAATAAATCTCGTTGCTTCGACCCCTTCCCCTTCCCTGCCGCCACCGAAGCGCAGCAGGAGCAGATCCGAAGTATAGCCGAGCAGCTCGACGCGCACCGCAAGCAGCGGCAGGCGCAGCACCCCACGCTCACCATAACCGACATGTATAACGTGCTCGAGAAACTTCAGTCGGGCGAGGCACTGAACGCCAAAGAGCAGAAAATCCACGAGCAGGGGCTGGTAAGTATACTTTTGCAACTGCACCAGGAGCTGGATACCGCCGTGGCCGCCGCCTATGGCTGGCCCGCCAACCTGCCCGAAGAGGAGATACTCGAGCGCCTGGTTGCGCTTAACAAAGAACGCGCCGCCGAAGAAGCACGCGGCCACATCCGCTGGCTCCGGCCAGAGTACCAGAACCCGCAAGGCACCCAGCAAGGCGATTTGGGCATTGAAAGCAAAAAGGCAGGCAAAGCCGTTGCGGCCACAGCCAAAGAGCAGCTGGCCTGGCCAAAAACCCTCTCGGAGCAGGCACAGGCTGTGCAACGCGCCCTGCAGCTGCACGAGCGCCCGGCCACTGCACAGGAGCTTATACTTCAGTTCAAGCCCGTCGCCAAAGCCCAGCAACCCCAGCGCCTCCAGCAGATCGACAGCCTGCTGCAAACGCTTCATGGGTTGGGCTTGCTGAGGAAAACCGATCAGGAGCAGTATGTGAAGTAATTCTGTTACTGTCATTTCCACTACTGTCATTTCGACCAACGGGAGAAATCTGAGTTTATGCTATTACAAGTGTATCAGATCTCTCACAGCTGCGCTGGCTCTCTTCGGCTCTCGCCTCAAGAGGGCTCGAAATGACAGGAATCGTTTTTTGTCATCTCGACTGCCAGGGAGAGATCTGGGTTTATGCCAGTACAAGTGTATCAGATTTCTCACTAACGTTCGAAATGACAGATTTGTAGTTGTCATCTCGACGAAAGGAGAGATCTGAATCAAGTGAAAGTATGCCCCAGATTTCTCACTAACGTTCGAAATGACAGGGATCGTTTTTTGTTAACCCAACCTGTCATTCCGACCACAGGGAGGAATCTGGGTCAAGAGTAGTATTGTACTTCAGATTTCTCACTAGCGTTAGAAATGACAAAAAGACCTTAGCTCCCCTACTCATCCTCCTCCACTTCCTCATTCAGGAAATACCATTTGGGGTTTATACTTTCGATGAGTGCTTCCTTCTTTTTACGGCTCCATTTTTTAAGCTCCTTCTCGCGCTCAATTGCGTGTTGCACGTGGGTATAGTGCTCTTAGTACACCAGATTATAGCAATGGTAACGCCCGGCAAAGGTATCCGGAATGCCTGCGTTCAGCGCATGCTCCTCCAGCCGTCGCTGTAGCGTATTGGTCATACCAATATAAAGTACTGTCTTTGCCGGATTAGTGACAATGTATACAAAGTAGTTGTGGCCGCGCATGTACAGCCTTACGCAGGTGTAAATAATGCTGTTTGCAAGTTAAGAGATCCCCATTCTGTCATTTCGACCATCGAGAGAAATCAGAAGTGGTCACGAAAGGTATTTTAATTCAGATCTCTCACAGCTGCGCTGGCTCTCTTCGGCTATCGCCTCAAGAGTGGTCGAGATGGCAAATGCTGCGAATGTTATTTCGACGAAAGGAGAAATCTGTTACATTCTCACACATGTTATCCCAGGTTTCCCGCTGTACTCGAAACGCCAGGAATGGCGGGTGTCAACCCGTTCACTCCTGAGCCGGAGAAAGCCAGCGCATCCGTGGAAATACGGATAAATTTTAGTATCTTGTTGCAGACCTCCACCTGAAAAGGAAGGTAGAACTTATGGCTATTAATTTTTTAGACAAAGCACGGAGACCGCATTCGCGTATACTTAACATATCAAACCCAGGGCAGCTAATGGAGCACAACTTTATACATTACCACAACAGCCTGGGCCGCCGCTACTGTACCATCCGCTACATGGAAGAGAACAAGATCCTCTCCCTGATCTGGAAAGGTACGGCCACTGAAGAAAGTATAAAAGAGGTAGAGCAAGGCGTGCTGCAAATGCTCCGGAAGTATGACTGCCGGGGTATCGTAAACGACGTGCAGGAGTTTTTTAACGCACCTACCGGGTTCCTGTCAGCGCTCACAAAACAGGTATGGGATAAAAAAGTAGTAAGCACTTCCGATGTGCAGGTGATCGCCCATGTACTTCCGCCGGATGACATACTACCATCCCCTGTTCCTTATAGCACAGAAAGCCCGGAGATAAGGTATTTTCCGAATAAACTGGACGCACTGGAGTGGGTGAACAACAGTTTAAAAAACTGAACCTGTACTGCTACTCCTCAAACCCCTCCCGCATACCCTTCAGATGCGCATAGCACACAGGGCTGCTGTAATCACTGTAGCCCTCCGCTATAAAAGACTTCCTTACCGTACTTTTAGAAGCTTGCAGTTTATACGCCGGCACCAACTTTCGGGCTTGTTCCCGGAAGTTCTTGCCAAAACACTGACGCTGACGAAGAAGGTAATGCTGCATGGGAATTATAGATTTTATTTCTTTAAAGTACGGAATAAAGCTGACCAGGTGCAGGTCCGGTTATAGCTCCGATGCGTGTTCTGTTTTTACCACCACCTTGCCTACGGTTTTGCCCCGCTGGAACAGGTGAATGGCCTCGTGCATTTCGCCAAACGCAAACACATGCCCGATGTGATGCGGCTGAAGTTGCAACGCCTGTAACCTCTGGAGCAACTGGTGCATCATCTCTGTCTGCTCGTATAGGTAGATAAGGTTAAAGCCCATCAGCGACTTGTTTTCGGTAGGCAAACGGAGCGGGTCGATTTTCGGTCGCCGGAAAAATTTCCAGATAAGGCTGGGGTAATTGGGTCTGGAACCGTGGCTGGAGAAACTGGCATTGCCATACACCACCATCCGCCCCATCGGCGCCATCGCCTTCCAGCCCTGCGCCAGCACGCTGCCGCCAATACACTCCATGATCAGGCGCAACGGCCGACCAGAAAGCGCAGCGTTGAGCTGTTTCCCGAAATTGCTTCCCCGGAGTATAACATCGTCGTACGCTTCCTCTTGGCGCAGGAAATCTACTTTGTTTGCCTGCCCCACCGTACCAATGGTATAGGCTCCATACTTCTTGCAGATGCGGTTAGCCAGTATACCTACCCCACCTGCTGCACTATGAATCAGCACGGTCATGCCGGGCTGCAGATTGCCCAGTTCGGTAAGCGCGTAATATGCCGTAAGCCCCTGCACCAGGAACCCTGCTCCTTCCTCAAAGCTCCAGCTGTCAGGCAAAGGGATCACGTATCGGTGATGGATGTTGATGTGTGATACATAACCGCCAAACTTCGTAGCGCCCATCACACGGTCGCCAACTTTCCACTCCGTAACCTGTTCCCCTACTGCGATTATTTCACCAGAGAACTCCAGGCCGGGTATAAAAGCCCCTTCAGGCGTGGCACTGTAAAGGCCCTGCATGGCAAATACATCGGCAAAGTTCAGCCCGATCGCCTGCACTTTCACACATACTTCGTCTGCTGCAGGCTGGTCTAACCTTTCGGTCTGTAGTTTCAGGTTGTTGATGGAACCGGCCTTTGGCATGCGGTAAACACTGCGTTCGATCATACGATTTATTCTGGTTGCTGTGGTAAAAGTACGCACAGATAGCACATCGCACCTATAAAAGAGAGGTTCATGGCCTGTCCGGCTGCTGGTTTATACTTCGCTTAAGATTGGTAACAGCCCATTGCTTTGATACTATCAACCCGCACTTTCAGAAAACCATTTTCGGGTATGGCTTTAAAGTATAAAATAACTAGATTTAAATGAGCATCAACTGGTTCTGAAAGGCTAAGCCCAAAGAGCTTACTGAATGCATTACGTTACACAAAACTCACTCACCACCCATGAAGAAAAAATTTACTGCGGTGCTGTTGTTCCTGGCTGTATTTATCGCCCGGGCGCAATCACCTGACAACCTGATCAAGGTTACAGACATGCTGAAGATCAAGCAGGCAAGTTCTGTTACCATCAGCCCCGATGGCAACTGGGTTGCCTATACCGTAAAAACCATTGAGCCGGACCCATCTAAAAAAGGCGAGTACAAGTACCTGACACAGCTGCACCTTGCCCCTACCAGCGGCAGTGCAAAACCCCGCCAGCTTACCTTTGCCAAAGAAGGCGGCTCTCAGCCTGCCTGGAGCCCCGACGGCAAACAGATCGCTTTTGTACGGGTGGCAGATGAGAAGCCGCAGATATTCCTGCTCTCCCTGAACGGAGGCGAGCCGATGCAACTTACCAAATTCAAGTATGGCGCCAACAGTCCGTACTGGAGTCCTGACGGCAAAAAGCTGCTCTTCACGTCCGGCTTCGGATTAAAGCAATTACTTTCCGATTCGCTGCTGAATCCGAACAATTCCATCCCGAAATGGTCGTACGAGAAACCGGGTTTTTACCAGAACGAACACCTGAAGGTAAGCACGGTAAAGCCTAACCCCGACGGCTCCCTGGCAGAGATTCGCGGCTATCTTGATCAGAACGAGAAAGACGAAAAAGCCAAGGTCATCAACCAGCTCGACTTCCAGGAAGAAGCAAATGTATCGTCGAACATCAGCTTGTCGCACATCTTTATTGTAGATGCCGTGCCAGGTGCTACACCCAAAGACCTGACACCGGGCTTCTCCACCAGCTTTAACCCGGCCTTTACACCCGATGGAAAGCGCGTGGTATTTGAAGGAGACTCCGATGATACCGAACACCCGAACCGCTCGCTGGAATCTGAAATATTTATCGTAAATGCTGATGGCAGCAACCTGAAGCAGTTGCTGGGCAAGAAAGGTTTTTCCTACAACACCGCCACCTTATCCCCTTCCGGCAAATGGCTCGCCTTCCAGTATAACCAGACACAAACGGTAAGCATCCCCAAACTGGCTATTATGCCGCTGGGTGGCAGCGAAGCCGATATAAAAACAATTAACTACGACCGCAACAAGAGCAACCTGGTGTGGGCCTCGAACGAGAAGCATTTATACTTTACCTCTCCTGCCAACGGCGGCATTCTGCTTAACCGTGCCGATGTAAAGTCCGGTAAAGTAGAGAAACTGACCGATGAAAACAGCGGCGTAAACAGCTTCGACATCAAAAAAGACAAACTGGCCTTTTCCAAAACCGAAGTTGCTAACCCGAACGAGCTGTACCTGGCTAATGAACATGCTAAAAAAACAAAGCGCATCACGTCGCTTAACCACGATTGGGTAAAAGATAAGAAACTCAGCCTGCCGGAGAAAAAGACCTTCAAAAACAACAAAGGCCAGGTAGTGGAATACTGGGTGATGAAGCCGACTAACTTTACTGCCGGTACAAAATACCCGCTGGTGCTCGAGATACATGGTGGCCCTACCGCCATGTGGGGACCGGGCGAGAGCAGCATGTGGCACGAGTACCAGTACTTTGCAAGCCGCGGCTATGGCGTGGTATACAGTAACCCGAGAGGCTCCGGTGGCTATGGCGAAGAATTTATGCGCGGCAACGTAGGCGACTGGGGCGCAGGTCCTGCCAGCGATGTATTGACTGCACTGGAAGGTGCCATTGCCGAGGGCTGGGCTGATACATCGCGTCTTGCCATTACGGGAGGCTCATATGGGGGCTACCTGGTATCCTGGATACTGGGCCATGACAATCGCTTTAAAGCTGCCTGCTCGCAGCGTGGCGTATACGACCTGGGCACTTTCTTCGGAGAAGGCAACGCCTGGAGACTGGTTCCGAACTACTTCGGCGGCTACCCTTGGGAAGAGAAATCAAAAAGCCTGATCCAGAGCGAATCGCCTTTGACGTACGTGCAGAACATCACCACGCCGCTCATCATCTTCCACGGCGAAAACGACCTGCGAACCGGTGTGATCCAGAGCGAGATGCTGTACAAGAGCCTGAAGATACTCAACAGACCCGTTGAATATGTGCGCCACCCGGGCGCCACACACGAAATCACCCGAAGCGGTAACAACCGCCAGCGCATCGACCAGATGCTGCGAACCTACGAATTCTTCGAGCGCTGGCTGAACAAGCAAGCCCAGTAATTAGATTAGCAGCAAAGTATAAAAGAGGCTCCCGTAGGAGCCTCTTTCGTTTTTACCCTATCAAGTATACTTTGCCTTTCACTCCTATTCCCAAAGGAGGTAAATAAGTATAACTCCCAGGAATACTCTTCCGTGCAAAGCATATCAGGAGCAGCAAAGCGCAGCACCCGATCATTCTTGCTCAATTCATACATCAACCAAATGGCCAGACCAAAACTTTGTGAAACGGCATCAAAGCTGCTCAGAAGAAAATACAAATCAGCTGAGGCAAAATTAATCTGCGCCGTCTATGACTCGGGAACGAAGCGCAACAGAATTATGCAGGCTTCGGCACCTAAATTCAAAAGAACAAAGCCCGTGTACTTATGCCGGCACTTACAAAGCGTAGCCATACTTTTTATACTTTGTGGTATGCTGCTAAGTAGTTGTGAGACTTCAAAAATAGGATCAGCGGGTCAGCGCAAAACAGCAGGTAAAACTTTTGTGATCGTGGGGGCCTCCAGCGGCATAGGTCGTGGGGTGGCAGAACAATTGGGTGCCTATAAGGCCAATGTGGTGCTGGCGGCCCGCAGAACAGATCTGCTGGATGAGGTTGCAGAAAAAGTAAGATCCGCAGGCGGAACAGCCCTGGTCGTTACCATGGACATCAGTAAACCCGATGACGTGCAGCGGTTGGCAGAGGCTGCTGTCAGGCAGTATGGTACGATTGATGTCTGGATCAACATGGCTGGCGTGGGAGGCATTGGCCGCTTCTGGGATATACCGCTTGAGGACCAGGCACGCATTGTAGATGTTAACCTGAAAGGATTTATTTACGGCAGTTATGCTGCTATCCGGCAGTTCAGGGTACAGGGCTACGGTACCCTCATTAACATGGGCTCGATCGAGAGTGTTGATCCGCTGGCCTATCATGCTACGTATTCCGCAACCAAGGGAGGTATCCGAAACCTGAGCCAGGCTCTTAACCATGAGCTCCGATTAAACGGGTATAAAAATATAAAAGTGGTAACGGTAGAGCCCTGGGCGATCGACACACCCTTCTGGAGGCATGCGGCCAACTACAGCGGCGGCACCCCACGCATGGGCGCTATGGACCCTCCGGAAAAGGTTGTGAATGCCGTTATCAGGGCTTCTCTAAAACCAAAGCAGGAGCTACCTGTTGGCTGGAAGGCAAGGGCCACATACTATGGGCATAGCCTATTCCCTCATTTAATTGAAAAGATGTCTGCCAATGTCGTGCACAAATACCAGATCGAAAACGCACCGCCTGCGCCCAACACCTCCGGCTCGGTGCATGAACCCATGGAAAGCGGCAGAGGCGTAGACGATAACGTTCGCCAGCGAATGAAAGA
Organism: Pontibacter ruber; assembly: GCF_023630205.1. Taxonomy (GTDB): domain Bacteria; phylum Bacteroidota; class Bacteroidia; order Cytophagales; family Hymenobacteraceae; genus Pontibacter; species Pontibacter ruber. The sequence goes on along the minus strand of NZ_JALPRR010000003.1, from coordinate 1,114,405 downwards.
GGAAAAGCGGCAACGTAAACAAAAGAAACAGGAGTAAGCTGCATAGATCAACCGGTTTAGCTATAGCTATAAAATATTTACCTGCGTAAAATCTGTATACTAATCCCAATACACTATGTGCGGCAGATACTCCGTCCTTCCCAAAGCAAAGGGAAACTCAAAATCAGCAAAACTCCTGGCAAAGAGCCTGAAAGAAGCACATTACAACGCGGCACCATCACAAAACCTGCCCGTTATCACGAACGACAAACCAGACACCGTACAGTTTTTCTCGTGGGGCCTGCAGCCTTTCTGGGCAAAAGATGTGAAGTCGGTGAAACGAAGTATAAACGCCCGTGCGGAAACCTTAGCAGAAAAACCTTTTTTCCGAAAGCTTCTGACATCAAAACGCTGCCTGGTGCCTGCCGATGGCTTTTTTGAGTGGCAGGTTACCTCCCATGGAAAAGTGCCTTACAGAGTCCTTATGAAAGATGAGGCAACGTTTAGCTTCGCCGGCCTCTGGGATGAGTGGGTCGACAAAAGCACAGGCGAGCTCCTGCATACGTATACCATCATCACTACCGATGCGAACGAACTGGTAAAGCCAATACACGACCGCATGCCCGTAATCCTGTCTCCGGATGCAGAAGAACTGTGGCTCGACGAGCACGAATCGCAGGAGGATTTACTTTCTTTGCTCCACCCTTTTGATCCGGACAAGATGAAGTCTTACCCCGTTTCTCCGCTGGTAAACTCTGCTGTAAATAACGTACCGGAAGTGATAAACTCCCTCTGATCATACTCCAACAGCTGCACCATCCGGCAACAACAGAAGCGCTAATGCGCTTCTGCCATTTCTACTTTGCTGTATTCTTCGCTGATGCGTTTCTGCAGATCCGCCGGTACCGGCGCATACTCGGCAAAATGGCTGCGCACGATGGCTCTGCCCTGGCTCAGGTTACGTAACGAAGTCATCAGCTTATCCAATTCAGCCAACGGCGTGCGGGCCCGGATCAACTGGTTGTCGTGTTCCGTTTCCATACTTAAGATCATGCCTCTGCGGATCTGAAGCTCTGTCATCACATCCCCCATCAGCGAAGCTGGCACGAGTACTTCCAACTCCTGTATGGGCTCCAGCAACTGGGGCTCTGCCTGCATAAAAGCTTCTTTAAAGGCCATCATACCGGCAATCTTAAAGGAAATATCATTGCTGTCTACCGGGTGCATTTTGCCATCAAACACACTCACCCGCACATCGCGTACATAAGATCCGGTTAGTGGCCCCTGGGCCATTTTTTCCATCACGCCTTTCATAATAGAAGGCAGGAAACGGGCATCGATCACCCCTCCCACGATGCAGTTATTGAACACCAGTTTGCCGCCCCATGGCAACTCTATTGTTTCTGTATCCCGCACCGGGTATTCCTTCAGCGGCGGCATGCCCTCGTAATATGGCTCTACCTTCAGCGATACCTCTCCGAACTGACCCGCACCACCGGATTGTTTTTTATGCCGGTAAGTGGATGTAGCAGAACGTTGTATGGTTTCGCGGTAAGGAATCTTCACTTTCTGGAAGTCTACCTGCATTTTGTATAAGTTCTCCAGCCGCCATTTGGTAACTGCCAGGTGCAGTTCGCCCTGCGTACCGAGGATCACCTGTTTTAGTTCCTGGTTATACTCTACCTCAATGGTCGGATCTTCGATGTGAATCTCGTTGAGTATCTCTCCCAGCTTCTCATCATCCTGTTTGTTTTTGGCCGTAATGGCTACCCTCAGTTTAGGGGTCGGGAAATCGATGGGCTGTATGTTACCGGTCGCCCCTTTGCCGTTCAGAGTGTGGTTGGTATAGGTATTCTTCAGCTTCAGCGTGCATCCGATATCGCCTGCTTTCAGTCTTTCGATCGGGTTACGGTTTTTCCCATCGGCTATAAAAAGTTGTCCGATGCGCTCTGAAGTATTGGTCTTTTCATTCTGAAGCTCCATGCCCAGTGCCACCTCCCCTGCCAATACTTTGAAGAAGGATAGTCTGCCAAGACGTGGTTCTACCAGCGTTCTGAACACAAACAAGCGGGTGGGTGCTGCCGGATCGCAGGGTACTTCCTGCCCTTCTTCCGTTATCTCAGCGGGCATTTCAATAGCTGATGGCGCCACATTGTCAATAAAACCCATCATGCGGCCCGAGCCCATGTCCTTTTTAGCGGAGAGGCAGAAAACCGGGAACACCTGGTGCTTCATCATCCCGATCTTAAGCCCCTGTCGCATTTCGTCTTCATCCAACGTTCCCTTTTCGAAGTACTGCTCCATGAGCCCCTCGTCGTTTTCGGCTGCTTTCTCCACCAATTCGTTGTGCAGCGCATCAGCTCGTTCCTTTTCACTTTCCGGTATCGGGAGCTTTTCCGGTTTCCCGCCGCCCTGCGGAAATTTATACATCACCATTTTAAGCAGATCGATGATGCTGTCGAAGCCAGTTCCTGTGTTTAAAGGATACTGCATGATGGTGACTGCCGGTCCAAAGAAAGCCTTTGCCTCTTCCATGGTCTGGCTAAAGCTCGCTTTGTCGGTATCCAGCTGGTTCACTGCCAGTATCGTGGGCTTGTTATACCGGTCTACATAGTTCCAGAGCAGCTCGGTTCCTACTTCCACACCGTTCTGTGCATTGAGCAACAGCACTGCCGTATCGCAAACCCGAATCGAACTGATCACCTCGCCGATAAAATCATCCAGACCGGGGGTATCGATGATGTTGATCTTGTAGTCACGCCATTCGGTATGCAGACTGGTGGCATACACCGAACTTCCCCGCTCATGTTCTACCTCGTGGTAATCCGAGATCGTGCTGTTGTCTTCTACCGTACCTCGCCGGTTGATGATGCCCGCCTCGAACAGCATGGTTTCGGCGAGGGTTGTTTTGCCGCTTTTTGCAGGGCCGATGAGCACCACGTTTTTGATATGTTTTTCGTCGTACGTTTTCATATGGGCGGTATTAAGTTATAGCTCCAATAAAACAGTTCAGAAGGATGGGATGTAGCAGCAAATATGCTTACTGACAGTACTTTAAGGTAATCACTTATGCGAGAAACAAAGCAAAAAGGTTATTTCTAATCTGAATTAAATCCTAAATATTACAAAGTATAAATTCTGTTTAGCTAAGCTGCGATACCTGCCTGCCAAGTATTTAACATCAAACATGGGAATGAGAGGAGATTAGGCCTTACCTTTGTGGTAGCAATGAGAGCAAGTATAAACCAACCTTTGTATTAAAATCCCCCTTCAGAACAGATGAGTTTTTTAGAAGTAAATGATATCCGTGTAGCAGAAGAAGGGAACGAAGTGTTGAAGGGGATCAGCTTTACCCAGCAGGAATTCCAGAAAATAGCCATTGCGGGAGAGACAGGCTCCGGTAAAAGCACCCTGCTGCAAACCATAGCAGGCCTGGTACAACCCGCATCGGGCGAGGTACTGTTCGAAAACAAGCGCGTACAAGGGCCGCACGAAGTACTGGTGCCGGGCCATCCGGGCATTGCTTACTTGTCGCAGCAGTTTGAGCTGCCGCAGTTCTTACGCGTGGAGCAGGTGCTTCGGTACGCCAATACCCTATCGGAAGAGCAGGCAACTACCTTGTACGAAGTATGCCGCATCAGCCATCTGGCCAAACGCAAAACTAATCAGCTTTCCGGCGGAGAGCGGCAGCGCATTGCCCTGGCCCGTTTGCTTACCTCCTGGCCTGGCCTGTTGCTCATGGACGAGCCATTCTCAAACCTCGACATCGGCCACAAGAACATCCTCAAATCCGTTATCCAGGACATTGGCGAGTACCTGGACATTACGTGCATTCTAATTTCCCACGACCCATTGGACACGCTCTCCTGGGCAGATGAGATCCTGGTGCTGAAAGAAGGCCGGGTCATACAGCGTGGAACTCCAAAATACATCTACAGCCAGCCGGCTGATGAGTACACTGCCGCCCTGTTCGGGGGGTACAACCTGTTGTCCCAATCAGAGACAGAAGCCTTTGCTGCACTTACGGGCACAGCTTCAAACGGTAAGCAAATGCTGATCCGTCCTGAAAATTTCAGGTTGGTGAACGCCCCACATCAGGCACTTTCCGGTAAAGTAAACAAGGTGCAGTATTTCGGAAGCTATTCTGAGGTAGAAGTGCAGCTGGCAGAAAGTCTGATCAAAATAAGAACAGCTGAGCAGGAGTTAACTGAAGGGGATACAGTGCAGGTAACCCTCTCTCCTGCTGATGTATGGTTTGTATAGGCTTCTTGAAGTATATTTCATTATAAACTATAATTTATCATTCTATACTTCAAACCCACCCAAACTTTAGCAAACTACCGGCTAAAGCAGCAAGTATAACAATACTCCTTTTTCAGCGACAATGGCAATCTAGTAACAGGCTCACTCTTTAAGTCATAAATCGCAGCTAAATGGCTAAGTTATTTATGACTGAAGAATAGAATTTGCCTGTCCGTAAAAAATAAATACCCTCTTTAAAGCCTCTGAAACAGGAATTGTAAATTATTTATTGTACATTGTAAAAAATTAATGAACAAATATACCGCTTTTAATGTAGTAGGTATATAATAATCAACATCTTATGAATTACGGAACAGTAAAATTCTTCAATGACCTGAAAGGGTTCGGGTTTATCAAAGAAGAAAATTCAAATCAGGAGTACTTTGTACACGTATCTGGCCTGGTTAGTGAAATCAGAGAAAACGACAAAGTGTCTTTTGATCTACAGGAAGGTAGAAAAGGACTAAATGCAGTTAATGTAAAGCTTGCATAAGCTGCTTATATAACGCATACCAAAAAGCCTTACTTTTGTGTAAGGCTTTTTTATTTTTTTGCCCGGCACTCCCGCTTCTCAGCCTGCCCTTCTCCCCCTCATTTTTTACCGGAACCTGTTTCCCTTACTTTTTTATTATTATGAATAGAAAATACATCGTAGATACCACCACACGCGAATACCTGTGCATAGCATTACTAAAAGGACAGGAATGGAAACCAAATAACCAGGAAGCCTTACCTGAATTTATGAATTCCCGTACCAATAAAGACGAAGCAGATTTTGAGTTGCTGTCGGGCGAGTATAATGACAATTCCTTTTTTGAGAAGTGGATACGCAATGGCACCAATTACTTATTTAAGTATTGAGTTTGGCAGACGTACCTTAAACGCTCAGAAAACGCTGAAAAGAACAACATCTAAAATATAATATGGGTAGATCTCAGGAAACATTTAGTAAAAAAGAAAAAGAAAAGCAGAGGCTGAAGAAGCGTCAGGATAAAGAACAGAAGAAGGAAGACCGGAAAGCGCATTCCAGCAAAGGCAAAGGCATTGACGAAATGCTGGCCTATGTAGATGACGAAGGCAATATTACGTCTACGCCACCGGATCCAAAGAAAAAGAAAGTCATCAATCAGGAAGATATCCAGATCAATGTATCGAAGCAGGCTCCTATAGATCCGGCGGATCTTATCCGTAAGGGTACAGTAGCTTTCTACAACGATGCAAAGGGATACGGCTTTATCCGGGATCAGGAGACACAGGAAAAAATCTTTGTGCACCAGACCGGTTTAACGCGCCCGATCAAGGAGAATGACAAAGTAACGTTTGAGGTGGAAAAAGGAGCGAAAGGCCCTACTGCCGTAAACGTTAAACCTGCAGCTTAAGCTTAAACCGCTTCTACAGACACTTTCTGGTTAGTATAAGTCCCGTTCCGGTACCTCTTAGTAGACTGGGCCGGGTAGTTGTGGTATGCTGTACTTGCTCCGGAATTTAGTTTATAGGAAAAGAACATTCTTCCAAAACAATTACCTCTTTTAAGATAATCACTGATTAGTTAAAGATATTGGTTTCTGCGAAGCGGGGTATTCTCCGATAAGAACTGCAGCAAGCTATTTGGGAAAATTTTGCACCCAGGCTTTAAAACAAAAACAGGACCCTCGCCGGGTCCTGTTTTTGTTTGGTACAGTGCTTCAAAACCTATTTGATCTTAACAAGTCGCATGTAATCGAGCATTGCCTGGTTTACTTCGCCGTGCATGTTCTCGTTGTGCGGCTCCAAGGTTAAGGAGAAAGTATGGGTGCCTTTCTCAAGCGGCACTTCCACGGCGTTGGTAAAGCCCCAGTTGCTCCACTCATCGTTTCCACGTTGCGGCAGCACAATAGTGCCTACAGTGGCATTTCCTTTTTTAAGCGTGCGGATGGCAGCCTTGTTGCTCGTGTTGATCGGGCCATTGCCGTTGGCGTAGCGGAAGTCGATGGCGTAAACTCCCTGCTCTGGTATGGTTACTTTAACCTGTACCTGCTTATTCTTTTGCTTGCTTGTCTCTACAAACCCGGTACCTGAGAAGTCGCGGTAAGGCAGGCGGGCTTTCGGCGCCGCTTTCTCTAGTTCATACACCAGTTTATACTTGGCTGACACCACCATTACCGGTTCGCTGCCAAAGGAAGTTACCCCTTGTTTGTCTTCGGCCAGCACCATGTACTCAGCATAGCTATCTGCACTGACTGCAAAACTGGTATTCGGCGTTTTTTCCAGCAGTTGGCCGTTCTTCATCACCTGGTAGGTCACCGCGCCCTCAACGGCAGGCCAGGTCAGTTTACCACCTTTGTAGCTTACCTGAGGTGTTTCCGGAGAAGTATAATCTACGGTGTGGTTTAGCTCCCCTCCTGCTTCGTTGTTAGCCAGTTCTATTTTAATGGTGTGGGTGCCGGTCAGGTTGCCAGGTATAACGGCTCTCTCCATCGGTTTGCCGTCCATGGTTATACTTTTGATCTGGTTACCATAACCGCTCATCTCAATGTTCAGCACCACATTTCTGTACTTGTAGTTGGTAAGAGAGCGATTGCCGGCAAAAGCTTTCGGCACAAAAGGCTTTAACTCTAACTGATTCGCCTGGAAGTCCATTCCGAAGAAGACTTTGTAAACCATGCTCAAACTGCCAGCAAGGCTCCAGAGCATGTTGCTGGAGTTGATCTGTGTGCCGGCATAGTCGCCGTTAACGGCTACAAAGTTCTCCTTGTTGGTCAGGAACAGGGCAGCGGGGCGGTAAATGGCACTAATGCTTTCGGTTAACGAGGCTTCATTGCCTGCCTTAGCTGCGGCAAGGCCCCAGTAGGATTGCACAAAGGGCCAAACCCCGTTGTTGTGGTAAGGCGGAATACCCGGTATGGTCGGGTAAATGCTCGGAATACCGTAATCTGTGACCGGTGTTTTTGCCACGATGGTTTTGCTTCGCTCCTCGTCTGCTACGCCAAACAACACAGCCAGAGCTTCGCCCAGGGCCTCAGCTCTTGGCGAAAGAATTTTATAGTTACGGCCGTATAGGTACTGTCCATAATAGCCTTTTTCCTGCTGCCACAGGTGCTTGTTTATACCTGCTTTTATACCTTCAGCCACTTTACGGAAACCGGCAGCTGCCTCCGTATCCTTTAGCAGTTCCGCCATTTGAGCGGCTACCATATTGGCCTGGTAATGTGCTGCATTGGTACCCAGGTTTTCGGACTCGTATATGTCTGCCGGCTGCATCCAGCGTGGGTAAGTCTGCTCGCGCCAATCCAGGAAAGAAGACTCGCCCCGCATCATACCTGTTTCAGTGTCAAGGGCATTTTTCTGGTCATCCAGCAACGATTTTTTAATGATGGCATAGGTATCGCGCAGCCACTGCTCGTCGCCGGTAGCTTTGTATACTTCCCAAGCAGCCACTGCCCATATCATGCGGTCGGTGGAAATTGGATAAGCGCCGCCCGTACCGGTATCCTGCACAATGCGTCCGTCTTTTACTTTCCGCATGAGGCTGTACCGGGATACTTTTGGCTGGAGTTGCGCCATCGAAAGTATGATGCTGTAGCTGATGTCGCGCGTCCAGACGCCCGCCCACTCTTTTCCGGTACGGAAGGTACTGTCTGGCTCCACGGCATTGATCATTTCTTCTATGGCCAGGTTGTACAGCGCATCCGATACCGGGTAATCGGATTGGTATTGCGGGAAAGCAGCCGTGTTGCGGGTCATCTTCCACTGCTGGGCCGTCATCTTCTCCTCCCGGTTCTCGTTCATCAGCAGTGTGATCTCGTAGACGCCATCACCTTCCGGGTCCTGCAACTGGGCTTCTTTTTTACCGCCCAGGTTGTCAAAATCCCAGCTCAATGGATCGGTGCTACCTGCAATGTATACGCCCTTGAAATCTTCTTTATAGATTTTATCACCGGTAGCTGTAGTATAAAATCCTTGCTTTTTAAACGCTTCCAGCACCGGGCGCATGTCCAGGCGTACTTTCATGTGGGTGTTGGGAGCCAGGTATACATCATTAGGTACCTGGGTTTCGTCTTTATACTGTTTCCCGAAGGTGATAACAGGCGTCTCGCAGTTGCCGTTGCTGGCTACACAGTTAAATATATGATCGACACCTGAAGGCATTTCATTGTCGCGCCCGTTAATGGCAAACTTGAAAATGACCTTTGGGCTCATGAACGCATTGACCGGGCTCTGGTAATTGGAAGTGAGCTCTTTAGAGGACAGTACCCGTGCGACAAATTCGCCCTGCACCACGCTGTCAGGGTAAACAGCATAGGCTTTTGATTGGTAAATAGCTTTGGCCGGCGTAACATCAACGCTGGCAGACACGGTTTCGGCAGCAGTGCCGGAGGGCTTTTGGGTTTGGCAGGAACCCAACACCAGCAGCGAGAAAAGGATACTGGACCGGAGCGAAATAGGCTTCATGTACATAAGGTTTGGTTAAAACTGTTCCTATACGGCAGGAACATAGCCATACGTAAAGGACACGTCAATTTATAGCTTTTCGTGGATATTTGTTTTGTGCAGACGCTTACGTGTGGAACATTATTCCTTTAACTTAGCAAAATGGAACTACAAGGCACCTGGACGAAAGACGAAGAAGGGTTCATGACATTTGAGCCATCTGACCTGCAACGCTGCTACGAAGCGATAACAGACAGCTACCACCGCGTATACAACCGCTACCGGGAGGAGTATGATGATGACGAAGAAGCTTACTACAAAGCACTGGAAGATGGCTACGAAATGATCACCGACTACAAGCTAATCGATGGCAGAAACGAGTTCGTGACAACCTACATCACACCATCTTATACACTGGATGTATGGTACGAAGTAGACGAGGAAACCAGTAAAAAGGACTACAACAAAGGCTATCTCCGGATCAGGAAAAAAGAAGCGGACAAAGTATAACTGCACCCGCAAAAGCTTATAGATGTAAAGTAAAATGCTTTAGGCTTGGTTTTCTATATTGCTTTTCTGAATTGCTTACTCTCAACTTTCAGCACAAACCCATGAAAAGACTTTTACTGCTGCCACTGTTTGTATGTCTGTTGCAAACGGTATCATTGGAAATTCATGCGCAGGCACCGGAGGCTACTGCTATCCAAGATAAACTGCACCGGAGCAATTGGAAAAAGGAAAAAATAGGCCGCGGCATGCACTGGCGCTACTACCACGGCAACGGCCTGTATAACTCCCGCCAAAGTATAAATGTACTCGACATCAACCTCAACAAGGCAGCTATTGAAGTAAGCTTAGCCCATTCTGATTCTGCACTGATCAAAACAAGTATGTTTGCCCGGAATAACGGCGCACTGGCTGCAGTAAACGGCTCCTACTTTGATACTAAAAAAGGTGGCTCTGTGGTATTCCTGAAGACTGACGGGGAAGTAAAAGCCAACACTATTCAAACGATGCCTGAATACAGGGAGAATGCAGCTATTGCCATCAATGCTGACGGTAAGCCTGCTGTGATCAGAAAACCTGCTGCCGGCTGGCAGAAAACTGACGCGCAGGAGGCGCTGGCTTCAGGTCCGTTGCTTGTTTATGAAGGCAAGCCTGAAACAATGGTGCCGCAAGCCTTTAATACAAACAGGCACCCGAGAACGGCCATCGGCTTTACCAAGGACAACCACATGCTGCTGGTAACTGTAGACGGGCGCTCCAGCGAAGCCTATGGCATGAGCAATGAAGAACTCGCTCAGCTCATGCACTCTCTGGGCTGCCAGTCGGCCATTAACCTGGACGGCGGCGGCTCCACCACCATGTGGATACAGGGCAAAGGCACGAACGGCGTTGTCAATTACCCCAGCGATAACAAAGCCTATGATCATGAAGGCGAACGTGCAGTTGCCAACTGTATCCTGATCAGGAAGGTCTCCAGGCGCTCGCTGTAATAGCTGTTTTATACTTCTACGTTCTCACTGTTATACTTCACTTATTTATACTTCATGAAAAGATCTCCCCTCCTGCTTTTACTTTGGCTGGCCTTGTGCTTTAGCAGTTGCACCCGTCAGGTAGTATCAACGGCTACACCACCTGCTGCTGTCCCGTCAACTAACCGAGTAGTGATAGGTGCCGAGCGATTGTTTACGCCAGAATTTTTGCCGCTCATCCAGAACAAACGAATCGGGTTGGTGACGAACCATACCGGTCTGCTGCCGGATGGCCGCCACCTGGTGGATGTGCTGCATGAGCGAAAGGACACCAAATTAACGGTACTCTTCGGACCGGAGCACGGCATACGGGGCGATGCCGATACACACGTAGCAGACGGCACCGACTCCAAGACAGGTTTGCCCATTGTCTCGCTTTATGGCAAGGTGCGGAAACCTACACCGGAAATGCTACAGAACGTGGATGTGCTGATATTTGACATACAGGATGTGGGAGCCCGCTTTTATACGTACATCGCTACCATGAACCATGTGCTGGAGGCCGCCGCTGAACAGGGTAAGCCCTACATTATACTTGACAGGCCCAATGCCATTGGCGGACAGTATGTAGATGGCCCGGTAGGTGAAAAAGCGAACGAGCCGGTTACGGGTGTAGCGCAGCTTCCGGTTGTGCACGGCATGACCGTGGGCGAACTGGCAACCATGTTCAATACAGAACGGGCATCCCGGAAACTGCCGCAGGCGCAACTCACAGTCGTGCCCATGCTGCATTATAAACGCCAGCTCTGGTACGACCAGACAAACCTGCCCTGGGTTAAGCCTTCGCCTAACATGCTCACCCTGACTACAGCCACTGTGTACCCGGCCACCTGCCTGTTGGAAGGCACCAACATTTCTGAAGCACGCGGCACCCTCCACCCGTTCGAGCGCATTGCCGCTACCTGGATGGATGGTGAAAAACTAACTCAACAACTAAACAGTTATGGTATGGCTGGCGTTACCTTCCGTCCGGTTGCGTTCGTACCAGACAGCGTCGTGGATGGGATCAGGATCTATCCGCCAAAGTTTGTGGGCCAGCAGTGCCAGGGAACCGAGATGGTGGTAACGGACCGGAATGCATTTGAATCTGCAAAGGCGGGCGTTTACATCCTGCATGCGCTGCAAACGTTATACCCAAAGAAACTGGAATGGCGCGACAGCCGCATGGATAAACTATGGGGAACACCGGAAGTTCGTAAAAGCTTGCAAGCCGGGCTTTCGCCACAGCAGATACTATCACAGTGGGAAGATCAGCTGGCTTACTTTCGCAATGTCCGGAGCAAGTACCTGCTATACTAAAACTAACATCATCATGTAACTGATCTGAGAAGGCTGCTTTGTAGGAGGCAGCCTTCTTCTTTTAAAACGATTATACTAGCCGTCTATTCACATCCCCTTCTTACCCCCTTACATAAACCCATTATGCTTCCATCAACAGGCACATTCCATGCAGGTACAGGTCCTTTTTCTGTGCCTACGATCTGCAAATCTGCGTACACTGTTTTGCTATAGCGCGTAGAACTATGAAGAAGAAGAATAAACAGAAGAGTACAAAACTTGCCGCTTCGGATCTCCAAAAAATCGGATTTCCGGCAGGAAAACCACTTGGCACTGCACTGAACATCATCCATACCTATTATACTGACCTCGGTAAAAACCATCAGATCGAGTTGCTGCAGGATGTGATGGCCGCACCCGATCAGTACCAGCTGCACGCCACCCTTGGGCCACTGGCACAAGCCATACTTGCCCGCAACGAAACAAAGCCTGTCGACCTGAAGCAGGAACGCCAGGAGTATAAAGTTTACGGTGCGGAGGGCATTCAGGAAGGAGCGTTCCAGCAGATGGAAATTGCCATGTGTTTGCCTGTAACTCATGCAGGCGCCCTCATGCCGGATGCGCACCAAGGCTACGGGTTACCCATTGGTGGCGTGCTGGCCACCCTAAACGCCGTTATCCCCTATGGCGTAGGCGTAGACATTGGCTGCCGCATGAGCATGAGCATTTACGACATCCATCATGGTTTCCTGAACAAGAACCGGGAAGAGCTGAAGAAAATGCTGATGGATAACACCCGTTTTGGTTTTACATCCTTTAAAAAGCCAATGTACCACGAGGTAATGGACCGGCATGAATTCTCAGAAATACCGATCGTGCACGAGCTAAAGGACAGGGCCTATCAGCAACTTGGCACCTCTGGGGGCGGCAACCATTTTGTGGAGTTCGGTACGGTAGAAATACAGGATGCGAACAATGAATTCGGGCTGCCATTGGGCACTTACCTTTCGGTTCTCTCCCACTCCGGCTCCCGTGGTCTGGGCGCGAACATAGCCGGTTACTATACCAAAGTAGCAATGGATGTGTGCCGCCTGCCCCTGGAGGCCAAGCACCTAGCCTGGCTGGACCTGGATACCGAAGCCGGACAGGAATACTGGATGGCCATGAACCTGGCCGGCGATTACGCCTCGGCCTGTCACCACCAGATACATCAGCGGCTTTCGGCTGCTTTGGGTACTGAGCCCATGGCAACCATCGAGAACCACCACAACTTCGCCTGGAAAGAAAAAGACGCCAAAGGAAGAGAGGTGATCGTGCACCGCAAAGGGGCTACACCGGCAGGTAAAGGCGTGCTGGGCATTATACCCGGCTCGATGGCCACACCTGGGTTCATTGTACGGGGAAAAGGTGATCCTGCCTCTCTCAATTCCGCATCGCATGGTGCCGGTCGTGTCATGTCTAGAACACAGGCACAAAAAACGCTCTCCCTGCCCGACGTACAAAAGCAGTTGAAGAAGGCCGGCATCGAAGTAATTGGTTCCAGCCTGGACGAAGCGCCTATGGTTTATAAAGACATTCACAAGGTGATGGCCTCTCAGGAAGACCTTGTCGAGATTGTGGGTACATTCCAGCCGAAGATCGTGCGTATGAACGGCGATGAAAAGTACATGGAGGTGGATTAAAGTATAAACCTGCCATACACAAAGCCGCTAATACATTACGAATAGCACATACAGATACCATTTAACTACATCAAAACTATGGAAGATAAAACAAACACTGCAATGGCTGTATTTCACCAGATCTGTCAGATAAACGAAATAGACCCGCAAGCTATTCAACAGCAGGTTCTGGCCAACAGCACCGGGCAACTACAGAATGACAAGCAGGCTGAAAACCTCATACGCACAGCACTCGACTCCCGCGCAAAAGCATTGATGCAAAGTATAAACCTGCCAGGTGCAGGAGGTGAGTATGTAATAGACAGTGATCCTGCTGCACCAAGTTTCCAGATAAAAGAAGATTTTATCCGCAGCAAGTATAACGAGGTTGATGCGAAGAAACTGATCGATGTGTTAGGACAGGTAAAACTGCCGGTACAAGGTTAGAAAGTATAAATTAAGGCCGAAAAGCAGCATGCCATTATAGCATATGCTGCAATCATTCTTTTAACTTAAGACCTGCGCGCAGGAATTTATACCTATTTAAATACTTACAGGAAGCAAAAATTCAATAGATGCTAGATATTTTATTGCTTGTTGCAGGGTTTGTAGCGCTGATTTTCGGCGCTGACAAACTGGTTGATGGTGCTTCGAGCCTGGCAGCAAAGGTGGGAATACCCAACATCGTAATCGGGTTAACGGTTGTGGCATTTGGCACATCAGCACCAGAGCTGGTTGTAAACCTGTTTGCCTCCATCAACAAGAATACCGAGATGGTATTGGGAAATGTATTGGGAAGTAACATCTTTAACGTGCTGGGCATTCTTGGGATATCTTCTATCATTTACCCTTTAACGGTTAAGCGAAATACCACCTGGCTGGAGATTCCGCTAAGTTTGCTGGCAGCAATAGTAGTGCTTGTATTTGCAAGCGACGCCTATTTAGACCAGGCCGTAGGTAACTACATTTCCAGAGCCGATGGTATAGTCCTGCTCCTCTTCTTTTGTATTTTCCTGGTATATAACCTTACGCTGGCATTGGGTGGCTCAGAGTCAGGTGAGGTAGAAACGAAAAATTATACTTACCTGAAATCCTTCCTTTTTATTATTTTAGGTTTAGCTGGATTGGTTTTAGGTGGCCGGCTTATAGTAACTAGTGCAGTAAGCCTGGCGCAGGCATTTGGTTTATCTGAACGCATCATCGGCCTGACCATCGTATCCATAGGCACCTCGCTGCCGGAATTAGCCACCTCTGTAGTGGCAGTACGAAAAAGAAATGTTGACATTGCTATAGGCAATGTAGTTGGTTCCAACATCTTCAACATCTTCTTCATTCTGGGTGTTTCCACCATCGTTACGCCGTTGCAGGTCGCCGCTACCTCATCAACCGATATGATTATGAACATTGCCGCCGGTCTGCTTCTCTTTATTTTTATTTTTACCGGCACAGGAAGGCGCCTGGCAAGATGGGAAGGTATAATCCTGTTGCTGTTGTACCTGGGCTACCTGGCACTCCTGATTAGTCAGCAGCAGCAAGTATAAGTTATAGAGACCGGAGCCTAGAAGTATGGTTACCTTTGTGCCTGCGTAATCGCAAGGATTTAGAATAGTATCAAACTAAGTATAAAAGCTTGTTGCAGGGGTTTAATGCTCTGTTACCACGTCAGTAAATAGCTGCCGTCTTTCTGCAATGCTACACCGGATCCGAATGCTTCACTTTCTTTATCCAGTACATCAGCCAGCCACCGGGCATCCTGCCTGGAGGTATAACTGAGTCGAAAGTTCTTTATCTGCATTGGCACCATCAGGAGAGAAAGCAATTTACCTGTGGCAGGATCAAGCTTTGGGAAGTACATCAGCGACAGATCTCCGCGGTATTGCTCATGGCTGCTGATGCCTTCATAATCGTTGATGAAATCACCGGCACCATAGATAATGAGCTTTCCGTTGTATACTTCGATGCCACGCGGATGATGCGAAGAATGGCCGAAGACTAAATCTATACCAGCCTTATCGATGAGTTGATGTGCGAATCTTTGTTGTACTGGAGGAACATCATAGCCCCAGTTACTCCCCCAATGGATCGAAAGAACCACCACATCTCCTGCCCTTTTAACTTGAGTAACCTGTTCTGAGATCATCTGTACAGTTGCATCGCTCATGTCCGGCAATAGGTTAACACCAGGTTCATTTTCCGTGGCGGCCCATGACCGGTACACACCACTTGTTTCGGAGCCATACGCAAGGATAACCACCCGCCCTTTTGCTGTATTTAGAATTGCCGGCGTGCTTGCTACTGCTTTATTCTCCCCTGCTCCGGCAAAAGCGATGTTAGCATTTGATAAGGTTTGAAGGGTTTCCAGTAATCCGGCGCGGCCCCAGTCCATCGTATGGTTGTTGGCAAGGGAACAGAAATCTATGCCAGCAGCAGTCAGCACCTCCACATTATTCGGGTGCATCCGGTATTGTACTTCCTTGCCTGGCCAGGGCTCCGGCTGTTCGGTGATGCTGGTTTCCAGGTTAATCAGCTTCAGATCGGGCTCTACCTGCTGCCATACTTGCAGGGCATCTCCCCAGATATAGGTATAGCTCACGGGTTGCGGTATCGAACCGTTCTTTCGTTCGGCTAACCTGACGTAGTCTTTGGCATTCTTCACATAAGCCTCGTAGATCTTCGGATCAACAGAATAAGGCAACACCTGGTCAATCCCTCTTCCGGTCATCACATCGCCACACAAAAACAAGGTAAGGGTTGAGGGCATGGCAAAAGAATGGAAAGGTAAAGCCTGCTCCTGATCTGAAGTTATTGTGTTAAGTATCAGAAGCACGAAAACATACTTCCATAACATCATTCCGAAAAGCTGATGTAATATTCTTACCTGTTATGCATAGTTGCTTTTTCTGTCTCACTCCTATACTTGATTAAGCCTCCTGAACTATTGTTTCTGATCGGTTGGCGGATTGATCATAATATGAGCACCGTGTGTACCCGGATGCATGATCCAGGGCATATCTGGGGCTTCCGGTTTCAGGGGCAAGCCGGTACCTTCTGCTGTTGCAAAAGGGATGTACACTACATAACGCAGATACCCATTACTTACCTTGCCGGTAGACTTGTCAAAATTCTCGTCTGGAGCATTGTAAACAAACAAGCTGGCAGGTTGCTTTGGCATCTTCAGCTTTCCGCTTTTGGCTTCTTTCTCCCGGGTATCAAATATTGTTTTTGAATCTTTTCCCTCCTTCCTCAGCTCCCGGCCACGCGCCATGAAGGGCTCCAAATCCCGATGGTAGCAGGAAGCGGAGAACCCTTTTTGTGCAGGATCATCCCCAATACAAACCATTTCGTTCGTTCCTTTACGCAACAGCACGAAATCTCCCTTTGAATTATAGCCATACACAGCGGCACCCGCTCGTTTTTCAGCAGGAGCCGCCAGGACAGCTGCCTTGATCTGAATTTCGGAAGCAGGGATGGTTGCGTTCTGCGCTTGTGCGCCAATACCACCTGCCATAAGCAAGGCAAAAATAGTTAGTGTTCTTTTCATGATTTGCGAAGAGGCCGGTTTAGATTTCTGTGATACGATATTTATACTATTAACGAAGCTAATAATTCCAACTACGTAAGTCGTTAGAAATCAAACGGCTCTTAGTTCGATATCAAGCCAATTCTTTCCAGGTGCTGGGTTTATCCTGTAAATAAAGAAGAGTATTTCTTTAAGTCAGATGGGTTCGCTGCTGAGGTGTAACTGAGTTGCCAGTAGCCAAGTCTGATCTGGCCCAACCTTATGGTAATGGTTTGCTACACTTTTCGATAAAAATATAGCTCATATTGTAAAGAAGAACCTAGTCCGGCTACAATAATAAAAATGACTTACCTGTGCATCTTTTTGAGCAGGCAACATGCACGTATCTAAATATGGAACATAAGATATATTACTGTGTCCAAGTATAATTAAACAACTCATGCCATACTTTGAATATTCATCTATTCTAATTCACAGCCTCATTCGACTAGCATTGCATTTATCAGCGTTTAGATTACACTTACCCTTGAACAAAAACAATTACCACTTAAAAATTAAAAAAAATATATAGAAAGAGTTATAACAACAGAAACTTAGTATGGGTCTAATCGTATTGTAATTGTTGGCTTTTTTATTAGACTATTCTAATTAAACGTTATTAGTTTTCATGTTCTATCTAAAGACACCCTGCTCATGTCGCATACTAATATTACAAAACCATATAAGTACATTGTAATTGCAGTTATACTTACTTTAACTCTTCAGACCTCCTGCACAACGAATAAAAACGTAACGTACTTTAACAATTTAAAAAGCACTGAGTATCAGGAAAGACTACAGAATTTAGAACCTGTCATTCAGACAAACGACTTGTTAAGTATTTCCGTTAGCAGCCTAAACCCCCAGGCTACCGAAATATTCAATGCTTTAAATTCAAGCGGCCCACGTGGTTCGTCCTCTGCAACTGTCAACACACAGGCTGTAGGCTACCTTGTTGATCAGGACGGTTATATACAATTTCCTTACTTAGGCAAAGTTAAAGCAGCCGGGCTAACCAAAAAGGCACTCAGAGAGGGCATGCGCGATGAATTGATAAACAGAAAGCTACTCCTGGATCCTACTATAGATATCCGCTATCTGAACTATAAAGTTTCGGTACTTGGCGAAGTTGCCCGCCCATCTGTATTTACAATCCCAAACGAAAAAATAACACTGTTGGAAGCACTTGGTCTGGCTGGCGACCTAACCATTTTTGCTAACCGTGAAAACATACTTTTGATAAGGGAAGAAAACGGGAAAAAAAAACTGAACCGCATCAACCTGACAACGGATGAGATCTTTACCTCGCCTTATTACTACCTGAAATCAAACGACATTATTTACGTTGAGCCCAATAATTCAAAGATTCAAAGCGTGAGTCCTGCAAAGTTGTGGCTGCCTGTGGTATTCAGTGGCGTATCAGTGATAGTGATTGCGATTGATCGTTTAACCAGATAATATTTTCCGTAAGCATATGGACAAAAAGACATCAAGCACAGAAGATACTCTGATTTCTGCATTGATCCACAAATATATTCCATTCTGGCCTTTATACATCTTTTTAGTATCTGTTGCCTTAACTGGAGCTTGGGTCTACGTAAATTATTTTGCCATACCTACTTATTATGTTTCTGCATCCTTGATCATGAAGGATGAGCGAAAAGGCGTTGACGACTCCAGAATGACAGAGTCTATTGATGCTTTTACTTCTAATAAGATCGTTGAGAACGAGATAAACGTGTTAAAATCCTACAACCTGATGAACAAGGTTGTAACGAATTTAAAACTGTATGCTCCTATTTATGACGAAGGAAAGTATAAAACCATTCCGGCGTACACTTCTTCTCCCTTACAAATAGAACTTAAAAATCCTGAGAGTGCACAGGAGTACTATAATATATACTTTACTTTCTCTGAAGTAGATAACAAAGTACATATAGAAAACAAAGCGTATCCTCTGAATGAATGGGTGCAGACACCTTATGGTGAAATACTTTTTACCAGGAACAAAAACAAAAAAGAGAGCCCCCAGGGTGCGCTTTACTTTAACATCATGCAACCAAGGAAGGCAACAAACAGCCTCCTTGCCCAGGTATTCATCGAAACTTCGAGCAAGCTATCTACTGTAATCACGCTTGGCATTCAGGATCCTAACCCGAAACGCGGCGAAGACATATTGAATACCCTGATCTACGCCTATAACCAGTTAGCCATTGATGAACGAAACGACCTGGCTGCCAATACCCTTAAGTTTGTGGAGGACCGCATACAACTTGTAGAGAAAGAGTTAGAAGATCTGGAAAGCCAGGTGGTAAAGTTCAAATCAAGGAAAGGAGCTGTTGATTTAAGTGAACAAGGAAGGCTATTCTTACAGAATGTTGGGGACAATGACCGTAAAATTGCTGAGATCAATACGCAACTTGCCGTTCTCAACAATGTCGAAAAATACGTTATTTCGAAAGATAAATCAGCAGGCATCGTTCCTTCCACCCTGGGAGTTAATGATCCGGTTCTGTCGCAGCTTTTGCAGAAACTGTATGATTCTGAGATCCAGTACCAAAAACTTAGAGTTACTACTGCAGAAAACAATCCGCTGCTAATTACCCTGGCTGATGAGATTGAAAAAATAAGACCAAGTATACTGGAAAACATTCGTCACCAACGCGTGAACCTGGAGGCAAGCAAGGCCAACATGGCCTCTACAAACAACATGTATAACACTGCCTTGCAGACGATCCCGCAGAAGGAAAAAGAACTGTTGGATATCAGTCGCCAGCAACTCATCAAAAACGAAGCGTATCGATTCCTGCTTCAGAAAAGAGAAGAAACCGTACTTTCTTACGCTCCAAGCGCAGGAGACTTCAGAGTGGTTGATATGGCTGAGGCTTCTATTTATCCCACTAGCCCGAATGCCACTTATATCTACCTTATCGCTGCTTTAGTAGCGTGCGGTGCAGGTATTGCTTTGGTTACCGGTAAAGAGTTTTTAAACAATAAACTACTGTTCAGATCACAGATCGAAGAGTATACGAATGCTCCGATTGTAGCAGAACTGGCAAATATAAAGCACCAGAAAAAAGAAAAACTATTTAAGGCTCCTACAGAAATTTCAGTTGTAGAGCAGTTCAGGCAACTACGGTCTACAATGGGTTTATATGGGCGTACTTTCACCAAGAAAAAGATCATGGTAACTTCCAGTATACCAGGTGAAGGGAAGAGTTATGTAAGCACTAACCTGTCTTTCAGCTTGGCTTCGTCGGGCAAGAAAATTGCCCTGCTGGATTTTGACTTAAGAAACCCAAGAGCTTCTGAACTCTTTGACTTGCTAGATCAGAAAGGCATTACAGAGTATCTCTTTGGTGAAGCGCAGCCCGGAGAAATTATCATGAACACAGATTTCGAGAACCTGTATGTGATACCTGCCGGAGTTAACATCGGTGACCATTCAGATGTCTTAGCAAACGGCAAACTGGAAGTGCTGTTTGAATACCTTCAAGAACGCTTCGATTATATTATACTCGACACCCCTCCTCTGGAATTAGTATCTGACGGTTACTTCCTTTCGGAATTCTGTGATATAAACTTGTTAGTGATGCGCCATGCCTATACACCTAAGCAGATAGTGCAGCGCATGGCGCAGGATAACAAGCTGAAAAAATTGAATCAGGTTGCCATTGTATTTAATGGTGTTAAGCCTCGTGGTTTTGTTAAAGGCCAGTATGGTTATGGTTATGGCTATGGTTACGAAAACAAGTATAGCGATAAGACCTACAGGGCCAGAATGAAAAAAACCAAAGCTTAAAATATAAGAAGCTTGCTGTAAAAATAAGGTTTGTAAAGCATTGCGCTCTTACTACAAGCATGAGGATCCTCACAGGTTGCCTTTTGCATTGTACCGGATTTAACAGAATGCTTTCACACTTTTTCACCCGGTTACTACTTTGTGACTGAGGTAGGCGAAGCCTTAGCCAATCGAGCTTTTACTTTAGATTATAATACTATGAATGCAAAGTGGTACGCAGTTTACACGAAACCTCGTTGGGAGAAAAAAGTAGCAGAATTGCTGAGTCTGAAGAATATCGAGAGTTACTGCCCTCTGAACAAAGTAGTACGCCAGTGGAGCGATAGAAAGAAGATGGTATTGATGCCTCTATTTACGTCTTACGTCTTTGTTCATCTTCCTGAGAAACAACTCGGTGAGTTAAGCAAAGTCAATGGTGTATTAAACCTGGTTTACTGGCTGGGAAGGCCTGCCGTTATCAAAGACGAGGAAATAGATACCATCAAAAGATTTCTGAATGAGCACCAAAATGTGCAGGTAGAGAAGGCAGAATTTAACGTCCATGATTCTGTAAAAATTAACAGAGGCACACTGATCGACAGAGAAGGTACGATTATAGCCATAAAGAATAATTCCGTAAAAGTGGCACTCCCCTCGCTGGGCTATATTTTACATGCCGAGCTTGACAAGGATAGTTTAGTAAAAGCTGTAAAAAAATAAGTTGTCGGGTTATTATACATTACTTTAAGAAGATATGAGTAACTACTTACATCAGTTGTTTGATCATCTAAATAGCAGCTGTATAGAATATTTTCTTTTAACCGACTTTGAAAGTGATTTTAGCTCGAATGATATTGATCTTTTTGTAGCTCCTGCAGGTAAGCAAGCATTTGAAAAAAAAATCTTTGAGTTAGGGTGGTATCGAAGAAAAGAACCAGCATTCCATAAAAACCACTTTTTCTACATTTCCCCTTCCTCTGAGCAATACCTGGATGTAAAATATTCCTTAACCTTTGCAAAAAGTGATGCTGTTTGCTGTACCTACTCGGGTGCCAGCCACACGATCTCCGACTCTGTTTTAAACGAGGTTAGCATTTACCGGCCAAAAGGATTTGATGCAGTAATGTTGTATGCTGCACATTTAGGCTACAAAGAGCGTGGCAAACTGGAGGGAAAACATAAGGCATACTTGCAAAAATATATTTCTTTGTACTTACACGAGATAGGCAGTGAGCACTTGGGGGTAATAGAACAAATACAGGAATGGCTAGATCGTGAGTTTCCATTAAACACCGCTAAGCTCCAGCAAATACTTAATCCCTACTTTATTCAGGAGCGTAAGAAAATGATCAGATCAACTTCTACTTTCAAGTATGGTTACGGCCTGAGTGTGCTTTTTTTAGGAACAGATGGCGTAGGAAAAACTACTTTGGTTGAAGCAGTTGGTAAAAAACTAAACATTAAAAACAACAGGCTTTATTTAGGAACTGGTGAAAGCAATTGGTCGTCTGAAACTGTAAAAAAGATATACACCTATAATCTTAGCACATGGCCACTGAAGAAAGCATACAATCTCTTTAAAACTTTTGCTGTACTCCCCCTGGAGTACATGCTGCGGATAGCCCCTGTAGTTCGGAAGTCGAAATATACAATTACACTCATCGACAGGTTTCCGGGCTTTGTTTATCAGGATAAAAATGCAGGTCCTAAACTTTTATACAAGTTCATACTTCCTGATCCGGACCTTGTATTTTTTCTACATGCTGCCCCGGAGGTATTGGTAAAGCGAAAACCACATGAAACAAGTCTGGAACGAAGCATAGCAGATACAGAGAAATTCAGAACGGTGGCCAATAAAGTTTCGAATGGGAAGTATAAAAGCATCGATACATCCAGCATGTCCATAAGCGAAGCATCCGATCTGATTGTCTCCGAAATATACAACCATCCAAAGCTTTACAAGCATTTCCTCATAGCGGAACCCTGCAACTGATCCTGCTTATGTCAACAACGCAGTTAAAAAAGAGTGTCTATTCCGGAATAAAGTGGAATACGATCAGTGTCGTCGCAACCCGCTCCACAGATTTTGTTGTAAAGCTGATTCTGGCCAGGCTTCTGTTACCAGATGCATACGGCATAGTAGGAATGGCAATGATCATAATTGGCTTCCTACAGGTTGTTTCGGATATGGGTTTATTCAATGCCCTGGTCCAGAAAAAGGAAGATGAGCTAACAGAAGTCCGTTACTCCAGTGCCTTCTGGTTTTTACTAGCACTGGCAACTGCCTTCATTTCCTTGTTCTATTTCTTTATCTCTCCTTATGGAGCAGCGTTCTATAAGGAGCCGAGGCTGGTACCTGTATTAAATGCACTAAGCATTTATCTGTTCTTTAACATTCTGACTATTATACCAAGGGTTATTCTTACCAAGAAATTGGATTTTAATAACCTGGTTCGGATCACCATTGCAGGCACCGTAGTAAGTTCGATTACAGCTATAGCACTAGCCATACTTGGATTTGGTGTATGGAGCCTGGTTTTGAAGTCCATCTTAGGTTCCTTTATAATTTTTATCTCCTATTGGATAAAAGTTGGCTGGCGACCCAAATTTGTTTTTCAGGGTAGTTCTTTAACAAATCTGGCAGGTTACAGCACCTACACACAAATCAACAACATTCTTTTCTTTTTCAGGAATAACATTGATTACTTGATAGTTGGAAAACTGATGAGTGCGCATACACTCGGTATTTACACATTGGCATTCACGCTTTCCGAAACACTAAGAGGGCAGCTGTACTCTATTTTTAATAAGGTTTTCTTCCCAGTCTACAGCAAAATTCAAGACGATAGAGAGCAGATAAAATACTATTACCTAAGAGTGATGACACTCTCTGCTACCATCACCTTCCCGGTGTCGGTCCTGTTCATTGGTTTAGCCGAGGACCTTATACAATACCTTTTTGGCAGCAATTGGATAGAAGCGGCGGCTCCCCTGCGTGTGCTATCTGTCGCATCTATGATTTTTGCGATATCAGGCACCCCGGCAGAAGTATTGAAGGGTATTGGAAAGCCTTCAGTAAGTTTTTATCTGAATATAACCAACACCTTTTTAGTAGCGCTTCCCTTGATGTATTTTGGAACTAAATACTTCGGTTTGGTTGGTGTAGCATATGCCGTTTGCATACACTATACTACCTCCAGGCTTACTTTTCATTACTACATGAAGAAGTATATCAATGTGACTGACGGGGATGTGATACTAGCCTTAAAAAAACCTTTATTAGCTGCAGCTGTAATGTTGGGCATGATTTATAGCGTTTCGTATATAGAGATGCCGTTGCTATACAACCTGATTGCTGCAGGTTTTACAGGTATACTTACTTACACCCTATTTTTTATATCAGAAATAAAGAAAGGCTATAAACTGGTAAATAAAGGCTAATGCGCTCGATAATAAAACTTGGTCGTTACCACTACAGCAAGCCGTCTTTTATTTACCATTTTGGCAAGTGGACCTTTAAGATCTTTACCCCTAACGGTAAAGCATCAAAAATTGCGGAGCTACAGGGTAATCACGGCGCATTAGGTTCAATGTTCTGGTCTGGCCAGGTTCTGCGTATCAAACACAGGCTCTTTTACTTGGTCATGAAAAGAGGAGAGCCGATCTGTGCCGAAAACTCGCTTTTGGCAGAACAGTTTATTGAATCAAAACTGCAAGAGGCACTAGGGTACCCTGTGCAGCCCTCCAGCAATGCTTTCGATTTTAAATATCTTCGAAATTTAGAAAACATTGGTTTGAAACCAGGGCTGCTGGAGAAAGCAGAAAATATACTCAGATCCGTTAATTTACCTGTAACCAGTGCTCATGGCGATCTGCACCAGGGAAATATGGTACATGTAGATCATCAGATCAAAATAATAGATTGGAGCATGTTCACCTGCAACGGGAGCTTTATCACAGATTACATTCATTACCATAATTACGGACAGGCAATCTACTATAGAGAGAGCTGGACAGAATCAATCCTAAAAGAACAGCCCTATTTAGATAAACTAGCCCAGGAGCTACAAACTACGTCCAACCATTTACGCCTGGCTTACTCTATAAACCGAATATCCGGAGAGATAGGACAGCTCTCAAACCTAGAAGTGATCCCTGAAAAAGTAATTGCAAAATACAATTATGTATTAAAAAACATAATTGATGAATTCAAAGAAGCCAATGTTCAGCGTAGTGATTCCATTGTATAACAAAGAGGCACACGTTGCTGAAACCATAAATTCAGCTCTGAGCCAGACATACCGCGACTTTGAGTTAATTGTAGTTGACGATGGCTCTACAGACAAGAGCCTGCAAATAGCGCTCAGCATTACCGACCCTAGGCTGAAGGTATTTTCTAAAAAAAATGGTGGTGTCTCTGATGCCAGAAATCACGGAATAAAGAAATCCAATCACCAATACATTGCTCTACTGGACGCAGATGATAATTGGGAGCCTGGCTTCCTGGCTGAGATGAAACGCCTTATCGATAAATACCCATTCTGCGGACTCTATGCTGCTGCATATAAAAAAATTAACCCGGTCACTTCCACAATTAACCCGGTCACTTCCACGATTTACGGGAACGAAGTACAGGAAGGAATAGTAGACGATTTTTTTAAAGTAAAGCTAAAACACCACGTTCCATGGTCATCAGCTATCGTTATTAATAAGAGCGTGTTTGATAATGTTGGCGGTTTCCCGGTAGGGATGATAGGTGGAGAAGACGATTATACCTGGGCTAAAATTGCAACCAAGTATAATATAGCATTCACTCCTAAAGTACTGGCGGTATACAAAGACACCTGTGTTTCACATAATGCACGCTTGGGTAGAATCGATAGTTGTAAGGAGTCCTGGTTTGATCTCTACCAGGAGGGTGATTTCTACAGAAATGAATTCATTGCCCGAAAGGCTATTTATGCAGGCATCAGGTATGCTTATAGCCCTTCCCGTGACAAAAGCAACGAAATAGAGAAGCAAACAGAGTTCACGGTGCTGTCTAAAAAGCTTTGGTGGGATTTGTATATTCTGAATCGTGTGCCTTATCAGGGTCTTGTGATGTGGAAGACCATGTCGCCCCGATACAGAAAAGTGAAGCATTGGGTAAAGCAACTGATCAAGTAGTTCCTTTAGTTGTTCGCTTTCTTTCTCCTTCCGGATATACTTTGATCTGCTAAAGTCAAAAAGTTAAAATGCCATTCCCCTTTTATGAAGTTATTCTTTCTGTTAACTGAAGTACTGATCTACGTTGCTGCGTATTTTATACTTTCCAAAAAGAAAGATCTGGGGATAATCTATATACCTGTATTAGTCTTTGCACATACCGTTATTACACCTGTATTACCCATTGCCTGCTTTTATGCGGTTGTAACAATTATCGTGTTCGTAATAATAAACCGTAACTACGCGCTGTTTTCCCATAATGCCTTTGCAGTAGTTCTGTTTTTATATTACATCATACTCATACCAGATTCGATACATACACTGAAACTAGGTCTGATCTTTCCGGTGCTGCTGTTCTTTATTTCGCTGCCCCTTATCAATAATATTTACAGACAGTATTCTTACAAAACCATCTTTAAAGAGCTGACTAATGCTTCTTTACTCATTCTGCTGGTTTTTATTGCCAATACGATCTTTGCCACGCTTTTTAAATTTTCGCCCTACTCCATGTATGGCATTAGTAACGGGATCTTTTATGGCAACCTGATCTTTACCAGCTTTAACGTTGTGGCAATCGCGCTTTTTGTTGTGCTGCTGAGGATATTACAAAAGAGCAATATCGCCATGATCGCTATATACATCATTGCCATAGCCTTTATATTGCTTACCCTCCGACGGTCAGTTATGATGGCAAGCATCATAGGAATACCCTTTGCTGTTATTTCTACATTGACTCCCAAAACAGCGAAGAAAGTTATATTCTTTTTGTCCTTTACCGCTGTGGTAGGAGCCACGCTATACTATCAATCAGATTTTGCTTCTGTTTTTAAAGAGCGTTATGAACTGAGAAATCTTGATAACAGAGAGCTTGAGGAAGAGAAACGTTTTTTTGAGTATGAAATGCTCTACAAAGACATGTTTGTTCTCAAAGCCTACAGCCCCTGGTTGGGTTTCGGATTGTTTAATAGTGCCGGAAACTACGGCCAAGGCGTGTTCTATGAAAGAACACTGCATGGCGACCTGCCAAGTATAGCACACTCCAGCGGCCTGATCGGGGTCGGGCTTTACCTGCTGATGATCCTGACTGCTTTCTTTATCGCCTTAAAAGCTTGCCGTACACGAGCAGATACAATGACCGTTTTTTATTGCTTTATAGTCTTCACCATTTATACGATCACGGGCCGCTATACCCAGGCTGACTCTATGTTGCTGCTGTTTCTTGTGTGCAATTTGAGCCTGACGAAAAAGGAAAAGGAAACCGAAGAAGTAGAATTGGAAGAAGAAATAACAGTTGGTTATTAGGTCAGAATCTACTACACCTATTACCACCTGAACCAGTTTATACTTCATACCAAAATAAAGTATAAAGTTTTAAAGCAGACGGTAAGCTTCGACATTTTAAACATCTCATCACATTCAATTCATACAGGTATGCAAAACAATAACATCACCGAAAACTTTCTTGATTTAGCGATTGACCGTAAAATGTATTCGACTAAATCAAATTTAAAATTTCACCTCAAGTACATCTTTGATGATGTAGAACTAGCTAACAAGAAAGTACTGGATGTGGGAGGTGGTACCGGATTATTATCGTTTTATGCAGCGGTAAAAGGGGCCAGCAAGGTAGTGTGCCTCGAACCAGAATCAGATGGGTCTAGTTCCGGCATGATAAATAAGTTCAATGCATTTAAGACAGAGCTATCACCCACCCTACCCGTCGAGCTTTCGCCTGTAACGCTGCAATCGTACACGCCTCAGGTAAAAGATGAAGAATTTGATGTTGTAGTTATGCATAGCTCTATTAACCATCTAGATGAAGAAGCATGTATAAACTTTCGGAAAGACACCAAAAGCTACAACACTTACAAGAAAATCATGACGGATGTTTATAATAAAATGAGCAAGGGTGGTAGTCTTATCGTTGCTGATGCCAGCTGTAAAAATTTTTATAATGCAATTGGTATCAAAAGCATATTTGCTCCAACTATAGAGTGGCATAAACATCAGGAGCCAAGTACCTGGATTGCTATGTTACAGGAGATCGGTTTCAAAAATCCGCAGGTAGCCTGGAGATCCCCAAATACATTCGGTAAAGTAGGCAAGGTATTCATGGGAAATTCTTTTGTTTCTTACCTGACATCCAGTTGTTTTAAATTTAAAATGGAGAAATAGCTCCCCAAATTATTCTATGACAACCAACGTTGTGTAGTTCCTGAAGCACCTGCAGATATAACTCCTACCTACTATGAGCAACAACAACACCCGGATCCTTTTTTTTATTGGTAGCCTGCGTGGTGGAGGAAAAGAAAGACGCCTGCTCGAACTTTTGTCTTATCTAAAGAAGAAAGGATGTTTCGATATGATGGTGGTAGTCACCAGAGACGAAGTGCACTATGTAGATTTCTTCAAACTGAACATACCCTATACAGTTATAAAAAGAGAAAAGACCGGAAGCAACATTGACGTATTCTATGAATTTTACAAAATCTGCAAGGCCTTTCAGCCTCACGTAGTACATACCTGGGGGCGCATGCAGTCTTTTTACACGCTGCCTGCAGTCATTACTCAAAAAATACCTGTCATTAACAGCCAGATTACAGGCGCTCCTACTAATTCCTCTAAGTGGTCGGTTTACAATCTGATCGATTACCTCAACTTTCGTTTTTCCAAAGTCATACTATCAAATTCGAAGGCAGGTTTAGACGCTTACAATCCTCCTATAGACAAGTGCAAGGTAATTTACAACGGCATGAGCATGAGCAGGTTTTGCAATCTTCCTGATGCTGAAGTGGTAAAAGGCAAGTATGGTATTACAACACCTTATGTGGTAGTAATGGCCGCCACTTTCTCTCATTACAAGAACTATGACCTGTTTTATAAGATTGCTGATTTTGTTACCGGATTAAGAGATGATGTCACATTTATTGGTGTAGGAGGATACGAGGATGCCACGCTCTACAACAGAATGAAAGAACTGAGCTCTAAGCATACAAGGATTTCTTTTCCCGGAAGAATCAATGATGTAGAAGCCCTGGTAAATGCCTGTACTATAGGCGTGCTCTTTTCTACAAACGGCGAAGGTATTTCTAATGCAATTCTGGAATATATGGCACTTGCTAAACCTGTTATAGCCAGTGCTCCAGGTGGCACAAAAGAGATTGTACACCACCACGAAAATGGGTATCTGGTTACAAACGAGTCCGAAGAAGAAATTGCCTATTTAATACTTGACTTGATTGATGACAAAGAAAAACGTGAGTCTTTTGGCAGAGTGAGCAGAAGAATTATAGAGGATTCTTTCTCCATTGAGAAAATGGGGCAAGCTTTTGAACAGGTTTATGAATCTGTTTTAACCAATGAAATGAAAGTAAAAGTAAAATCAGGAGCCATAGCTACACTTTCCTGATACCCTATCTTCGATTTTTTATTACAGAATTGCTGTACGATTAAGTTTACTTCTTACTAATTGCTTATATGATTAATGTGGTATTCGTCAGCAGATCACCCTCTGGTGAGGTAAAGCCTTTTGTGAAGGAGCAGGCTGACAATTTGATGAAGAACTATAACATCCACATCGAGCACTTCCTGATACAGAAGGGAGGCGTAATGGGATACCTGAAAGCTGTTCTTCAGCTTAAAGAATACCTGAATAAAAACAGGGTAGATATTATTCATGTTCACTATGGGTTGTGGGCTTTTATAGCAGTGTTGAGCAAGATACTAACGCTGCACAATTACAAAATTGTCATCACCTTTCATGGGAGTGATATCAACAAATCATCTGAACGTAAAATAGGCTTGCTGGCAAGCCGTTTTGCTTCACACAACATCCTGGTATCACCTAAAATGGCAAAATACTTCCGAAAGAAATCTACGGTTATACCATGTGGCATTGATACAGATGTTGACTTATGTTTCAGAGACGCAACAAGGAAAAAATACGGCTGGTCAGAAGATGATTTTGTCATTTTGTTTTCTTCCAGTTTCAGCAGAAAAGTAAAAGACCCTGAATTTGCTTTCAGGATCGTTGAGGCATTTTCTACTACTACGACAAGACCTGTTAAGTTTATTGAATTGAAAGGATACTCCAGAAATGAGCTGACATGCCTGATGCAGGCGGCAGACGTACTGTTGCTATGCAGTGTAAGCGAAGGAAGCCCCCAGGTTATAAAAGAGTCCATTCTAAACTCACTACCGGTCTTGTCGAACAATGTGGGTGATGTGGACTTGATTTGTGAAGGCACTGACAACTGTTTTATAATCGATAAGAAGATAGAAAAGTATATTGAGTGCCTAAAAGTTCTTTCGTCTTCAAAAGCAAGGGTGATGAACAGGGATCATGTCATCATGAACTTCAACAACAATCTTATCTCCCAGAAAATCTATAGTATTTATACTCAGGTGTTGAGTTATATAGTCTTATAGCCATCAAGCTACCCCGCTTTAATCCAGAATTTTTCCAGAAATATTACATGCATCTCTCTTCTAGCGAAGAGGCTAACATCTGTATATCTTTATGAAAATACTCTTCGACATAAAACACCCTGCCCAGTTAAATCTTTTCAAAGGACTTTCACAGGAGCTGCTTTCAGAAAACTGGGATGTAACCGTATGTTACCTCGATCGGGGAAAGCTTCCTAAAATAATTCAGAGGGAGTATAAAGGTTTTAACACGATCGCTGTGGGTAGCAGCAGAGGTACAAAATGGTCAATTGTATGGGATGGTAACATAAGGCGTACGATGGTTTTTCTGGACCTGATCAGGAAGAACAAGTATAATATCTGTGTTGCCGCCAGCAGTATACCGTTAGCTTTAGCCTGCAGAATCGCTAATGTTCCAATCATACAGTTTTACGACGATCCTGAAAGAGGAAAAATAAACAGCATCAATGCAACACTATCCGATCAGTTGTTTTTCCCTCCTATCGTAAATAAAGACAAGAAAACATCCACCTTCAACTGTCTGAAAGAATGGAGCTACCTGAGCCCAAGAAGGTTTAAGCCTGACACAAGCATACTGGAAAAGTATGGCCTGATGCCACATAAGTATGTTTTTGTAAGAGAGGTGAGCAACAAATCCTTTAACTACTATAACCAGCAGGATGCGATCGTATGCAGTTTTAGCAAAGAAATCAATTCTGATACACCTGTTGTCCTTTCTTTAGAAGATAAAAGTATAGCTGACAAATTCCCAAAGCATTGGTCTATACTGGAAGAGCCGGTCGGGGATATACATTCTCTGATTTACTACTCCAAGCTGGTTGTATCATCCGGAGACAGTATGGCACGCGAAGGCGCAATGCTGGGAGTACCAAGCGTTTATTGCGGTATCCGGAAAATGAAAGCCAATGAAGTTCTGATGAAGCAGGGATTACTGGAGCACTTACCCGGCAACGAAGCACTTCCTTTTATTAATGAAAGCATCAACAAGGAGTTTGATGAAGATAAGCAGATACGTAACCGGCAGCTGCTGCTAGAGAGCTGGGACGACATGATCAGCTTTATGAAAGAACAGATAAACAACTATAAATCCTAGAATAATGAATATTTCAATTTTTGGCTTAGGCTACGTCGGTTGTGTCAGTCTGGGATGCTTGGCAAAAAACGGACATCAGGTAATTGGTGTTGATGTCAGTCCTTTTAAAGTGGAATTGATTAACAAAGGAATTGCCACCATTTTAGAAAAGGACATTGATGTGATCATCAAAGATGGTCACGAAAAAGACAAAATATCTGCTACCATGTGTGCAGATGAAGCAGTCTGGAACACCGAGATAAGCATCATCTGCGTTGGCACCCCCTCCTCTCCGCACGGGCACCTGAATCTCTCTTATATTTATAACACTGCCGAACAGATTGGCGCTGCATTGAAGACAAAAGATGAGTTTCATACTATAGTTATCAGAAGTACTGTTTTACCTGGCACTAACCAAAAGTATGGCGAAATAGTGGAAGCTTGCTCCGGTAAGAAACGCGGAATAGACTTTACAGTGATCTCAAACCCGGAGTTCTTACGAGAGGGTTCGGCAGTTAAAGATTATTATCATCCTTCCGTTACAGTAATTGGTGGAGATCATGAAGAAGCTTTAGAGAAAGTAGCTTCAATTTATGCTTGTATTGATGCGCCGATCGAGGTTACAGATATCAAAATTGCAGAGGTTATCAAGTATGTAAACAATTCTTACCATGCGCTTAAAATTGCTTTTGCAAACGAAGTAGGTAACGTGTGTAAGGCACTTGAAATAGACTCACATAAAGTAATGGAATTATTCTGCAAAGACACACGACTGAATATTTCCACGGCATACTTTAAGCCTGGCTTTGCCTACGGTGGCTCCTGCTTACCCAAAGATCTGAAAGGCTTTGTTACACTGGGGCATGACAACTATGTGAATACACCTGTGTTGGGCTGCATAGATGCATCAAATGAAAATCAGAAAAAAAACGCTTTTGAACTGGTTGCAAAAACCGGAAAAAGAAAAGTATGCTTTATAGGCCTCAGCTTTAAAGAAGGTACGGATGATTTAAGGTATAGCCCCTCTGTGGATTTAGCTGAAACTTTAATTGGGAAAGGTTATCATGTTACCATCTATGATAAAAATGTACATCTTTCTAAATTGATTGGTGCCAACAAAGCGTTTATAAACGAACGTCTTCCTCATTTATCAGAGCTTATTATAGAAGATCTTGAAACAGCAATAAAAGACAATGATGTGATCGTTATCAATCACAGAAACTTCGACGCTCCATCCTACAGCCATTTACTTAAAGACAAACATGCAGTAATAGACTTGGTAAGGGTAAATCATTTAGAGAGCCTTCCGAACTATGAAGGACTGTGCTGGTAGCTTAATTGTTTGCTTAACATCCCTTAAAACAGAAAACCCTGCATTTAGATGCAGGGTTTTCTGTTTTAAGAAAGATCTTATTTTAAAACCTTTCTCTTTTTTTAATATGTTTATCCGTGTAAAGTACTATCATTTAAAGGAATTCAGTTGTGTTAATTTTTATTAATAAATAGAATTCTAAAAGGCGCTACGGTGCACTTTTCTGTTGAATATGGTCATGAAGATGATTTTAAGATCAAGTAAAAGAGACCAGTTTTCCATGTACCAGATGTCATGTTTTGTTCTTTGGCTCTTTTGCTCTTTTGTTTCTGTAGGTCCACGCCAACCATTAACCTGCGCCCAGCCCGTAATTCCGGGTTTAAAATAATGGCGAATCATGTACTTGTCTTCCGAAGCCTGTAGTTGTTGATTCAGATAACTTCTATGCGGTCTTGGTCCAACTACACTCATATTACCCAAAAGGACATTTACAAATTGAGGTAATTCATCAATGCTATACTTCCGAATCAACTTTCCAATCTTTGTAATCCGCGGATCATCTTTCGTTGTAGATAGACTGCCACCAAAAGCTGCATCATTATCACGCATGCTTCTGAATTTAAAGACTTTGAAAGGTTTTCCTCCTTTTCCTATCCGTATAGGGCAGTAGAAAACAGGCCCAGGTGATTCCAGTTTAATAAGAACAGCTAGGACAAGGAACAGCGGAGACAACAGGAGCATCGCAAATAATGCAAATACTTTATCAAAGCTGTTCTTTATTAGGAAAGAAAAGGTCTCGTCTAGGGGAAGCTGACGAACATTGATAGCTTCAAATTGGCCATACCTGATAGTTTTGTATCTGTCACCAAAGAGCCCCTCATAATCAGGCATGTACTTAACCCTTACCCCATGGTAATCTGCGGCTTCTATAATGCTGCGTATCTTTTTAGATGGCTTAACTGGCAGCGCAATTACAATTTCATCAACTGGATTGTCCCTCAAATATTGATTTAGGCACTCAATATCTCCCACTATTTTATCCTGCGCAACCGCACAGTCCTCTTTTTTACAATCAATATAGCCCTTTATTACATATTGTGATTTAGGTATCGTGTGTAGGTTTTTCTCTACTTTCTTGGCAACATTGCCAACTCCGGCTACTAACGTATATTTTTTATTTACAGGGTCATACTTACTCAAACTTATTAAATTGATAAGTATTAAATTAATGGGTATACCCAAAGCAGGAAAGCCCAGAACAATAGCAATAGTCAGGCTCCTTATATCTTGTGGAAACGGAAATAAGGAATGAAATAAAAAGACCAGAATCAATAGGATCAGATAGGCTTTGATGTAGTTGAAAGCTCTTTTACTAAAGCCATTGGAATTGCTGAAATCATAAAGCCTCTGCCAGTAACTTATAAATCCCCATAGCAGCACGAAGCTTATAAAATAAGCCCATTCAAACTCTCTGAGTAGGTCACTATTATATACGCCATAGCCTGTGTCTTTGAAAAAATAAAAAGCAATAAAGAATGTAACAAACAGAGTTATCAAATCGCCTCCAAAATACAGGGAGAGACGTAAAGGTTTAGATTTATCCATAACACTTTACCAATAAACAATTATACAACAGGGATATGAAGGCCTCTATCTAGAAGCCTAGATCTACAGAAGGGTGACTCTATAATTGACTTCAATAAGGGTGTATGATAGTCGTTAGAGAACGGAAGCGGAGAAGCGGAAATTGATAGCCTTTCTCAATATTATTTATATTTTCTAAGGCTATTATATTAATATTCTGGAGTAGCAATCTATATATTCATAGGCATCATATATTTCAACATTTACAAAGTCTAATTTATCCTAACTAAAATTAATATACTATTTACACATGAAATAATTACACTGAAGCTAGAAAAGCACTGTTTTAATTAAATATTATCTACATTTATTATACTTATACTAAGAGAAAAAGATGTGTTTTATTTAAAATTTAGGAAAAAATATAGCAATAAAAACAAGTTCAATATTTAAAGGTTTATATATATTGAATATAACCTATGAAAATATTGGATTTGGAACAATTGGTTTAATAAGTAAACACCTATAGCAGTTGTTAATAGCTGTGAAAGTTGAGGTTTTTTGGTGCAGCTGTACAAATTAGCAAACAGGACATCAGATTGTATTAGAGATAGCAGCTTATTTTATTACTGCTGAGTTAATCATAGTAAGCGCTTTACACAAAGCAGTATCTTTCACAGAGATAACTATGGCTGGTACATTTGGCTCTTCTAGTGCTTCTCTTACCACAGCAGCCAGAAAAGACAAGAGCCGGTCGTAAGCGGCTGGATGGCAGTAAATACCCTGCACCAAGACCACTCCCTCGGGCAGTTGACTCAAGAGCACACGCTGCGCTGCCTGGTCTGCTGCTCCCACCCAGGCACAGCCAAGCAACTGCCCCTGTTCTGACCAGCTGTAGCAGTGCTCTCCCACCTCAAACCGGTGCATGGCCTCTTCCAAGAACTCCCACCGCGTCTGCAGGGAGCCGCGCTGCTCGTAGTTGAGCAGATCGGATAGGTTATTTTTATTTAGCTTTACTTTATTGCTTTTATATAACCAGCACTTTTTGAAAGAATCATTTTGAAACAGGAAGTACTGAGCAGGATTAATCTTATTGCGGAGGTGATTAGCTAAGATCCGGATACTATGACCTCGCAAACCATTGATAGTATTAATAGCTTGCAAACTGGCAAGCTTTGCTTTTCTTAACGAAGACGCTTTGATCCCAAACAACGAACCACTCTTTTTAACATACTCATTGAGTATGATTGTAGCTCTTCGTTTAAAACTGCTAAATACTTTTTCTACTACAAGCTCATGCACAGTTGCATAGTCTGTCGCTAGCCCATCTTTATAGGAATCCAATCCGGGAGTCAGGTCAAACACCTCAATCCTTTCCTCAGCGAGCAACTTACCCATCATCAGAAAATGGAGCATACCCGGTGAATGTTTTGCATATAGAGGGGAATGTGTGTTTAACCCCTGCAGGTGCACCCAATTTTTACCCATCAGGCCCACATTCGAGGCTATTATTTCATTTCCTAGCCTGAGAACAGTGGCATGTAGTAGGTTTTGTCTGTATAATGAGAAAAGAAAGTCTTTCTTCTGTTCATCTGTGCGAAAGAAGTAACGGTTATGCATTGCTCCTTTTCTGAAATCATACTGCGAGGCAAGGTCATCAAAAACATGCTGGAATAACTCGAAATCGGTGATCCGCTCAAACTTCAGTTCACCTAGCCGATTCAGTCTGTTTATTTTTTCCCTTCTGTTTTTCTTTTTTAATTGTTGTGTTATTAAGGCGTCATCTATATGGAGTAAAGGTTGTCTGTGCGGACGGATTATACAACGGTTACGCCATTCAGCATTATTATTTAAGAAGCCGATCTTTGTAGTGGCTGGTATATATTTTAGATGCAATCGTGCTTTGGGGAAATATTTATGTAATTGCAATAAGGCCTGTTGCATAAAAGACTCACCAGAGTATAACGATAGCCAAACCTGGTACTCTGCTTGCGTATCTCCCGCACCAACAAAAACTCCATCCTTTTTTTGCGCCAGAGTAAGCAAGCCTGTTAATTCGCCTTCGTGCTCTGCTTTTACAAGAACAGTCAAATACTCTTTTTGATAAAACTGATACCAGGTAGTAACATATGCGCGGCTCTGAAACACAGTGCCCCAGGAGCAGGCTCTATATAGATTGTCCCAATTATCTTGAAAACATACATCCGTTAACTGTTGCAGCGCTTCCTCCCCTACCAAAAGTTTAGTAGAAGTACCTGCAACAAGAGTCTTTTCCAGGGTGTGTTTAACCTCAATGCTCATACATCATAAGTATCTTATAAGGGCAATAATAAAATAGTATAGGTGACATGAACATGAAACTTATAACTACTAGGACAGTGACTTTATTCCAGAGGCTTCAATCACTTTACACAAAGCAGCATCTTTCACAGAGATAACTATTGCTGGTGCATTTGGCTCTCCTAGTGCTTCTTTTACCACAGCAGCCAGAAAAGACAAGAGCCGGTCGTAAGCGGCCGGATGGCAGTAAATACCCTGTACCAGAGCCACTCCCTCGGGCAGTTGACTCAAGTGCACACGCTGCGCTTCTTGATCTGCTGCCCCCACCCAGGCACAGCCAAGCAACTGCCCCTGTTCTGACCAGCTGTAGCAGTGCTCTCCCACCTCAAACCGGTGCATGGCCTCTTCCAAGAACTCCCACCGCGTCTGCAGGGAGCCGCGCTGCTCGTAGTTGAGCAGATCGGAAAGGTTATCTTTATGCACTTGTAAAGGAGATTCGAGTAAAGAGGAAGTTAAGTCAAGGCGATAAAATTTTAATTTTTCTTTACTTACAAGATCAAGTATGGCGCTGACTTTATGTTGTTTTATATCTTTCAGCCTCCCCTTCAGCAAGTATAGCTTCTTTTTTAAAGACAGTTCTACGCTCATAGGACGTTTACCGGCTTTTATAAGCTGTTCCTGAATGGTCTTTCGTAATTTTCTTTTTAAATTAAAAACCTGACTATTGGCGATCACTAACTCATAAACGTAGTCATGCCCTGTAGCAAGGCGTTCTTTATAGGAATCGCCTCCTGGTGTCAGATCAAATACGTCTATTCCTTCATGAGCTAACTGCTGCCCTAGCATTAAGAAATGTACAAAGCCAGGAGAATAATAATTAGCGTAAAAAGGTGTGTGTATGTTTATTCCTCCCAGGTGCACCCAGCCTCTACCAGATACTGCTACAATGCAGGCAAGTATTTCCTCATTAACTTTCAGTGTGGTTACATGAAGCAGGTTCTGCTCAAACAAAGCAAGCAGCAGTTCAGATTTCTCGGGGCTATCTCTGAATTGATTTTTATTGAACATGGCTCCCTGCCGGAAATCATACTGTATCGTGAGCCCCTGAAGTATAGAAGAAAAGACACCAATATGGGTAATTCGTTCAAATTTAAGATCACCCAACTTCTTCAGTCGGTTTAGCTTGTTTCTGAACTCGGTTTTACGGAAAAACTTTGGCAGGTCCGGATGGCCCATTTCCATCAAAGGCCTTCTGTAAGCTTGTATAACAGCTTTTTTCCGCCACCTGTTGTCTGTACTAATCCAGTCCAAAGGTACATCAGGGGGGAGATACCGTAAAACAATATTGCAAAGAGGAAAAAGACTGCTGATTTTTTCCAATGCATCTTTAATAAATTTCTCCCCATTAGTGGCTTCTGCTAACCATGTTTGATATTCGGCATCAAATTGCCCGGCCCCTACAATGCGACCTTTCAATTTATCTAAGTTTTGTCTTTGTGAATCCGAACATGCTACGGCCATTGTAAGAAGCCCTTCGAGTTTATCTTCCTTTTCAGCCTTTATAAGGATGGGCAAATACGCATGTTGATACACTCTGTACCAAGTACTGACAAACTCGCGGCTTTGAAACACAGTTCCCCAAGTGCAGTTTGCAGAAAGCACATCCCATTTTGACAAGAAACGCTCTTCTGTAAGCAGTTTGAAAACATCATCCCCCACTAAAATTTCTACTTCTGCTGCCTTTGGAGCTAATACAGAGGTTTTGAAACCTTTATCTATCTGCATACTCGGCGGATTAAAAAAATTTAACTTGTAGCAATTTTCAACAAACTTACCTTAGCGGTTCTATTGATAAGGATGCTGTTACATTGGCCTTAGCTGAAAGTAGCAACTCGGGCTGTAGAATCAATGCGGCATTCCTGTACGGCTTTCACAATCTGCTTCAAATCAGCTTTCGTTAATTCCTGGTGCACAGGCAGTGCCAGCATTTTCTCGCGTAGGTCTCTGCTTTTCGGAAAATCTGCGACTAAAAGCGAAGGATGTGGGTTCAGCCAGAACAAGAGCCCTACAACACCTCTGCTGTGAAGCCTATTTAGAAATTCTTTTGCATCAGCAACCTCTACAGGGAAGGCAAAAGGACAAGCACCTTCAGGTAAAGTAGAGAAAGGGTATGGTACCATGTCTCCTAAATGGCTTAACAAAAACTCATAGTTTTCTCTTCTCCGGTCAGCTGTACTTTTATTCAGCAGTTTAGGCAGCAAACGTATAGTCATTGTTGAAGGGGATGTAGATGGATTGCCTACTTCAAACTCTTTATGCGTATGTTCTGTCATCCTTTTGAACGAAGATACAATAGGTTTTACCAGAAGATGTATAGCGCCTATCTCCCCTCTTCGTGCTGCAATCCAGTTCACGTGCCTTTTGAACACTTTCCACCAGCCTTTTCCTGAGTTCTGTTGAGGTGCCGCAGGAGGAATGGTGGAAATCAGTGCACCACCATCTGGAATTCCATATGTTTTATAAAGACAAAAAACTCCCACATGTCCAAAGGATCCGACTGGTTGTCCGTTGTGGTGTGCTAAGAAAGCCTGCGCTGCATCCTCAAATAATAGTAAACCTCTCTCATCGCACCACTGCCGCCAGAAGGATGCTTTTTGAGGAAAACCAAGGTAATGTATTATATAGAGCGCTTTGACATTGGGAGATAAAAGCGTTTGTAATTCTTTGGAGTCAGGCTCCAGTTCATCATTAACTTCATAATAAATTACTTGAAGGCCTGCCTGCATAAGAGCTTCTACTTCTGATCCGTGATGATAAGCAGGAACCAGAATAACATCCCCTTTTCCTAAGTGAAGAGCTTTAGATGCATTTAATATTGCGTGCCTTGCAAGAGAAAATATTCTGCACCTCGTCTGATCTAGTGGGAAGGGACGCCAATTAGTAGAACGCTTCAGGTATACATTGGGCGGTAATGTAGGCCAGATAGAATGACGGCGAGTATACATGCTACTATATTTCAAGGTCTAATTATAGGAAATTACATTACTTGGTTTGATGCACCTACCAGTAGCTCATTTGGCTAATTGACCAATAGCAAATGCGCTCGATTTGCTCTGATGTTCATCAATAAGTACTTCATTAGAATGTTGATTCTTAGAAAACAAGGTTCTGAAATTTCCCGTGAATGGCTTCCAAACCCCCACTATACGACAGATATTTTCAGCGAAAGAGGCATTTTCCAAAAAACCGAACCTAGGTAAAGTATAAATATCTTTCAGGGTACCCGGAGTCATGTAAACCGGCTGGCTGGAAAAAGCTAGTTTGTAATTCAAATCCTTTAATATTTCCTTTTCACGCTCGCCATAGTCCCCGTTCGGATAGGAAAAACAAGTGACTTCTTTATCTGTCCATGATTCAAGCTTTTCTTTAGACAGCGCCAGTTCATCGTAAACATGGCCAGCACTACAATTGATCAATATAGGGTGAGTATGTGTATGTCCCCCAATGGTAACGTATTTTGACTCAGCAACCTTTCTAACCTGCTCGATCGTTAGGGCTTCTCTCCGTAAAGGCAGAAGTATCCTGAAATCTTTAACAATAGCTAATCTTTCATCATTGTTTAGCTTCTTCAGTTTATCAAGAAGAGGATATGCCAGCTTCTTCTTTTGGGCTTCTATGATATAAGACCACCAGTAAGTTCCCTTTTCAACTGGCTCCGTTGAAACAAAAATTGTGACAGGCACCTGGTATTGGTTAGCTACTTCTACAACATTGGCCTCATTAGACTGCCACCCGTCATCAAGTGTAAGTACTACAGCACCTTTAGGAAAAGGGAGTCGCTGCTGAACAATTTGTTGCAGATCGGCTATACTTAAAAAACGAAACCGATGCTTTTTAAACCACTTTACACAGGTTTCAAATTCCTTCCTGCTAGGATTATGAAAATATACGGAAAGAATAAACTCTCCATTAAAGGCACGCTTTCTTGCCCGACGCACACAGCCACATAAGATAAGTATACTGGCTAATAAGAATGCGCATACATTCCTGACTTTTACCTTCATATTCATCATTCTCTTGGATGTAACCTGATTCTATCTTGATGAAGCAAAACCGGGATTAATTTCAGACAACTAAAGCATAAACCTTCGACTGAAATTGCTAACAATCCTCTCCTCCTTTTAAGTCTGCGTCTATATTTGCTTTACTTGATTTTATTATAAAAGTTTAATTTTAACTAACCAAAATCTAACATTTAAACAATTTTACAATGTGCCTCTAGTTAGTAAGTAGAAAGGCGGATGTAAAAGAAGGGATAGCAGCAAAGCTTAGGAAAGCTAAATTCTTAAAAAGGTAAGTGTTGATGAGCTCACACCCCAGTAAATCAAAGTATACTTTGACTGTATACCCGATTGTAGCCGCTATGAAATACTACCTTAAATTTCTGAAAATCTGGTTTTAAATTTAGGAGAAGGCGTATGCCAAAACGATATCTCTGAAATTTTAGTCTTTTCGTTACCTATCCTTACATTGTCAAAGTAAAGCACGCGCTTCTTAGTGTCGGTTGTTTTACTTCCGTTCCACTTCCACTTATAGATACCTATTTTCCAGCGAGGAGCTGAGGCAGAAGAGAGCGAATACATGTTCGAACCGCTGCGGCTAAGGATCTTCTCGCCGTCCAGATAGATCTCGAGCAGACCGTCTGACCCGGAGGAGTGCTTGATGTGGAAGGCAAACTGATTCCATTTATCTTTTGTTATGAAACCCAATTCTATTCGCTCAATAGCCCCGGTACCAGAAGCTTTAGACGGAATAACCAAGCGATACTGGTCGTTCTTAATTTCTAATGCTATAGAAGGGCTTTTACCTCTTCCCTGGTGCCATTGGCTGATGATCTCTGTGTAGGAGTCGCAAGCATAATCAACTGATGGGAAGTATACTGCAAAACCGTACCAACGGTGCAGGTTGCTTTGCTCCGGGAAAAGTACTTCGGCTCTTGTACCACCACTGGTGATCGGGTCAGAATCGTGGAGCTCAAAACGGCCAGATCTAGCCCCATCGAGTACTGGTCTGCGAACAACTCTGAAAGCGTATTTAGTACCAAATTGTTTGTGTAAGCCGTACCAAACAAAGTCATTTTCAAAATCCTCACAAAAAATTATGTTAGAAGATTCGATATTGCTGTTGGATGCTGCATTAATGTCATCAAAGGCAAAAGCCATTTTCAGCTCTTCCTGATTATTAGTGAAAGAGAGTAATAATAGGATAGGTATAATCAGCAGCCGGTACTTCAACAGAAAAAGACTTTAGAGTAAGATCAATAATCAGCTTGGGTGCTCTTTCATAATCCTAGCCTGGTAAGCTGCTCCGCTTTCCGCCTACTTCTCCAAGACTAATCTATACTTACGCTTTGTAGCTAGTTTAGATAAATTATTATACTTTCAAATGTTTCCTGTTATCGTCTTTCATAGATAGTGAGGCATGCATTTTATAACTACGAGGCGATTTAAAGCAATCAGTAAATTTAACGCACAGTAATAAAAAAGGGCAGCTAATAGTAGCTGCCCTTTTTTATTACTGTGCGTTAAGTGAGGGACCAAAGCTTAATTTACCTTTACTCCACAGCGTTGATGCTGAACATCAACAACTGTTCACTTTTACTGAATTAGTCTGCTTTATTTTACAGTGAATCTGATAGTAGTAGATGTACCTGCAGTACCACTAGCACCACTGTTAGAATAAGGAGTTACTTTTAGTGTGTAAGTACCTGCTGCTGTAGGCATTTCCCAGTTACCGAAGTAGTAGTTGCCGTCACCGCTGTCACCCTGTACTGCGTAAGGGAACTGGTTATCAGTATAAGTACGGTTCTGCGTACCGGTAAGCTCGAATTTCACACTGCCTACTTTATCCATGTTAGCACGAACGTTGAATTTTCTTACACCCAGTGAGCTTAGGTCAAGAGTAGCGCCGTCGCCAAAATTCATTACATCTTTGTCTGAAGAAGCATCTACCAAGGTAAAGCTTGATGCCTGTGAGGTAGAAGTGGTAGTAGATGTAGTCGGAGCTGGCTCAGTAGTAGTGCTTGCAACCGGCTCAGTAGTAGTAGAAGAAGATGAAGCACCGGATGACATTTCAGCCAACGAAGCTTTTTCATTACCAATTCTTACGTTGTCATAGAAAAGCACACGCTTCTTGGTATCAGTGGTTTTGCTGTCATTCCACTTCCACTTATAGATACCTACTTTCCAACGAGGAGCTGAGGCAGAAGAAAGCGAGTACATGTTCGAGCCGCTGCGGCTCAGGATCTTCTTGCCGTTCAGGTAGATCTCGAGCAGACCGTCTGAGCCGGATGAGTGCTTGATGTGGAAGGCAAACTGATTCCATGTATTTTTAGCTACAGCACCTATATCAATGCGCTGCGTGCTGCCTGTACCAGACGCACCTGAAGGGATAACTACGTTATAGCGGTCGTCTTTAATCTCTAAAGCAATTGAAGGGCTTGTTCCACCACCCTGGTGCCACTGGCTGATGATCTCAGTATAAGAATCACGTGCGTAATCAGCTGATGGGAAGTAAACAGAGTAACCGTACCAACGGTGCAGGTTGCTTTGCTCCGGGAAAAGTACTTCGGC
Organism: Pontibacter ruber; assembly: GCF_023630205.1. Classification (GTDB taxonomy): domain Bacteria; phylum Bacteroidota; class Bacteroidia; order Cytophagales; family Hymenobacteraceae; genus Pontibacter; species Pontibacter ruber. The sequence continues at coordinate 1,071,369 of NZ_JALPRR010000003.1, read as the reverse complement.
TCTGGTACCACCGCTGGTGATCGGGTCAGAATCGCGTAGTTCAAAACGGCCAGCTTTAGGGCCTTCAAATACAGGGCTATTTGAAGTACCGAAGGCATAGCTGGTACCAAACTGCTTGTGCAACCCAGACCATATAGTGCTACCCTCAAAAGTCTCGTTATAAATAATGTTGGCAGATACTGCCTTGCCTGAAGATTCTGCATTCAGAGAGCCTGCTGGTGTGATTTCTTCAAGCTCTTTTTGTTCACATGAAAATACTACTGCTCCTACTAAAAGGGGCATTAAAACGTTACGAAGTTTAAAGTTCATCTTGTTTGGCTAAAAGTTAAAAATCAAAATTTTAAGATTGCACTATTATTATTTTTGGCGTTAAATATTCACTAATGCAATCAAGGTTAATTATTATAGGTGTTTAGTTAAAGTTGTACTTTTATTGTTTTTTAAATCTAGAAGTTTATTCATAGGCTTAACAGGTTTTTAAGATCCAACAAACACATGCTTAAACAAACACAATTATCAAGCAGTTAGTCAATTGCATATTTTAACTAATTGCTTTCCACAAATTTAAAGCGCTGGTTTCCAATTAAAAAAACTTATAGACCGATTATTCACTAAATTCTTCTATTTTCACACTATTGGCGCTGGTTTAATTATATTATTAACAATTTTTACTGCTTTTCTTTAAAAATATAGCAAAAGCAAAATCTTCTATTGTGTTGTATATTTCTAATAGTTATTGAAACTTAACATTAGAAATGACAAAACTCTGTTGTAGTCGAAGGTCAACGTAATATGAGGGAATAAACTTAGAAGACTACTGGGAGTAAAAACCGGTAATTGCACTACCCTCCAAATAGATGGATACCTATATTTTGTTAATATTGATTTAAAGAAAGAGAGAATATATAAGCTAATGTTCTCATTGTAAACTGGTTACAACTATTAAAAAGAATTCTCAGGTCTTTGTTAGTCATAACAGAGGAAGTAGTAGCAGGAAAGCAACCATAGAGAAGAGTGCCGGAGATTATGCAGGCATTAAATTCTTATTGAGATACGAACTTCATCTTTTCACTCAATCAATCTCATAATAAGCATAACTTATCTAAACATTTTATAAGTTTAGGCAGTAGAATTAGCTATCTTCACTAAACAAAAAAGTATGCCAACAACTAAAAACACATGGGATTGGCAGATAGATAACAGAACCAGTTTTTGGAGTCATAGTTTTAAGGAGCTTTGGGCATACCGGCATTTATTAGCTGGACTTGTAAGAAGGCATTTTTTACTTCATTACCAGCAAACTATACTTGGGCCCGTATGGATACTCTTCCAGCCGATTATGACTCTGGCAACCTATGTCCTGGTATTCAACAAACTTGTCGGCATTTCAACAGGTGGTTTACCTCCTGTGGTATTTTATGCTTCCGGTATTATTTTATGGAATTTCTTTAGTGAAAGCTTTACAGGCACATCCAGCACATTCCGGGAAAATGCGCAGATATTCAGCAAAGTATACTTCCCCAGGATCATTATGCCCATGGCTGTGCTGAGCACGCAATTTTTACGCTTTCTGATGCAGCTGCTGATGTTCCTATTAGTAATCCTATACTTCAGCCTTTTTGCAGGTATGCCTGTACACCTTAGTGAAGAGCTGATCATGTTTCCTGTTGCCATCATACTGATTGGGGCAATAGGTTTGGGAATGGGGCTTTTGCTTTCGGTACTCACCGCCAAATACCGAGACATGAATAACCTGGTTGCCTTGGGAGTACGCCTGTTGATGTTTGTAACACCTGTTATCTATCCTATGGCAGTAATCAATGAGAAGGTACGCTGGATAGTGCTCCTAAACCCCCTGACTCCATTGTTTGAACTGTTTCGCTTTTCTTTGCTGGGTGAGGGTTATGTTACCCCGCTGCAGATACTCTATAGTTTTGTATTTGCCGCCCTACTGTTGCTGGGGGCAACATTGCTGTTTAACAAACAGGGAGATAAGTTGATTGATATAGTATAAAGTTGGTGCTGCATGTCTGAAGTAGTTATAGAAGTAGAACATCTTTACAAAATGTACCGACTGGGAACAATCGGTACAGGCTCTTTTCGCCAGGACCTGCAGCGGTGGTGGACCTCCACTTTTCTGAAAAGGCAAGACCCTTTCTTCCTGTTACAAGACGAATACAATTCCTCTAAACAAGCACAGTCTATTATGGCGTTGCAGGACATCAGTTTTGAAGTCAGGCAAGGCGATGTGATTGGTATAATCGGAAGCAATGGCTCGGGTAAATCTACACTGCTCAAAATTATTTCGCGCATAGTGCGGCCAACAGCAGGTGTGGTCAGAGGCAAAGGCAAAGTAAGTAGTTTGCTGGAGGTTGGCACAGGTTTTCATCAGGAGTTGACCGGCCGGGAGAACATCTACATCAGCGGGTATATACTTGGCATGAGCAGATTGGAAATTAAAGCCAAGTTTGATGAGATTGTAGCTTTCTCCGGTGTAGAAAAGTTTATCGACACACCTGTAAAACGCTATTCATCAGGCATGTACGTACGTCTGGCCTTTGCGGTAGCCGCCCACCTAGAGCCAGATATACTGATCGTAGATGAGGTATTGGCCGTTGGCGATGCCGATTTTCAGAAGAAATGCCTAGGCAAGATGAGGGAAGTATCCCAGGCAAACGGAAGAACCATCTTGTTTGTCAGCCACAGCATGCAGGCCATAAAAAACCTCTGTGATAAAGGGATCTGGCTGAACAAAGGCAAAATGCAGGCTTTTGGGGAGGTGGCAGGTGTAGTAAACAAATACATTTCGAGCATACAGCAATCCAAGTACAGGCAAAGCTGGAAAACATCGGCAGAGGCACCTGGCAACGAATACGTACGCATTAAATCAGTTGAACTGGTGCCACACCTGGAAAACCCGGAGGATCCGTTGGACATCAGGGTGCCGTTAACAGTTAAATTTCAGTTCTGGAACATGCAGGATGGTGTCGTGCTTGGGTCTGGTCTGCATCTTTTTACTGCTGGCGGCGAATGTATTTTTGATGTTCCCTCGCCTTCGGTAGTATGCGAGAAAGGAATTGTAGAAGGCGAGTGCACCATACCGGGTAATTTCCTCAACGACGGAGCTTATTACATGTCCCTTATCATAGTAAAGGATACCTCTGTTTCTTTATTTTACTTAGAGGAATGCCTGTCGTTTGAACTGGAAGATTACAGAGAAAACATACAGTGGTATGGCAAGTGGTGGGGAGCGGTTCGGCCTAAGCTTCCGTTCCTGTTCCATCAAAAGAGTATGGTTGCTCATCAATAACACAAGCAAGCTGTGCCTCATGAAAGAGTATTCACCCTACCACATCATCCATGTTTACCTAGATCAGCAGCTGACACAGCCACAGTTGGCTACGCAGCAGGGTAACTACCTGGTGTTCTGGTGGCAGGATGTAGCTTTGGGGCAATTATTTATAGAGCCCGCTACAGAAATAAACTATAGTGAAGAATTATTAAAAGCTATAGCGCCGGCCATCAATTACTATACACAACTACAGGAAAAAGAAGCCACCAACTGGTACCACTGGATCATAAACCATCAGTTTGAAGAATGGAGCAGCTGGATGCGTGAACTGCTCCTGCCTTACTCGCATGCTGTGCTTCCTGAGATCGTACCGGTGACCGCTATCGTTTGCAGCCGCAACAGGCCTATTCAGCTGCAAAACTGCCTTAACATGTTAAGCCAGCTACGATGCAAACCGTCCGAAATTATAGTAGTGGACAATGCTTCCGATGATGAAAACAGCATAGTCAACACAGTAAATCAGTTTTTGGAAGCGAAGTATGTACGGGAGCCCAGGATAGGACTTGACATCGCCAGGAATACTGGTATACAGAAAGCATCCTTTCCAATTGTTGCCTTTGTGGATGATGATGTTCAGGCACACTCCCTGTGGATCTATTATGTGTGGGAAACCCTGCAGAACCCAGCTGTTGCAGCTATGACAGGACTGGTTATCACTTCTGAACTAGCAACAAGAGCACAGTATCTATTCGAAAAATACTGGAGCTTTAACAGAGGCTACGTCGACAAAGTATACGACCGCATTTTCTTTAGTGCCACACTCACACAAGGGCCACCGGTATGGAGAATTGGAGCCGGAGCTAACATGGCATTTAGAAAAGATATCTTCAACGAAGTTGGCTATTTCAATGAAATGCTGGATGTAGGCGCTGCAGGATGTAACGGCGACTCTGAGATGTGGTACCGTATCCTGGCACATGGCCAAACGATAACTTATAACCCAAGAGCCATCGTTTTCCATGAGCACAGGAAAGAATTAGCAGGGCTAAAGAAACAGATTTTCTACTACATGCGCGGACATACCGCTGCAGCACTTACACAACAAAAGCAGCATCAGCAGGCAGGCTACAAGCGCTACCTTCTTAAGCTATTTCTGAAAGCATACACGAGATCCATTGTAAAAGGCTTTCCTGATTATCAGGCAAAGTATAGTACCCTGTGGGCACAAATAAGTGGTGCAGCATCTGGTCTTGCTTACTATTTCAGAAATAAGGGAAAACTTAATAACGCTATATCTAAATAGTATGGCTACAGGTACTCATACTGGCAACCAACCTTTGGTTTCTGTTATCATCCCATGCTATAATCATGGGCAGTACCTGCACAAGGCCATCGAAAGTGTACTGCGTCAGACATACAAGTACACAGAAATAGTTGTAGTAGACGATGGTTCTACTGACAATACAAAGCCTGTTTCAGAACAGTATGAGGGGGTAAAGTATATCTACCAGCAGAACCAAGGTTTGTCTGCAGCCCGCAACACAGGCATACGCCATAGTACCGGTGATTTTATACTGTTCCTGGATGCAGACGACTGGCTATACCCGAAGGGCATAGAAGTAAATACCTGCTATCTAGCGCGGCATGAAGAGCTGGCTTTTGTTTCTGGCACTTTCGATGCCTTTTATATAAATGAAAATACGATAAAGGAAGGGGCTCTGGAAGTACACGCAGACCACTACTGCCGCCTGCTACAAGGCAATTACATTGGCATGATCTCCACTGTCCTTTTCCGAAGATGGGTTTTTGATGAATTCCTGTATGATACCAGATTAAGAAACTGCGAAGACTATGATCTATACCTGAACATTGCTCGGAAATACCCGGTTTTTCACCACCAGAACAAGATAGCAGTCTACCGGATCCATTCGGCCAATATGTCGAACAACGTTCCGATGATGCTCAACGGCGTACTGGGTACACTGGACCGGCAAAGAAACAAGCTGACAACGGAAAAAGAGCGAAAGGCATTTAAAACAGGTCAAAAAATATGGAAAAAGTACTACTGCCATGAACTTTACGAAAATCTGAGCCAGAATAAAACAGCTCCTTCCAAAGCCAATTTACTAACCTTATTAAAGTACAGGCCACCCCTTTTGATGCGGTACATACTCAAGAGCAGGAAAAGCATGATCAAAGCGAACGTAAAGAAGCTAATGCCAGCTACCAGTTTGAGGCTTCTCCACAGAATGGGAATTGTCAAAAGTTACATCCCTGCGCCCGGCAAAGCTAAACCAAGCGACTTGTACAAAACCACGCCACTTAGTACCGATTTTGGCTACGACAGAGGCGGCCCCATAGACCGGTATTACATTGAGCAGTTTCTGGGCAAAGAAGCAGCAAGTATACAAGGCCGGGTGCTGGAAATAGGTGACAACGAGTACACCCTGCAGTTTGGCGGCACCAAGGTAATGCAAAGCGATATACTGCATGTAAATGAAAGTAACCCGATGGCAACCCTGATAGGCGATCTGAGCAATGCACCACAAATACCGGATGATCTATTCGACTGTATTATCCTTACGCAAACACTCCAGATGATCTATGATTTCAAAGGGGCGCTTGGCACCTGCTACCGCATCTTAAAACCTGGAGGCACGCTGCTTCTCACTGTACCCGGTATAACGCCCATCGACCATGGCGAATGGAAAGAAACCTGGTACTGGTCTTTTACCGATAAAGCGATGCGAAAATTGTTTGAGGAGACCTTTGATGCAGGAGCCACAGATATAAGAACGTATGGAAACGTATTTGCAGCAAGTGCCTTTTTGTACGGTGTAGGTCTGCCGGAAGTACCTCAAAAGAAATTGGATATACAGGACCCCCACTACCAGGTTATTGTTGCTGTTAAAGCTGTAAAAAGATAGACGTTGAGAGCCAAACTTAGGCATATTATCAATAGGTATTTTAAGCCCAGGGCCCTGGTGCTGATGTACCATCGCGTGGCAATACCAGATGTTGATATTTGGGACATGGCTGTTAGCCCGGAGAACTTCGAACAGCAACTGCAGGTGTTGAAAGCAGGCTATAGGGTGTTGCCTTTAAAAGAACTGGCAGAACGTGTGCGAAGAAAAAAACTAAGATGCAATACGGTAGCCATTACGTTTGATGATGGCTATGCGGATAACTATGTAGTAGCGAAACCACTGCTGGAGAAGTATAATTTACCGGCCACTTTTTTTGTAACCTCAGGAAATATAGGAACAGAAGCAGAGTTTTGGTGGGACGAACTCGAGCAGTTGTTTCTTTTTACGGATGAATTACCACAAACTATAAGTATAAAAATAGCTGGCACTTTGGTTGAAGCAAATCTGGGGCAAGAATCTATACTAAATAAAGAATTACACAGTTTACATCGCCAATGGAAAGCAATTGATGAGCCTCCTGTATCTGTACGAAGCCGTCTGTTTTTGCAAGTATGGCAATTGCTTAAAGAGCTGCCACCGCAAAAGCAACAGCACCAGTTGCAAACAATAAGAGAATGGGTTGGCACTCCACAGAGTATAAGGTCGGACTACAGAAGCATGTCAGTAGAGCAGTTGCAGGAATTGGCCAAGAATAGTCTCTTTGAAATTGGTGCTCATACCGTCTCGCATGTAGCTCTAGGTTATCACCCTGCCAGTTACCAAAAACAGGAGCTGATGGAAAACAGAAGTTATTTGGAGAAAAAAACAAACAGAAGTGCGGCTACCCTCTCCTACCCCTATGGCAATTATAACAGCGAAACCATGGCTCTTGCCGCTGACCTTGGTTTTCTGGCAGCCTTCACAACAGAGGAAAAAATAATTACCAATCATAGTTCCGCTTATCAAATGGGCAGGTTTCAGGTAAAGAATTTAGCTGCCCCCGCATTTGAAAGCAGACTAAAGTATTGGAGCCTTTATTGTTAAAAATAGTATGATGCAAAACAGCCAACAGCCTCTTGTTTCGGTGATTATTCCTTTCTTTAACGAGGAACAGTTTCTTCACGAAGCTGTAGAGAGCGTGCTGCTACAGGATTATTCCCAATGGGAGCTGCTGCTGGTTGATGATGGCTCCTCAGACGGAAGTGTGGGGTTAGCCAAAGCATACGCAGCGAGACATCCGGGTAAAATCATGTACTGCGAACATGCCGGGCACATCAACAAAGGTTTGAGTGCCACCCGTAACGAAGGCATCAGGCAGTCAAAAGGAGATTTACTGGCTTTTCTAGACGCAGATGATGTATGGTTAGCTGAAAAATTGTCAGACCAGGTAAAAATTTTTGAGCAAAACCCAGATATTGCCATGGTGGCAGAAGCCTCTCTTTACTGGTACAGTGGGGCCAGTGATGATAAAAAGAATGTTGCTATACCTGTGGGAGCGCCCGCGGGCAAAGTTTACCGGCCTGCAGAGCTGGTGCGCTATCTTTACCCTTTAAGCAATGGCGCGGCTCCGTGTCCCTCCGGACTAATGGTTGCAAAACAGGCAGCCATAAACGCCGGAGGCTTTGAAGAATCATTCACAAAACAGTATCAACTGTACGAGGACCAGGCTTTCCTGCATAAGATATACCTTAAGGAAAAAGTATTTATATCTGCCTCCTGTAACAACAAATACCGCCAGCGCATCGGCTCTATTATGCAACAGGTGCACGAAGAGGGACAGTACCACCTGGTCCGGCGCTACTTTCTGGAATGGCTAGAGGCGTACCTGATACGGGAGCATATTCAGGATAAGAAGACACTCCAACTCTTAAAGAAAGCGCTTGTACCTTACCGGTATCCCAATTTATACTTTATTACAGAACAACTACCGGCCAAGGTAAAACGCTTCGTCAGAAAAGGAATAAGAAAAGCAATCCGGAAATGATGCCAGGTTTAACTGTCTTGATGCCAGTTTATAATGCTGAAAGGTTTCTCAGAGAAGCTATTGACAGCATTCTACAGCAGACGTATAAGGATTTCGATTTCCTGTTAATTGATGATGGCTCTACTGACAGCAGCGTAACTATCATTCAATCGTACCAGGACCCCCGCATACGATTTTATCAAAATGAGAAAAACTTAGGTATATCAGCCACGCTAAACAAAGGTATAGAACTGGCCGAAACAGACTATATAGCCAGAATGGATGCGGATGATGTAAGCTACCCGGACAGGTTGGAAAAACAACTGCATTACCTGCAGACAAACCCCGACTGCGCCATGGTATCTTCTTTTGCCAGAATAATAGACGAAGGTGGGCAATTTGTCAGGCAGGACAGGATGAAGAGTGAGCATTTTTACTATAACCTGACCTTTATCTGCTGGATCTATCATCCCACAGTTATGTACCGGAAAGATTCTGTAAAGGAGGTAGGTATGTATACGGCAACCTACTCTGAAGATTTTGAGCTCTTCTGGCAACTCTCCCGAAGATACAGGATACACACCCTGCCGGCAACGCTGCTGGACTACCGGGAGACAAGCCAGAGCTTACACCAGGTCCTGAAAAAGGAAGAATACGAGCAAGCCCAGCAAGCGCAGGTGCTTCGTAACCTTCGTTATTATGCCGGTAACTCCTACACAATTCCAATAAGTTTTATAGAATGCTACCGCCATAACTTTCAGCCTCTGCTAGCTGAGAAAAAGCTTAACCGCATTGTTGCTTGTGTTAAAGAGCTCGACTACATCACACAATCTATACTTAATACAGCAAATCCTAATTTAGAGCGTGCGCCAGTCAAACTTGCCTCTTACTATAAAAGAAGGTATATCATCTCCTATTTAACCAACCAACTTCCCCTGTTACAGAAGCTTATGCTATTGTATCAGCTCGAAACATTTGAATCGCTTATCAAACAGCTTAAAGTGACCTTAAAAAGATTTGTTTACCGATAACACAGCACACTTTCTTAACCCAGCTGTAATAGCTTAGGCGTTACCTACCAGTTACAAGCAATTATAAACCATGTCTTATATATTTTTTACTTACTTAATTTATATATCTTACCAAAATATGAATACTATTATCTACTTTCACCGTATATCAATCAAATATGTAGGAGAATAAAATCTGCTAATGGCGAATATATTTGGCTCACCCCCCGCTATACTTCCGCTCCCTGAAAATAAAAACAGGCCTTTGTGGTCTGTTATGGTACCGGTTTATAATTGCGCTAAGTTCTTACCGCAAACCTTAGAAAGTATTTTAATGCAGGATATACCGGAAGCAAAAATGCAGATTGAAGTAGTTGATGATAGCAGTACGGATGCAGACGTAGAATTGCTGGTAAATAACATAGGCAAGGGCAGGGTCAGGTATTACAGACAGGCTACCAATGTGGGAAACCTTCGCAATTTCGAGACCTGCCTGAATCGCTCACAGGGCAGGTTTATCCATTTACTGCACGGAGATGATAAAGTAAGGCAAGGCTATTATCATAAAATAGAAGATCTTTTCAGAAGGTACCCCGAAGCAGGTGCGGCTTTTACACGCTATAGGTATATAGATGAATACGACTGCACTCTACACGACAAACGCCCTGAAATGCAGCATGAAGGGATTTTGCCAAATTGGCTTACAGCCATAGGTGAATGCCAGCGGATACAGTATGCTGCAATAGTCGTAAAAAGAGAAGTATATGAAAAATTAGGAACCTTTTATGGTCCTTCTTATGGTGAGGACTGGGAGATGTGGGTGCGCATAGCGCGTGATTATCCAGTTGCCTATTCACCAGAAGTTTTAGCAGAATACCGGATGCATCACGACTCGGTTTCCGGGAGCAAGTACCGGAGTGGTGAACATCTGCAGGACCTGTTAACAGTAATGAAGCTGATACAGGAGCACCTGCCAGATGAGAATAAACAGACAATATTAAGTAAATCGAGAAGATACTATGCCTCCTATGGATTGAAGATTGCGGAAAAGCTCTGGAACAGATTCCATGACAGAGAGATAGTAGAAGCACAGATAAAGCAGATTCTTAACCTGGACAGAAGCCCTAAATTATACCTGCTGATTGCCCTGTTTTACTTAAAAACTTTTTTCAAAAAAGCATGAGGTTAGGTATATCAGTTATTGTTTGCACCTACAACGGAGCCTCCTTACTTCCGCCAACCATCCGGCATATTGCGCAACAGCAAGTGCGGCCGGAGATCAACTGGGAGTTTATCGTGGTAGATAATGCCTCCACAGATAACACAGCTAAAGTTGCTCAGGCAGAGTGGGATAAGTATAAAAATCCGGTTAGCTTCTCTCTACTTTACCAACCCAAGCAAGGCTTATCCTATGCCCGCGAGCTGGCTTTAGAAAAGTCTAAGTATGAATTCGTATTGTTTTGCGACGATGATAACTGGCTAAACCCGGATTACATAAACATAGCCTATGATTTGATGCTGCAGCAACCTTTGATAGGTGTGCTGGGTGGCTACGGTAGTCTGGTATTCGAATCCCCTCCTCCCAAATGGGCCGAAGGGCTTACATCCTTTGCAAGCGGGCCTCAGGGAAAAAGTTCAGGTAAGGTAAAGCACAATTATGTCTATGGTGCTGGCTTCATTTTAAGAAAAGCAGCTTATAATTCAATAGCAAAAGCAGGCTTCCGGCCGATGCTTACCGACAGAATAGCCAATTGCCTCAGTGCTGGCGGCGACTACGAATTATGTTACGCTATTGCCTTGGCTGGTTATGATATATGGTATGAAGAAAAACTCCGGTTTAAGCACTTTATGCCCGAGAAGCGAATTACCTGGGAATACTGTGTCCGCCTATACAAAGAAGGAGCACAAAGTCTTGATGTATTGATCCCCTACCGCATTAGAGTAAGTATGGGTGGTAAGAGCAATTTGTCCTTCCATCTAAAATATCTGAAAACGTTTTTGACATACATCCGAAAGCTGGTGCCGCTGCTAGTACAGAAACAATGGCAAAAACCGGAGTCTGATGAGGCAAAACTGAATACGCTACGAATAATAGCTCTTAAAGCAAGGATACTGAGTTTCAGTAAATACAATACCATGCGTCGAAACTTCTCCCGGATCGTTGATTTTGAGCGAACAGAACTACGGCCTAGTCTGCAAAAGGAAAAGACCTCCTTTTCGAAAGAAGATCTGTCTAAAGGAAAAATTCTTAATAAAGAAATCTTCTTATAACCAGCAGTTCCATCCAGCAAGTATAGGGATAAGCTACTAGAACACTCGTAGCCCACGGGTAACAATTGTTTCCAATTTCAGCCAATGTGTGTTACCACTACAAAATACATGAGGCTTACTGTACCTGATCTAAGACAGGAAACAAATACTTTGTGCCACCCCTAAATATGTAAGCTTCACTATATATCCAGGATCAACTTTTTACATATACCTATCATTCTCTTCAACTCCATCTCTCTTAGATCTTATACCTTTAAAATATCTGAAAAAAGATATCAAATCGTCTATCTTTATTTTAAATTTTTCGTTTTATAGTACATATTCTTCGCTTGCGGATCTTAGGCTCCAGACTTGTTGACTTCTACTAGTGATGGTATGCTGGAGCTAAGATTCCTGTAGTCATTTACCAGACACCGCTTAAGATTTTAGGGCAACGGTTGTTCCAGAGCTCTAAAGTAGATTAGCCGTTATTCTTCCATATGTTCAATAAAGGATATTAACTATACAGGTCTATCTATGGCAAAAATCTCTACCTCCCTTATACTCCTTATTTTAATATTACCCTTAAAATTAAGTGCACAGTTTTCTTCTCTTACAAATCTTAAACAGGAAGCAACAACGATCAATACAGGAGACAGGCCACAGTCTAAAGTATGGTCTTATGATTGTTATCATTGGGCAGTCTTCTCTAATGCAACAGGAACCCACCTCTGGCGATTAGACGATGACTCCTGGACCAAAATGCTTACGATCTCAGATCAGACAGATTCAAAAGCCGATTGCAAAGTTGTAGATAACGTTGTGCACGTTTTTCTCTATCAGGGCATCACATCCCGACTGGTATCCTTAGAGTATGATTCTGCCGCTTACAATTACAAGTATTGGACTAACAGAACATCAGCCGTAACGATAACGCTCGATAATGAAGTGGAGACGGCTACTATTGATATTGATGGCAACGGCAGGATGTGGCTGGCGTCAGATGGTGTGGATGATATCAACGTTCGGTGGAGCGACTCTCCTTATAAAGAATGGAGCGAACCAATATTATTGGCGAAGGGCATACATGCTGATGATATATCTGCCGTAGTAGCCCTTCCCGGAAAGGTGGGGGTGATATGGTCTAATCAAAACATAAGGAGATTTGGCTTTAAACTCCACAATGATGGTGATGATCCGGCTACCTGGTCAGAAGATGAGATACCTGCTTCGCAATCAGCACTTGACATTGGCAAAGGTATGGCCAATGATCATATCAATATGGCAGTAGCAAAAGACGGTACCTTATACTGCGCTATAAAGACAGAATACAGGAAAGAATATGAAAGATTACCTTATCCTTTGGTTTCCCTGATCGTACGTCGCCCTTCCGGAACCTGGGACAATTTATATGAAGTGAACAACAGAGGCACCAGACCAATTGTTCTTCTTAATGAAGATCTGGGTAAGCTAAGGGTCGTTTATACATCTGCTGACGCAGGCGGAAAAATAGTTTATAGGGAAACATCTACTAATAATATCTCCTTTGGGGAACAATATACCTTAATTGAAGGATTCTATAATAACCCCACTAGCATGAAGAGCAACCCGGGCTCTGAAGTGGTAATTTTAGCTTCGGATGACAAGTATGTAGCTGGCGTGTTAGCATCTGACAACCCTTCGCCTTCTGACGCTTGCAACATCAGTGATACTTTTACTGTATACCCGAACCCATTTGCAAGTACAACAACGTTACACTTCCTGTTTAGAAAAGCTACTGATTACACAATTGACCTTTACGACAGCAAAGGATCCTTTATAGCCACAATAGGTAAAGGCAGAGCTGAGGCACGCAGAGAGAATACACTAGAACTAAACGGAGAATTTTTATCCAGAGGTCTTTATATGATAAGGCTACAAGCTGAGTCTGAAAGTAAATCGCTGAAACTAATCTATAATAAGTAACAGGCTATCAACACCACCTTGAGCCGCTTGCTTTACATTTCATTCAAAGTATAAGTGTTCTAAACTGTGTATTCGTATACTTGTTGACTTGTCACATCCAGATTCCCGTCAGTAGCAGGTTTATCGATTAGAAAGTATTTTTATGAATGCTTAAAAAAACATAAATTAATTAAAAGGATAATTTAGACCTAAACAGAGCTACTATTCTATTTAGGAAAAGCTCACGTCTGCCTCTCTTTCTCCCGCGTTGTACACAAGAGAATCTTCTGTACATTACTAACATTGTATATTGTTATGCCATTATCCTGCCTCTTTATTCACGAAGCTTAACACAACGTTCCCTCAATTAATAAAGGCTTCAACATAGTAAACCCCTTTAAAGTACAACTATCTTATTATTAATACTTATAAAAGAATTTAACTGGCGCCAGTACGGTAATGTTTGAGCCATTTACTTTAAGGCTCTTACACAATTCTAGGAACTGTCACAGGCTGAATTCCATGAATAGGAGGACAATGCCTGGCTCTAATCTTGACCTAAAAATTTGTAGCAATGAATTATCGTTTTAGTTATGATAAAGTTTACTACTACACTATTTTGCCTTTTATTTTCATCCTTCCTATTAGCTGCACACACTAACTTTGTACTATTTAATTCTTCCTGGGAGTACCTCATTACCGGTGCTAAACATAGCAGTGCTATAGGGATTAAGCCGAAGAGTGATACCGGTTGGAAGACAGGAACGATACGACCTACATCAGTATTCTCGAATCCAAAAATCTCTAAATATACAAAAAGTACTATAGATAATAGTTTCTTATTTGCTGAAGATTTTACTAATGATGAAATCTTACCTGAGCCTGCATCGGTAGGATTTACTTCATTAACCAAGCTTAACCCCATCTCCATCTCTACTAATACAGGAGAAAAACCACAATCAAAGGTGTGGTCCTATGCAGGAAAACATTGGGCGGTAATTCCCAACTCTTCCGGAACGCACCTATGGCGACTGGATGGCACTACCTGGACCAATGTCTTACGCCTCTCCACAAAAACAACATCGAAAGCAGATTGTAAGATGGTGGGAAACGTGGCACACATACTTCTCTTTCAGGGGGCCTCCTCCCAAATGGTTTCGGTGGAGTACATATCGGCCACCGGCACCTACCAGCTCTGGTCCAAGAGAACGTCTACGGTGGGGCTAACCTTCGAAAAGGGCGTTGAGACGGCTACCATCGATATTGATGGCACCGGGAGGATGTGGCTGGCTTCGGACGGTAGCACAACCATTCATGTAAGGTGGAGCGATGCCCCTTACAACACCTGGAGCTCCCCAATAACTGTAGCGTCAGGCGTAACGACGGATGATATCGGTGCTGTGATTGCGATGCCTGGTAAGATCGGGGTACTTTGGTCTAATCAGACCACAAAAAAGTTTGGCTTTAAAACCCATGCTGATGGTGCAAGCCCCACCTCCTGGTCTGCTGACGAAGTACCTGCTTCACAATCGGCATTGAGCATTGGCGGGGGAATGGCTGACGACCACCTCAACATGGCCGTAGCAGGAGACGGCACGCTTTATTGTGCTGTAAAAACCAGTTATGAGACTAAAGGATATCCAGAGATCATGCTTTTAGTTCGATCCTCATCTGGTGGCTGGCATAAAGCCTATGAAGTTTCCCCTATAGGCACAAGGCCTATTGTGCTCCTGAATGAATCTATAGACAAAATACGTGTTATTTATACTAAAGCAGACAGCGGAGGTGATATCCTGTACAGGGAATCTTCCTTTTCGACTATTGCATTCAGTTCGCCTCTTGTTCTCATGACAGGAGGTACCTATAATAACTCCACAAGTACAAAAGATAATTTTACCGATGATATAGTTGTTTTGGCTTCAAGTAGCTCCGAAGCCGTTGGTGTGCTGGCTCAAGATAACACAACATTACCACCGTCTGACCAAATAGCACCTACTGTACTCAGCATAAACCGGCAGTCACCCTCAACAGCCACAACAAGCGCTACCGCTGTTACTTACCGTATTACTTTCTCAGAAAGCGTTTCAGGGGTTAATGCAATTGACTTTACTCCGGTGGCCGTTTCGGGAACGGTAACAGGCACACTTACTTCAGATGCCATAGTAGCCGTTGGCACCAGCGGTACTACCTATGACGCCACCGTGAGCTCCATCACCGACACCGGCACGCTCAGGCTCGACCTAAAGAGTAGCAACACAGGCATCGCCGATGCTGCCGGTAATGCCATTACCACAGGCTTTACTTCCGGCCAGACTTATACGATCGAACAAACGCAAACATCGACAGAGTATATCCTGACTGTAAACACAACTGGCAATGGCACGGTTACCAAAAATCCTGATCAGGCTACCTACACCAGCGGCAGCACCGTAAGTTTGACAGTCACGCCGGCCACAGGTTACCAGTTCTCGGGCTGGAGCGGCGATGCCTCCGGTACAACCAACCCGCTTTCTGTGACAATGAATGATAACAAAGCTATAACTGCCACCTTCACCCCTGTCTCCTCCAGCCAGCAGGTGGTGAGTTTTACGCTCATCAATGCCTCGGCAGATCAGGACATCAAGACCATTGTTTCAGGTGAGCAGATCAACCTGGCCACGTTGCCTAGTACTAAGCTTAGTATTCGGGCTAACACTTCACCGGCCACTGTTGGCAGTGTACGGCTAGTGCTCACCGGACCACAAACAAGGAACTACACCGATAACGCTCCGCCTTACTCGCTGTTCGGAGACGATGGCAACGGCAACTACTATTTTGGCGTTTGGGGACCGCCTGCCCTTGGAAATTATACCTTAACGGCTACTCCTTATTCAGCTACAAGCGGTGGTGGTTCAGCTGGCACTCCTATGACCATTAACTTCACCATTGTTAATGAAGCGGGAATGACAGCTAACAGTACATCGCAGGCAAGTACCTTGGATAATTCAAAAACCCTTCAGGCACAGGTGTATCCGAATCCGTTCTCTGGTAGGGCAACCTTAAACTTTACTCTTGCTAAAGAAAGTGAATACATTGTTGGCTTATATGATAGCAAAGGACAACAGGTCAGAATTCTGAAAAATGGTATGTCCCAAGCAGGCCAGCTAACCAGTATAGAGGTAGACGGTGCGGGACTAGCCAACGGACTATACTTTATCAGGCTCCATACAAATGAAGGAACCAAATTTGTAAAGCTGCTGCTCGACAGGTAATAGAAGTATGCTTTTCTCTGCCACTGCTGCTGTACCGGCAGTGGCAATATGGTTTTTATACTTGCGCATACTTCATATTGCTATTCCTCTAATACCGGATTAGCTTATGGTGCATGATACATCTTTTTAAGTTTTCTATTAGTATGATCAAGCCCGCTTTAGGTTGTTTACTCGCTTATTTGTTCTTGTTCGTTACCCTTCAACTTTATGCTCAGAAAGCTATTGCCCCTTTATTTGTAACAGAACCGGTAAAGTATGATTCTGATGATCCAGCCATCTGGATCAACAAGCAGGATCCTTCGGCCAGTCTGATACTAGGTACCGATAAAGATGAAGATGGCGCACTCTATGTCTTTAACATGGAGGGCAAGATAATAGCCGATAAGGTAATCAAAAACTTGAAGCGTCCGAATAATGTTGATGTAGCTTATGGCTTGATGCTAAATGGCAAGCGCGTAGATATTGCCGTTACTACGGAGCGCTATGCCGGCAAGCTTAGGATCTTTTCTGTACCCGACATGCAGACTCTTGATAATGGTGGTATAGAAGTGTTTGCAGGCGAAACCGGTGAGGGCATTGATGAACCTATGGGTATTGCATTATACGAAAGGCCAACAGATGGTAAAGTTTACGCAATTGTCAGTAGAAAATCTGGTCCAACAGACGGGGAATACCTTTGGCAGTATCTGCTGGAGGACGATGGAAAGGGGAGTGTAAAAGGAACACTGGTCAGGAAGTTTGGCAAATATAGCGGAAGACAGGAAATTGAGTCTGTTGCCGTTGATGATGAACTGGGGTATATATACTATTCAGACGAAAAAGCCGGCGTAAGAAAGTATTATGCTGATCCGGAAAAAGGAGACAATGAATTAGCCCTGTTTGCATCCAATGGGTTTGCAAGCGAACATGAAGGCATTTCTATCTATAAAATTGAAGATGGCACGGGCTATATCTTAGTTTCAGATCAGCAAGCGGATGAGTTCCACATTTTTACCCGGGATGGAACAGCAGCAAATCCGCATGACCATAAATTAGTGAAGGTAGTGAAAGTAGCAGCACATGAAAGCGATGGCTCAGATGTAGCCAACTTCCCACTGCTCCCGCACTTTCCCAAAGGAGTTTTTGTAGCCATGTCTACTGATAAAACGTTTCACCTCTACCGCTGGGAAGACATTGCAGGAAACGATCTGAAAATACAACCTCCTGTCATCAATCAAACACCTTCGGATAAAACAGCACCTACTGTTCTAAGTATCACTCGGCAAAATCCCACCACAGAAAACACGAGTAACACATCTGTTATTTTCAGAGCTACCTTCTCTGAAAGAGTAAACGGTGTGGACGCGTCTGACTTTGTCATCACAGCTGTTACCAGTAGTATAACCGGAACTATAAGCGAGGGAAAAGCTGTCGGAACATCCGGCACAATCTATGATGTGACAGTTAGTTCGATTACGGGCACAGGTACACTGCGCCTGGACCTGAAAAATACTGGCACCAGCATTACCGATACTTCGGGCAACAACATTAGCGGTGGCTATACTAGTGGGCAAACCTATACTATAGTAGGAGCTGATCAAACAAAGCCCATTGTGGTAAGTATCAATCGACAAAGTCCCACCGAAGAAACCAATGGTAACACGTCAGTTATTTACAGAACGACATTCTCTGAAAAAGTTAACGGTGTAGACGCGACAGATTTCACGCTAACGTCAGTTTCTGGCAATGCAGGAGGTACTGTGGCATCAATACAGAGTGTTGGCACGGCTGGGGATCTATACGATGTTGCTATCAGTTCCATTAGTGGCAGCGGTACATTAAGGCTAGATCTGAAGAGTAGCGGGACCAATATTACAGACGTCTCTGGCAATGCCATTGCTGGGGGCTTTACCACAGGGCAGACCTATACCATCGAGCCTGCACCCTCTAATCTGCAACAATTGGTTACCTTTCAATCTTCGTGGAGGTACCAGGACGACGGCTCCGACCAGGGCAACGCCTGGCAGGCTACAGACTTCAACGACTCAGGATGGAAGACAGGAAACGGCAAGTTCGGGTATGGCATCACTACTGCTGCTACTACAATCAGCTATGGCGGCAACCCGGATCAAAAGTATATTACCACTTACTTCCGCAAAACCATTACCATTCCCGATTCGGCTGCTTATACTTCCTATACAGCTAAGGTAGAGAGCAATAACGGGGTTCTGGTATACTTGAATGGCACAGAGGTATTCCGCCAGAACATGCCTGTCGGAACCGCATCTTATACTACGCTGGCTACAACCCACAGCGGCGGGACTGCACCTGTAGTTTTTACCATACCTGATACTGCATTTAAAACGGGTATCAACACCATCGCAGTTGAAGTGCACCAAAGCAATCCCTCCAATGCTGAACTGGCCTTCGACCTGGAACTGGCTGCGACACCTGCCGACCCCATTACAAGTGCAGTAGAAGAAATTGGCTTGTCTAGTGATATAAAGGTATACCCCAACCCTTTCACAACTGAAGCGACAATAAGCTTTACTTTCGAAAAAAATGAAAGCTTTTCCGTTGCAGTTTATGATAGTAAGGGCCTACAGGTAACAGAAACCATCCAGGGCAAATCACTTGCAGGCGAGCCAAGCAAAATAGAGTTGGACGGACAAGTACTCGCCTCAGGGCTATACATTGTTAAACTGGAAACGAAAAGAGGAATCAGAAGCGTACCCCTTCTACTCAACAAGTAGACCTTAAGGATCAAAGTCATAGCATCTGAAAGTATACCTGAAAATAAGAAATTTAATACCCCTTCAACTCAATGTCATCTGTCTCAACCACAGACACGCGGCGGCCCATTTTTTTCTGGATCACCTTGAAGTGATGTTCCTCTTCAGGCGAGATCAGGGAGATGGCTTCACCTTCTGCTGCAGCGCGGCCGGTTCGGCCGATGCGGTGCACGTAATCTTTTGGGGAACGGGGCAGGTCGTAGTTGATCACGTATGGCAGGGCTTCGATGTCGATGCCGCGTGAGGCGATGTCTGTGGCGACGAGTACCCGGATACTTCCGTTTTTGAACTTGCGGAGTGCCTCGGTTCTGCCTCCCTGGCTTTTTTTGCTGTGCATGGCCACCGCTTCGATGCCATTCTTCTTCAGCTTGTCTGTTACATTGTCAGCTCGTTTTGTAGATGACACAAACACGAGCACCTGCTGCATGTTGCCCTGCTTCAATAGGTACCTTAGAAAGGGGCCCTTCCGGTCGGCACCAACATGATAGGCCACCTGCTTTATCTGGTCCGGGTTCAGGCTTTCTTCTTTCACTTCTATTTTAACCGGATCGTGCAGGAGTACCTCCCGGATATTCTCCACATCCTGACCCAGCGTAGCAGAAAAAAGTATGTTCTGTCGCTTGGCAGGCAGCAGCGAAAAGATTTTGTCCATCTCCTCTTTAAAACCAAGGTTCAGCATTTTGTCTGCTTCGTCCAGCACCAGGGTTTCTACTTCTGAAAGATGCACAGCTTTTGAATTTACCAGGTCAAGCAGGCGGCCCGGCGTAGCAACCAATACCTGTGTTCCCTGCAGCTGCATCATCTGGGGGTTTATAGATACCCCGCCATACACAGCAAGCGATTTCACCCTCCTCGGCAGCGAAGAGCCAAACGTTTTGAAAACATCTCCTACCTGCACAGCCAACTCCCGGGTAGGCACCAGCACCAGCACACGCACATACCTGTTTCTGATGGCATGCTCAGTCTGCAACCGCTCCAGAATGGGCAGTACAAAGGCAGCCGTTTTGCCAGAGCCCGTTCGGGCAATACCCAGCACATCGCTGCCTATAAGTACGGCTGGTATAGCTTCCTTCTGTATTGGATAAGGCTGTGTGTATGCTTGTGCCGCCACTGCTTTTAACAGGGGTTCCGATAAACCAAGAGAGGAAAAAGACATAGGGCTGTAAAGTATAAAGTGCTTTTGCTGTAAAGATACGTGTTATGAAAGTGTTCTTAGTAAGGATACCTGGATTTATACTCTGATCATAAACGAATCTGCTTAAACCTATGAAAGGGTAAGCAGCATTAACAATGATTCAAAACTGCAAATCAGGTTTTAAGTATAAAATCAATAATTACTTATGGATATATTTTCATAACTTAGCCATCACACAAATAAACAGGTATCATGAAAATTGCGAAATTATTTATGCCGGCGCTTGTTGCTGCTGCACCGCTGTTCTATAGCTGCGGAGAAAAAACCGATGTGGTAGAGTCAGGTACCTACCAGGGTGTTATCCAGGAAGTAGAACCTGAAAAGACAGAAATTTATGTAAAAACTGCCGATGACAAAGTGCTGGAACTATACTTCACTGATTCTACCACACTTACCAAAAACGGTGAAACCGTAGCTTTCGATCAGTTGAAGGAAGGCGGCAAAGTGGAAGTACAGGTTGAAAAAGTTGGTCAGCGACTCGATCCGGTAGCTGTAACGATTCTGGAGTAATATAATGGAGCCGACCTTCTGGCGAACAGAAATCTATCATCCGTTATCGGTTCACTTCCCGATTGCGTTGCTGCTTGTTGCCACCCTGGCCAAAGCAGCAACACTTTTGCTAAAGGATGCAAATTATCGTTTCTGGCAGCGGGTCGGCTCCTACCTTCTTTATGCAGGCTGTGTGGCAGCCTGGTTCAGCATCTACACCGGTGATCTGGCCGATGGCATTGTATCGCGGAAGATATGCGACCCTACTGTGCTGAAAGACCATGAAAATGCCGCTTTTACATTAGCTTACTTGTTTACAGCAGCTACTGCCCTGGATCTCTTTCTGGCTTTCAGGCTGATCCGTATGCGGGAGAAAATGCTGCACCTGCTGGTGGTAGTGCTTATGCTAGCCGGTTCCGCATTTCTGATGTATACCGGCCATCTGGGTGCCCGGGTAGTATACGAGCAGGCTGGCGGCGTAAACGTACCTGCCTCCGACTGTGCCGGCTTTGAATAGCAGATGGTATACTTACATCCATAATTCCCTTCCACTCTCCCCTACTCCACCAGCAAGTATAAATTTGCGGGCCGTAGTGCGCTGCCAATCATTTTTAAAGCCCCCAGGGTAAAGGCTATTGTTCTGTAGGTATAATGATTTAACTTTAAGCATGATGAAGTTAAACCTGACAGTACGTAAACTCTCCCTTTTGCTATCGTTAGCTGCCCTAACGGCCTCTTGCAAAACCAGCCAGAAAGAAGTCATTACCTACGACATCCTGATAAAGAAAGCTTCTGTAGTGGATGGAACAGGCAAAACACCTTATTACGCCAACGTGCTCATCAAGGCAGACACCATTGCATTGATCGATCGGGACACCACATCAACTTATCCGGCAACCAGAACGGTAGATGCAAAAGGACTGGTCTTAACACCTGGCTTCATTGATACCCACGCGCACGGAGATCCGATTAAAACACCCGATTTCAAGAACTTCCTTTCAATGGGTGTTACCACCATCTGCCTTGGTCAGGATGGATTTAGTCCAAATCATAAGGATTTGAAAGTATGGATGGATTCGGTAGATACAATCAAACCTGCTGTAAATGTCGCGCTATTTGCCGGACACGGTACACTGCGTCTTTTGTCCGGCGTTGGCTACGACTCCATCCCTTCCGAAGATAAAATGACGGCATTGGAAAAACTGCTGAAAGACGCGCTGGATGCCGGCTGCTACGGTATGACAACCGGGCTGGAGTATACACCTGCCCTGTATGCCAAGAGCACTGAACTGAACCGACTGGCCAGAATTGTAGGTGCAAAGCAAGGGCTTATCATGAGTCATTTGCGGAACGAGGACGATGCTCTTGTAGAGGCCTCCATCCGTGAGCTACTGGAGCAGGGCAAGTATAGCCCGGTTCACGTATCGCACATTAAAGTGGTGTATGGAAAAGGCAAAAACCGAGGGCAACAGATCCTGCAACTGCTTGACAGTGCCAGAACCAGCGGCATGAAGCTAACGGCAGACTTTTACCCGTACACCGCCAGCTACACCAGCATCGAGATCCTGTTCCCGGACTGGGCAAAAAAGCCGAACAATTACCAGGAAGTACTGCGAACCAGAAGAAAAGAGCTCTATACTTTCCTGACAAACAAGATTACAAAACGCAACGGACCGGAAGCCACCCTGATCGGCTCAGGACCATACAGCGGCAAAACCCTGCTGCAGATTTCACAGGAATTGAAAAAGCCTTTCGAAGAAGTGATGATGGATGACATTGGCCCTTACGGAGCTGACGGAGCCTACTTCATCATGGACGAAGCATTGCAACAAACTTTTCTAACAGACCCACATATCATGATCTGCACCGATGGCAGCCCAACCATGCGCCACCCCCGCAGTTTCGGTGCTTTTGCCCGCATACTTGAAACCTACGTGCAGGAAAAGAAAGTGCTGACATTGGAAGAAGCTGTCCGCAAAATGACAGGGTTGCCGGCTGAGACCATTGGTCTCTCAGACCGTGGGTACATCAGGCAAGGCTACAAAGCGGATCTGCTGCTATTCGATCCGGCAAAGGTGCATGAAACAGCTACCTACCAAAACCCGCATCAACTGGCCGAAGGCTTCAACTTTGTAATGGTGAACGGCAAAGTGGTAAAAGAAGGAACTAACCTACAGGCAGATCGTCAGGGATACGTATTGCGTAAGGGAGTAAAACACTAGCAAGATGGTACAATGGCTGTGCACATAGGCTACTAAACAACATGTCAGTATTAACAGAACATCATCCCCTTACAGCAGGGGGCTCCAGTATAACAAAGCTGCTGGAAACTGCGCGCCTGGCCGCACTGAAGGCAGGTGAAGCCATCCTGGAAATATACAGAACAGGCGATGTGGAAGTAGCGCTTAAACCAGACGACTCGCCCCTGACCCGTGCCGATCGTTCAGCCCATACCATCATCAGCAACCTCTTAGAGCCAACTGGTTTACCCATACTATCAGAAGAAGGCCTCCACAGTCCTTACCAGGAGAGAGCGCAGTGGGAATGGTACTGGCTGCTGGACCCGCTGGATGGCACGAAAGAATTTATCAATAGGAATGGTGATTTTACGGTAAACATCGCCCTGATGTATAAAACCACTCCGGTTGCGGGAGTTGTGTATGCCCCCACCCTGGGTACGTTATACTTTGGCTCTAAAAAAACCGGTGTGTACAAGGAGCAAGCCGGCAAGCGGACTCAGTTGGAGCCATTGCCGGAAAGAACCAGCTTTGACGCGCTGCAGCAAAAATCAGGTATAAAGATCATCGCTTCCCGCTCGCACATGACAGAGGAAACAGAGCAGTTCATTGCACGGTTCAGCAATGTGCAACTTGTAAGTATGGGCAGTTCTTTAAAGTTCATGCTGCTGGCCGAGGGCAAAGCGGACCTCTACCCGCGCTTCGCTCCTACCATGGAATGGGATACCGCAGCGGCACATGCTATACTTAGGGCAGTGAACAGAAGCATTTACCAGGCTGATCTGGAAACCGAGCTCATCTACAACAAGCCCCAGTTGCTGAACCCTTCTTTCGTGGCTTTTTAGTGCAATACTCCAAGGCTCTTTTACAAAACACATCCGTCTGTAACCTTGCCTTAGCATCGTAAGCAAAAGCTTTCATGGAATCAGAAAAGTAACCTGTAGCATTCACCTGCGTTAAGCTGCACTATGAGCAGAGCGTTTGTAAAAGAAGACGATGCAGGGCAACCGCCCATTATACCTCCGCGTGCCGCCCTGCCGCCGGGTGTACCAAACTATGTAACTCCCCGTGGACTGGAATTGCTGCGGGCTGAATTTGCGGAACTGGAAACGGAACGTACACAGGCAGAGGCTAATCGCGAGGATGAGGCTAATCGTACCAGGCAGTTGCTGATCCTGAATGGCCGACTCAGCGCACTTAACCAGCGCATTGCAACCGCCCGCTTGGTGGAACCGCACAACCAACCAACAAATGAAGTACGCTTTGGAGCTACCGTTACCTTACGCACGCGCAGTGGCGGTAAACCAGGCTTTGAGCGACGCTTTACCATTGTTGGTGTGGACGAAGCATCGGTGGCAGAAGGGCGCGTAGCCTTTGTAGCCCCCATTGCACGCGCCGTAACCGGCGCCAAATTAGGTGAGTCTGTAACGTTACGCCTGGGCAGAACGGAAGAAGTAGTGGAGGTGGTAAAAATCAGTTATGAAAACAGCTGACGAATCGAGATTCCATACTTTGAAATCACAGCTATACTTCAGGATTCTACCTTGCCCATTACCATCAGTTGCTCGAGTGTCGGGTTCTTGCTGCCGCCTGCAGGCTCTAATGTTACAGCAAAGGCCTGTGCCGAACCGATCGCCTTCATCTGCTGCATGGATAGGTTAGTGCCTCTGTAAGCGATCATACCTGCATCAACAGGCTTGCCGTTATCAAGCGCCCAGAGTTGGTACTGTTTACCTGCCGGTGGCTGTGGCAGGTTAACCAGATCCACGTACACCTGCTGGCGCTGTGGATTCCAATAGACGCGCATGTTGGCGTCAGGGTGTCCTTCTACTCCAACGAGTTTAACAGTTTTGAAAGCCGGGTCCCGCAATACAGCCAATGCCTGCTCCTGCTGCTGGGCTTTCAGCGAAACCACTTCCAGATTCTGGGCAAAGCGCTGTTCGGAGGCCATGGCTACTGCTAAGCGTTCTTCGGCTTGCTGCCATTTGTTATAAAAATGAAAACTTACCAGCCCGGATAAAAGGAACAATGCTATACTTGCGGCGAACATCCACTTGTAAGGCGATCCTTCGTCCACCTCCGCCGGGTACATCTGTACAAGATCCGAATCAATTTCTTCTGCATTCGCGTTTATTGCATCATGCTGTTGCATACTTGCCAGTATCCTATTCTTCAGCGCGGGCGCAGGCTGCACCGAATGGAGACGGGCATATGCTTCCATAGCGGCACAGGCTTCATCAAGTGCTGCGCGAATTTCAGTTGAAGTTGCCGCACGCAGTTCTACCTCCTCACGCTCTGCCTGAGTAAGCCCGCCGGCTGCATAAAGCTCCAGCATTCCGGATGCTATATATTCTTCGTTAGTCACGCCCTTTAAATAATCTTGACAAGAACTTCACTGCGCTGCGGGCTCTGGTTTTTACTGTACCCAAAGGGATGTTGTAGTTTTCAGCAATCTCACTTTGAGTTAGTCCTTCAAAGTACATCAGGTCAATAATCTGCTTTTGGTCCGGGTTGAGTTTTTCCAGCACCTCTCTGATATCAATGTGCTCCGGATTAAATGCTTCGGTAGCAAATCCCACCTGCCCGTTGTATTCCAAGCCATCCATGGAGCCCCGCATGCGGTACTCTTTAGACCGGATCTTATCGATAGCCAGGTTCCTGCAGATATTAATCATCCAGGTAAATAGCCTGCCCTTGCTTTCATCATACCTGTCAAACGATCCCCAGATCTTCACAAAGGCATCCTGCAGGACATCCTCCGCTATCTCTTCCACTTTTACAATCTGCAACACAACACCGTAGAGTGCCGGGCTGTACATATCATACAAAACCGACACTACCGAGCTGTCGCGGGAGCGTAAGCGGGCCACCAGGGCTTCTTCAGTTATTTTCTGTGCGGGTTGAGTTGGCAATGAATCAACTGTTACAAACAAAGCCCCTTAAGCGAAGCCTGCTCAAAATTAAGAATATTTAACGGAAACTATGTACTCAACCGCATTTATGTCTTTTTGTTACACGTTGTTTATAATTAAGTGAAAATAAACATCCTACTATAATTTACATGAGTTAAAAACAACAACCTTCACGTATCAGTTGATACTTGTCTGGTAATTTGTTTTAAATTCATGCATGAGAAAAATTCAACAGCATACAAAAGAAAAGAGCTACCACAGGCAGCTCTCTTCTTAATTCAAATGCTCTAAAGCTGCTTATTCGAAAAGAGAAACTATGGCTGCTACCTGCTCTTTAGTCAACGGCTCATCAAAGGCTGCCGTCGCGATGGCGGCCGAGTAACCGCTGCCTAATGTCTTGATGTCGTTGATACCTCCCTGCATTACATTTTCTTCACCGGCATAAACAGGCTGTGCACCTGCCGGTACGTTGCTGTTTTCACCGGCACCAATGATCCAGCCTTGCGTGTTGCGCATGCGACGGATATGGGCTGCATGCCGTGCTTCTACGGAGTGTATCTGCAGGGCTACTGTCAGCACTGTATCGTTGTTAATCAGGTTACCCGCCTGTCCTTTGTAGGCACGTACACCGGTATCTTCGAAAGCCTGCGCCAGTGTTAGGAAAGTCTGGTAATTGGTATTCCAGTCCGGGAAGTTTTTACCAAAGTTAAAGGTTGGTTCCGCAATCGGCGTTCCGTTCAGGCTCTGAATCGTAGTCTTTAGCAGGTCTACGTGCGCTGCTTCGTGCTGCTGTATCTTCTGAATGGCGCCTCTGGCAGTAGCATCCGTAATAAGCCCGTTTGCTGCCAGTGCCTGGGTATAGAAATTACGCTCCAGGTATTCCAACTTCAGGGCAAAGTTCAGCACCTCCAGCACGGTGCCGTTGCTTTGACCGTAGGCTTTCTGAAACACCGACCCAAGTGCCAGTGGCAAGGCTGCCAATGCTGTTTTCTTACTTATGCTGCCAAGGTTTTTAAAAGCGCTGCGGCGAGAGTCCAGGCGATTGTATACTTCAGGGTCTGTTTTTTCGATCTCTTCTATTATTCTGAATATGTTCATGATGGGTCCTCCTTATTTTGGCAGATTGTTGGCAGATATTTTTGTTTTGATGAAGGCAGAAGCGGCAGAAAGCACATCGGCCGGCTTCATAGCAGGATCAAGTCCCTGGTTGTTGGCGGTATCAGAGAAAGTACCGTTCGAGATCAGGTCACGGATTACGGCTGCATGGCGCGCCTCCACCGACACAATCTTACCGGCTAAAGTCAGGAAGCCGGCGTCCTGTAAGTACTGCCCTGCCCCGTTATAAGCTGCTACGCCCAGGTCTTCAAAAGTACGGGCCGTGGTAAGCACGCTGTTCTTGTCGTTGAAGTTGATCGAAGAGAAATCAACCTCCAGTGCCGGAATGGCTGCGCTGCCAAGAGCTGCTTTCAGAAAATCACGGTGTATGCCTTCATGCCCTTTCAAGTCCTGCATGATCTGTTGTTCCGACTGATTAAAAATACTCATCGACTTTGCCACCACTTCAGTATAAAAAGCGGCCTCAAGTTGCTCCAGCGCATAGGCGTAGTTCAGAATGCCTGCGTCGCCACTTCCCAGGTCAACTACGCCCGGGTCGGTTGGCTGCATCTCATCGTCATCGTCGCAGGAGGTGGTGGATAAGAGCAGCGTTGTGGCCAGTGCCGTTGCCCCGGCATAGCGAAAGAAAAGTCGCCGCTGCATGGGAACGATAAGCGAGCTCGATAAGCTTGTTTCCTTTGGCTCAGGCTTGTGTGTTGGTTTTTCCATAATTCCTAAATTTTGATTAGTAGTTCTACCTCTACAGACTGTTTGATGCGCTGTAGAATTGCGAGACCTACGAACCGACCAGGATGTCCGGATTGCAGCTAAGTAAAATAATTTTGGGAGTGGTGCTGGAAGTATAAATAGAGGCAGCTGTTAGGGTTATCTGATCGAGTCGACATCAGCGTCTGAAGGATACACTTTTAACAGTGTCCGAAAGCGGATTCATACTTGCAGCTATGACGTTTTAGGAGGAGGAGATTGAACACAAAGGCAGAAAAAATTGGAAGCAAAAGTATACCTGTTTAAGCCATGCTTGCCGGTGAGGCACCAGGAAGTATAGATCAAAACCAGTTTAAATGCCATGACTGAAAACAAAAAGGCTTATACCTTTGAAAGTATAAGCCTTAAGAGGAGAGGTATAGGTATCTTTAAAACAACGAAAGCTGCTGCGCTTCCGGCACCATAAACACCTTTGGCTTTTCCATGGCTACAAAGTTTGTGTCGATGCTGAAGATGGGTGTTTCTTCGAAGCGGGAGGCTACCACTATCTCGGCTCCGTCGGCATGCGTGTCAAAAAGCTCTTTTACCAGCTTCGGGCAGTTGTTGTCTTTCGACAAGTGAGACAGCAGCACATGGCTCATAAAGGAAGGTTTATAGTTGACAAACAACTCCAGGGCCTGGTCGTTGGACATGTGCCCTCTGTCGCTTCGGATGCGCCTTTTCAAGTAGTACGGGTAGTATCCCTGGTCAAGCAGAGCTTCGTCGTAATTGGTTTCCAGGAAAATGGCGTGGCACTGCTGGAAGTAGTTGATAACGTGCTCGCAGGGCGCACCAATGTCGGTGAAAACGCCTACCGTTACGCCCTCATAGGAAACAACAAAGCTGTGCGGGTCGGTCGCATCATGAAACTTAGGAAAGGCCGTAACAGAGAGATTACCGATCTGAACCGGCTCGTGCGCTACAAAAGGTACCACCTCCACCCGGTCAAGCGACATGCGTGCATAGCGGAGCGTATCAGGCGTAATGTATACCGGCAATTCATACTTGCGGGCCAGCACCTCAATCCCTCTTATATGGTCTGAATGCTCATGCGATACAAAGATGGCTTTGACTTTGCGCATGGAGAGGCCCAGGCGCTTCATCCGCTTTTCTGTTTCGCGGCAGGAAATGCCGGCATCTACCAATACGGCTTCGCGCTCGTTGCCGATGTAATAGCAGTTACCGTTGCTTCCGGAATTTAAGGATGTTATAAACAATTGCATACAGATGCAAAGAAACCTGATTTATAGCTTTTATTCATTTTGTTAACTGCCAGAGAAAAAGATCTGCAATACGCTCGTTCTCGCAACAAAACAAAATGTTGCCCCTACGCTGCTCATGCAGGAAATGGGCAGTAATGTATCAGGAGCAACAGCAATTTATACTTCCTCGTTCCTCCCAATCTTATACTTACTCCCATTTTTCCCGTAATAAATCTCTAAGCTACTAAAGTTCAACACCCAAACCTGCCCCAACATGACATTTTATTCAACTAACCCGGAAGATTTGTTTTTTGATGCCGCCCGAAAGGGAGATGTCGCTCAACTGAAGCAAATGCTGGCTGAAGGTGTGGCAATCGATGTGCAAGGCCCCAGAGGCTTCACTCCCCTGATCATCGCGTCCTATAACAATCACATGGAAGCCACTAAATTCTTATTGGAGGCGAAAGCAAATGTTAATGCACAGGATTTTGCCGGAAACACAGCGCTGATGGGCGTATGCTTCAACGGCTGGTCCGACATAGCAGAACTGCTGATAGAGAACGGAGCTGACCTCAACATTCAAAACGGCAGCGGCGGAACCGCGCTGATGTTTGCCACGATGTTTGGCCGTAACAAGCTCGTGGAGCTGATGCTGGAGCATGGTGCAGATAAAAGCCTCCGCGACAGCCGCGGCATGACGGCTATGGAAATGGCTGCTAACATTGGCAATGCCGAAGCATTAAAGCTATTCCAGGGGAAAAAAGAAAAATCTGTTTAGCTGGTTCCCCGCTCAGAAAGAAAAGTAGTGGTTCTGGTTTCTTCGGCACGACAAAGGTGTACGCTTCACTGCACCTGAGACAGGCCAGGTGGTTATACCTGTGCGCTCGCCTGTGCATACCACGCCATATAGGCCCTAGGCTGAGTGCAAAACAAAACGTTGCCCCCGACAGTAAGTTCCTCTGTTTTCTTCCAAAGTACATCTCTTTTAGCTAATATTGTACATTGTTAACCGTTTTCACTAAACGATACTATGTATACAGGACTACAGCATTTACACTCTTACACAACCTACCTGGTGCTTCTGGGGGTGGGTATCAGCTTTCTGCTTGCGCTGGCGGGCTGGTTGGGCAACAAGTCTTTCACAGACAAAAACAGAAAACTCAGCCTGTTGGGGCTTATTCCGACGCACCTGCAGTGGGTGATCGGCCTTATTTTATACTTTGTTTCGCCGCTGGGTATGTCTAATTTCTCAGGCGAGGCAATGAAAGACTCCACTTCAAGACTTTACATCCTGGAGCACCCGCTTACCATGATCATTGCTGTAGTGCTGATCACGATCGGTTACTCCCGTGCCAAGCGCCAACTGGGTGATTCAAGAGGCTTTAAGAGCATTGCTATTTTCTACGGTCTGGCCCTGATTCTGATCCTGAGCCGTATTCCTTGGAACGCCTGGCCAAATAACTAAGCCTTCGTTCACAACAACGTACATTTTACAGCAGCCGCTTTGTCTTACAGATGAAGCGGCTGCTTTGTTTTTTAAGGCTTATCACAAAACCAGTTTATTGCCGTAGACAAGCGGAAGTTTATACTTGGTTAGCACCATCGTTTAAGTATGACAAACCAAAAAGAGGTTGCCATATTCGAAAGCAACATAAGCAGTTGGCTGACAACGCGTTAGTAAAAACTGACTGAATTCAACAAATAAAATCAGCTAACAAGTATAGCAAACACAACAAAATACTAAGTAATTTAGCATTCAAGTATAGTCAGCCGGCTGCCTATACTTGAATGAGAACAGAAAAATTATACTTGCCAGGTGCTTGTTGCACCGCTACTACTACCTATGCCTGCAGCAGTACCGAAGGACTTCTTTAAAGAGCATTGCAGCTTTGCGGAGATAAAAGACGAGGTGATCGGCAACTTTCTTGCTGACTGGTGCGGCATACTTCCCCCTCTTCCGGAAACAGACGACGAGCAGGCAATCCTTTACATTGATCTCAACTCCGGAGCTGGCTTAGTACCTTCCGGGCTAGCAACCCTACCCGACAACCTGCTGGAAAACCTTTGCCAAGCACTGAGTAATAATAAAGGTGCAAATGCGTTGCTCAGAGCCTTCTTTGCTGATGCCAACAAGACCGTGCACGAAAGTATAGGCGAGAAGCTAGCTTCGCTGCCCTGTTATGATAACCTAGTACACCCACCAGTAGCGCTGGCAGAGCAGGTAAGCCAAACCATGCTGGCGGAGTTGCAGGCCCTCGGTTATCCTTCCCTCCTGCTCGGCGATCCGTTCAGTTCCGTGCTTGCGCAGCAAGTGCTCCAACAGTCACTTGATGCCGGCAATGCAGATTTGCTGTTGCTGTTCAGCCCCGAAAGTATGCTAAAAGCCCTGTCTGCGAAAAAAGTTAGCCCAGCTTTGGCATCCTTGTTTGGTGAGCGGCTGGTGCAAATCGCAAGCTTCTGTAAGAAAGAGAAAAACACACGGCGCAGGCAGCAGTACATAGCGGAGCAATTGGAAAGTATACTGCTGGAGCGAAAGTTACTCACGCTTACTTTTAAAATTAACAAGCCTGACGCAGATGAAACCGCATATTACCTCCTCTTTTCTTCGCAAAACAAGAAGGCTTTTAAACGTTTCAGGGAGCTGATGCTTTCTTACAGTGATTATCATGAGGACGGGGTGCCCATGTTTACGGCCAATCATGCCCTGCAGCCGCAGCTCTCCTTGTTCCCACAGCGGCGGAGGTATTCTGTTTCGCTTTTGGCAGAAGACCTGGCTACCAGTGCAGGTAAGTATAAATTCAAGTCGATCGAAAAGATAAGCGAAGACCACAGCAGCGGTACCCCTTATATTGCTGATAACTACCTGGCAGCCTTTGAAGTGCTGCGCGTACAGGGCAAAGTAGAGATCCTGAATCCTAAAACCCTGCAGGCGATCCGAAAACCTACCCTTGCCTCCATCATCAAGTATAAATAAACAGACACTGTAATAAGCCGGAGAAATCGTCAAGGTTGCTACTCCGGCTTATACTTCTCACCTCTGAAACTCTCCCATTTCATACCTGCAATTGCGTAGCACACGCACAGCCGCAGTGTTCGATTTCATACGTTTTGGTGTTCGCAACTGGACAATAGCCCCTGTTCAGAAGCTACTCTACACGTAGCACTTACAACAACAAGACACTGAATATTAATACTTTACACAAATGGCACGAGTGTTGTCATGCGTCCTTTCAGGAAGCTGATCTAAAACCACCTCCCTTGTGAACACATCAACCAAATCTATAAAACTATGAAGTACATAATTTTACCCATTTTGCTGCTGTTGAGCACAAGCATCTACGCACAGCAGGCAAGTATAAAAGGAACCGTGTTGGACGAAGCTAAAAAAGAAGTGGGCTATGCCAACGTTCTCCTGCTTCATGCCGCGGACTCTTCGCTGGTGAAAGGTATGCTCTCGGAGCCTACCGGGGCTTTTCTGTTTGAAGGTGTAGCAGCAGGCAAATACCGCGTTGTAGCCAGCATGGTAGGGTATGCCAAAGCCAAAAGCAGCGAAGTAACAGTAACTGAAAACAGCGGAAGCATCACCCTTCCTCCTCTTATGCTCCAACAAAGCAGCACCAATCTGAAAGAAGTAGTGGTGGAAGGACAGCGCCCGCTCATCGAGCAGCACCTCGACAGAACCGTGCTGAATGTAGAGAACAGCATTGCAGCAGCAGGTAACACCGCCCTGGAAGTTCTGGAGAAAGCACCCGGCGTAGTGATCGACCAGAACGACAACATCAGCATGCGCGGCCGCCCGGGTGTGATCGTGATGATCGATGGCAAGCAGGTACCCATGTCGGGCACGGAGCTGGCGAATATGCTCCGCGGCATGGCGGCCAATTCCGTTGATAAGATCGAACTGATCACCAATCCATCGTCTAAGTATGACGCTGCCGGCAACGCAGGCATCATCGATATCAAACTGAAACGCGATAAAAACCTTGGCACCAATGGTACGATCAACTCATCCTTCGGGCATGGTGAGTATGCCAAATCCAACCAGGGCCTGCAGGTAAACCACCGCACCCAGAAGTTTAACCTGTTTGGCAGCTACAACTACGTGTACCGCCGCGATTATAACCAGCTGAATATCTACCGCCGGTTTTACGAAGGAGATGCGTTTACCGGAGCCTACGACCAGCAGAACCCTTTTCAGTTTAAAATCAACAACCACACCCTACGCTTGGGAGCAGATTATTTCCTTGGCCCAAAAACAGTTGTAGGTATAGTTACCAATGGGTTTATTTCTGACTTTGACAGGACCAACTCCAACCGATCGCTGGTGATCAATGCACAGGAGCAGCCCGAGTCCTCCTTCCTGACTGACGCTGTAGCAGAACACGACCGAAGCAACCAGTCGATCAACCTGAACTTTAAACATACCCTTGACAGTGCAGGCCGCGAGATCACTGCCGACCTGGACTACATCGCGTACCAGAACCAGGACCTGCAGGACTTCACAACAAATTTCTACAACCTGCGCAACGAACAGATACGCGACCCATACCTGCTGTATGGAACCCTGGACGGCAACCTGAACATCAAATCAGCTAAAGTAGACTACAAACAGCCCTGGAAAGCAGTTGAAGGCACACTGGAAGCCGGCTTAAAGAGCAGCCTTGTTAATTCTGATAACGACCTGCAGTTCTTTGACCGCAGCAACGGCGGCAACGTGCCGGACCTGGGCAAAAGCAACCACTTTTTGTATGAGGAGAACATCAATGCTGCTTACCTGAATGCCAATACCAAAATGCATAAACTGAGCCTGCAACTGGGCTTGCGCCTCGAGAACACCATTGCCAATGGCAAGCAGCTAACCGACGGCAAAGAATTCGACCGCGATTATACCCAGTTGTTCCCAAGCGCTTTCCTGAACTACACGCTCAACAAGAAAAATGACCTGGGCCTGTCGCTTAGCCGCAGAATCAACCGTCCGTCTTACAACCAGCTCAATCCGTTCAAGAACTTCCTGGATCCCAGCACCTACTCAGCGGGTAACCCCTTCCTGAAACCGGAGCTATCTTACAACTTTGAACTGACCCATACTTACGACCAACGTTTTATTACCAAACTCAGCTACAGCCGCACCACCGACCTGATGGTACAGGTACTGTCGCCGGACCTGTCGGAAGAGAAACTGGTAGCGCAGACGTTTTTGAACCTGGCTAAGTATGATTACTACGGCATGACCGTTACGGTACCTTTCTCCATCGGCAACTGGTTCAACAGCATGAACAACGGCACCTTCTACTATGGCCTGTACCGGGGCAACCTGGCCAACACCAACCTGCGCAACGGCAAACCTACGTTCAACATTAACTCCAATAACACCATCAAACTTCCTAAGGATTGGTCAGCCGAAATAACTGGTGTATTTAGGGGAAGCGAGATCTACGGGTTCCTGGACGTGGAGCCACTGTGGTTTGCATCAGCTGGCGTTCAGAAGCAGCTCTGGGATAAGAAGGCAAGCGTGAAGCTTAACATCAGCGACATCTTCTACACCAACCGGGTAAAAGCGACAACCGAGCTGACCGGCTATTCCGAAAAGTTCTTCCAGAGCCGCGACACACGCGTGGCAACAATCAGCTTCAACTATCGATTTGGTAAAGCAGAAGGAGCTCCAGCCCGCCGCCGCACCGGTGGTGCCGAAGAAGAAAAGAGCAGAGCAGGCGGATCGAACTAAGTATAAAACAAAGTATAATTTTAACGAAGAAGCCTCTGAAAAATCAGAGGCTTCTTTTATATGTCCGGACCGGGAACAGGCGATAATCGTTCAGGTTGATGGCATAGGCGCAGCCCTGCCAGTGTATGATGGGAACACATTTTTCCGGACTGGGACCTTTGCCGTCGGGTATCACCAGCAAGGCATTCCCATGATACGACAGCGTACTTTTATCAATGCCTAGGCGTGCAGAAAGGTGCGATAAAAACGCTTCAATGTCTTGAGGTGGCGAGGTGAAACTGATCTCACCGGACATCGTAAAACCGGCTGCTTTCTGCCGCACATAAGAGATCTTGGAGTAGGTATCGATGGCAACAATGGGAACCGTAACCGCCGGCATGGGAGGCCGGAGCACATCGGATTGCACAAAAGGCGCCTGCCCTGCCACCCGCTTCACCATCTCCGTTACTTTATGGGCCGTGTAAATGCCTTTTATCGTTTCAGACTCGATCTTTTTCAGCATGCTCTCCACCTTTGCTTCAAAAGGCGCATCGGTACCCACGGTGCTTGGCTGTGCTTTAGGTTGTGCCTGTGTTGCTCTTGGCTGCTCCCGCACAGGCTCGTGGGCATGTGCCAGGTGTTGCTGGTGCACATCCAGGATCACCGTAAAGGCAGTGATGAAATGGTCCGTGTGCTGCAGATGAAACAGCTCCAGCGCCTGTGCCCGTTTCTTGGAGAGAAGGTAGCGGTGGATATACTTTGACTTTTCGAACACCTGCTGCAGCTTGGCTGCGTGGGGCGTACCCGCATACCTGTTACACAGGTTCTGCAGCGCATGCAGCCTGGCATTGGAGTCGCGGATATAGTGCGCATCTGCAGCATCCGTATTCACAGCATTGCCTACCACCGTTCTGTTTTCAGAGGAATCGCTCAGGCCGAAGAAGGATCGCAACCACCCCATTATTTCGAAATCATTTTCCGCAGGTGCACCATCTCGATCTCTACCTGAATCTTCTCAGAAGATTTCAGCTCTTCTGTATACCGGTCCAGTTGCTGCAGGTACAGGTCCAGCAGCGCTTCCTGCTCCTCGTTCAGGATGGCCTGTTGTGGCTGCACTGTCTTCTTCTCTCCTCCTGCCATGCTTATGCCTCAATCTGTTTTGATTTGCCGAACGTACCGATGATCTTGCTGTTGAGCTCTTCCTGGACGGCTGCCAGCTCTTTCACGGCTTCTGCGCGTTTTTTGCTGCCTTCTTCCGAGATCTTGATCACGGCATCGAGTGTTTCCACCATATCGCGGTTCACTTTTTTAAGCGTTTCCACGTCCACAATGCCACGTTCGTTTTCCTGGGCTGCTATCACCACATTGCCTTTCAGCAGTTCGGAGTTCTTGCGCAGCATTTCGTTAGTGGTATCGGTTACTTTTTTCTGTATTTCGAGGGCTTTGCGCTGTTTCTCAAGCCCAAGGGCAATGGCTACCTGCTGGCGCCACACCGGAATCACGGTGTCGATGGAGTTCTGGATCTTCTGAGCCAGCACGTCGTTCGTAGTCTGGATCATGCGGATCTGCGGCATGGCCTGCGTGGCAATGGTGTGGGAGAGCGTGAAATCGTGCACCTTCTTTTCCAGGCGATCCTTGAAGGCGATCATATCGCTCAGGCGCTGCACGGCCAGTTCATCCTGTCCGCTCGCCTCCACCTCTGTCTGCAGCTGCGGGATAATCTCGTTTTCAATCTCTTCAATCTTCAGCTTGCCGGCTGCAATCACCGCCCGGATCTCGTGGATGTATTCTACTGCCTGGTTGAACATCACCTCCAGGCTGGTGGTATCTTTCATTACGCTTTGACGGGTCTTTTCCAGCTTCACCACCACGCTGTCTACATTCTCTGAAATGGTGTTGTACTGGCTGGCCAGCTTCTTCGACTTGTCGGCAAATTTCTTCACGAAAGGCAAACGGGAAAAGATGCCCGGCTTCTCCGTCTCGTCAATCTTAACCATGTTGATCTGGTGCAGCAGCTCGTTAATGGCCGTACCGGCGTCACCGGAATCTTTGGCCCGTACCTTCGTTAAAAGCTCGTTGGAGTAATAACCCAGTTTGCGCTGCGTCTCTACCCCAAAGCTGCTCAGTGTTTCGGGCTTGGCCGGGTCAATGGTTTTCGATATGGCCAGTGCCTTTTGCTGGATCTGCTCCTTGTTTTCGGCAATCGTCAGGTTAGTTTTTTCCATTGTGCTCTTTAGCTATGTAGGTTGGTTTGTGTGACTTGTAATGAGTTGAGGTACTTCCGGATGTTTTCGTGCTGCTCGGTCGTTTCGTACCACTCGATCTCGCTGAGGGGCAGGTATTCGCCCAGCAGCCCATGCACCTCCTTCAGCAACGCTTCGCCTTTCTTGGTTCTGAAATCGGGGTTCTTGTAAAAGGCGCTGAGGTATTGCACCTTCACCTGCCCGTTTTTGGTAACAGCAAGTTCTTTTACCTCCACCACCAGCTCCGACGATTTATTATTATCCGTAACAATGGTGCGATACACGCCTTTGTTTCCTTCTTCCAGCACGGCAATGCATTTCTGCCTGGCATCGTTCAGCGCCTGGCGCAGCCGCTGATTTGGCCGGATGTAATAACCATAAACATAGCCTAAAAATGCTGCAAGTACGGATGCCCAAAAAATCAACATAGGTAAATCAAATAGTTTAAGCCTGGGTATGTATACATGTAACTACAAGCGAGCAAATCTGGTTCTGATCAGGTTATCTAAAGCTATTAAAAATAGTGATTAGCCCCAACAAATGGTGTATTTTTCCACAAATTTTCTACGTGCGCAGCTTTTTAAAGCGTATACGCGGAAGTATGCCCTTTGGCCGGATAACCAGGCCACAGCAGCTAAGGTATACGTGCGGTAAAAGTATGTTGCAGGTCGCGCAGGCAGGCTGCCTGTGCTTAAGCCATAGCTGTACCAGAAAAAGCAGTAGGAGTAAGTATAAACCAGAGCTGCAGAAATTGCCAGGGTCTCCGGAAAGTGTGCGTACCTCCTGTTACTGCTCCTTTTTAAATTTCTCCATAAACTCCAGTGCTTCCTCATCGGAGAGGTTGTAAAAGATCTCGTATACCTGCGATACACCGTGGTAGAAATCAGGCATCTCCAGTATTACAACCTCGTCGGCAACGTGCTGCAACTGCTTTAACTTGTCTTTGCCCGAAACCGGTGCGGCAACCACTATTTTGCCGGCGCCTTTGTGCCTACACATAGTGATAGCAGCAAAAACGGTTGAGCCCGTAGCAATGCCATCATCCACGATCAGGACGGTTTTACTTTTAAGCTCCGGCAGTGGCTCCCCTTTCCGAAGAATGTTGATCCTGCGTTCGATCTCCTTTTTCTGCTGCGCTACTATTTCATCTATGGCTTCCTGCGAAATTCCGGCTTCTGCCCCTTTGTTGATGTAAATGCTGCCGTCTTCGGCGATGGCTCCGATGGCATACTCCGGGTTCATGGGGTGGCCCAGTTTGCGGGATACCAGCAATGAGAGCTCCGCATCCAGATGTTTGGCTACATAATAAGCCGTCTCGGCGCCACCTCGCGGAATACCCAGCACAATGGCACCTGTTCCTTTATACTTTTCGAGTGCTTTGGCTAATTGCAAGGCTGCATCTTTCCGGTCCCTGAACATACGCTGCAAGTTTTAGAAGTGACAATATACTTGTGGTCGTTTGATCCAATGCCTTATCTCCAGCATACGTGTTGCTGTTAATATTATACTTGGTCAAATAATTATGCTACTCCTTCTTGAATTTCTACGTTAGAAAACTTAGTCAGTAAGTAGGTTGCGCCCAAATTCTTTCAGGCAAGATCAAACTTTATACTTGTAGAAGTGACGAAAACTTGTTGTAGACGGGCGGGAAGATTATCTATCTCTCAGAGATATTTGACAATGTATATCAAGTGATAAAATACGATTGTGGCAGATCAGCTTCTTCAAAAACCGGAAACGGGCAAGAGCAATTTAGCCCAGCGCACCCTAACCGGAGCGGTGCTGATAGCCATAATCTCCGGCTGTGTAGGGGCGGGTGCCTACACGTTTGTGTTGCTGGTACTGCTGCTGAACCTGCTGGGCCTGCTGGAGTTTTACCGGCTCTTTCAGGCTGCTGGCGTTACCCCGCGCAAGGTTGCCGGTTTGGTAGTAGCCTCCATTTCTATACTTGTACTAGCACTGGTGTTTCTCTTTAACCTGCCTGTTCGTTTGCTGCTGTTGACTGTGCCGCTGGTATTCCTGGTCTTTGTGCAGGAACTTTACCTTACATCCGAGAAGCCATTCGAGAACTTAGCTTATACGTTTCTGGGTATACTTTTCGTCTCTATTCCTCTCTCCTTCTTTCTTGGTACAGCTTTTCTGCCTTGGCCTGCCAATGCTTACCAGCGCTCGTTTATACTTGGGTACTTCTTTTTGCTTTGGGCCAGCGACAGTGGTGCTTACCTGTTTGGCAGGTGGCTGGGAAGGCATAAGTTGTTCGAGCGGATCTCACCGCATAAAAGCTGGGAAGGGAGCGCCGGTGGTGCGTGCTGTGCTCTGTTGGTTGCTTTCCTGAATGCGCAACTCTTCCACATACATACCCTGACACACTGGTTATCCATTGCTATACTTGTCGTTGTGTTTGGCACCTATGGCGACCTGTTCAAATCGATGATGAAGCGGAGCCTGGCCATCAAGGATTCCGGTACCATACTGCCCGGGCACGGCGGCATCCTCGATCGTTTCGATTCGCTGCTGGGCTCAGCGCCTTTTGTGTTCCTTTACCTGATCCTGACGCTAAATGAATAGGTGGACATTTTATTTAATCAACGGCATTACGTTTTACCGGCTACTGGCAGCTTTTATTTTATCATACCTGCTCCTGAACAAAAATCTGGATGTTTTTAAATGGCTGCTACCCCTGAGTTTTTTTACAGATGCCATTGATGGTTACCTTGCCCGCAGGTATAATGCGGTAAGTATTCTAGGCTCTAAACTCGATTCTGTTGCCGACCAGTTAACCTTGGTAGCAGCTGTGGCAGGCTTGTTTGTTTTCCGGACCGGTTTTATTCAGGATAACGCGCCCATCATTGCTTTTGTGATTGCCTTGTATGCAGGGCAGACGATCATGGCGCTCCTTCGCTACCGCCGTATCAGCAGTTTTCATACGTACCTTGCCAAAATTGCCAGCGTTTTGGTGGCTGCCTTTCTGGTCTTGATCTTTCTGGTTCCGCAGCCGGTTTATACTTTATTTTACCTGACAGCACTGGTTATAAGTATGGAGTTGCTGGAAGAGATGATGCTGGTACTTGTACTGCCTGAGTGGAAAGCTGACGTGAAGGGCCTGTACTGGGTGTTGCAATGCAAAAGAAAAAAGCATAGCAAAGTATAAGTTGATGTGCTTTGTAGCTTAGTTTTTTACTTGAATCCTATATTGAGATTGTTCCGTTTTCTGGTTCCTTGCTACCTTATCGCGTAGGAACAACTCAAGTATAAATTATAGCATTAATCGCCAAGGGTACCCACCTTAGGCAGGATCTGAATAACGAAGCGTCTGTCGCGGATGTCGCCGGTACGACCCGCTCCTTCAAAACCGCTTCCGGCTGCTACGAGCTCTACCCTGTCTTTGGGGAAATAGATGCCGGAACTTTGCCAGAATTTCATCAGCGCCAGCGCCCGTTGGTAGCTCAGCTGCAAGGCATACTCACGCTGCGTGATGTTACGCGGATCACCTTTCGGAAAGCTGGCGGCGCGACCATCGATCACGATCAGGTATTTAACGTCTTTGTCTTTGATGGAATTGATGACCTGGCTAAGGTTGAAACCGGCGCGGCGTAAAGGGGCCCGCGCACGATCCGGTATTACGGCACTGCTCTGTTCAAACAGCACATCTACCAGCAGTTCGTGGCGTTTATACTTCTGGTTATACTGAAAATACTTCTCATCCAGCCGCGAAAGGGCCGCTTTTATCTCATCAAGCTTGCGTTTCTCGCGCACCTCCACCTGCAGCCGCGCTATGTTTTCCCGGTTCTCGGTATCCTTGTCCTGAAACATTTTAAAGCTCAGGATAAAAAGCACCAGCATTACCAGAAAGAGCACCGTCATCAAATCAACGTAACTGGGCCAGAAGAAGTCTCTGCTTTCCTTGCTCATATTTATTCTCTATCTTCTGATTTGTCCGCCACCGCCAAACATGCGCTGGAAAGCTGCTTTCAACGGCCCTGGCTCCATACTTTTCATCATTAACGCGTTCATGGTCTGCAGCTGGTTCAGTAGCTGCTGTTGCACCACAGTATCGGCTTCGAGTTTTTGCAGCAGGCGCTCGTTGGTTTGCCGTATCTCCCCCGCCAGTTGCTGTTGGTTGGTGTTTAGGTTTTCCTGCTGCTGGTTCAGGTTTTCGAAAGGTTGCATGTAATCGAGTATGCGCTGGTACACGTTGTCTTCGTTCAGGCGGCGGAAATGCTCCTGCCATTTCTCGTAGGCATTCTGGGCGTCGCGTTCCTGGTGCTGCAGGCGTGCTTCCATCAGGTCGGTCAGGCGCAGGGCCGCTTTGTCGAAATACTGCTCAATTCGGGCCGCAATGTTATCCATGTCCTGCTGGTGACGACCAAAAAAGTCCACCTGCCGCTGT
Source organism: Pontibacter ruber (assembly GCF_023630205.1). Lineage (GTDB taxonomy): Bacteria > Bacteroidota > Bacteroidia > Cytophagales > Hymenobacteraceae > Pontibacter > Pontibacter ruber. The sequence continues at coordinate 1,029,750 of NZ_JALPRR010000003.1, read as the reverse complement.
ATCGACTCGTCGTGTTTCTGCAGGTAACCTGGCACCTGGTCAAAGCCTTCCTGTAAGCCAATAAGTCGGCTCAGTACCTGCTCGATGTTGTGCGTCAGTTCCCCACCTTTCTGGACCGATTCGTTCAGCGCCACCTGGTAGTTCATAAAATTCTGGAACAGCTGCTCGCTTTCTTTCAGCTTATCAAACACCTGCAGGTTGGCATTGGCCATCTGCGTAAAACCTATTTCGTCGAGCTTCTGAATAAATTCTTTTTGTGTGCGGATATTATCAGAAAGGGAATCGACGATCGGGCGAAAGCCCAAGACCTTGTCCAGGAAATCTTTGTTGAAGGAATCGAGCACCGATTTAAGGTTGCCCAGGCTGGCGGCCATGTCGGAGTTAAGCTTGGGCAGCAGGTGCGTCTGCAGGAACGTATAATACTCGTTTTTATACTTGTCGCGGGTGCTGCGGGCGTTTTTGAGGTGATGGTTGCCGAGCAGCGTGGTGAGCAAGCCAAAGAAGCTACCTGCCATCGCGATCATTACACCGAACAGGAAAGATGGGATATTATTCTCCGTAATAAACGAAGTTCCGGCCGCTTCATCCGGCGCACGCATGCCCGACCAGATCAAACTGGAAAGACCGATGATCACACCGGAAAAAGTACCTAGCAAACCCACATAAAGCGGTGTGGCCACGGTAGACTGCACTTCCGAATCAAGCGCCTCCGAATGGCGCTCTGCCACATCTTTCAGAATGTCAAAGTCGGCGGCGGCACCTTTGTTGCGCTTCAGGTATTCGTTGGTACTCCGCAGAATTTTACCGAATGTTTCCGACGGATTCTGCACCTCGATCACGTCGATAGTGCCGTTGCCTCTTCCGCCTGTGGCTGCGGTGCTTACGAGCGCTTCCGGGTCGCCTTCTACCAGGAAAATGTTACCTCCTGAGAGCAGCTTTTCGAACTTATCGGTAGCAATGGTATAAACAGGTACCGGACCGCCTTTTGCCTCGATCTGCAGCACACCATCCTGGCTCGATATAATTCGTTTTACCACCGGATTGGAAGGCGTATACTCCCGAAACGGTTTCCCGGCCAGCAAAGCAGTCCGCTGTTTCTCTATACTTGATCCTTCAGCAGGTGCTGCATTTGTGTTGTCCAGTACATGTTCCCGGATAGATAACTGAGACTCGGATGGAAACAGGTTTTCAATGGCTCTGATCTTATCCCTGTTCCCCCTGTACACATACAGCTGGTAGCCAAGTATAGCCAGTACAATGAGCGCCTCTAAAATAAATATGCCTTCCATGTGAATGTTGTGTTCTGTAGCGCGGGAGGTTCAACCACCATTAATAAACGTGATCCGGAGCCAATGGCCCCGGATTTACATCATGTATGTGCTCTTTTCTTCAAAGAGCAGATGTTGTTATCTGAAATCTATTCTAGCTTTTTCCTGGATTCTCCAGCCATTGTTTACCCTGGAAAGAATACCGTCGCCCTGCAGCACTACGCGGCTCACCATGCGGTTGGATGGCTTTTCAAAGTCAAAAGCATTTTCCAGCCTGTCAATGCCCTGCGAAATTACAAAAGCATGGTTGCCGGAAAGGTTAAAACGGTAATGCGTCATGTTGCTGCCATCGGCCGGCACATCCACCTCGATGTAGCTGTCCGAATCGGGTTGCTGCTGCAACTGGTACTGGCGAATCACGCCGTCTTCCGGAATAATCGCATACTTTTTGCCACCCTGCATAGGTTCCTCGGCCTGCACAGGGGCTGTTTGTGTATGGCTGGCAGCCTGTTCCAGTTCATCTAAAAGATCGCCTCCTGCTATCTCCAGGTTTAATGGTCTGGAAGGTACTGGCTGCTCGTCTCCTATCTGCTCATACTTGTTTGTTTCCATAGTTGGTTCGTTGCGTCTTCTGTTTTCTTTCTTTCTTCTGGGCTGTACCGGCTGAAAAGAGTCCTGCTGTTGCTGTGGTCTTTCCTGTTGTTGTTGAGGTTGCCTTTCCTGCTGTTGGCGGCGCTCCTGCTGCTGAGACTGCTGTCTGTCCCGTTGCTTCTGGCGTTGCTCGTGCTGCTCCTGGCGGGGCTGGTTTCTTCGACTAGGCTCACTTGGTTCTTCTGCTGGTCTGTTGCTTCTGCCAGCTTTGCCTTCCACCCTGCGGAGCCTTTCCTCCAGGTAAGCGTTCTTATCTTTCAGCGATTCTATCCTTTTTGATAAAATATGGTGGGTGCTGTTAGCCCTGAGAAAAGCAAAACCTGCTCCTGCCAGCGCGATGATACTTATAATGATTGCAATGTAGTCCATGTATCAATGTTGTCTGTTCTAAATTATACTTGTGGTGTGTTGCCAGCTCTCATACCTATCCGGCAGGCTCTTGTTTTGTCACTCCGACCTTCGGGAGAAATCTGAATTATACTTGTTTCTCCAGATCTCTCCCGAAGGTCGAGATGACAAATTTCCTTTCAGTGAACTAACTTAACTTTAGGAAATAGCCGTTACCTGTGCCTGCTGTTTGTACAGCTCTTTCGACAGCAAGTATAGCGACTGCTTCAGCGGCATGAAGAACATGGTCTCGTGCAGCGGCTCACGGTCTGTCAGGCCACGTACAGTGTCTTCCAGTACCATGGTGTAGCTATCCTGCAGGTTAGCGCGCATGAATTCGAGCACACGTCTTGGGTCTACTTCCACACCCATCGAGCGCATCAGCGGCGAAATATCCGGATCGTCGAGCAGCATTGTAAGGCAGTTCATCACGTTGTCCATCACTTCCTGGCGAAGTTGGCCCGTGATCTGCGTTTTGGTTACCGGCGTCAGCGCGTCTGCAATGTTAGCCGAGCCAGTTGGACGCATAATCGGGATGTTGGTCAGGTCGTTCAGGTCGGTTCCTTCCAGTGCCATAGCACCGCCGTTGGCTGTTACCTGCTTAGGATTGTCTACCAGCACCAGCTTGAAGTTAGCTGGAGGTTCCTGCCCTGTCACCTTATGGAAGATGGCTTTGGCGTAGCGCTCCACGTTCGACAGGTTATTGCCGGCGCTCAGCAGCTTGATGTACAAACTTCCGCGACCACTGAACGAAATATAGCGCGGCACCTTCACGTCCAGTTGCTGCACCAGTTGTGCCAGGTGGTACATCAAGGATCCGAAGTGCAGATAGAACATCAAACGTAACTGACGGGCCTGCAATAGCTGTGAACTATAGTTCAGCTCCTTGTCATAGCTGAACAGCAAAGCGCTGATATCGGCAGAATTGAAGTCGGGGTTATCCAGCGCAGTTTCCAGGAACTTGCGGTACTCACGTCCTTCTTCGGTCAGGGGAATGCGCAGCACATGATCTACCCCATACTGCAGCAGACCGTTGTCTTTCTGGGTCTTTACCGTAGCAAAGCCATCGCCCCACAGGTCGTTGCCGGCAAAACGGAACGAGGAGCTATGCGAAGGTCTGCGGTTTGTGAACAGCAGCACGTCGGTCGTACCACCACCTATATCCACATTGATCAGGTTCTCGTCCTGGCTCGGCACCACCGCACCGGTTCTGGACAGGAAGTAGAACGGCGCTACAGACTCGGTAATGCACACGGTTGTTCTGCCATTCTTGAACACGTTGTTATACACGGTATCCCACACGTTCTGGAACATGTTGCGTGAGTATTCATCAAAGCTCAGCGGCGCAAACCACACGATCTTAGTGCTGGCCACGTTGCCATGGTTCAGTACCACCTTGTTCTTGATAAGCAGCATTATCTCGGTAAAGAACGCTTCGATACGACGTTTACCGGTGTTGGTCAGCGTCTCGCTCCATTTCAGGTCGGTGTGGTAGGTCTGCTTATACTGATCCTGGTGCGTACCTTCTGTATTGATCGAGAAACCGATGTTGATGTTACCAAACAGGTTGGTGATCTGGTTCTCAAAATCCAGCGACTCGCAGGTTGCCGTACGTGTCGGGAAGTTATACAAAGATCCACCGGAACCGATGATCAAAGGAATAAACTCACGCTTAAGCAAGGTCTCTACGGCAAACAGACGGCCGAAGCCACGTTTGTGGAAACGCTGGTAATCTGTCAGCGACGGATCATCGGAAGGCTTGTTCAGCATAACCAATTGCTGATCGTTGGCCGTAATGGAGAACTCGCGCGGAGGCTGGTTAGCGCCGGAAGTAAAAGCGATGTGCGTGTTCGAGGTACCAAAGTCGATGGCAAAGGTAAAGTTATGGATACCCTGCTGCATTTCCTGGAACTTCGGCACGATGAGCGCCTTACCGGTAAAGTCTACACCGGCGTGAGTGAACTCAGCATAATCGAAGTGGGTGCCGCGTACCTCATAATAAGTGCTGCCGGCGCTGCTGTTGCTTTTCTTGGTTCTGCGGTGCGCAACAGCTGATGTAATACCGCCGCCTGCTTCCAGTTGCTTGCCTCCTACAAAGAAGCTGAGCGAGTGGTTCTTGTTCACCAGCAGCGGATCGATGTCTTCATCCACCAGCATGACTTTGTAGAAGTCGTTGTACTGTACCGCGTCGGTGAATTTGTAGAACGGGAACACACCCAAACCAATTCTGGATTTCAGGATGTGGCCTTTCTCCGGGATTACGTTGCCGTGTGCGTCTTTCGAGTTCAGCGGATTGTCGTAGTAGCTGCGCTCATACACTACATCCCCTCTTTCAGTTGGCACACGCAGCGTTACGCGTACGTGGTTCACGTCGATGTGGAAGGTCAGGTGGTTAGCCAGGTCTTCCGGGTTAAAGAACTGGAAGTATAAACTGGTAACCGGCAGCAGGTAGTTAAAGGATTTCTCCGTTACACCCGGCTGGTATACCACGGTACCGCTGTAGAAACGGTCGGTGTTTACTTCGTACGGCACCTGCACCAGCGTTTCCTGCAGCAGGTCGTTGATGGTCAGGTATGGATAGTTGAAGCCAACCCCTGGCAGCGAGCGATTCTCCAGCGGTTTTTCATCGGAGTAACCTACTACCGTATTAGTTGGCCAGGCCAGGTTGTTTACATACTTGATATTTGGCGCCAGGCGCAGATCCGGCTTCAGCACAATTGGGCATTCGCCGGCAAAACCAGTGTGGGTTGGGCGGATGAACAGGTCGCTGCTCGTAACGGCGGTCTGGTCTTTCTTTACCAGGAAGTTGATATGACCCACATGCACCGGGTTCTGCTGGTAATCTACCAGTTGCAGGTACTCCGAAGCGATGGCATTCTGCCCTACGTTACCGGCCATGTTGATTTTGCGCAGCAGGTTCTCGTCCAGTGCATTATACACTGCCGGGAACGCCTGGATCATGGCAGGGTTCGAAACGAACAGCTTGTGCACATACTCCCTGAAATCCGGCTCACGGTCTTCCAGCGACACATAGTTGTGGTCGAAGTAGGTACCAATGTTCTGGGCACGATTCATACCCAGCGGCTGCACGTTCGGCGCCACAAACAGGAAAGTCAGCGGCGAAGTACCTCCAATCAGCTGCATGTGTCTGTCACCACGTGGCGAAGTTGATTCGAAGAAGATCAGGAAAATATCTTCCACCCCCTGGAAGCGGCTGTCATTCATGAACAGCTCCAGCGTGCGGCCCAGCAAACTTGTGTTTGGATTCGAATGCATGGCACCCAGTTGCTGGTGCTTGTTCCAGCGGCGGATGACGATCTTGTTGCCGGCCTGCGCATAGCTCTGGTGGTTGTAGAGCAGCTCCCACAGATCCCAGAAGTGCGTGACGAACTTATGGTATATGGTATTGGTGTTATTGCCTGCCACGCCGCGCTTTACAAAATCGAAAGCGGTTTCGAACAGGTGCATGCGGGCAAACGGCGTAGGTATGGAGGCGTTGATCTTCAAGGCTCTTCCACCGGCACCATCGGTTATATCTTTAATCTCGGTGCTGGTGATCTGGCTGGTCTTTGCCCAGCCTTCCACGTTAGATCCGGTTTTATGTAGACGAAGTACTTTCGGCATGTTCGTTTAGTTTGTTTTAGTATTATTTACCAAGTATGGCGCGAGCGTCCTCGCTCGTGACTAACTATAGCGGGGCCTCTGGCCCTTAAGTATACAGCGGCCAGAGGCCGCAAAATAATAAACACGAGCCAGGAGGCTCGCGCTATAAAATGTGCTTAACTATACTTCAACTTCTCCTCTACCAGCGCATTCGTCGCAGTTTCAAAAGCTTTGATAGTTGCCTTGAAAGCGTCGCGGTCGGAGATGGATTCAGAAGCGCGGTTGAGTTCTTTTACAAAGGAACCCTGGTGGATACCTTTGTTCAGGAATCCTGTCTCGATCTGCTTATCCGACACCATGCGGTTGAAGTCTGTTTCGTTCAGGTTAAGGGCAGCAAAGGTTCTTTCCTTGCGGCTAAGCTCACGCAGCCATGCCTGGTAGCCGAACTCTGGATTTGTCAGGAATTTGTTCAGTTCGCGGAAGACCGGCTCGTTTCGGATGGCGCTTGTTAAATCCACGCCTTTGGCATAAGCGGCTTGTGCGTCGCCTGGAAGGTGCGTAGTATAGTAGCGCTCGAAGTAATGGAAACGGATCAGTTGCTTGGCAATGCGGTCCCTGGTCTCATTATCGAGGTGTTGGAACTGCACGTGGTTTATGTCTTCGCGCAGGCCGTACTCGTGGTATACTTCGTTACCGGAAAGCTCATTGTCGGAGTAATCCATAAAGTCCACGATCGCCAGTGCGCTTAAAAGCTCTACCAGGTGTGCGTCGTTTCGCTGGCTGGCACGGCCGGGGTTGTTCTCCATTGGCTTGTCCGGCGCATCGCCCATATAGTATACCGCATTCACCCCGTTCAGGTGGTTCTGGTAATACGACAGCGCGTCTTTTGCCTTGGTGGTAAAGGTATTAGAATCAATAAAATCAGCTTCTACTCCCTGGGCAGGTTGCTCCAGCGAGAAGTATGGCAGCACCACCATAGCGCCTGTCAGGGCCGTATTTATACTTGCAGCATTAGGTAGTGTAGTGCGAGGGTCTTTAAAATTCTTCAGCAACAGCGGAAAACCAGCGGCTCCTGTTCCTCCAAAGATCGAGCTTACAAAGAAGATACGATCGCCCGGCTGGAAGTTCGAAGCAAAGAAGCGCATTTCCGGGGAATCGATGATCTCGTTCAGCACCACGCTACCTACGTTCGGGCTACCGCGGAAACCCACATCCAGGCTGTTGTTCAGGTTCTCGGGCGTAAACAGCAAATCCATCAGCGCCTGGCTTTCGATATCGAGTTGGTTGTAACCCACATGATCTTTGAAAGGCTTGTTGATACCACCAAAATCATACACAAAGCTATCGCGGATCTTGGCAGTGCCATCGCCGGCTATACTTGACAGCGTGCTGATATCGGTATGGAAGAACCCTTCGTCGCGGCGGCCAAGGGAATCGTGAATGTGCTTGTAAGTCTTGAGCAGCTCCACGGTTCGGTTCATGTCGCCGTTCTGGGTGTCCGGATCGATGATGATCGGTACGATTTTATCACAGTTCTGAATTTTGACACCTGCGGCCATCAGCATGACCAGCGAACGGATCACGCGGGAACCGGTGCCACCTATTCCGAATACAAAAAGCTTTGCCATAGTTATCTTTTATTGGGCCATTTCATAGGAGTTGTCCATGCCTGCACAGAACCCCTCTTGAGTAGTATAGAGAAAACGAAAAAAAGGATCAGGCTGTATATCACGTTCACAAAAGCGAACATGTACGTGTAAGAGTGTGTCTCGATATCGTTGCCACTTACCTGCGAGATCGGGATGATGAAGGCGATGATCGCGTTCAGAATCAGGAACATCACCCAGTGCTGTGTTTTATACAGGCCGGTGCTCATGGCACGGTTCAGCACATAGTAGTAAAGTATAACGATGCCCAGTGTAATGATGAATAACATCAGCCCTGTATTCGGGAAAACCACTTCGCGGTAGTCGTTGGTGAAGTTAGCAGGGATTGGCCGGCCTAAAACCAGTTCGTAGAGTCCAGAAAAAAACTTTTGTATCATGCTTGTTAGTCAGCTTTGTTAAATTGTATGGTTGCGTTAAAAATGAAGTCGCTCTGATCGCGGTAAAGCGCCTGAACGCCATCTATTATCTTGGTTAACTGGTAAGTCTTCTTCGGAGCAGCGGCCGGGTTATTGTCGTTGTCGGTAGACCAGGCCTTGATCCAGGTTGGCGTAACCTGCGGCAGTTGCACAGATATTGTTCCGTAATTAGCAGTTAGCTCGGGTACGCGCACCCGCACAAAGTGGCTATACTTTGCCAGGTCAGGCGTGGCTTTTATACTTTCATCGGCGGCTGTAACCGAAACTATACTCGGCCTGCTGCCCGTGCTGCTTACCTTCAAGTTCTTCTTCAGGTAATCTATACTTTGCATCGACATTGGCAGGCCACTCAGGTCTAGGCCTATGGTAAACTCTACCGGCTCTTTCTTTTCAGGCTGCAGGTTTACCGAAGTACACGGATCGGCATTTCGGCTGCTGCAATAAATATTTCCGGAAGGATAAAACTGTTTCTCCTTCAATAAAGCAGAATGAGGTATAGACTTATACTCAAAACCGAAGTAGGCCTGCTGCGCCGGCAGGTTGCGCAGCACTTTATTTGTAACTACCTGCACCTCTTCCTGCTTGCCGATCACCCAGATGTAGTAAGGAATCTCCTCCCCGTTCAGGGTTCTTCTTAATTCCGGTTTCTTAACAGCCGGATGGTAAGTACCATAAAAAGGTGATGAATTGGCAAGTATGGCAATGGCCAAACCCTGGTGCTCGGCTTCTCTCAGGCTGCTTCGGATATCCGAATCAAGTGAAATAAACTGCCCCTGGTCGCGTGGGTCAGGGCCGTGTATAAAATCCGAAATGATAATGCTTACCGCCTCCTGATCAATAGACTTTTGCAAAGCTGCTTTTAGCATAGCCGGAAGCGGTGTGCCTCGAACATCATCCTTGATACCACTAACGATATAACTTTTCATGGTATTGTATGACACGCTATCCAGTACCGGCCGGCTCTGCGCGTCTTCCTTCGCCAGGTAAAAAGCTTTGCTGGCCACGTAGCGTCCGTCCTCTACTTCCGAGATCAGCTTGTTCAGGTTGTTCTGGAACGTGGTAGCCTCTTTACCTGCCGCTGGAGGCGGTATAAAACCCTTCATTCCGTTCGAGATTTCCAGGTATACGTTCACGTTTACTTTAGAGGGAGCAGCCGTTTCTGCCGGAGTTGTAGTTGCTGTCGGAGCTTTGCCTGTAGCAGCAGGTTTTTCAGTTTGCGCCGGAGCTTTGGTGGCCTCGGGGTCGGTTTCTTCGTTGCCGGACTGCTTTTTGAAGCAGCCGGAAAATAAAAGGGTGCCGCAGAGCAGCAGTATTTGGATGTTACTTACAGACCTTTTTAGGAGCATGCACTATTTTGTTTAGCCGTGGGGAATACTTAGAAAACTTGAATAAGGTTATCGTGCACAAAACATACTTTATAAAAGAGGTAACAATTTTTATTCCAGCTTTAGCCCCTAAGTCAGGTAGCATAAAATTGTGCTGTTTCGGAAAGCTCTTAAACGAAATATGCAACGGGTAAGATTCAGCAGTTCGTATATATTTACAACATAATATTTTCAAAGCGGTCTGAATTCCCTCTTTATCAAGAAGATGTTGCCCTGTTATCTTCAAATAAAAAGTACAGTCTTTGTCGCCTCAACCAAGCTAAAATCTTCTTATACTATTATTAATCAATTGTTTAAGTTAGCCAATATAATGGACAGTATCAAACGATTTCCTGCTATTACGTTAAATACACAGAATTAACGTATTAAAAAAACAAGCTTTAGTACGTTAATTTACTTCCTGCCATATTATGAAACTAATTTCTTACAAATACAGATACCTGTTCACGCTGTTGTTAAGCCTACTGCTGTTTACAACGTCCTGTGAGGAGGAGGATGAACAGCCTACCACGCTCAACCCGGATCTGGTAACTTTTACCAGTAGTTTAAGTGGCGACCAAATGGTGCCGCCTGCTACTTCCAAGGCAACCGGTAGCTTCCGAGGCACCTACGACCCGGAAACCAAGCTGCTGAGCTACACCATCACGTTTGCAGGTATAATCCCCAATGCCATGCATTTTCATAAGGGAGAGGCGGGTGAAGAAGGAGATATGATTATCGAAATCCTTCCCGAAGGAGCCCCCTACTCCAGCTCAAATCCTTATAAGAGCCCGGTACAGGGCTCTACCCCAGCTCTTACAGCAGAACAGGAAGCCGACTTGCTCGCTGGCAAGTGGTACCTTGACATCCATTCAAATGCTAATACCGGAGGTGAATTAAGAGGGCAGATCAAACGCTAAGCACAAACATTTTTCTGGGTTAACTTTATTTTACTCTTACTTCCGGACACCATTTCCGTTTAAGAGGCTGATTTAAACTTTGCCCCATAGCAGCAAATACGTACCATCCATACTTTTAAACCATGGCAAACCTTTTCAGCCCGCTCACGATAAGAAGCGTTTCTTTCAGGAACAGAATCGCTATTTCGCCTATGTGCCAGTACTCCAGCGTGGATGGCTTTGCCAACGACTGGCACCTGGTGCACCTGGGGAGCCGGGCAGTAGGTGGCGCCGGCCTGATAATCTTAGAGGCAACAGGAGTGTCGCCTGAGGCACGCATCACACCGGACGACTTAGGTATCTGGAAAGACGAGCACCTGGACATGCTGCAGCGTATTGTGACTTTTATAGAAGCAGAGGGTGCAGTGGCAGGCATACAGCTGGCGCATGCCGGAAGAAAGGCAAGCCATAGCAGCCCCTGGAAAGGTGGCAAAGCATTGCCCCCAGAAGAAGGAGGCTGGCAGACTGTAGCGCCCAGCGCTATGCCGTTTATACCTTCAGAACCAACACCTTTGGCTTTAACGCATGAAGGCATTGATAAAGTGATCTCAGATTTTAAAACAGCCGCTTTACGGGCATTGAAAGCAGGTTTTAAGGTGATCGAGATTCACGCGGCACATGGTTATCTTCTGCATGAATTTTTCTCTCCGCTGAGTAACCATCGCACAGATAACTACGGCGGCACTTTTGAAAACAGGATACGTTTACTGCTGAAAGTTACCGATGGGATCAGGCAAGTATGGCCGGTAGAATACCCGCTGTTCGTTAGAATTTCAGCAACAGACTGGACAGAAGGAGGCTGGACTGCTGATGACTCTGTTAAGCTAGCTGCTATACTTAAAAAGCACAGTGTAGATCTCATCGATTGCTCAACCGGCGGTAACGTACCACATGCCCAGATACCTGTTGGTCCCTGCTACCAGACGCCATTTGCAGAACAGATTAAAAAGGAAACGGGTATGATGACAGGTGCAGTAGGCCTTATCACAACAGCTCAGGAAGCAGAAGCGATCATCACCAACGAGCAGGCCGACATAGTGTTTTTGGCCAGGGAATCGTTGCGCGACCCTTATTTCCCTCTCCACGCCGCACTGGAGTTAGGCCACGACATCGAATGGCCGGAGCAGTATGAGCGGGCAAAGCCAAGGAGAAGGTAAACGTTCAAAAATGCCAAAGGCGAAGGTTAGCAGGAAGCAATAATGAAGGGTAACTTATATTGTCTTTTCGAACGGCAGTGAGAAATCTTATACCTATACCTGAAGTTTATACTTTTTGCCGGCAAGCCTGTTGCTTCGTAGCTGCTTGTATTCCTCAGTCTTACTTGCCAATAGTTTCACTTATACTTTGGTGCGCTCTGAGGCCGCGGGGCCTCGTCCTGGGGGTAGGGGCCCTCGATAAAGGGCATCGCGCTGTCTAGCTTTCCTTTGCTACCCTTCGGTCACAATGCCCTGGCGGGCACCGGAAACCCAGAAGGCGCTCAACCCAAGGACTGGAAACGATACTGCTTCGTAAGCCGCTATGCAACTGGAACCAGGTCCCCCTTTGAAGGGGATGGGGGATGATCTGCAGCAGCGATGACACTAATACCTTCAAGTATAAAAATAACAGAAGCTCCCCTCCTTGGTTAAGGAGAGGTTAGGGGTGGTTGGACCACAATGAAATTTATACTTCAAAGTATAGCAACAATAGAACCCTCCGCCTCAATAAAACAAGAACCTAATCCCGAAAACAGCATGCCAAGGTATGAGACATTAAATAGGTATACTCCCCAATACCTAAGATTACCCTATCCCATAACACAGGAAATAGACTAACAGGAACAATTTCCAATGCAATACCCTTAAAAGTATATGCTGCAATCAAAGCTGCCGGGAATGCATTTTTATACTTGGCATAATTAAACCTTAAATCTTATTTACAGTCTGACTAAAAAATATTTGCACATTTTTCATTTCAATCCATTAGTTTTAGAGGTAGTAAATTACCTTCTGAAGGAAATAAACTAATCAACAACAACTCAATCACTAAGAATGAAAGTAACGAAAGACAAGGTTATGGCTTCCAGAAAGTCCGCGGAAGGCATGTTTGTTTGGAAAAACCACTTTAAGCTTCTGTTGCTGGGTGCTGCCACTGTAATCACAATGGATGCCTCTGCACAGTATGGCTCAAAAGCACCTAGAAAGGCCTTCATCGACAAGGCTAACATGGACCTGAGCGTGAAGCCGGGCAATGATTTTTATACTTACGCCAACGGCGTGTGGCTTCGTAACAACCCGGTTCCTGCAAAGGAAACCCGTTGGGGCAGCTTCAACGAACTGCGTGACTTCAACATCAATGCTGTAAAAGCTATCCTGAACGAGTCTGCTGCCAAAACCAAAGCTCCTGCAGGCTCTGTTGAGAAACGCGTAGGCGATTTCTATGCTGCTGCCATGGACAGCGCTGCCATCGAAAAACTGGGCTATACGCCGATCAAAGCTGACCTGGAGCGCATCAAAGCCATCAAAGATGTGAACGGCGTGCTGAACGAGGTAGCTTACCTTAGAACTTCCGGCGCCGGTTCTCCGATGTTTGGTTTCTTCGTGGGCCAGGATCGCAAGAACGTAGAGAACATGGTTCCGCAGCTAAGCCAGGGCGGTACTACCCTGCCTGACCGCGACTACTATCTGAAAAACGATGCCCGCAGCACCAAAATTCAGGAAGCCTATAAGAACTACATCGTAAAACTGTTCACTTTAACAGGTGTTGATCAGGCAACAGCACAGAAAAATGCTGAAACCATCTTCAACCTGGAGAAGAAAATGGCTGAGGCACAGATGGCTCGCGTAGAAATGCGTGACCCCTACAAAACCTACAACAAATTTGCCGTAGCCGATTTCAGCAAGACTACTCCGAACCTGGATTGGAAGTCGCTGATGGCGAAAATGAAGGTAACAGGTCAGGATACGATCCTGGTTAACTCGCCTAAATTCTTCACAGAGCTGAACGGCCTGCTGACAAGCACACCAGTAGCTGACTGGAAAACATACCTGCAGTGGAACGTACTGAAATCTTCAGCGCCTTACCTGAGCAATGACTTTGTAAACGCTAACTTTGCTTACACGCAGGCGCTGACAGGCCAGAAAGTACAGACGCCGCGCTGGCAGCGTATGTCGTCTCTGACAGACGGCACTATTGGTGAACTGCTGGGCCAGCTGTACGTGGCGAAACACTTCAAGCCGGAGGCAAAAGCCCGTATGGACGAGATGATCGCTAACCTGATCAAGGCATACGAAATCCGTATCAAAGGCCTTGATTGGATGAGCGCAGAGACCAAAGAGAAAGCTCTGGCGAAACTACACGCTTTCAGACCAAAAGTTGGTTATCCTGAGAAATGGAAGACTTACGAAGGTCTGGCAATCGACCGTAATACCTTCTTCCAGAACGTGCGCAATGCCGGCGAGTGGGGTTACAACGACATGGTAAGCCAGTTGGGCAAGCCAGTTGACAGAACCAAGTGGGGCATGACTCCTCCAACCGTAAATGCTTACTACAGCCCGGTAATGAACGAGATCGTGTTCCCTGCAGGTATCCTGCAGTTCCCGTTCTTCGACCCGAACGCGGATGATGCGGTGAACTACGGTGGTATCGGTGCTGTGATCGGTCATGAGATATCGCACGGTTTCGACGACTCTGGTAGCCAGTACGACAAAGACGGTACCCTGCGCAATTGGTGGACCGAACAAGACTTAGCTAAGTTCAAGGAGAAAGCTGCTGCCCTTGCAAAGCAATATGATGCTTACACTGTGTTGGATACCGTTCATGTAAACGGTAAGCTGACGCTGGGTGAGAACATCGGTGACCTGGGTGGTCTGAGTGCCGCTTACGAAGCCTTCAAAATGACCAAGCAAGGTAAGTCAAAGAAAAAGATCGATGGCTTTACGCCGGATCAGCGTTTCTTCCTGTCATGGGCACAGGTTTGGAGATCAAACACGCTTCCTGAAACGGCTGCTCAGCTGATCGTAACAGATCCGCACTCTCCGGGCGAATACAGAACGATCGGTGCGCCGGTAAACATGGATGCCTGGTACAAAGCCTTCAATGTGAAGCCTGGCGACAAGCTTTACAAATCGCCTGAAGAAAGAATCAGAATCTGGTAATTTCTATTTTAGAATAACTGAAAGCCGCCCCACTTCAACCGGGGCGGCTTTTTCATTTTCAACAGTTTAAGTTTTGCCTTATACCAGTCACTGCTATACTTTAAAGGCTTTACGTAGAATCATAAAGAGCAAAGACAGCTACCATGACAACAAAATTTTTACTGCAGCAATGGGCCGAAGGCAGAATCAGATTCAGCAACCTGTTACCAGCTATTACAGCTGCTGATTTAAGTAAGAAGCTGGCCCCTGCTCCCAACTCAATTGGCTTCCTGATGCGGCACATCGCCGAAGTGGAGTTGCTGTATGCCAAAAACATCTTCAAAGCACCAAATGTAAAAGTGATTGCCAAAACTGTTATCGAGAAGCAGGACAACGGGCAATGGACTAATCTAGAGGAATTAATAAACTTACAGCAGTACGCTTATAAGCAACTGCAGGAAGCTATAGCCCTGCAATCTGATGATTCTTGGGATGAAAAAATTGCTACAAAAGAGTTCGGAGAACGAACGAAAGCAGAAGCCTTAGGCAGGATCACCACCCACACTGCTTACCACACTGGCCAAATTGCCCTGATCCTGAAGTATGGACAATGAACGCTTCGTTCACTAAAAATTTTCAGCTTTGTTTGCATACTTGAAACTTTAATCGTAATATTACGATAATAAAATCAATTATGGGACTTTCCAAAACAGAAGAATTTGTACAGGCCGATATTACGCTGGCCAAGTATGCAAAGGCGCTGGGTCACCCGGCGCGCATTGCCATACTTCGTATCCTGCTCGAACGCAACACGTGCATCTGTGGCGACATTGTAGAAGAACTGCCCCTTTCACAGTCTACCGTTTCGCAGCACCTGAAAGAGCTGAAAGATGCCGGCCTGATCAAAGGCGACATCGAAGGCAAGAAGGTTTGCTACTGTATCAATGAAAATAACTGGCGGCACGCACAGCAGTTGCTGCAAAGTATGTTTGTCAGCTATACTTCCTGCAACACATCTTGCTGTTAAAAATTTTTTAATCATTTTAATCGTAATATACCGATAATTAAAACACTTAGAACTATGAGCACATCAGAAGAACTAAAGAAGATCGTAAAAGATAAGTACAGCGAAATAGCGCTGCAAAGCAAAGAGCAGAACGAAGTCTCTTGTTGTGGGGCCACGGGCTGCGGCACCGTTGATTATGCCATTTTTGCTGAAAATTACACGGAGTTGGAAGGCTACACCCCTGATGCTGATCTGGGCCTGGGCTGCGGCGTTCCTACAGAGTTTGCCCGGATCAAAAAAGGAGATACGGTTGTGGACCTAGGTTCCGGTGCCGGCAACGATTGCTTTGTAACCCGTGCCCTTGTTGGTGAAAACGGTAAAGTAATAGGCGTAGACATGACTGAGGTCATGATTGCCAAAGCACGTGAAAATGCAGACAAGCTCGGCTTCAACAACGTCGAGTTTCGACAAGGCGAGATCGAGCGCCTGCCCATAGCTGCCAACCGAGCCGATGTGGTGATCAGCAACTGCGTGCTGAACCTGGTGCCGGATAAGCGCAAAGCCTTTGCCGAAACGTACCGTGTACTGAAGCCGGGCGGCCATTTCAGCATTTCAGATGTAGTGCTGATTGGTGATCTGCCGGAAGGACTGGTGAATGCTGCTGAGATGTATGCCGGCTGCGTTTCCGGAGCCATTCAAAAAGAAGAATACCTGCAGATCATCCGCGAAACAGGCTTCGAAAATGTCACGGTGCAGAAAGAAAAGGCAATACATGTACCGGATGAAATTCTCAAAGATTTCCTGGATGAAGCAGGTATCCGTCAATTCCGGGAAAGCAACACAGGCATTTTTAGTATCACGGTATACGGAGATAAGCCTTTCGAAACACTCCTCTGTGAACCTGGCTCCGGCTGCTGCTAAAAATTAATAATTGAACATTCCCTCGTATACTTACTCAGGTATGCGAGGGATTATTTATACCCCTGTATATGGAACACTGTGCACCTGCACATAACCGAAAGCAGCTAGGCTTTCTGGACCGTTACCTCACCCTCTGGATCTTCCTGGCCATGCTATTGGGCGTAGGGGTAGGCTATTTTATACCTGATAGCTCCGGCTATATCAACTCCCTCTCCAGCGGCTCCACCAACATACCTATTGCGATTGGCCTAATTCTGATGATGTACCCGCCGCTGGCAAAGGTAAACTACCGCCTGCTGCCTAAGGTATTCGGTAATGTAAAAGTGATTAGTTTATCGTTATTCATGAATTGGATAATCGGCCCACTGCTGATGTTCATACTTGCCATTATCTTCCTGCGCGATTACCCCGCGTACATGACCGGTCTTATACTTATCGGGCTGGCCCGCTGCATTGCCATGGTACTGGTCTGGAACGACCTGGCGGATGGCAGCCGTGAATACGCAGCCGGACTGGTAGCGCTAAACAGCGTATTCCAGGTGTTTCTCTACAGCTTTTATGCCTGGCTGTTTATTACCAAACTGCCGCCGCTGTTCGGTTTTGAAGGCGCTATCGTGGATATTTCCATTACGACTATAGCCGAAAGCGTGGCCATTTATTTAGGCATCCCTTTCCTGGCTGGCATCATCAGCCGGCTGGTGCTAGTATCGCTGAAGGGTCAGGAGTGGTACCAGACCAAATACATACCTGCCATCTCCCCTATCACGCTTATTGCACTGCTCTTCACTATTGTGGTAATGTTCAGCCTGAAAGGTGAGCTGATCGTGTCCATTCCGTTTGATGTGCTGCGCATCGCCGTGCCGCTTGTCATTTACTTTGTCATCATGTTCCTGGTTAGCTTTTTTGTAGGCAAAGCGGCCGGTGCCAATTACGCTGAGAATGCTTCGGTAGCCTTTACGGCAGCGGGCAACAATTTTGAACTGGCCATTGCTGTAGCCATTGCCGTGTTTGGTCTAAATTCAGGCGAGGCTTTTGCCGGTGTGGTGGGTCCGTTAGTGGAAGTACCGGCGCTTATTGCACTCGTAAATGTAGCGTTCTGGCTCCGTAAAAGATTATATGCGAAACCTGTAACCTCAAAAGCAGCATGATTCTACTACCTACTCTTCAGCAGACAGCCCGGGAACTGGAGCATACCTTCCAAACCATACCATCCGGGCGGAAGGCATTGCTGAACCAGCTCATTGAATTTATCAGTCGAAAACGAGAAGCTGGCGAGGCAATAAAGCTTGTATTTATTTGCACGCACAACTCCCGCCGTAGTCACATGGCGCAAATCTGGGCCCAGGCTGCTGCCTCCTATTATAACATACCTGCTGTAAAGTGCTACTCCGCTGGCACCGAAGCAACCGCATTCAATCCGAAAGCCATTACTGCCATGCAGAGGCTAGGCTTTGACATACAGGGAGAAGATGACGCAGATAACCCGAAGTATAAAGCTTTTTTTTCTGAAGAGGCAGATCCTTTAGAGGTATGGTCGAAACAAATTAATGACGCTGCCAATCCAAAAACAGGCTTTTGCGCCATCATGACCTGCTCCGATGCAGACGAGAATTGCCCGTTTATAGAAGGCGCTGAAATAAGAATTGGCATAACTTACGACGATCCCAAGGCCTTCGACGGCACCTCACAGGAAAAAGAAAAATATCTGGAGCGCGCCCTGCAGATCGGCAGGGAAATGCTGTACGTGTTCCATAAAGCAAGATAGTATGATAATTTCTCGCCCTTGAGTATCTAGAAAGTTCTCTTCACATGTTGCGTCTTTTGCTTTCTCTCCCCGTCATCAGGACATAACAGTTCTAAAAACTAACATCCTGAAAGACATGGAACCGATGTACATTTACACTTCTGCCAGACAGGTAAAACAATGGTATGGCCTGCAGGAAGAGGCCTCCTCAGCGAAAACTGAAGTACAACAGGAAACTGGCTCTGATTGCGCATCCTGCTGCAGAAAAGAGCAGCAACAACAGGTAGAATAAGTCGGATACACGCACACTCTCCCCGCTGCAAAATATTTTCCTTCAGGCACACGGACTTGACTAAAACTTGCTGTACTATTGCGGCATGATAAAAACAGCATTGAAGAAGTATGGAGCCGTGGCTTAGTTATGCAGTAATAGCCATGCTTACCGGAGGGGTAGCCATGGTGTTTGCAAAAATGGGAATGGGAGGCACCAACGAGCACGTGGCCCTCGTGATCCGGACAGGGGTATTATTTGCCATGGTGGTAGGCAATGCCTGGTATGCCGGCGCACTAAAAGGAGTGAAAGCAGTAGATAACAAAACCCTTACCTGGCTGATGCTGGCGGGTGCCTGCACGGCCATTTACTGGATTTTATACTTCAAGGCACTCAAAACAGCAGATGTCTCGATCGTGGCAACAATAGACAGGGCCGGTATCATCGTAACCGTGCTGCTCTCCTATTTCCTTTTGAAAGAGCCGCTCACCCCGAGGCTCCTCATCGGCATGGGCACGATCCTGGCCGGCACCCTGATCCTGATCTGGAAATAGTAAAACAATGCTCGAAGCGTTCTCCAGCTATTTCACAACACATTATTAACCCAAATAGAGAGTTAAGCCTGGGTAGGTCCAACAGGTATCCGTAAGAAGTAAACATTTACGACATTAGGTGTAACAGCCGCTCCGTGGTATGGGGCGGCTGTTTTTATACTTCTTACTACCATCTTTAGGGTATAATTCTACTACAGATTCAGGGCAGGCTACTCCTTTGTCATAGAAAAGCATTAATTTTGCAGCGTCAACACTTCCCAAAATACCCATGAAAAAATTAGTTTGTGCGCTGATGTTTATTCCCCTTTTTGCGGGACAGGTTTTTGCCTGGGGCCAGAATGGCCACCGTGCAGTGGGCCTGATAGCAGAGCAGCACCTAAGCAAAAAAGCCAAGAAGAAGATCGCTAAAGTTCTGCACGAAACTTCGCTGGCTGAAGCTTCTGTCTGGATGGACGATATCAAATCCGACACAGCCTACAATCATACCCACGACTGGCATTGGGTAACCATACCGGAGAACATGCGCTACGAACAAACGCAGAAGAACCCGAACGGCGACATCATCATGAAAATCGAAGAGCTGACCAAAGCTCTGAAAGCAGGCAACCTGAACGAGAAGCAGCAGGGAGAATACCTCAAGTACCTGGTGCACCTGGTAGGTGACCTGCACCAGCCGCTGCACGTGGGTAAAGAAGGCGATACCGGTGGCAATGCCATAAAATTGCAGTGGTTCGGAAAGCCCTCAAACCTGCACCGCGTATGGGACAGCGATATGATCGAGAGCAAAGACCTGAGCTTTACCGAATTGGCCCGCTTTGCCGGCAACCCCAACAAGAAGCAGGTAAAAGAACTACAGTCTACCACCGTCAGAGACTGGGCCTATGAGTCGATGACGTATCGCCCGCAGGTATACAACCTGCCGGAAGATGGAAAACTCAGCTACCGCTACAGCTACGATAACTTCGATACGTTGGAAAAGCGCATCCTGCAGGCAGGCGTTCGTTTAGCTGGCCTCCTAAACGAGATCTACGGTTAGTAAATAATCAAGAAAAGCAGCAAAGCCGCCCGGATATAAACCCGGGCGGCTTTTGTTTTTGTAGCTGTATTCAGGAGAATATTTCATATATTAGCTAAGGCACTCAGCTCATACTTAAGAAAAACTAATCCTTTGCTAGCTATGAAAAAACTCCTGCTGCTCTCGCTTCTCGGCATTACGCTCAGTTCTGCCTCTGCCCAGGAAAACTGGACCTGGGGCGGTCCCCTGGACCCAAACCAGGCAGCCTACGATGTCAAGCATTATACATTGAACCTGGCCATGGAGCCGGACAAGAAATACATCTCCGGAAGTGCGGACGCAGTGCTGGAAGTGAAATCTCCAATAGACGTAGTTAAACTGGACCTGATTGACAGGTACAAAGTAAGTGACGTGCGCCTGGATGGAAAGAAAGCAATTTTTACGCGTGAGATGAACCGGATAAACGTGCAACTGGGGAAGAGCTACAAGCCGGGCCAGCGGCTAACCATCACGGTGGCCTATGCTGGCGAAACACCCGAGGCTGTGCGCCCGCCGTGGCAGGGAGGTTTTACCTTCTCCAAAGATGCCAATGGCAAACATTGGGTGGGTCTATCGTCGCAGAACGAGGGCGCCAAAATATTTATGCCCTGCAAAGACCATCCGTCCGATGAGCCTGACGAAGGGGTTGATCAGTTCATTACCGTTCCCGCCGGCTACATGGTAGCAGCTAATGGTGTACTGGTATCCGAGAAAAAGAAGGCCAACAAGGTCACTTACCACTGGAAGACGAACTATACGATCAACAACTACAGCATCAACTTCACTGTCGGTGATTTTATAAAAGAGCAGAAAGAATACACCACCGTGAAGGGCAACAAAGTACCCATGGTGATCTATTTGCTAAAACAAAACGAAGCAAAGGCACCGGGGCTGATGGAAGTGCTGGAAACAAGTGTACGTACACAGGAGAAATACTTTGGCGAGTATCCCTTCCCGAAAGAAAAGATCGGCATCGTGGAAACGCCTTACCTGGGCATGGAGCACCAAACCATAAATGCCTACGGCAACAACTACAAGTATACCAAAGTGGGCGGCAAAAACCACGACTGGCTGCTGCACCACGAGCTTGGCCACGAGTGGTGGGGCAACAAAGTAACTGTTAGCGACTGGGCCGACTTCTGGATACACGAGGGCCTCTGCTCCTACGGAGACTGGCTTTATACAGAAGAACACGCCGGCAAGAAAGCATACATGGAGCATGTACGCGAAATCGGGGAACAGATCCCGAACAACAAACCTGTGATCATACACGATGAGGCTGACTCTGACGAGGCCTACCATCCGGAGGTTTATACCAAAGGCGCCTTTATCATGCACTCGCTGCGCTACAACCTGGGCGATGAGGTGTTCTTTAAGATACTCAAAGGCTTTGCTACAGACGAGGCCTATACCTACAAACACCAGGTAAAAACAGCCGATTTTATCAGCTACGTGAACAAAGTGTCGGGAAAGGACATGGCGCCCATGCTTAACTTTTACCTCCGCTCCACTAACCTGCCGGAGGTAGTGGTAAAAAGAAGCGGTAATAACCGCTATACTATCCAGGTCCCGAACATTGATTTTACCCTGCCGATGGATGTAAGAACAGACAAAGGCATCCAGCGCCTGGAGTTGTCGGCAAAACCGGTTGAAGTGACCTCATCAAAAGCCCCGGTAATAGATGAAGACTTCTGGTACCTGAAAAAGATAACGACTGCTACCGAAAGCAACTGATTTGGAGCTATAACAAGAAAGGAGCCTCTGCAACGGGGCTCCTTCTTTATACTTAAAGGAAAATGTTGGCTCAATTTATACTTTGCGCTTATGCTTCAGTCAGCTGGGTTAGCTAAGTCTATACTTCTGCTCCAGGTCCACCAGATCCTGAAGCAAATCAAGCGTTACCTCTCCCGGTTTACCCGTTCCAATCACAACGTCATCCACCTGCACGATTGGCAATACCCGTTTAGTGGTACTTGTCAGAAAGGCTTCTTTAGCCTGGTAAATATCATCCAGAGTAATTGCTCCTTCTTCGGTTTTATACTTTCGGCCGGCCAGCTCCAGTACGTTCTTCCGGGTAATGCCACGCAATACGTTCTCGGATGGGGTAACCACCGTATCATCCTGCCTTACGATAAAGAAGTTGCAGCGTGGAAACTCCGTCACCACGCCATTTTTATAGTATAAAACGTCATCCGCACGCTGATCTTTCACCCGCTTGATAAGCCGTATGCCCATGGTATAGTTGATGGTTTTAGCTGCAGGTATTTCGCGCACATACTCGTGGGTAATGATCTTGATACCCCTATCGATCTGCTCCTGCGGAGGCAGGGAAAGCGGCTGCTGAATTAACACAAGGTTGGGTTCTGCCAGGTCGTACCCATTGGCAGAATAGCCCCCGGTCAGGATCATTTTTATACCGGAAAGGCCCAGGTTATTTTTCAGGATAAGCTGCGTGATGGTGGATCTCAGCTCTTCCTCTGTTAACGGAGCGGGTAGCTCCATCATGGTAGCCGAACCAAAGAAGCGGTCCAGGTAATCGTCCAGGAAAAGCGGTATACCCTCCTGCACCTTGCAGAAGTCGAAAATGCCATACCCCCGCTGGATGGCGAGGTCACTCACATGCAGAAAGGCAGCCTCAAGGGGCATGATCTCTCCCTGGTTATAGGCGAATAGTTCAGTGTTTGAGCGCATTGTGTTTCTTTAACAGCTTTAGAACTTTATCAAGTGGTAAGGCTTCTA
The DNA here is from genome assembly GCF_023630205.1 of Pontibacter ruber. Taxonomy (GTDB): domain Bacteria; phylum Bacteroidota; class Bacteroidia; order Cytophagales; family Hymenobacteraceae; genus Pontibacter; species Pontibacter ruber. The sequence continues at coordinate 1,007,031 of NZ_JALPRR010000003.1, read as the reverse complement.
CAACATGCTGCTCCTTTCCCTGCATGGTTTCGGCCTTAAACAGCGAATTGATGATGGCTTCTTCCGTTGCTTCGATAACCGCCATAAACAAAGGCGACATTTCATCGTTTCGCAACAAGGTCATGGTTTGTGTTTTTTCTTTGGAGGTATACGGTACGCGCAACGCTTCATGGGTAGAGAATGCAATTACATAGTCGCCGCTGCCATTGGAGGCAATACCGCCGGTTTTAGCCAGTCCCATCATGGCACGTTTTGCTATCCGCTCCAGGTTTCGCGCATCCACAGGCGCATCGGTTGCCACCACGAGCATACAGGAGCCATCGGCTTTCTCCTGCAGGTGCTGGCTCAGGTAATACTGACCGAGCTCCTGCCCTACCGGCACGCCGTTTACCTGCAGCACACCTCCAAAATTTGTCTGCACCAGTACCCCCACCGTGTAGCCGCCAGTTGCGTCAGGAGTTTTGCGTGATGCCGTGCCGATACCGCCTTTAAACCCGAAACACACTGTGCCGGTACCAGCGCCTACGTTCCCTTCGGCCACAGCTCCGTCTTTAGCCTGCTTTATAGCCTCCAGTACATCTGCTTCGCTTACGTGCCTGCCCCGGATATCATTCAAGTGGCCGTCGTTTGTCTCGCCCACCAGCGCATTTACCGATTGCACCTGCTCATTGCCGGGTTGCTGCAGGGTATACCCAACCACCGCATTCATGGCCGTGCCGACACCCAGCGTGTTGGTAAGTATAACCGGCGACTCCAGGTTTCCCAGCTCCTGCACCTGCGTGCTTCCGGCCAGTTTCCCGAAACCGTTCCCTACAAAAACAGCAGCAGGCACTTTCTGCTGGAATAGATTTCCTGCATGCGGAAGTATAGCTGTTACGCCCGTCCGGACATCGTTGCCCCGGATAAGGGTCGTGTGCCCTACCCGTAGGCCCGCCACATCCGTGATCGCGTTGTTTTTACCCGTCGGAAGCACTCCGATGGAGATACCGAAGGCACGTGCCCGCTTGCGTTCCTGCCCCTGGGCCTGAGAAAGTAAACCCATCATGATCAAAAGGATAAGTGTATACCGCATAGAGTTATCGCTTTCGCCTGAAGTAAATGTAAGTGTATTTTTTAAATTCAGGATATGCCTGGAAAAAATTATAAACCAGCGGTCATTTGTCTGCTTTTTTCATTCTGATCGTACATTTCTACAGATACCTGCCTTGTGTAACCAATGTCACTGAACACCCCGTGACATTAGCCGATATTTGTCTCATAGTTATCTGAACACAGACACCCGAGCGTCTTACAACAAAGGATTAACAGTACTGAAAATGCGCTCTGGTCGATGTCTTACCAAACCAAGTATGATGCAGGAATTCTGGAACGATCGCTACAGTCAGGAAGCAATGGTATATGGCAGCGAGCCAAACACCTTCTTCCGGGAGCAGTTAAAACTCCTTGAGCCGGGTAAGCTCTTGCTGCCAGCCGAGGGCGAAGGACGCAACGCTGTGTATGCCGCGCTCAAAGATTGGCAGGTGCAGGCGTTCGACTACAGCGATGCAGGTCGTGAAAAAGCCATGCGCCTGGCAGAACAATGCGGGGTAAGTATAAACTACCGGCTTTCAGACGCTGAAAAGTATACTTGTGATCCGGAAAGTATGGACGCTATCGCCTTGATCTATGCACAATTTCCTCCTGCCCTACGGCAAAGTTTTCATAAAAAAGTGGTGCAGTGGCTACGGCCCGGCGGGAAAATCATACTGGAAGCATTTCACCCGAACCAGTCAGCCCATACGTCAGGAGGTCCTAAAGATGTAGCAATGTTGTATACAGCCGCTATGCTGCGCTCTGATTTTGAAGGTCTCTGGATAGAGCTGCTGGAAGAGAATGAAATTCAGCTGAACGAAGGCACATACCACCAGGGAGCCGGTTATGTAACCAGGATGGTGGCAACAAAGCCTTAAACACTGCTATACTTTCAAAACTTTGTAACGGTTTTTAAACATTAAAAGGCGGCAGATCCGCCCATAAACTATAGTCAAATGAAAAGCACGTTGAACATAATGGTGCCGGTAGATTTTACGCCGATTTCTTTCAAAGCAATGGAGTTCCTGCGCCTACTGAAAGAAAAGACTCCTGTAGAAACCCACCTGGTGCATGTAATACAGGTAAATGCCGCCGAATGGGCAGGCGCAACAGAATCTTCTGAAACCCTCGACAAGGATGAGATCAAAACACTGGAGCAGAAAGCAACCCAACAATTTGCTGAATTGAGACAGCAGGCAGACTTCAGTTTCACCAGTGACATTGTATATGGTGGCCTTACTACTTCGCTGTCTGAGTACGCTGCCAAGCACCAGATCGACCTTGTAATTATGGGCACTGAAGGTGCTGAAGGCTGGTATGAGAAGATCTCCGGTTCAGAGGCACAGCACGTGGTACGCCATACGGATGTGCCTGTTATTACCATACACCAGTCTGCTACCATCACACCGATCCACAACATACTATGGGTAGCTGACTTTGAGGCCGAAAAGCAACCGGAACGCTCTATCACGACCATCAAAACCCTGCAGCAGCTTTTCGGAGCGACACTTCACCTGTTGCAGATCATTGAAAAGAAAGACGAGCCACGGGAAGCGCAGGTACTGCAGCGCATGGACCAGTTTGCCACCGAGCTGGGGCTGGTCAACTACGAGCTGCACCTGCGCCGCGATTACAAAGTGCCGGAAGGAGTTCGCAACTTTAACCAGGTAAATGAAATGGACCTGGTGTTAATTGGTACGCATGGCCGCAAAGGCTTCAGGCACTTGTTCTACGGCAGTATCGCCGAAACGCTGGTAAACCATTGTATCCGTCCGCTGCTAACGTATCACTTAAAATAAAGAACATTTTCTGTCAGACTCGGTTGCGCCTCTCTGCGATACATAGAGTACCATGTACTATAAAAAAGCGCATGCAGCAGCGCTCCGGCCCATATTACCACAACTTGGACTTAGTAACACAGATCAGTTTCTGATACGTTATACTTTGCTGATGTCCGGAAGTACAGGGTTTGTTTCGCGGCGAAGAGAAGTATATATTTACAAGTAACAGGTTAAAATGCCTGTTACCCTTTTACCCGGAAAATGGCTGATAGTACACGAACATCAGTCCGATTTTTGAAGATAGAATGAAGACGTATCTGCTTTTGTTACTCAGCACACTGCTTCTGCTGTTCACGTTGCCAAAAAATGGCCTTGTGGGTAGCAGCCTGTCTGCGTCTGAACAAAGTATGATCCGTAAATCCTGCCAGAACAAACGGCTTGTAAAACGCACCTGCGCAAAGAAATGCCTGAAGCACCAGACCCATTCCGACCAGCAGAATGCAGCGAACCTGGCAACCGACTGTAGCCAACAGCTCTTTGCTGTCGTTACTCCTTTGCAGCCAAGGTTGCTCTTTTCTTTACCTGCACAACCAACCCTTATGCTTCCTTCTATCCGGAAACACCTGTCACCCGACCTGGTAGATTACCCAAAACCGCCGCGGCTATATTAAAATGATTTAGTACCAGTACCACGGGAAACTTCAGACGAGCTATACTTTAGCCAACGAAGCTGCCCGATCTTACCTGTATCCTTCTTCAGGAAACAGAAAAGTTATACTTATACCCTATTCAATCATTTTAAGAATATACATCATTATGGAATTCACTCCTCTGCAAAGGCTATCTTTTCTGGCGTTGCGCCTGATGAGCAGCCTGATATTTATCATTGCAGGTCTGAACCACCTGTTGCAAACTGCCGGTGCTACGGCCAGACTCGAAAAAGCGCCTTTTGCCCAATTAGCCACCTGGATCGCTCCAGCCGAAACACTGATCATCCTGTCGGGCATTGGCCTGCTGTTGGGCGGCTTTCTACTGATGGCAGGATTTAAAACTAAACTGGCAGCCCTGTTGCTGCTGGCCATACTTATTCCGATAACACTGACAGTACAGGTGGGTAATGCCGCGGGCAATGGCCCCCTGTTCAAGAACATTGCGCTTTTGGGTGTGCTTGTTTTCTTCGTTGCAAACGGAGCCGTGTATTATGGTCTTGACCAGGTGCTGGAGCTGAAAAAGAAACTACAGGCAAGCATTCAAACTACCCGCAACAGCACCTACCTGGGCACTCTGGTTATCAGCCTGATGGTACTGCTTGGTTCCTGTACTGCTGGTACAGCAGCCTCGCAAACAGCTCAGCAGCAGCAAGGGACAGAAAGCGTTGCTGCAAAAAAGAAATACGCAGTACTCATTAGCCAGCCTAACCACCTGAAAGCTGCCGTTAACACGGCGGAGACCATTACCAAAGACAGCAGGTATAACAGCGAAGCGTTTGTGGTGATGGCCTGCGGCAAGTCAGTAGAAGCTTTCAAAAAAGACGGCGGAATGACTGAAGAAATCGAGAAAGGCAAAGCGGCAGGCGTCACCTATAAAATATGTGGCATGTCGCTCAGGCAATTCAACATCGACCCGAACACGCTGGCAGAGGGTGTAGAAATCACTCCGAATGGCTTAACCTATATGTTCGACCTGCAGCAGCAGGGCTTTACCACAGTAGAACTATAAATTAATGTATAAAAGGGAGATCCCCGCATACTTCACTACCTTTAACTAAAACAAGAACATCATGAGCAAACATAAATTTTCGATCAAAGACATACCGGGCTGGGCAGTGATGCTGGCTATCTTCGGGATCTTATACTTAACAGGTTTGCACACGGAGGCCATTGGCCAGGTGCAACGGCTTCTGCTGGCCACAGGCATTAAAAATGCTGATGTACCAGAACCAGGTGCCGTGGCAAGCGCAACCGAAATTGCGGAAACAGCTGCTACAGGATCATCTGTAATGGCAGGTGCGGGTTTCCAGATGGCGGGGCTTGACGGCAAACCAGTGGCTTTCGAGAGCCTGAAGGGCAAGGTTATTTTCATGAACATCTGGACGACCTGGTGCCCACCCTGTGTAGCCGAGATGCCCAACATCCAGAAACTATACGAGAAAGTCGGCTCTGATAAAATTGCCTTTGTGATGCTTTCCGTGGATGAAGGTGGAATGGAGAAGGTAAAGAAGTTCATCGACAAAAAAGGCTTCACCTTTCCGGTATACATGCCGGCTAGCCAGTTCCCGCAGGAGTTTTACTCCAACTCCATCCCTACTACTTTCATCATCTCGGCGGAAGGCAAGATCGTAGCCAAGCAGGAAGGTATGGCTGACTACGACAACAAAGAGGTTCGCGATTTTCTGCAAAGTATGGTCAAAAAATAAGCAGATCTAAGCTGGCTGATTTATCGTATCAGCCAGCTTATTTTTTAAGCTTATACATTAGTATACCTCGTAAAATGAGCAATACAGTTTATACTTGTTTTCAAATTTAACCTGAACGCCATGAAACTTAAACTTATGCTGATGCTGACCTTTTTTACACTGGCAGCTTCTTCCACCTTTGCCCAGGTAGCACCGAAAGCCAAAACTGAACAGACCAAAGTACACCGCATTGTGTACGACATGTCTGCTGCCGATACGGCACAACATGCGGGCCTTATGCGCCAATTGAACAACATAAAACGGGGCTGGCCGGAAGCGCAGATCGAAGTAGTGGTACACGGCAAGGCAATGGACCTGCTGGTAACGGGCAAGTCGTATAAACCAGATGCCATCAAAGAGCTGCAGGTCAAAGGCGTAGTTTTTGCAGCCTGCGAAAACACAATGCGTGCTCGCAAGGTTACAAAAGAGCAGCTGTTGCCAAACGTTATTACCGTGCCGATGGGTATTGGTGAGATCATTACAAAACAGGAAGAAGGCTGGGGCTATATCAAGTACTGATCGCTTCCTTTTTAAGGCTTAGATGGAAAAATACCGGGACATATTCATTTCCTCGTTCACTGATTACGGGAGTTACCTGTGGCGTGAAGTGTTGAACCCTAGCTGGGGCAATTACTTTTACTGGCTGCTGGGGCTCTCCCTTTTCTTCTGGCTTCTGGAAATTCTGCTTCCGTGGCGGCAGCACCAGGCCAAAATCCGGCAGGACTTCTGGCTCGATGGCTTTTACATGTTGTTCAATTTCTTCCTGTTCTCGCTTGTCGGATTTAATGCCATATCCAACATTGGCGTAGAAGCTTTCAGCGATTTTCTTGCACTGTTTGGCCTAAACAACCTGGTAGCTTTTGAAATACAATCGTGGCCGGTTTGGGCGCAGCTGCTCACCCTGTTTATGGTGCGCGACTTCATCCAGTGGAACATACACCGCCTGCTGCACCGCTCTGATTTCCTGTGGAAGTTTCATAAAGTACACCACTCGGTTCAGCAGATGGGCTTTGCCGCACACCTGCGCTTCCATTGGGGCGAAACGATCGTGTACCGTACCCTGGAGTATATTCCACTGGCCATGATCGGATTTGGCATTCAGGATTTCTTCCTGGTTCATATTTTTGCGACAGCGATCGGGCACTTCAACCACTCCAACTTCCACCTGCCGCTGGGGCCACTGCGCTACCTGCTTAACAATCCGCAAATGCACATCTGGCACCACGCCAAACACATGCCCCGAAAGTATGGCGCCAACTATGGCATCAGCCTGAGCGTGTGGGATTACCTCTTTGGCACTGCCTACAAGCCGGAAAACGGGCGAGATATCGAGCTTGGTTTTGACGAAGTGGAACACTATCCGCAATCCTTTATTGAGCAGCAGTGGCACCCGTTTCGAGAAGGCCGAACTACCAGAAAGAAGGCTCTATTGGAGGAGCAGCAGGAACTGGCAAATGCCACTGCAGGTAGTGTTGTAAAATAGTACGCTCCGAAAAAAACCTTCACAATTATAGTTGAGGAAATCTTTTTACATTCTGGTAGTGTAAGCAACTGCAAGTTTGTGCCGCACATTTTGCTCTATGTGACTAATATCACTGAAATACTGGGGTAATCTGTTCATATTTGAATATGACAATAATACTTACATGCACTTTCTAAAGCGGTACTCTTTTTGAAGCAAACACGTAACATATTGGCCCTACTGATGTTGTTTATACATCTTTCGTCGCTGGCAATTATCAGCTTTTTGCCAGGAGAAAGTGCCGGTGTTGCTTTTAAAAAAGTTTGCCTTCGGGAAGAGGCACGAACGGAAGCTGTTGCTACGGCTGCCGGTAAATATAATGTAGAAAGCCTCTTGCTTTCGGTGGCTGAGGATGCAAAAGCACCGGCAGCTGAAACCGAAATCAAGCTCTGCTCTGTAAAACTATACTGTACTGCAGCGTCCTATGCAGTGGCTATTACAACTCCCCTGTTCCGGTATCAGGAACCGCTCTATATTCAATTAGCGTATACTTCCCTTACTTCCTTTACTGAACCTGAACCGCCAAAAATCAGCTGATTTATACTTTACGTTTTGATTTAATCTGCCACTCCTCTGTACAGTTTCTGTCAAAATATGGAATTGATGCATGTGGTATGTTGCGGAAATTAAATCCGGTTAATCATTCTTGACTGTGCCTGTAGGTTTAAAGCATACTTGCAGACAGCTGCACAGTAGAAATACCAGCAATTCAGCACCCTTTACTTATCATAATATTTGCACCATGAAACTCAAAAGCAAACATACTTTCTTATCAGCCATCTCAATACTCGGGCTTGCGTTCGTCACTTCCTGCCAATCCTCCAACGTGCAGGAACAAGCCGAAAACCAGGCTACAGCCGAAGATAAAGTCGAAACCATTACCATTCTGCAAACGGCCGACATCCACGGGCAGCTGTTACCCCACAAAGAAATGTTCATCGAAAACGGCGAGTTCGTCTTCAAAGAGCGCGGCGGCATAGCCAACATCCAGACCATCTTCAAACAGGTAAAAGCAGAAAATCCGGGGGGCACCGTCATCGTAGACGGCGGCGACCTGATCCAGGGCAGTGCGGTGGCAGCACTCTCCGAAGGAGCAGTTTTCGGCCCGGTCATCAAAGCCATGGACTACGATTTCCTGATACCCGGTAACTGGGAAGTGATCTTCGGAAGCCAGAAAATGCGCAACGTGCTGGCCTCGTATGGAAAACCGGTAGTTTGCGCCAATATTTACGATGAGGCTACCTCGGAGATGCTTTACAAACCCTACATGGTAAAAGAAGTGAAGGGCGTGAAACTGGGCTTTATTTCCTACAACGACCCGGAAGTGCCTGTTCGCCAAAACCCGGCTTTCAGCAAGGGGTTGATCTTTAAGCAACTGGAGGATAATATCCAGCCACTCATTAAAGAGCTAAAAGAAGAACAAAAAGTAGACATCCTGTTTCTGGTAACGCACCTGGGCATTTCGAAGCAACTGTACCTGGCCGACCAGGAAGAGATCAAAGGAGTTGATTTTATACTTGGCAACGACACGCACGAGCGCATCCGCAAGCCGCTGCAGGGCAAGTATGCACAAGTGGTGGAGCCGGGAGCCTTTGCTTCCTTTGTGGGCCGACTGGACCTGGACGTGAAAGATGGTAAAATCGTTGACCAGCGCTACGAACTAATTGATGTAGACCCGGCTAAATACCCTGCTGACCCTGTGGTTCAGAAAATAGTAGACGAGCAGATGGCACCGTATACAGAAAAGATGGCGCGAGTACTGGGCTATACTTCTACCCCACTCTACCGCTACCTGGTAGTAGAAAACCCGATGGATAACATGATCACCGATGCCGTGCGCTGGAAAACAGGCGTCGATATTGCCATCTCAAACGGCTTCCGTTTTGGTTCCCCGATTGTGCCGGATGCTTCAGGTAAAGCTGCCATCACTTACAGCGATCTGTGGAACATGCTGCCTGTAAACGAGAACGTTAAAACAGGCAAGGCCACCGGCAAGCAGATCCAGGACTGGATGGAAAAGGAACTGCACAACGTGTTTGCCGAAAAGCCACTGGAGCGCTTCGGTGGTTGGGTGATCCGCTTCTCCGGTATGGAAATGACCTTCAATGCCAATGCCCCAAAAGGCCAGCGCGTGCAATCCATCACAGTAGGCGGCAAACCCCTGGACCCGAACAAAGTATACACCATGGGTGCCTGCCTGCGCAGAGGCGAGCCAGACGACATGCTGTGCCGCATGCCGGGAGCCACAGACCCGAAAGTGCTCGACTATACCATCCATGACGTGATTGAAGAGTACCTGAAAGTGCACGGCACGGTAGCACCTAAAACAGACGGAAGAGCCAGAGCCCTGGACCTGCCTGCGCCCGTGTTGTCGCAGCTGCCTAATGTTGACTATGTTTTCAGATAATCACAAAAAGCAAGTGCATGGAGCTTGAGCTTCCTGCACTTGCTTTTACTACCTTCTGCTGTCGCTTTTTGGAGATAATAGCGCTACAGGCAGGATCTTTATCACTGCTCTTCGTTTAAATAATAGCACCTTTCTGCTGGCATTGTGACAAATATCACATACTAAGATAAGATTATAAGTTAGCTTGTATATCTCTCTACCCTTATAAACACCAGTATGAAACTAAACCAGGATCATGAATTTATAGGCTTCTTGGTGAAAGTCACCAACGTGATAGGCCTGAGTACGGCAGCCGTTATTCTGCTGCTGGGAGTGGTCGTACTTCTGCTCGTGCTCCCATCCGATCTCTCACTTCCACAACTTACCCTCAGCGAACCTGCAGAAACGGCAGCTCCGGCACCGGCTTCAACTGTAGAAAAAACTCCTGCTGCTGATGAGATGTGGCGCTCTCCTGACCTGGCTACCATTCCGGCAACTCCCGAAGGCGATCAGATACGCTACGGCCGTGAACTGGTGGCACATACCGCCGACTACCTGGGGCCACAGGGAAGTGTGCTGCATATATCCAACGGCATGAACTGCCAGAACTGCCACCTCGATGCCGGCACAAAGCCTTATGGCAACAACTACGCACTTGTGGCATCCACTTACCCAAAATTCCGGGCACGGTCCGGTACGAAAGAGGATGTTGAAAAGCGCGTGAACGATTGTTTTGAGCGCAGCCTGAACGGAAAGCCCCTTAAAGCAGACTCCAAAGAAATGCAGGCCATGGTAGCTTACATAAAATGGGTAGGCAAGGACGTGCAGAAAGATGAAAAAGTAAAAGGCACAGGGCTTATGGACATCGCCATGCTGGACAGGGCAGCCAGCCCGGAGAACGGTAAAGCCATCTATGCGCAGAAATGCCAGACCTGCCATGGCAAAAACGGCGAAGGTATAAAACCAGCAGGAAGCGCAGCCTATCAGTTCCCGCCGTTGTGGGGAAAAAACAGCTACAACGATGGAGCTGGCTTGTACCGCATCTCTAATTTTGCTAAGTATGTAAAAGCCAACATGCCGCTTGGTGCATCCTACGACCGTCCGCAACTAACCGATGAAGAGGCTTGGGACCTAGCAGCTTTTGTTAACTCCATGCCGAGACCAAAAAAGGATATCCGAAACGACTGGCCGGATATTTCTAAAAAGCCCTTTGATCATCCCTTCGGTCCGTTCACAGATCAGTTTACCGAAGAGCAGCACAAGTATGGCCCCTTCAAACCGATCATAGCAGCCAAAGAAAAAGAGGTAAAATAATATCTGAAAGATGAGTTAATGTAAAGCTGCGAAAGGCTCCGTTTCCGGGGCCTTTCGTTTGTCTGGAGCTATCCCATGGAGCAAGTATACTTTCCTGTTTCAAAGAACCTACCCCCCCTTTAGAAACAGCCGCTTTGCAGTTGCCGTTCTTAGTACAATTGCACATAGCACCACTACCAAACTAAACAGCATTTATAACCTTTTGAAGAAGCCTTGAATGCCTGAAAAGATGAAGCTGAGATGGGGATGAAAATAGCCTTAACAACATTAGGAAGTCTGGGCGATGTAAACCCGATGCTTGGGCTCGCGCTCGAACTCAGGGACCGCGGACACGAGGTTAGCCTGTCTACGTCCAGGTATTTTCGGCCGCACATCGAAAAGCACAGCATTCGATTTCATGAGGTGCTTCCGAACCTCGACCCCAACAACAAAGAGATCATTCATACGGTACTTGATCCGAAGCGGGGACCTGAACGCTTCCACCGGGAGATCATTTTTCCGGATGTAGAAAAAAGCTACCGGACGTTCTTGGAAGTGGCACAGGACGCAGACCTGATCATCAGCGGCATTCTCTCCTACTTTGCTCCGCTTTGTGCCAAGAAATTAAACAAGCCCTGGGCAGCCGTTATGCTTTCGCCGATGACATTCTGGTCCATCTACGACCCGCCGGTGATACCTACGATGGAATTTATAAAGTATGCTTACCGCGTGGGGCCTGACTTTAACCGCTTCCTTTTCCGGGAGATCTTCCGGGTGTCGAATGAATGGACAAAGCAGGTGCAGGAACTGAGAAGGCAGGAAAGTATAGATGACCAGTCAAACCCGCTGACGGATGGCGCAACCTCCGAGTACCTTAATATCGGGCTGTACTCTCCGCTGCTGGGAAGTGTTCAACAGGATTTTCCGCCTAATTCCAGGCTAACGGGTTTCGTTTTCTTCGATCATAACCTGACGCATCAGGAGCTGTCTCCGGGTCTTAAGCATTTTCTGGAAAGTGGCGAGCCACCCGTGGTATTTACCTTGGGCTCAAACAGCGTGATGAAGCACAGTAGCCTCTTCGACCTGTTCTACGAAGTGGCCCAAAAGCTAAACTCCCGCTCCGTTATACTTACTGGAGCATCCAACTTCAGAAAGTATAAAAGGTTGAGTAATGATAAGATCTTTTTCGACGATTACGCCCCTTATTCCGGGCTGTTTCCTTATGCATCGTGTGTGGTGCACCAGGGTGGTATCGGAACAACCGGTCAAGCCATGCGCAGCGGCACGCCAATGCTTATTCTGCCCGAATGCAACGACCAGCACGATAACCTGGAACGGACAAAAAGACTAGGCATTGCAACAGGAATCCCCATGAAACGGGTGAACAGGTACAGACTCCGGAAAGCCATCGAAAAGCTGCTTACTGTTTCTAACTATAAGGATAAAGCTGCCCAGGTAGGGAACGCAATACAACGAGAAAACGGATTGAAAGATGCTGCTGATGAGGTCGAAAAACTACTGCATCGCACTCAGGCAAATAGCCAGCAGCGTATCAGATACTAAAGCAGCTAGTTAAAGGTAACTGTTATCTCAAAGGCGCTTTCTGCAGGCTCGGATGTTACGCGTACCGTCAGGTGATCGTAAAAAACAAACTTTTTATCGATCCGCACAACGGCATCTGCCTGGTTGCTGTTTTGCTCGAGCGGCTGGCTGTAAATGGTTACATCTTTTTCATCCAGTACCATCAGTTTCAGTTTACCGGATGGCTGAGGCGGGTTTGTAACCAGCACATGATCGATTTCCAGACTTCTTCTCTTTTCGCTTCCCTCCACTCTGAAAGAAGGGTTTAGGTGTGAGAGTTTTAAACTTTCCATACTCGTTGTGCTGGTTTAGTGGATGTCCTTACAAATAGGGTATGTTTTGACTTGTACGGCGATAACGGCAACAAGTATAACCTACCAGGGCAGCCTTATTTCTTCACTTCAAAGGCACGTAGCTCCGCGTCAATGCGGTTGTTCCAGCTCTCCTGCGCAATACGATTGAGCCCGTGCTGTGTTTCCCCGTCGTATTGGTCCTGCAGGCGGTTCATTTCTCGAAACGATTCAATAAAATGGTACTGTATGATGCTGTTGTAGTCTTCCAGAGTCAGACTGTCCGGGTGGATCTTTTGCTTGAAACGCTCGGCTACCAGTTTGGTAATGTCGAAGTGGCGCTGCTCGTGGTTGAGGCTGTACGCATCACTGGCTCCCGCTTTTACCCAGGAAGAGCCACGCAGCACATATACTTTTAGCGCTAAGTCAACATGGATGATCCCGTTCTTCACTTCGCTGTTACCTTCGTAGCCAAAACTGGTGAAAACAGTCGCCGCATACTTGCTGGGCTTTGCAGAACTCCCCTGAAAATCGCTCCAGGCAAGCGGCCGGTCTACAGAATAAAAAACCGTATCATCATCTGCATTGCGTGTGTGCTCTTTAAAATGGACTTTTATCCCTTTTGCCAGCTTTTCGTTCCGGTCCGCCTCTTTGTCCATCCAGGTGTTCAGGTAGCGCACGGCCTCTACCAATGATTGCCGTAACAGCGGTTCTATCGCCATTTGTTGCGCAGCCGAACGGGTGTAGCGGGCTCCGCCACTGTACTCCACCAGCGGAACATTCTCGCCTTTTCGCTGCAGCTCAAATGCCATGTTCACCATTACCTGGCCATCCACGCGTCCGTTCGCGCCGGGTTTTTCGGTTGCCTTGTATTCTTTCAGGCGCACCACTACGGGGCGCAGTTTGGTATCGCGGCGCAGGCTCTGCCTGATAAACTGCCGGATAGCAGTATGCCCTCCTCCCTGCAGATCTACTGGCAGCGCTTTAGCAGCCTGTGCCGTGCTGGCAATAGCAGGCAACAGGTAAGCTACAGCCTTTTTATCTGCACGCTCATCGAGTACATCAACTATGTAAAACTCCTTTGGGGTGAAAGACATGGGCTCGGATCGGAGCACGATGGGCTCAGTACCTGCCAAGGGCGGACCTGCTGCCCAGAGGCCGACTGTGAGCAGGACTGCGACAGCCCCGAAGGTATACTTATGGAGTAAAAAAGAAACAGCTTTCCGGTAGCCGGAACGTGTGCTGCTTTCTTTTAGAAATTTAATTCTCATAGCTAGAGCTACCTTATAAAGTGTAGGTTTGGTACTCCGTCTGTTCAGTTGGAGGGGTTTGTATTCAACATCATTGCGCCTGTTTCGGTTCGTTGCTAAACCTGTATTCAGATACTATTCAACCTTCATTTAGTACTGTTTACTTCCTTCCGCAACAATAACCTGCTAATACAGGTACAAAACCAACGCAACTTATTCATAAACACCAGTCTACACACTGCTTCTCTCTTAAAACTTTCTGGTAATGGCAACTATAAAAGGAGGTATACATGAAAAGAATATTGGTAACGGGTTCATCGGGGTTGATAGGTTCTGAAGTATGTAACTTCTTTAGCAGCAAAGGCTGGGACGTGCACGGCATAGACAACAACATGCGCGCCTACTTTTTTGGTCCTTCCGGCGACAACCGCCGCAACCAGAAACGCCTGGAAGAGCAACTCGCTTCTTTTACCCACCACGAACTCGACATCCGGGACAGGAACGAGGTACTAAACCTCATCGAAGCAATAGAGCCGAATGCGGTTGTACACACCGCAGCCCAACCCAGCCACGATAAAGCCAGTTCTATCCCTTTCGAAGATTTTGACACCAACGCGGTCGGTACTCTTAACCTGCTGGAGGGTGTGCGGCGCTACAGCAAACAGGTGCCCTTTGTCTTTCTGTCCACAAACAAAGTATACGGCGACCGGCCCAACTCCATCCTGTTACGAGAGGAAGAACTGAGGTGGGAGTATGATGATCCGGTTTATACCAAAGGCATAGCAGAAGACTTCCCGATCGACCAGAGCAAACACTCGCTCTTCGGTGCTTCGAAAGTTGCCGCCGATGTGATGGTTCAGGAATATGGCCGCTATTTCGACATGCCTACCTGTTGCCTGCGGGGCGGTTGCCTTACGGGCCCCAACCACGCGGGAGTGGAACTGCATGGCTTTTTAAGTTACCTGATCAAGTGCAATCTGGAGGAGAAGGAATACACCGTTTATGGCTACAAAGGAAAACAGGTACGCGATAACATCCATGCTTACGATGTGGCCAACTTTTGCTATGCCTTTGCAGAAGCTCCCCGGGCAGGGGAAGTATACAACATCGGGGGCGGAAAAGAGAACGCGATCTCTGTTCTGGAAGCATTTAAGCTGATCGAAAGTATATCCGGGGTACCGATGAAGTACAGCTATGTAGACCAAAACCGCATCGGCGATCACATCTGCTACTACAGCGATCTTACCAAAATCAAATCCCATTACTCGGACTGGAATCTTACCAAAAACCTGAGTGATACTTTTCAGGAGATATACCAGGCATGGACCAACCGGTTAGCTGTAAAAGAAGTATAGCACGTCCTGCTATTTCTGTTTTTCGACCAATAACATGGTATACCAATAGGAGTTGTTCAGGTAGGTAACTTTATACCTGGCGTTATTCAGCAATCGCATTTCTACCCATTGCGGGCAATGCACATCAATCCAGGCACGGGCAGTAGCCATTCCCCTTGGCTCGGCAGGGCACTTGCGTGTATAATCAGGGTAATCGGCCACAAGGAACCTGTCAAAGCGGCTGAGAAATTCATCAGACGTAAGGATGTTGTTGCCGAAACGCTCGGGGTAATTGCGCCTGATCGCGTCCAGGTGTTTGTACTCCTGAGGACTGAACAAACCGCTGTTTTCATCTACAGCTGCTTCCCAGTCCAGTATAAAGAAAAACTTTTTGCGCTGCGGTGAATAGTGCTGGGTCTGCAGAAAGATATGAGAGAACGACACCACCAAGGGCAGGTCATCATACCCGTCTGTCGCGAATGCATCCGGTGGCGTTTGTTTGGGTAACTTCCTGGCCTCATGCACCGGATAGTAGATCAATGCACCCGCTACGATCAGCATCATAACTGCGCTTCCTTTTTTAGCCCAGCTTTTGGTAGCACTGGAAAACTCCAAAATCTTTTGAGAATCCGTTGTTCTGGAAGCAAAATAGGCCAGGAAAATAACCCAACCCAAAGCGCTTGGTATCATGTAGCGGTCGTAAAAAATAGGTTTTATGGTGCGGGAAAAACCCCAGATAAACACAGGCATAAGTATAAACAGGGCGGCTAAGATCAGCAGCGGAACTTCAGTGTTGAGATTTTTCTCCGCTCCTGCTGTTGTACTTCTATCCGTCATAGCTTCCTTCCTGTACATGTGCAGGCCTGCCACTGCCAGCAGCAGTACAACAAAACCTAACTGAAAAAAAGAGGGTGCCAGGATGTTTAGCAGGTCGAGTAAATCTGTTACAGACGGCACCGGTATCCAGGTGCGGGGTTTGCCTGCGTCGGCCTGAATGAAAAAAGAAGGAAGGTAAAAGAGTATGGTAAGCCAGCTAAGTATAACAGAAAGGTACACCTTTGGTCTGAACCGTGAATAATACCTGTCGGATAAGAACAAGGCCAGAAGTATGGCCCCACTGTAGAACCCGCCGAAAAGGTGCGTATGTACAATGCCCGCATGCACCAGCAGGTTGAGGAACAACATCCGGTTTGATGGCTTCTGATTCCTGTTGAAATGATCGTAAAAGTATAGGCCCAGCGCACATAAGGCAAGGAACAAACCATACATACGGGCCTCGGCATTCTGTAAAAGTATGATCTGGGAAGTACAGAAAACTCCCAGTATACCGATCGATGTTGCCCAAAAAGAATACTGCCGCCGCACCGTTATCCAGGTCACGAGCAAGGCAAGCCCCATGCTCAGCGAAGAGAACAAGCGGAGCGATAGTTCTGAAGAGCCGAATGCCTTATCCCAGACCCATCCTAGCGCGAAGTATAAGACCGGCGTGTTGTTGATCTTGTCATGGAAAGCAGCCAACATACCTGAAAAAGAAGGATCCGAGGTAAAATAGTAAGAATAGAGCTCGTCGTTCCAGAAATACTTTTTAGGAGAGATAATGATACAGGCAATGAGCAGCGACAGGATGGCAAGCACAGGCAAGAGCAGTTCCCACCTGCTGTACTTTTCAGGCACAGGCGCTGCTTGCAGGCTTTCTGTATTTACCTCTTCTTTGCTGCTGTTTTTCAGACTATAAGTATCGAGCTCCATGCGTATGGCTTTAGAGGTGAAACATGCCGGTCAACTTTGCTAAAAACTGAATAATACCTGGTAAAGAAGTGCCCCGAAAACAGCAATTACACTTTATTATACTGGTCCAAAAGATTCAAGCTTGCGGAAGCGCCGGAACTCTGTAGCCGGGTAATATGCCTTTTTCCTGAAAAGCGACTTGAGCCATAACCGCAGAAGCACCTGCCAATACCCCCCTCCTACTTTCACCAGTTTAAAAGAAGAAACGCCCATATCAGGCGTACGGTTGATCCAGGAAATCGGCACTTCCCGAACGTCGTAGCCCATCATAACGGGCAGCAGACCTGTTTCGGCATTAATGGCAAAACCCGGTTGTGTCAGCTCCAGTTTTTCGACTACTTCCCTGCGCATAAGCTTCAGGTTATTGGTCAGGTCGCGGAAACGCCGTCCAAGCAATACACGGGCCAGCGAGTGAAAACCTCTGTTGGCTACAATTTTTTGAAAAGGATAATTCAGCAAAACACTGTGGCGAGAAAAACGACTGCCGATCACGACATCACACCCGGTAGCGGCTTCATCAAATATATCGCGCAGCTCGGGCAACAGGTGCTGGAAATCGCAGTCCATCGACAACACATACTTGCCCCTAGCTACTTTATAGCCATCCATCAACGCTCTGCCTACGCCATTAGGTGGCGTTCTGAACACGGGCTTTATGATCGGGTATTGAAAGGTTAACTGCTCGATTACACCTCTTGTATTGTCCCGGCTGTTGTCATCTACAAGTATGATCTCAAACAAGTAATCGCCATAAAAGCTTACTATCTGCCTTACAAGCGGCTCCAGATTCATTTCTTCGTTGTGGCAGGGCACTACTACTGATACAGCCTGTTTTAACTCCGCATGGTCGCACAGCGAAACTTCAGGCAGAGGCAGGTTTTTGGGAGGTTTCTGTGCATGCAAAAGTATGGATCCTGCGAGCGTACGTACAAAGGCAAGGTTCTCAAGCATGATAGACAGGTTCCTGAGTAGCCATACGCCTCTTGGTGTTAAGGGGGCAAACACGAAATCGTTGAAAGCGGCAAAGATCCGGATAAACCCGATCTCAGAGATCATCTCGAAGAGCTCGGTTCTGTTAAGCAGCCGGCGCTGATCCGCTTTGCCGAAAAGCCTGAGCAAAGCCCGTTTCCCCTGCAGAAAGACATTCCAGGGATTGCTCTCGTAAAAAATGATCTGCCCTCCGGGCTTTAGCAACCCGTACACCTGCTGCAAAAGCCAGGAACAATTTTCCTTGTCCAGTACGTCCATGGCAACCACATAGTCGAACTGGCGTCCCTCAAGATTTCCGGGAAGCGCAGCTGATTGCATATACTCCACTGTTTCTAGAGCAACCGGTAGATCAGCCGAAAATGTAACTGCTGTTATCGGGTTCTCCCCCCGGGATACTTCAACCAACTGCTCCGTAAAGAAACCCTGTCCGCAGCCAAGTTCAAGTATACTTTGCCCGGGCAGTAAGTGCACCAGGTGGCGGAACGACTGTGCTCTCCACATGAGCCTGTCGGCAAGTATGGGATCATGCTTCTGCCAATATTCATCCCGTAACCGTTCCCGCAACCCCAGTACGCTAACTGAATCTGCCATATTGCTCCCGTTTTTAACAAATAAATTTGCACTAATGCATGCTCATCAAATACAATTGTAACTGCGCTTTATCCTAATATGTTACATAGTAAAGTATAAAATGCTGCAGTTAGTACAGGCTGGAGTTTGCTGTACTTATACTTTATAGTTTTAAACTGAAGAGAATGTTTATCTTTGATTTACAAGGCACCCAGGTGTGATAGTACGTAAAACGAGTACTTAAAAATTCCGCTGACTTCTATGATCTCCTACGAAGAGTTTGCTCTCCACGAATTAAGAAACTGGCAGGAGCGCATGCTGCAACCTCCCTCGCTGGCAGACAGGTTGGCTCGGAAAGCTCAGTACAAGCTTAACAGCTTTATTCCGGAGAAAGTACACCAGGCCATAACTGCCGCCATCAAGCAGATGGTAAGAGCTGCCTTGTTCGGAGCAGAGGCTATTTCCAGGAAGCCATTGGAAGATTTACCCTTGCAGGTACGGGAGCGGCTGGTAGAGGAGCGCATCTCTTTTTACCAGAAAGCCGCAGCAGCCGAAGGGGGCATTACTGGCGCAGGGGGCATTTTGCTGGGTCTTGCTGATTTCCCCCTGCTGCTTGGCCTGAAACTGAAACTGCTCTACGAAATTGCAGCCCGCTATGGCTACTCCCTGGACGATTACCGGGAAAGGATATACCTGCTTCACATTTTCCAGTTAGCCTTCAGCAGCAAAGAACACCGCCGGAAAGTATATCTGCAAATGGTAGATTGGGAAAGCCAAAAACACCTACTGCCAGAAGACATCCACCAATTCGACTGGCGTACTTTTCAGCAGGAATACCGCGACTACATCGACTTGGCCAAACTAGCACAGCTCATACCTATTATCGGGGCTCCGGTTGGTGCCCTCGTAAACTACAGACTGGTCAAAAAACTTGGCCTTACAGCCAGGAATGCTTATCGCATGCGCTGGCAGGAGGCCCGGCTTTAAGTATAACATCCCTTTTGGTACTTTCTCTGCCTGCCACGTTTTCCTTCCCTATCAACCAGACGCCCCCTTTCAAGGCAGGCTATCAAAACACATGTATTAAGTGTTTACACTTCAATCTTTATAAAATCTTATTTTTTTATTTCCCGTAAAGGAACTCTACATACTTTTTATTTGTACTTACCTAATTATTAGGAATTGGAAATACAGAAGCAAACTGATCTCTCATCTGTATAATAGCGGGATTTGTACATGCTGCTTTAAGTAACTATTAACAGTTTACAACCTATAATACAGGCTGTATTGCTACTATTCTGTTTTTACATTAAACTATTTAACGATTCTTTAATAGAAGGGCCATATATAAAAAGAATTGATTTTTAATCTCAAAAATAATTTCAATAATTGTAGTATCAATAAACGATAATCCTTTACAACAATGGTAAAACTTTTACTTAAAATGCAATTTATAGAAACTCCGAGTTCTTCTCACTCCGAACAACTACTTAAAGTTTAAAAGCTTTTTCTTATTCTATTATAAGCTCAGTTCAGCATACACCACTTTGGCATATTTTTAAGTGTTGAGGATGGTTTGTATTGTCTTAAATCAGGAGTAATTATCGTATTTACACTTTCTATGGCTCATGCACAACCTGCTTCGGTAACAGATTGCAAATTAGCTGAGCTCTGCACACTACCATTGGGTTACAAACTATAAAGCATTTTTACTTTTACATTTTATGCGGTCTCTTTCTCTAGTGTTCGCTTTAGTATTCGTTCTTTTTTCTTTTTCTGCAAAAGCTTCCACTTACTACGTCAGTGCCACCGGCAATGACAGCAACAGCGGCACGTCAACAGCCACAGCCTGGGCAAGCATCGCCAAAGTAAATGCCATGCAGTTTTTACCCGGCGATACCATTCTTTTTGAGGGTGGCGTGATGTTTCCGGGTAGTTTATACTTCGGCTCCAATGTAAAAGGCACCGCCTCCAAACCCATTGTGATCAGCTCCTACGGCACCGACCGTGCCGTGATCAGCAGTGGCACCAGCAAAGGAATAATGGTTTACAACTCGGCAGGATTTAAGCTGAAGAATCTTGTATTTCAGGGTGCCGGCAGAACCACAAATACTACTCCTGGTGTAGAGTTTTACATGGATTTACCCTACAGCCGCCTTGAATACATAGCTATTGAAAATGTAGAAGTATACGGCTATCAACAGGCTGGCATATCCATAGGTAGCTGGAAACAATCGAGCGGCTTTGATAATGTTTCTATTACGCGTTGTGCCGTGCACGATAACGGCAAAGCAGGCATTGAAAGTTATGCAGAAGCAAGATTGGGCCACAGCAATGTGTATGTTGGCTATAATAAAGTATACAACAACGCAGGTATACCCACAAAAACCGATCTGCACAGCGGCAACGGGATTGTACTTGGCGGTGTGAATGGTGGCACCATCGAATATTGCGAAGCCTACAACAACGGATGGCTGAATGCCTGGAGAGACGGTGGCCCTGTCGGCATCTGGGGCTGGCATTGCAACAACCTGATTATCCAGTATAACGAATCGCACCATAACAAAACGGGAACCACTAAAGACGGCGGCGGATTTGATATAGACGGGGGAAGCACCAACTGCATCATGCAGTACAACTACTCCCACGACAACGAAGGTGCAGGTTATCTGATCGCCCAGTACAACTACGCTCCAGAGATGAAGGGCATCATTGTCAGATATAACATATCTGAGAACGACGGTCGCAGAAACGGCTACGGAGGCATTCACCTTTGGTCTTCCGGCGCCAACGGTGGTATACAGGACGCGCACATTTACAACAACACCATCTACATGACACCTGCTGCCAGCGGCATCCCAAAAGGAGTATGGATACAACAGGGAGGCACAACCATTGCTACCTTCCGAAACAATATCATACAGGTAAGCGGAGGCTTGCAGGCAGTTCTTGGAGAAGTTACTTCTAACATTCGGTTCGAAGGCAACAACTACTGGGCTAGTGACAGCAATTTAAAAATAACCTGGGCGGGTACTACCCACTCTACCCTTGACAACTGGCGCACATCAAGCGGACAGGAAAAACTTAACGGAGTGGCGGTGGGCTATACCTTGAATCCGGAACTACAAAACCCGGGAAATGGAATCACCATCACCAATCCGGCAAAACTTTACTCGCTAACTGGATACCAACTAAAAGAAACGTCCGCTCTTGTTGGGAAAGGCCTTGACCTTGCCGCTACGTTCGGAATGAAAATTGGTGAAAGAGACTTTTATGGTAACAAGCTCACCCAGCGCAAGGAATTGTGCATCGGAGCGCATCAGGTTACCGACAACAGCCGGGCCTGCCTCGAAGGAGGTTTGATCCCGTTATCGTTCGGGCAAGCTGCAGGAGGAACGTATAGTGGCACCGGGATAAGCGATGGAAATTGGTTTAACCCGGCAATTGCCGGAGAAGGAAACCATGCCCTCACCTACTCCTACCTTGACGCAAATAAACAGCAACAACTCACCCATCATACGGTTACGGTGGTGCCCGCAACAGCTACCCAATGGACCGGAAAGGCAGGCACAGACAATTGGTTTAACAGCAAAAACTGGAGCACCTGCACCCCGACTGCCAAAATAGATGCAACTGTACCCGTATCCGCAGACCTGCCTACGCCAAGTATAAAAGAAGGCCAAAAAGCTGTAACAAAGAACCTGAATGCAGCCGGTACGCTTGTGGTAGCTGATGGCGCATCGCTGGAAGTATACGGTAGCCTTTCAGGAAGCAGTCTTCAGACACAGCAGAATTCTACCCTGATCTTCAGCAGCAGCAGCAGTCAGAATGCTATAGCAGGTTCGTTTGGGAAACTGGTGCTGGAAAACAGCAGTTCCATAAAATTAGCCGGCCCAGTGACCATAGCAGGAGAACTGGATTTGGGAAAAAGCAAATTATATCTTGGCAACAACAACCTGATCATAAAGGACCAGGGAACCATAAAAAATGCTTCGAATCTTAATTACGTGATCACGGACGGAGCCGGCAAATTGACTCAACTGGGTTTAGGTGCAGGTCGTAAAGGCATCTTTCCGGTAGGTACAGCGAAAGGCTACGCGCCGGTTATTCTTGAAAACAAAGGGATTACCGACAACTTCAGCGTAAGCGTGGTGGAAGGCTACTTACAGAACGGTACCATAGGTCCGCTTGTAACGGAAGGTGTCATCAATAAAACCTGGCACATAGAAGAAGAAACAACCGGCGGCTCTGATGTAAACCTGACCTTACAGTGGAATGAGGCTGATGAGTTAAGCAAATTCAATCGCGACGGAGCGTACATCACGCACTACGAAGATTCGGAATGGAATAAACTGATAGAAAGCATCGGTTCTGTACCAGCAGATACAACCGCAAGGAGTTTCACATCGAGTATCAGTGGCATTACTTCCTTTTCACCATTCTCTGTTGGGAGCAGTCAATATGCCCCTCTTCCGGTTAGCCTGATTCTATTTAAGGCTTCGATACAAGGCGATAATGTATTGCTCAACTGGGAAACAGCCTCTGAGCGCAACAGCCGTGGCTTTGGCGTGGAAATGTCGCTGGATGGTACTGCATTCCGTCCTCTTGGCTTTGTAGCCAGCAAAACACCTGATTCAAACCAGAAGCAGCGCTACAGCTACCTGGATTTCGAACCAGACAAGACCGGCACCCGCTACTACCGTCTCCGGCAGGTGGATCTGGATGGTAGTGCATCCTATTCGCCAGTACAAGCGATTGTAATGAATAAGAAATCCTCGCCTGCATTTACCGTTTATCCGAATCCATTCTCGGATGTGGTTACGGTAGAATTAGAGGCTTCAGAAGCTGAGCTTGTAGAACTTACTTTAACAGACACGTATGGAAAAACTATACTAAAGCAGACAAACAAGCTACAAATAGGCCGAAACGCTATACGCCTGGAAGTATCTCCGCAACATCCTGCCGGATTCTACCTGCTCACAGCGAAGCAAGGAGATAAAACATATCAAATCAAATTGATTCGTAAATAGATATTGTTGTCAACAAACATATAAAAGCCCGCTCCCCTAAGGAGTGGGCTTTTTAATTGAGGGTAAATAGTATAAAAACGAAAATAGCTTCATACATCCGTTCAGGATTATACATTTCCTGCACTTTATAGACTCATATTTTAGTTGAGCTACTATATTATCATCATAGATTTATCATAAAATGAACAAGTACTATACTTCTATTTCCCTTCAACTCAGATCCATAGTTTAGATTAATCTAGGAAGCTGTTTACTAAAATTACAGCTGCATATATCGCCATAAAACATTAGGCTACGAAAAATTGTACTGCAAACCCTTCCACTATCCTTTGCCACCGTATAATAGCTACATACAAATAAACAATATTATTGACTAGCGATACCTACACCACGATTTTACAATATTTCACCCTCAATGCGAGTTTGTACTTTTATTATAAAACATAATATAAATAATAAAAATTACAGCCGAATTAGTCATATAGGAAGCATAAAAGGCGCGTAAGATCCGTTTCTGTTAATAAGTTAGCAGTTAAGGCAAACTAATTGTGCAAATTCTTTGATAAAAAAGACAAGTAAGAACCGTACATGAACCAATTATACTTTATTGCCTCTATGTTGGCAATTATACTTTCCAGCATACCTGCAAAGGCTAAAACATACTATGTCAGTTTAACTGGCAAAGACTCTAACTCCGGGACATCTGTTACAAATGCATGGGGCTCTATCGAGAAAGTAAATGCTACACATTTTCTCCCAGGTGACTCTATTCTATTTGAGGGCGGTAGCATATTTTCAGGCGGAATATTCATTGGCGCTAGCGAAAAAGGGCAGCTTTCTCCCATCAATGGGACAGCCAAAGACCCGATTGTATTTAGCTCCTACGGTACAGGTCGCGCTACCATATCCAGTGGCAAAATAGCTGGCTTCAAGGCATACAATGCAGCAGGCATCAAAGTCGAAAAACTAATCTTCAGCGGAGCAGGCAGCACAGTCAATGAATCTTTTGGTGTTGAATTTTACATGGATGTCCCTGATACCCTTCTCGAGTTTATATGTGTCGACAATGTAGAGGTTTTCGGATATCGAGAGGCGGGGATTGCTATCGCGAGTTGGGATCAGATCACGGGAGGTTATAAAGATGTCTCAATTACAAATTCATCTTCTCACGATAATGGAGATGCAGGGATAGTTGCTTATGCGCAGGGAAAGAATATTGTACATAAGAATATTTATGTAGGATATTGTAAGTCCTATAATAATTCAGGGTTGCCTGATAAATGGTGGAATCATAGTGGAAGCGGAATTACTTTGGGAGGAATTAGTGGGGCTCTAATTGAATACTGTGAATCTTATAACAATGGGTGGCTAAATAACTATAGAGATTCTGGTCCAATAGGAATATGGGGGTATAACTGTAATAATCTATTAATTCAATTTAATGAATCTTATTATAATAAGACTAATAGTGTTACAGATGGAGGCGGCTTCGACTTAGATGGAGGCTGTATTAATTGTACTTTGCAATATAATTACTCCCATGACAATGATGGTGCAGGATATGTAATAGCACAGTATGTTAATGCCCCTCCAATGAAGGCTATAGTTGTTAGATATAACATAAGTGAAAATGACGCGAGGAAAAATACTTATGGCAGTATTTTAATTTGGTCTTCTGGTGCAAGTGGAGGTATTGCTGAAGCTGAAATATATAATAATACCTTTTTCATTACACCATCAAATTCTAAGAATGGCCCCCCTAATGCTATTTGGTTAAGTGTTGACTCAACTAATAAAGTAAATATTAGAAACAATATATTTGTTACAGCAGGAAATGTAAGGCTAATAAACAAATTAAGGTATTCAAATGTCCGATTTGAACAAAATAATTATTGGTCTTTAACTAAAGACTTTTTCATCTTATGGGAAGGTAAATCCTACTCCTCTCTTGAAGAGTGGCGCGAAGCCACAGGTCAGGAAACACTAAATGGCAAGCCAACCGGCTACTCCATTGATCCGGAGCTGAAAGATCCAGGAAAGGGAGTTACCATCGGCGATCCAACAAAACTTTACACTCTTACTGGTTATGAACTGAAAGAAAGCTCCGGCCTCATAGGCAAAGGACTTGATCTGAAAAAAGAGTTTGGCATTGATATAGGTAAGTATGATTACTTTGGTAACAGTCTGGAGGGTCTCGAGGAATTTTCTATCGGAGCTTACCAGTTAGTGAAAACTGCTCCGCTTCCGGTTACATTCGCTTCTTTTACCGCCACACGGCAGGCAGAAGCCGCTCTCCTGGAGTGGGAAACAGCCTCCGAACGCAACAGCCGCGGCTTTGGCGTGGAAGTGTCGCTGAATGGTACTGCATTCCGCCCGCTTGGCTTTGTAGCCAGCAAAACACCAAACTCAAATCAAATACAACGCTACAATTACCTGGATACGGAATTGGGCAAGGCAGGCACACGCTATTACCGCCTCCGCCAAGTGGACCTGGATGGAAAAGCTACTTACTCAGAAGTTAAAGCACTGGCTTTTGATGAAGAGACTGTTGCCGGCCTCCGTGCCTTCCCTAACCCTTTTACCAAAGATCTGACACTGGAAGTAACCGCAGAAAAAGAAGAACTCCTCAATATTACAATCACAGATCCTTTAGGGCGGATAGTACTTGAATCAGCTCAAAACCTGAAAACAGGCAAAAATACGATGACTTTAAAGCTTTCTGATAAATACCCACGAGGCTTCTACTTGCTTAAGGCGCAACATGGAGTAAAAACTTACCAATTGAAGCTCGTCCGGCAGTAAGCAGGCAATGATATAAATCGGCCACAACCTCATACTTTATTCCAATAAGAACGTTAAATTATACTATGAGAATACAGTTTGAGAATAAAGTGGCCATTGTTACAGGTGGGAGTTTTGGCATTGGCAGAGCCACAGCCATTATGTTTGCGCAAAGGGGAGCTAAGGTTTCCATAGTGGATTGGGTGGAAGACACAGAAACACTGAACGCCATTAGATCTGCGGGTGGAGAAGCCCTTTTTATCAAATGCGATGTTTCCAAGGACGCGGATGTGAAGAAAATGGTAGAGCAGACAGTAAGCACCTTCGGCCGGCTGGATTACGCCTTTAACAACGCCGGAATTGAGGGAGCATCGGCACCGACCCATGAGGTAACCGAGGAGAACTTTGACAAAGTGATTGGCGTGAATCTGAAAGGAGTATGGCTCTGCATGAAGTATGAAATTCCATACATGCTCCGGCAGGGAAAAGGGTCCATCGTCAACTGTTCTTCCATAGCAGGTATAATCGGCTTTCCCAACATACCAATTTATACTGCCTCAAAACATGCTGTAATAGGTATTACCAAAACGGCTGCCCTGGAGTATGCGCAATTGGGCATACGGGTCAATGCAGTGTGTCCTGGAGTAATCCAGACACCTATGATCGACAGGTTCATCGAGAAAAACAACACCACAAAAGAGGCTATGGCAAGCGGAGAGCCAATAGGGCGGTTCGGTGAACCAGAAGAGATAGCAGAAGCCGCTCTCTGGCTATGCTCCGATGCGTCCTCGTTCACGACCGGGCACGCGCTGGTAGTAGATGGAGGCTGGGTTGTCCGTTAAATCAAGTATAAAGTAATGGCCATAGAACCAAATCTGGCAGATTATGATTCCTTCTCTTCCTC
Organism: Pontibacter ruber; assembly: GCF_023630205.1. Classification (GTDB taxonomy): domain Bacteria; phylum Bacteroidota; class Bacteroidia; order Cytophagales; family Hymenobacteraceae; genus Pontibacter; species Pontibacter ruber. The sequence goes on along the minus strand of NZ_JALPRR010000003.1, from coordinate 980,005 downwards.
TTTCAGTTGGGAACAGGAGAAGTCTGGCCTTAGCGGTTTGCCTACTGGGCAGGGGCTAAACATTGCCTATGAAGCGATTGACAGGCATGCCAATGGTACGCTGAGTAACCATACTGCTTTTCGCTTCATACATAAAGACAGGTCGGTGATGGAGTGCTCTTATCAGGATTACAAGGAGCTGACGAACCGCTTTGCCAACGTGTTAGGTCAACTTGGGATTACGAAAGGCGACCGCATTTTTTCATTTCTGGGCCGCACACCTGAACTCTATTTCTCGGCATTGGGGACCCTAAAAAAAGTGGCGGTTTTCTGCCCGCTGTTCAACGTGTTTGGTCCCGAGCCGGTGTTTCAACGCTTAAGCCGGGGTGATGCCCGGGTACTGGTCACCACCAAAGACCTGTTCGAGAAGAAAATACGCCAGCTGCTAGAGCGCCTGCCTGAGTTAAAGTATGTGCTGCTGACAGATGCTGATCAGGATGAAAGCATAAAGATCCGCTCGCTCCCCCGCCTGATGGAAGAGGCTTCGGCAGAATTCACCATCCCTCCTACCGATCCCGAAGATCCGGCGTTGCTGCACTTTACCAGCGGCACTACCGGTATGCCCAAAGGTGCGCTGCATGTGCACAAAGGCGTATTGGTGCATTACGTTACGGGCAAGTATGTACTTGATTTCCATCCGGATGATGTTTACTGGTGCACCGCTGATCCCGGTTGGGTTACTGGTACATCGTATGGCATCATTGCCCCACTCGTTAATGGAGTAACGAATGTGGTGGATGAGGAGGAGTTTGACGCAACTCGATGGTATTCTATACTTGAAGAACAGAAAGTAAACATCTGGTATACTGCTCCGACCGCCATCCGGCGCCTGATGCGCATGAACATCAACCCACGTGAGAAATATAACCTGGAGAATCTGCGCCTGATGCTGAGTGTGGGCGAACCGCTGCACGCAGAGGCAGTTTTATGGGGAGAAAAAACGTTTGGCATGCCTTTCCTGGATAATTGGTGGCAAACAGAGACAGGAGGTATTATGATTGCCAACTTTCGGTCGCTGCCAGTCCGGCCCGGCTCCATGGGCAAACCTTTGCCCGGTGTTGAAGCCGCTGTCGCAGAAATAACGGAAGGAGACCTTCACATCATCAAGGAGCCTGGTAAAGACGGTCAGCTGGTTCTGAAACGTGGCTGGCCTTCCATGTTCCGCACCTACCTGCACGACCAAGAACGCTACAACAAGAGCTTCCACGGAGACTGGTACATTACCGGCGATCTGGCCAGGCGCGACAGCGATGGCTACTACTGGTTTGTAGGTCGCGCCGACGACATCATCAAGACGTCCGGACATATGGTAGGACCTTTTGAAGTGGAGAGCGTGCTGATGGAACACGCAGCCGTGGCCGAAGCAGCTGTTATCGGCAAGCCGGATCAGTTGATCGGGGAAATGGTAAAGGCCTTTATCGTACTGAAACCAGACCAGCATGCGGATGAGGCATTGAAGATGGATATAACAGCCCATGCACGCCGTAAACTAGGGCCTGCAGTGGCACCCAAAGAGATAGCCTTTATTGATAACCTGCCCAAAACCCGCAGTGGTAAAATACTGCGCCGCCTGCTTAAAGCACGTGAACTGGGACTTCCGGAGGGAGACCTTTCTACTTTAGAGCAACCCTGAAAGTATAAAGTATGGCACAGGAACCAGCAACAGCTAAACCACTCACACGGGAGCAGGCGCAAAAACTGCTTTATCAAATGGTACTGATCCGGAAGTTTGAGGAGATGTCTGCGGAAATGTACACAAAGACGAAGATCCGGGGTTTCCTGCACCTTTACATCGGCGAGGAGGCGGTTGCAGTGGGCGTGATGCAGTCACTTGGTACTGAAGATAATGTACTGTGCACTTACCGGGAACATGGGCACGCGCTGGTTCGGGGGCTTGACCCAAAAATCATCATGGCTGAGATGTATGGAAAACAGGAAGGCTGCAGCAGAGGCCGTGGTGGCTCTATGCACCTCTTCGATGCCAAAACAAGGTTTTACGGTGGCAACGCTATTGTGGCCGGCCATCTAGCCATGGCAGTTGGAATGGCCCTTGCTGATAAAAAGATGAAGCGCAACGGGCTTACCTGCTGCTTTTTCGGGGAGGGCGCCATAGCCGAAGGGGCTTTCCACGAGGCGATGAACCTGGCAGCGTTATGGCAGGTGCCGGTGCTGTTTGTGTGCGAAAACAACTTCTATGCCATGGGCACGGCCCTGCGTTATACCCATGCCCAAACAGACCTGACCCTAAAAGGAGCCGCTTACGGCATTGCGTCCGCTGCTGTAGATGGCATGGATTTGCTGGCCGTAATGCAGGCTGCGGATACGGCATCAGACACTGTTCGCAACACCGGTAAGCCATACTTGCTGGTATGCAACACGTATCGTTTCCGCGCCCATTCCATGTTCGATGCCGAGCTTTACCGTGAAAAAAGCGAGGTGGAAGAATGGAAAAAACGCGACCCCATACCCGGTTTTTACAATTACCTCATGCTGCAACAGCTGCTCACAGCGGATGATTTCAAGGCGATGGAAATACAGGCCGAAAATGAAGTACAGGAAGCCGTGGATTTTGCCGAGACCTGCAGCTGGGAGCCGGTAGAGGAGCTAACAAAGTATACTTACAGCGAAAACGCAAGCTGATGCCGGACAATCTCATCACATACCGCGAATGTATCAAGCAGGCCATCCGGGAAGCCCTGCTGGGAGATGAGCGCGTATTTATGATGGGGGAAGACGTAGGGCGGTATGGGGGCGCATTTGCTGTGAGCAAAAACCTCTTGCAGGAATTCGGACCGGAGCGCATCATGGATACTCCCTTATCGGAAGCGGGCTTTGTCGGGGCAGGTATAGGTGCCGCCTTAGGTGGTATGCGGCCTATAGTTGAGATCATGACGGTTAACTTCAGCCTGCTCGCTCTGGACCAGATCGCAAACAATGCGGCCACACTGCTGCACATGTCCGGCGGCCAGTTTAACGTGCCGCTCGTTATCCGAATGAGTGCCGGCATAGGCCGGCAACTGGCGGCTCAGCACTCGCACAGTTGGGAGCCGCTCTTCGCACACCTTCCGGGTTTGCGCGTACTTTCTGCCGGCACCCACGAAGACGCCCGTTACATGCTTGCCCCTGCCCTGCTCGATCCTGATCCGGTAATCATCTTCGAGTATACTTCTCTGCTCAATCTGGAAAATAAACTGCCGGAAAACACCGGAAGTATTGACATCAGCAAAGCAAAAGTACGACGAGAGGGCAAAGACATTTCCATCATTACCTATGGCACGGGAGTTTACAAGTCTTTGGAAGCCGCCACTGAACTGGCAGCGTCCGGTATCGATGCCGAAGTGGTGGACCTGCGCATACTTCGCCCGTTGGATGAGGAAACTATTATTGCCTCTGTTGCCGAGACACACCGCGCACTAATTGTTGAAGATGCCAGTAAGTCTGTAAGTATATCCTCGGAGGTGAGCGCCCGCATCATGGAGAGATGTTTTTACGAGCTCGACGCGCCCGTTAAGCGCCTGTGTGGCGCCGAGGTACCGATTCCCTACCCAAAGCACCTGGAGGATGCGGCTGTTCCGCAGCCAGCTCAAATCGTATCATCCATCAAAAACATACTACAACATGCTTGAGTATCGAATGCCCAGCCTCGGTGCCGACATGGAGAGCGGCTTTCTGCGTGAATGGCGCGTAAAACCTGGCGACCAGATCCGGAAAGGAGACATCATTGCCGAAGTGGAAACTCAGAAGGGAATCATTGAAATAGAAGTATTCGATGAAGGCACGATTGGTGAACTGCTGGTGAAAGTGGATGACAAAGTACCCGTAGGCACCCTGATGGCAACCATTATTCCTGCAGGCGAAGCTGTACCTGTTACTGCTGAAAAGGCACCTGCTGCTATCGGCATACCTGCTGCAGAAGTGGCAGCAGCAGAAGAGCACCACATCAGGGCATCACCACTTGCCAGAAGAATAGCATCCGAAAAAGGCATAGCTCTCTCCTCAATCCACGGCACAGGTCCGGACGGCGCTATCACCCGGGATGATGTAGAACATGCCATTTCTGCACGCATGGCTCCTGAAGCGAAACCGGAATTACAAAAAGAACCGCCTACTGCACCAAAGGAGGGTATATCAGAAACAAAATCAGCAATACCGTCTGCTCCGGTAGAAGTAATCCCGACAAAACCTACTTCAGCGCCGGGCTTCTCCACCGAAACGGTACGCATGGCTGTGGCTGCTGCAATGAGCAAATCAAACCGCGAAATACCGCATTATTACCTCGAGACCAGGATTGACATGTGCAGCGCCCTCAACTGGCTGTCAGAGGCAAACAAACAGCGCCCGGTAAGGGAACGCCTGCTGCCGGCAGTGTTGCTCATAAAAGCGGTAGCTCGGGCTTTAAACGATGTACCCGACCTGAATGCATGGTGGGAAGATGGCCTTCAGCGGAAAGCAAGTATAAATGTTGGCTATGTGGTGTCCTTGCGTACAGGAGGCATTATGGTGCCAACCATACACGATGCAGATAGCAAATCTCTTGACGAGCTGATGCAGGCGCTGAATGACCTCATTCCCCGGGCACGGGCCCTCAGGCTGCGTAGCTCCGAGCTTGCTGACTCTACCATCACTGTCACCAGCCTAGGTGAAGGCGGCGTAGAAACAGTTTACGGTGTGATCTATCCGCCTCAGGTAGCACTGGTTGGTTTCGGAGGAATTACAGAGCAACCCTGGGCAGAAAACGGCATGCTGGATGTTCGCCCGGTACTTACAGCCACATTAGCTGCCGACCACCGGGCCTCAGACGGTAGTACAGGCAGCCGCTTTCTAACGGCTATCAAAAACTACTTGCAACAACCCGATAAACTATGACTCAGGAGGAAATAAAACAGACGCTGCTGCAAAGGCTCAAAAGTATAGCGCCCGATACGGAACCTTCTCAACTTAAACCGGACGACAACATCCGGCAGACACTGGGTATAGATTCCTTTGATTACCTGCAATTTATTGTGGCGCTGGATGAGCAGTTTGGTATACAAACACCGGAGGAAGACTACGGAAAGATTCAGACACTAAAGGAGCTAACCGATTATGTTGATGCACGAGTAAAGAGGTAAGTATAAGGAGGTATATGCCTCAGGCAAAAGTTTTGCTAAGTTTACCAGTCATGGTCCTGAACCAGGCTAAGGCGTTACCCAAATTATTTTGTGCCTCTTGCGATAGCCCTTCTTTTAGTTGCCACTGATGCCCCTGTATAGCCATTACCCACGCTTGGGGCACCTTCTCATAAAGTTGCTGGCATAAGTATAGAGCACTTTCTGGTAAAAGCTGGTGGGTAGAGAAACCCGTCCCGGCGTTGGCTTCGCAATTACTAAATAAAAAGCCCGCTGCCAACTCTCCTTGGTGGGCATCCACAAAAATGACCTGCTCATAATGGGAGATCAGTTCCGCATCTTCCAGGTTTAGCTGAAACCGGTATTGACAATCCCCGTCAAAAAAGTTGCTTTGTTCCACCTGCTCCACAAAAGCCCAACCAAGCCCGTCGTCTTCGCGTCCGGAGTTGCCAATCCCGATCAGCAGCGTTTTGCTAGCCTCTTGTTTTTTCATGCAGCAGCCTCTCTTCCGAATCGAATAGGGAAACCTTTAACGGCATTTGCCCCAGGGCATGGGTGGCGCAGCTCAGGCAGGGGTCAAACGTACGGATAGCGGTTTCTACCTGGTTGAGCAATCCTTCGGTTATCTCAGGTTTTCCGTCCAGCACCTTCTCTGCCACCCAACGCACAGCTCTGTTCATGGCCTCGTTGTTGTGGGTGGTGGAAACGATCAGGTTACATCGTGTAATCATGCCGTTGTCGTCTACCTCGTAGTGGTGGATGAGCGTGCCGCGCGGTGCTTCTATGACGCCAATCCCTACGTTGCGCATTTCCCCCTGCCGTACCAGTTCCCCCTGATCAAGCGTTTCATCTTCTAGCACTTCCTTCATCAGCTCGGCGCAATGCAGCACTTCAATCATGCGGGCGATGTGCGTATGCATGGAGTGGTTGTTCGGCTTGTCACTGGTCAGGGCCTTAAATAGCTGACGTTCTTTTTCTGCCAGCGGCGTAGGTATAAAGTCACACACGTTCAGGCGGGCCAGTGGGCCAACCCTGCTCCATCCTTTTTCCCGCCCCAGGCTTTTCAGATAGGGGAATTTCAGGTAAGTCCAGGGCTCGGTTGCTTCACTCAGGATATTCTGGTAGGTGCTGTCTGCCTGATCATTTATCACTCGCGTGCCTTCAGCGCCTACAACCCGCAGCTTGCCATCGTAAAGCTCGTGCGCGCCACCTTCACTAACCAGACCGAGGTGGTTGGAAGGGAAAGAAGCAAATTCATCCATCCAAGGTAGGTGCTCTCTGCGGTAATCCTTCAGAAACTGCACCATCTCCAGCGACCACTCTATCATGGTATACACAGAAGGAATAGTTTTTCCATCCAGGAAGAAGTACCGTTCTTCTTTACTCAAGCCTTTATGCACGCCCCCGGGTGTCACTGAAACACCGTGTACCTTCTTACCGGCGATGGCCTGGATCAGTTCCTGGCCAAACTTGCGCATTTGGATTCCCTTCAGCGCCAGCTCCCTGTTGGCTACCGCCACTTCCATGATGTTCCGTTTCTCGGCCGGGGCGTCCACACCGAACAGCAGGTCAGGGGAAGCCAGATAAAAAAAGTGCGTGGCATGGGATTGAAAAACTTGAGCATAATGTAGCAGCCTCCGGATTTTGGTGGCGGTTGGTGGCAGGTTTTCCGGGTCAACTCCCACGATCTGGTCAACGGCCTTACCGGCAGCCAGATGATGGCTTACCGGGCAAATTCCGCACAGGCGCTGCACCAGCAGGGGCGCCTCCCAATAGGGATGGCCCTTAACAAAGCTCTCAAAACCCCGGAACTCCACGATGTGAAAGCGCGCCTCCTTTACACGGTTATGCTCATCCAGGTGGAGCGTCACCTTTCCATGTCCTTCCACTCTTGTGACGGGATCTATCGCTATTTTTCGGTTCATCGCTTTAGTCATACTTAAACTCCTCGTAAGGCACGTTGAACTTGGTACCGAAAAGCAGGTTCTGCACCACCTTGTAGATGTGATCCGCCCCGGGCGGGCAACCCGGTATGAAATAATCAATCTTCACCACTTCGTGGCAAGGGTATACCTTGTCCAGGATTTTGGGCAGGTCCTCGTGGTGCGGGATCACAGCGGTTTCGTCAGAGGTGGCAGACTGCAGGTAGGCCTCCTCCATGGTTTGCTCAAGCGGCATCCAGTTGCGGAGGGCCGGCAGGTTGCCGTTAATGGCACAGGCCCCAACCGATACCAGAATTTCGCAGTTCTCCCGGAACTTCCGCAGCACCTCCACATTCTCATCGCTGCAGCAGCCTCCTTCAATCAGGCCAATGTCGCAGCGGGTGGTGAATTGCTTAATATCAGTAAAAGGAGAGCGGTTGAAAGTAACAAGCTGGATCAGGTCCAGCAGATTCAGGTCCATGTCCAGCATAGACATATGGCATCCAAAGCAGCCCGCCAGCGACACCGTAGCTACCGTTTTTTTCTTTACTTCCGGCGCACTTTCTGTTCTTGGTGCTGCTAGTGTTGCTTCCACAGCAGGCGACACCGCAGAGATCGGCATCTTGTCATACTTCCGGTAGCCGGGTGTATCTATGGTATCTTCTTTCAGCAGAATGGTACCCACCGGGCAGATCTCCATCGCGCGATGAGCCTGTTCGTAGGTCAGTCGCGCCTCCTGCTCGTAATCGACAGCAACCACCGTTTCTTTGCCCCGTTGCTGAAAGTAAAAGACGGGCTTCCCATCGTCGGTAAACACCTCCTCCACACAGCGCTTGCACTGAATGCAGCGGTGGTGCTCCATGATGATGTGCTTGGGTTTATAATCGATCTCACGGCCCGGAAAGGTAAAGGTGAAACGCGGGGTGTCCATACCCATTTCGTAGCCCAAAGCCTGCAGCACGCACTTCCCGCTTTTCTCGCAGAGCGGGCAAATGTGGTTGCCCTCGGTGAACAGCATTTCCACCACGGCTTTGCGGTGGTCCAGCAGCTCCGGGCTCATCACTTCCACCTCCAGGCCCTCCTGCGCCTTTACCTGGCAGCCGGCCGTATACTTCCCCTTTACTTTTACCGTGCACACCCGGCAAGTGCCCAGCGGCGGATCAACATGATCAAAGTAGCAGAGCGCAGGTATGAAAACGCCATTTGCCTGCGCCACCTTCAGCAGGCTCTCCCCTTCCGGGCACACCATCTTTTTCCCGTCTACCACAATGGTCACTTCTTTCCTGCTATGCTTCATGGGTGAGTTGGTTATAATTTCGCAGCGCCTTCTCCAGGTCAAATTCTTGATTGAACCGGTCTTCTTGCACCAGCCTGTCCTGAAATAGTTGGGGGAATTTATGGATAGCCTGCTCCAGCGTATTGGGGGCCGTTTGGCCCAGTCCGCAGCGGCTGTTGTGCTTGACAATGGCCGACCACTGTTGCATTTTGCTCACATCGCCGGCGGTGGCCTGTCCTCTAATTACCTTCTCCAACAAATGCAGCAGTTGCGGATTGCCGGCGCGGCAGGGCGTGCAAAGTCCGCAGGATTCGTGGGTAAAGAAAGCCGAGAAGTTGTACAGGATCGTAAACAGGTCTCTTCCCGCATGAAAGATCATCACCGAGCCGCCGCAACGGATGTCATCACAGGAAATCACCCGGTCTTTTTCTTCAGCAGAGATAAGTTCTCCGGAAGGACCGCTCATTTGGATAAACCCTGGGTTTTCAGCCCCACACATTTCCAGCAACTCCCCCACGCGCATCCCCCATTCAATCTCGTACAGGCCCGGGCGTTTACAGTCGCCGGCTATACTTAGCAGTTTAGTACCAGTTGATGAGGGTGTGCCTAATTTTTCAAATCTCTCTACTCCCAACTCTAAGATGCGGGCTGCGGCGCAGAGCGTCTCCACATTGTTGACCACGGTGGGTTTACCCAGAAAGCCTTTTTCTGTGGGGAAGAACGTCTTCAGCCGGGGCTCTCCCCGTTTGCCTTCCAAAGATTCCAGCAGGGAAGTTTCCTCACCACATATATAAGCACCGGCACCCAGCTGCACCCGAATATCGAATTTATAGTTGTTCAGTTCAGGTATCCGGTGCCGCAGAAAGCCCTTCTTTCGGTAAATTTTCAACTCCTCATTCAGCTTCGGCAAAAGCCAGGTATACTCTGCCCGCAGGTAGATGATGCCCTCCTGCGCCCCGACAGCATAACCGGCAACGATCATCCCTTCCAGCAGCAGCTGCGGCATCAGGTTGAGCAGGGCCCGGTCCTTAAAGGTACCCGGCTCCCCTTCATCAGCATTACAGACAATATATTTCTTTCTTCCTTTAGCTTTCCGGCAAAGCTCCCACTTCAGACCAGTCGGGAAAAAAGCTCCTCCCCTACCAGACAAGCCGGATTCCTTGATTTGCGCAATAACCTGATCAGGAGAAAAATCTCTCAATCTATTCAGCACTATTCCCGGCTCAAACTCCCTGAAGAGGATAGCCTTGTCTCCCTCCGGTTTATACTGTACCTGCTCCTCAATGGCATCTGCCAACGCTGCTGGGGCTGTGCCGGATTTCAGTTCCTGTATGATGTAGTGGACTTTCTCAGGTGTCAAGTTAGTGAAAGGCTGAAAATTAATAAGGGCTGCCGGCTCTCTGTCGCTCAGGCCGATGCAGGACGTTTCAAATAGTCCGAACGTACCTGTCTGATCGGTACTTCCTGTTAGAGCACCGGTTTCCCTTTCAAAGGCGGCTTTCACTTCTTCAAAACCATGAAACCGGGAGAGAATGCTGTTGTTGAGGTAGATGGTATACTTACCTGCCGGCTTTCGCTGGAAGAAGTGATAAAAGCTGATCACACCTTCCACATCTACAGGCGATAGGCCGAAGGCAGACGACACCTGCACAACATCCTCATCGCTCAGGTACCCCCGCGCGTTCTGACAATCCCACAAGTGGTCCAGCAAATACATTCTTTCTTTTTGCATTGCGACTGAGGGTATAATTGCGGAACAATCCTTCCTGCGTTACGTTTGTATTAACGTAATAAAATTCAATCTGATACCATTTACGTTATATTAACATTATATCCTCAGCGCCTGTGCATGAACTCTCCATTGCCCTGAGCATTGTTGAAATTGCCGAAGAAGAAGTAAAAAAGGCAGGCGGTACGCAGGTAGAGCAGATTGTGCTGGAGATAGGAAGCCTGGCCAGTATAGAAGAAGAGGCCTTGGCGTTTGCCTGGCAGGAGGCTGTAAAACAAACGGTGCTGGAAAAGGCCATATATGTTATCCAAAATACAGCTGGAAGGGCCGTATGCCTTGCCTGTAAGAGAGAGTTTGAACTAAGCTTTATGTATGACCTATGCCCTTTTTGTGGCGATTTCCGGAAAGAGCTGATGCAGGGGAAAGAACTTAGAATTAAATCTTTGATCATCATTTAAACTCCAAGCTATGTGTACTACCTGCGGATGCAGCTCAGACGAGCCAGCCAATATGGCGCAGCCCGGACTACAGGCAAAGCCGCTGTCCGTGGCCGGACCTCCACAAAAGCAATTCCATCTTCTGGAGCGGGATGTGCTGCAAAAAAATCATCATGATGCGGCTCACAACCGGCAGCATTTTGAAAAGAGTGATGTGTTGGCCATTAACCTGGTGAGCTCGCCCGGGTCCGGTAAGACCACGCTATTGGAAAAAACCATACTTGCGCTAAAGGATGAGATATCTTTTTACGTGATAGAGGGCGACCAGCAAACCATGCTGGATGCAAACCGCATTGAGGCAACAGGGGCCCCCGTGATACAGATCAATACCGGTAAGGGCTGCCACCTAGATGCCGCTATGGTGCACGAAGCCTTACATACTATGCAACCCGCCAGGCATTCTATCCTGATGATCGAAAACGTAGGTAACCTGGTATGCCCTGCTTTGTTTGACCTGGGTGAAAAGTACCGGGTGGTAACCATGAGCGTAACCGAAGGAGATGACAAGCCGCTGAAGTATCCAAACATGTTTGAAAGTGCCGATATCTGCGTCATCAACAAGGTTGATCTGCTGCCTTATGTGGATTTTAACCTGGAGAAGTCGAAGGAACACGCGCTACGGGTGAATCATAAACTAAAGTTCTTTGAGCTTTCGGCTACTAAGGGAGATGGTATGGCCAACTGGCTGAACTGGCTACGGTTAGAACACGCAGGGATACCGGTATAGTTTATTGTGCCAACCTATTCAATCCATATTACCGGTCAAGTTCAAGGCATTGGATTCAGGCCTTTTGTTTACCGTTTGGCTCAGCAATTTAGACTTTGCGGCTGGGTCAGCAACCAAATGGATGGCGTGCACATCAAGGTTCACGGAAAAGAGCAGACCGTGCAGCAATTTTACCAGCACCTTTCAGCAAAGACACCTCCCCTTGCTCATATTCAGTCCCTGTCTGTAGTCAGAACAAAAGACGAGGCTTTTGACAGCTTCCAGATTCACAAGGCGCCAACAGCAACCACTGCAAAGCTTGTACTCACGCCCGATTTGGCAATGTGCGCTGATTGCCGTTCGGAAGTAAAGGACAGGTATAACAGGAGGTACCAGTATGCCTTCACAACCTGCACTTCCTGCGGCCCCCGCTATTCCATTATGGCCAAATTGCCTTACGACCGCGAGCATACCACCATGGTGCCTTTTGTGATGTGTGAGGCCTGTGCGCAGGAGTATGACGACCCGGATAACCGGCGATATTACTCCCAAACCAACTCTTGTCCGCAATGTCCTGTTACGCTGACTTTTTATAACGCTCGGAAGCACCTGATCACCACAGATCAGCAGCACATCATTCCGGCCACTGTTAAGCTTCTGCAGGAGGATAAAATAATAGCCGTGAAAGGATTAGGCGGTTATCTGCTCATGGCCGATGCCACTAATGCACAAACGATTGCTCGGTTACGAGAGCGCAAGCACCGTCCCTCTAAGCCTTTTGCTCTGATGTACCCGAACCTGGAAATGGCGTTGCAGGATGTTATACTTAGCAAGGAAGAAAAGAAACTGCTTCTTTCGCCAGAGGCACCCATTGTGTTGGCTCAAACCAAAAATCACCCTACCTCCGGCATACAGGCAGCGCTTATTGCTCCTCACCTGGATAAGCTGGGCATCATGCTGCCCTATACCCCACTGTTTGAGCTGCTGCTAACACAGTTCGGAAAACCGGTGGTTGCCACCAGCGCCAACCGCAAAGGAAGTCATATTGTTTTTCGCGATGAAGAAGCCTTCGAACAACTAGTAGGTATAGCGGACTTTATACTTACGAATGACCGTGAGATTCTCGTTGCCCAAGATGATTCGGTAGTACAATTTACCCCAAAGCACCGCCAGAAAATAACGCTCCGAAGGTCCAGAGGCATTGCACCGTCTTTTGAGACAGCATTAGGGAACAGTGAAAGTATAACTAATTCGTTAGCGCTAGGAGCAGATTTGAAAGGGACCTTTGCCTTTACCACCGCCGGCAACACGTACGTAAGCCAATACCTGGGTGACCTAACAAACTATGAAAACTTACTAAACTATGAACGCAGCCTGAAGCAGCTGTCAAACTTAATTGATTTTAAGCCTTCCCGGATTTTAACCGACAAACATCCGGCTTATGCCTCGGTGCAGTTCGGGAAAAAGCTGGCTCAGAGACTATCAGTGCCACGCGTAGAAGTGCAGCACCACGAAGCACATTTTGCAGCCGTGCTGGCCGAGAACCAACTGCTGGAAAGCACAGAGCCTGTACTTGGCGTCATCTGGGATGGCAACGGGTTAGGAAATGCTGGTCTGATCAGAGGAGGAGAATTTTTGCTGTTTGAAAACAATAGCATTTCCCCCCTGGCCCAGCTCGCACCATACCCGCATTTACTTGGAGATAAAATGGCCCAGGAGCCTCGTGTTGCTGCTCTTGCGCTTTGTTTTAATCTGGAAGGAGCTACCGAAATACTGAGACCATACTTCACGGAGGTAGAATGGCAGCTTTATCAAAAGCTGCTGCAGTCAGAACAGTATACTTCACAGACCACCAGCATGGGACGGGTATTTGATGCTGCTGCGGCACTTCTGGGCCTGTGCAGCCGAAACACCTACGAGGGCGAGGCCGCTTTGCTGTTAGAATCAGTAGCAAGTCGTGCGTCTGAAGCTCATGAACTGGTGGGTTATACTTTAGAAGCCTTCGATGGTCACAATTTACCTGTTAAAAATGTATTCCGTCAGATGATAGAAGATGTACAGCGTGGTATAATCAAGCAACAAATAGCAGCTAGATTTCATGACACACTAGTAAATATGATTGAAAGTATAGCTACGTTCTACTCGCTGCAGAAGATCGCTTTCAGTGGTGGTGTGTTTCAGAACAGCCTGCTGGTAGATCTGATCCTGGAGAAACTGTCACCTAATTTTCAGCTATACTTTCATCAGCAACTACCTCCCAACGACGCGTGTGTTTCTTTCGGCCAGCTGGCCTGGATGAAGCTGAAAGATAAGCAGAAAGTACGGGCAGATGAGCCTGCCAGTGAACAGAAGTATACCATACAATAACCTTAATATCTGGCTATGTGTTTAGGCATCCCGGCAAGACTTGAATCAATAGACAATGAAAATGATGTGTTTTTCCGCACAGGCAAGATCTCGTTTGGAGGAATTTCGCGCACTGTTAGCCTGGCCATGCTATCAGAGGCGAAGCCAGGAGATTATGTGCTGGTGCATGCCGGAATAGCGCTCAGCGTGATCAGCGAAGAAGAGGCAAATTCTGTCTTTGAGTACCTAAAGGAGACCGGAGAACTTGATGAAGAAGCAATGCAACAGGGGCCTCCTGCATGATGTACCCTCTCCGATTCAATAAGAATATATAAACAACGACCGTCGCTCTCACCTATGAAATATTTAAATGAATACCGGGATGCCAGTGTGGTGAAAAAACTATTATCTGAACTAGGGTCAATCGTGACCAAGCCTTGGATGCTGATGGAAGTATGTGGCGGGCAGACGCACAGCCTGGTGAAGAATGGAGTTCTGAACATGCTGCCGGACAAGATCACAATGGTCCATGGTCCCGGATGCCCCGTTTGCGTGACACCAGTTTCCATGATCGATCAGGCAGTGGCACTATCGAAGAGGAACGATGTGCTGCTATGCTCCTTTGGAGATATGGTACGGGTACCCGGCAGCAGCAAAAGCCTCATGCAGGCACGTTCGGAAGGCGGGCACCTGCAGATAGTATACTCCCCATTGGATGCAGTAAAACTAGCTGCAGATAACCCTCAAAAGGAGGTAGTATTTTTTGCTGTCGGATTTGAGACGACCGCTCCCGCCAATGCACTGGCCGTACTGCAGGCTGCCAAACTTGGGCTGTCCAACTTTTCTATACTTGTTTCGCATGTGCTGGTACCGCCTGCTATGGAAGCCATCCTGGACGACAGGTTCAACACCATTCATGGCTTTCTGGGTGCGGGGCATGTTTGTTCTGTGATGGGCATGCAGGAGTATCATCCCTTAGCTGCAAAGTATAAAGTACCTATTGTCATCACCGGCTTTGAGCCGGTTGATTTGTTACAGGGAATTCTGATGGCGGTACGACAACTGGAGGCAGGCAACGCTACGTTAGAAAACCAGTATGCCCGGGTAGTCCGGGAAACAGGCAATCTAGAGGCGCAGGCGGTGATTCAGGAGGTATTTGAGGTGGCAGACCGGGAGTGGCGCGGCATTGGCATTATCCCGCAAAGCGGGTATAAAGTACGGGAAAAGTATAGACAGTACGATGCTGAACAAAAGTATACGGAAGGTATTGCGCCCTCACTTCCACATGCAGACGTGGGATGTATAGCGGGTGAAATTCTGAGAGGAATCAAAAAACCTGCTCAATGCCCGCACTTTAGAAAAACCTGTACACCGCTCAATCCACTTGGAGCACCCATGGTCTCCACAGAGGGCGCCTGTGCAGCTTACTACCATTTCTCACAGGCATATGAATCCGCTGTTTCTCCAATATAAATTATGGATACACCTTCAGAACGTTTCACCTTGGCCCACGGCAGTGGCGGCGAGCTGAGCAACCAGCTGCTGGAAGGCAGTGTTTTTAAACTGCTGCACAACGAGTTCCTGCAAAAGCGACACGACGGAGCCGTGTTCGAACTCTCTGGCAGACTTGCCTTTACCACCGACAGCTATGTAGTATCTCCCCTGTTCTTCCCGGGCGGCAACATCGGTGACCTAGCTGTGAACGGAACCGTAAACGACCTGGCCATGTGCGGGGCCATTCCAAAATATCTTTCCCTCAGCTTTATACTGGAAGAAGGATTCAGCAAAGAAGAGTTCACCACTATACTTTCAACCATACGAAAGGCAGCGGATGCAGCAGGTGTGCTGGTCGTAACCGGCGACACCAAAGTGGTGGAGCGCGGCAAAGGCGACAAGCTTTTTATCAACACCTCCGGTATCGGGAAGGTACACCCGAAAGCTGCTATCGATGCCGATAACATCAAGATCGGTGACAAGATCATTATCAGCGGCCCTGTTGCTAGCCATGGCATGGCTATTATGTCCGTGCGCCAAGGGCTGGAATTTGAATCGCAGATCGAGAGCGATACTGTATGTGTGCACAAACAGGTGCTGGAACTGTTAGATGAGTTTGGTACAGATATACACTTCCTGCGCGACCCTACACGCGGAGGAGTAGCCACTGTGCTTAACGAACTAGCACGGCAAACGCAGCTGGGTATGGCCATTGCAGAACAACAGATCCCTGTTGATGCACAAGTACAGGCTGCCTGCGAAATGCTCGGTCTGGACCCGCTCTACGTAGCCAACGAAGGCATCTTCATCGCCTTGGTAGATGCCGGAGTAAGTGAAAATGTGCTGAAGACACTGCATAAAGCTACATCAAAACAACTGGCAGCTATTATAGGTACAGTGGTAGCAGAGCATCCGGGTCAGGTAGTTATGCAAACAGAGATTGGTGGCCGCCGGGTAGTGCCCATGCCTTCAGGAGAGCAACTACCCCGGATCTGCTAATGGAAGCATTGCTTTGTATCATTAGATAATAATATGCTCTACTTAATGAGTTTTGATTCTTACTATAGAGGATATAAAATTTAATATTCTATTGTCAATATATTTGGGAAACTAAAGAGTATTCTTACGACACTCAAATAGAAATTATAAAAATGGGATTATTCGACATCTTCAAAAAGCCTTTGACAATTGAGGACGACTTTTTCGGAAAGCTAAGGTTTATGAAAATGAAAGCGGATGGGAAAAGCTACTTTGAAGGAAAAGGTTTGTTTAAACCGACAGGAAAAGAAATAGAGTATTTTATCAACGCAAACGAGGGAGGTCCCGACCAAGATCAAAAGGAATTCTATAACTGGATTCAAGCAAACTATAGAGAACTGGTTATAAAATCTATACCACTAATCGAAGATGAATTCGGGAATTGGAAAGAAGGATTCACTATCAAAGACTTCGACAGAGAGTTCCATTTGGTCGCCTTGTCGATTCCTGACCAGAAGAATAAACCGTTTGAATGGAGCATGTCATTTGATGCAGAACACGATGATAACCATCAAGTGACGGTAGAATTCATCAGACATGAACCTCAAGCAGTAACAATAGACGGTTAAAAACTTCTTTGTCCAACAAGGTATACAAGTCAAACTTCGGCTACGCCTCGTTCGCTTTTATACAAGACGTTAACTGCAAAGCAAATTATATGACATACAGAGAAGCTACCATCGGAGACATCAAGCAAATACAAATTGTCAGGCATTCGGTAAAGGAGAATATTCTATCAAACCCTGACCGCGTTACAGACGAAGATTGCAAAGAGTTTTTAACAAGGAGAGGAAAAGGCTGGGTTTGTGAAATTGATGGTTTAATTATAGGGTTTGCAATAGCAGACTTAAAAGACAATAATATTTGGGCTTTATTTTTGAAACCCGAGTTTGAAGGAAGAGGAATCGGTCGTCAGTTACACAAACTAATGCTCGACTGGTATTTCTCTACTGGAAAAGAATTTGTATGGCTGGGAACATCACCAAACACTCGCGCAGAGAATTTTTATAGAAAAATAGGTTGGACAGAAACAGGGCTGCACGGTGATAATGAAATCAAGTTTGAGATGAACAGAGAAGATTGGCTAGAAAAGAAGAGTGGAATTTACTCCTAGAAAATGAAGCACTGCAGTTAAACTCGTAGAAGCACAACTTCTCATTCAAACACCTCTTTAAACAAACAGGGCGCCATGCAATTACTGCACAGCGCCCTGTTGCTATTTTATACTTGCTAAAGGTTAGTCAAGGCTTGTTGGAGCGATCTCAGAGTAAGCTTTAACTACTGTAATAGGCGTCGCTTCTACCTTTTTGCGGTACTCAGCCCACTGGGTAGTAAAGAACTGGTTTACCTTCGTTAGTGCCTCACGCGTCATCTCATCAGCCTGGGCTACCAACTGGGTTTCGGTCTGTGTAGGTGCATCGGTGCGGCCACTTACGTAAGAGCTGGCTTCGCGCAGCTTTGTTACTGCATTAAGTACGTTTGGCCGGCCATATCCCTGTTTCTCTAGCTTCTTGCCTACAATATCCTCTTTTACAGTTTTAAGAGAATCCTGTATGGCTTTGGTGGCTTTGCGCAGGTCTTCGAACTCCTTGCCATTTTTATCCTTCAGCTGGGTCAGCAGCAGTTCCGTTGCATCGGTAGCTTCCTGCAGGCGGTCGGTAGCTTCAGTAAGCTGGCGGCTGTGCTGGTTCAGTTTATCCTGCATGGCACGGCGTGCTACCAGCGCCTCTTTGTTGAATGGCACACGCGGATCCGGTTGCACGTTGATGAACGTAGAATCCTTAGCACCTGCATAACTGAACACCAGCTTGTAACGGCCCGGCAGCACCTGGCTTCCGGATGGCTCAGCATCGGTTTTCTTCGGCTTATTGCTGCCCGGCTGGCGCAGTCCTTTCTCAGTCAGGTTCCAGGTCAGGCGTTGCACGCCCATTGTGCTATCCGGCACCTGCTGCAGCGTACGGATGTGCTGGTTCGCATCGTTGTAAATGCGCACGTACACCGTATCGGTTTTGGCTGTTTTCTTCTCCTCTACAGCTGGCTTTGCAGGCAACGTAGTAGCCATTTTAGCGCCAGTCTCTTTGTTAACTGTTACCTTCTTTTCCTTCTTCTTAGCAGGCTTTGCAGCACCGGAAGTTTTCCCAGCTTCGGGTTTCTGCTTCGGCTTGATGTAGTAGGTCAGGTTAGCACCTGCCGGACGGTTCTGGGCCTGGTACAGGTTGTCGGTGTCGTTCATGTAACCGACGGCATTGCGGTAGTTAGCCAGGTAGGCATCAGAAGCTTCGAACGCTACAAGCGGTTTCTCCAGGGCCTTGCCACCGGTAGCAGCCAGTTTGCGCAGTGGACGGATGTTATCCAGCACAAAAATAGAGCGGCCAAACGTACCGATCACCAGGTCAGCTTCGCGCTCCTGTATGGCAAGGTCCATAACCGGAGTAGCCGGGATGCCTTGCTCCCACTGCTTCCAGTTTTTGCCTTCGTCTATACTTACCCAAAGACCGTGCTCAGTGCCGGCAAACATCAGGCGCGGCTCGGTCGGGTCCTGCAGAAAGCTTAGGGCATAGCCTTTCACCTGCTTCTCGTCTACCAAGCGCTTCCAGGTTTTACCAAAGTCGGTGGTGCGGTAAATGTACGGTGCGAAATCAGAGCCTGCACGGTAGTGGTTGGCTACCACATAAGCCTCACCAGCGTTGTGGCGCGAAGCGGTGATCTGCGGGATCCAGGCTTCTTTTGGCAGACCAGGTAGACGTTTGCTCACGTTGGTCCAGGTCTTGCCACCGTCACGGGTTACATGCACGTTTCCATCGTCGGTGCCTGCCCAGATCACGCCCTGCTGCAGCGCACTTGGCGCAATGGTTAGGATGGTGTTGTGGTTTTCGGCACTCGTGATATCCAGCGTTAAACCACCGCTTTCGTTCTGCTTGTGGTGCTCCGGGTTGTTCAGGGTCAGGTCAGGCGAGATAGTCTCCCAGGTCATGCCTTTGTCGTTGGACTTGTGCACGAACTGGCTGCCGTAGTAAATTGAACCTTTGTTGAACGGATCCTGGGCAATTGCCGCATTCCAGTTAAAACGCAGCTTGGTTTTATAATCAGCAATGGTTGGCTTCAGGAACTGCGTGCGTCCGGTTTCTTTGTCGTAGCGGGCCAGGTTACCTCCCTGCGACATAGCATAACCATAGCGGGCATCTTCCGGGTCCGGCATCACATCAAATCCATCGCCATACAGCACACTTTGCCAGGCATAGTTGCGGATACCACCCTGCGAGAACTGGTAAGCCGGACCGGTCCAGGAGCCGTTGTCCTGCAGGCCGCCGTAGATGTTGTAAGGTACTTCGTTATCTACATTTACGTGGTAGAACTGCCCGATCGGGATGGTTTCCGGGAAGGCCCAGGTTTTGCCACGGTCACGGCTGATAGCCACGCCACCGTCGTTACCGTCGATGATCAGGTTCGGGTTCTCCGGGTGAATCCAGAAGGCATGGTGATCGGCGTGCACCTTCTCCAGATCTGCGATCACTTTAAATGATTTACCACCATCCTCGCTCATAGCGATTGGCTGGTAGATCATGTAGATACGGTTCTCGTTCTTCGGATCAACAAAGATCTCGTTGAAGTAGAACGGCCGGTTTGTTACAATCGAAGCGTCTTCGGTTACTTTCGTCCACTTCTCTCCCCCATCGTCTGTGCGGTACAAGCCATTTTTGCCTGCTTCAACTAACGCATAGATGCGGTTCGGCATGCTGCGACTCATGGCAATGCCTATGCGGCCGAAATCCCCTTTTGGTAATCCATCTGCTTCAGTTTTCTTCTTCCAGGTTTTACCACCATCGTAGGTGATATATAAACCGGAACCTGCTCCGCCCGAGGTGAAGTCCCAGGCCGTACGGCGGTGCTGCCACATGGCCACCACCAGCTTGTTCGGATTGGTCGGGTCCATCACCATATCGGCCACACCCGATTTCTCATTGGTGAAAAGCACCTGTTCCCAGGTTTTACCGCCGTCAGTGGTTTTGTACACACCGCGCTCTTTGTGGTCGCCAAACGGCAAACCGATCACGCCGGCATACACTACATCGGGGTTAGTCGGGTCGATGAGGATGCGGTGGATGTTAAAGGTTTTGCTCAGGCCCATGTGCTTCCAGGTGCGGCCGCCATCTATACTTTTGTAGATGCCGTTGCCCATGTTCACGGAGTTGCGGGGGTTACCCTCGCCGGTGCCCACCCACAGCACGCTCGGGTTGCTCTGCTGCACAGCAATAGAACCGATGTTGATGTTGGGTTGGTCGTCAAAGATCGGGTTCCAGGAAACGCCGCCGTTCTCGCTTTTCCAGACACCGCCTGAGGCTGCGCCCACATACATGATGTCCGGGTTGCTGACCACGGCGTCGATGGCGGTGATACGGCCGCTCATGACGGCTGGCCCAATGCTGCGGGCCTTCATCTGCTTGAACACATCTGCAGGCAATTGCTGCGCCTGTGCCCCTGCCACACCCAGCATAGTCGCCAGGAGAAGATGAGGTAATTTTTTGTACATAAGGTAAGGTTAAGTTTAGTTTGTTTAGTGTAGGTAAATGTAATTAAGTTTTAACACAGAGTTCAATAGAAGTATAGAGATTTTGTTGTGGTTTGGAGTGAGCGCTTCAGAAATGAGGGAAGGGCTTGTACTTGGGTATACTAGATGTAATAAGGAGATATGAGCAAGGGTAAAGAAAGTATAACTTACTAAAGACTAATTATAGTTAATTAGCTATATTTGATAAAGCAAGTAATTTTTGTCCTGTTAAGGGCGCTAAACCTCCATACATAGTGCAGATAGTAGGAGTAGGTACTCCTGCTAGATAGTTGTTAAGTGTGATAGAAATCAAAGATGAAGGACAACCAAATTAGTCTTGATGAGTTAGAGTCATGGTTTTCCGATGTATGGCATATCATAGTCGATATTCACATTTCCATTAATAATATGGAAAGAATACGGGTTGATAAATACGAGTTTGAAGAGCCGATCAAAAGGCATGGGTTCTTTCAGCACCATTGGTACCAGTTAAAATTTATCGCAATAATCCAGTTCTACAAGCTAATAAAGGACACTGAAGAGAGAAGCTTTACTAAAATCTGCAACAGGCTAATCAACAATAAATACACACCTGACTTAAAGAATCATTTAAGAATACTATCAGAAACATCTACTTTGGTTTGTAAGGACAGAGCTGAATTAAAGTCCTTTGTTAGCCAACTGAAAGCCTCATTTGAAGATAAAGCTGAATTGATAAGTAGGGTAATCGATCTTAGGAATAACATCTATGCTCATCAAGGTAAAGATAACAGGGCAAAAGCTGTAACCTTGGCTGAACTAAAGGAGCTGTGTGATTTTCTTACTAGTGCATTTAACGATTTTTGGCTTAAAACCTTTTTTCCAATCAACTTATATTACGGCCGAAGACTGGAATATAGATTTCGTTTGCTCTGAATCAGAGAAATGGGATGAAAAGGAGAGAATAAGAAAAATTACCAAAACCTAACACGGTACAGGCTTTAAGCTACAGCTACGCCTTGCTCACAGCCTGTACGAGCCATTCTGCACCTTCTTATAACCCCTTCTAACCATAAGTCTTTATGCCAATCAGGAAACTTCACTACACCTCGGGAGTGATCATTATGGTATTTGTTGGGCTTCATTTATTCAATCATGTATGGAGTGTATTTGGCATAGACAGACACATTGAAATGATGAATGCTTTACGACTTTTTTACCGCAAAATCTTCGTGGAGATGGTTTTGCTAGGGGCTATACTTGTGCAGATAACTTCAGGCCTGAAACTTTTTAAAGCAAACAGAAAAACAGCAACTGGTAACTTTGATAAACTTCAGGTTTGGACAGGACTTTACCTGGCAATCTTTTTTTTTATTCATGTAGGAGCGGTGCTTGTCGGAAGACTTTATCTAAACCTTGACACGAATTTTTATTTTGGAGTAGCAGGCTTAAATACATTTCCATTCCTGCTGTTCTTTATTCCATACTACGGATTTGCTATACTTTCCTTCTTCGGTCACATTGCTTCCATACACAGCAAAAAGATGCAGCAGGACATTTTGGGATTATCACCGAAGAGACAAGCAACAACCATTTTAGCTTTTGGAATTCTCTGTACCGTCCTGATATTTTATGGTCTAACAGATCATTTCCGGGGAGTTATAGTTCCGAAGGAATATGAGGTACTTATTGGAAAGTGAAAACCCTTATCCCGCAAGTTTAGCGTAAGCGCAAATTGTGGGTATACTTGAAGACAATTTGTAACTGGCGTGTAATTCAAGCTATACTATCGCCAGTTACAAAGTGGCAGCCATAACTTCCCACCAGTTCCCGCTTCGCTCAAACTGGCGGAATTCGGAGCAGGGAGAGTTTAAAGCAGTCTCAAAGGTTATTTTTGTGCGGGTGAAATGGAGTTTTTTAAAATTACGTATAAAAAAGACCGGCTTTAAAATATGATATTACTTCTGTTTTTAACAAAATTAACAGTAGCATAATTGCGAGATCGGGAAAAGAACTCCAGACTTAGCTTATTATGAACCAAATAATTAGGCTCACACTATAGGCGAACATTGACACATGATACTATAATATAAATGTGCAGAATTTGAGAGAGCAGCAGGTTTTCTTTTAGTACAGGTATAAAGTTGTTTGTACTCAATTATTTGCTCGAAATCAGTTACTCTAATATGCTTCCCTGATGATCAAGAGATAAATACTTACTCCTACCATGGCTTCTCTAATGTGCAAACGAATATCCAGATTATGAAAGACAACTCCATATTCTATGCTACAGATCTTTGGTTCATAATACTTCTGCTTTTCGTTATGTTGGTAGTAGCTACTTATGTAGGAATGCAGATAGGATTGATACGAAAACCATACGCTGCCGCTACCGATGAACATTCAGTAGTGATTGCCTCAGTGCTTGGTCTGCAGGGGTTACTTCTGGCATTCACTTTTGCCATGGCTGGTAGTCGTTTTGAAACCCGGCGACAAAGTATTTCGGATGAGAACAGTGGCATCCGGTCCGTTATTATGATGGCCGATCTCTACGAGCCGGCAGAGCGGCAGGAATTCCGAAAAGAAATCAAAGCGTATTTAGATACCCGAATTAAGTATTATGAAATGGATTTCAACCCCACGCTTTTGGCTGCCACTCGTGAAAAAAGCCGCCTGCATATCCTTACTATCTGGAAAAGGGCAGTGCGTCTCTCCCGTAACCCTGAAAACCAACTAGCCTCAGAGCAGATGATACCTGCGTTACATGAGATGCTGAAAGTACAGGAAGCCAGGCATACTGCCGTTAGGGACCGCGTGCCTGACCCAGTTGTGTATATGCTATTTAGCCTGTCGCTGGCTACAGCTTTTTTTGCAGGTTATTCCGGCATTGGCAGAAAAAAAAGAGATTGGCTGTCAATATTGATTTTTCATTTCCTGGTGGTGCTGGTTACCTATATTACACTGGATCTAGACAGGCCAAGAAGAGGCATAATAAAATTAAATGATATGCACAAAATGACTGTTGATCTTAGAAAATTTTATGAAGAGGCACGTTAAAAAATTCTTCAGAAAAGAAGGCTTTGCCGCCATTGGTGGTATGTCGCCGTTTATCGCCGTTGTTGGTGAAAACACCAACAACTAAAACCCATACTGCGAAAGCTGAGTGTTTATGGCGCGAGCGTCCTCGCTCGTGACTTGCTATAGGGTGGGCCTCTGGCCCAGTCAGATTGCAAATCCGACATAATAAAAAGTCACGGATCACAGATCCGCGCCAGCAAACAGTAGAATGAAACGTCCCTGCCTACTCCGGAGGTTAAGCTTTCGCTATAAGCCCACAAGATCCTTTCAGGATGACAATAAGAAAGAAACTACCTGACACAGCAAGGGCATTTGAAAAATAAGCGTAAGATATGTAGCAGCCTTTAAAAAACATCTTCTTCATAAACAAAACGGGGCGCCGTGCAAATGCACGGCGCCCCGTTTCTTTCTATACTTTATACTTCTTACAGCTTCTTCAGGCCTTTTGTATCCTGCTTGCTGCCTTCTTTTATACTTACGGCAACACCACCGCCTGGGGCAATCGGCTGCTTCAGTACGCTCTTAGAGTTTACCAGCACCTTGCGGATGGTATACTTCTGCGGGTTCTTGTTCCAGCTGGCATCACTTGCATCGGCGTAGATGGTAGCCACGTAGCTTTTGCCTTTTGGCAGGTAGTCGAAACGAACGGTTGCCGTACGGGCATTCTCATCGGTGATACCACCTACATACCATTCGTTCTTGCCTTTTGCTTTGCGGGCAATGGTTACATAATCGCCTGGCTCAGCTTCCTGCACCCAGGTATCATCCCAATCAATTGCTACGTCTTTAATAAACTGGAACGCATCAGGGAAGCGCTCGTAGTTCTCTGGCATGTCGGCAGCCATTTGCAGTGGGCTGTACATGGTTACGTAGTAAGCCAGCTGCTTCACCAGTGTTGTGTTCACGCGCTGGTTGTTGTCTTTGTTGTAGTAAGAAAGATCCGTCTGGAAAATGCCCGGTGTGTAGTCCATTGGGCCACCCATCAGTCTAGTGAACGGAAGTATAGTAGCGTGCTCCGGAGCAAGACCGCCCATCGCTTCAAACTCAGTCCCGCGGGCAGACTCCTGCGCAAACCAGTTCGGGTAGGTACGGTGCAAACCAGTAGGTCTTACCGCCTCGTGGCTGTTCACCCGGATCTGGTAATCGGCAGCTTTTTCAGCTACGCGGATGTAATGGTTTACCATCCACTGGCTGTCGTGGTGCTCCCCTCTCGGGATGATCTTGCCCACGTAACCTGTCTTAACAGAGTTGTAACCATTGTCTTTCATGAACTGGAAAGCATCATCCAGGCGGCGCTCGTAGTTGGTAGCCGAAGCTGAGGTTTCGTGGTGCATCATGATTTTCACCCCTTTATCAGCGGCATACTTCTGCAAACCTTTCACATCAAAATCTGGGTAAGGGGTTACGAAGTCGAACACTTCTTCTTTCCAGTTACCGAACCAGTCTTCCCAGCCAATGTTCCAGCCTTCAACTAAAACAGCATCAAAACCATGCTTGGCTGCAAAGTCGATGTGCTTCTTCACGTTCTCGGTAGTAGCACCGTGGCGACCGTTCGGCGTCAGCTTTGTGAAGTCGTCGGTCAGCTTAACGTTGGTCTCTTTGCCGTAAGCCCAGGTGCTTTTATTTGCCACAAAGTACTCCCACCACACACCGATATACTTCACCGGCTTTATCCACGAAACGTCTTTATACTTGGTAGGCTCGTTCAGGTTAAGGATAAGCTTCGACTCCAGTATGTCCGTAGCATCGTCGCTCACCACGATCGTTCTCCAGGGCGTATTGAAGTCTGTCTGCACATAGCCTTTGTTGCCCATGGCATCCGGTGTCAGGTGCGCGCTGAACTTAAAGGTTTTCGGGTCCACGTTCAGGTTCATGGCCGGATAGTTGATGAGTGCCGCCTCGTGAATGTTGATGTAAATCCCGTCAGAAGATTTCATCATAGATGGCGTCTGCACCGCTGTGTTTTTAATTGGCCACTGTGCGTGTACGTCTATTGTTGCCTTCTTCATCAGGCCCGGAATTTCAGAGATCTTAGAGGTAGTATAGGCATACTCGTTGGTGTCGTAGTCGCCCGGAATCCACCAGATCTTGTGGTCGCCAGCCAGGTTAAACTCGGTGTTCTCTTCCTTGATAACGAAGTAATTCAGCTCCTTCTGCTCCGGAAACTCATAACGGAAGCCAAGGCCATCGTTGAACAAACGGAAGCGGATCAGGATCTGGCGATCCTTCTGCTCTTTCTGGTTAAGCGTTACCAGCAGCTCGTTGTAGTTGTTACGGATGGTTTTCTGCTCGCCCACTATAGGCTCCCAGGTGTTGTTTACAGAAGCCTGCTCTGTTTTGGCAACCGTAAATCCTTCAGCCAGCGAAGCGGCGTCTTTCAGCTCCAGGCCCAGTTTACTTTCCTTAATAACCGGCTTTTTCTTGTAGGTAAGCTGGTAGGTCGGCACGCCATTCCCCTTCAGCTCGAACTTCATGGTAAGGTTCTTGTCCGGAGAAGTAATTACCTGCGCATTTACCAGGAAGGAAAACGTACAGAGAAACAGCACTAATTTTAATCTGCGCACCAGGCGCCTCGTAGAACCAGCTTTCCCAGCTGTGTAGCGTAAATTCATAAAATGATCAGATGGTTTTTAAAGACTAAAAAATCAATCAGGGTAAGACTACGTATTTAAGGAGGCAAAATACACAAAATATCGGTGTTTTTCTTTATTCGGATGTAGCCATGGCTTGCTGCTGTGTTGCTACTGCGCCTGATCATAGGTTAAAACACCTCCCCTGCTGTGCCGTATACTTTCACTATATCATTCAGAATTAAAGATTATGGATATCATACACGATGAAGCGGACCTGCGCTTTTATGCAAACACAGGCGAGGAACAGGCTGAACTGACGTATACTTACACTGAGGAAGGGGCTATGGATTTTGACCATACTTTTGTACCGGAATCGCACCGCGGACAGGGCATTGCAGATAAACTAGTGAAGACGGGGCTGGAACATGCCCGCGAAAAGAACTGTAAGGTCATACCTTCCTGCCCGGTTGTAGAGGCTTACGTAAGGCGTCATCCGGATTATCAGGATGTTTTAGGCTAATTTTATTTATTCAAAAAAACGCAACGGCTCCGATCTGCAACAGATCGGAGCCGTTCCTTTTCTGGTGCAACAGCAGCAATTTGGATAAAAATTATTTTAGTATACCTCTCCGTTTTCTCCTGCTTCAACCTGCTTTCCTTAAAATTCATACTTTTCAATGCATATACTTAAGACTTAATGCTTGCATATCAACATTTTACAATAATAATTCTCAGAGCTAAAACACACCCTATGGTGAAATTTTATAACTTTTTCGCATTATATAATACAAATATTTATTATATAAGTAACTTTTTATACTGTGCACGTATGTATTCTTAACGTGCTGAAGGATTCATAGAGCAAATTCAATATTTGTCTATATATATTTAATAATCAGGAGGAGGAGTTATGGGAAAGGTCAGAAATATCCTTGCGATAAAGGGAAATGCTGTATTTTCTGTTGAACCTGAAACTACTGTCTACAACGCACTGGAGCAGATGGTAGAGAAGAACCTTGGCGCGTTGCTGGTAGAGGATAAGGGCAAATTTGTCGGAATCTTTACCGAACGCGACTACGCCCGGAAAGTGATTCTGCGCGGAAAATCGTCCCGCGAAACGCAGATCCGGGAAATTATGAGCGAACACCCCGCCACCGTAACACCAGATACCACCATAGAAGATTGCATGAAGCTCATGACCAGCCGCTACATCCGGCATCTGCCCGTGATGGAAGAAGGCAAGCTGGTTGGCCTGATCTCGATCGGCGACGTGGTGAAGTATATTATTGACGAACAGAAATTTATCATCGAGAATCTCGAGCATTATATCACCGGTCACTGACAAAGTATAGCTTATACTTGGCGGTGTGTTTACTGACGCAAAGGCGTAGAAACAAAACTCTTTTGATCTCTGGAGGGGGATCTGCAATGGAGACATCTGCTGAAAACACAACGGTACTCTGGCCCCTGCTGGTGTACGCAGCCATTGTCCTGACACTGGTAGGCGCTATACTTGTGCTCTCGCACCTGCTGGGCGGGCGGCATAAGGAGCATGCTACCGAGGAACCCTATGAAGGAGGTATTGTGAGCACCGACACAGCCCGCCTCCGCTTCTCTAACCAATTTTATCTTGTTGCCATGCTTTTCGTCATTTTCGACGTTGAGACGGTTTTCATTGTTTCCTGGGCTATCGCTTTTAAAGAGCTGGGCTGGTACGGTTACTTTGGCGTGCTGGTGTTCATCGGTATTCTGGTGGCTGTGCTGGTATACGAGTGGCGCAACGGCGCATTGGATTTCGGGCCGGATGGCAAGAAGATACTACAGGCATACAAACGCCTAAAGCAAAGGCAGCCGGCAGCAGCATAAAACTGGGACAAAAGACATAAGACATAAAGACATAAGTCACCGAGTCCCAAAACACGAAACACGATAAACGAAATACGAATAACGATCAACGCCCATGAAATGGTGGCTTAGCAAACCCAACGAACCGGCAAATGCCGTGAAAGGCACCAGCTCTTTCGAAGAAACGGTGCAGCAAAGCATTATGCTTAGTACGGTGCAGGACCTGCTGGCCTGGGGCCGCAAGAACTCGATGTGGCCTTTCCACTTCGGCCTCTCCTGCTGCTTCGTGGAAATGGCCACCAGCATGACGCCCAAGTATGACGTAGCCCGTTTCGGTGCCGAAGTAATTCGTGGTACGCCGCGCGAGGCCGACGTGATGATCATTGCCGGTACGGTTTTTATTAAAATGGCCCCGATCATCAAGCGCCTCTACGAGCAGATGATGGAGCCACGCTGGGTGATCTCGATGGGTAGCTGCGCCAACTCCGGCGGCATGTACGACATTTATAGTGTAGTGCAGGGCGTGGATAAATTTCTGCCGGTGGATGTGTACGTACCGGGTTGTCCTCCAAGGCCCGATGCCTTTATGGAAGGCCTCATGCTGCTGGCAGATTCGGTAGGAAAAGAAAAGCGGCCGCTAAGCTGGACCATCGGCGAGCAGGGCATCATAAAACCGGAGAAAATAGCCGTGAAAGATCGCAAGCGCGAGCGCTGGGATGAGATGACCACGTTCCGCTCACCGGATGAAGTATGAAAGGACAAAAGACACAGGATAAAAGACTTAGACTTTACCTCTTACTATACTTTGTAAACTTCCTTCTTCTGTCATCCTGAAAGGAGCTTGAGGGAAGGGAGGTTAAGCTGAAGCTAAGAACTATAAAAAGTATAAACCTATGCCTAAGTATATCATTGAGCGAGAAATTTTGGGTGCAGGCAACTTAACTGCCGAGCAGTTAAAAGGTGTTTCACAGAAATCCTGCGGTGTGCTAACCAACCTGGGGCCACAGATACAGTGGGTACATAGCTATGTAACAGGCGACAAAGTGTACTGCATTTACAATGCTCCAAACGCAGAAATGATCCGGGAGCATGCCGCGCAGGTTGGTATACCTGCAAACGCTATCAATGAAGTAAAAGCCATTATTGATCCGGTTACGGCAGAGTAGCAGAAGTATAAACCGGAGCGGCAAAGTATAAAATCAGACTTTCAACAAATAGAGATAGAGAGCAGAGAGAGTACATGAAGGTATAAAAGTATTACGGGAACTAAGTATACCTGCACCACGGGTATGCCTATACTATCCAATTTATGGAAAAAGGCAGCGGCATTTTAGAGCAATTGCAGTCCAGGTTTGGTGACGCAAAGTTCACCACCCAAACTACCAAGGATGACATCCTCACCCTCTGGATACCTTTGAACCAGTCGCTGGAAATCCTGCGGTATCTGAAAACGGAGATCCCACAGCCCTTTCCCTTCCTCTATGACCTGACCGCCGTGGACGAACGAACCCGCAACCGGGCTACCAACCACGTACCGCAAGCCGACTTCACCATCGTTTACCACCTCTTTTCTTACGAGCGCAATGCATTTGTCAGGCTGAAAATCGGCTTGTTTGGTGAGCACCCGGAAGTGCCAAGTATAAGCGCACTGTGGGCCAATGCCAACTGGTACGAGCGCGAAGTATACGACCTGTTCGGCATCAAATTCACCGGCCATCCGCACCTGTCGCGCATCCTCATGCCGCGCACCTGGGAAGGCCACCCGCTCCGCAAAGAGCACCCGGCCCGCGCCACCGAAATGGGCCCGTTCCGACTTTGGGATGATAAGGTGGATAAATTGCAGGCAGATTTAAAATTCAATCCGGAAGAATGGGGACTGCAGCGCCACAGCGAAGACAGCGACTTTATGTTCATGAACCTGGGGCCACAGCACCCGGGCACGCACGGCGTACTCAGAATCATACTTCAGCTGGATGGCGAAGACATAGTAGACGCGGTACCGGATATCGGTTTCCACCATCGCGGTGCTGAGAAAATGGGCGAACGCCAGTCCTGGCACACCTACATCCCCTACACCGACCGCGTCGATTACCTGGGGGGCGTGATGAACAACCTGGCGTACCTGCTGGCTGTCGAGAAACTGGCAGGCATCGAAGTACCGGACCGGGTAAAGGTGATCCGCATTATGATGTGCGAGTTCTTCCGGATTGCCAGTCACCTGGTATGGTACGGCACCTTTGCCCAGGACATCGGTCAGCTCTCCCCTGTCTTTTACATGTTCACCGACCGCGAACGCATTTTCGAAATTGTGGAAGCCATCTGCGGCGGCCGCATGCACCCCAACTGGTTCCGGATCGGCGGCGTGTCGCAGGACCTGCCAAAGGGTTGGGAAACACTGGTGCAGAACTTCCTCAACTACTTCCCTAAGAGGCTGAAAGAATACGATGGCATGGTGATGAAGAACAGCATTTTCAAAGCCAGAACGGTCGGCATCGGCATCTTTACATTGGAGGAGGCCATTGAATGGGGCGTGACGGGGGCAAACCTCCGCGCCTGCGGTATGGAGTGGGACTTCCGCAAAAAGCGCCCTTACTCCGGCTACGACCAGTTTGAATTCGACATCCCAACTGCCACCAACGGCGACTGCTACGACCGTGCCGTGGTGCGCGTAGCCGAAATGCGACAGAGCCTGCGCATCATCGAGCAGTGCCTGAAGAACATGCCGGAAGGTCCTTACAAAGCCGATCACCCGCTCACCACACCTCCTATTAAGAAACATACCATGCACGATATCGAAACGCTGATCACACACTTCCTCAACGTGAGCTGGGGACCAGTGATACCAGCCGGAGAAGCCATGAGCTGCATCGAGGCAACCAAGGGAGCCAACAGCTACTACCTGACCAGCGATGGCAACACCTCGCCATACCGCGTCAGGATCCGCACTCCCTCGTTTCCGCACATGCAAATGCTGCCCTACATCAGCAAAGGCTATACCGTAGCCGACCTGCTGTCTATACTTGGCGCTATGGATTACGTGCTGGCAGATATTGACAGGTAGGAGTTCTGAGTCTTGAATTGAAAAAGGAATGAAAGAAGTAACGTCAACGGAGCTTAAGGAAATCGAGATAAACGGCATTGCCCTCTCCTACACAGAGCAGGGCGAGGGCGAGCCGATTATCCTGGTCCATGGCAACCTGAGTGATTACCGGATGTGGGAAGGACAAATAGGACCTTTTTCTGAGAAGCATCGGGTTATTTCCTACAGCAGACGTTACGCCTATCCGGCAAAGTCAACAGATGATAAGGCAGGTTATACAATTATTCCGCATGCAGATGATCTGGCAGCATTAATAAAGAAGTTAAATCTTGACCAGGTGCATCTGGTAGGCCATTCATTCGGTGCTTATACCGCATTGCTAACAGCTATCGAGCTTCCCGAACTGGTAAAAAGCCTTTGCCTGGCCGAACCTCCCGTTGCGTCTTTACTGGTAAATTCAGAAGAAGGGAATAGGCTTCTTTTTGAGTGGGAAACACAAACGATTCTGCCATCCGCCCAGGCTTTTGAAAGCGGCGATGACTTACAGGGAGTGAAGATTTTCCTGGATGGCATCATGGCCGACACCGGCTTCTATGATAAAATGCCGCCCGAAGTACAGCAGCAGATAAACGACAACATACAGGAGATGAAAGGGATCATCTGCTCTAAAATGATCTTTGAACTCTATCCCTTTATCACCTGCGCCGACATTAGAAAAGTGAGGGCACCTACTTTGGTAATTACTGCCGAAAAAAGTCTAAGACTTTTACATGTAATCGCAGATGAATTGAAAAAATGCCTGCCTCAGCCGGAAAGTGTCATGATCCCGAGCTCCTCGCATGAGATGGAACTGGATAATCCGCAGGCTTTGAATGAAGCTATACTTCGGTTTATCGCGAGACATAGTGCTCACTCATAATTTATAAATAAATAGAAATGCTAACGCAAGAGGAAATACACCAGATAGAACACGAGATCAGCCTGGTGCCGAGCAAAAAGGCTGCCTGCATTGAGGCGCTGAAGGTGGTGCAGCAGCACCGGGGCTGGGTATCGGATGAAGATCTGAAAGATACCGCCGTTCTGCTCGATATGTCACCGGACGAACTCGACAGTGTGGCCACCTTTTACAACCTCATTTTTCGCAGGCAGGTGGGCAGAAACGTGATCTTACTCTGCGACAGCATTAGCTGTTGGGTGATGGGTTACGAGGGATTGCGGGAGCACCTCATGCAGAAGCTAAGTATAAAGTATGGCGAAACCACACCGGATGGCCGCTTCACGCTACTGCCCAACGTGTGCCTCGGCACCTGCGACTGCGCCCCTGCCCTGATGGTCGGCAACGATCTCTACCAGAATGTAACACCCGAGCAATTAGACGACATCCTCAGCAAGTATAACTAAGCCCATGGAAAAGCCGCTGACCCAACATATTGTACCCGGCAGACCGCCACTCAGCCTGAAAGAGTATGAGCAGGTAGGCGGTTACCAATCGGTGCGCAAAGTGCTGAAAGAGATGACACCGGCCGAAGTACAAACGCTGGTGAAAGACTCGAACCTGCGCGGGCGCGGCGGTGCCGGCTTTAACACCGGCCTGAAGTGGAGCTTTGTGCCGATGGGCGATGACGTACCACGGCCAAAATACCTCGTAGCCAATGCAGATGAAATGGAGCCCGGCACCTTTAAAGACCGCCTCCTGCTCGAGGGCAACCCGCACCAGCTGATTGAAGGTATGATTGTAGCTTCGTATGCCATACAGGCCGATATATCCTATGTTTTTCTACGGTTCGCTTATAAACTGGCGGCACAGGAAATTACCAAAGCCATCAACGAAGCCTACGAAGCCGGCTATCTCGGCAAAAACATACTTGGCTCCGGCTATAGCCTGGAAATGCACCTGCATACCGGCGTCGGGCGCTACATGTGCGGCGAAGAAACAGCCCTGCTTAATGCACTGGAAGGCAAACGCGCTAACCCACGCGCCAAGCCACCCTTCCCGCAAGTAAGCGGCCTCTACGGCAAACCTACTATAGTTAACAACGTGGAAACCCTCTGCTGCCTGCCCCACATCGTGAACAACGGAGCCGAATGGTTTAAAGGATTGAGCAGGAATAAATCTGAGGATGCAGGCACCAAACTTTATGGTGTAAGCGGCAAAGTAAACAAACCCGGCTGCTGGGAATTACCTATGGGTGTAACCGTGCGCGAGTTGCTGGAAGAGTATGCCGGCGGTATGAAGAACGGCTATAAATTCCGGGGAGCATTACCGGGCGGCGCTTCCACCGACTTTCTGGTGGAAGAACACTTAGACGTTAAGATGGACTATAATTCGGTTGCCGCAGTCGGCAGCCGCATGGGCACGGGCACCATGATCGTCTTAGATGATCAGACCTGTCCCGTAGGATTTGTGCAGAACCTGCAGCACTTCTTCGCACAGGAGTCCTGCGGATTCTGCACCCCCTGCCGCGAAGGTTTGCCCTGGGTCGAGAAAGTACTCGGCTCCATCGACAACGGCACCGGCAAGCAAACCGACCTAAACATCCTGGATTTCCACACCAAATACCTTGGCCCCGGCAACACGTTTTGTGCCTTGGCACCCGGCGCCATGGAACCACTGCAGAGCGCTCTGAAATATTTCAGAGAGGATTTTGAACGGCATATACACGAACAACGATGTCCCTGGAGGTCTTAGATGGTAACCATATTCATAGACAATGTACCCTACGAGGTAAAGCCGGGCAAGAATCTGCTGGAAGCTTGCCTTACCCTCGGCATGAACCTGCCCTACTTTTGCTGGCACCCTGCCATGGGCTCGGTAGGCGCCTGCCGCCAGTGTGCCGTCAAGGTGTTTAAAGACGAAGCAGACACCAAGGGCAAGCTGACCATGTCGTGTATGGAACCAGTACGCGATGGCATGCGGCTGTCCATCAACGAGGCAGACGCTGTGGAGTTCAGAGGTCACATCATCGAATGGCTGATGACAAATCACCCGCACGATTGTGCCGTATGCGACGAGGGCGGCTCGTGCCACCTGCAGGACATGACCGTGATGACGGGCCACAACTATCGCCGTTACGAGTACCAGAAGCGTACGTACCGCAACCAGTACCTGGGCCCCTTCCTGAACCACGAAATGAACCGCTGCATACAGTGCTACCGCTGTGTGCGCTTTTATAAAGACTATGCCGGCGGTAACGATCTGGATGTGTTCGCCGCCCATAACCACATCTACTTTGGCCGGAGCGAAGACGGCGTGCTGGAAAGCGAGTTCAGCGGCAACCTGGCCGAAGTATGCCCAACGGGTGTGTTCACAGACAAAACCCTGAAACAACATTATACCCGCAAATGGGACCTAACCATGGCGCCTTCTGTTTGCCACCACTGCAGCGTTGGGTGTAACATAACAGCTGGCGAGCGCTACGGCACCCTGCGTAACATCGTGAACCGCTACAACGGCGAAGTCAACGGCTATTTCCTCTGCGACCGCGGTCGCTTTGGCTATGAATTTGTCAACAACCCGGGCCGTGTCAGAAAAGCGTTAGTAAGAAGCCAGTTGCCGGAAGCAGTAACACCTGTTACCGCCGTACAGGAAGCGGTAGCTATACTTAGAACGGGTCGCGCGATCGGTATTGGCTCGCCGCGCGCTTCACTCGAATCAAACTATGCATTAAGAACTCTGGTAGGCGAGGAGAACTTTCACCACGGTATAGCTGATAACGACCACGACTTGGCCTGCCTGGTGCTGAAAATATTGAAAGAAGGACCAGCCAGAACATTCTCCTTAAAAGAGATCGAAACTGCCGACGCTGTATTTATTCTTGGCGAAGACCTCACCAACACCGCTCCTATGCTGGCACTGGCGGTACGGCAGTCTATAAGACAGCAGCCCTTGCAGCAGGTGGCCCAGGCTAAAATTCCGCTGTGGCAGGACGCAGCCGCCCGCGAACTGATACAGGACCAGAAAGGACCGCTGTTCATCGCCACCTTCACTGATACCAAAC
The DNA here is from genome assembly GCF_023630205.1 of Pontibacter ruber. Classification (GTDB taxonomy): domain Bacteria; phylum Bacteroidota; class Bacteroidia; order Cytophagales; family Hymenobacteraceae; genus Pontibacter; species Pontibacter ruber. The sequence goes on along the minus strand of NZ_JALPRR010000003.1, from coordinate 944,788 downwards.
TCGATGAAGTCGCCACGGCTACTTATCATGCCTCGCCCGACACCATTGCCCGTTTAGGCTTTGCCGTAGCCCACTACCTCAGCGACTCCGCTCCGGAAATGACCGACCTGACCGAAGACGAACAGGTACTGGCGCAGCAGATTGCTATGGCCTTACGATCGGCTAAAAAACCATTGGTGATCTCCGGTTGCTCCAGCGGCAGCGAAGCTATACTTAAAGCAGCTGCCAATGTGGCTACGGCTTTATTTGAGCAGAATCCGGCAACCGGCATTTCGCTTACCGTACCGGAATGCAACAGCATGGGCCTGGCCATGATGGGCGGCCACAAGATGGACTCAGCTTTCGAGGCAGTACAGAACGGTTACGCTGATACGGTTATCATACTTGAAAATGATATCTACCGCCACGCCTGCAAAACCAAGGTTGATGAGTTTCTGAACTCCGCTAAACAGGTACTTGTACTCGACCATACCCATACTGCTAACACCGAAAAAGCAGCCATACTTTTACCGGCCGGCACTTTTGCCGAAGCAGACGGCACGCTGGTGAACCACGAAGGACGTGCGCAGCGCTTCTACCAGGTATACCCTACCCCGGAAGACATAGAGGAAAGCTGGCGCTGGCTTACTGATCTAGGTACTGTTATGGCACATCCGCAGATGAGCAACTGGCATAACATCGATGACATCAAACAGGCGATGGCGCAGGAACTGGTGCAGTTTAGAGGGGTGGAAGCCATCACGCCTCCTGCTAACTTCAGAGTGGCCGGTCAGAAAATAGCCCGTGAGTCGCACCGCTTCAGCGGCCGTACGGCCATGTTCGCCAACCAGAGCGTGCACGAGCCCAAACCTCCGGAAGATCCGGATTCGCCGCTGAGTTATACTATGGAAGGCTTCCACGGGGAGGCACCTGCACCGGTGAATCCATTCTTCTGGTACCCGGGCTGGAACTCGGCACAGTCGGTGAACAAGTACCAGGAAGAAGTGGGCGGACACCTGCATCACGGCGACCCGGGCCTGCGCCTGATCGAGCCGCCGAAAGAAAGTAAAATTCATTACTTCACGGTAATTCCCGAGCATTTCCAGCCGATTCGGAACCACCTGTACATGCTGCCGCTCTACCACATTTTTGGCTCGGAAGAGCAGAGCGCACAGGCGCCGGCCATTGCCCAACGAATACCAGAGCCATATGTGGCCCTGAGCCGTGCCGACGCTATGGAACTGGACAAGCAGGAAGGCCAGGTACTCACCTTCAGCATAGAAGGCATCGTGTATCAGTTGCAGGTACGCATTGATGATAACCTGACAAAAGGAACTGCCGGCTTGCCGAAAGGTTTGGCCGGGGTGCCGTTCGCAGAAATGCCCGCTTGGGCCATACTTAACAAGGAGGAACCATCATGGAAGAATCAGCCCCAAATTATCTCCTGATTATCGGAGGCGTGCTGTTCGTGCTGCTCAACGTGGCAGCCGGCATGATCTGGGTCGAGCGTCGCATGCTGGCGCTGTGGCAGGACCGCTACGGCCCTAACCGCGCCGGCCCCTTTGGTCTGTTCATCGTGGTAGCCGACTCACTCAAGCTCTTTTTTAAGGAAGATTGGATACCCCCTTTTGCCGATAAAATAGTGTTTGTACTGGCGCCTACCATCGTGCTGATCTCGGTGCTGATGAGCTTTGTGGTTATACCGTTTGCCCCGGGCATAATCGTGGTTGACCTTAACATTGGCGTGCTTTTCTTCCTGGCCATGTCGTCGATGGGTGCTTATAGTATCATATTGGGTGGCTGGGCTTCTAACAACAAGTATAGTTTGCTGGGTGCCATGCGCGGTGCAGCGCAGATGATCTCTTACGAAGTGTTCATGGGCCTGGCACTGATGGGCGTGGTGCTGCTAAGCGGTTCTTTCAGCTTGGTGGATATCGTGGAGTCGCAGCGGGGGCTGTGGTTTTTTATTCCGCAGATCATCGGCTTTGTGATCTTCTTCATCGCCGGCGTAGCCGAAACGCACCGCCTGCCCTTCGACATACCGGAAGCAGAAAGTGAGCTGATAGCGGGTTTCCACTCCGAGTACTCCGGCATGAAGTTCGGCATGTTCTTCATCGGGGAGTACCTGGGCATAACGCTCATTTCCTGTATGGTGGTGACTTTATACTTCGGCGGCTGGCTCGGCCCGGACTTCCTCCCGCCGATCGTATGGTTCATTCTTAAAGTAGGCGCTTTCCTGATGATCTTCATCCTGCTGCGCGCCTCCTTACCACGCCCCCGCTACGACCAACTGATGGAGTACGGCTGGAAGATCCTGCTGCCGCTCACCCTGGTAAACCTGATGGTAACGGCAGCAATTGTGCTGATGAATGAGTAACTCAGATTGTCATTTCGAGCAGAGCGAGAAATCTGACACAGGTATAGCTTGATTTAGATCTCTCCTATCGTCGAGATGACAGAAAATAAAAGAATAGCCTGTCCCTTCAAGGGGACAGGCAAACAACAAGTATAAAAGAAAGGAGCAGGTATGTTTAGTTTACTGCGCAGTATGTGGCTCACATTTTTGCACGCCTTCCACAAGCGGGAGACCATCGAGTATCCGGAGCACAAAGCCAAACTTTCAACGCGCTGGCGGGGCCGCATTGTGCTGACGCGCGACCCGGACGGCGGCGAACGCTGCGTGGCCTGCAACCTGTGCGCCGTCGCCTGCCCCGTAGATTGCATTGCCCTGCAGCCCACCGAAGACGAGCACGGTCGGCGCTACCCAGAGTTTTTCCGGATCAACTTTTCGCGCTGCATTTTTTGCGGATTCTGCGAAGAGGCCTGCCCCACTTACGCCATCCAGCTCACCCCTGATTTTGAAATGGGCGAATACAACCGCCAGAACCTGGTGTTCGAGAAGCAGGACCTGCTCATAAACGGAGAAGGCAAGTATCCGGGCTACAATTACTACAAAGTAGCCGGCATGGCCATTGGCGGAAAAGACAAAGGCGAGGCAGAAAACGAACTGCCTCCGGTAGACATCAAAAGCTTAATCCCATAACCTATGGAACTGACCTTCTATGTAGCCTCCGCTATCGCCATACTGGCCACTATCATGGTGATCACCAACTACAACATGATCCATGCGCTGCTCTATCTGGTGGTGTCATTCCTGGCTGTAGCGGTGGTGTTTTTCACATTGGGCGCTCCGTTTATGGCGGCTCTAGAGGTCATCATTTACGCCGGAGCCATTGTGGTACTCATCATCTTCGTGATCATGATGCTGAACCTGACCAACGAGGACGTGCAGCAGGAAAAAACCTGGCTCCGGCCTAAAACCTGGATCGGTCCTGCCCTGCTCTCGCTGGTGCTGCTGGCTGAACTGGCTTACCTGGTGATTGCCGAAGACATGCCGACCATCAACAACCAGCCCGTAGACGCCCGGGAAGTAGGCCTGGCTTTGTACGGACCCTACCTGCTGGGCGTGCAGCTGTGCGGCATGCTGCTGATGGCCGGTATAGTGGGCGCCTATCATTTGGGTAGGCAAAAGAAAAAAGTGGTTCACCGTTTTCTGGAAAGGAGCGAAATATGACCAATATTCCCATGGAAGCCGGCCTGTTGCTGGCAGGTATACTTTTCACGCTCGGGCTGATCAGCGTGCTCATCCGGCGCAACATCATCTTTATGCTGATCTCGGTGGAGATCATGCTCAACGCAGCCGGACTGGCCTTCATCGTAGCCGCTACGCGCTGGGCGCAACCCGACGGGCAGGTGATGTTCATCTTCATCCTCACGATGGCCGCTGCCGAAGTTTCGGTGGGGCTCGCACTTATACTTCAGCTCCACCACCAGCTGAAAACCCTCGACAGCGACGCAGCCAATAAAATGTTCGGATAAGCTATGGAAAATCTACTTTGGTTAATACCCGCCTTGCCTTTTGCCGGCGCCCTCCTGCTCATCCTTTTTGGCCGGCGCATGCCGCGCAACCTGGTGGCTATACTTGGTGCCGGCAGCGTAGGCTTTTCCGCGCTGATCACACTGCTGCTGGGCTTCCAGTTCCTTTCGGCACGCCCTGACTTTTACGTGCAGCAGGTCTGGACCTGGTTTGATGTTGCAGGGTTTAGCCCCGGCATAGCTTTCCACCTCGACGCGCTGTCGCTGGTCTTTGTGTTTGTGGTTACGTTTGTCGGCTTCCTGATACACGTTTACTCGGCTGGCTATATGGCCGATGAAGAGGACTTTGCACGCTTCTTTGCCTGCATGAACCTGTTTGTAGGCTCTATGCTCATGCTGGTGCTGGCCGATAACCTGCTGCTTTTATACTTAGGCTGGGAAGGCGTTGGCTTGTGCAGCTACCTGCTCATCGGGTTCTGGTATAAAAATCCTGCAAACGGGTATGCTGCCCGAAAAGCCTTCATCATCACGCGCGTCGGCGATACGGCTATGGCTATCGGCTTGTTTATACTTTTCCAGACTTTCGGCACGCTTAATATACAGGCTATACTTTCTGAAGCTCCCCAAACTTGGCCGGTTGGTTCACAAAAGGCGGTGCTGACTGCCTTTTTATTATTGGGAGGAGCCGTGGGTAAATCCGGTCAGTTGCCGCTGCAAACCTGGTTGCCAGACGCGATGGCTGGTCCTACGCCTGTGAGTGCGTTGATACATGCGGCTACCATGGTAACGGCCGGCGTATACCTGATCGCCCGTACCAACGTCATCTTCGAACTGGCGCCGCCTGCCATGATGGCTGTAGCGATAGTAGGAGCTGTTACGTTGCTTATTGCCGGCTGCACCGCCCTCACGCAATACGACCTGAAACGCGTGCTCGCCTACTCTACCATCAGCCAGATCGGGTACATGTTCCTGGCGCTGGGTGTGGGCGCCTGGTCGGCAGGTATCTTTCATTTCATGATTCATGCCTTCTTTAAGGCGCTGCTTTTCCTGTGTGCCGGGGCCATCATTATCGCGCTGCACCACGAGCAGGACATGCGGCAGATGGGCGGCCTGCGCAGAGCTTTGCCTGTGGTATTCTGGACCTTCCTGATCGGGGCTGCTTCACTGGCTGCGCTGCCTCTGGTAACAGCAGGTTTTTACAGCAAAGACCAGATCCTGTGGTATGCCCTGGCAGGCGAGCGTGGTAATGTATGGCTATACTTGGCGGCATTGGTAGGCGCCTTTATCACGGCTATTTATACGTTCCGGATGGTGTTCATCACCTTCTACGGCGAAGCCAAAACACACGTCTCCCACCCGCCGGGCCTGGTGATGGTGGTGCCGCTGGTGATTCTGGCTATACTTTCCACCGTAGGCGGATTTATCGAACTACCGCACAACTTTGCGCACCTGACCTTGTTTTCGGACCTGCTGCAGCCGGTGCTGCCAGGTATAGCCGTGGACGAAACCATAGGTGAGTCGGAATGGATGTTCCAGACGCTGGCTGCCGGTGTTTCTGTTGTGGGCCTTTTTCTGGCATTCCTCTTCTTCTACGCCCGCCCTGCGGCTTTCCAGGAAACTATAACGCGGTCCAAAGTTACAATGGCCATTCGGGACTTCTGGTTCTCAGGCTGGGGCTTTGATAAACTCTACGACATGCTGTTTGTGCGGCCCTACGTGTACCTGTCTAAACTGAACAAAGCCGATGTAATCGACGAGATCTATACCGGTATGGCCTCACTGGCGGAAACGCTGAACCGGGCCCTCTCCCGCACCCAGGACGGCGTGCTGCGCAACTACATTACGGGCGTGGTGGTGGGTGCCGTACTTATTCTAACCTTAAGTCTGCTGCTATGATCATGATATGGCTGATCGTAATCCTGATGGTTGGCGGGGTGCTGGCCTGGATCTCGGAACGGGCAAGTATAGCTGCTCCCCGCTGGGTAGCGCTGCTCTCAGTGCTGGTGCCGTTTGCTCTTACCATCTACCTCTGGCAGACCACTTCGGCTTCGGCTACTTCGCCCTGGCTGCTGCAACTCGACATACCCTGGATCCCGCAATGGGGCATTGGCTTTAGGATGGCGCTCGACGGGCTGAGCCTGCTCATGCTGCTGCTTACTTTTTTCCTGGGGATACTGGCCGTGCTGGTATCCTGGCGGGAGATCGACAACCGGGTGGGCTTCTTCTTTTTCAACCTGCTGTGGGTGCTGGCGGGTATTGCGGGCGTCTTCCTGACCATGGATCTGTTCCTGTTTTACTTCTTCTGGGAAGTAATGTTGATTCCGATGTACTTTCAGATCGGGATATGGGGGCACGCCAACCGCAACTACGCCGCATATAAGTTCTTCCTCTTTACACAAGCCTCCGGGCTGCTCATGCTGCTGGCTATACTTGGTTTATACTTCATCCACGGCCGGCAAACAGGTACCTATACGTTTAACTACTTTGAATTGCTGGGCACTTCCTTTACACCGGAAGCGGCACGCCTGCTGATGTTCGGCTTCTTAGCGGCATTCCTGGTAAAACTGCCTGTGGTGCCATTCCATTCCTGGTTACCCGACGCCCACTCCGAAGCACCAACAGCCGGTAGTGTTATACTTGCCGGCTTACTTCTTAAAACCGGTGCCTACGGTCTGCTGCGTTTCGTGATCCCGCTCTTCCCTACTGCCGCCCCGGACTTTGCTCCCTGGGCCATGCTGCTCGGTGTGATCGGTATACTTTACGGCGCCATACTTGCCTTCTCCCAAACCGACCTGAAACGACTAGTGGCGTATACTTCTGTCAGTCACATGGGCTTTGTGATACTGGGTGTTTTTGCTTTTAACGAGCTTGCGCTGCAGGGCGTGGTCATGCAGATGATCACACACGGCCTTAGCACAGGCGCCCTGTTCATACTTGCCGGCTTCCTCTACAGCCGCCTGCACACCCGCGACATCCGGCAGATGGGCGGCTTCTGGTCTGTGGCACCCAAAATGGGCGTAATCATGCTCATCTTCGTGATGGCGTCGCTGGGACTACCTGGGCTGGGCAACTTTATCGCCGAATTCCTGACGTTGGTAGGTGCCTGGCAGGCCAACAACTGGCTGACGGTTTTTGCTACCATTGGCCTGGTGCTAGCTACAGCTTACTCGCTGCGGCTCATGCAGAAAACTTTTTACGGAGAGAATGCTTTGGAAAGTCATGCTGACGCACACGCATTGCCAGACCTGAACCTGCGCGAAATGCTGATCGCATTGCCCATGGTAGCGGCTATACTTTGGTTGGGCCTTTACCCGCAACCAGTGCTTGATACAGCCAAACCAAGTATAACCCAGCAACTGCAGGCCTATCAGGAGCCGGAAGCTCCTGTGGTTGCTCCAGTAGCGCAAAATGCCCCAGTACTTATACTTCCTGCCGATACTCTTTCCACCCATCATTCAACTCGAGGAGGTGCCTATGTCACAGATTGATTTCCATTACCTTATGCCGCTCCTGATCCTGACAGGTGGAGCCTTGCTTACCATGCTGGTGGTAGCCATAAAGCGCAACCACAAGATCATTTATGTGGTCACGGCCTTGTCGCTGATCGGGTCATTTCTTTACCTGTTCGAACTGCGCGGCCTGCAGCGGCATGTTGTCGAGCCACTCTTTGTAATTGATGGCTTTGCCATATTATACATTGGCCTGACCCTGCTCACTTCGCTGGTGATCAGCATGATGTCGTATGCCTATTTTGAGCAGCGCGAGGAACGGAAAGAGGAATATTACATCCTGATATTACTGGCAACGCTCGGAGCCTGCACGCTGGTAATCAGCAAGCATTTTGCTTCGCTGTTCCTGGGCCTGGAAGTTCTAAGCGTGTCCTTGTACGCACTGATCTCCTACCTGCGCATGCGCGAGCGCTCCGATGAGGCCGGTATCAAGTACCTAATATTAGCTGCTGTTTCCTCTGCTTTCCTGCTGTTTGGTATGGCACTGGTATACGCCAGTACCGGCACCATGACCTTTGAAGGTATCGCTGCTTCCATTGCCTCAGCCTACGACCTACCCCTGCTGATGCTCACCGGTTTTGGCATGATGATCATCGGTGTTGGCTTCAAACTCAGCGTGGTGCCTTTCCATATGTGGACGCCCGACGTGTACGAAGGAGCTCCGGCGCCTGTCACGGCTTTTATTGCCACGGTATCTAAAGGCGGTATGCTGGGTCTACTGATCCGGCTTTTCATGCAGGTAGAAGGTTTCCGCTTCCAGACGCTGGTGCTCATTTTTACCATTGTCGCCATTGCTTCCATGTTCGCCGGTAACCTGCTGGCCCTGATGCAGCGCAATGTCAAGCGCATTCTTGCCTACTCCTCTATTTCCCACCTGGGGTACCTGCTGGTGGCTTTTCTGGCAGGAAATGAGCTGGGTGTAGAGGCCATTACATTTTACCTGGTAGCTTACTTCATTACCACGGTTGGTGCTTTTGGAGTGGTTACCATGCTTTCTGATTCGGAAGGTGACGCAGAACAACTGGAAGATTATCGCGGCCTGCTTTGGCGGCGCCCCTGGACTGCCGCCGTCTTCACGGCCATGCTGCTGTCGCTGGCGGGTATTCCGCTCACAGCAGGGTTTGTAGGCAAGTTCTACATACTGGCGGCAGGCGTCAATACCCAGCTCTGGCTGCTCGTTGCCATGCTGGTACTCAACTCAGTCATCGGCCTTTATTATTACATCAAGCTGATTGCGGTTATGTTTCAGCAGCCTGAAGCCGGCCGCGAGCCGGTGGAGCGGCTACGGCCTTCCATACTGCTTGCCAGCGCAGGTACCCTGGCTGTACTGGCCTTGCTGCTACTATACATCGGGGTCTATCCAACAGGTTTGGTGAACCTGATAGAAGGCTTGATCTCACCCGCAACAATGGTACAGAACCCATCGGCACCGTTGCTGGAGGCGGCTAAGTAAAGACAAATTCTTATTATGAAAGTAAAACCGGTTGCCACCTTATCCTCTCATTCGACGTCAAAACTATACTTTCGAAATATCAGCAAAATTTAGTTCTGTAAATTATGAACCAACGGAACAATGCCATACCTTTGCACTGTTAAGATTCTGCAATAGATTAGGAACATGATACTAAGCGATAAACAACGGGAACTGATCGAAGAGATTGGCATCTACCATGAAAACAATGGTTTTCAGCCTGCTGTAGCGCGTGTTATGGGTCTGCTGCTGGTGTCGGATAAGGCTGAACTTACCTTTGAAGAGATCTCTGAAACGCTGAATATAAGTAAGAGCGCCACCAGCAATGCCCTGAATATGCTGCTCAACACCGGGCACATTGAATACACTACCTTCTCCGGCGACAGAAAACGCTATTTCAGGATCAAATCCTCGAACTGGCGCGACCTGTTCAACAAGAAAATGGAGGATTTGGGGGAACTGAACAACCTGCTGAAGCGTGTGTTGGAGGTCAGGAAAAGAGAGAACCCGGTGTACGACCAGAAACTGCAATCCTTTATCAGCTTTCTGGATTACCTTAAAAAGCAACTCCCTAACCTGATCGAGCAATGGGAGAAAGAGCAGACGAAGGAGAAAGTATAATTTTTTTACCTTGTTAGTTCATTAAATACAGAACTAACTAATAAAGTATAAACAATAAGAACTAAAAACGTGAACACCAAACACTTATTAGTAGGATTAGCGCTGTTCTGCATGACACCGTCTTTTGCACAAGACCAGTCGCAAACAGCTAAGCCTATGACGCTGCAGGAGGCGGTTACTTACGCCCTGGAGCATAACGAAGATGTAAAAAAGGCATCTTATGATGAGCAGATCGCTCAGCAGGTTATCCGTGAGACGAAAAGCAACGGCCTGCCACAACTGAACGCCACCGGCGGAGTTGATTATTTTCCGGCCATACCTACACAGATCCTGCCAGGTGCTATCGTGGGTAAGCCCGGAACCGACGTTCCAGTGAAATTTGGTAAAGACTATAACGCCAAAGCGAACCTGCAGTTAACGCAGTTGCTTTTCAGCAAATCATACTTTGTAGGGTTACAGGCAGCTAAATCATCTCAGGACCTGTACCGGCTGCGCAAGGAAATGACACAAGAGGAAGTGATCTATAACGTCAGCTCTTCTTATTTCCAGATCCTGCAGACAAAAGAGCAGTTCGAAAACATCAATGCCAACTTAGCAAGACTGGTGCAGCTTGAAAAGATCCTGCAACTGCAGTACGAGAACGATCTGGTAAAGAAGGTGGATGTTAACCGGATAAAGGTTAACCGCACAAACCTGGAGAACCAGAAGCAGACCCTGACCACGCTGTTCGAGCAGCAGAAAAATTACCTGAAGTTCTTCATGGGTATGCCTTTAGACCAGGAAGTGGAGGTACAGAATACATCGCTGGCACTCGAAAACGTGGACCCTGCTACTATTTCTGTAAACGAAGCCATTACTCAGAAAACACAGTACCAGTTGCTGCAAAAACAAAAGCAGCTTACCGATTACAAGATCCAGAATACAAGGGCCGGGTACTATCCTACGCTGTCGGCTTACGGGCAGTATGGCTACCAGACCCAGCGCGACGAACTGTTCAACAGCGACATTCCGTGGTTTAAATCAGCGGTAGTTGGCCTGCAGGTAAACGTTCCTATTTTCGATGGTTTCAGAAAGAATGCACAGGTAAAGCAGGCGCAATTGGAGATCAGGAAAATAGATTCTGATATCGCAAAGTATAACACCAACACGGCCGTGCAATTAACCAACGCAGTGAGCCAGCTGCAAAACAGCCAGAGCTCAATTGCGGCACAGGAGAAGAACGTGGCGCTGGCGCAGGAAGTGTACGATACCACCAACAGCCTGTACAAAGAAGGTTTAGCTCCGCTGACAGATCTGCTGAATGGGGAGGTATCCCTGCGAGAGGCAAAAACAAGCTTAAACAACGAAATATTAAAATACCAACTGGCACAGCTTAATTACCTGCAAGCCAAAGGAGAATTGACATCACTAACTAAATAAGACTTACACGAAACACTAAAATGAAGAAGGTAATTTATATCGTACTTGTTATTGCGGTTCTTGTAGCTGTTGGCTTTAAGCTTACGAGCAACAAAGAGAAAATGGCAGCCAATGCTGCGGTAGCAGAAATCAAAAGCGATGCTATTCCGGTTGGTGTAACAGAAGCTAAAACCGATAAACTGGACAAGTCATTTACGGCGCAGGGTAACTTTGCTCCGGAGCAAAGCCTGACACTTTTATCTGAAACGCAGGGCCAAATTCTGAAGGTTTACAAGCGCAAAGGCGATAAAGTAAGAGCTGGTGAACTGCTGGCGCAGGTAGAAAGCAACACCATGAGTGCTGACCTGGCAACTGCCCAGACGAACGCCGAAAAAGCAAAAAGAGACCTGGAGCGTTTCGAGAACCTTGCTGCCGGCGACGCCATCACCAAAAGACAACTGGAAGATGCTCGTTTAGCTGCTAAATCTACGCAGGCTCAGTTGGTAGCTGCGCGTCAGCGCTTAACCAAAACCAGAATCACAGCTCCTATCAGCGGCGAGATCAACGAGATCTATGTGGAAGTAGGTTCTTACCTGAACATGGGTACCAAGCTGTACGACATCGTGAACGTGGACAAGCTGAAGCTGGAAGTAAAAGTAAACGAAAGCGAAGTATTGCTGATCAACAAAGGACAGAATGTAAAAGTGAAAGCAGATGCCGGTGCAGGTCAGGAATACGAAGGTGTGGTTACTGCCATTGCCGCACAAGCCGACCCTACGCTGAAATTTGACGTGGAAGTAGAAGTGAAAAACGCTGCCAACAACAACCTGAGAGCAGGTATGTATGGCACTGCATTCTTCGAAGTAGCTGACCAGCGCGATGCCCTGCTGTTACCTCGTGAAGCCATTGTGGGTAGCATCCAGAACCCAAGCGTGTACGTGGTAAATAACGGTGTTGCCAACATGCGCAAAGTTAAAGTGGGTGTGGTTACACAAGACAAAGTAGAGATACTGGATGGCGTGAAGCCAGGCGAAATAGTAGTACAAAGCGGCCAGATCAACCTGCGCGAAGGCATTAAGGTTTCTGTGCTGTAATAAACAAATATGGCGCGAGCGTCTGCGCTCGTGACTAACTATACCGAGGGCCTCTGGCCCGGTGAAATAGTAAAGCGGCCAGAGGCCACACCATAATAATCACGAGCGCAGACGCTCGCGCTATTGAATAGCATAAACTTCTTTCTTAAGAGAATTTAGAAATGAATATAACCAAATTATCGATACAGCGATCAACCCTGGTAGTGGTGGTGTTTACCGTCCTCACACTGCTCGGGGTTGCCAGCTACCAATCGCTTAACTACGAGCTGTTACCGAAGTTCAGCCCGCCGGTACTAACAATCAGTACTATTTACCCGGGTGCCTCACCTAACGAGGTAGAGAACTCTGTAACAAAGGAAATTGAAGATGCCTTGTCATCACTGGAGAACGTGAAGGAAATGAGAAGTACCTCTCTGGAGAGTTTCTCGATCATCACGATTCAGCTGAACCAGGGTACCGATGTGGACCTGAGCCTGCAGGATGCGCAGCGTAAGATCAACACCATTCTGGCCAGATTGCCGGAAGATGCTGACGCGCCTACCCTGAACAAATTTGACTTCGACGATTTGCCTATCATCAAGATGGGTGCTACGGCCAACATGTCTGCTACCGAGTTCTATGACCTGATCGATAAAAAGATCAAGCCGGAGCTTTCGCGCATACCAGGTATGGCTGCTATCAAGATCCTGGGTGGCCAGGAGCGTGAGATCAAAGTGAACATTGATGCCAACAGGCTGGAAGCTTACAACCTTTCTATCCTGCAGGTACAGCAAAAGATCCGCAACTCTAACCTCGATTTCCCTACCGGTAAGATCAAGCAGGAAAGCGGCCAGACGCAAATCCGTTTGGCTGGTAAGTTCTCTTCGCTGGAGCAGCTCAATAACCTGATCATCCGTCAGGATGATAAAGGAATCGTGCGCCTTGCTGACGTAGCCGAGGTACAGGATACGCAGAAAGACACAGAAGTTCTGACCCGTAACAACGGTAAACCTTCGGTAGGTATCACGATCCAGAAACAGTCTGACGCCAACGCCGTGGAAGTGAGCCGCCTTACAAAAGAGGCGCTTGCCAAACTGGAGACAACGTATGCTTCTCAAGGCCTGAAATTCAACATTGCCAACGACTCTTCTGACTTTACACTAGAAGCTGCCGACTCGGTAATGCACGACCTGGTGATTGCGGTTATACTGGTGGCGGTGGTGATGTTGCTGTTCCTGCACTCGCTGCGAAACGCCGTGATCGTAATGATCTCTATTCCGGCATCGCTTGTGGCAACCTTTATTGCCATGTACCTGCTGGGTTACTCGCTTAACCTGATGTCGCTGCTGGCACTTTCGCTGGTGGTAGGTATACTTGTGGACGACGCTATTGTGGTGATCGAGAACATTCACCGCCACATGGAGATGGGCAAGAAACCTGCCCAGGCTGCCTACGATGGTATCCGTGAGATCATGGCGACAGTAACATCCATCACGCTCGTAATCGTGGTTGTGTTTATTCCAATTGCCCTATCAAGTGGTTTGGTATCGGATATCCTGCGTCAGTTTGCCGTGGTGGTAGCGGTTGCAACTATGATCTCGTTGTTCGTGGCCTTTACCCTGATTCCGTTGCTTGCCAGCCGTTTCTCGCGCCTGGAGCACATCTCGGATAAGAACATCTTCGGACGATTTATACTTTCGTTCGAGCGCATGCTGGACAGAATCATCGACGGCTTTACAGCTGCGCTGCAATGGGCATTTAACCACAAGTTTATCACGCTGGCTGCAACGATACTTATGCTGTTTGCTTCGTTCGCGCTGGTACCGTTCGGCTTTATCGGTTCAGAATTTATACCTGCCGGCGACCGTGGCGAAGTAAGCTTACAGCTGGAATTGCCTAAAAACTCAACTGTAGAGCAAACCAACTTTGCAACCAAGCAAGTCGAAGCCTACCTGCAGTCTATCCCTGAAGTGAAGAGAGTATTTACCACGGTAGGTACTACTTCATCAGCTCAGGCTGGCCAGAACACAGCCTATAAAGCGGATGTTTCCGTGTCGCTGATCGATGTGAAAGAGCGTAGCTTCAGCACCGACCAGTTCAGCCGCCAGGCCAAAGCCGACATCGAAAGCAAGCTGCCTGACGTGGAAGTAACGCCTGTTCCGGTTGGTCTGGTAGGTAACTCACAGGCTCCAATCCAGCTCATCGTTTCGGGTTCAAACCTGGATTCTGTGATGGCCTTCGCACAGCAGGTGATGAGCATTACGGAAAGCGTGCAAGGTACAGCCGACGTGGAAATGTCGGTAGAAGGTGGTAACCCGGAAATTGAAGTGGTTGTGGACCGTGATAAGATGGCTAACGTGGGCCTGTCGCTCGAGAATGTGGGTGCAAGTATGCAGCTGGCCTTCAGCGGTAACTCTGATGTTACCTTCCGTTCCGGTACCGAAGACTACGACATCAACATCCGCCTGGATGAGTTTGACCGCCGAAGCGTAACCGACATCGGTAATCTTTCTTTCGTGAACAGCAAAGGGCAGATCGTACGCCTTGCACAGTTTGCAGATGTTCGCCAGTCTACTGGTCCATCGCAGCTGGAGCGTTACAACCGTGTAACATCGGTTAACGTGAACTCGCAGGTAATTGGTCGTCCGTCTGGTTCGGTGGGTGCCGACATCCAGGCTAAAATAGCTGAAGTAAAAATGCCTGCCGGTGTAAGCATTGAGTTCGGTGGTAACCTGAAAAACCAGAGCGAAGGTTTCGGTACACTGGGTATTGCCTTGCTGGCCTCGATCATCTTCGTGTACCTGATTATGGTGGCGCTGTATGACTCTTATGTATACCCGCTGGTAGTACTGTTCTCTATTCCGTTGGCGATCATTGGTGCCTTGCTTGCCCTGGCGCTTGCTGCTCAGTCGCTGAGTATCTTCTCTATCCTGGGTATCATCATGATGATTGGTCTGGTGGCGAAGAACGCGATCATGGTGGTTGACTTTACCAACAAGCTGAAAGATGAAGGCGTGGAAGTGAAGGAAGCCCTGACTGAAGCGATCAGAATCCGTTTCCGCCCGATCCTGATGACGACGCTGGCGATGGTGATCGGTATGTTGCCGATTGCATTGGCAGGCGGTTCGGTGTCAGCAACCAAAAACGGTCTGGCCTGGGCATTGATCGGTGGTCTGAGCTCTTCGATGTTCCTGACGCTGATCGTGGTACCGATTATCTACTACGGCTTCGACCGTATACTTGCCAAGTTTGGCATGGATAAGAAAACTGTTATTGAACTGGAAGACAAGTCGCTGGAAGAACTGGAGCACGAAACCAAAGAGCTCGAAGAAAAGAAGATGGCGCACGAGTTCATGCATTAAAATTTTAATCCAGCTATTGCCTACCTTTCCCCGTGCTGGTTAGTATCTGGCACGGGGAAACAGGCAGAACAGAGATTAGATTTCCTTTTTATCATTAGTCTTATGACAGATTACAGAACAACCTTGTACAACGAGGTGCTAACCCTGATAAGCAGGCTGAAAGCAATTGACCCACGTAAACTTTCCGGCCCAAAGGGATTTTGGGAAAACGGAATGGATATAGTTGACTTAGTAGACATTATTCTGGCAGTAGAGAAGAAGTATAATGTGGTGATTCCGGACGAAGTGCCCTTATACTCGATCGATGATTTTGTAAACTACCTGCAAATAAATACTGCCACCGAATAAAGACTCCTGTTTTCATTTATAGTTTTTTTAACCCAAACGAAGCGGGTGCAGGACAATGTCCTGCACCCGCTTTGTATTTATGCACTGGTAACTATCAGGCACACCTCTGCCCAACCAGAGGTAACAGCAACTTAGGCCACGTATTCCTGGCAATCTTGAAGACAGCTAAACCATTACATCCAATAATGATCGTAGAATTTCCGGGAGGGCTGCTTTCTACCATACATGTAGTACACGAGGTACCCTACACCATATAGCGCCAGAACCAGCATGATGACTAACTTTTCCATAACATTCTCCTGATTATTATACATATATTTATACGTTGCTTCCGCTAATTTGCTATGGATATATTCCTATTTTTAAGCGCAGGTGTGTTGACAGGAGCCGGAAAAGCAGACACTTCCGGGAAACTATGTCATCGAGCTACGCCCTGAAAGTATAGCCATTTATACTTTCACGGTTTCCTCCTGAACACAGCACTTCCTGGCCCTACAGCAGCGAATACTGTTCTCGCCGTCACCGCTCCTAATTTTTCAGTCCAACTTGCTTACTTTCTGCTCGAAACTTTGTAAATTAGGTACAGTGAGACACCTGATCGCCATATTCCTGCTTGTGGTGTATACCTGCACCGGTACCACCCTGCAACAGCTGCAGAAAGCACCTGTACTGCTGGAGCATTACAGGGAGCACCAGGCGATCGTTACCGATGTTTCGGTCATGGACTTTCTGGTGCTGCATTACCTGAGCGGCAACGTAAAAGACGCAGACTACGACCGCGACATGCAGCTCCCCTTTAAGGCAACCGATTTTGTTGCCTCAGCCAGCACTGTGGCTTTTATGCCCGCCTTTTACCCCGAGCTGATCTTTACCCCACCCCTGCTGGCTCAGGTACATGGCATAGCCCTGGACGAAGATTTTACCCCATCCCGCTACCTTTCCGGTATCTGGCAGCCGCCACAAACCTCCTGATTTTTTTGCTCCAGGTGCCCGTATGCCGGAACCAGCCGTGTGAAGCCTGCCTGAACAGCTATACTTCCACAGCTGATTCCTGCCATTACGCAGCGCGCAGCCTTTCAGCAATCCTGCACAACATCACTTTTGCGAATGACTTGTATCATTGTATTAAGAAAAAGTATAAGCAATTTTTAATCCTCCGCGTTGTGTTAAAAGAAATACAACGTAAGAATAAAAGAGCTGATGTTCAGGCAGGTACACTTTGCATAGAAAGGCTCCGTGGCTTAGGCACCAGTTAAACCGAACTTTTACTTAAAAAGAAATCAGCGATGGACCTAACACACATTCATATGCTGCTGAATCATTTCCCTATTATCGGGACTTTGATCGGCGCTTTCGTTATGCTCTGGGGCATGATGAAAAACCAAAAAAACATCAAGGCAGTGGCGGCTGCCATCATCATCAGCATGACCCTTATGGCTGTTCCGGTATACCTGACCGGTGAGCCTGCCGAGGAACGGGTAGAACATCTTCCGGGCGTTTCAGAATCCAGTATCGAAGAGCATGAAGAGGCCGCCGAACTGGCTATTTGGGTAATGGCGGCGGCAGGTGTGGCCTCCCTGGCAGCCCTGCTCCTGCAGTACCGTTCCGCCTCCAGGCTGCCCTTCAGTATTGCCGCCATACTTGCGCTGCTGGCCTTTGTTGCCATGGCACGTGTGGGGTACCTGGGTGGTCAGATCAGGCATACAGAGCTGCGAACCGATCAGCAGGTAAGTCAGCAGGCAGATAGCTACCAAAAAGAAGAGGACGATTAAGTAGGTACATATGCTGAACAAGATCATATCCTTTTCAATACAGAACAAGCTCATTGTAGGGCTTTTCGTGATCGGGCTGATCGTGATCGGTGCTTACAACGTTACCCGGCTGCCTATCGACGCCGTGCCCGACATCACCAACAACCAGGTGCAGGTGATCACGATTGCCCCTTCGCTGGGTGCACCGGATATCGAACGCCTGGTTACCTTCCCGGTAGAGCAGGCGAACAGCAACATCCCCGGTATCAAAGAGATCCGCAGTTTTTCCCGCTTTGGCCTTTCGCTGGTCACTATCGTGTTTGAAGACGGGATTGATGTGTACTGGGCACGGCAGCAGGTGGCAGAGCGATTGCAGACGGTCGCTAGCCAGATACCCCAGGGTGTGGGTACGCCGGAATTGGGCCCTGTCACAACCGGACTGGGCGAGATCTACCAGTACATGGTACGCCCCAAAGCCGGTCACGAAGGCAAGTATAACGCCATGGAACTGCGTACCATCCAGGACTGGATCGTGCGGAGGCAGTTGCTGGGCGTGCCGGGCGTAGCCGATGTCAGCAGCTTCGGCGGCCTTCTTAAACAGTATGAGATTGCCATAGACCCCTCCCGGCTGAAATCCTATGGCCTAACCATTTCGGATGTATTCACGGCACTGGAGAACAACAACCAGAACACCGGTGGCTCCTACATCGACAAAGGCGACGCCGTGTTGTTCATCCGTAGCGAGGGCCTGCTGGGCACTTTAGATGATATCCGAAGTATAGCCGTCAAAAACACCGAAAACGGCACTCCCCTATACATCCGAGATGTGGCCGAGGTAAACTATGGTCACGCCACCCGCTTCGGCGCTATGACCTACAACGACAAAGGCGAAGTAGCCGGGGCCGTGGTGATGATGCTGAAAGGCGCCAATAGCAACCAGGTGATCAAAGAGGTAAAGGCCCGAATTGCCCAGATACAGGAATCGCTGCCGGAGGGCGTGGTGATCGAACCCTTCCTGGACCGCACCAAAATGGTGAACAACGCTATCAGCACAGTAGAAAAAAACCTGCTGGAGGGTGCCCTGATCGTGGTGTTTGTACTGGTGCTGTTTCTGGGAAATTTAAGGGCTGGTCTGATCGTGGCTTCCGTTATCCCGCTTTCCATGCTATTTGCCATTACCATGATGAACACCTTTGGTGTGAGCGGCAACCTGATGAGCCTGGGTGCGCTGGACTTTGGCCTCATTGTAGACGGAGCTGTGATCATCGTGGAGGCTGTGCTGCATACGTTCCACTATAACAAGCGCTTCGCCACGACCAGCCGCATAGATCAGGCGCAGATGGACGATACGGTGCAGCAATCGGCAAGCCGCATGATGAACAGCGCCATTTTCGGGCAGATCATCATCCTGATCGTGTACCTGCCTATACTTACGCTGCAGGGCATTGAAGGCAAAATGTTCAAGCCGATGGCACAGACCGTAACGTTTGCTTTAATAGGCGCCGCCATACTTTCCATTACCTACGTGCCCATGATGAGTGCACTGTTTCTTAGCAAAAAGATCAGCCACAAACTCACCTTCTCAGACCGCATGATGGGTCGTATAGAGCACTTCTACCAGAAGCGCCTGCGCCGTGTTATCCAGTTTCCTAAAACCGTGATTGCCGGAGCTGTGCTGTTGTTTGCGGGTGCTGTGCTGGTGCTGATGAGGTTGGGCGGTGAGTTTATCCCGAGCCTGGAAGAAGGCGACTTTGCCGTGGATACGCGCGTGCTGACAGGCAGTAACCTGAATACAACCATCCGGTCAACGCAGCAGGCAGCGGGCATACTTTTAGACCGCTTCCCGGAGGTAGAGAAAGTGGTAACTAAGATCGGCTCTGGAGAGATTCCCACCGACCCCATGCCCATCGAAGCCAGTGACATGATGGTGATCCTGAAACCAAAAACGGAATGGAAATCGGCCAAAAGCTTTAATGAGATGGCCGAGAAAATGGGCCACGCCATTCAGGATGTGCCTGGCATTACAGCCGGTTTCCAGTACCCGGTGCAAATGCGCTTCAATGAGCTGATGACCGGCGCACGGCAGGATGTAGTGTGTAAGATCTTCGGCGAAGACCTGGATACCTTAGCTCGCTACGCACAAAAATTGGGCAACCTGGCCACCACTGTTGAAGGTGCCACCGACCTGTATGTAGAAACCGTAACCGGCATGCCGCAGATCGTGATCAAGTATAACCACGCTGCCATTGCACAGTATGGCTCCAACATCGTTGACATCAACCGGACGGTGAATGCCGCTTTTGCCGGTGTCAGCAGCGGGCTTGTGTTTGAAGGGGAACGGCGCTTTGACCTGGTGGTGCGCCTGCAGGGGGAATTGCGCCAGAACCTGAACGACGTAAAAAACCTGCTGGTACCGACTCCTTCCGGGCAGCAGGTGCCCTTATACTTATTGGCAGATGTACAGCTGGAGCAAGGCCCTTACCAGATTCAGCGCGAAGACGCTAAGCGCCGCATTATGGTGGGTTTTAACGTGCGTGGCCGTGATGTGCAAAGTATAGTGAATGAACTGCAGCAAAAAGTACAGCAGCAGATCAAGCTGCCGCCCGGCTACTATGTGGTGTATGGCGGTGCCTTCGAGAACCTGGAAGCTGCCCGCAAGCGGCTTTCCGTTGCGGTACCTGTTTCGCTGGCACTCATTTTCCTGCTGCTATACTTCGCCTTTCACTCCATTCGCTACGGTTTGCTTATCTACTCGGCCATACCGTTGTCGGCAATAGGCGGCATTTTCGCCCTCTGGCTCCGCGACATGCCGTTTAGTATTTCGGCGGGTGTAGGTTTTATTGCGCTGTTCGGGGTAGCGGTGCTGAACGGTATTGTGATGATCGCGGAATTTAACCGCTTGCGTGCTGCCGGTGGCATGAGTTTGCAGGAGATCGTGCTGGAAGGTACAAAGTCGAGGTTGCGCCCTGTGCTGATGACGGCAAGTGTGGCAAGTATGGGCTTTTTGCCAATGGCCTTAAGTACGGGAGCCGGCGCCGAAGTACAGCGCCCGCTGGCAACGGTGGTAATCGGTGGCCTGATCGTGGCCACTATGCTAACCCTGTTCGTGCTGCCTTCGCTGTACATCCTGTTTGAGAAAGCGGCCCATCACGAAAAGAAACCACTCAAACCAGTTGCGCCGGCTGCGGTTGTGGTGCTATTGTTACTACTCCCCAGTCTGGCCGCTGCCCAACAGCCCATTTCCCTGGATAAAGCCATAGACAAGGCGGCACATCAAAACGCGCTGTTACAAAACGATCGCCTGCAGGCAGCTGCCCTGCAAAAGCTTCAGGGCACGGCCTGGGATATTCCGCAGACCACGTTCTCGGGCGAGTATGGCCAGATCAACACGGCTTACAACGATACCCGTTTTAGTGTGTCGCAAAGTATAAAATTCCCGAAAGTATATACCCAGCAAAAGCAGGTGCTCAGGCACGAGTGGCAGCAGGGCGTGCTGCAATCTGAGCTTACGGCTTTTAACCTGCAATGGCAGGTAACGCAACTATATTACGAGCTGCTGTATACCCAGGAAAAGCAGAAGCTGCTGCTACGAGCCGATAGCCTGTACTCTGAATTTCTTCGCACAGCCGAGCTACGCTTTGCTAAAGGTGCCAGCAACATCCTTGAGAGAAACACGGCCCAGACACAACGCGGGCAGATAAGCATACAGCTAAAGCAGTTGCGGCAGGAAATGGCGGGACTTCAGCAGCAGTTTCAGCTACTGCTGAATACCGACACCCTTTACATGC
The DNA here is from genome assembly GCF_023630205.1 of Pontibacter ruber. Lineage (GTDB taxonomy): Bacteria > Bacteroidota > Bacteroidia > Cytophagales > Hymenobacteraceae > Pontibacter > Pontibacter ruber. Next base: position 923,612 of record NZ_JALPRR010000003.1, on the reverse strand, counting down.
CTGCTGCCCACCCGTTAAAGATAGAAGTGCCGATAAACACGGATACGGCTACCATGGCATCGCACCCTTATCTTAAACTGCTGCAGCAACAGCAGGAAGTTAGCCAGGCCCGCACCAAAGCAGAACAGAGCCTGCTCCTCCCCGACCTGCACATTGGATACAACAACCAAAGTATAAAAGGGCTGCAGAATGTAGATGGCGTAGAACGGAATTATACTTCCTCCGACCGCTTTTCGTCTGTAATGCTGGGGGTGGGCGTGCCGGTGTTCTTCGGTGCCCAAAAGTCCCGGATACAGGCTGCCCGGGTGCAGGAGCAGGTGGCGCATAATAGTTTGCAGGCCGGTAAGCTGACATTGGAAACGGAACTACGCAAGGCGCTGGAGCAATACCGATTGGCAAACGAGAACCTCTCCTACTTTGAGCAGACAGCCCTGCCCAATGCCAAATCTATCATCACAACAGCTGACGAACAGTTCCGTAACGGCGAGATCGATTACCTGGAGTGGGTATTGCTCACCAACCAGGCTATTACCCTTCGCACCAACTACCTCGACGCCGTCAGGAGCTACAACCAAAGTATAATGGAAATAAAAGCCCTTACCGGAAGCAGATAACCTTATGAAAAAGCGACAATTTTTATACTTCGCCCTTGTGGCTGGTCTGCTGGGAGGCTGCAGCACCGAACAGCCCGCCGAATCTACCGTTGCTGAAAAGCCACAGGAGACCAACCTGGTACAGCTTACGCCAGCCCAACTGAAAAACGCCAATGTTAAGACCGGCAAACCGGAACGCAAGACCATTGCCACCGCCCTGCAGGTAAACGGCATGATGGAGGCTCCGCCGCAAAGTATGATCTCGGTGAGCGTGCCGCTGGGCGGATACCTGAAAAAAACTACCCTGCTGCCTGGCATGCACCTGAAAAAGGGGCAACAGATGGCCGAACTGGAAGACCAGTCTTACATCCAGCTGCAGCAGGATTACCTAACCGCCAAAGCGCGCCTTGCCTACCTGGAGCAGGAATATAACCGCCAGCGCGAGCTGAACCAGAGCAAAGCCAGCAGCGACAAAGTATACCAGCAGACCCAGGCCGAATACAGGAGCCAGCAGGTACTGCTGAAGGCCTTAGGAGAGAAACTGCGCATGGTGGGCATCAATCCGAATCGTTTAACGGAGAGCAATCTTTCCCGCACGCTCCGCATTTACTCCCCTATTGATGGTTACGTGACCAAAGTGAACGTGAACACCGGCAAGTACGTCGTGCCGACAGATGTGCTCTTCGAGCTGGTTGACCCGCGCGACCTGCACCTCATGCTGACCGTATTTGAAAAAGACCTGGACAAACTGGAGATCGGGCAGCAGGTGCTGGCCTATCGTGCCAATCAGCCCGAGAAGAAATACCCTGCTAAGATCATCTACATCGGCAAGGATGTGGCGGATGACCGTGCCGTGGAAGTACATTGCCATCTGGAAAAGGAAGATCCGGCGCTGGTACCGGGCATGTTCATGAATGCAGAGATCGAGGTGCACAGTAAGGAAGCCTATACATTGCCCGAGGACGCCATTGTGCGCTACGGCAACAAGCAGTATGTATTTGCAGCCCGCGACAGCGGCATTTTTGAGATGGTGGAAGCACAAACCGGTAACTCGGAACATGGCTTTACCGCGCTGGTACCAAGCCCTACGCTACAACCGGAAACCCAGACCTATGTAACCAAAGGAGCCTACGCCCTGCTGATGAAGCTGAAGAACAAGGAAGAAGAGTAAATCATATGTATACTTTAAACCTCTCCTGATATGGCTGCCATAGATTCTTTACCCGATAGCAAGTATACCAAAAGCCTGCAGACTGAGGTAGACGCTGCTTTTCTGTACGAGCGCATTGCCGCTGCCGAGGAAGTGCCTGCCATTGCCGGCATGTTTCGGGAGCTGAGCGAAATAGAACAGGAACATGCCTCTAAAATGAGCGAAAAGCTGCGGCAGGATGGTATTTCAATTTCGCTGCCACCACCCTCCTGGCGCGCCCGTGTACTGGACCGTATCGGGAAAACCCTCGGCTACGGCTATGTGATCGGGGTGCTGATGGACACCGAGAAAAGTATAACTGCAGCCCAGCTGGCCCAAAAAGAGAAAAACCATATACCCGTTTCCGGAGACGAAGCCAACCATGTGAAAATTCTGCAGTCGCTGCTCAACAACAAGAGCAAGATAGCCGGCGAACACATTTCCCGCATAGAGGGCAAGCACCGAACCATTGGCGGAAATGCGCTTCGGGCTGCTGTGCTGGGCGCCAACGATGGGCTGGTATCAAACATGAGCCTGGTGATGGGCGTGGCAGGCGCCACCGACGCCGGAGACAGCGTGCTGCTGGCTGGTATGGCTGGTTTGCTGGCCGGAGCCTTGTCCATGGCACTGGGTGAGTGGATATCGGTGAAGAGCTCGCAGGAACTGTACGAGCGGCAAATGGCGCTGGAAATGCTGGAGATCGAAACCAACCCGGAAGGCGAAAAGCGCGAACTGGCCCTCATCTACATCGCCAAAGGCATACCCGCAGCGCAGGCACACCAGATGGCCGCTGCAGCTATGGCTGACACCGAACATGCCCATGAGATCCTGGTAAAGGAAGAGCTCGGTATCAACACGGAGGAACTGAGAGGCTCTGCCTGGGAAGCAGCCATCACCTCTTTCCTCCTGTTTGCAATCGGCGCCATACTTCCGGTTATCCCATTTTTCTATGCTACCGGCTATTCTGCTATCATTCAAAGCCTTGCTTTCAGCACTGTCGGGTTGTTCTTGATCGGTGTTGCCATCACCCTTTTTACGGGCAAAAGTATCTGGTATTCGGGCTTCCGACAGGTGCTCTTCGGGCTTGCAGCCGCAGCCATTACGTTTGGCATCGGCAAGCTGATCGGGGTAAGTATAGCTGGTTGATGTTCCTTGTTTTGCAGGCGCCACTTTTACCATAGGGCTAACAATGTTTGTATGGCTGTGATATTGACGGGATTAGTAGCTGAGCTTTCCTTATCAACTGAGATGATGAAAAGCATTTTCCATTACTGGCTGCCCCTGTGGTGTTGGTCATGGTTATGAGCAGCCAGAACCTGCTGGCTCAGGAAACAGACACGCTTAAAAAATTTCAGACTCCCGGCCCGACACTACCTTAAAGGTACCTTTCTACAAATCCAGGCTTTTCAAAGCTACCATTGTATCCGCCATCCTGATCTGATATGGGGAGTGGTACGGTGTAGGAGCCTATGGCATCGCGACAGGTGTAGGCGCCATCCGTATGCTGAAGAACATGCATTGGCAATCGGATGTGTTTGTAGGAGCCGGCTCGGCATACTTTCTACGCACCTCCCTTACCTGTCGCACCGCAACCGCTGGGGCCGCCTGCCTTATACCTTGGTACCCTCTTACAACTATAACACACCAGGCTTTGGCCAGTTCATCAACCTCGATGAGCTGTACACCCACAGCACGCTCCTGTAGTAGCTGCTCAACACAGAGCAAAACCGGATCAAAGCCCTAGAATAGCTGGTGTCCCTTTACAGCCACTGCAGGCGCTGAAGTAATGTAATGTAGTTGCATGCTGAAGGAAGTATAGTACCGAAATACTGCAGGCTGATTCACCATTTCGTGATCTTTTTACCGGCAAGAATGAAAGTTTCTTGTTCGCAGGATATTTAGTGAAAAGGCTGAATTTGCTGATGAACAGCTAAGTATAAACTGTGAATAAACTGGCCCATCATTTCCGGGCTGCATCGCACCTGCACAACCCATAACACAAGCCTAAATCCAATGAACTCAATTACTTAGCTTCTGGTTTAAACACGTATACTTGAATATTCATCCGTGCCCGTCCCGGGTAAATACTGAGCGCGTTTACGGCTGAACAAGAGGGAAGTCGGAACATATTGTTTTTAGCATTACTACTGAGCAGACACTCCAGCAGTAGAACAAAATAGTACGCATGAAAACTTTACAACCTGCCCACGGGCAGCCAGAAAAACAACTTAATACCCATACGGCAAATGCGCTGACGAATAGCGCAGAAACTGAATATCTAACCTTTTGCTTTTTACCTGCTGCCAAATGCCTGGAGGCACGTTGGCACAGACCCGTAAGCAGCAAAGAGTACAAGCAGGGAATCCGCTCCATTGCCGTATGCATTGCCACCCTGCGGGCTAAAATGCTCCTGATAGATTTTACAATGATGGGCACCCCTACCATTGCCGACCAGAACTGGACCGCATCGTTTCTGAAAGAAGTGATGAAGCATTCCTTGTTGCGCTACTGCGCCAGGGTACTGTCGACCGACGAAGCGCAGTTATTTGCGCACGAGGTGGTTGTAGACAAGGTGCACAATTTCCCTTACATCTCGCAGGTATTTACCTCTGAGCAAGAAGCAAAAGCCTGGCTGTTCAAGGATATGCCAGCTGCCGACGGATTAAACGAACGTATCGCCATTCCTTTTAACTTCAACCTGAAAGAACTGAGAAAGCTGAATCTACAGCCTCATGCCGCATCAGATACTCAAAACCCGACTCCTGTTACAGACAAGGCAGATACCGTTAGCATTGAGTATCGGACCGACTATGTAGAGATAAAGATTGACAAAAAGAAAAGCCTGCTCTCGCTCCGATGGTTAAGGCCGCCGCAAAGCCGCGAGTACCGGTATAGCATGTTAAAGGCAGCCCGGGCAGTGTTGGAGCACAAACTCGAAATAATGCTGCTCATCAACTACAAACTGGGTGTGCTCACACTTGCAGATCAGTCCTGGGTGGTACATACAACCACGAACATTGCCAACAGAGCAAATCTCAAAAAGCTGGCCATTGTCGCTTCTCCCGACTCCCTGCAGCAAACCATGAGCGACTCTATCTGCAGCAAGCTCGAGTGCATGAACCTGCCCTACACCCTGCAGTACTTCCTGACAGAGGATGAAGCGCGCATGTGGCTGCTGGCCTGACAAAAAGCCTGCAGGCGCTTCTCAATTTTAGTTAAAGTATATATTATAAATGCAGGCAAAACACACTGGTAACGTATACTTTATCTGTATACTACTTGCCTTTTCATGTAAGTTATGTGCCACTTCAAACGCAAAAAAAACTATGGAAACAAAAAGCACAGTCCGCCTATCTGTGAGTAGCCCCGCTTTTCGCGAAGGTGAACATATACCCTCCCGCTATACTTGCGACGGGGAAAATATAAATCCGGCGCTGGAAGTGGGCAGGTTACCGGAGGGCACGCAAAGCCTGGCCCTGATCGTAGACGATCCGGATGCGCCGGGTGGCACCTGGACCCATTGGCTGGTCTGGGACATTGACCCAGCCACCACGCTCATCCGCGAAGACAGCAAACCCGGTACAGAAGGCCGGAATGATTTCGGTAACGTGCAGTATGGCGGCCCCTGTCCTCCCGGCGGCACGCACCGCTACTATTTCAAACTCTACGCACTGGACCGGAAGCTTGGCTTGCGCGAGGGCAGCAGCAGGCAAGACCTGCTGAAAGCCATGGAGCAACATGTGCTGGGCTCCGGCGAGCTGATGGGCAGGTATAGCCGCCTGTAGTCCGGTTATACTTTCTTTATCCCGCCTCAGCCACTCAGCCATCGAATTGTACCCGCAGAGGCAGCCATCTTCAGGGAAAGTGCTATATTTAGGCCTTCCATTGCTAACCGAACTGAAGACATGAGAATAACTCCTTCCCTAGCCTGCCTCTGCGGGCTGCTGCTTTTTACCCAAAGCTCCTTTTCCCAAAACTTGGATGTGAACAAGGATGTAACAAAGGCGCTGAAAAAGGTAAAGCCCAAAGCAATCAAAGGCCATATTCAGTATCTGGCAGATGACAAGCTGAAAGGCCGCCAGCCCGGCACCGAAGGCTACCAGATGGCTGTTGACTATGTAACAGACAAGTATAAGAAGCTGGGCGTAGAGCCCGCTGGAGAAGACAACACCTACCTGCAGCGCGTACGCATTCGCAAGTCCTTTACCGGGGCTGACGCTACCTTCAGCAGCAAAAGCAGCCAGGGCGTGCAGGAGCTCCTGACCTTTGGAAAAGAATACACCATCTACCCACACGCTGAAGAGCAGGCTGTAAGCGTCGAAGCGCCGCTGGTATTTGCCGGATATGGCATCAGCGCACCGGACATGGGCTACGACGACTACGCAGGCCTGGATGTGAAAGGAAAGATCGTCCTGATCGTGCGCGGCACCCCGCAAAGCTTCCCGAACACCGTAGCCTCCTACAGCATGGACATGCAGACCATCCTCCGCACGGCTGCACAGCACGGGGCCATTGGGGTTATTGTAGGCGCTACCAGCCCTGCTGCCTCCGTGCCGGACCTTAAGAAAGGGGTTTACAGCGTGATGGGCCCGGATGGCAAAGTAGCTGTTTCCCGCAACTACGTTTCTAACCAAATCAGGCTGCTGGCCAGCATCAACGCCGAAACCATGGCCAAGTACCTGGCAGGTGCCGGCCTGGAGCTGGACAAGACAGTAGCTGCCCTGAAAAGCGGCACACCGTCCTCTGCCCCGTTGAATGCCACCATCAGCGCAGCCTATACCTCCACTTATCAGGATATCGAAAGCTACAACGTGGTGGGCAAGATCACAGGCTCGGATCCGAAGCTGAAAGACGAATACGTGGTGCACAGCGCTCACCTGGACCACGTAGGTGTCGGCACGCCAATCAATGGCGATTCGATCTACAACGGTGCACACGACAATGCCTCCGGGGTTGCCAGCGTACTGGAAATTGCCAGGCTCTACACAGCACTGAAAGAAAAGCCGAAACGCTCGGTATTGCTGGTGATGGTAACAGCCGAAGAGATGGGCTTACTGGGCTCCGCCTATTTTGCCAAATATCCTACCGTGCCGAAGCAAAGTATGGTAGCCAACATCAACACCGATATGCCTACCATCATTGCCCCGCTGCTGTCGGTAGTAGCCCTGGGTGCGAACCACTCCAGCCTGGAAGAACAGGTGGCAAATGCCAGCTCGTACCTTGGCCTGAGTGTTGAGGCCGATCCGGAGCCGAACCAGAACCGCTTTGTCCGCAGCGATCAATACAGCTTTGTGGTTCAGGGTGTTCCTGCCCTGCACATCAAGTATGGCAACAAGACCGCAGACGGGCAAAACAACCTGAACAAGCAGGTGGAAGTATGGCGCGAGAAGCACTACCACAAGCCACAGGACGAGCTAAACGACACCTTCGATTTCGAGGCCGGACGCAAGTACGTGCAGCTTAATTTCCTGATCAGCTACCAGGTGGCACAGAACCCGCAAAGACCAAGCTGGAAACCCGGCGATTTCTTCGGCACCCGCTTCAGCACTTCAGTCGCGCGATAAGTTAAATTCAGTATTTTGGTGCTATAACCGCATATTATATAACAAAAAAGGCCGGAGGATTTGACCTCCGGCCTTTTTTTTCAGTAAAAGATAATAGGTAGCTATGGAAGAGAGATATTATCAGATCGGCGACATCAGCCTGCATGCAGTAGAGGCTGGCAATCAGGATGGGCAGGTTATGCTGTTTCTGCACGGTTTTCCGGAGTTCTGGTATGGCTGGCACAAACAGCTGGACTTTTTTGCTGAAAAAGGATTCCGGGCAGTGGCAGCCGATCAGCGCGGCTACAACCTCAGCAGCAAGCCCGAAAACGTAGACGATTACACCATCGAAAACCTGACGTGTGATATTGCCGGCCTCATCCCACAGCTTACCACTAATAAGGTGGTGCTGGTAGGCCACGACTGGGGAGGTGCCGTTGCCTGGGCTACGGCTATGCAGCACCCGGCGCTTATCTCATCATTGGTCATCCTCAACATGCCACACCCTGCCGTCATGCACGAGCACCTGACCAAAGACCCGGAACAAATGCTGAAGAGCTCTTATGCGGCTTTTTTCCAATTGCCTATACTTCCTGAATTGCTGGGTTCTGTCATCGATTTCACCATACTCAAACAGGCAATGATCAACTCTTCCAAACCCGGCACATTTACTGATGACATGCTCGAGCGCTACGAAGAGGCCTGGAAGCAGCCGGGCGCGCTCAACGCGATGTTTAACTGGTACCGGGCATACAAGTATAAAAACTTTGATGCGGACCACGAGATCAGCTCGCCAACCCTGCTGATCTGGGGAAAACAGGACAAATTCCTGGTGCCGGAGATGGCTTTGCAAAGTATAGAAAAATGCAGCAATGGAAAGCTGGTGTTCCAGAGCGATGCCACCCATTGGCTGCACCACGAGAAGGCAAAACAGGTAAACGATGAGATCCTGCAATTTATACTTGCTCAAGAGCCGCAATCCCCACTTACTATCCGGTAAAGATCACATTATACCTGTCTGGATATAACTATTTATACTTCGGATCACCCATTGTACATCAATCCAAAACTATACTTTCGTACTACTACATTTCTATATCTGATTCCTTTCTGCAGCTATATCCCAATTTTAGTGCAAAAAAATTCATATTACAGTTCATCCTATACCCTCTAAATCCGTAAAGGCAAGTCGTAGACCCTAAATCGTAGAACTATCGCCTCTGCCAAACATATCGGAATTACTTTCCTGAAGGTGCTTATGTGGCTGCTCATTGCAATAGTCGCATTGCTGCTCCTTATTGTTGTTGCCCTTCAGTTTCCTGCGGTGCAAAACTTTGCAGCACACAAGGGTGCCTCCTACCTTTCCAAGACCCTGAAGACCGAGGTGCGCATCGGTAGCTTTACCACCGACTGGCGTAATGCACTGGTGCTGAAAGAGGTATACATAGAAGACCAGCAACAGGACACGCTCTGGTACAGCGAGCGCCTGGGAGCAGACATGAAGATCCTTTCGTTGCTGAAAGGAGAAGTAAATGTGAGCAAGCTGGACCTGCAGAACGCCACGGCCAAACTGCACATACGGCCCGATAGCAGCACCAACTATGATTTTATACTGGATGCTTTTGCCACCGATACCACTGCAGCCCAGCCCGTCGACACCACGGCAGGAGCCATGAAGATCAACCTGGACCTGATCAACCTGGAGAACGTGTACGTGAACTTTAACGATGAGCTGGGAGGCAACCACATCCGGACCCGCGTGGGGCAACTGGTCACCACCATGGATGAGCTGGACCTGGATGCAGAGAAATACCTGGTGGATGAAATAGAATTGCGCAACACCTGGGTAGATTATGTGCAGACCAAACTCCCGCCGGACACCACCTCAGAAGCCGAGCCCCTGACCATGCAGTTTGGCCTGAACCGGGTGGAACTGGAGAACCTGAAAGTAAACTATGTGAACCGGGTTGCAGAGCAGCGCATCAATCTAAAACTTGGCAAGTCAGAGCTTGTAGCGGATAATATTGACCTGCCCAATGCCCGCATCGACCTGAAAAGCTTTGACCTGCACAACACCTCTGTTGCCTACTCCCAAGACAAGTATAAACCATCCGACTCACTGGCCGTGAACCCGGAGCGCACCGCAGAAGAACTCGACAAAGCCGTAGAAGAAACCCAGGGCCAGCCCGTGAACTGGGTGCTGAACCTGGGGAAAATGGATGTATCGGGAGTAGACGTGGCTTTCGATAATTTCAATGCTCCGGAGCTGAAACGGGGCATGGATTACGACCACCTGCGCTTCAGCAATGTGCAACTCGATGCTGAAGATATACTTTACAGCCTAAGCAAAATGACGCTGGATATAAACCAGTTAAAGCTTAAAGAGAAAAGTGGCTTTGAAGTACAAAACCTGCAGGCAGCTGTGAACGTGGACTCGACCCGCGCCAGCCTCAGCGACCTGAACCTGAAGACCGGCTACAGCCAGATCAACAAGGAACTGGCCGTACGCTACCCTTCCATGGAAGCGGTTTCAGAAAACCCGGACCTGCTGGCCCTTGACCTTGACATCGAAAACAGCCGCATTGGCATGCAGGATGTGCTATACTTTGCTCCGGATATGGCTGCGAACCCCTCGTTCCGTAAGATCGCCAACTCCACGCTTCGTGTAGACGGGCAGGTACAAGGCCGCCTGGATAACCTGACCATACCACGCCTGCAGATAGCCGGTCTGCAAGGTACCAACATAAGCGTGCGTGGCAACATCCGCAACATCATGGAGCCGGATAAACTGTACATGGACTTGGACATCAATCGGCTTGCCACCACCCGCACCGACATCCTGGCCCTGACCCCGCCCGGAACGTTGCCGCCCAATGTGCGTATTCCCAGCACCCTGAACATGACGGGTACCTACCGCGGTGGCCTTACCTCCTTCGATGCTACTGCCAACATCCGGAGCTCTGCCGGCAACGTGGATGCCGTAGTGAACATGGATCCGGGGCCAAAAGGCGCTGAGCCTTTTACCGCCACCATCACCACCAACCGCCTGGATGTAAGCAAGCTGCTGACCGACAGCCTGGGGGTAGGCATTGTGTCGATGTCGGCAACTATAAAAGGAGCCGGCCTGACACCCGAAACCATGCGGGCACAGGCAAAAGCACAGGTACGGGAGCTGAGCTACAACAACTATACTTACCGTAACATTGGTATGGATGCGACCATCAACCGGAACCTGTATACGGTAGCGGCCACATCCCGGGACCAGAACCTGAACTTTAACCTGAACGGAGATTTTAACCTGCGCAACAGCCGGCAGCCAAACTATAACTTTGCCCTTGACCTGGGCGGCGCCGACCTGAAGAAGCTTAACTTGTATGGGGAAGAACTGGGGCTGCAGGGGCGTATCACAGGTAATTTCACCGGTGCAGATGCAGGCACCTTAAGCGGAAAGATGGAGATGCGCCAGTTCCTGGTGCGCCACAACCAGAAAACATTCCCGATCGACTCGTTGCTGCTTACGCTGGACCAGCGTGGCGGCGGTCTAGCTGTAAATGTGACCTCCGATGCCATGGATGCAGAAATGCGCTTTGCCAACACCCTGGCAACATTGCCTACGGCCATGCAAAAGCACTTTTCCAATTATTTCGACCTGCAGCCTGACCCGCCCTACCCTGCCGACCTGAGCCTGGGAGATTTTGCCTTTGAGATCGGGCTGAAACGTACCGACCTGATCACCTCTTTTGTACCGGGCCTGATGGAACTGCAACTGACCGGGCCTTTAACCGGAACGTACGACCGCGAAACCCAGGCACTGAAAGTGGATGGCGCCTTCAGCTCCATCAAGTACACTGACTATACTTTGAAGAACCTTACGCTGCAGTTCCGAGGCGACCGTAACCAGATCGGATACAATGTAGGGTTGGGCAATGTAACATCACCATCCTTCAGAGCTAAAAATGTATCGCTGGTTGGTGCCGCCCGCGACAACGACCTTACCATGCGCCTGGCGGTGGCCGAGAACAACGGGCAGGAACGTTTTGTACTGGGCGGACTGCTCAACAGCCTGGGCAAAGGGTACCGCTTTGCCTTCAATCCGGATCAGCTCGTAATCAACTACGACCAGTGGCGTGTACCACAGGACAATTACCTGCAGTTCGACACCAACCTGCTGTATGCGCACAATATCCGGCTGGAACGCAATAACAGCTTTGTTGCGCTAAACAGCACCGGCCCTGTTACGGCTACGGCTCCCATGCAGGTGCAGTTCGGCAACTTCGATATTGGCTATCTGATGCGATCGTTCCAACAGCAGGACAGCCTCATGGCCGGAACCATAAACGGAACCGCTACCTTGCGCGACATCATGTCCGGCAGCCCGGGCTTTACGTCCGATATCACCGTTTCCAACTTTGCCTACATGGGCACGCCGGTGGGAAACATTGCCCTGCAGGCAAACACGGCAGCCAACAATCGCTATAACCTAAATGCTGCACTTACCGGCAATGGAAACCAAATGCTGGTTACCGGCTTCTACGAAGCGCAGCCTAACGCCGGTCTTCTCAACCTGAATGCCGACATCAACAGCCTGAGCATGGCAGCACTGGAAGGGTTTATGCAAGGTATGGTAAAGGATATGGCGGGAACGGCAAACGGGAACCTCCGCATCACAGGTACGCTGGACGATCCAAACATCACCGGTGTGCTTAACTTTAACCAGGCTCAGTTTAACGTTGCCATGCTGAATGCCGTGTACCGCCTGCAGAACGAGCGACTGGTATTCAACGAAGATGGGATCAATTTCTCCAATTTCACGCTTTCCGATTCGCTGAACAACCCGCTGGAGATCAACGGCACCATTTATACCAAGACCTACACCGATTACCGCTTCGACCTGCGTGCCAATACCCAGAACTTCCTGGCGATGAACTCCACAGCGAAGGACAATGACCTCTATTACGGCACTGTACGCATCAATGCGGACGCAACCATAACTGGTAACCTGGCAGAACCTGAAATAAATGCCAGGGTGCGGGTGTTGGATAATTCTGCTCTTACGGCCGTAGTTCCCGCAGACGAAGCCGGTGCTGCCGAACGCGAAGGCATTGTAGAGTTTGTAGACCTGAGCGATTCGCTGAATGTAATACTCAAGCGAGGGCTGGAGGAAGAGGCAGCTCAATCAGGCTTTGTAGGGGCTGATATCGAAGTAGAGATAACGGTTACTGATGCTACACCGATCACCATCATCATGGACCCGATCACGGGTGACAACCTCGTTGTTAAAGGCGAAGCTTCTCCGATCGTATTTGGCATGACACCAAGCGGCCAGATGAATATGACAGGGCGATATGAAATCACAGAAGGACAATATAAAATGGCCTTTTACGACATTGTATCACGGGAACTGGATATTGCCAAAGGCAGCTACGTTGCCTGGGAAGGTGACCCGCTGCAGGCAGACATCAACATAACAGCTATTTATAACATTAAAACGGCCCCACTGGAACTGGTTTCTTCAGAGCTGGCCTCACTGGAGCAGGCCGAACAAAACCGCTACCGTACTCAGCTGCCGTTCCAGGTATACGTGAATGTAGAAGGTGAAATGCTGAAGCCGGAGATTGGATTTGACATACAGTTACCCGAGCAGCAGCGCAATGCTTATGACGGACAGATCGAAAATAAACTGATAACGCTGCGCCAGGACGAGGCAGAAATGAACAAACAGGTTTTCTCGCTGCTGGTACTAGGCCGCTTTATGGCCCCTGACCCGCTTCAGAGTTCTGGTGGTGGTTTTGCCTCTACTGCTCGCAACTCCCTGAGTGGGGTCATGAGCGATCAGTTAAATAACCTTACGCAGCGCTATGCCGGTGGCCTCGGCCTCGAACTTGGTGTTAACTCCTACGAAGACTACTCATCGGGTTCAGCTGAAGGCCGCACGGACCTGGATGTGGCGGTACGCCAGCAGTTCCTGAACGAGCGGCTGACGGTAAGAGTAGGCAGCGCTATCGGGCTGGAAGGCAAAGGGCCGCAACAAAGTGCAGGCGGAGGCTTTGGCGGCAATATTACCGTAGAATATTCGCTTACACCGGACGGACGCCTGCGGGTAAGTGGTTTCCAGCGAGACAGGTACGAAGACATTATTGAAGGCGATATACGCGAAACAGGCCTCTCGCTGATCTTCGTACGCGATTATGATAACTTCTCCGACCTTTTCCGCAGCCTGGAATCCAGAAAAGCAAGAAAGGTGGAGCGCCGTGAAGAAGCGTTGCAGGAAATCAGAACACAACAATAGACACGAAGCCTTTATGATACATTCTATACTCCGGAAGCCGCTTCTTTCATCGCTGCTCATGTTAGCACTGCTGTTAATGGTGCAGGGATGCAGTAGCACGAAAAGTGTACCGGAAGGAGATGCTTTATTTACAGGTTTTAAAGTTGAAGTAAAAGGTGAAAATGACAAGAAGCAACGTGCAAGTATAACCACAGAGCTTAGCAACACCGTACGTCCGAAACCAAACGCTTCCATACTTGGCCTGCGACCCAAATTATGGATCTACAATGCTGTCGAACCGACTAAAAAAGAAAAAGGGCTAAAGCATTTTATCAAAAACAAGCTGGGCGAAGCGCCGGTTTTAATCTCACAGGTAGATACCAACAGCATCAGCGGCGTGATGGGAACCCGCCTGCACAACCGCGGCTATTTCGATAACGAAGTGGTCAGCGCCACTACTGTTAAAAAAAAGAAAGCAACTATAAACTGGACTGCCACTGTAGAAGGGCCTTACCGCCTCCGCAACATCAAGTTCCCTGAAAATGACTCGCTGGCAGTGCATGCTGCTATACGGGCAACAAAATCGGAATCGCTGCTGAAACCCGGCGATCTGTACAACCTGCAAAACATGGTGCTGGAGCGGGAGCGCATCGACAAGCAATTGAAAAATGAAGGTTACTTCTATTTTGGGCCTGACCTGCTGATCTTCAGCGTGGATACCATGGTAGGTAACCGGCAGGCGGATGTGCTGTTACGCGTAAAGAAAGATGCACCGGCGCAGGCGCTGAAACCTTATACACTGGAGGACATCTACATTTTCGCCAACTACTCGCTTGCCGACAGCCTGTACAACAGCGATACCATCCGCTACGAGCAGTATTATTACATACCCAACGAGAACTATGTTAAGGCCCGCCACCTGCTCAGGGGCGTGTTCCTGCAGCAGGATAGCCTGTACTCGCGACAGAACCATCTGCTCACCACCAGCCGCCTGATGGAAATGGGAGCGTACAAGTATGCGAACATTAAATACGTCCCAGACACTGCCAGCCAGGGAAAACTGGATGCGTTCATTTACCTCACACCCAACCTCAAAAAATCGCTCCGGGTAGAGGCGCAGATGGTCAGTAAGTCGAACAACTTTGCAGGGCCCGGCGTAACGGCCTCCTTCCGGAATCGCAATGCCTTCAAAGGGTCCGAGCTGCTTTCGCTTAACGTAACAGGCAGTTTTGAGAGCCAGGTAGGCGGCACCGGCACTAGCGGAACCACCGATACAGGCGGCGATACGAAAAGCACAACAGGCCAGACCTCCTATGAGCTGACAACAGAAGCTTCCGTTATACTTCCCCGTATCATTGCTCCCTTCAAGGTGAAGAACCTACGCTCAGAGTTTGCTCCCAATACCCGGATCACGGCAGGATACAGCTTTCTGAACCGAGTGCAGTACTTCCAGAGTAACTCTTACAACGCCTCGTATGGTTACAACTGGCGCCCTAAAAGAACCCTGACACATGAGATCACGCCTATAAACCTACAGTTTGTGAGAACAGCCAAGGTAACAGATCAATTTCAGGAACAGTTGAACAAGAGTACCTATCTGCGGCGCAGCTTCGAGAACCAGTTCATAATCGGCTCTATCTATCAGTTTACTTTCAGCAACCTGACACTGCCGGATCTGCCGCACCAGTTTTACAACAGGTTTAACATTGATGTATCAGGTAACGCGGTTAATGCGATACAATCGCTGATGGGCACGACCAAACCCACCGACGAAGAACCACGAACTCTAATAGGGCAGCCTTACTCGCAGTACTCACGCCTTGAAAACGACTTTAGGTATTACTACAACTTCACAGAAAAAACGCAACTGGCAACCCGCCTTATTCTGGGAGCAGGGCTGCCCTACGGCAACTCCAGCACACTGCCCTATGTGAAGCAGTTCTTTATTGGAGGCCCCAACAGCATACGGGCCTTCAGGGCGCGTAGCATTGGACCCGGTACGTATGATACTCTGATCGACTCACTCTCCTATTACGACCAGGTAGGTGACATAAAGCTGGAAGCGAATGTGGAGTACCGTTTCCCAATTACAGGATTTTTCCGCGGAGCTTTTTTTATTGATGCCGGTAACATCTGGCTCATAAAAGATTATATAGGTGATGACGGAAAAGTAGAAAAACCGGGAGGCAAATTCAATGCTGGCAACGTGCTGGGTGAACTGGCTATCGGCACGGGTTTTGGCCTGCGCGTGGATGTGGAATTCTTTGTAATCCGTTTTGATTTTGGCATACCAGTCAGAAATCCGGCGTTACCAAAAGGCTCCCAATTTGTGCTGGGTGATTTCAAACCAACTTTTGGCGACGATGGCATGATTCTCAACATTGCGATTGGCTATCCTTTCTAGACTATGTAAGTTAAAGTATAAGTATAAAAAAAGCTGCCTCTGTACAGAGGCAGCTTTTTTTATACTTATACTTTATCGCGTTAAACAAACTCAGCTCCGACTTTTTCAAACTCGTAGCTGTAAAGGAGCTCATAATACTCACTGGCCATGCGGTCGGCTCCGAACTGCGGAAGCACATCCTGCATACTTTGCTTTTTGATGCGCAGCCACTTTTCTTTATCGTGATAGTACGTCGGTATGATCTCGTGTTCCAGGATGTGCATCAGGTTCTGGTAATCTGTCTCGTCCTGAACTTCATCCGGCAGGCTCAGGTCCACTATCGGCAGCACAAAACTGTTTTCGCCATGGCGGGCAAACTCCGGCAACCAGCCGTCCAGCACCGAGAAGTTGATGGCTCCGTTCATGGCAGCAGTCATGCCGCTGGTGCCGGAAGCCTCTCTTGGGCGACGCGGCGTGTTCAGCCATACATCGGCACCTTGTTTGAGTTTACGGCTCAGCTCAATTTCATATCCTGTCAGCACCGCAATGTTCGGCTTGCGGTCAGCTAGTTTCACCAGCCTGTTAAACACGCTGATCGCTCCGTGGTCAAACGGGTAAGGTTTACCTGCCCAGATCACCTGTACTGGCATATCATGGCGGTTGATCAGCTCCAGGAAACGCTCCACATCGCGTAAGATCAGGTCGGGTCTTTTATAGGCGGCAAATCGTCGGGCCCATACTACCGTCAGCACATCGGGTTTGAAGAGCTTGCCCGTCTGGTCGGCTACCAGGTCGAACAGCTGTTTTTTCATTTCCTTTTTCCTGTTCACCAGCGCAGCATCATCGTTGTTGGCGAGCGCCTGCTTCATGGTCTCATCCATCCAGAAAGGCACGTTCTGCGCATTGGTGATTGCCTGTATCTCGCACACCCCTTCGTTGTCGTACCACATCTGGCGGGCAACCTCACCATGCAGCTGCGATACACCATTAGCCACCTTCGACATACGAAGCGCTGCCAGCGTGTAGTTGAACATGTGTCCGTGCATGCCCGTGATGGTTCTGGCTTCTTCCAGCGTAGTGTTGTTGAAGAAACTCATGCGATCGAGCATATGGATGTCATGCTCTTCGTTACCCGCTTTCTCCGGCGTATGGGTTGTAAATACCAGGCGTTTTTTCACCTCGTTTACGTCTTCATAATCTGAAAGCAGCTTGAATGCCAGCGGCAGCGCATGGCCTTCGTTCATGTGGTAAATATCGGCCCCACCGAGTGCCTCTACCACTTTCGCTCCGCCAATACCCAATATGATGCTTTGGGCTACCCGTGTTGCCGGTTCCGGATCGTAGAGCATGCGCGTGATGGTGCGGCCCAGGTAATCGTTTTCAGGTATGTCTGTCGTTAAGAAATACATCGGCGCAGTACCGAAGATCTCTGGTTTCAGCACCAGTGCCTTAACTGTTACCGGGTGGTTGTTCACCAGCACCTTTACCGTTATGCCACTGTCTTCCAGGAAAGTATAAAACTTCTTCCTGAAAACCGGGTGCATGGTCTGGTCTTCGTTTCGGTCCTGGTCGTAGTAGCCATACTTCCACAGCATGCCAATGCCGATCATGTTTTGCTTCAGGTCGTAGGCACTGTGCATGTGCGAACCTGCCAGAAAACCCAGACCTCCGGAATATGTTTTCAGCGCCTGGTGTATGCCAAACTCCATGCTGAAGTAAGCTACCCGTTTGCTGTACTTTTCATCTATATTGTAAGGATGATACCACTTATCGTACTTTTCCATATGCTATTCGAAAATTTCAATTCTCACGACACTACCAACATGTAAGGCTTTTCTAAAGCTGGATATTAAACTAAGTTAACAAATAGTGTCAAAAGACCTCTTGTAGTTAAATTCTATGACTATTATACTTTAAATTTTACTTATTCTTATTAATTAAGTTTTTATTCTGGTCAACTATTATAATCGCTCTGTTGGTGAATAGATTAACTAACGTAAAGCTAGAAATTTATCCTATGTTATAATACAATATCTGCTGATTTTGTCAGTATTTTTTCTTTTTAACCCGAAATGAGCTACGTAGTTCACGCATTGTATTTTTAAAATAATCTCGCTACGTACTTAAATCCAATTTATCGCTCCATATATAGTTTATACAGAGCATCTTCTCTCATACCTTGTACACCTACCCGCTGCAAAACATGTGCCTAAAGGCACCGTACTTTGAAGGAAACATGCTCAAAACGTAAGCCATGAAGGAAGAACGAAAAGGAAGGGTGCGGAAAAGCACTCCGCTGGAAGCCAATAAAGAGATCGATGAGAAAACGATAGAAAACATTCAGCGATACGGGTACCGCAGCCGTGAGGCAATAGACAAGCGCCTGACTGAACTTACCAAGGAGTGGGATATAGAAAAGACGCTGGAGGTGAACGCTTCTACACTGGCGCTGACCGGGCTGGCGCTCGGTGCGTTCGTGAACAGGCGGTGGTTTATACTTCCGGGCGTGGTAGCCTCGTTTCTGCTGCAGCACGGCCTGCAAGGCTGGTGCCCTCCCCTGCCGCTGTTCCGTGCCCTCAAGATCCGGACAAGGCAGGAGATCAGCGAAGAAGTATTTGCCCTGAAGGCCATGCGCGGAGACTTTAAGGATTTAGAAAATAAGAGCCCGGGCGAGCTGCTTCAAACGGTCAGAAGCTAAAATACCTGGTAGAAATTGTTTTCTTCTCTATTATCTTCACTTCGCTGCTGGTTGAGGCTGTAAGTATAAAAAGATAACCTAGCTAACTTAAACTTTACCCGCAACATCCCTAAAACCACCCGAGCAAAGTATAAACCCGTATGAAGGAGCTTAAAGATAATTTCTCGCAGCAGGCGGACCAGTATGCCCGCTACCGCCCACACTACCCGCAGGAACTGTATGAGTTTTTATACTCCCATACCGCTGTGTTTGATAAAGCCTGGGATTGTGGCACCGGCAACGGCCAGGTAGCCGCGCAACTTGCAAACCGTTTCGCTAAAGTATACGCCACCGACATAAGCGAATCGCAACTGAACCATGCTACCCGTCTTCCCAACATTCAGTACCTTTTGAGCCGGGCAGAACAAACTGTACTTCAGAATAAAAGTATTAACCTGATCACGGTAGGGCAGGCGTTCCATTGGTTTGATGCAGAAGCCTTTTACAAGGAAGTTCGCCGGGTGGCTACCTCCGACGCATTGCTCGCGCTCTGGCTCTACGACCTGCTTCGCATCGAAGCCAGGGAAATAGACGAGCTGCTAGATGCCTTTTATAATCATACCCTTGCCGGCTACTGGGACCCGGAGCGCAAACTTATCGACAAGCATTACGCCAACATCCCTTTTCCTTTTGAGGAGATCAAAGCACCCGTATTTTACATGGAGTATGAGTGGACGTTACAGGATGTGGGATTATACCTGAACACCTGGTCGGCGGTACAGCGCTACATACGCCAGCACGGCCAGAGCCCGGTAGATGTACTGATGCCACACCTACTGGACGTGTGGGGAGATCCGGAAGCCCGGAAAAAGGTGAGTTTTCCGATCTATATGCGGGTGGGCAAAGTAAACTAGCCATACTTTCCTGGCTTGTTAAAAATCTACAGCTGCTAACCTTCGTACATAAGACATTCCTGTTGCCGGTGTAGCCTGTAAAAGCTATAAAGGTAACTCCAAAGAGATTGAAACTATGAAAGAAGCGCAGCAAAAACACCTTTGGTGGCAAGAAAGTGTAATTTACCAGATCTATCCCCGATCCTTCCAAGATAGTAACGGCGATGGCGTAGGCGACCTGCGTGGCATCATCAGCCGGCTTAATTACCTGCAATGGCTGGGCATCGATGCCATCTGGATCTCGCCCATCTACCCTTCGCCCATGGCCGATTTCGGCTACGACATTTCCGACTATACCGGCGTACATCCCCTGTTCGGTACGCTTGATGACTTTGACGAACTGCTGCAGGAGGTGCATGCCCGCGGCATGAAACTGATACTGGACCTGGTACCCAACCATACTTCCGACCAGCATCCGTGGTTCCTGGAATCGCGCTCCTCACGCGATAACCCCAAGCGCGACTGGTACCTTTGGTACGATGCCAAAGAAGACGGATCGGTACCCAACAACTGGCTGAGCGTGTTTGGGGGAAGTGCCTGGGAATGGGACGAGAAAACACAGCAATATTATTACCACGCTTTCCTGAAAGAGCAGCCTGACCTGAACTGGCGCAACCCGGAGGTGCAGCAAGCCATGCTTGACGTAATGCGCTTCTGGCTCGACAAAGGCGTAGACGGCTTCCGGGTAGATGTGATGTGGCACATGATCAAAGACAAACAGCTACGCGACAACCCACCCAACCCGAACTACACGCCTAACATGGCGACCTACGAGCAACTGGTGCCTGCCTACTCTACCGACCAGCCGGAGGTACACCAGATTGTAAGAATGATGCGGCAGGTGCTCGACAGCTACCACGAGCGCATGATGATCGGTGAAATTTACCTACCCATCGACAAACTGATGACCTATTATGGCACAGACAACTCAGGCGCCCACCTTCCTTTCAACTTCCTGCTGCTTTCCCTGCCTTGGGATGCCGCACAGATCGCCTCTACCATTGGCCAGTACGAAGGTGCGCTGCCAACCGGAGGATGGCCAAACTGGGTACTGGGCAACCACGACCAGCCCCGCATTACCAGCCGGGTAGGTAAATCACAGGCCAGGGTGGCAGCCATGCTGCTGCTCACGCTAAGGGGTACGCCTACCATTTACTACGGCGATGAAATTGGCATGCGTGATGTGGCAATTCCGCCTGAAGAAGTACAGGATCCCCAGGGCCTCAACATGCCGGATCTGTACCTGAGTCGTGATCCGTCCCGCACCCCCATGCAGTGGAATGACCAGGCAAATGGCGGTTTCTCGGAAAGCAAACCCTGGCTACGATTACCAGACAATTACCGCCGCCTGAATGTGCAGGCACAGGAGCAGGACCCCTACTCCATGCTGTCGCTTTACCGGAAACTCCTGAAGCTGCGCCACGAAGAACCGGCATTAAACATTGGTACGTACGTTCCGGTGCCGCCAGAAGGACAGGTGCTGTCTTTTATCCGGCAACATGAAAGTCAGCGGTTCCTGATCGTGCTTAACCTGAGTCACCGACCTGTCTTTTTCAAGCCCCGGAATCTGAGCTGCAGAGGCAGAATAGCAATTGCCACTTATCCCGAGCGGGAAGGTGAAGCGTTTAACAACAGCACCAGCCTTGCCGGGGACGAGGGCTTGGTGATCAGGCTGGAAGAAGCATGATCTGATCTGGTGATTGTACCTGGCTATACTTCAGCTGCTGCCTATTGAAGTATAGCCATTGAAAATCTTTGCTCCGGCAGCAACACGTTTATAACAATCAACAAAATGCAAACGATAGGTGCAGAGTACCTGGGAGATGGACAGTGTTCATTTACAGTATGGGCTCCGGAAAAACAGAAAATGACCTTGCAACTGGTACATCCTGAAGAAAGGATTGTAGAGATGAAACAGGATAAGTGGGGCTGTTTTCAGGTAACAGTTCAGGATGTATTCCCCGGAACACGCTACTTTTTTATACCCGATGAAGAAGAAAAAGGCTACCCGGACCCTGCATCCCATTACCAGCCGGAAGGCGTACACGGCCCATCGGAAGTAATGGATCACAGCACCTTCGAATGGCACGATCAGAACTGGCGCAACATAGCTTTTCAGGATATGGTGCTCTACGAAGCACATGTGGGTACCCTGACCCCGGAAAGCACTTTCGAAGCCATCATCCCACTGCTCGATGACCTGGCTGCGACCGGCATCAATGCCATAGAACTGATGCCGGTCGCGCAGTTTCCGGGCAACCGCAATTGGGGCTACGATGGTGTAGACCTGTATGCCGTACAAAACTCCTACGGAGGACCTGATGGGTTAAAGAAGCTGGTCGATGCCTGCCATGCCCGTGGTATTGCAGTTTTTCTGGATGTGGTGTATAACCACGTAGGTCCGGAAGGCAACTACTTTTCTAAGTTCGGTCCTTATTTTACAGATAAGTATAAAACACCCTGGGGTGAAGCGATAAACTACGATGGCGACTGGAGCGACGGCGTACGCGATTATTTTACAGGAAACGCCTTACACTGGTTCCGGCATTACCACCTGGATGGGCTTCGCCTCGACGCCATCCACACGATTTACGATGACAGCGCCGTCAGCTTCTGGGAGCTCTTGCACCGCAGGGTAAAACAGTTGCAGCAGGAAATGGGCAAGCCGCTGTATCTCGTAGCGGAGAGCGACCTGAACAGCCCGCGCGTGATCAGATCGCCTGAGTTGGGAGGTATGGGATTTGATGCACAGTGGCTCGATGATTTTCATCATACCCTGTATGTGCTGCTTCATCCGCCCGGGAAAAAATTTTACGAAGATTTTGGCCAGCCAGAGCAACTGGCAAAAGCCTATACGGATGGTTTTGTACTGACCGGTGAGTACGTCAACTTCCGAAAACGTACCTATGGCGCATCCTCGGCAGGAGTGCCGGGGGACAGGTTTGTTGCCTTTTTGCAGAACCACGACCAGATCGGCAACCGCGTGAAAGGGGAGCGCATGTCGCAGCTGGTATCTTTTGAAAAGCTGAAGCTTGGTGCCGCAGCCATTTTGCTTGCGCCTTACGTGCCAATGCTGTTTATGGGAGAAGAGTATGGAGAGGATGCCCCCTTTTTATACTTTGTAAGCCACAGTGACACAGACCTGATCGAAGCGGTACGCGAAGGGCGCAAAAAGGAATTTTCCCGGTATAAATGGGAAGGAGAACCTGCTGATCCGCAGTCAGAGGAAACATTTAACTCCTGTAAGCTGCAGTGGCAAAAGCGCAAAAAAGGACATCATAAAGTTCTGGAACAGTGGCACCGGCAATTGATCTGGCTGCGCAAAGAGCATCCTGTCCTGAAGAACTTTGAAAAAAAGGATGTGCAGGTCCATGTGCTGGAACAACGAGGATTTGTGCTGCAGCGCCAGACAGCAGATGGCCTCAGGCACCTGCATTGCCTCTTTAATCTTTCGGATACGGAACTGTCTTATACTTTCTCGAAAAAGGCAGCGGACTGGAAAAAAATCCTGGACTCTAAAGAGGAGAAATGGTTGGGAAAAGAGGAAGCTGAAACGAAGCCATTGCCTACGTATGTAAAGGCAGAAGAGCAGGTAAAGCTTGCGCCTTTAAGTATAGCCGTATACGAGGGCAAACTATAAGTAACATAGAAATCCGTACCAATGAGCTAAAAATAAAAAAGCCGCTGCTAAAGTATAGCAGCAGCTTTTTTATACTTTCATTCAGCTATATTACATAGCTTTCAGGTTCACAGAGTTTTTGGCCAGCTCGTTCAGCTTGGTATCGGCCATTTTCTCTTCGTCCAGTGTCTGTCTTAACAAAGCGGCAGCTTCCATGTGGCCCAGTCGTTCGGCATAGTGTGTGGCAGTTCCGTAACCTGAAATTTCGTAGTGCTCGATCTTCTGCGCTGCGGCAATAATACCTGCATCCTGTGCCTCCGGAGATGCGTCTTCAGCCATCATTTCCCTGCCTTGCATCACCATACCTTCAATGGCAGAAGCCGGTACCTCCATCTTCTGTATGTTCAGCATTTGAAAAACCTGGTCGAGGCGGTCTTTCTGAGCTTTTGTTTGCTCCAAGTGGTTCTCCAACGCCATCTTGAGCAGCTGGTCATTAGCCCGTGATGCCATTTCCGGTATTGCCTGTATCAGGTTCTCTTCTACCCCGTAAAGCTCCATCAGTTCGTGTTTGAACAGGTCTTCTAAATTTCTAAGTTCAGCCATAGCTTTATTTTGTTTAGCGATAAATTTTTATCAGCCTAGTCAGCATCAGGTGATCTGACTGTGCCTTTTTGTAACGACTGAAACAAGGCATAGGTTAAACTCTATACCCTACCTGTATCGCATACTATTGCCCTTCAACACCTTATACTTTCCCCAAATTTTTCAGGCATTTTTCCAGGTCAACTCCCTTCCCCAGCACACCTTCAAAAAGATCGCCCAATTTGCGTAGGCGTTCCGGCACATTCCTGATGGTAAAGGCTGACGGATGCAGGCCGGGCTTCACTTCTTCCCATTTCAGCGGAGTAGAAACTGTGGCTCCTTCTTTAGGCCGGGCGCTGTACACAGCAGCTACGGTTTGCCCGATCGCGTTCTGCAAATAATCGAGGTATACTTGCTTGCTGCGCGCTTTAGGATTGCGTTCGAGGCTGGTAAGGTCGGGGAGCCGCTCGTGCACCAGTTGCGCCACGATCAGGGCAAACTGCTTTACCTGCTCAAAAGTATACTGAGCTCCCAAGGGCACGTAGAGGTGCATGCCTGTAGCCCCGGATGTTTTCACATAGCTTTCAGCACCGGCCTTGTCGAGTATCTCTTTTGCTACCAGCGCTACTTCCACTACTTCGTCGTAGGAGTTCTCACCCGGGTCCAGATCGATGACCATGTAATCCGGCTTGTCGAGGTTGGCCAGCCGCGAGTTCCAGGGGTTGAGCTGGATGCAGCCCAGATTGTTCATGTAAGCCAGTGTGGCTTTGTTATCGCATATGAGGTAATCCACGTCCTGCCCGGTCGATTCGGCACGAAGCGCCACGGTGCGCACCCAGTCCGGGGTATGGTCGATGTCTTTCTGGAAAAAACCGGGTTTGGCAATGCCGTTCGGGTGGCGTAGCAGCGACTGTGGCCTGTCCTTTAAGTAGGGCAACAGCACGTCGGCTATACTTTGGTAATAGTCGATCAGGTCGCCTTTGGTGATTTCTTCGTCCGGAAAGTATAGTTTATCGAGGCTGCTAAGCGGCACCTCCTGCCCTTCGATCACCACTTCTTCCCTGTTCTTACTGTCGCTCTTCATTTCTTTTGCTTTTTTGGGCGGGTCTTTCTTTTTTGCTTTAGGTGCTTCTTCGGCTTCTTCTACCGCCTCAGTGGTATGCAGGGCTGTTTCGCGCACGACTTCTTTGGCTTTCTTGTCTTCGCGCAGCCCTTCGTAAATGGCTTGCCGCATAATACCCTCCGAAGTCCATTCGGCAAATGAAATTTCAGCCACCAGTTCCGGTTTAACCCAGGTAGCGGGTGCATTGGGCTTTACCTTGCCTGCAAACGGCGATTCTGCCTGAATGAGTGGCTCCAGCCGGACCTTGAGCTCGCCTAAAGTTTTGGTATTGAAGCCGCTGCCGCTCTGCCCTACATAGGTAAACTTGCCATCTTCGTACACGCCCAGCACCAGCGCCCCAATGTGCTTGCGCTTTCCTTTGGGTTCCGTAAAGCCGCCGATTACAGCTTCCTGCCGCAGGTGTGTTTTGATCTTAAGCCATTCGCTGCTGCGCTGGCCGGTGCGGTAGGGGCTGGTAGCGAGTTTTGCCATGATGCCCTCTATCTGCTTGCGCTGCGCCTCCCTGAAAAAGGCCACGCCTTGTGCCTCCACATGATCCGAATAGCGCACTGTGGGCAACTCCGGCAATATTTCTTCCAGCCGCTTTTTACGCTCGATCAGGGGCAGGTCGCGTAGGTCTTCCCCGTCCAGGTACAGCAAATCGAACACGTAAAAGTACAGGTGTTCGGAAGGCGTATTCTGGTAGTTCTGCAATTGCTGGAAAGTCGCATAACCTTCATTGTTCAGCACTACGATCTCTCCATCCAGCACCGCGTCGTGTCCCAGTTCCTTCAGGCTTTCTACTATGGGTTTATACTTGTCGCCGTAAGATTTTCCGCTTCGCGAGTAAAGTTCTACGTTGCCATCCTTCACCTCCGCCACGGCCCGGTAGCCATCCCACTTTATTTCGAACAGCCACTGCGCTTCGTCAAAGGGACCATCTGTTAATTTTGCCATCATAGGCTTGATATGGTGCGGCATGGTGGCAGGTTTTGCTTTGCTCTTACTGTCAGTTTCTGATTTGGCAGTACTTTTTTTCTTTGCAGCAGCCGGCTTTCTGGTTGCCGGCTTGTCAAGGTAGTCTTCGCTGTCGTAGGTTTCCTTCATGGCCATCTCATCCGATTTCTTCACCAGCAGCCAGGCTCCCTCCTGTCGGCCTTTCATTTTGATCAGGGAGAACTCCCCTTTCAGCTTTTTGCCGTCCAGCACAAACTTGATGTTGCCCTCTTCTAGCCCGCGCAGCAGGTACTCCTCGTCCTGCTTCCGGTCGTAGGTTTCGGCAGCATAGTACGTGCCTTCGTCCCAGATGTCGACGTGGCCGGCGCCGTAGTTGCCCTCGGGTATATCGCCTTCAAAAGTGCGGTACGACAGTGGGTGGTCTTCTACCATCATGGCCAGCCGTTTGTCAGCAGGGTTCAGCGAGGGGCCTTTGGGTACGGCCCAGCTTTTGAGCACCCCCTCCATCTCCAGCCTGAAATCATAATGCAGTGTAGAAGCCTCGTGGCGCTGTACCACAAAGCGCAGTTTGCCATTGCTTTTCTTTACTGCTCCCTCAGGCTCGGGTGTGTGGCTGAAGTCGCGTTTTTCGTTATACTTTTCAAGTCCCATAGGTGTGGCTGATTAAGAGGCGCGAAGTCTAGGCTGCCCACCTTCGAGGCTGGCTTTGAGCTGAGCCATCAGGTCTTTTGTTTTGGTTGGCACCACTTCCATCTTTTTCGGAGCCGGCTTCTTCTTACCCTTTGCTTTGGATTCGATCAGCTTCATCAGGTCTTCGGTGTAAGTATCTTTGTAGTCCTGAATGTCAAATTCGGTTGAGAACTGGTTGATCAGTTCCACGGCCATGTCAAGCTGCTTGCCGCCGATGTCTACCTTATGCGGCAGTTCCAGGTCTTTTACATCCCGCACCTCTTCCCCGAACCGCAGCATCTGCAGCACCAGCGCATCCCCTACCGGACGGATCACCGCCAGGTCTTCGGTGCCGCGCATCACCAGGGAGGCAATGGCCACTTTGCCGGTGCGGCGCATGGCATCGCGCAGCAAACCATAACCGGTTTTATTTCCTTTTTCAGGAGTCAGGTAGTAGGGCTTTTTAAAGTATATCTCGTCGATTTCCTCCTCATCTACAAAAGCGGTAAGCTGCACGATCTGGTTCTTTTCGGCGCTTACTTTTTCAAAATCCTCGTCGGTCAGCTCCACATATTTGCCTTCGTATTTGTAGGCTTTTACGATCTCGTCGTAAGGCACTACCTCGCCTGTTTTCTCGTTCACCCGCTGGTTACGCACCCGTGCATGATTGCGACGGTCGATCAGGTCAAAATCCAGGCGGCGCGCCTTGGTGGCGCTGTACATTTTTATAGGTATGTTCACGAGCCCGAAGCCCAGTGATCCTTTCCAAACAGCTTTCATAGTTTTATCTTTTAGAACTTATACTTCATTTCTTCTATAGTCCTAAAACGGATTATAGTACCAGACGTTTGCGGCGGCCCCAATAAGGTACAAGTTCAGGCAGTTGCAGCTAGAACCGTAATGAAGTTTGATTTAGCGAAAGGAATTGAAGTATGGCTATGAGGGCAGCTAAGTATAAACCTGCTACCTGGCCAGCTTTAGTATGCGGAAGGCGCCCCTGGCAACCAACAGGAACACGAGCGTACCGATGATCAGGTCAGGCTTGTTGGAATTGGTGAAGTAAACGATGACGCCAGCCGTGATAACGCCGATGTTGGCGATCACGTCGTTGGAAGTAAAGATCCAGCTCGCCCGGATGTGTGCTTCGGTGCTTTTGGCTTTCTGGAGCAGGTATAAAGAAGTGGCATTGCCGGCAAGCGCCAGCAACGAAATGTAGATCATGGTCTGGAAATCGGGCACCAGCTCGTAACCCAGAAAGCGTCGGATCACTTCGGCAAAGCCCAGCACTGCCAATGCCAGCTGAAAATAGCCGCTGACTTTTGCGACTCCTTTTTTACGGCCAGTGCTGCCACCAACGGCAAACAGGCTTAGGCCATACACAATGGCATCAGCCAGCATGTCCAGCGAGTCGGCTACCAAGCCCATAGAGCGGGAAATGATACCTGTAACCACCTCAATTAGAAATAGCGAAAAATTAATGAGCAGCACCGCCCACAGCAGTTTTCTTTCAGATGGCGGCTGCTGCACCTGTGCCGGTGCCTCTGTTTCCTCCGTGCCCAGCAGGGTGGAGTTCAGGTTTAAGGTGTCGATGGAATCTGCAATAGGTGCAACTTCGCCGGTGTGGTAAACGGTCAGTTGCCTGTTGGGTATGTCAAAATCCAGGTGCTGTATGCTAGCGGCACCTTCCAGACGCAGGCGGATCATCTGCTCCTCCGAAGGGCAATCCATCTGGGTAATACGGAAAGTGGACTTCTGGACCATAGCAGAACTACCGGCACAAAGCCAGCCTATACTTGCCTTATGATACTTGTTACTACCGAGATGAGTTACGGAAGGACTTTGCGCGAACAGGATGTATTGCTACGTCTTTGATATAATGTTAGTAAGGCATTCCAAAATCTAATTAGATAACTTGTTAACTATTGCTATTTTTAGTTCTCCCAATAATCTTTGATAACTGGTACTTTACTTGAGCTTTTCTTCATTACTGTGTTTGCAATCACTCCCGTTCCAAAGCCACAGCTATAATTGTAATTACTAGCCTCATGCTTTATAACAACCGCTTTTTTCTCAAAAGTGAAGGTCAGTTTACAATCAGATGGATCAAAAGCTTCATTGTATATATAAACAGCTCGATTGTAGTTATATTCTAATGTGTCTACAAATGAACCAGAGTTATAGCTTGGATAACCTTTATCGTAGTAAAAGCTTATTGCTAATCTGTCTTTACTAATAAGTTTAACATGTAGTTCACCATAACTGCCTTTTTCTCCTTCTTTCAACTTTTTACCCCTCAAAATATAGGAGCCGGTTGGGTCAAGGTACTTATCCTGACCATAAGCTATTATACCTACAAGAAGTATAAGTATGGTTGAAGAGCTTAAACCTTTGATCATTGATATTGACTGTAAATGAACAGCATTTGAGCAAACACCCGATCAGAAAACAAGCTTCAACGCAGCGCCGTTGCCGGCATAGCCTAACTGCAGGTCAACTTTTGACTTGTAGGTCTTTTTTAAACCATTATTGTAGATTGAAATAGCGTTATGCTCGTGCTTCCTGATCGCCGATGTAAAAGGGAAACTCAAAGCCATTAAACCTAGACCAACTCCGGCAACTTTCCAGTTCGGTTCTCCTCCTCCTAACTGCGCACCGATAGGGTAACCTATTAAGAAACCACCTGCGTAACTCAGAATCGTAGCCGGGGCATTGTTACGGTAAGCAATCTTTAATTCTTTCTTTGCCTCCGGATTACTTTCCAGCACATAAAGTAGTTCATTTCTGCTGAGAAGCTGCCCGTTGAGGAAGTAGGCATTACCGATAGCATTCCTCTTCACAACAATCTCTCCCTGGCTTTGGGCATTTACATGGTTCACATATCCTGCCAAAAGCACTACTATAAGCAATGCGTATAATTTCTTCATGCAAAACGTGGTATGTTATAATACAAAAATAGAATATTCAGAAGAAACAATATAGCAGCTTTATAATAAAAATTTATGCTGTGTTTTTGTCAGATGATAGCGGCGTGGCTGAAAACCGCTTGTATTAACAGTAGTCTTGAAGGGGGCAGTTGCTTCAAAGCCGTCATCACCAGAACAAAAAAGCACCGGCCCTTAACAGCGCCGGTGCTTCCATACTTATACTTATACTTATACTTATACTTATACTTATACTTATACTTATACTTTAAGCCAGTTTCTCTTCCAGTTCTTCTACCTCCAGCATCAGGGCTTCCCATTTTGCGTTGGTCGTGTCGAGCTCTTTTTTCACAGCTTCAAACTTCTGGGAGGTTTCCTGTAGCAGGCCTACGGTCCCGTATACTTTCGGGTCCGATAGCTCGGCCTCATACCTGGCCAGTTCCTGCTCCAGGCGCTGCACCTGTTTTTCTACCTCGCTGAGTTGTTTGTTTGCCTGCTTCAGCTGATTGTTCAGGGCATTGTACTCATTGTTGTCCCGCTGCTGTTTAGGTTTGGCTTCCTCTTTTTTTGGTGCCGGCGTATTTGCAGCGGCAAGCTTTGCTTCCTTCTCGCGCTTCTCCTGGAAGAGCTCGTATTCGTGGTACGTACCCGGATACTCCTTCAGCTGGTAATCTTCAATGTACCAGATCTTGGTCGCGACGTTATCCACGAAGTATCGGTCGTGCGAGATGATTACAAACGTACCCTCGTACTGCTCCAGCGCCTGGATCAGGATGTTAACCGATTGCATGTCCAGGTGGTTGGTCGGTTCGTCGAGCATCAGGAAATTGGCTTCTGAGATCAGCGTTTTGGCCAGTGCCACACGCGACTTCTCCCCTCCTGAAAGTACCTTGATCTTCTTGAACACATCGTCGCCGGTGAACAGGAAGGAGCCCAACAGCGTACGCAGCTCTACTTCTGATTTCTTGGAACCTGCCTGCTGCATCTCCTGCAGTATCTCATTCTCCACGTTTAGCGCTTCGAGCTGGTGCTGCGCGTAGAACGACATGATCACGTTATGGCCCAGCTCGCGCTTGCCCTGGATGGGCTCGGTGCCGGCAATAATGCGCAGCAAAGTCGATTTACCTTTTCCGTTGGCTCCGATCAGGGCTATTTTATCGCCCCGCTCGATGTGCACGTTCGTGTCGCGGAAGATGACCTTATCGCCGAAGCTTTTGCTCATGTGCTCCAGTCGGAACACATGCCGACCGGGCTGCACACTGAAACGGAAGCTGAAGTTTACTTTAGCTGCATCCGGTGCTACTTCCTCGATACGTTCCATGCGCTCGAGCTGCTTCATGCGGCTCTGGGCCTGCTTGGCTTTGGTTGCCTTGGCCTTAAAACGCTCGATAAAGCGCTCGGTCTGCCGGATGTGCGCCTGCTGATTTTCGTAAGCGCCTTTCTGTATCTCGTTGCGCAGCGCCTTCTCCTCTACATAAAAACTGTAGTTGCCCGGGTACACGTTCAGCTTGGCGCCTGATACTTCTACCGTCACATTCGTGGTACGGTCCAGGAACTCGCGGTCGTGCGACACGATCACCACGGCACCTTCAAAACGCTCCAGGTACGACTCCAGCCATTTGATAGAAGGTAAGTCGAGGTGGTTAGTAGGCTCATCGAGCAGCAAGAGCGAGGGTTTCTGCAACAGGATCTTGGCCAGCATAACGCGCATGCGCCAGCCACCCGAAAACAAGGCCAGCGGCTGCTGCAGCTCCTTGGTCGTAAAGCCAAGACCTTCCAGTATCGCCTCGGCCTCTGCCTGCATGGTATAGCCGCCCAGCTGCTCAAATCGCTCCTGCAGTCTGGCCAGTTTGTCTACCAGGTCATCGTGGAAGTTGTTCTCAAACTCTACCAGCACCCGGTCAATTTCCTTTTGCAGGCTTAACGCCTCCCCGAATGCCTGCATGGCCACCGAAAGTATACTTTCGTGCGTCTCGTAGCTCAGCAAATCCTGGTTCAGGAAACCGATCGTGGTGTCCTTGCTCATCTGTATGCTGCCGCCATCAGGCTTGTACTCTCCCACAATCAGGCGCAGCAGCGTAGACTTGCCCGTACCGTTCAGACCGATCAAGCCGATCTTGTCTTTGGGTTTGATGTGCAGGTTGGCATCCTCGTACATTGGGCGGCTGCCAAAATGGAAATTGAGGTTATTGATAGAGATCATGCGCTCCGGTTATTCTTGAAACACAAAGGTACTTATTTTAGATAAGAAGATACAGCCGTTGCAGGCATTAGCTCTCACAACTTCGGCGTGGCGCTGTTATACTATACTTTATAAAGGCACTGTTCCGGATCAGACCACCAAGATTGATCTGCCTGCTTGTGTATCTCCGCTGAGTGCTTAACTTGCAGGTTCCTGTTAAGGGTTCCCCAGGCAAAAACAAAGTATGAACAAGGCATGTTGAAATCGTTCTGAGGCCAGAAAGTAACCAAAGCAGCTTCTATTTGACAGAAACACAGCAGGCGCAACAAAAGCCCTGCTGAATAGTTAAACAATATCAGCTGTGCACCGTTTCTTAGTTCTTCACGTGCAAACGGGCTTGCCTGAAAGCATGGTATACCAGCTGAAAAATCTAAACTTTTTATGATTGCGGTTACTTCTCTTTTAGATAAACCACACGCGGAATGTGTACTTGAACTGACTGAGCTTCTGGAGAAAAAGTTTGGCCTCAGCGGCGTTAAAATGACGCCCTACCCGCACCTGACGCTTCTTACGGCGGAAATACCCGACAAAGAAGAATTGGTCGAATACCTGGAGCAAACTAGCCTGGAAACGCGGCCTTTCAAGATCCGGACCACCGGTCTGGGCATTTTCCCGGGCGAGACACCCGTAATTTACATACCGGTGCTCCGTACAACTCTTCTCAACCAGCTGCACGTACGGCTGCACCGCGACATTTCCGAAATGAGCACCGAGATGGGCGTTTACTACAACCCCAACATGTGGCTGCCGCATATTTCGCTGGCCCTGGGAGACACTACCCCACAGCTGCTTGGCCCGGTGTTGTCCTTCCTCTGCAGCTATAATTTTAACTGGGAGATTACAATAGATAACCTGTGCATACTGGAGAAGCGCGGCGAATATTTTTTAAAAGAAGAGGAGTTCCTGTTCAATAAAAGGTAGCTCAGCGGTTAACCTCAGTCAATGCCCAATAAAGTAGCAGCCCTTCCGGAAAGGTGTTTTTTTTGATAAAAAATCACCTTAAATAAATTCAATTCCATGCCAATAATAGAAGCTGCCTTTTACCGGCCTTTAAATCGTAAAAATCAACTTCCTTCTGTTTCCTCACTTTTAGTCAGGGTAAAATAAGCTGTACTATAATACAGCGTGTGGTCTGTTTACATGCGACTTTACAATTACAGCAACTACTGCTTATCCTGTTCCTTTTGCTTAGGCATCCCACTTTATATACTCCAATTTTAATCTTATTTTAATACTAAAATATCATAACAAGTTGAACAATGGCTTTTTGGACGCCGTACCTTCCCTTAATCGGAACAAGCTGGTAAATCAGGCACTTACACCCTGAACCACCCCCTTACATCCACCACAGGTCAGCATACAAAACACCAAATTATGAACGAAGAAGAGAAGCCACACCACCAAAACAAAACAGATTTCAAGGTAAACGAAGACAGTAAAAATCAGCAGCTGGAACAATTCCGGGAAGATCCCAAAGATCAGTTCATGACTACCGATCAGGGCGTGCGCATCAACCACACCGACGATTCGCTGAAAGCCGGTTCGCGGGGGCCTACCCTGCTGGAAGATTTTCATTTTCGTGAGAAAATGACGCACCTCGACCACGAGTCCATTCCGGAACGCGTGGTACATGCCAGGGGCTCCGGTGCACACGGCTACTTTCAGCCGTACGAGTCGATGGCCGAGTTTACCAAAGCAAAATTTCTAAGCAACCCAAGTATAAAAACACCGGTGTTCGTGCGCTTTTCTACCGT
Source organism: Pontibacter ruber (assembly GCF_023630205.1). Taxonomy (GTDB): domain Bacteria; phylum Bacteroidota; class Bacteroidia; order Cytophagales; family Hymenobacteraceae; genus Pontibacter; species Pontibacter ruber. The sequence continues at coordinate 890,160 of NZ_JALPRR010000003.1, read as the reverse complement.
GGTAGGCTCGCGTGGCTCAGCCGACACGGTGCGCGATGCACGCGGCTTTGCCGTGAAGTTTTATACCGAAGAAGGCAACTACGACCTGGTAGGCAATAACATACCCGTATTCTTTATTCAGGATGCCATCAAATTCCCGGACCTGGTACACTCCATCAAGCCGGAGCCTGACAGCGAGATGCCACAGGCGTCGGCCGCTCACGACACCTTCTGGGACTTTGCTTCGCTGATGCCTGAATCCACACACATGCTTATGTGGGTGCTGTCGGACCGAGCTATTCCGCGCAGCTTCCGGATGATGGAAGGCTTTGGCGTGCATACGTTCCGTTTCATAAACGAAGCCGGTAAAGCACGTTTTGTAAAATTCCACTGGCGGCCTACCATCGGCGCCCACTCGCTGGTATGGGACGAGGCACAGAAGCTGGGCGGTAAAGACCCGGACTGGCTGCGCCGGGACCTGTGGGAAGCGATAGAAATGGGCAACTACCCTGAATTTGAATTAAGTGTGCAGCTGGTAGACGAAGAAGATGAATTCAAATTTGACTTCGACCTATTGGATGCCACCAAGTTGATACCGGAGGAACTGGTACCTTTGAAACCGATTGGGCGCATGGTGCTCAACCGCAACCCCAACAACTTTTTTGCCGAGACAGAGCAGGTAGCCTTCCACCCAGGCAACCTGGTGCCAGGCATTGATGTCACGAACGATCCGCTGCTGCAGGGCCGCCTCTTCTCGTATGTCGATACGCAGCTCAACCGCTTCAACAGCGCCAACTTTACCGAAGTGCCGATAAACCGCCCGGTGTGCCCGGTGCACAACCACAACGGGGCCGGCTTCATGAAAATGACCATCGGCAAAGGAAAAGTAAACTACTGGCCAAACTCACTGGGCAATGGCTGCCCGATGATGGCACCGGAAAGTGCGGGCGGGTATGTGCACCATCAGGAGAAAGTGGAAGGACACAAAATACGCGCCCGCAGCGAAAGCTTTAGCGACCACTACAGCCAGGCTACCCTGTTCTGGAACTCCCTGACCGAGCCTGAGAAAAAACACCTGGTAGAGGCCGCTCATTTTGAGTTGGGTAAAGTAGAAACCATCGCCGTACGCGAGCGCCAGCTGGCCAACTTCTATAAAGTAGATCCGGAATTTGCCCGCAGAGTGGCTGCAGGTATCGGAATAGAAGTACCCAAAGACCTGGAGGTAATATCTACAGGCAACTACGAAGAAAACGACGCTTCTAAGCAGATGAAGAAAGGCGCCTCAGTGAAGGAATCTCCTGCTGTAAGTATGGAAAGGAATAAGATCGAGACAGCAAAATCACGCAAAGTAGCCATCCTGATAGAAGACGGTTTTGACAGCAACGAAGTAATGCAGGTAAAAGAAGCCTTGGAAGCTGCAGGTGCACAAGCCAAGATCATTTCAAAATTGCTGGGCAAGCGCAGATCCAGCACCGGCGAAGCAATGGAGGTTGACAAAAGCCACGTTACCACCGGCTCCATCATGTTCGATGCAGTATACATTCCGGACGGACAGCAGAGCATACAGGCTATGAAGCAGGAAGGCGATGCCCTCCACTTTATCAGTGAAGCCTTTAAACACTGCAAACCTATTGCCACCTCCGGCAACGGGATTGCTCTACTGGAGCGTGCTTTTGTACTAGGGGTTAATTTTGCCAGCAACACGTCTGGCGAGGTAATGTCGCACAAAGGCGTGGTAACGGCCGGCAGCGAAGCCGATGCAGATGAGTTTGCAGGCCAGTTTATAGATGCCATCAAAAAACACCGCCACTGGGACCGCGAGGAGAAAACAATGGTACCAGCCTAGAAATTGTTTGTTATTTGATTGTTTGTTAGAAGCAAGAGCCGTGATATTCGCGGCTCTTGCATTTTGCAGAGGGAACAAAAAGGAGTATAAACCTTCTATCAAATCAGCCTTAGGTAAATAGTAGCGCCCTCGCTCGGCCATAAGGTTGTGTCCCGCCACGTTACATACAAGAGTATAAGAATATGCTGAGGTTTAAAGTATAAATTTCAGCCGACAGAGGCCGTGGGATACCTTACACTCACCGGAGGCAAGCGGGGGCTTTTATTACGCACAAATAATTTAATTTTTTGCCGTTGTTGTGTGTTCTCACCAACAACTCGCTGGTCAGAAGACACCGCAAAGGCAATAGCAATCCTGAACACAACCCTAGAACTTCTCGGGTAGGCTTACATAAAGTATAAATTATTGAGTACAGCTTATGAAGTAGAAACCGAAGCATACTGTACCCGGGAAAACGTTTTTTTAGTAACTTCCTGCTGTTTGCTTACTCACCCTATCCTTACCATGAACAACAAAGCTCATACAGCTCTCAAGTATAGTGCCTTAGCCTTCTCGCTTTCTTTTTTATACTCCTGTGCGCCAAAGCCTACAGCTACCACCGTGTTACCGGTTGAAACAGGAGTTGCCCATACGCTGGCCGAGTACCGGAAAGAAGTGCTGCGCAACATCGGGTATGACATTCAACTGACCATTCCGGACGGCAAAGACGCTCCTATACTTGCCTCCGAAACAATCTCTTTTGATTTGAAAAATAATGCCCAGCCGCTGCAGATCGACTTTAAGGAGAAAACAGAGAAACTGCAGGCGGTCAGTGTGAATGGTAAAAGTATAGCCATCGTTCATACCAACGAACACCTGGTGATACCTGCCAAAAACCTGAAAAAAGGGCGAAACGAGGTAAGTATAAAATTCATTGCCGGCGACATGTCGCTCAACCGTAATGAGGACTACCTCTATACTTTGCTGGTGCCCGATCGCGCCCGCACTGTTTTCCCCTGCTTCGATCAGCCGGACCTGAAGGCCTCTTACAAGCTCTCGCTAACCATACCTCAGGACTGGAAAGCACAGGCAAACGGGACGCTGCAGGATTTGGTAATCGCAGGCAATACTAAAACGTACAGTTACCTGCCTTCCGATACCATCAGCACCTACCTGTTCTCCTTTGCAGCCGGCAATTTTAGTCGCGTAGTAAAAGAAGAAGGCGGCAGAAAAATGGAGTTCCTGCACCGCGAAACCGATCCGGCCAAGATCAGGGAAAGTATGAACCCAATCTTCAGGATACATGCCGATGCGCTGAAGTTTATGGAAACTTACACGCAGATCCCCTACCCTTTCCAGAAGTTCGATTTTGTAGCCATACCTGATTTCCAGTACGGCGGCATGGAGCACGTTGGCACCATTCAGTACAAAGCCTCTACCCTGTTCCTGGACGAGGGTGCCACACAGGATCAGAAGATTGCCCGCTCCAGCCTCATCGCCCACGAAACCGCCCACATGTGGTTCGGCGACCTGGTAACGATGGAGTGGTTTAACGATGTCTGGATGAAGGAGGTGTTTGCTAATTTCATGGCCGACAAGATCACGCAGGTATCAGTGCAGAACTCCAATTACGATCTTAAGTTTTTAGTTGATCATTTCCCGGCTGCCTATGGCGTTGACCGCACAGCCGGTGCCAACCCGATCCGCCAGGACCTGGCGAACCTGCAAGATGCCGGCACCCTGTACGGCAACATCATCTACCACAAAGCCCCTATTATGATGCGCCAGCTGGAACGGCTGATGGGTGAAGAACAGTTTAAGCAGGGGCTGCGCCAGTACCTGAAAAAGTATGCCAACGGCAACGCCTCCTGGCCAGACCTGATCGAGATTCTGGACGCACGCACCCCAACCGACCTGCAGGCCTGGAACAAGGTATGGGTAAACGAGGCCGGACGTCCTGTATTTGATTACCAACTGAAGACCGAAGGAAATAAAATCACCTCACTTACCATTTCGCAGAAAGGAGAAGATGGCTCTGACCGCCTGTGGCCGCAGCTGTTTGAAGTTGCGCTGGTGTACCCGGATCGTGTGGAGGAACTGTCGGTGAAAATGGATGCGCAAGAGGTAAATCTTAAAGAAGCGGAAGCAAAGACGAAGCCGTTGTTTATACTGTTCAACTCATCCGGTCAGGGCTACGGCGTTTTCCCATTGGATAAGCAAATGCTGTCAGGGATTAACAAACTGCAGAACCCGGTTATGCGTGCCTCTGCCTACATCAACCTGTACGAGAACATGCTCAACGGACGTGATATTACTCCGGAAACTTTGCTGACGTTCACCACGCAGGAATCTGCCAGAGAAACCGAAGAACTGAACATTAAGCTACTCACAGGACAGCTGGGGGATATTTACTGGAGGCTACTTACACCTGCCAAAAGGCAGCAAGTGGCAGCCAAACTGGAGAACGAACTATGGAAGGCCATGGAGCAGAACAAACAGCCTAACTCTAAAAAGCTGCTGTTCAAAGCCTACCAGAGTATAGCTCTTAGCAAAGAGGCACAGGACAGGCTCTACAACGTATGGAAAGAGGAAAAAGCACCTGCCGGCGTGAAGCTGAACGAAGACGATTATACTTCGCTTGCCGCCTCCCTTGCCCTGCGCGATTATCCGGGGGCTACTGCTATACTTCAGGAGCAGACAAACCGGATTAACAACCCGGATCGCAAAAAGCGCATGCAATTCCTGATGCCCGCTCTGTCGGGTGATGTGCAGCAACGCGATGCCTTCTTTGCCTCGCTCAAAAACCAGCGTAACCGCGAAAAAGAGGCCTGGGTAGCAACTGCTTTAGGCTACCTGCACCATCCGTTGCGGGCTAATACCTCTGAGAAATACCTGCGGGAGAGCCTGGAATTGGTAGAAGAGATCCAGCTAACCGGCGACATCTTCTTCCCGACCAACTGGCTGCAATCCACCTTTGCCTATTACCAGACGCCTAATGCCGCTGCAACCATACGTACCTTCCTGAGTGAGCACCCGAACTATAACCCCAAATTGAAAGGCAAGATACTGCAGGCGGCGGATGGTGTGTTCAGGGTGGAGAAGGTATTGCAACAGCAATAATCAAAGTATAAAAAAAGAGGCGCCTGGCTGTATTACAGCCAGGCGCCTCTTTTATAGGTTCTTGTTACAGCTACTTATCTCAGAACATAGCCTAACTGGAACGTAAGTGTATTTCTGCTTGATGCAAGGCTTTTATAGATTGAAAATGCATTACCACTCTCATACTTAATCTCAGCAACTACTTTCTTTATTTGCATGCCAGCACCTACAAATAAAGCCTGCTCGTACTTACGAAAATCATTAAGAGGGCTTTCTTCTTTTGTTCTTTCAATACCATAATACCTTCTGAAACTCTTTTGGTTACTGCTATTCTTAACCATAAAATTATTTGCCATACCTACATGGATGTAAGGTTTTATACCTGCTTCCAGCAACTTATAGCGTACAGAGGTACTTAAACCAACATACCCCATATCGAAGGTTGTTTCCACCTTTGTATAATTTTCCTGCCCCACATTGCTCCCTTCCTCATACAAACCTTCAGTCTTTAAAGTATGATAGGTAAGGTCATTTCGTAATGCCCATTTTCCGCGCGCTCTTGGCAAAGTAGCAAGCAGCGAAAAGCCCAAATTATAATTACCTCCTGTAAAGTCTTCTCCTAACAGGCTGTTGAAACCGGAGCCACTAAATTTCAGAGAAGTATAGGAGACACCGCCTATTGCCAGCAGATTCAGTTTTACTTTTTCTTCAGCAGTAGCATAGTTGCCATCTGTGCCGATCACACAGGCATTGTATTCCTGAACAACACGCTGCAGCGCATTAGCCTTAAACTCTACACGTGCTATTTTTCCCGATACTTCCGGGCAGCCGGTAAGCTTTGCAATAAGCATACCTCTGTAAATTGGTAATTGGGTGTAGCCTGTTCTGTTGCCATCCTCAACCATCGAAACCCTGTAAATCAATTCCACGGGTTCCTCTTCGCCTGTTTTCAGGTAGTAATGTTCTTTTGCACGCTCATCTTTCAGAGAATAAAGATTTGCTTTTCCTAGAACAAGAGCCCGTAAAAAAACGGTATCGCGTTCAACTACAGGTTGGGTGATTGATTCTAACTGATGTAGCTTATTAGGCGATCTGTCTACATCAACTATGTAAGATTCATACTTATCTCCTGAAGAAAGCGAAAAACCCTTGATGTCGGTGACTTTTAACTTCTGAACATCTGAGCTGTGAGCCTCGCGTTTTACTTCAATAAACTGCGGGTTCCGGTCCCAGTTCTGATCATTGATGTGTACCTGTACTGTATCGCCTTGGTGGGTGATATAATGCCCCTGTACATAATTCTTTTGTGCAAAAGCCAGCGCACAGGTAAGGGATAAAAGAAACGTAAAAGTTAGCTTCATGTATAGCTGTTTTAAAGTATAGTATATTTCAAATATAAAAGAGAATTTACTTTAAAACAGAAAAGGCCGGAGAATTATTTCTCCGGCCTTTATACTATACTTTATAGCTATATTACATATCCAGCACGATCGCGAAGATCAGCGGTGCTACGATGGTAGCATCCGATTCGATCATGAACTTTGGTGTGTCTTTGCCTAACTTACCCCAAGTGATCTTCTCGTTTGGAACAGCGCCTGAGTAAGAACCGTAGCTGGTAGTAGAGTCAGAGATCTGTGCGAAGTAACCCCAAAGCGGAACACCGGTACGCTGAAGGTCCTGGTGCAGCATTGGTACCACGCAGATCGGGAAGTCACCGGCTATACCACCGCCAATCTGGAAGAAGCCAATGGTAGACTCTTCTCTGGCAGTTTCGGTGTACCAGTTAGCCAGCTCCATCATGTACTGGATACCGGTTTTCATGGTGTGCACATTCTTCACGTCGCCGCTGATCACGTGGCCTGCATAGATGTTACCCAGTGTAGAGTCTTCCCAGCCCGGGCAGATGATCGGCAGGTTCTTCTTGGCAGCTTCCAGCATCCAGCTGTTTTTCGGGTCGATCTGGTAGTACTGCTCCAGCTCGCCGCTCAGCAGGATCTGGTAGAAGAACTCGTGCGGGAAGTATGATTTACCTTCCTGATCCGCCTTCATCCAGTACTTCAGTACGGTGTGCTCCAGACGGCGCATCGCTTCCTCTTCCGGAATGCAAGTGTCTGTTACACGGTTCAGGTGGCGGCTCAGCAGTTCTTCCTCGTCAGCAGCAGAAAGCTCACGGTAGTGCGGCACACGCTCGTAGAAATCATGGGCTACCAGGTTGAAAATATCCTCCTCCAGGTTAGCGCCTGTACAGGAGATAGCGTGGATCTTGTCCTGGCGGATCATCTCGGCCAGAATGATACCCAACTCTGCTGTAGACATGGCACCGGCCAGCGTCACCAGCATTTTACCACCGTTGTTCAGGTGTGTCTTGTAACCTTCGGCAGCGTCTATCAGAGAGGCTGCATTAAAGTGCTTGTAATGTTTCTTTAAAAAGTTGCTTACTTCCATAATGTACAATTAAAGCCCTGCCCCGCAGAGCGGCTTGAGTCGGCAAGTTATAAATTAAAAACGATTTATACTTTACGGCTTTTACAATGCACAGTTCGACACCCGGATCCGGGGCGGAATTCCTCGCAAGGATATTGTCCTCCAGTTTTCAGAAAACTAAACACCAATGCGCCCAAATAATTCCATACTTCAGGCATTCAAATGATTATTTTTTTCTGCTGTTTTATCAGCCCTTCAACAGGCCTTAAACCCATTACCATCTACTTAAACAAGAGCGTTTGCGACCTTGTCATTTCGACATTTGGGAGAAATCTGGTTGTTTTCAAAGTGCAGCAATCTTTAAGATTTCTCCCCAAGGTCGAAATGACATTGAACTTCTTAGGCCGGCTTTTCGATCATAAGGTTATGGTTGGTGTAAATACAGATATCTGCTGCAATGTTAAGGCTTTCCTTTACCATTTCTTCGGCTGATAAGTGAGGAGCATGCTTTTTAAGAGCAAGGGCAGCGGCGTGCGCATACATACTTCCGGAACCAATGGCCGCGATCTGGTTATCGGGCTCCAGCACATCGCCGGTACCGGAAATAATAAGCAGTTCGCTCTTGTTGGCTACCACCATCATGGCTTCCAGTTTGCGCAGGTATTGATCTTTTCGCCAGTCTTTTGCAAGCTCAATGGCGGCACGCTTCATGTTGCTCTGGTACGCGTTCAGTTTCTCTTCGAAGCGCTCCAGCAACGTAAAAGCATCGGCAGTTGAGCCCGCAAAGCCTGTCACGATCTTGCCATCCAACAGCTTTCGGATCTTCTTAACGTTGCTTTTGGCGATGTGCTTGTCCATGGTGGCCTGCCCGTCGGCGCCCACGGCTACCTCGCCGTTATGGTAAATACCTACTACCGTAGTTGATCTTATCTTGGTCATGTGTATCTTAATTTATTGATGGTGTATACGCAGTCTCGCTTATACTTTGCTGCGCTACGTTGTAAAGCTACGGCATCTTCAAACAAAAAGCCAAAGGTACAGCAGCCGACAAAATGTCGGGTAAAGCAGGTATAAGCCCACACATTCGTATAATACCGACCGAAGCAGCCTGCCAAATCCTGCTTCGTTTTATTATCTTTGCTCCGATTTTGAACTATCAGCAATAAAAAGCTTACAGATATGAGCAAGGCAAACTGGGTAACCGTTAAAGAATACGAAGACATTACCTACAAAAAATCAAACGGCGTGGCCCGGATCGCCTTTAACAGGCCAAACGTGCGCAACGCTTTCCGCCCTAAAACGGTAGCAGAGCTTTTCGAAGCTTTCTTAGATGCCCGCGAAGACACCTCCATTGGCGTGGTGCTGCTTTCGGCGGAAGGTCCTTCTACGAAAGATGGCGTGTACTCCTTCTGCAGTGGCGGCGACCAGAACGCACGCGGCTTCCAGGGCTATGTAGACGAATCAGGTATGCCGCGCCTTAACATTCTGGAAGTGCAGCGCCTGATCCGCTTTATGCCGAAGGTGGTGATTGCGGTAGTACCTGGATGGGCAGTAGGCGGCGGACACTCGCTGCACGTGGTGTGCGACCTGACGCTGGCCAGCAAAGAGCACGCGATATTTAAACAAACCGATGCCGACGTAACCAGCTTCGACGGTGGCTATGGTTCGGCTTACCTGGCCAAGATGGTGGGTCAGAAGCGCGCACGGGAGATCTTCTTCCTGGGCCGCAACTATTCTGCACAGGATGCCTATGATATGGGTATGGTGAATGCCGTGATCCCGCACGAGGAACTGGAGGACACAGCCTATGAGTGGGCGCAGGAGATCCTGGCCAAGTCCCCTACTTCTATCAAGATGCTCAAATTCGCCTTCAACCTGACTGACGACGGCATGGTGGGCCAGCAGGTGTTCGCCGGAGAAGCTACCCGCCTCGCCTATATGACCGAAGAAGCCAAAGAAGGCCGCAACGCCTTCCTGGAGAAACGCAAGCCAGACTTCTCGGACATCAAGTGGATACCGTAAAGTATAACCACAAAGTATAAACTTAAAAAGCCGCTCCTTATCAGAGCGGCTTTTTTATATTTTAGAGGGTATCCCAATATCAGAAATCCTTTGATTGTTTATTTACCACATAGATTTAGAGCATGTACTGCTACAAGCCAGGCATAAACATCAAACATTGATTTGCAGCTCCTTTAAAAGCAGTTATTCGTTTACATCCGTTTATGAACAGATAATAATGTCACTATGAAAAGAGCCAACAGACTCATAGAAAAAGGGAGATAAAGTACAGTATCTTCCTAATCAAAAATATGCTTATTGGAAGTAATCAACTGGAAGCTGACTTCTGTACTTGAAATTGTGCTGTACATTGATGACAATCCAGAAGAGCCAACACCAGCCTTAGGGCATGATTCAAAAACAATTGAATTTCTATACCGAACGCAGACCGTAACCGACGTAGATATTTACAGATACAATTCAGCAGAGAAGGAAGAATAACCCCCATACAACAAAGTATAGCAGTTATGCTTCGGCTAGCACCTCACCACCAAGGTATAAAGACATACAGCGTTAAAATAATTTTAACAGTTAAACCTAAATATCATGTTAACGAGAAGAATTATTCGACATCTGAGCTTATTCTATTTGGCTTTTGTAAGTATTCTTTTTTCATCTTGCCAAAGCTATAATCATTCAGAAAAGAAGGCTTCTTATGGCGAGGCGACAAAGGAATTGATGGAGATGGTAGAAAAAAAACCCAATCTAAAATCAATGCTGATAGCTTCTATAGAAAAAGCAAGTAAGATAAATCCGGACACGGCTACAAACCCGGCGCAATCACTGGATGAATTTTATGCTTATGCTTCAAAAGCTGAAACATCCGTGCCATGGGCATTAGCAAAAGATAAAGAACACCCTTTGCCGTCAAATAACATTTTTATGGCTTTCTGCGCTCTTTACTTTCCTATAGATCAGCCACTGCCGCAATTGGAAGGTAAAGGGTATTTCAACAACTCGCTTCAGTATGCCGAGCCTTTGGCTTCCTGGCTAACGAAATTCAATAAATCGTGGGGGAAGTATCTTGATTCGGAAGAGTCATGGAATGAAAGCTATTACCAAATGGCACTACAAGATTCTTCTTTCGGTCTGCAAAAAGGGTGGTATGAAGATCCCTCGCATTGGAAAACATTTAATCAGTTTTTCTCCAGGAAGTTGCGTTCGCCCGCCGCACGACCCATTGCATCTCCTGATAATAATTCTGTTGTGACGTCATTTGCTGATGCAGTACCGCAGGGTGTGTGGGCAATTGATCGTAATTCTAATATTGTAGATAAAGAAGGATTAGCCATTAAATCTGCCACTATAAAATCTATTACAAAACTTTTAGGCGATGATAGTCAATACAAAGATTCATTTGCCAATGGCACATTCACACATTCATTTTTAAATGTAAATGATTATCATCGTTATCATTTCCCAGTAACTGGTACCATCAAGGAAGTTAGGATCATTCAGGGCATCAATCCCTCAGGCGGTACACTTACATGGGATAAAGACCAAAGGAGATATAAATTCAATCCTTCCGCAACAGGCTGGCAAATGCTGGAAACACGTGGTTGCGTGGTTTTAGAAACCGATGAGTATGGATTGGTTGCCTTGCTTCCTGTTGGAATGGCAGCAGTAGGTTCAGTAAACTTTATGGATAATATAAAGGTTGGTACAAAGGTTAAGAAAGGTGATATGTTAGGTTACTTTTTGTTTGGTGGTTCAGACTTCATTATGTTGTTTCAACACAAAGTTCAGTTTACCTTAGACGCCCCTAAAGCTGCAGACAATAATACTTACAAGCATCTTTTAATGGGTGAACGGCTTGGGCATTTGGTTCATAAGTAATACGACATGAATACTATCTTAAAAGCCAGCCACTGACACGGTATTTGCAATAGTATGGCTAACGAATACCCCTCCTCTACAAAGCACTTATCAGATTTTGTTCCAGCAGACATGACGCTATTGAGCATTAGTCGTTATCTTCAACTTTAATTTTTCAATTGGGTATTTGTTCAAGCTGCCAGTTCGCTATTGCCATGCCATCGCAAATACTTTAACGTTAGCAGTGATTTGAACTAAGAAAATTTCAAATGAAATAAAAAGCAGGTTTGTTGAGCTGTTAGTTGTTGAGTCTGTAAAGGAACATTATCCCAGTTATAGAATTGAAATCAGTCTTGAAACAGAAAATATCAAGAGCAGCTTCAAAACTATATCTGGATTAGTGAAGAGGATATAAATACATTCATTTTAGAACAGGAAGACCTCGACAAGACCAGACGTGGACAGGCAAAGTTACATAGTATGAGTCCTAGAGAGCTAAACTTACTTTTCAAAGCTATTGACCATATGGGACATCTTGCAAAGTGCAACCCATGCATCGGTAGCATGGTTTTGTGCTGACCGTAAATACAAAACTTCGTAAGTTTTAAATAAACCGACTTGCTTATGAAGGGAAAGGTCAGGACAAGGTTTATACTTTGCTTCGTTTCAGCAGTACTGCTTTTTGCGGCCTCTCCCCCACTGTATGCTTCTGTCCGAGCTCCAGCCGATACCACTACACGCCCTGCCATCAATCTGGGTTTGTACGGTTACTACGGTTTTATCATTCCTCATTCAGAAGACATCCGCAGTATCTCCGACTCTAACCCATGGGGTGTTGCCCTCGAGTTGAGCTTCCATTTTACAGACAGTGCAGCGTGGCAATACCTGCAGGCTTACCCCCGGCTGGGGGCTACGTTTGCCTTTTACAACTTCGATAATCCGGATGTACTGGGCAATGCCTTTGCTTTTATACTTTATGTGGAGCCGTTTCTGGCAGCTCATAAAAAATTCAACTTCTCGTTCCGGCTGGGTGCTGGGCTGGCCTACCTCAACAACGTGTATGATCCGGTTACCAACCCCGACAACCTGTTTTACAGCACCAAGATCAGTTTTCCGCTGGTAGCCAACCTCCTGGGCAACTACAGGCTAAACGAACACCTGTTGCTGCGGGCCGGCGGCACCTACAATCATATGTCGAACGGGGGCATACGCCAGCCTAACAAGGGCATCAATTTTCCGTCGGCTACACTGGGTATAGATTATGCCCTGCAAATGGCAAGCTTTCCCAGGCGTCAGCCTCCGAAGGCGAGCACTTTGCCAAGAACACGCCATTACCTATTTGCGCTGCTGGGCACCCTTAAAGATAGAAAAGATATACCTAGTGATAAACTGCCTTTGGTAGGTGCCACCGCTTATGCCAGCCAGAAAATAAGCAGGTTAAGTGCGCTTACAGCCGGGGCTGAGTGGGTGGCAGATTATACTTTGAAAGAAGAGCTGAAAGACCAAGGCGAGGAAAAGGATTTCCAGCGGGGTGCGCTTCTGGCAGGGCACGAGTTCCAGATCGGCAGGTTCCGGTTTAGCCAGCAGCTGGGGGTATATGTGTATGCACCTGAACCAGCACGCGACCCGGTATACCAACGCTGGGGACTGGAGTACCATACTTCCGGGAAAGTCTTCGCCGGCATTAACCTGAAAGCGCACCGCCATGTAGCCGATTTCTTGGATGTGCGAGTCGGATTAAAGTTACACTAAGTTCCAACTCGTGCAGAAATTGACAATCATTGTTATATTTCTATACTGCGCCATTGTTGGTATTCTTACCAACATTCAGCCATCAGAGGTCATTAAAGCCGCTCCTAACCAGAGCGGCTTTTTTATGCTCTTGCCCTGCTATTATTCATGATTAGTAAAATTTATCAACCTACTTAGCCATTGCTTTGCAAATCATCTTTACGCCAAATCATATGTACCTAATAATCAATTAAATTAAGCGTGCATATGCGTTTATAAGCGCTTATAAACGCATATGCACGCTTAGTAAACCCTGTAGAAACGACACTTCGGGCTATACAGATGGGCAGGCATACAAATCATACATTAGAATTATACCACAATAGACATTCCGAAGACATAGAATTAATCTGGCAAACTCAAAGATGGATCTAAATTCTTCCTGGCAGACTCATTTTTGAAATTTTGATCAAACAATATTACGCTTCCAGAATATTATATTATATTGAATAAATGGAGAATTTCTTATCACAGACACTAATAATACTCTCTTCAAGTAGAAATGAAGATGTTTGTAGAAAGTAAAACAACTCCATACATAGTGCAGATAAACGTATGTTTCCGTTTATCCAGTAGTTGGGTGTAAACGGTAATCATAGAATGAAAGAGATCAGTTATATACAAATCATCCTTCGCTTCTAAAACAGATACATATGAAAATCTCAAACTTACTTCTAGCGGCTTTCCTACTTCTTGTAAATACCGCCTTCTGTAGACCGGTGACATGGGATGAGAGAAAAAGTGACAGCCTGCCGGAGAACATTCAGCTGTCAAGATACGGCGCTTTAATCGGGAAGAGCGAGTTATTACCAAATGGAGGAATTATCTCGGTGACTAGCACCAAGCTTATTTTTACTCCCATCAAAACTTTTCTTTCCAAAGATGTAAGCATTCAAGAAATTCCTTTGGATGAAATAGCCAAGGTGACCAGAACCAATACCTTGGGAATCATGCCGAACGGTATTCTGCTGCTACTCCAGGACGGTACAAGCCAGAAGCTTCAAACAATTGTCTTTAGAAGAAAAAAGCTTTATGAGTTGCTCTTAAGCCAAACAAAATAAATTATGACAGGAGGTATGGAAAAACGTCTTCACCCAACAAAACACATCCATCAGGATCGGCTGATGCCTCACCCGTTGCCTGTACGAGCCCGTTGGCAAATACTAAAATCAATGAAAATAATCTACCTCACCCTTATTATGGCACTCTTCGGATTTGGTAACACTAAGGCACAGTCAGTTAAAAAATTTAAAGAGCCTTTAAACACAGCAGTATTTACGACGAAATTTGTGATTGAAGAAAGTAAGCCAATCACCTACGTTATGCATGATTCAGATGACGGGGCTTGGCAGTTCTTCAGCGACGACGAATTTGAAGATTTTGAAAGTATAGCTAAAATAGTCGGACTCGGCGAAATCATAAAAATGGATAAGTCCATTCTTGAGCTGGCTGATATGCCCGAAGGCTACTACGCTTATAGAGAGAGTGTAAACAGTAAATGGGTAATTCAAAAACAGGAAGAATAGCATTTGCCAACACAATGCATGCTCAACCTTCGCTAATGCTCAGGCTCCGCATGCACGCGGTCCGTTAGCAGTAATATGAAATCATGAAAAACTCTATATCCTTCTTATTGTTTTTGTTACTATTGGCTTCTTGCCAAAAAAAAGAGAATAAACATCTTTTACAAACGGACGGAGTTTATGTTACTGATATACCTATGCATGGCGATGAAAATTTAAAACACTATTTGAAATTTAACATTGACAGTACTGTTTATGCGACGAGTTCGTCCTATAAATTGGAAATAGTTAAAAATTTGCTGGAATCTCCAACTAGCCCAATAGAAAGAGGAAATTTTACGATAATTGATGATAGTATAAAGTTTAAAACTAATACAGAATCTGGAGTGGTAGTCTATAAAGGTAAAATTGAACAGAACTCAATTTCATTAAAAGTGAAAAGTCATATTAATGGACGTGAATTCCAAGAGAAATATGATTTTCAGCCGTACTAAGAAATACCTCCGCTAACCACACCTAAAGCACATTAAAACGTGCTTTAGCCCAACCGTTACCAATAAGCACATACTCTTAACTTTAACCATGAATATATCCGCCACTATCAGGAATAGCTTTCAGAAGAACGACTTGATCGTTACAACTGAAGGCAACCAGAAGGAGATTAGCATACCGGCTAAGGCAGAAGGTTATGGCTCATCGGTAAACGGAGGCGAATTGCTGTTCCTGTCGCTGGCCACCTGCTTTTGCAACGATGTATATCGCGAAGCTGCCCGAAGAAGTATGGAAATAAGTACCGTGGAGGTTACTGTGTCAGGAGAGTTTGGCAAAGAAGGAGAGCCAGCCTCGAATATCGTATATGAAGTACACCTTCAGGCACCAAATCATTCTGAGTTTGAATTGAGAGAGCTGATTGAGCACGTAGATAAAATAGCAGAAGTGCATAACACATTACGTAGAGGCGTAGGTGTAACTTTAAAAGCGTAAGCAGACCGCACAGAAGTTGGTAGTTATTTTGCCTTCGCTGGTGTTTTAGGCACGAATTAATGCCTCTCTGCGCAAATCTAACTGTTGATACCTTCAGCAACGCCAGTGCTTTTAGTTAAAGGGGCCTGTATTGAGAATAATGCTTCCGAACATCAGAAAACCAAGAAGCAGTAGCAAGCATGCTACGATGAAGGACAGGTCTTTCCAAAACCTGTAAGGTTTATCGGGGTTTAACCTTTTCATGTATCTTACATGTTGGATAGCGGCGACAATGAGCGCAAAGTTACCCAGGCTAATAAGGGTAAGGCCCACGTTACGTGGTTCTTGAGCTCGAATAACAGACGTGGCAGACTCTGCCAAGAACATTTTCATGAACTTGTAGATCGTAAACCCGAAACTGATCATGGAGAGAGCTGTCCGGATCCAGGCCATCAGGGTGCGCTCAGCCGCAAAAATGGTTCGTTCAAGCGATAAATCGTTAACAGGAGGTTGTTTATCATCCATTTCTTTCCCTTAAATTTTATCGGCCTGCTTTTACAAAAAAATCGGAAGCTTCTACCCTACCTTCGGGAGTTCAAAATATGATCGAGCTTCGCCTGCTCGCCACCTATCAACTACCTAATTGGCTCAATCTCTCCCGGACGCCAGGTTTTGTCAAACCAGGGCTCCAGTGGCCCGTAGAGGCGGAGGGCTACGTTCCACCCCTTGCCTGGTATTGTCTGGATCCAGTTATTCTCCTTACCCGCGGGTACCTCCGGGCCGAAGTAGATATCAGCCGAGCCATCCCCGTTTAAAGCCAACCCCTTGTTCTGGCTGTTTAGTGCCGGCCAGTCCTGGTCGGTCTGCAGCTGAGAACGGGTCTGGTTGTCGTAGACAGTAACCGACCAGAAGTTGTTAACCGGTATGTTGGTCGGCAGGTGGAGCTTGTAGCTCCTGCCGCCATCGAACGGCCTTCCCTCCGCATCCACGAACGCCGCTGCATACTGCGATCCCTGGCCTACCATCTTCTGCTCCATAGCTGGTGATATGCCCAAGCCGCCGAAGAAATAAAGCTGCGAGTAGGAATCGAGGATGAGGGCACCGTTGTCCAAGAATTCGTAACCGCCGAGCAGGATGGTTCGCCACGCGCTGTTCTCATAGAAGTATGCCTCCTTCTCCCGCATCCTATAGGTAAGCGCTCGTGCCGTAGCATCACCTACTGCTGCAGCTTCTACCAAAATAGCCTTCATTCGTTCATCGGGCGCAAAGGGCATTCCCTTCTTTATACCGATTGATCGATAGAAGCCGAGCGTCACCGGGTCGAGCGACTCGGATGGCTCAGACTGCACGACGTCATTTAAGTACTCCCAGAAGGTATAGTCCGCAGGAGCGACAAAGCATACGGGCTCGTTGGTCACGTTGACAAAGGTGAACTCCGGGGGGCTGTCAGCCTTTGAGAGCGGATATACCCTTGCTGTCTTCTTGATTAGGTCAACTCCGGGTTTGGGATCTCCGTGCTCGTCCAGGAAACTGCGCCAGAAAATATTCATCTCGAATGTCTTAGGCCGCACGACAATGTAGCCTTCGGGCACCTCGCCTTTATAGCCCGGAGGAACCAACAAATACTTGCCGCCTTGGCCCTTGTCGGGTCCGATGAAGCCGAAATCGACGACCCAGCGACCCCACATGTCACTGATGAAGCCGAGCAATTTGGGAGGAATCTCTACAACCAGCGGACCATCCTTAAGATCAATCCACATAGCGCTGTAAGGCGTAACGTTTTGGGTGAGCCACCAGATCGTCCGGGGGGTAATTCTGTTTTCCCAGATGAGCAGCGTCGAGTTTTCGGGCCCATACTGCGTGAGCCCCTTGCGTGTGGCAACTAAGTTCACCGCAGGTAATGCCAGCAAATACGCCTGGACCGCCCGCTGAAAATCGAGGTTGTCGTATAGCTTCTGCACCGTGGCATCATCGGGAAAACCATCGAAGAAGCTGAGGGTGCCAAGGCGAGTTTCCACCCTGTCGGGGGAGGCAATGCCTGCTGGAATTGGTGTGGTGTTCTTCATTTGCTCCTCCTTACTTTAAGGTCTACTCCTTTTCTACTATTTAATTTCCCCTCTTTTGCCTTCAAGATGTGTGAGTGCCATAATACCTCACTTGCACGATAGCCGACAGCTACCTGACCAGCTCGATCTCTCCCGGACGCCAGGTCTTATCGAACCAGGACTCTAGGGGGCCGTAGAGGCGCAGGGTGACGTTCCACCCCTTGCCTGGTATTGTCTGAATCCAGTTATTTTCCTTGCCTGTGGGTGGTTGTGGTCCGAAGTAGACATCGGCAGAGCCATCCTCGTTGAGGCGAAATCCTTCGTTCCTACTGTTTAACGCTGGCCAGTCCTGGTCGGTCTGCAGCTGGGAGCGGGTCTGGTTATCGTAGACAGTAACTGACCAGAAGTTGTTAACCGGTATGTTGGGCGGCAGGTGGAGCTTGTAGTTCTTGCCGCCGTCGAGCGGCCTGCCCTCCGCATCCACAAATGCCGATGCGTACTGCGATCCCTGGCCGATCATTTTCTGCTCCTCAGCAGGTGTTGTGCCTGCTCCACCGAGGAAGTAAGCTTGAGAGTAGGCATCAAGGATAAGGACTCCGTCCTCTTGTACTTCATAGTTGCCCACGAAGAAGCTTCTCCACGCGCTGTTCTCGTAGTAATATGCTTCCTTATTGCGCATCCGGAAAGTGAGCGCTCGTGCGGTCGCAGCTCCCACTGCTGCAGCCTCAACCAGAATGGCCTTCATCCGCTCGTCTGGAGCAAAGGGCACTCCCTTCCTTATGCCAATTGACCGGAAGAAACCTAAGGTTATCGGGTCGAGGGAGTTCGATGGTTCAGCCTGCACCACTTCGTTCAGGTACTCCCAGAAGGTATAATCTGTCGGAGGCACCAGGCAAAAGTACTTGTCTGTCACGTCGACAAAGGTGAGCGCAGGCGGGTTACCGGCACTCGTGAGCGGGTATACCCGCGCGGTCTTTTTAATCATATCAACTCCCGGTTTCAGGTCTCCGTGCTCATCCGGGAAACTTCGCCAGAAGATAAACATCTCGAAAGCTTTGGGCCGCAGGACGATGTATCCTTCCGGTACGCCTCCTTCATAGCCTGGTGGCACCAACAGGTACTTGCCGCCTTCGCCCTTGTCAGGTCCGGTGAACCCAACATCCGCAACCCAGCTGCCCCAGATGTCATTGATCATGCCGAGCACTTTCGGGGGGATCTCAACAACCAGCGGCCCCTCCTTCAGATCGATCCATATGTTGCTGTACGGCGTAACGTTTTGGGTCATCCAGAAGATCGTTTTAGGTGTGATCCTGTTTTCCCAGATGAGGAGCGTTGCGTTTGCAGGTCCCCATTGGAGGAGTGCCTTTTTCATGCCAACCTGGCTCACCGCGGGCAGCCCCAGCAAAAACGCCTGGACCGCACGCTGAAAATCGAGGCTATCGTACAGCTTCTGCACCGTGGCATCATCGGGGAAACCATCGAAGAAGCTGAGGGTGCCAAGGCGAGTTTCCACCCTGTCGGGTGAGGCAATGCCTGCTGGAATGGGTGTGGTGTTCTTCATTTACTCCTCCTTATCTTAAAGTCTGTTACTCTTTTCTTATTTGGTATCTCTTTGCTCAAATATGTATTAAATCACTAAATGCCGAGTCTTAAATTATTTGCATCGCAAACTAACAGCCTCTTATGTCCTTTTCTTTTGCCTTCAAGAGGTGTGAGTGCCTTTATACTTCGCCTGCTCCCCCATCCAGCAACTACCTGACCGGCTCAATCTCTCCCGGACGCCAGGTCTTATCGAACCAGGGCTCCAGCGGTCCGTACAGGCGCAACATGGCGAACCACCCTTTGCCGGGAATGGTCTGGATCCAGTTGCTCTCCTTACCCGCGGGTGCCTCCGGTCCGAAGTAGACATCAGCCGAGCCATCCTCATTCAGCCGGAACCCCGCATCCTGGCTGCTCAGGCCCGGCCAGTGCTGATCTGTCTGCAGCTGAGAGCGGGTCTGGGTATCGTGGATGATCACCGACCAGAAGTTGTTTACAGGGATGTTGGGCGGAAGATGGAGCTTATAGTTCTTAGCGCCATCAAGCGGCCTGCCCTCCGCATCCACGAAGGCATCAGCATACTGCGAACCCTGACCTACCATTTTCTGCTCCTCGGCCGGCGATATGCCCGTTACGTGAAAGTAGTTCTGCACGTACGCGTCCAGGTTAAGGGCGCCATTGTCCAGGAACTCATAGCCACCGACGAGGAAAGGTCTCCACGCGCTGTTCTCGTATAAATAGGCCTCCTTCTCCCGCATACGGTAAGTAATCGCTCTTGCGGTCGCATCTCCTACAGTTGCAGCTTCTTTTAGCATGGCTTTCATCCGCTCGTCTGGTGCAAAGGGCATTCCTTTCTTTATACCTATAGATCGGTAGAAGCCGAGCGTTACCGGGTCGAGCGAATCGGAGGATTCCGACTGCACGACCTCGTTCAGGTATTCCCAGAAGGTATAGTCCGCCGGAGCAACCTGGCAGAAGGGCTTGTCTGTCATGTTGACAAAGGTGAGTTCAGGTGGGTTACCGGCATTAGAGAGCGGGTATACCTGAGTTTTCTGCTTGATGAGGTCTATGTGGGGTTTGGGGTCTCCTTTTTCGTCCAGGAAACTGCGCCAGAAGATGTACATCCCGAACGTCTTGGGCCGCACCGCAATGTAGCCTTCGGGTACTTGCTCTTCATAGCCTGGGGGAGCAAACAAATACTTGCCGCCTTCGCCCTTGTCTGGCCCGATAAAGCCTACATCGACTACCCAACGGCCCCACATGTCGTTGACGGCGCCCAGCACCCTGGGAGGTATTTCGAGAACCAGTGGCCCCTCCTTCAGATCGATCCACATTGTGCTGTAAGGCGTATTGTTGTTCCCCGTCAGGATGATGCTTCGTGGGGTGATCATGTTCTCCCAGATGAGGAGAGTGGCGTTTGCAGGCCCCCACCCGATGATCGCCTTTCTCGCAGCAACCTGGCTCACCGCCGGCAAACCCAGCAGGTATGACTGGACCGCACGCTGAAAGTCGAGGTTATTGTACAACTTTTGCACCGTGGCATCATCGGGAAAACCATCGAAGAAGCTGAGGGTGCCAAGGCGAGTTTCCACCCTGTCGGGGGAGGCAATGCCTGCTGGAATTGGTGTGGTGTTCTTCATTTTCACTCCTTAATTTAAATTAACTGCTCAGGTAGTGCTTTAATAAAGTGTGATGGGAAGAAAGTAGCAGCGGAGATGTGGAAGATGGGTGAGTATGTTGTAAGTGCGGATGTATTGCCCTGCTGCTATAGTACTATAGTAGTAAAAAATTGCAAAAAGGTTGCAGGTCAACAGTACTTTGATTGTAAAAGCTGTAGGAAGCAGTTTTTATTGCAGTTCCTGTATTGGAGGATAGCATCAACTCCAGCGAAGTCGTAAAACCGGCATTGCTCCCAAAACAAAAAGCCTCTCCGTATCCGGAGAGGCTTTTTCTATACTTTATACTTTGCGTGTTACACCAGTATTCTCACCGGGTTCTCCAGCATGTTCTTGAAAGTCTGCAGGAAAGCTGACCCAACAGCGCCATCTACCACGCGGTGGTCGCAGGAAAGCGTAACTTTCATTACGTTGCCGATGCGGATCTCACCGTTACGTACTACCGGCGTCTGCTTGATACCACCAACGGCCATGATGCAGGCATCCGGCGGGTTGATGATGGCGGTAAATTCTTCGATGCCGAACATACCCAGGTTAGAGATCGTGAAGGTGTTACCTTCCCAGTCTGATGGCTGCAGTTTCTTGGTCTTTGCTTTACCACCGAGGTCTTTTACTTCAGCTGCAATGGCAGAAAGCGATTTGAAATCAGCGTTGCGCACTACAGGTACCAGCAGGCCTTCTTCTACCGCTACAGCTACACCAATGTTGATGTGCTTGTTGTAACGGATCTTATCGCCTAACCACGAAGAGTTAACTGCAGGGTGCTGACGCAGGGCAGCAGCAGCAGCTTTGATTACCAAGTCGTTGAACGATACCTTCACCGGAGACACTTCGTTGATGCTGGTACGGGCTTCGATGGCCTTGTCCATATCAATTTCCATGGTCAGGTAGAAGTGCGGCGCAGAGAATTTGCTTTCGGCCAGACGGCGGGCAATTACCTTACGCATCTGCGATACGTTCACTTCTTCGTAAGCCTCGGCAGGTGCGCCTGGCACGGCAGCAGTAACAGCTGGTGCAGCAGCAGGTTTTGCCTGTGGCGCAGCAGCCGGTTGCGGAGCAGCAGATGGTTTAAAGTTCTCGATGTCACGCAGCACGATACGTCCGCCCTCACCCGAGCCTTTGATTTCTGACAGGTTAAAGCCTTTTTCCTGTGCCAGTTTCTTGGCAAGTGGCGAAGCCTTAATGCGGCCGTTAGCTTCCGTAGTTACAGTTGTTGTTGCAGCACCCGTAGCAGGTACTTTTACCTCTTGTACTCTTTCGGATGTAGTTGCTTCTTCCTGTGCGGCTATATTCTCGTCTGTTTTAGCATTCTCTTCGCGTGAGCGCTCCTCTACACCGGCTGGTACTGCAGCACCGCCATTCAGCAGCGCTTTGTAATCAGCACCTTCTTCTCCAATCACCGCAATAACAGCGTCAACCGGAACCGCGTCGCCGGCATTAACGCCAGTGTACAGCAGCGTACCATCCTCGTACGACTCCAGTTCCATGGTAGCCTTGTCGGTTTCCACCTCAGCCAGAATGTCGCCTGATTTTACTTTATCGCCCACTTTCTTCAGCCAGGAAACAAGCACACCTTCTGTCATGGTATCGCTCATCTTAGGCATGCGGATCACAGAGGCTTTGATATTGGAAGTGTCAACGGAAGTTTTTGCCGCAGGAGCTTCCTGCTTGGCCGGAGCAGCCCCCTTTTTCTCTTCCTTCTGCTCGGCAGGCTTTTCTTCAGCTTTTGCAGCTGGTTGCCCGCCTCCCTGTACTTCGCTCAGCAGGCCGGAGATGTCCTCTCCTTCTTTGCCAATAATTGCGATAACGCCGTCTACTGGCACAGCCTCTCCTTTTTTAGGACCGATGTACAGCAGTGTGCCATCGTTGTAAGACTCCAGCTCCATGGTGGCCTTATCGGTCTCTACCTCAGCCAATACGTCGCCTGAACTAACGCTATCACCAACATTTTTGAGCCAAGATGCTATCACCCCCTCTGTCATCGTGTCGCTCATCTTGGGCATTCGTATTACTTCAGCCATATTAAAATCGTGTTGTTTGTTCGCCCAAAGGTCGTGTTTAATCTGCCCAAAATTAGATTTAAAAATATACTATTCAAACTATAGATTCTAATTTGTTATCGAACACGCAGGTGTTACAGTTTTATACCCCCATTTCCTGCAGATGCGATACATCGCAGTACTTCTTCACTACGAGCATGCTGCCTGTAAAATCGAGCTGGTAGAGGCACAGGTTCTGGTGCAGGAACTGGTCCATGCAGCGCAACGGGTAGTGCAGCATATGGCTCAGCATGATGCGCATGGCCCGGCCGTGCATGCAAATAAGTACATTTTCCTCTTCCGGCCGGCTTAGCATCAGGTCCACAAAAGGCTTCTGCCTGGCCGCCACCAGGTCGGGGCTCTCCCCTCCTTCTATACAGATGTGGGTGTTGCCTTCGCTCCAGGTATGCAGGATGTGGTGGTAGTAAGCGTCCTCTTCCGGGGTGATGCGGGTGCCTTCGCGGGTGCCCCAGTTTATTTCATTGAGCCCGGCATGCGTTTCGTGCGGAATACCTTTATCTATAAACCCCTGCACCGACTGCACACTGCGCTTCAGGGTAGAAGTATAAACTTTATCAAACGGGATATCTTTATACTTTTGGTAAAACAGCTGCGCCTGTCGCTGGCCGATATCGTTCAGAGAAGAGTCCACGCCGCTGCCCTGCACAACGCCCTGTACGTTGAAATCGGTCTGGCCATGCCGGATGAGGTATATTTTCTTAATACTCAAATTTCTTCTACTTTTGCTTTCTTACGTTAACCAGAGTGCGAAATTACGATCCGCAGCTTATGCACAAAAAAGATATTACGTTAGAGCAGCTCAATGAGTGGCGAAAAAATACGATGGTGGAGCATCTGGGCATCGAACTGACGGAGTTTGGCGAAGGCTACATCTGCGGAAAAATGCCGGTAGACCACCGCACGCACCAGCCCATGGGCCTGCTGCACGGAGGTGCTTCAGTAGCCCTGGCCGAAACGCTGGCAAGTATAGGCGCTGCCATACACGTAGATCTAACAAAGAAAGCCTGTGTCGGTTTAGAAATCAACGCAAACCACGTGCGAAGTATAAAGGAGGGCTGGGTGTATGCCAAAGCAACGGCCATCCACATCGGGCGCAGCACGCAGATCTGGGAAACCAAAATCACGACCGAAACCGGCGACCTGGTGTGCCTGAGCCGCATGACGGTGGCCGTTATTGACAAGAAGTAGTGTACAGTGTTTCGTGTTTTGATAAGTGTATTTTTAACCGTACAGCTATCCGTTTCATTTTTTACTGTTTACTGATAACTGTTCATTGATAACTGAATTGATGGGTACAGAAACCCGGCATTATACTTTAGAAAATATTTTCCGGGCAGCCATCGCACAGCAAAAGGCGGTGGCTGTCTGGCGTTTGCCGCTTTCAGAGCAGGTACAGGCTTGTATATCGCTGCAGCAAAGTTATACTACTAGTCTGCCTAACCTGGAACAAAGCCCTTTTGGGTTCCTGTTTTGTCCCTTCCATACGTCGGGGCAGGAGCAGCAACTGTTTATCAAAGGTGATCTGTGCTTTGATGCAACTTCTCAAAGTATAACTGCAGCAGCAGATGCGCCTGCAGCGGCTGTTGAAGGTTTTACAGAGGCTTTACAAAGTATAGAGCACGCGTCTCTAGGCTGGCACAGCTCAGACGCCACACAAGCCTCCTATCAAACGGAAGCCGGTTTTAAAACTGCGGTAGAAAAAGCGGTGGCAGCTATCACCGCCGAAGAAATGGAGAAAGTGGTTTTATCCCGCAATTTCAGCGAGGTCGTACCTGCCTCCTTCTCCCCTGTTGCAGCTTTTGAGCAAATGCTGCAAACCTATCCAAATGCCTTTGTGTCGTTGGTTTCGGTGCCGGGAGTAGGTACTTGGATGGGCGCTTCGCCGGAGATCCTGGTAAGTATCGATCAGAACAATATATTTAAAACAGTGGCATTGGCCGGCACACAGCCCCTGACAGAAGACGGCTGCACTTCGAGCGCCATCTGGCGGCAAAAGGAAATTGAGGAGCAGGCCATGGTGGAGCGCTACATCCTGAGCTGCTTTAAGAAGCTGCGCCTGCGCGAATATTCCGAAATTGGCCCGAGAACGGTGGTAGCCGGTAACCTGATGCACCTGCGCACCGATTTTAAGGTAGATACGAAGGAAGTGGATTTCCCGACGCTGGGAACGGACATGCTGCACCTCCTCCACCCTACTTCGGCTGTTTGCGGTCTGCCCAAAGAGCCTGCCCTGGAATTTATACTTCAACACGAAGGCTACGACCGCAGCTACTACAGCGGCTACCTGGGGCCTGTAAACAGCTCAGCAGGAACGCATTTGTTTGTAAACTTACGCTGCATGCAGCTCCTTGCAACAGATGCCATACTTTATGCAGGAGCCGGTATCACCGGAGAATCCTCCCCTGAAAAAGAGTGGCAGGAGACCCAGCACAAAATGCAAACCATGCAGCGGGTGCTGGCAAATTTTAAATGAGTGAATGAGGTAGAGAGGTAAAAAGTTAGAGAGTTTGGGAGGTAGAGAGGTAGAGAGGTAGAGAGTGTAAATACAGCAGTAAAAGCTGAAGTAAACAATCAACAATTTAACCATTCAACAATTCCCCTCATTAGTAATTATTAATTATTAATTCGTAATTAAAAATCATGGTTCTTCAACCTGTTGTAAATATAGCGGAGATCTGCGCGCAGAAAGGCGTTGAGAATGTAGTGCTGTCGCCGGGCTCGCGCTGTGCACCGCTTACCATTGCTTTTGCCCGTCACCCGAAGCTGATTGTACGCACCGTAAGCGACGAGCGCGCGGCGGCTTTTATTGGCCTGGGCATGGCGCTTACAACAGGCAAACCAACGGTTCTCATCTGTACTTCCGGCACGGCTGCGCTCAACTATGCCCCTGCGGTGGCCGAAGCTTACTTCCAGCAGGTGCCTCTGCTTATACTTACCGCTGATCGTCCGCCTGAGTGGATCGACCAACTGGACGGCCAGACCATCCGTCAGGAACAAGTATATGGGCGCCACATCAAAAACAGCTTCTCTTTCCCGGTTGATCTTTTGCACCCGGATGCTGTCTGGAAGAGTGAGCGGCTGATTTCAGAAGCACTGAATGAGGCTGTTGCCTTTCCTGCCGGACCGGTGCACATCAACATTCCGCTGCGCGAACCTTTTTACCCTGCTCCCGGTGAAGAGATAAGGTTTGATGCGCAGGTAAAGGTAATTGAGGAAGAAACGAATACCTTTGAACTGAACCGGCAGCAGGCGGAAACGCTGCAGCAGGAACTACAAAAGTATAGCCGCATACTGGTAGTAGCCGGCCAGGATAACTATAAGCCGGAGTTGCTGGAAAGTATAAAAGCCTTCTCAGGAGCGAGCGGTGCTGTGGTGGTAGGTGACCTGATTGCGAACGTGCACGAACTGCCGGAGGTAATCCGTTACCAGGATGCCATACTTGCCTGTCCCGATGAAGAAAAACTTCGTGTCCTGCAGCCGGATCTGCTGATCACGTTCGGCAAGTCAATCATTTCCAAGAGCCTGAAGCTGTTCCTGCGCAAGTATAAACCTGCTGCCCACTGGCACCTGCAGCCCGCTGGCCAGGTGGCGGATACGTTCCAGGCGCTGACCAGAATTGTGCGCTGCGCACCGGCAGCTTTTTTTGAAGCAATGGCTGTACGTAAAGGCTCAGAGGCGTCTAATTATACTTCTGCCTGGTCAAATATAGCCGAAAGAGCCGCAGGATTTTTAAAAACTTACACTGCAGAAGCAGATTACAGCGAATTAACGGCAGTAGAACGCGTGCTACAATACCTGCCGCAGCAAAGCAACCTGCACCTGGCTAACAGCATGGCCGTGCGCTATGCCAACATTCTGGGCTTGGCTCCCGAGCAGCAAATAGAAGTATACGCCAATCGCGGCACCAGCGGTATCGACGGCAGCACCAGCACTACTGTTGGCTGTGCCCTTACCAGCTCAGCTATTACCACGCTCCTTACCGGCGACCTTGCCTTTTTCTACGACCGAAACGGGCTTTGGCACAATTACCTGCCAGCTAATTTGCGTATCGTGCTGCTCAACAACCATGCTGGTGGCATTTTCCGCCTGATCGATGGACCCAAGCAGCAGCCGGAACTGGAAGAATTCTTTGAAACGCGACAAAATTTAAATGCAGAGAATACGGCCCGCGATTTTGGCATGAACTATACTTCGTGCAATTCCCTGACAGAACTGGAGCAGGCGCTACCGGCTTTTTTCGCTGCAGAGGCCGGG
The DNA here is from genome assembly GCF_023630205.1 of Pontibacter ruber. Taxonomy (GTDB): domain Bacteria; phylum Bacteroidota; class Bacteroidia; order Cytophagales; family Hymenobacteraceae; genus Pontibacter; species Pontibacter ruber. The sequence continues at coordinate 863,106 of NZ_JALPRR010000003.1, read as the reverse complement.
ACAGGTATCCTGGAGATCTTTACCGACAGCAAAGCCAATGCCACTGAGTTTGCCAAGTATAAGCAAGCGCTGCTGCGGGCGCTGTCCTGAGCCTGTGTTTTACCTCACCCCTGCCCTCTTCTTTTATCTAGGGCCTCTACCCCCAAAACAGGAGGGGGAGTTTATACTTGCTCCGTTCTCTCATCATCTTGACCAGCGGGAGAAGTCTGAGTCAGGGTTTTACCCACCCCTGCACCCCTCCCAGGAGGGGAATTTCGGCCTTTGCTATCCGTTTAGGCTATACTTTCATAGCTGCTGTTATCCAACCACCCCTGCCCCTCAGAGCTACGCTCGCTAGCTTCGAACTCGCGTTCTCGCTAGTCTAAGGAGGGGAGCTTTACTGGCTTTTGCTAGACTTGAAAGTATAGGTTTCATAGCTGCAGGTATAGCACGGACAGGTCACGACCTGTCCCTACAATGGTTCTAGTTCCATAACCGCTTACGAAGCAGTGTCGTTTTCAGTCCTTGGGTTGAGCGCCTATGTGAGTTTTTCCGGTATCGCGCCAGCGATATTGTGACGCAGGAGCAAAGGAAAAGCTCCCATCGCGATGCCCAAGGACGAGGCCCCGCGGCCGTGCGCGCACCAGAGTATAAAATGAAAGTATAGGTTAGTAGGACTGAGGAACAGCAGTGGCTACGAAGCAAAGGCTTGCCGGCTCAAAGTATAAACCTCAGCTATAAGTATCAGATTTCTCACTTCAGTTCGAAAGGACAATAAAACAGGTAGTTTTACACTAGAAAGATCCCTTAAAATCCAACCCTCCCTACATGCCCTATTCTCTGCGATAAACGTTTAATAAACTGTAAGTCAAGATGTTTCATCTAAATCCCTAATATTATGAACCTGACACACGACATGCACCGCGTGGAGCGTTGGGCAGATACCCACCATCCTATCTGGATTGACTTCATACGCATAGCCCTGGGCGTATACATTTTTGCAAAAGGCATCATGTTCATACAGGATACGCAGGCGCTTCAGCACATTATGCGTAACAGCCAGTTCGAATGGGTTTCCTTTGGCATGGCGCACTACGTTGCTTTCGCACACCTGGTAGGCGGCCTTCTCATTGCGATGGGATTATTAACCCGGGTGGCCATTCTGTTTCAGTTGCCGATCTTGATTGGAGCAGTTTTCTTTATCAATCCCCAAAGAGGTTTTTATTCGGAGAACACGGAGCTTTGGTCTTCCATTATCGTGCTGATCCTGCTGCTTTTCTTTCTGGTATGGGGATCCGGCCGCTTTTCTGTAGACCGGCTGATCCGCAAGCCTAAACGCGACTGGCTGTACTAAGCAGCTGAAAGTCTCTCATCGCCCAGTGTTTCAGGTGCCGAAAGTTACCTGCAGGCTATACTTTGCTTTCTCCTTTACAGTAAGTGCGGCATGCAGCAACCGGCTTATGACACAAACTGCTTCAATACAAGCCTGAAGAGGCAAAATACCTCTCCTTAAAAAGCATAGCTATCCTTTTCAAAATATCCTAAGCTCCCGTAAAAAAATCGCCATTCATCATCAGCCTTATACCAGAAAGTATAAACTATAGAGGGCTGATAAAAGTAGAGCAGGTAGATGAGGCCAACTCACTGACTGCTCTTTTTGTTTTAAAAGGAAGTTTACGCCATTTTTGCGTTCGGGCATATCCAAAATGGTTGGGCCTCATCTTAAAGTATACACATCGCTCTTCGGTTTAGAGCCGGAAAGCGCTTAACATAGTAGATCAATGGCTGAAAAGTTTCTCCTACTCAACGGTAAAAAGTTTTATTACGACGAGATTTCTTCGTACTCCTTCCGCAACAGCATCCCGCTGAACGGGTACGAGGCCAAAACACTCGAATTTTGCCGTAACTGGCTGAACGGCGTTCAGGAATTCCCGATCCAGACATCCGGCTCTACGGGTGCGCCAAAACACATAAGCCTGACCAGAAAACAACTGGAGGCAAGCGCCGCCCGCACCATCAAACTGCTGCACCTGCAACCGGGCGACAGTACACTCATCTGCCTGAACACCGAGTACATTGCCGGTATGATGATGCTGGTTCGCGGTTTTATGGCAGAGCTCGAAATGATCATTGTAGAACCGATCTCTAACCCGCTTACGTTGGCGCCCGAAGGTCAGAAAATCGACTTCGCTTCGTTTGTACCCATGCAACTGCAGACAATTCTGCAGGAAACCCCGGAAGCTGCTACCATACTTAACCACATGAAAGCAATACTGGTGGGTGGCGCCCCCGTTGGGTTTACGCTTCAGCGCGACATCCTGCTGCTGGATGTACCTGTTTACCATACCTATGGCATGACGGAAACGGCATCGCACGTGGCGCTGCGCCTGCTCAACGGCCCCAAAGCTGCTGATTATTACGAGGTATTGCAGGGCGTTGAGATCGGTCAGGACCACCGGGGCTGCCTTACCATACAGGGCGATGTGACCAACAACGAGCGCATTGTAACCAACGATTTGGTAGAGCTGCTCACCCCTACCCGCTTCCGCTGGATCGGCCGCGTAGACAATACCATCAACACAGGCGGCGTAAAGGTGCAGACCGAGAAAGTTGAGGTGGCCATATCCGAAGCACTAGCAGATATGGATAACCCGCCGCGCTTTTTTGTGGCGGCACAACCCGATGAGCTGTTAGGCGAAAAGATCGTGCTGGTACTGGAAGGAGAAAAAATGACCGACGAAGCAGAACTAGCCTTCCAGGAAAAGCTTCGTGCTTTGCTCAGGAAATTTGAAATGCCGAAAGAAACCTACTATGCTGCTTCGTTCTCCGAAACAGCTACCGGTAAGATCTCCAGGCAACGCACCTTACAGAAATTGGGCCTCGAAACATTATAAACTGGCAGAACGGTTAGCTGCTGCACCCGTAGTAGGTATAAATTTCTGATCGACATGATGAAAACTATACTTCACACCACCCTTACCTGCCTGATTGCAGCAGGGTTGTACGGTTGCAGCAGCGGCCTTTTCACTGCAAAAGCGCCTGTTGAACTGAAGCAGGCATGGGCCAGCGACATCACCTTGCGCACGCCCGAATCCGTGCTGCACGACAAGCAGCGTAACGTGCTTTATGTGAGCAACATCAACAGCAGCAACAAGGAAAAGAAAGACGGAGACGGCTTTATTTCCAAGCTTTCGCCGGACGGAAAAATTGAGAACCTCTACTGGGTATCCGGTTTGAACGATCCGAAAGGGATGGCCCTGCACAACAACGTGCTGTACGTAGCCGATCTGGACGAAATTGTTGCCATTGCCGTGGAAACGGGCGCTGTTCTGGGCAAGTATAAAGCCGACAAAGCAGAAGTGCTGAACGATGTGACTGTCGATGGCGAGGGCAATGTGTATGTCTCCGACTCGGGCAAAAAACGCATCTACCACCTCCGCAACGGCCGCGTAACCACTTGGCTTGATAATACCCGACGCGAAACTCCTAACGGCCTGCTTTATGATAAGGATCGTCTGCTTATAGCTTTTATGAGCAGTGGCAATGTGCGTCGCATCAATACAGAAAACAAAAATTTTTCGGACTGGGCTGACCACATCAAGTATGCGGATGGCATTGCAAGCACCGGCAACGGCGGCTATTTCGTATCCGGATGGGAAGGCGAAGTATACTACCTGAACGAGGAAGGACGCAAATGGAAAGTACTTGACACCAAAGGCAAAAAAGTAAATGCCGCCGACATCAGCTACTCCGAAGAACAAAAACTGCTGTACGTGCCCACCTTCCATGATAACCGCGTGGTTGCCTATACGGTCAGTTTCTAAGTGGATCATAATTAAAACGAAGGCAGCAATACCCGGAAGTATAGCTGCCTTCGTTTTATCTAAGCAGTATAAAGTATACTGCTGATACCTCCCAGCAACAATGGAACAGCTGCATATACTAAATGGCGATGCCTCCCTGCCCGCTTTTAAAGCAGCCGGCATTGCAGGCCAGGTGCTGGTATGGCGTGAAATTCTGGTAGATGGTCCTGTATCGTATGCCTTACCGGAAGCCGGATTCTGGCAGCAGCGCCTTCAGCACATCACCTCTACATTCCGGGAAACACCCGAAGGATACAGACAGAAAGTACTCGAAGAGCTGCAAAAGCTGGAGCAGACGCCCAAAACCACTGAAATAGTATTGTGGTTTGATGCGGACCTCACCTGCCAGGTAAACCAGCTCTACCTGTTAAGCAAGCTGCAACAGTTAGAGTTTAAGAAAATATTCATGTGCCATGTGGAGGCAAGTGAATCGATTGGCCTGCTGCGGCCCGATAAACTAACGCAAGTATACCAGAAGCGTTTGCAGCTCCACCCAGAGCAACTCCAGCAGGCGCAGGAGTTATGGAAACTTTATGCTGGTGCCGATCCGCTGTTGCTGCAGCAGTACCTGACTGAAAAAACCATACTTCTTCCTTTCCTCAAAAATGCCCTGCATTTACATCTCCAACGTTTTCCTGATTGCCGTACCGGCCTGGGTTATCCGCAGCAGCTTTTACTACAGTTAATTCAGGATGGCGCAGCTACAGAGATGGAACTGATGCAGGCCTTCTGGCACCAGAAGCCCGGCTACGGTTTCGGCGACTGGCAGCTGCAGGTCATCCTTAGCCAACTGCAGCCCCAACTTGTAACTAAAGGCGAACCTTTACAACTAACCGAGTATGGGCGGGAAGTGCTGCAGCAGACGAAAAAGGCTGAACTATCGTTACCTGCAGAGCAATGGCTGGGCGGCGTTAACCTGAATGGCACCGGTATGTTCTGCTACAACAGGCAAGCGGGAAAATTACAGGCAACACACGGCTAGCTGTGTAACAACAAGCTGCAACTTACCATTTAACTTTATTATACTGAGCAGCTTAAATAATTTTAAAGACAAAAACTGTTGCGTTTATAAAAATTGGCCTCAAAAATGCAGTAGCAGATTTACACTTATACTTTTAACTGAGAAGAGTTTATGGAGACGACAAAAAAGTATGCACTGCACACTGCTCTTACCCTTTCGTTGGCTGCTTTTACCTTTTTTGCCAATGCGCAGAACACCAAAGACAACGTCGCTTCGCAGCAGCGGGAGCATGTGCTGATCGCTGCAGATACAGCAACAAACCTGGAGACACTTTCAGGTATCAACCTGAAGCCAACTAAAAAGGGAACCTTTCAGCTGGACTTCTCCCAGGTGCTGAAAGAAAACGCCATGCTTGAGATCACCAATACTGCCGGACAGATGGTGTACAACAAGCCCATAGCTGCGGCCAAGAGCGACAAGGCCTGGCGTTTCGACGTTGGTAAATTGCGGCCGGATACGTACCTGATTGAAGTGAAAACCTCCGACACTACCTACTGGACCAAATTCAAGATCGGCAGATAAAACAAACAAAAGCTATCATAAGCCAGTGGCTTTGCCTGATTTTGCGCAAAGCCACTGGTTTTCTACTTTATACCTGGCTCCACTGCTGCACTACATGGTACAACAAGGCGGCTCCCAGCTTAGCCGTGCGGTTATCAATATCCAGCTTGGGGTTAAGCTCCACTACATCAAGCGTCAGTAATTTGCCGCTCCCGATGATCTCCTGGAGCAACAGCATGACCATGTCCGGATGTACGCCTAACGCCGCAGGGGCACTTACACCCGGTGCATAAGCTGCCGCAAAAACATCCATGTCGATACTCACATACAACACATCCACCTGATCCATAAATTGCTGCAGGCGCTCGCGCAGTGCGTCAAAATTGTACACCTGCATGGCCGGCGCGAAAACGTAATCTGCACCGCAGGCTTCGGCTGTATTAAAAAGCTTTTGTGTATTGCTGGCTTGTTGTATGCCCAGGCACAGGTAGTTGAAGGCTGCACCATCAGCTGCCAGATCATCTGCTATTTGCAGGAAAGGCGTACCCGAGCTACTTTGCTGTGTATAGCTTCGCAAATCGAAATGGGCATCGAAGTTGATGATACCCAACCGCTGCCCAGCCGGAAGCGCCTGTTTTATACCCAGGAAATGTCCATAAGCCGTCTCGTGCCCGCCCCCGAGTATGATGGTTTTGTAGGTATTGGAGAGCAATGCCTGTACTTTCCTGCCCAGTTGCTTTTGCGCCTCTTCCAGGTTCTGGTTGGTACAGTAAACATCGCCGGCATCAAACAACATCACCTCGTCGTCCAGATGCCACGCAAATGAGGCCATGGCCTGCCGCAGGGCTGCAGGGCCTTCTACCGCTCCTTCCCTGCCCTGGTTGCGGCGCACGCCTTCGTCGCAGCAAAATCCAAGGAAAGCAATCGGCTGGGCTGCATCAGCGGGTTCAACTGCCTCAGTAAGGTTAAGCAGGTTTATGCCCTGGTGCCAGCGTTTACCTTCTTCGCCGTCATGCACATCTACACGTCCTTTCCAGGATCCGGCCACGGTGGGTTTATACATTTGATTGTTAGTTGCTGATTATTAGTTTTGGTTATCTGAGTAAGTAGTTGTCTCCTTTAGAAAGAGACAAGCAATTACGACCAATAGCGAATGCATTATACTTGCTCTCCATGCTTCCAAACTATAGCTGGCTTCAGCTTTCCCTGGAAGTATAAAATCTCTTTGTAGTTGTTTATCGGGAAAGCGATCATATCTGCTACCATACCTTTTGCCAGCCTCCCCCGGTCCGAAAGATTCAATGCACGTGCGGCACGAGTCGTAATGGCAGCAAGGGTTTCGGCTGTCGTTAACTTTTCTGCGGCGCCAAGTATGGCCGCCTGCAGCAACAGATCGCCCATCGGGGCAGAACCCGGGTTCCAGTCGGTAGCTATGGCTAGGCAAAGGCCACCGTCCAGCATCCTGCGGGCAGGCGCATAATGCATGCCTAAACCTAAGGACGCCCCTGGCAATACGGTAGCTATCACACCTGCTTCTTTTAATAAAGTGATCTCTTCATCGCCACTGGCCTCCAGGTGATCGGCACTTACAGCCCCCACTTCTGCAGCTACTTTACTCCCATCGGTACTGAACTGATCGGCATGTACTGTGATATCAAAGCCAAGCTCCTTTGCAGCCAGCAGGTACTCCAGTGCTTCTTCTTCGTTAAAAGCGGTATCTTCAATAAAGATATCTACACGGTTTGCCAGTTCCAGCTCTTTTACCTGTGGCAGCAGCTCTGTGAGAATACACTGCAGGTATACCTGCGAATCGGTAAACTCCGGCGGACGCATGTGAGCGGCCAGGCAGGTGGGCACCAGGTCGAGGGCGTGGTGCTTGTTCACTAAGCTGATCGCTTCAAGCATTTTCAGCTCATCCTCCACTGTCAGGCCATAGCCGCTTTTTACTTCGCAGGTTGTAACACCCTCGCGCAAATGCCGGTCGCAGCGTTTCCTGAGCAGATCGACCAGTTCTACAGCCGTTGCTTCGCGTGTTTTGCGCACGCTATCCAGTATACCGCCGCCACTGCGGGCAATTTCTAAGTATGATTTTCCGGCCACGCGCATGGCGTAGTCGTTGGCGCGGGAGCCGGCAAAACAAATATGCGTATGCGCATCGATCAGCCCCGGCAGCAGCACCATCGGCTGTTCTATCTTTTGTAGTTTGTACCCTCCGTCCTGAGCTACCTGCAATAGTGTATTATAATCGCCTACCTGCGTAATAGCTCCGTTCAGCACCATCACACCGGCATTTTCCAGTACCTGCAGGGCTTCGTCAGGTATAGGTCCGTTCTCAGGCAGACCGGCCATGGTCACCACCTGGCTGAAGGGACCAATCAGCGTATGATCAGTTTCTCTAGGTTTCATAGTTTCAGTCGGTTAAGGCAAGTTAAAGGCATTTCATAGTACCATTATAGAGAAAAAAGATGGAAGTATAAACCTGCTATACTTCCATCTTTTATAACCATAGCTATAGGATCTAGAGTTTCAGTCCGAACTTCTCGGCATTCTCCTGAGCTGTTTCGTAGCCGGCATCGGCATGGCGGAAAATACCCATAGCCGGGTCGTTGTGCAGCACGCGGCGCAGACAGCGCTCAGCACGGTCGGTGCCATCGGCCAGTATTACCATACCGGCATGCTGCGAATAGCCAATGCCTACCCCGCCCCCGTGGTGGAACGATACCCAGGTAGCACCACCGGCTGTGTTCGACATCAGGTTCAGCAATGGCCAATCCGATACAGCGTCCGAGCCATCTTTCATTCCTTCGGTCTCACGGTACGGCGAAGCCACAGAACCGCAGTCGAGGTGGTCGCGACCAATTACGATCGGCGCTTTGACTTTGCCATCGCGTACGAGCTGGTTGAACAGCAAGCCTGCTTTTTCGCGCTCGCCCATGCCCAGCCAGCAGATACGGCACGGCAATCCCTGGAAAGCTACCTTCTCTTCGGCCTGCTCCAGCCAGTTTATCATGTGTTTGTTCTCCGGGAAGAGCTCTTTCAGCGCCTCATCGGTCACGCGGATATCCTCCGGATCGCCTGACAAAGCTGCCCAGCGGAAAGGACCTTTACCCTCACAGAACAGCGGACGCATATACTCCGGAACAAAACCCGGTATGTTGAAGGCATTCGGTTCGCCTCCCTGCTGCGCAAACTCACGCAGGTTGTTGCCATAATCGAAGGTGCGGCTGCCACGGCGCTGCAGCTCCAGCATAAAGCCCACATGGCGGGCCATACTTGTTAAGGAACGCGCTTTATATTCCTGCGGATCGCTTTCGCGCAATGCTTTTGCTTCTTCCAGCGTCAGGCCGTTTGGTACATAGCCGTTGATCGGGTCGTGGGCAGAGGTTTGGTCGGTTAGGATCTCCGGTGTGATGTTGTCTTGTATCAGGCGTTCCAGCACATCGCCGATGTCGCCTACCAAACCAATCGAGATCGCCTCGCCTTTCTCCTTGGCCTCCAGTGCCCAGCGCTTTGCCTCTTCGTAGTCGTAGGTCATTTTGTCGATGTAACGGGTGTCGAGGCGCTTTTTGATGCGCTCCGGATCCACGTCAACACCCAGGAAGGTTGCACCGGCAATGGTAGCAGCCAGTGGCTGCGCGCCTCCCATACCGCCTAAGCCACCTGTTACCAGCAGCTTGTGGCGCAGGTCGCCGTTAAAGTGGATTCTGCCGCAGGCAGCAAAGGTCTCGTACGTTCCCTGAAGTATACCCTGCGTACCGATGTAGATCCAGCTGCCGGCGGTCATCTGTCCATACATCATCAGGCCGCGCGCGCGCAGTTCGTTAAAGTGCTCCCAGGTTGCCCAATGCGGCACCAGGTTAGAGTTGGCGATAAGCACACGCGGCGCTTCGGCATGCGTGCGCACTTTGCCTACCGGCTTACCCGATTGCACCAGCAAACTCTCGTCTTCCTCCAGGTTCAGCAGCACTTCAATGATTTTGCGGGCATCTTCCGGGGTGCGGGCAGCCTGCCCGATGCCACCGTACACCACCAGACGCTTCGGATCTTCGGCCACTTCATCGGTCAGGTTGTTGAGGAACATGCGCAGGGCAGCCTCTGACTGCCAGTTTTTAGCATGTAACTCCGTTCCGCGGGGCGGAATGTAAACCGGGTGGTTGGCGTATTTCTCGATGAATTCGCTCACGGATAGTTTAGAGCGAACGGCAGTTGCGGTTTCTGGTGTGCTATTCATAGTTTGTTTTATCGTATAATCCTGTTCAATATTCCTAAAAATAAAGGAAAAAGGATAGGAAAATCATGCATAATTTAGCCTGCTGACTTTTCCGCCAGATCCACTTCTAAAGTATAAACGCTATGTTCCACCTGCCCATTACATCCCTCAAAGCTCAGTTTGGCGACATCGATATTTACCTGTTCGACCAGCTCCTGAAAGGCCGGATACAGAAAGGCATGAAACTGCTGGACGCCGGCTGTGGCTATGGTCGGAACATACAATACCTAATGCAGGCGGAAATAAAAGTATACGGGGTCGATGCCTCAACAGAAGCTATAGATCGGGTGCAACAGTTAGCTAAAGAACTTGCTCCAACCCTACCAGCACGCAACTTTGTGCAAGCCGATCTCGAGCAACTGCCTTTTGCTGACGAGGAGTTTGACGTGGTGCTTTGCAGCGCGGTGTTGCATTTTGCCCGAAGCGAATTCCATTTTAGAAGTATGGTGCAGGAGCTGTGGCGGGTACTGAAACCAGGCGGCATGTTGTTCTGCCGCTTCAGCACCACTATTGGCCTGGAAGGAAAACTTCAACAGTTGGAGGGACGATTTTACCGGATGTCGCACGGCCCGGTCTGGTTCCTGGCAGATGAAGCGTTGATTTTGGATCTGGAGCAACAGTTGGGTGCAGAAAGGCTGGAGCCGCTCAAAACGGTGCTGGTAGAGCAGGAACGAAGTATGACGACGTGGGTAGTGAGGAAGTAACCATATTCTGCTCTTTTAAGGCAGAAGATGGTTTTAACACTTTAATTGTCTTTTGCTTCGTTGCTGACTCTTGTACTTTATGCCAGCAAGACTTTGCTATTGTAGCTGCCTGTCTTCCTTAGTCTTACTTGCCTATAGTTTCATTTTATACTTTGGTGCGCTCACGGCCGCGGGGCCTCGTCCTCGGGCATCGCGCTGTCTAGCTTTCCTTTGCTACCCTTCGGTCGCAATGCCCTAACGGGCACCGGAAACCCAGAAGGCGCTCAACCCAAGGACTGGAAACGACACTGCTTAGCTGACGGCTATGCAACTGAAACCAAGTCCCCCTTTGAAGGGGGCAGGGAGAGGTCACCTTCTCTCATTCAGTAAACTCATCGACTTAACCAGGTTGATGAACTCGATCCGGTAACCTTCTTCGTCTTTGCCGCGGGCGCCTTTTGCCAGTTCCAGTACCATTGGGAAGGAAGCGTTGCCTTTGAATTCGGAGTCGCGGAGCAGCATGCCGCAGGCGGCAACGGCTGCCGAGAAACGGAAGTTATCAGAGGTTTTATCAGCAGCTACAGCTTTGTCCGAAACAGTAGTAGTTATGAGCTTACTCGTGTTGCCATCCGGTGCTTTGTAGCGCAGCTTCATCGTGAGTATTTCGTTTGTGTTTTTAGCCTTTGCCTCGAGTTGTGTTTTCTGGTATTTCAGCTCGTCTACTTTGCCGGCCTGCGTAGCTGAGTTAGCGCCAACAGGCACGATCTCGTAGAGTGCTGTTACGGTATGACCTGCTCCCATGTCACCTGCATCTTTTTTATCGTTGTTAAAATCTTTGTCTTCCAGAGCACGGTTTTCGTAGCCGATCAGGCGGTAGGCTTTCACTTTGGCCGGGTTAAACTCCAATTGCAGCTTCACGTCTTTGGCGATGGTGAAGAGCGTGCCGCCGAACTCGTTCACAAACACTTTCTTCGCCTCCAGAATATTGTCAACATAGGCATAGTTGCCGTTGCCTTTGTTAGCCAGCTGCTCCATGCGCGAGTCTTTCAGGTTGCCCGAACCAAAACCCAGCACTGTCAGGAAAACGCCCGTCTCCCGCTTCTCCTCTATCAGCCGCTGCAGTTCGCTGTCGCTGCTCACGCCCACGTTAAAGTCTCCGTCAGAGGCAAGTATAACGCGGTTGTTACCGCCTTTTACAAAATTCTCCCGAGCCACTTTGTAGGCCAGTTTTATTCCTTCACCACCCGCTGTTGAACCTCCAGCTTCCAGGTTATCGATCGCCTGCAGAATCTTCGGCTTGTCTTTGCCAGAAGTAGCGGGCAACACCAACCCGGCCGCACCGGCATACACCACAATGGCTACTTTGTCCTGGGGGCGCAACTGGTCTACCAGCAGTTTAAAACCTGCTTTCACCAAGGGCAATTTATCGGGCGAGCTCATGGAACCGGATACATCAAGCAGATACACCAGGTTGGAAGCAGGCAGGTTATCCGTTGCAATGTTCTTGCCCTGTAGGCCGATGTGCAGCAACTGGTTCTCTTTGTTCCAGGGACATTCCGACAGTTCAGTGCTCACTGAAAAAGGGGCATCGCCGGTAGGCTGCGGGTAATCATAGCTAAAGTAGTTGATCATTTCTTCTATTCTAACTGCATCTACCGGCGGCTTCGCGCCCTGGTTCAGGAAGCGGCGCACGTTGCTATAAGATGCATTGTCCACGTCGATGGAGAAAGTAGAAAGCGGTGTTTTCTGCGCATCCTGAAAGGTACTTTCTTTGATGTAGTTATAGTTCTCGGTGTTATGCTGCGGCATCACCTCCATATCATAAGCTATAGCAGGGGGAGCATATAGTGCCATTTCTGTTACGATTTGCTCGCTCTTTCTGCTGCTCCGGACTCCTGCCACTTTGCCTGCCAGCCCCCGCTGCGTACTATTCCTGGTCACAACCACCTCCTCTAAGGTTCTCAGGTCCTGCACCAGCTTCACATCCAGCTGTTTCTTCTTCCCTACTTTTACCTCTTTGGAAGTATAACCGATGTATCGGAACACCAGGATCGTGTTGTTGTCGGGCACGCTGATGCTGTACTTGCCCTGTTGGTCGGTGCTGGTGCCTGTAGTGGTACCTTTCAGCAGCACCGTTACCCCGGGTAGCACATTTCCGGTGCTGGCATCGGTAACGGTTCCGGAAATCATGCGTCCCTGGGCAGACGTGTGGAGCCCCATCAGCAGCAGGGCCAGCAGCATGTAGATGTGTTTTTTCATGGCTTTCGTGTTTAGGTTTCTCAGATGATGCCGCCTCCACACAGATTCCATAAAATTTTCAGAAAAATTTTTCTTTTCTTTAGGCAGCCAAGTATAAACCCATGCTGCCTTTCTTCCTCAAGCTCTTCTCCAACGGTAAGCCGCCTCCTGATGATCAGGAGCTGCTGCGCCTGTACAGACAGACTGGCGAGCTGGCGCACCTGGGCGAGTTGTTTCAGCGACACTCCGAAATGGTCTACCTGGTGTGCCTCAAATACCTGAAGGACGAGGACGACAGCAAAGACGCCACCATGCAGCTCTTCGAGCACATTGCCAAGGCCCTGCTGGTGCACGAGGTAAACAACTTCAAAAGCTGGCTGCACATCACAGCCAAAAACCACTGCCTGATGCTGCTGCGCGCCAACAGGAAAAAGCCAAGTATAGCTTTGGAAGATAATACACTTCTCTTTATGGAAAACCCGGAGCCCATGCATCTTACGGAGGCAGAACAGGCAGAAAAAACGGAACAAACCTTGCAACTGGCTTTGCAGGAGCTGCCAGCGGAACAGCGCCAGTGCATCGAGTTGTTTTACCTGCAGCAGAAGAGTTATAAAGAGATAAGTACCCTGACAGGTTGTGATCTAAACAAGGTGAAAAGCTATATCCAGAACGGGAAGCGAAACCTGAAACTATACATGGAGAAACACCATGAGCCAAGATAACCTACACATACTTTGGGATCGCGAAGATCATCCTTCCACGGAACTGCTGCGGCAGTACCAGGAGGACGCCTTGCCCGATGCCCTGAGCCACCAGCTGGAGCGCCACCTGCTGGATTGCGACCTGTGCACGGATGTACTGGAGGGCTTGGTTGTTTCGGATGCGGGTAAAACACGATCGGCCCTGCGGCACATAAATCAGCACATTGCAGCTAGAACAAGAAAGAAAAAGCGCAAGCCTTTGCCCCTGTACTTAACCGACTGGCGTGTGGCAGCGGCCTTATTCCTGGTGCTCTGCTCTACCCTGCTGGTGTTTTATTACAACTACAAGGAGATCAGGCAGCAGGAACAAAGTATAGCTTCTGATTCAGATAGAGTCATTCAGGAATCAATGGACTTGGCGGAGGCACCTGCCGTATCCGCTCCTGAAAGTATGGCCGATGCGGTGCCGGACACGGTAAGACAAACCATAGTTACTACTACACCCCATACTACCCGTCGCAAAAAACTACCTTTTGTACCTCCGCAGATACGGGTTCAGGAACAGGAAGAGATCGTTTCGGATGCTGAGCATCCAGAGAGTGAAGCAGAAATTATACTTCCTGAAACGCCTGCTGTTGCCCAGTCTGCCCCTGTAACAGAAGCAGCAGGATCGATCGCTTTCCAAGACCGAAATGCACTGGTACCGGAAAGCTCTTCTGTTGCCAAAGCCTTAGAAGGCAGAGCAGCTGGCATAAAATTGAAAAGCGCAAACTCGGTTGCCATGAAGCAGGTGCAGGGCCAGGTGCTTTCGTCGGACGGGCGGCCTTTGCCAGGCGTGGCGGTTACCATCAAGGGGACCAGCACGGGCGTAGCCACCGATGCACAAGGGAATTTCACACTTAACCTGCCCATAGAGAAAGCCACACTAGCCTTCAGCTACATCGGGTTCGAACGGGAGGAAAAAACCATTAGCACCGGCACCCAGCACCTGACGGTAAACCTGCAGGAAAACACGAGCTCCTTAAGCGAAGTGGTGGTGACTGGCAATGGCAAACGTACTGCTCCAACCCAGCCTCCGGTAGTAGTAGCTGCCAAACTAGCTGTAAGTGCCAAAGCCTATAGAAAGTACCTGGAAGAAAACATTCGCTATACTTCTGCTTCTGAAAAAGGGCGTGTGGTGGTGCAGGCTACCGTTTCGCCAACAGGCACCCTGCAAAACCTGCAGGTGATCAAGAGCCTCTGCCCTAGCTGCGACGAAGAAGCACTGCGCTTAGTAAGCCAGGGTCCCAGCTGGGAACCTGCCATTAGCAACGGCAAGAAGGTAGAACAGCAGGTGAAAATTGTAGTCCGATTCAACCCTAACAGCAAGAAGTAAGATGCCTGTAAACGTAAAACAAGAATGGGAAGCACTCTGCTCTAAGTATACTTCGGATCTAGCCATTGTCAGGCAACTTTGGGAGGAACTAGCGCAGGCGTATACTTCCACAGGCAGGCACTATCATACATTGGAACACCTGGCCTACATGCTGGAACTTGCTGCTGAGTATAACGACGACTCTCAACAGCATGATCTCCTGCTTTTCGCCATTTTTTACCACGATGTAGTGTACAGCTCTACCCGCTCCGACAACGAGGAGAAAAGCGCTGAATTGTCAGAAAAGCGTCTAACCAAAATAGGTTGTTTGCCGTCTGAAGATATTGTGCTGGTAAAGGAAATGATTCTGGCTACCAAAGCACATCAACTGCATTCTGAAACAATTATTAACCTGCTGCTCGACCTGGACCTGGCTATACTTGGTGCCGTCAAAGCACAGTACGACGCCTACAGCCAGAACGTGCGCAAAGAGTATAGCATTTATCCGGACCTGATCTACAAGCCTGGCCGTAGGAAAGTGCTGCAACACTTCCTGCAGCAATCACACATTTACAAAACCCCTGCCTTTCAGCAACAATTTGAAGAGCAGGCCAGACAGAATTTGCTGCGGGAGCTCGAAAGCCTGAAGTAACGTATAAAAACAGAGCGGCCTCTGCTATTATGGCAGAGGCCGCTCTGTTTTTATACGTTATACTTGCTACAAGCTTGCCATATCGATCACAAACCGGTATTTCACATCGCTGCGCAACATGCGCTCATAAGCCGTGTTGATCTCCTCCATCGGGATTAGCTCGATATCGGACATGATGTTATGCTCGGCACAGAAATCCAGCATTTCCTGTGTTTCCGGAATACCACCGATCATGGAACCGGCCAGGCGCTTGCGGCGCGCGATCAGGCTGAAGCCTGCCACAGTAGATGGCTCCGGCGGTGCACCCAGCAGGATCATCGTGCCGTCGCGCTTCAGCATCGACAAGTATAAATTGTAGTCGTGCGGGGCCGACACCGTATCGATGATGAAGTCGAAGGAGTTGCGCAGTTGCTTCAGGGTAGCCTCGTCTTTGGTTACGGCAAAGTTATGTGCGCCTAGGTCCATGGCATCCTGCTTTTTGTTTGGCGAGGTGCTCAGCACCGTTACATCGGCACCTTTGGCAGCGGCAATCTTAACCGCCATGTGGCCCAAACCACCCAAACCCACGATACCTACGCGGTGTCCCTTACCGATCTTCCACTGCATGATTGGGGAATAGGTGGTTATGCCCGCGCACAGCAGCGGCGCCACACGCGCCAGGTCCAGGTTCTCCGGTACTTTCAGGGTATAGTTTTCGTCTACTACAATTTTAGAAGAGTACCCGCCGTAGGTGATGGTTTTGTTGTCGCGCTCGTAGCTGTTGTAGGTGCCCACGTTGTGTACTTCGCAGTACTGCTCCAGGCCTTCCTTGCAGCTGTCGCACTCGCGGCAGGAGTCTACGAAGCAGCCGACACCGGCCAGGTCACCTTCCTTAAACTTGGTTACTTTGCTACCCACCTGGCTTACCACCCCGACAATTTCGTGGCCCGGCACCAGCGGGTACATGGCCCCGCCCCATTCGTCGCGCACCTGGTGCAGGTCCGAGTGGCAAACGCCACAGTATTTAATATCGATCAGCACATCATGCTCTCCCACCTCGCGGCGCTCGAAATTAAACGGCCCCAGCGGACTGGTAGGATCAAATGCTGCATAAGCTTTAGCTGGTATCATAGTTTCTTTGGTAATATGTTGAATTAAGTTGAACGTGCACTAGGGCGTTTGGTTAACGCTATACTTCCGGCTCGGCATCGGCTGGTGTCGGATCTATACTTGCAATTTAAACGTTGCCTTTGAAAAAGGAAGCAGGCACTCCTTTGGCTCCTGGCTTTACGGCAAATATACCTCCGCTTCCGGGATATTGCTGCAGTTGTTTCTCGTCAAGCCCTTCCCGGGCCGTGGTGATGTAGAGCGTATCCAGATCCTCTCCTCCGAAAGCACAGGAAGTAGTTTGCGGGGCCGGCACGGTTACTTTTGTAAGAAGTTCGCTGGTTTCCGGGTCCCAGCAGCCAACCGCTCCCCCCTTGTGCAGCGCAATCCAAAGCTTGTCTTCCGCATCAATGGTCATGCCATCGGGCGAGCCCTCCGACTTCGGCACCTCGATCACGACGCGGCCGTTGCTTATCATTCCTGTCTCGTTGTTGTAATCAAAAGCCTGCACCTGCTGGGTGCGGGTGTCGGTAAAGTACATTTGCTTTTTATCCTTCGTCCACACAATGCCATTCGCAATGGTTAAATTATCCAGCACCTGTTCTATTCTTTTATCAGCTTCCATCCGGTAAAGTACGGCGGCGCCTTTCCGGGTATCCAGCGCCATGGTGCCTACCCAGAACCTGCCGGCAGGGTCGCATTTGCCGTCGTTAAAGCGAATGTCTTTTTCCTTGATCGGGTTTGTAATAAAGGTAAGATCACCGGTAGTGGTATCGATCTTATGAATACCGTTCTGCAGCGCCACCAGCGCTCCGCCACCCGCCACAGGTACTACGGTGCCGATTCGCTCCCTCACCGTCAACTCTTTGTCTTCTTTTGTCGGAGGATTGAAAATGTGGAGCTTTCTGCCTTCAATGTCAATCCAGTACAGCACCTTTTCGGATGGGTGCCACAGAGCGCCCTCGCCCAGGGTTGCTTTGGCATCGAGTACAAGTGTTGCTTCGATAGTTCGCGGTGTATGGCTCATAAGTTGCGTGGTATACTTATAGTTTTTTAACCTGGATATTACGGAACCATACTTCGTCGCGGTGGTCCTGCAGCACGATCTTACCCAATCGGAAAGTGCCGAAATCAGGATAATCCCTGAACTTACTGTGCGCAATCAAATTTTTCCAGTGCTCATCCCACAGGGTAGTGGTGAGGATATTCTCTCCGTTCTGGTAAAACTGTAGCCTGCCCTTATCGCAGATGATTTCTGTCTGGTTCCATTCGCCTGCCGGATTTGCGTTGTCCGGAGCACCTGCCAGCAGGTCATACAGATCGCCCGCTTTTCGGTTTGGTATTTTAGCGTCCGGATGGCGTTCGTTGTCGAGCAGTTGCATTTCAGGCCCTGTCTTCCAGCTGCGGTCATACTTATCGGGCTGGTCCTGCACGTAAAAAAGTATGCCGCTGTTGCCGCCCGGGGCAACTTTCCACTCCAGCTTCAGATGGAAGTCTTCAAAGCTCTCATCTGTTACCAGGTCCCCGCTGTCTTCGCCATACGCTTTGGAATCGGCCGCAAGATGAAGCACACCATATTCTACTTTCCAGGCACTTGCCACTGTTTTCCGGCCATAGCTGTGCCAACCTGTGGTAGTCTTTCCATCGAAAAGAGCCACCCATTCGTTCCCTGCTTTAGCAGGCGCTTGTTTTTGATCTTTGTCTGTATTCAACGTATAAGCTATTGGTGCTGACACTAAACAAACAAGGCAGCGTTTGCTGCCTTGTTACTCATTATTTTCTCAGTGAAAGCACGTATCTGGCCATTTCCTCCGCGTCTTCCTTTTTCAGGTCCGGGTGCGGCGACATAGGCACCTGGCCCCATACACCGGCACCACCTTTAATGATTTTACCTGCCAGGTAGTCGATGTTCTTGTCGTTAAACTCGTATTTCTGAGCTACTTCAACATAAGACGGACCTACTACCCGCTGATCATCCTTATGGCAAGTCAGGCAATCCGACATGGCGATGAGTTTTTCTCCTTTTTCATACTTTCCGGCCAAGGCTTCTTTACCAGCAGCTGCGCCTCCGGCAGTTGCTCCTGTTTCAGCAGTATCGCTTTTGGCTACAGCTGTATTATCCTTGGGTGCAGGCGTAGCAGGTGTAGCAGGGGCAGGTCTTGCAGCGGCAGTGGCCGTAGTATCCGGCTGATAATCATCTTCGTAGTATTTGTCGTACTCCGATTTTTTTTCACTACATGCCGTTAGTACTGCGCAGGCGGTAAGTACAGTCAGTATCTTTTTCATTGTTATACTTTGGTTTGATGAACATCTGTGCTTTAGAACGATAAAACAGTATGTACTGACTATATCTTTTTAGGTTTCTTTCGACAGGTACTTCGGTGGGGGCTCTGTTTTATTGCTAACGTATGAACCCACCCCTGCACCCCTCCCGGGAGGGGAATTTACGTCTTTGCCTCCTTGTAAGTATAAGTTTCATCGTTGCTATTGTCCAACCACCCCTAACCCCTCCTTGTCTAAGGCGGGGAGTTCTGTTGTTGATATACTTCAAGTATAAGTTTCATAGCTGCTGCAGGTCATCCCCCTACCCCCTTCAAAGGGGGACTTGGCTATAGTTGCATAGCCGCTAACGAAGCCGTGTCATTTCCAGTCCTTGGGTTGAGCGCCTTCTGGGTTTCCGGTGCCCGCCAGGGCATTGCGACCGAAGGGTAGCAAAGGAAAGCTAGACAGCGCGATACCCGAGGACGAGGCCCCGCGGCTCTGAGCGCACCATTACTAACTATGAAAATATAAGTGTACAAGACTGAGGAATACAGGCAGCCACGATAGCGAAGGCTTGTTAGCATAGAGTATAAACCTCAGCTATAAGTATAGATTTTTCCCTATCATACTAAAAGATATACTAAATCCTTATCTTACTTCACCTTTAAACCAAACGCTTTACTAAAACATGAAATCACCCTTTACCAGTAAGCTCTGGTTGCTGCTGTTGATCCCCCTCTTGTCAACAACTGCAGCCTTTGCACAGAAACTTCCTTCCATCGCCTCTAAAACGGCAGGCATGAAAAAGTATCCCGGTTATTTCACTTTTTACTGGGACGAAAACAACGGCAAGATCTGGCTTGAGATCGACCGCTTTAACAAGGATTTCCTGTATGTGAACTCGCTGCCGGGCGGGCTTGGCTCCAACGACATTGGCCTGGACCGCGGCCAGCTGGGTGGGCAACGGATCGTATCATTTCAGAAGATCGGACCGAAGATCATGCTGGTACAGCCAAACCTTGACTACCGAGCCATCAGCGATAATGCGAACGAGCGCAGAGCCGTGGAAGAGTCTTTTGCCAAATCCATACTCTGGGGCTTTAAAACAGAGGCTGCTGACGACGACGCCGTACTGGTTGATGCGACAGATTTCCTGCTTCGCGATGCCCACGACGTAGTTGGAAGTATAAAGCGCACCAGACAAGGCAGCTATAAACTGGATGCCAGTCGCTCGGCTTTATACTTACCACGCACCAAAAACTTCCCGAAAAATACCGAATTCGAGTCGACACTCACCTTTACAGGCGGCGAGGATGCGGGTGGCTTTGTGCGTGAAGTAGCCCCGGATGTGCAGGCACTCACGCTGCGTCAGCACCACTCGTTTATCGAGTTGCCTGACAACAACTATACTCCACGCGAGGCAGATCCGCGTGCCGGCTACTTCGGCATCTCCTATTTCGATTATGCCACTCCGGTAGGCGAAGACATTGAAAAACGCTACATCGCGCGCCACCGCCTGCAGAAAAAGAACCCTTCGGCCAAAGTATCCGAAGCTGTAAAACCGATCGTGTACTATGTAGATAACGGTGCACCGGAACCGATCCGCACAGCCCTGCTGGACGGAGCCCGCTGGTGGAACCAGGCCTTCGAAGCAGCCGGCTACAAAGACGCCTTCCGCGTAGAAGTTCTGCCTGATTCAGCAGATCCGATGGACATCCGCTACAACATGATACAATGGGTACACCGCAGCACCCGTGGCTGGTCTTATGGAGCATCGGTGCAGGACCCACGCACCGGCGAGATCATCAAAGGCCATGTGTCGTTGGGCTCACTGCGCGTACGCCAGGACTACATGATTGCTGAAGGGTTACTGGCACCTTACGAAGACGGCAAACCGGTAAACAAAGCCATGATGGACATGGCACTTGCTCGCATCCGTCAGCTGTCGGCACACGAGCTGGGCCACACACTGGGCATCATGCACAACTATGCCGCCAACAACAATGCTTCGGTAATGGACTACCCGCACCCGCAGGTGCAGCTGGATCGTGCCGGCAAGATAGACCTGAGCAAGGCCTACGGCACCGGAATCGGGGATTGGGACAAGCTGGCTGTTACCTATGGCTACCAGGATTTCCCGAAAGGCACCAACGAGAAGAAAGCGCTGGATGAGTTGCTGGCACAGGGCAGAGCAAACGGGCTGACCTTTATCTCCGACCGCGACGCCCGCTCACCGGGTGGCGCCCACCCTACCGCCCACCTCTGGGACAATGGAGCCAACGCTACCGAAGAGCTGCTGCATGTGCTGGACGTTCGTAAAAAGGCACTGCAGAACTTCTCTGAAAAAAACATCAAACCGGGTGCTGCCATGAGTACGCTGGAAGATGTACTCGTTCCGATCTACAACTACCATCGCTACCAGACCGAAGCAGCTGCCAAACTGGTAGGCGGCGTAAACTATACCTATGCCGTGCGCGGCGACAAGCAACTTGTAACGGAGGTGCTGGATAAAAAAGAGCAGCAGAAAGCCCTCGACGCTATGCTCAGAACCCTTTCTCCGGAGGTGCTGACGTTACCCGAAAATATCATCACCCTGATCCCGCCGCGTGCCCCGGGCTTGCGCAACAGCCGCGAGCTTTTTGCAAAGCGCACCGGCCTTACCTTCGATCCGCTGGCCGCAGCTCAGGCCTCTGCCGACTTTACGGTTTCGTTCCTGCTGCACCCGGAGCGCGCATCCCGCCTTGTGGAACTGGGTGCCCGTAGCAACAGCCTCAGCCTGCAGGATGTAACTAACCAGCTGATTGAAAACACCTGGAAAGGACGTCGTGAAAACGGACTTGCTGCACAAGTACAGCTGCAAACCGAACAGGTAGTGCTTACGCACCTGCTGGCGCTGGCTCAAAACCCAAATGCCTCTTATGGAGCACGTGCCGTTGCTACTGCTGCCATCGCAGATATTAAGCGCCATGCCACCAGCCAGGCAAAACGTACCCGCGACGACAACTATAAAGCCCATTTAGCATTTACGCTGGCAAGAATAGAGAAGCCGGAGGAGATCGTGCCAACGAAGGTGCTTGATCTTCCGCCCGGAGCTCCGATCGGGGATGGTATTTTCGGGTGTGAGTAGTACAGACAAGGCAAATCATGTAAAGCCCTGTTAATTTCTGTTTAGCTAGCAGTTCCGTAGAAAAAGATTATTGATTATTTTTGCACTTTCGTTTACCAATATCATATGAAACAGGAGCTGAGGAATCCCTTCGGAAGAGTTTATCTGACAATTGAAGTAGATGCAAAGAACAAATGGGTATATGTGAACTGGATGGGTTATCTGACGGAAGATAACATCAAAACAGGAGCAATAGCCTATGCAAATGCCCTGGCAAAGTCTGGCCATCATTGTGTGCTGAACGATACCCGTCTGATCATCGGAGGCTGGGACCATTCCCTGGACTGGGTTCTGAATGACTGGGGCCCACGCGCAGCCAGGGCTGGTTTGAAGAACTTTGCCATGATCACGACACCTGAAACATTCGGAGGGTCTACTGCTTCAAAATTCTACTCTAACATCAAAGCTTTTACAGTAGAGGTGTTTGATGACAAAGGAAAGGCCGAAGACTGGCTGCGTCAATACTCGCTAACGAGTAGTTTAAACAAAGTATAGCAGTACCCAAAACACGTGTGCCCCTGCCATTTCCGACAGGGGCACACGTGTTTATATAAGTAAGATTATTTCGTTTCTATTCAGTTAAGGAAATCCTGCACATCCATATCAGCTACGTAGGGTTCTAAAATAGCAACCGCATTCGCCGACTTTTTGAAGGTACTGACAACTTCTATCTCCTTCCCTGTCCAAAGCTCCACAAATGCGTTGTTCAAAGTATAGAGGGTAACGGTCCAGTTGTTATACCTGCGCCGGGCAAGTATAATGCCGTCCCTGGCTAAAGCATCTGTCTGGCTCCGCAACGGGAGCCTTTCAAACATTGAATATTCCAGCATATGTATCTCCTCATGTCAGGCATTATATAAGGCTGACAGCAGCAAATTAGTTTCATACTTCCGTTCAGGAAGGATGAGTACTTACAACAGCCCTACTTATGCCAGCTTTATACGTGCATTCACTGGTAAGTATAGGTAAACCTATTTTTTCCCGTAATTTTGTCTCTTCTTTAAAACCGGCGTAAAACGAAGTGCTGCGTTATACTTTAGCCACGCTACGCCACCAACAACATGGAACCAAAAAGACTGAATAAATACATCAGCGATACGGGCTTCTGCTCGCGTCGCGAGGCGGACGAACTGATCGAGCAGGGCCGGGTAACCGTAAATGGCAAAATACCTGCCGATGCGGGCGTTCGGGTAACGCCAAAAGACAAGGTGCGCATCGACGATGAGATCCTGAGCGTACGCGAAGAGAAGCCGGTCTACCTCATCTTCAACAAACCGTCCAACATGTCGGCTACTTCCGACCAGTCGGTGCGTGACAACGTGGTGCGTGCCATCAACTTCCCGGCTACGCTTGAACCTACCGCCATGCTCGAAAGAGAGGCTGAAGGCATTATCTTCCTGAGCAACGACAGCGACTTTGTGCGCAACGTCAAACGTGCAGATAATAAGTTTGAGAAAGAGTATGCGGTTACGGTTGACAAGCCAATTACATCCGACTTTCTGCAGAAGCTAAGTGGCGGCGGAATACCGGAGCCGGGCGAAGAGCGTAAGAATAATTCTGTTTCGAAAGAGGCACAAACACGCTTCCGGATTACCCTAAAGCCGGGCACCGATCACTACCTGAAACGCATGTGTGAGAGCCTTGGCTACAAAGTAGTGCATATGCAACGGACGCGTTTTGGCAGTTTCACGCTGGGCAAGTTGCCAAACGGGCACTGGCGTGTGCTTACGCAGCAGGAAGTAGAAAGCCTTACAAGTATAGCACAACCCGCTAAAGCTGGCTCAGTGAGAAGATCAACAGGAAGCAGCACGTATACCAGGCCTGAAAGGCAAAGCCGTAGCACCGGCGCGGGTGCACGAAGCGGAGCCGGCAGACCTGGCGGATACTCCTCCAGGGGAGCACAGGGTAGCGGAGCCGGTAAAAGCAGAACAACCCGAAGTACAGACGGCGGCCCTGCTAAAAGCTCGCGGGGAAGTTCTTTCAAGGAGAGTCCCAAAACAGGTGCCGGCAGAAGCACTGCACCTAAAAGCGGTACCAGAAAAGGCGCTGCCCCTAAAGGTGGCCCTAAGCGCGGCAGATAGAAACATCAGCCAACTGTAAATAAAAAGCTCTCCTTCCATATTATCAGAGGGAGAGCTTTTGTTTTATGATGAGCTAAAAACCAGGAAGCCAATCAAGTTATCAGTTAGGGCATGAAAAGATCGAAAAAGAATAAAAGCGGTAAACCATCACTCCTACCCTAACCTTTTAACTTTCTAACTCCATACCTTTCTAACTTTTTCATCCTTCCCACCTTCCTATTTTGCCCATCTGGTAATCGCGGAAGGCTTCTCTTATTTCCTGCTCCGTGTTCATCACGAATGGCCCGTGCGATACCACGGGTTCGTTGTACGGTAGCGCGTGGCCGAATAGGATGTAGGCATCTTCCGTAGCTTCTACTTTTACTTCTTTGCCTTCGTGTTCGAACTCTACCAGGGTTAGCTTATCGGCTGTTTCTCCGTTCACTTTTACCGAGCCGCGCACCACGTAAAAAAAGATGTTACGTTCGGTGGGAATGTTATAGATAAAGTGGCCGCCTTTCTGCATTTCTATACTAACCATGTGGATGTCGCTCAGGCTCTGAATGGGCGCCTGCACCTCACCCCAGCTGCCCGACACCACATTTACTTTCACTTTGCCGTTGTCCAGGGTTACTACCGGAATTTTATCTTTCTGCAAGCCAATGTACCTGGGCTCCGTCATTTTATACTTTGCCGGCAGGTTAAACCAGAGCTGCAGAATTTCCAGCGGGCCTCCCTCCTTTTTAAATTTATCCGACGATACTTCGGCATGGATCAGGCCGCTGCCGGCTGTCATCCACTGCACGCCGCCGGCTTCGATCACATCTTTCCCTCCACCGGTATCCTGGTGCATGATGTCGCCATCAAGTATAAATGTTAAGGTTTCGAAGCCACGGTGCGGGTGCGGACCAAAAGGCAACCCCCTGTTGCCGGGCTTGTACACCTGCGGCCCGTGGTGGTTCAGGAACAGGAACGGATCGATGTACTCTACCTCCCGCGTAGGAAGCGCCCGGTAAGTCACCAGGTCGTCCATCGGGGCATACATCGCTTTATGTTTCTTTTTGATCTTTCTCATAGGTCAGGTATAAAGTACGCATCAATTAATGTACATACATCAAGTATAAGCAAATAAAACGAATCTTATGTAAAGGCAAGGTATAAGAATTCAGGCCAGTCGTTTAGTTAACATAAAAATCCCACCAGACCTTTTTACAGGAATGATGGGATCTTACGCTACACTGATAGCTGTTTATACGAACTATCCCCGGATAGGGTCATCAGCTTACTTTTTCTGCAGCATGCGCAGCAACTCCTCTGCGGCAGGTTCTGAAGAAGCCGGGTTCTGGCCCGTGATCAGCAGCCCATCGGTAACCACGTACGGTTTCCAGTCGTCTACCTTGGAGTAATTGCCCCCTAGCTCTTTCAGCCTGTCCTCTAACAGGAACGGTACGATGTTGGTTAGTTGCACCGCCTCTTCTTCGGAATTGGTAAAGCCTGCCACTTTTTTGCCTTTCACCAGTGGCTCTCCGCCCGGGGCTTTGGCCTCTGCCAACACAGCCGGCCCGTGGCAAACGGCGGCTACCGGTTTATGCTGTTTTGTGAAATCCTCTATTAACCTGATAGAGTCTCTGTCGCTTGCCAGATCCCACAGCGGGCCATGTCCTCCCGGGTAAAATACGGCATCGTAATCCTCGGCGCGCACTTCGCTCAGCTTTTTGGTACGCGAGAGCTTGTGCTGCAGGTCCTCATCCTCGTAAAAGCGCCTGGTTGCTTCGGTCTGGGCGTCCGGCTCCGTACTTTTCGGGTCAATGGGGGGCTGGCCTCCCTTTGGCGAAGCAAGTTCAACATTAACTCCGGCATCGGCTAGCGTATAGTAGGGCGCAGCAAATTCCTCTATCCAGAAACCTGTTTTCTTGCCGGTATCCCCGAGTTTATCATGAGAGGTCAATACAAATAATACTTTCATAGTTTCTTCTTTTTGGTTGGTGGTTCACAATCGTTTCTATACTTACGAGATAACGACCAAACGGGAGCGATCTGACATCAAATACCTCCGTACGGTAATTCTTATAACCAGTATTTTAGCTTTCTGTTTAAAAAGACAGGTTTTATAGCCGGCACCCTGCAGCACTTTTGATTCTTCATTATCATTTGTTTCAGCTTTTTTCTGACTCTAAAAGCATAGAGAAATCGTATACTTTATAGCAGCCCAACATACCCTTACGACCACCTTTCTTCACCCTACTGAAACTCCCTGAGCTGTCATGCTGGTGTACTCCACCCCAGAGGGAGCACCACATACGGGGCGGTACCTTATCCGCAACAGCCATCTGATAACCTGACGAAACTGTTTTTTAGATCTACTTTTAAACTTAACTGCCGTGGTATACTTAAGCATAAGGCACCAGGTAAACGACTACAGCACCTGGAGAAAAGTGTATGATTCCCACAAACAAGCACGCGACCAGGCCGGGCTGGAAGAATTGTTCCTGCTGCAAAACAGAGACAACAACAACGAGATTTTTCTAATGTTCAGGGTAGGCGATATCCAGAAAGCGAAGCAGTTTATGCTTTCTGAGGATCTGAATGCAGCCATGAAACGAGCAGGTGTAATGGGCACTCCTGAAATAGATTTCATGGAAGAAGTAACCCAGCTCTATGCATAGCCAAAGCTGTAAACCTGCCAAACCGCTCTTTGGCAGGGCATTTTATACTTAATCATAGCCTTTTGGTCATTGAGACAAAGTATAAAGTTGGCTACGGAGTATTGGCATTTGCCTGATGCTTCAATTAAGAGTCATTCGTATAACCTGACGTAAAATATTTTTCAAATGCAGGATTGTGCCAGCACCACTTTTGAGTTTCATCATCATTCCTTAATCCTGATCAACTCCCGGCGAGTAAGACGCAATTCTGATTAAAGCAGGAGGTTGCCATGATAGAAGAAGCTACTATCAAAGAACTAAAAACAGGCTTTCGGGGCGAGCTCATTACGCCCCAGGATGCAGGCTACGAACAGGCCCGCAAAGTATACAATGCCATGATCGACAAGCATCCGGGCCTGATAGCCCGATGCGAAGATGTGGCCGATGTAATACAGGCAGTTAACTATGCGCGCGAAAACAACCTGCTGGTGGCAATCAGAGGCGGCGGGCACAACGGGGCCGGGCTAGGCATCTGTGATGAAGGCATCGTAATTGATCTCTCCCACATGAACGGCATCCGGGTAGACCCGGAAGAAGAGACCGTACGGGTAGAAGGTGGTTGCACCTGGGGCCTTGTAGATCATGCCACCCACGCCTTTGGATTGGCTGTACCAAGCGGTATCATCTCTACTACCGGTGTTGGCGGGCTTACGTTAGGCGGCGGCATCGGGCACCTGACCCGCAAGTATGGCTTGACGGTTGACAACCTGCTCGAGGCTGACATGGTGTTATCGGACGGCAGTTTTGTAAAAGTAAGTGAGGTAGAGAACGAGGATCTGTTCTGGGCAATACGGGGTGGTGGCGGCAACTTTGGCGTGGTAACTTCTTTCCTTTTCAGGTTAAACCCTGCCGATATAGACTATGCCGGGCCTATGCTATGGGAAATGGACCAGGCCCGGGAAGTGATGCAGTGGTATCGCGATTTTATACTTCGTGCCCCCGAAGTGATCAACGGCTTCTTTGCCTTTTTGACAGTGCCTCCGGTTGCGCCTTTTCCGGAGGCTTACCATAATAAAAAAATGTGTGGAGTGGTCTGGTGCTATGTAGGTGAACTTGCAAGGGCTGAAGAAGTACTTCGCCCGATACGCGAACATCTTCCCATGCCAGCAATAGACTTTGTTGGCTCTATACCTCACCCTGCCCTGCAAAGTATGTTCGACCCGCTGTACCCTCCGGGCCACCAATGGTACTGGAAGGCAGATTTTGTAAAGGAGCTGAGCGACGAGGCCATTGAGCAGCACATCCGGCACGGCGCAGCGCTCCCAACTCCGCTCTCCAGTATGCACCTCTACCCTATCAATGGGGCCGCGCATCGGCTTGACAAGGACGAAACGGCCTGGAGCTACCGCGATGCCAACTGGGCTATGGTAGTAGTAGGCGTAGACCCCGACCCAGCAAATAAAGAGAAAATCACGAATTGGGCCCGCGACTATTTCGATGCGCTACACCCTTTTTCAGCCGGTGGTGCATACATCAATTTTATGATGGAGGAAGGAGAAGAAAGGATCAGGGCCACTTACCGCGACAACTATGAGAGGCTGGTGAGAATCAAGTATAAGTATGATCCGCATAACCTGTTCAGGGTAAACCAGAATATAAAACCGACAAGCAAAGTATAACTAGGGTGCTTCCCTAGTTATACTTTGCTTGTCACCAGATTCGATAACTTGCAGGAGCCGCTATCTGCCCCTGCAAATATAAAATTACCCGAACAGATTAGAAGAAAGGTAGCGGTCGCCTCTGTCGCAGATGATGCAGACGATGACGCCCTCGTCCAGTTCCTGGATCAGCTTGGTAGCAGCATGTACGGCTCCGCCGCTGCTCATGCCGGCAAAAACGCCTTCTTCCCGGGCCAGACGGCGCGTCATGGCAGTGGCTTCTTCCTGCGATACATCCATGATCCTGTCTACCCGCTCCCGCTCAAATATTTTGGGCAAATATTCCTGCGGCCAGCGGCGTATGCCCGGGATCTGCGATCCTTCCACGGGCTGCGTGCCCACAATCTGTACCTGGCTGTTCTGCTCTTTCAGGTAGCGGGACACGCCCATAATGGTACCCGTAGTGCCCATAGCCGAGACAAAATGCGTGATGGTGCCCTGCGTGTCGCGCCAGATCTCGGGGCCGGTAGAGCGGTAATGTGCCCTATAGTTATCGGGGTTGCCAAACTGGTTCAGCACCAGGTAACCTCCTTTAGCTTCCTTGTCCCGCACATAGTCAATGGCAGCTTCCATCGAACCTTCGGCAGGCGTAAGCGTTACTTTAGCGCCAAAGGCTTCCATCGTTTTCACACGTTCGGCGGTAGCACTGGCAGGCATTACAAGTTCTATCTCCACGCCAAACAGGCGGGCGATCATGGCCAGGGCAATGCCGGTGTTGCCACTGGTAGCCTCGATCAGTTTCATGCCTTTGGTAAGCTCGCCCCTGTCCAGAGCGCCTTTGATCATACCGTAAGCCGCACGGTCTTTTACGCTCCCACCCGGGTTGTTGCCTTCCAATTTTGCCAGCAGCTTCACCTTCGGGTTCGTAGAGATACGATTCAGTTCTACGAGCGGCGTGTTGCCTATAAAATCTAACAGAGTAGCCATAAATTTATCCTGATTTATACTTATTGTTGTGCACTTACGCGCCAGATCGTGTTCGCTTCGTCGTCTGCAACCAGCAGAGAGCCATCGGGCAGCAGGGTTACGCCAACCGGGCGGCCGTACACGTTACTGCCCCCTCCTTCTGCTATAAATCCGGTCAGGAAATCTTCGGGCTCGCCAGTTGGTTTGCCGTTGCGGAAAGGTACGAAAACCACTTTGTAGCCGGAGAACTCGGATCGGTTCCAGGAGCCGTGCTGCCCGATGAAGGCACCGTTACGATACTTCTCCGGAAATGCTGTGCCTTTGTAAAAGGCCAGGCCAAGGGAGGCAGTATGAGCGCCCAGCGCCACATCGGGAACAAGTGTTTTCTTTACCAGGTCCGGGCGCTTGCCTGCCATGCGCAGGTCTTCTTTGGGGCCGAAGTAGGCATAAGGCCAACCGTAAAAGCCACCCTCTTTTACACTGGTCAGGTAATCCGGCACCAGGTCATCGCCCAGGTTATCGCGCTCGTTTACTACCGTCCAGAGGGTGTTGGTGCCCGGTGCCCAGTCCATACCTACCGGGTTACGAAGTCCACTGGCATAGATGCGTTCACCACTTCCGTCCGGGTTGATCTCCAGAATGGCAGCACGACGCTGCTCTTTGTCCATCCCATACTCACCTACGTTGCTGGCTGAGCCTACAGATACATAAATTTTCGATCCATCGGCATTAGGGATGATGTTACGCGTCCAGTGGTGGTTGTAGCCGCCGGCTGGCAAATCAAGTATCTTTTTGCCATTGCTAGTAAGTTTGGTTTGACCTGCCTTGTATGGGTATTGCACTATGCCATCGGTGTTAGCTACATAAAAACTGTTGTTGAGCACCAGCATACCGAAAGGCTGGTTCAGGCCATAAGCAAATACCTGCTGCATATCCGGTTTGCCGTCGTTGTTGGTGTCCCGGATCAGGGTGATGCGGTTGGCGCTTTTCTCTTCATCGTCGCTTTCTGCAACAAAGATATCTTTGTTGGGGGCCACGTAAATCCAGCGCGGGTGCTTTAGTCCGTCAGCAAATTTGGTTACAGTGAAGCCTGCAGGTGCCTGAGGCTTTTTTCCACCGCTCCAGCCCACTACAATGCTGCGCTTTTCGGCTTTGTGCGTGGTATCGGGTGCCGGCAGGTTCAGGTTCTGAACGGCTGTCTGTACGGTGCCACTTGCTGTTGTATCCGATGTAGCTGTGGTATCAGTTTGCACAGCGGTCGTGTCAGTGGCAGCAGCTTCTTTTTCCTCTACCGTGCGCGAAGATTCGTTACAGGCTGACAGCAGACCAGTCAGGAGCAGGATTGTTACGGGTAGTTTCAATATTTTCATAGTTGAGTTCGTGGGCTGGTTGTAGTTTATACTTAACAAGTAAGTTCAGGGTATACGTTTTTGTTTTTGCCCCGCTGTAATTGCTGCATAAAAAAGGCGAAGTACTCTCCTTTTCGTGGGATCGCACCTCGCCTTTCAGTTTATACTTTATACTTCGGAAGCTTCCTTATTCGTCGAAAGAAGTATGCGCGGCCAGGTACTCCCAGGCATCCAGGTCTTTGGCTACCTGCTGCAGCTTCAGTCGTACAGCCTCGAAAGCGGTTCTGCCCAGCGGCAGCCGCAACGGTGGGTTATCGGAGCTCGCTACCTGCACAATCACAGCAGCGCCTTTCTCCGGATCACCGTCCTGGTAGCCGTTTCGCTCTTCCATGGCCTGCTTAAACCTGCCGGAGGTTGATTCATACTCCTGCATGTGCCGGGAAGCCCGCTTTATACTTGTACCGGCAAACCGGGTACGGAATGGCCCCGGCTCTACAATCGTAACCTGAATGTTAAAAGGAGCCACCTCCTGTGCCAGCGCTTCACTGAAACCCTCCAAGGCAAATTTACTGGCATTGTATACCCCAAACCCCGGGGTAGAGCGAATACCGGCTACCGACGATATCTGAATGATCCGACCGCTGCCCTGCTGACGCATGTAAGGGAGCACCGCCTGCGTTACCTGTAGCGCCCCGAAAAAGTTAGTCTCCATTACCTGCCGCACTTCGGCTATACTTGCCTCCTCAATGGCACCCAGAAAACCAAAGCCGGCGTTGTTCACCAGCACATCCAACCGGCCAAAATATTTAAAGGCAGCATCCACGGTCGCTTTTACCCCATCCGGGTTCGTTACATCGAGCAAGTATCCGAAGGTGTTGCCCGGCGAGATCGCGTTAAACTCTTCCAATTGCCCTGCCTGCCGCACCGTACCGATTACTTTAGCACCTGCTTTGGCGGCTTGTGCAGCCAACTCACGGCCAAAGCCGCCCGATACGCCTGTTATAAACCATACTTTTTCTGTTGCCATCTTCTTGCTTATCTGATTTAGTAAAGCTTGTATACGGTAAAATACCGGAACCTCTGTAAGTATATCAAAGCCAACACTGCTTTTCGTATCTTTGCAGGTATACTTTGGTGTATACTTTAGCACGCTTGAGCCAGCCCATCCGCAAGATCATCCACATCGACATGGACGCTTTTTTTGCTTCCGTGGAGCAGCGCGACAACCCCGAGCTGCGCGGGAAACCTGTGGCTGTGGGGGGCTCAAGGGCCAGGGGCGTGGTGGCTGCTGCCAGCTACGAGGCCCGCAAGTATGGCGTGCATTCGGCACTCGCCTCCAAGATCGCGGCGCAACGCTGCCCGCAGCTCATTTTTGTGAAGCCCCGGTTCGACGTTTACAGCGCTGTTTCGCGCCAGATCCGGGAGATCTTCCATTCCTACACCGAAATGGTGGAGCCGTTGTCACTGGATGAGGCCTACCTGGACGTGACAGAGAACAAGATCGGCATGCCTTCTGCCAGTATCATCGCCAAAGAAATAAAGCAACGCATCTTTGAGGAAACCGGCCTGACGGCTTCTGCTGGCGTATCGTTCAATAAGTTTCTGGCCAAGATCGCCTCGGATATGAACAAGCCCGACGGCTTTACGCTCATCACCCCGGATAGGGCTGAAGACCTGGTAGCCAGTCTGGCCATTGAGAAGTTTTATGGCATTGGCAAAGTGACGGCTACCAAAATGCAAAGTATGGGCATCCTGACGGGTGCAGACCTGCGTGAGCGTACAGAGGAGGAACTGGTACGACACTTTGGCAAAACCGGACGCTACTACTACCGCATTGCCCGCGCCGAAGACGACCGCGAAGTACAGCCCCACCGTATTCGAAAATCCATTGGCTCGGAACGTACATTCGAAGTGGACATCACAGAAGAGGAAGACATGCTGACCCAGCTGGAGCAACTGGCAAAGGAAGTTGCTTACGACCTGGAAAGATTGCAGGCAACAGCCAAAACACTGACGCTCAAGATCAAGTACTTCGACTTTACACAGAATACCCGCAGCAAAACCTATCTCAGCGAGTTTAAGTCTGCCGAGGCGCTGTTTACCATCGCCCGGGAGTTGCTG
The DNA here is from genome assembly GCF_023630205.1 of Pontibacter ruber. GTDB lineage: Bacteria > Bacteroidota > Bacteroidia > Cytophagales > Hymenobacteraceae > Pontibacter > Pontibacter ruber. Next base: position 830,531 of record NZ_JALPRR010000003.1, on the reverse strand, counting down.
CGCACCCCGCAACTGCCGCAATACCCGGTGCGCCTGCTGGGCCTTTCCGCCTCCTCCCTCCTCTACCAGCACGACAAGCAGGAAGGCTATCAATTGACTATTGAGTTTTAGCTTGTGCGTGTTCAATGAGTGACAACAAAATAAATGCCATTTCGAACAGCGTGAGAAATCTGATACAGTATCCAAGCCGCAAGCTTATCGGCTGCGTAACTTGTGGCTAAACATGAGGCCAGTTTGTAACTTGATGTATTTCTCAAATCCATACTTTCGCCAGTTACAAAATGGCTGACATACCCAACCACCTGTTACCGCTGCGCTCAAACTGGAGGTATAATTGGGGTCTTTATAAGGTAGAGTCTGTGACTCGACTTAGCCAGAGGCCCAGGCTACAGCCCGTCACGAGCGAAGACGCTCGCGCCATAGTAGTCCAAAAACAATTACAGATTACAAACCAGCCCTTGGTCATTGTTTTCCTATATCACACTATGATCATCAGTCCGAAAATAGCGGCTAAATTTTTTAATTTTGGATTAAACCATTCCCACTCTCAAAAGTCTATCTAAACCTAACTAGTAGTACAAACTAACCGCATAAACTAATCTACCTTTACCAAACACCCTTATGAGTAAAAACGTACGCTATGCCCAGTTGGCCACGCTGCTGCTGGCTGGTGCCCTTTTAGCACCTCCTTCCTTTGCTCAAACCAAGCAAAAGAAGAAAAAGAAGGCAAAACAGGAAGCCACTGCAACACAGGCTGCACCCGGTGCCGGCCAAAAAAGAGAAGAAACAGGTCCAAAGCCTTACGCCAGCGTAATCACGCCGAATGCCGTGACCGACGACGGCTTATTTAAAGTACATCGCATCGACGAAAAGTATTTTTACGAGATTCCGGATACGCTGCTGAACCGCGACATGCTGATGGTGAGCCGCATTGCCAAAACAGCCACCAACATCGGCTACGGCGGCGAGGAGCTGAACCGCCAGATGCTGCGCTGGGAGAAGAAAGGCAACCGCATATTGCTGCGCCTGATCTCTTACCAGAACGTAGCCAACGATACGCTGGAAGTATACAACTCGGTACAGAACTCCAACCTGGCACCTGTTATCCAGGCATTCGACATCAAGGCTTTCAACAACGGCACCTCGGTAGTAGAGGTAACAGACTTCTTCTCGAAAGACGTACCTGCCCTTGGCCTGGACAAAGAGAACCGCGACAAGTATAAAGTAAAGCGCCTGGACGACAAGCGTTCGTTTATCGAGAACGTTAAAAGCTTCCCGATGAACATCGAGGCCCGCTCACTGATGACGTATGAGGCTTCCGAACCACCTGCCAATTCAAGCGCCGGCACCATTTCCCTGGAAATTAACCACTCTATGCTGTTGCTGCCCAAAGTACCGATGGCTGCCCGTAAGTTTGACCAGCGCGTAGGTTTCTTCACCCTGTCGCAAACAGATTACGGCACCGACGAACAGCGTGCTGCCAAGCGCCGCTACATCGTGCGCTGGAGACTGGAGCCGAAAGACAAAGAAGCTTATGCCCGTGGCGAGCTGGTGGAGCCGGTGAAGCCGATCGTGTACTACATCGACCCGGCCACGCCGATGAAATGGCGCCCTTACCTGAAACAAGGTGTAGAGGACTGGAACAAGGCATTTGAAGCTGCTGGTTTCAAAAATGCCATTATTGCCAAAGATCCGCCTTCTCAGCAGGAAGATCCGGAGTTCAGCACCGAAGACGCGCGCTACTCTGTTATTCGCTACTTCTCTTCTGAAACGCAGAACGCCTACGGCCCTAACGTGCACGACCCACGTTCCGGCGAGATCCTGGAGAGCCACATCGGCTGGTACCACAACGTGATGAACCTGCTGCGCAACTGGTATTTTGTGCAGACGGCAGCCATTAACCCGGATGCACGTAGCGTGCAATTTAAAGACGAAGTGATGGGCGAACTGATCCGCTTCGTGTCCTCGCATGAAGTGGGCCATACCCTGGGTTTGCCACACAACATGGGCTCCAGCGCTGCTTATCCTGTCGAGAAGCTGCGTGACGCAAAATTCACGAAAGAGATGGGCACAGCCCCTTCCATCATGGACTATGCGCGCTTTAACTATGTAGCGCAGCCGGAGGACAACGGCGTGGCGCTGATGCCGGGCATCGGAATCTACGACAAGTATTCCGTGAAATGGGGTTACTCGTACTTCCCGGAAACGAACGGCCGCGACAATACAGAGAAGTTGGCTAAGTGGGTGCGTGAAAAAGAAAACGATCCGATGTACCGTTTCGGTCGCCAGCAGGGCAACCCAATCGATCCTTCTTCGCAGACAGAAGACTTAGGTGATGATGCTATGCTGGCCAGCACCTATGGTATAAAAAACCTGAAGCGCATCATGCCAAAGCTGATCGAATGGACGGCTGAGGATAACAAGAACTACGATGACCTGCAGGAGATGTATGGCCAGGTACTGGGGCAGTGGAACCGCTACATGGGCCATGTAACTGCCAACATCGGTGGTGTGTATGAGAACTACAAGACCTACGACCAGAAGGGCGATGTGTACGCTGCAGTACCGAAAGAGAAGCAGAAACGTGCTGTTAAATTCCTGAACGAGCAGGGCTTTGCCACTCCTACCTGGATGCTGGATGAGAACATCCTGCGCAAGATCGAACATAACGGTTCTGTTGAGCGTGTGCGTAATGCGCAGGTAAACATCCTGAACAACGTACTGGAGCCAGGCCGCATGGCACGTCTGCTGGATGCACAGGCTGCGCTGGGTAGCAGCACCTATACGTTGCCTGAAATGATGGCCGAGCTGCGCAATGGTATCTGGTCAGAGGTTTCTAGTGGCAAGTCAATTGACATGTACCGCCGCAACCTGCAGCGCGGTTACCTGGAGCGCATGGCGTACCTGATGGAAGACCAGGAAAAGAGCACTACAGCAGCGCGTGGTGGCAGAAGTTCTGCTCCGTCAGTAAACGTGGCGCAGTCTGATATCCGTCCGATGGTGCGCGGGGAGCTTACCACGCTACGTGGCCAGATCCGGTCTTCGCTTGCCAAAACCAGCGATACCATGACCAAGTACCACCTTCAGGATGCCTTGGTGCGCATTGACAATATCCTGAATCCAAAAAGCTAATTTCCTGTTTTTATGATAGAGAAAGCCCCGGTTAATTTAGCCGGGGCTTTTTGTTTCTACCTGCCAAAGGTATCAGGCGGAACTGCACGTATCATACTTCCGGGCTCTATCCATCTTTCCTGCAATGCATCCTGTTTATTGTTTAAGAGATAGACATTAAAGCGAACATTCTCTTACACTTTAGTGCACCCTGCCCTTTTTAGAAGTGTAAGATTATAAAGCTAAAAGGACCGGATGCGGGTTGCAGGTTAGGCTTCAGCAGTAAGTATGAAATCAAAGTATGGCATTCCCTGATTTTATACTTAGGTTTCCAGGTATACAGCCCTTACTAGATTTTCCGTTTGTTTTCCTGGCCTTCCAGGATGTCGTTTATACTTAGGGCTGCACTGATAAGCCCCAGGTGCGTAAAGGCCTGCGGGTAATTGCCCAGATGATCTCCTCTTAGCCCCAGCATTTCGGCATAAAGCCCCAGGTGGTTGGCATACCCGAGCATTTTCTCAAAGTATAGCTGCGCCTTTTCTATTTGACCCGATTTTGCCAGGCACTCCACATACCAGAACGTGCACATCGAAAAGGTACCTTCGCCCCCTTCCAGGCCATCCAGATGTTCTTTGTTGCGATAGCGGAAAACCAAGGCATCGGACACCAGCCGCTCCTCGATGCGCTTCAGCGTAGAGAGCCAGCGCGGATCTTTCGGACTGATGAACCGGATCAGGGGCATCAGCAGCGTGGCGGCATCTACGGTATCAGCGCCTTTGTACTGTACAAAACACTTCAGATCCTCATTCCAGAACTCCTGATGAATGGAGAAGAAGATCTTATCGCGTTCCTGCTGCCACCTGGCTGGTAGCGGGTAAGAATGGTTGTTGGCAATCTTCATGGCCCTGTCTATGGCTACCCAGCACATCATCCGGGAGTACAGAAAGTTCTTTTTGCCGCCACGTACCTCCCATATTCCTTCGTCTTCCCGCTGCCAGTTATCACAAACCCACTCCACCTGACGCCGCAGGTCGTTCCAGAACCCATATGAAATAGGCGTTACATACTTATCGTAAATGTATACCGAATCCAGCAGCTCCCCGTAGATATCGAGTTGCACCTGGTCGAAAGCGCCATTCCCGATGCGTACCGGTTTGGAGCCTCTGTAGCCGCTCAGGTGCTGTAGTATGCGCTCGTCCAGATCAAGCTCGCCAGCCAGCGTATACATTAGCCTCAGGTAACCTGCGCTGCCCACGTCATCGCACCGCTTATCCACCCAGTCTATAAAACGCTTGACCTCCTGTTTAAAGCCCAGCCTGAGCAACACGTATACTGTGAAGGAGGCATCCCGGATCCAGGTATACCGGTAGTCCCAGTTGCGTACACCTCCTATTTCTTCCGGTAACCCGAACGTAGGGGCAGCCACCATGGAGCCATACTTGCTGGAGGTCATAAGCTTTAACACCAGGGCTGACCGGTTGATGATCTCTACCCAGCGTCCTCGGTAGCTGCACTCCGAAATCCATTTTTTCCAGTAGTTAATGGTCTCGTACAGGTTTTGCGTGACGAAGTTGCTGAGATCCGGAGCAGGTGGTGTGTTACAGGTGCCCCGTTCCAGCAGAAAATCCGCCTGCTCCCCGGTTTTCAGGCTGAAGGTAGCCACGGCATCTTTGCCCTCAATTTTCAGGGGCACAGAGCTTTTAAGGCGCAGGATGGTACCATCAGGCCCGGCACTGGAAAACCTGACTTCGTGCTCCGTCTCAAGATCAGTCGCATGCGCAGCCATGCCATAGTTGAACCGCGGGCTGCACCGCATCCTGAAAGACATATCGCCGTGCACGCAGGTTACCCGCCTGATCAGGTCACTTTTCTGGTCCGATGCCTCCAGGGGCATGAAGTCCGTTATTTCGGCAATACCGTCATCCGACAGAAACCGGGTCAGCAGCACATTGGTATCGGGCAGGTAAAGTTGCTTGTGCTTCATTCCGTCGCAGGCAGGGGAAATATAGAAGCACCCTCCATTCTCTGCATCCAGCAGGGAAGCAAATATAGAAGGTGAGTCAAAATCCGGAAAGCACATGAAGTCAATTGAGCCGTTAAGTCCTACCAGGGCGACCGTGTTCAGGTCTCCGATCACTCCATGATCTTCTATAGGTAAATAACCAGCTACTGCCATAGGTTAAGGTACGGTGGCAGGAGTTGATGGTTAATGGTTGATGGTTCCTGGAAGCTGTTTCCTGCCTTCAGCCCTGTTGGCAGCCTTAAACTGAATGAGCCGTCAATCAGCCAGCTGCAACTTTCGTTAACGTTTGATCTGAATAAAAAAGGAAAACACCTGCTGAAACAATACCTTACCCCAGGTTTTCCGGTAAATCATACTTGAAAAATAATTAAGTTATACCTATATACCCGGCAGAACTATGCGAGCAAATTAAAGGATAATCAAATAAATCCCGTACCTTTGCAGTCCATAAGACTTACCCTAACTTATGGCTACTAAATATATTTTTGTTACAGGAGGCGTTACCTCCTCTCTTGGTAAAGGTATCATCTCCGCTTCTCTTGCTAAGTTGCTGCAGGCAAGAGGCTTCTCTGTAACAATTCAGAAATTCGACCCCTATATCAACATCGACCCAGGCACCCTGAACCCTTACGAGCACGGCGAGTGCTTTGTAACGGAAGACGGCGCCGAAACCGACCTGGACTTGGGCCACTACGAGCGTTTCCTGAACGTGCCAACGTCGCAGGCAAACAACGTAACTACCGGCCGCATCTACTACCACGTCATCACGCAGGAGCGCCAGGGCGCTTACCTGGGCAAAACAGTACAGGTTATCCCGCATATTACCGACGAGATCAAGCGCAGGCTGCTGTTGCTGGGCCAGTCCGGTGAGTACGACATCGTGATCACTGAGATCGGTGGCTGTGTGGGTGATATCGAATCACTGCCATTTATCGAAGCTGTGCGTCAGCTGCGCTGGGAACTGGGCGTAAACGAATCCTGTGTGATTCACCTGACGCTGGTGCCTTACCTGAAAGCCGCCGGCGAGCTGAAGACAAAGCCAACACAACACTCCGTACGAGACTTATCGGAAGCGGGCGTGCAGCCAGACATTCTGGTTTGCCGTTCCGAATACCCTATACCGGCAGATCTGCGCAAGAAGATCGCACTTTTCTGTAACGTAAAGGTGAACTCTGTTATTGAGTCGCTCGATGCCGAATCGATCTACGACGTACCGCTGCTGATGCGCAAGGAGAAGCTGGATGAGCGCGTGATCAGCAAACTGAAGCTGCCACACAAAGCAGAGCCGAACCTGGACAGCTGGAAAGAATTCCTGGGCCGACTGAAAAACCCTACCGATGAGGTGAACATTGCCCTGGTGGGTAAGTACGTGGAGTTGCCGGATGCTTACAAGTCTATTGTAGAGTCTTTCATCCACGCCGGCGCCTATAACGAATGCAAGGTGAACATCAAATGGATCCAGTCGGAGCACGTAACCGACGAAAACGTAGCGGCGATGCTCAGCGGCATGGACGGCGTGCTGGTTGCTCCGGGCTTTGGTGAGCGCGGTTTCCGAGGTAAACTGGAAGCAGTGCGCTTTGTACGGGAAAATAACATACCTTTCCTGGGAATTTGCCTGGGTATGCAGTGCGCCGCCGTGGAATTTGCCCAGAATGTGCTGGGGCTGCAAAATGCCGCTTCTACTGAAATGGACCCGAATACACCGCACCCGATCATCGACCTGATGGAAGACCAGAAGGAAGTGACGCAGAAAGGTGGCACCATGCGTCTTGGCTCCTATGCCTGTGAACTAAAAAAAGGTTCTAAGGCTTATTCTATTTACGGGAAGTCTAAGATCACAGAGCGTCACAGGCACCGTTACGAGTTCAACAACAATTACTTAGCCGCTTTTGAAGAAGCCGGTATGCACGCAACAGGTATAAACCCGGAAACCGGACTGGTGGAGGTGATCGAGCTGCAGCAGCATCCCTGGTTTGTGGCGGCACAATACCACCCGGAACTGAAAAGCACCGTGCTGAACCCTCACCCGCTTTTCGTTAAGTTTGTAAAGGCGGCTATGAATCACGCTAAATCTAATTAAGCAACATAAACACAATTCAACACTTTTTAAATGGATAGAAATCAAGCTATTGGCTTTGGATTGATTGCCGTGCTGCTGCTGGCTTACTCCTTCTTCTTTGCAAGCCCGAAAGAGGACGCCAAACAGGCTACGCAACAAAAAGCCAAGGTAGAACAAGTACAGGCTGCTGCCCCGGTTGCCGAAAACGACTCGCTGGCACAGGTACGGCGTGCCGCCGCTCTGGGTGCCTTCAGCACCGCTGCTACAGGCCAGGCAAGCACAGCAGCTATTGAGAACGAGAACGTTCGCATTACCTTCAACAGCAAAGGCGGACAGGTTGAAGAAGTGTTGCTAAAGAACTATAAAACTTACAAAGGCGAGCCGCTGATCCTGTTTGACAGCAAAAGCAGCGAAACCGATGTGCAGTTCACTACAAACGATGGCAAGCTGGTAAAGCTTTCCGACCTGTATTTCCAACCTTCTGAAATAGCAAAGGCAACTGTAAACGATCAGCCTGCCCAAACCATTTCTTTCAGAGCTGAAATCGGTCAGGGCCAGTACATCGACCAGGTGTATACATTGGCAGACGAAAGCTTTCAGTTAGGCTACAAGCTTGATTTCAAAGGCCTGAACAACCAGATCAGCGGCAACAACCTGACCCTGACCTGGACAGATAAACTAAAGCAACTGGAACGCGATATCAAGCAGAACCGCGCCAAGTCTACCATTAACTACGCGACCGTAGAAGATGGTTTCGACAAGCTTTCGATCTCTGAGACAAAAGAAACAGCTACCCTGGAAGAGCCGGTGAAGTGGGTGGCCAACAAGCAGAATTTCTTTACTGCGGGTATTATTGCCACCAACAGCTTTGCAGGTGCCAAAATGGAAGCTGCTGTGGATCCTGCCGATTCAGTTGTGGTAAAGACGCTTTCTTCCCAGATTCTGATCCCGACACAGGACGTGCTGAACGGCAAAGGTGAATTCACGTTCTACTTCGGCCCGAATGACTACAAGATCCTGAAGCATATCAGCAACGACTTCGACAAGAACCTGGACCTGGGTTGGGGTATCTTCTCTTATGTAAACAAGTGGATCATTATTCCGGCGTTCGACTTCCTGGAGAACTACATCGGCAACTATGGTATCATCATCATCCTGCTGGTGCTTTACATCAAAACGATCCTTTTCCCGCTGACTTACAAGTCGTTCCTGTCGATGGCAAAGATGAAGGTGCTGAAACCTGAGATCGATGCCATTAAAGAGCGCAACGAAGGCGACATGCAAAAGACGCAGGTAGAGACAATGAAGCTGTACTCTGAAATGGGCGTTAACCCGCTGAGCGGCTGTATTCCGATGCTATTGCAGATCCCGATCCTGTTTGCGATGTTCAATTTCTTCCCGAACTCGATCGAGTTGCGCCAGGAGGCTTTCCTGTGGGCAAATGACCTGTCTACCTACGATGTGTTTGCAAAGCTGCCATTCACGATTCCGTTCTATGGCGACCACGTAAGTATGTTCACGTTGCTGATGACAGCTTCTACCATACTTTATACCTGGTCTAACAACCAGATGAACACCACCATGCAGGGGCCGATGAAGTTTTATACGTACCTGATGCCGGTTATCTTCATGTTCGTGCTGAACTCCTTCCCTGCCGGTCTTTCTTTCTACTACTTTGTTTCCAACATGGTAACATTTGGCCAGCAGGCCATCATCCGCAAGTTTGTGGACGAAGGCAAGGTGCGAGCCAGACTGGAAGAAAACAAAGAAAAGCGTAAGGATAAGAAGAAAACAGGTGGTCCTTCCTTCTCCGAAAGAATGCAGGAGGCCATGCGCCAGGCCGCTGAAAAAGAGCAGCAGAAGCGCAATCCGAAAGCAAAAAAATAATCGCTGATTATACTTACAAAAAAGCCTTTCCGTAACCGGAAAGGCTTTTTTGTTTAGCTATACTTACACCAACCACGTATGTATAGGTGCTATACTATATAAAAAATGAAAAAGCTGTTATACTGCTCGCTGCTGCTCTCAATTGCCCTGTCGGGCTGCCAATCAGGCACAGAAGAAGATAAGTCCCTAGCCAGCACGCACCCGGAACTGGAAGAGCAACTACAGAAGGATTCTCTGAAAGCGCCTGCTACAACAGATGAAAACTCGGAGATCTACGAGCGTTACCGCATCACGACAGAGGAATACCAGCGCGCCGGCACTCACCAGGTACCTACCTTGTACCGTGGTCGCCTTGCCCCACTGGACGAAGGCAGCCACGCCGATGCCCGCACCTTCCGGACAGCACTTCGCGATGGTCTAAAGCAAGGCGTTAACTTTGCCGGCAAGTATACCGTGGTAACCGTAGGCTGCGGCACCTCCTGCCAGGTGCATTATGTGGTAGACCGCGAAAGCGGCAAGGTGCTCGACAAGGTCCAGAGCAGTTTAGGCGCTGCCTATAACCCGAACAGCAGCCTTTTTATCGTTAATCCACCAGACTCTACCATCAACTATACAGCGTGTGCACAGTGCACGCCGGAGGCTTATGTATTCGAAAATGGCAGGTTCCGCAAACTTTCTTCCAAAAATGCACAGGAACAACGCTAATCTGAACTTCGGTTTATACTTGTACATTGCAAAGTGGTGCAGGCAGAGCCTGCTTTCGCTCCTGCCCTGCTTTGTTTTCATACTTTTGCTGCTAATTATGCCGGGGTGCAAAGCACAGGAAAACACCATGAAACAAAAAAACGCACAGGTCTTTTTAATCTTTCAGAAAACTCCCTGCTTTGGCATCTGCCCTTCTTATGAAGCGACCATTTATGAAAACGGAAGTATAACTTATGTTGGATGGGAACACGTTCCGCTAAAAGATACGGTGGAACTGCATCTTTCAGCACCGGAAGTCAAGTCCTTACAGGAGGAGGTAAAGCAGCTCAACTACAGCGAATTGCAGGATGCTTACTTAACGCAGTGGAGTGATATGCCCTCTACTTATAGCACGTTCTATGCTAATGGCAAAGAGGTAAAGCGCGTGAAACACCAGGAAGGAGGCCCTGAGAAACTGTTGCAGTTCCAGGAACACCTGCACAAGCGGATTATGGACCTGGTAGAAGCCGAAGCAATAAGGCGGCTCCCGAAGGAGTAAATAACCACCGCCTCCGGTCAGAGATTATCCCTCCACAATCAGTTCAGTCTAACCCTTTAAAAAGCATCAGTACCTGACACATGATCGGGTGTTGTCTTGCTGTTGCCTTTCCAAGTATAAAAAGTTATCTGAACACCATCTCTCCCTTTTACCTTATTCCGTAGTGCATTCAGGCCATTGTTTTAGATAAATACTAAAAAGAAAAAGCTCTATCTAACTTGCAAATCCTGTTCTATTCTCAACTTTTCTAAACCCCACCGGAATACATCCCGTAAAAAGTACAAATACAACACAAATTCAAAACCATGAAAAGTTATATTTATATATTCGAAAAACTAGTTCTTGAACATATTTTGAGACGAAAAGTTTTATACACACAACCCGTGTATTGTAAATAACTTTCTATAAATAATCCTACCACAACAGATTTCCCGGCAAGTATGGTGCAGTAGATACGCAGAGGAGAAACATCCTTCGCCGGGAATCTGTGTGCGTAGGCAAAGTATGAAAACATGGGCAAAGGGCTGCCCATCTGCAACAGGTAAAAGCCCTGAACTGATACATTTTTTTAACTACAAACAAACTTAATTGATTATGGCACAGACAGTAATAGGAATTTTTGAGAAGGGTGTTGATGCGCAGACTGCCGTGCAGAAACTAGAAACCAACAGGATCAATCCTGGCAATATTGATATCTCTAACCAGAGTTCAGCCAGCGCAGTAGGAACTGCTACCAGAACTGACTCCGATAAAATAGGTAACTTCTTTGGCTCTTTGTTTGGCAACAACGACGAAGCCAGAAAACACACGGAAGTAGCGCGCAAAGGATGGGTGGTAACCGTACACGCCGACTCGCAGCAGGAAGCAGAGCGTGCAGCGGATATCCTGGATACCTGCGGTGCAGTAGACGTGGATGAGCGCTCAGCTCAGGTCCGCAACACACAGGCTACCGGATCTGCTACTAACCTGAATACGGGCACCACAACCACTGGCGGTACTACAGACAGAACAATCCCGATTATTGAGGAAAGAATGCAGGTAGGCAAAGAAAACGTGGAAACAGGCGGTATTCGCATGCGCAGCCGCATTGTGGAGCGCCCGGTAGAAGAGCACCTGCGCCTGCGTGAAGAGCACGTACACGTGGAGCGCCATCCGGTAAACCGACCAGCTACGGAAAGAGACATTCAAAACTTCAAGGAAGGGGAAGCTACGATTACGGAACATGCGGAAAGAGCCATTGTGAACAAAGAGGCCCGCGTGGTAGAAGAAATCAAGATTGGTAAGCACACCGAAGAGCATGATGAAACAATTCGTGGTTCTGTTCGCAAAACAAATGTGGAAGTAGATAAACTACGCCCAGGCACAGAGCAGAGAAGACCAGGTATGGACCCGAAGGGTCCTGCAGGCAAGTAAGTATACCTGACAGGTAAATAAATTTAGAAGTAAAAAGGGCAGCTGAGACTTCAGCTGCCCTTTTTTTATCCTGTTGAACGGTATTATCTATATTCCGTCTCTTCTGTTGTAACGCATACTTCTGCCCCATCAAAGTGGGCGGCTCCAGGCGTAACATTCTGATCTTGCAACAGCGATCAATCCTTTCATTCTCAAAACTATAGCCACATGGGCGCGTAAATAAAATGATCGGGTTTACCCGACTATACAGTACATAAAAAGCCATATTCTGAACACAATGGATAAGAAAAACGATAAACTTCGATCTGAATTCGACGAGAAACTCAACGAGGGCAAACCTGCTGGTGAGCGGGTGGAAAGAGATGCATCGCACGACTACCGAAGCGAAGAAACAACTGCCCCCGCAGCTGACAGAACCGTTAGCGACGACTACCGGAGAGAGGAAACAAGAGAGCGCCCTGTGGAGCGAACCACGATTCCGGTGGTAGAAGAACAGGTGCATGTAGGCAAGAAAACCGTGGAGACCGGGCGGGTGCGCATCTCCAAAGACGTGCACGAAGAAGAAGTAACCGTGGACCTGCCTACGGTGTACGAGGAAGCCGACGTGCAACGGGTGCCGGTCAACAAATACGTAGAAACCCCTCCGCCTCCCATCCGCTACGAAGGCGACAAAATGATCATTCCGGTAATTAAAGAAGTGCTGGTGGTTGAAAAGCGCATACTTGTAGTTGAAGAACTGCACGTTACCAAGCGCATCACTGAATCGCATGAAGCACAACAGGTAACCCTTCGCAAAGAAACGGTAAATGTAAACCGTTTCAGAAGCGACGAGTCCGATAGCGGCCGGGTGTAGTAAAATGTGTTTTAGTACAGATACTTACAACAAAACAGACTATGAGACAAACAGTAATAGGCATCTTTGACTATGGCGTGGATGCCCAGATGGCAGCCCAGCAACTGATGAGCAACGGCTTTTCAGCTGACCAGGTTGATCTTGCCGTAAAAGGTGCAGCCGACAGGGCAGCAGCCTCAAACAGAGAGTATGCCAACAGGGAAAAAGACACCCGCGTAGGTCACTTCTTTCGTTCTCTTTTCAGCAGCCATCACGAATCGGATAAATACACCAAGGTGGCCGAACATGGCTCCATTGTGACGGTGCACGCCCGCTCCGAAGAAGAGGCAAAGCGCGCCGCTGATCTCCTGGACAAGTATGGCGCCGTGGATGTGGATGAGCGCGCAGAAAGGCTGGACAGAACAACCGAAGAGGAAAGAATGCACACCGAAGCAGACCTGCCCCGGGAACGTACCATACCGGTTACCGAAGAAAGACTGCATGTAGGCAAAGAAACGGTGGATAAGGGAGGCGTACGCATGCGCAGCCGCATTCTGGAGCGCCCGGTAGAAGAGCACCTGCGCCTGCGCGAGGAGCACCTGCACGTAGAGCGTCATCCGGTAAACCGTCCTGCCACCGAAAAGGACATCACCAACTTTAAGGAAGGTGAGATCGAGATCGTGGAACATGCCGAGATACCGGTGGTAAATAAAGAGGCGCGCGTAGTAGAGGAAATTGACCTTACCCGGGAAACTACTGAACACGATGAAACAGTGCGCGACACCGTACGCAGGCAGGACGTAGACATCAAGGACCTTAACCGCGACCGGGATCTTCGTGATCCGGATGAGCGGCGGGATCGTAACGTATAAACTAAGAGGCAGTAAAGTATAAAAGGCGGCAGATGCTCTGACATCTGCCGCCTTTTATACCTTATACTTGGTAGTTATACGTTAATTCTTTCGTACCCGCTCCAGGTTCAGCGTGTTCATGGGGTTTGGCTCCAGCCCCTGTATGTTGTTCTGGGTCAGTCGTATCACCTCGTCGTAGAACAGCACGATCACCGGGCTCTCCTCTACCACAATTCGGTCCATTTCCTGGTAAATGGCCCAGCGCTTCTTTACATCCCGCTCCAGTTTGGCCTGCTCGTAGAGCTTATCGAACCGGGCATTGCGGAAGTGGGTCTTGTTGGGGCCAGCCGGTGAAAAGTTCTTACTATAGAACAGTGCAAGGTAATTTTCCGCGTCCGGGTAATCTCCCAGCCACGACTTCATAAAGAAAGCGGCCCTGCCGTTGTCTACCATCTCCTGGTGTGCCGGCGCCTGGTTGATGTCGATCTGCACCTTTACACCCGCTTCTGCCCACTTTTTCTGCATGTACTCAGCCAGTTCCTTGTGCTCGGCTACCGTACTTAGCCGCAGTTGCAACGGCTTTTGAGCAGAGTAACCTGCCGCTTTGAGTAATTCTGCAGCCTTTTGAGGATTGTAGCTATAACCCGGAACCTCCTGCTCGCTAAAGGAAGGCAAGGAAGGAGGCACCATACCGGAGTGCCCCGGAATCCCTAAGTTATTGCGGAAATAGGCGATCATTTCCTTTTTGTTGATCGCGTAGCTTAAGGCTTGGCGCACGCGTTTGTCCTGCAAGGCTGTATTGTCACCCTTCAGGTTGGCAGGATCCAGCTGAAAGCCTATATACTCTGTGTTAAGGTAAGGTACTTTCTGGACGCTGAATTTGCCGGCAAAGTCGGCCTGCAGCGTGCCGTCGTTGTTCAGGATCAGGTCGCGGGAACCTTCTTTGATGCCGGAAAGAAAGTCGAGCTTGCCCTGCATAAAGGTCAGGAATTCCGATTTCTTGTCAGTAATAAAGGATATCTGCACCGCATCGAGGTAAGGCAGTTGCTGTCCTTTGTCATCTTTTTTGAAGTACTTGGGGTTACGATGCATGACAATAGCATTGCCCTCATCCCACAGGTGAAAACGGAAAGCCCCGGTACCCACCGGGTTTGCCCGGAAGTCTTTGCCATACTTTGCCACGGCCTCCTGCGGCACCACAAACGCATACGGCATGGTAAGGATCTCCAGAAAAGCAATAAAAGGCTCATTCAGGTATACTCTGAACGTAGAGTCGTTCACAGCCAGGAAAGCCGTGTCGGAAATTGCGCCCTTTGCATCGCTGAGCACCTTATCATTAAAGATCCAGGCACCGGTGCTGGCAGTCGCAGGATCCACGATGCGTTTGAAGCTGTATTCGAAGTCTTTTGCCGTAACCCGGCGCCCTTTACCGCCCGGAAACACCTCGCTGTCGTGGAAAAATACATCGGGGCGCAGGTGGAAAGTATAGCTGCGGCCGTCTTCCGACACCTCCCACTTGCGGGCTATGGCAGGCCCAATTTTCAGCTCCTGGTCCAGCTCCACCAACCCGTTGTACAGCTGTGTGGTAGCCCATATGTTTGCCTGATTGCGTGCAAAGGCAGGGTCGAGCGAGGAGAGCGCTTCGGGCTGGTTATACCTGAAAACCTTCTTGTCAGAACCGCTGTTTTCGCCCTCTGTGCAGGAGAAACAAAGCGCTAAAAAAGTGGATAAAATGGTGGATAAAAATATGGAACGTCTTCCGTGGAACATCGGTCTATCTAGTGAAAATAATGTATCTTTGTGCAAGTTTAAGCTATCCTGCGTAGATATCTAAACACTAAACTAGCAACATTATGGAAATAACATACTACGGCCAGTCCTGCTTTTTATTTCAGATAGGTGAACACCGTATTTTATTCGATCCGTTCATCTCTCCTAATGAGCTAGCCTCAGCAATCGAAGTGGACAGCATCCGGGCAGATTATGTTCTGCTCTCACACGGCCACCAAGACCATGTGCACGACGCTGAGCGCATTGCCAAAAACAGCGATGCGACGCTTATCTCCAGCTTCGAAATTGTGGGCTGGTATGCGGAAAAGGGAATCAAAAAAACGCACCCGATGAACATCGGTGGCAAAGTGACGCTGCCGTTCGGCACGGTAAAGATGGTAAATGCCATTCACTCCAATTCTTTGCCGGATGGTACGTATGCAGGTAACGCGGCCGGTTTTGTGGTGGAGACGGAAGACACTACCTTTTACTTTGCCGGCGACACCGCCCTCACCTACGACATGAAGCTCATACCTGAGCAGTTCGACGTGGATTTTGCCCTGCTGCCTATCGGCGATAATTTTACCATGGACATCCACGATGCCATGATCGCCGCTGATTTTGTGCAAGTTGACCGCGTGATCGGTATGCACTACGACACCTTCCCGTACATCAAAATAGACCATGAAGAGGTGAAGGAAGTAGCGCAGATGGCAGGCAAGGAACTTATATTGTTGGAAATAGGTCAAACTATAAACCTATAATTTTTAGATGGGAAAAATAATTGCGGTTGCTAACCAAAAGGGTGGCGTGGGCAAAACAACCACTGCCATTAACCTGGCGGCAAGCCTGGCAGCCTTAGAGTATAGGACATTATTAGTCGACGCAGACCCGCAGGCAAATGCCACGTCGGGCCTTGGTTTTGACCCGGCCAGCATCACGACCAGCATTTACGAGTGCATGGTAGAGGATGTGAAGGTGGAGGACATTATCCTGCAGTCGCCGAACATCGAGTTTCTGGACCTGATCCCCTCTCACATCGACCTGGTGGGCGCTGAGGTGGAGATGATCAACCTCCCGAACCGCGAAGAGAAGATGCGTGAGGCGCTGGCCCCGCTGAAAGAGAAGTATGATTACATCATCATCGACTGCTCGCCGTCGCTAGGTCTGATCACGGTAAACTCCCTGACAGCCGCCGATTCTGTGGTGATTCCGGTGCAGTGCGAGTATTTCGCTTTGGAGGGTCTGGGCAAGCTCCTGAATACGATCAAGATCATTCAGTCGCGCCTGAACACGGAGCTGAGCATCGAAGGCATACTGCTGACCATGTACGACGTGCGCCTGCGCCTGAGCAACCAGGTGGTGGAAGAAGTGAAAACACACTTCCAGCAGATGGTTTTTGATACGATCATACCTAGAAACGTGAAGTTGAGCGAGTCGCCGAGCTTTGGTATACCTGCCATTCTGCACGATGCAGAAAGCAAGGGAGCAATGAGCTACCTGAACCTGGCCCGCGAAATAGCAGAGAAGAACAGCGTAGAGCTGGCGAAATAATTTATTTGTTTACATGTCTGATAACAATAATTCAACAGCAAAGCGTAAAGGCGGCCTCGGCAGAGGCCTTGGCTCTCTTCTAGAGGGAAATAAGTATACCGGCAAAACAGCCGAATCTACCACCACCATTAACGAAGTCAATACCATCGCAGATATAGCTATTGATCAGATACAGACGAACCCTTACCAGCCGCGTACCCACTTTGACCAGGCCGCGCTGGAAGAACTGGCTGAGTCTATTAAAATACAAGGCATTATTCAGCCCATCACGGTTCGTCAGCTCGACCAGAACACGTTCCAGCTGATCTCGGGTGAGCGCCGCTACCAGGCAGCCAAAATTGCCGGTTTAACAAGCATACCCGCTTACATCCGCAAAGCCGACGACCAGCAGATGCTGGAGATGGCCCTGATCGAGAACATTCAGCGTGAAAACCTGAACGCGATTGAAATTGCCCTCTCCTACCAGCGCCTCCTGACCGAGTGCAGCCTGAAGCAGGAAGAACTGGGTGACCGTGTAGGCAAAAAGCGTACAACGGTTACCAACTACCTGCGCCTGCTCAAGCTTCCGCCGGATATCCAGATTGCTTTGCGCGATAACGTGATCACGATGGGCCACGCCCGCGCGCTCATCAACATCGACACGGTGGAGCAGCAGTTAGATGTGTTCAAGGAAGTGGTGGCCAAGGAACTGTCGGTGCGCAAAGTGGAGGAACTGGTGCGTAACCTGCAGAACGCCAAGAAAAAACCGGATCCGCAGCAGAAGCTGGTATTCAACAAGTATGAAGAGGAGATCAAGACGGTTGAAACCCGCCTGTCTTCTCAGTTTGGCACCAAGATACAGGTAAAGGCCAACAACGACGGCAAAGGCGAGATCAAGATCCCGTTCCTGTCGGTGGAGGAGCTGAACCGTATACTTGAAATCTTAAACTACTAACGTTTGATGAAGCAATTGCCCTACGGCTTGGCAGTTATCCTGCTGGGGCTACTGCTCCAGTTATTTCCCGGCAAGGCGCTGGGGCAGGTCATAACCGCCGGCCCGGACTCTGTGCAGGTGATCACCCAGGAAACGGACACGACGGTACAGGAAAAACAGTTCTTCCTGAAGGGCTTGCGCAACCTTGACCGACCGGGGAAAGCGGCTATATTTTCAGCCGTCATACCTGGCTTAGGCCAGGCCTATAACAAAGCTTACTGGAAGATACCCATTATCTATGCTACGGGCGCTGTGCTGGGCTACTTCCTCATCGACAATAACAACAAGTACCAGGATTACCGGGTAGCACTCAACACCCGCAAAAGTGGCGGTATAGATAAGTACTACGATCATCCTATACTGGGCAAGGGGCTCCCCAACTCCGAGCAGGCCCTGAAGTATTACCGCGACTATTACCGTCGTAACCGTGACCTGACCATCCTGTTATCGGTAGGAGCCTATACCCTGAACATTGCAGAAGCCTATGTGCATGCGCATATGAAGGACTTTGATGTGAGTGATAACCTGAGCCTGCGGGTGCAGCCTGATCTGATGCGGGTACACCCTTTCCACTCCCCTGCGCTGACGCCGGGGCTTACCCTTACTTTATACACAAAATCAAAATGAGAATTCTCCTGATCGGCTATGGCAAAATGGGCAAGACCATTGAGCAAATGGCCCTGAGCAAAGGTCACCAGATAGCAGGAACCATAGACCATACCAACGCCGGTACCTTGGCAAACTATACTCCTGAAAACACCGACGTAGCCATAGAATTTACCCATCCGGAAGCTGCGCTAGGCAATATTTCTTACTGCCTGAAAAGTGGCATTCCGGTGGTTTCTGGCTCAACGGGCTGGCTGGATAAATTTGACGAGGCAAAGCAACTGTGCGAGCAAAACAAGGGCGCTTTTTTCTATGCTTCTAACTTTAGTGTGGGCGTTAATTTGTTTTTCCATTTTAACGAATATATTGCCGGAAAAATGCAAGCCTACAAAGAGTACCACGTTTCGATAAGGGAGATGCACCACCTGCAGAAAGTGGACAAACCAAGCGGTACGGGCATTACGACAGCAGAAGGCATTCTGGCGCATTACCCTAACCTGCATGGCTGGGTGGGCGACGATGATACGCAAAAAGATAAGCTAAACATTATTTCGGAGCGTGAGCCGGATGTGGTAGGTACCCATATTGTAACCTATAGCTCGGAAGTAGATAAGATTGAGCTTGGCCATATTGCCCATAGCCGGGCCGGCTTTGCAGAAGGTGCCGTAATGGCTGCTGAGTGGCTAAAAGGCCGCCAGGGCGTTTACGGTATGAAAGATATGCTAAACCTGTAACAAAACACTTTGCAGATGAACGTAAAGTTTTGGGAAAAGAAACCCGTGGCCAAAGCGCCTAAAAAGAAGAAAGGGTTTTTACGCGAATGGGGCGATGCCATACTTTTCGCTGTGGTGGCAGCCAGCCTGATCCGCTGGGCTACGTTCGAGGCTTACACCATCCCGACGCCATCCATGGAAAAATCGCTGCTGGTTGGCGACTTTCTATTTGTAAGCAAGCTGCACTACGGCCCGCGCACGCCCATGACGCCGCTTCAGGTTCCGCTCACGCACCAGACCATCTGGGGTACCAACATCCCCTCCTACTCCGACGCCATCCAGCTGAAATCGTACCGTCTGCCGGGCTTTTCGGAAGTAAAACGCAACGATGTGGTGGTATTTAATTACCCGCCGGAAGAGCAGCACCCTGCCGACCTGCGCACCAACTACATCAAGCGCTGTATTGGTATTGCCGGTGACTCTATCCAGATCCGTGATATGCAGGTGTACATCAACGGGAAGCCGGTAGAAAACCCGGAAAAGCTACAGTACAGCTATTACCTGGAGTCGAATAATTTATTGAACCAGAAGTTCTTCCTGGAGCGCGATATTACCGACGTGCAGCAAATGGAGGAGCGAACGTTTGTGATCATGACTACGCCTGCAAAGGCAAAAGAACTTGAAGCCCTAGATTTCATCAAAAGTGTTCAACTACTGAAAAACCCATCTTACAGAGCTGAAGCGGAGGTTTTCCCGCATGTGCCGAGCAAGTACGCCTGGAACCGCGACAACTATGGCCCGCTGTACATACCCAAAGAGGGTGCTACGGTAGCCATTACACCGGAAACACTGCCGCTCTACGAGAAAGTTATACTTTCCTACGAGCACAACGACAATGCACAGGTACGCGAGGGCAAGCTCTACATCGACGGCAAAGAAGCCAAGCAGTATACTTTTAAGCAGGACTATTACTTTATGATGGGCGACAACCGTCACAATTCCCTCGATTCCCGCTACTGGGGCTTTGTGCCAGCCGACCATATTGTTGGCAAAGCCGTGATGATCTGGATGTCTGCCGACCCGAACGGCGGCTTCCTCGACAGGATCCGCTGGAACCGCATCTTCAACACGATTCACTAAGTATAGCAAAGTATAAAAGCTGAAAAGCCAGCCCCGCAGGGCTGGCTTTTTTTATAGGCGCCTGGTAGAATATGTAAAATATTTAATATAAAAAGAAAGTTAAGGAAGCGAATTATACTTATCTTAGATCAGAATGTCGTTAATGAAAAGCCATTCTGAACAACAGTTATTCCACACATAGTGCAGATTAACGGAATAGGGTTCCGTTTATACAGTAGTTATCTAAAATAGTGATTTAATGAAAAACCTACTTTTATTAATCTTTCTGCTTTTTCTCTCATGCCAGCAAAGCGAGCAAAAAATTGGCGAAGCAGATGAATTTAATTATAAAGTAGTGCCTCTGCAGTCTATAGGGCCATACCCTACAGGACCATATCTTTTGGCTTTATATGAAAAGAAAAAATTAAAAAATCATGATTGGTATAGAGCAAAAGTGTTTTTAAAGAACTATAAATTTCCTGCTGGATATTCTGATAGTACTACTATAAGGTTTTTCAAAGGAAGGGCTTCCTTTGAAGACATAATGGAAGGGCGTGGCATAAATGCTGTAGTTAGAAATGATACAGGATATGTGAAATTTCAGGTTTTTGAGCCTAACCTTGAAAAAGGGGATTCTGTGCTTAAAGAATGGGAAGCTGTTATTATGAATCCTGCAATGCCTGATAGTATCATCTACACAGTAAGGGAAGAATATATAATATACGGTAGGTAAAACAAAATTAGATAACCACACCCATAAGCCAGCTACGCCGCCTTATGGCCAAGTCCGTTAGCCATTATTTTAATTTCCTTATAAACACTTTACAAACTAAAACCATGAAAGACTTCTTCTTATTATCTCTTCTAATCATTGCGCTTTTTGGATGTGAAAAAGATAACGAGGAGGAAAGGTTAATGAAAACTAAATTAGCATTGTCAAAGGATTGGCAGCTTCATTCAGTTAAAATTACAGAGCCTTCACAGTTCAGACTCAACCAAACTCTAGATGATTGTTCAAAGTTGAAAATTTGGAGTTTTGAAGAAACCGGATATTTCCGTTTTAAAGAAGAGGAGGCCTGCAACCCTCACCAATATGTACATGCTGGCTCCTGGATAATCGAGAATGGAAAGTTTCTCAAAATCGTGTGGAAGGAAATGAATTATGGTCAACCAGGAGGTGAAATGAAATTATTGATTGAAGAGGTTTCTGCAGATTCATTAAAATTAAATTATGAAGTCATTCTTTATGATGAAGATAATAAGCCTTTTACTGGAGTACAAAAATACACCTTCATTCGAAAATAGAGATCCAACATCTTCTACAGCGATTACTGGTGCAGAACTTCTTCAATCTAGAGGCACTGAAGAAACCAAGCGGTCTGTTATGTATAAAAAACAATGCCGAGCTAAAGCCTCTCAAGTCGTCTAAACCAATCCGTTGTACACCACTGTAAAACTCAGAATATGATAGACAATCTACCAACGTATATTTCTCTGACTTTTGCTCTGACAACAGTTGCAACATTGTCACTTTTCCTATGGACGATCAGAAGTTCAGCGTCTGAAATAACACGAAGAAGAACAACGCTTTTTCTTATAATTTTCACGCTTTGGTTAGTAATCCAAGCAATACTGACACTGAATAATATTTACAACTCAGATCCAAATTCATTTCCACTTAAAATTTTGTTATCCGGCGTCTTCCCGGCAATCCTGACAATAATTTATGCATTTGCCACTCAAAACGGGAGACAGTTTATTGACAGTTTACCACTGAAAAACCTGACCTATTTGCACGTAGTAAGAATTCCGGTCGAGGTAGTTTTGTACTGGCTTTTCCTCAACAAAACCATTCCTGAACTGATGACTTTTGAAGGGCGGAATTTTGATATTTTAGCTGGAATTTCAGCTCCATTTGTTGCTTACTTCGGATTTACACGAACTAAATTAAGCCGACGAAGCATTCTCATCTGGAATTTCATTTGCCTGGGCCTCTTGATAAATATTGTTGTGAATGCCATACTTTCCACACCTACACCAATACAGAAGTTTGCATTTGATCAACCAAACGTAGCGATCTTACACTTTCCATTTAGTTGGCTACCAGCATTTATAGTCCCAATCGTACTATTCGGGCATTTAGCCTCAATCAGACAATTGTTAAAATCAGAACCGACCAGCAAACCAAGAAAAACTATGAACGACTAATAAGGTTATTGCGTCTGGCAGACCGTAGTACAACATTCAAAACTTTATTGAAAAACAACTTTTTTGCTTGAGTTTCATGGCTGAACCACAAACACTTTGCCCTATATAAGTGAAATCCCAGATCATTCTTATAACACTGCTAGGACTCCTCACCTGTAACTCTGAGGCCAAAAAAAATCTGCCCATAGTAGAAGCTAAAGAGAAAACCATTGTTGAGCCTTCAGTAAATGTAGACTCTCTTACCTATGTAGTATTTACATATGATTCATCTAGATACTCTATATACTGGAGCTTTTCTAAAAATCTCAGCCTAGTAGGGTTATCTAAAGAGGAAATAACGCTAGCAGAACTACTGTTATTAAAGCAGATTGATCAGTACAATCAGTCCCAGATTAAGATTTTTAATGAAATGAAGGTCAAGTATCCAAAATATAATTTCCAGAAGGAGATCTTCATAATAGAAAATCCATCTAACTATGCTCGCCAGTATATACCAGCTATTAATTCGGATGGGCAAAAGCTTATTTATATCAATGCCTTCTGCACATTGCAGGGACATGATTACTGGAAAGATGGACTAGTTGAGGTAATGGACGGAGGTGATTGCTACTTTCAATTAATTATAAACTTAACAACAAAGGAAGTGGTGGAATTCAGTGTTAATGGTGTAGCCTGAAAAAATATCAACAAAAGCTACTTACTGGATACAGCCAAGCACCTTTTTTGAGCCATTGTTGTACAGAAGGTCAGCAGTTGGAGGAACTTGGCGCCTTCTTTATACTACGGACTTCACCTCCAAAACCCATCCCCTACCTACTCATGATGATACTTTTCTCCTTTAAGTATGGTGAAGCCCCGGTAGAGTTGTTCGGTAAAGAAGAGCCTTACCATCTGGTGTGAGAAGGTCATTTTAGAAAGGGCGATCTGGTCGTTGGCCCGCTGGTAAATGGCCGGAGAGAAACCAAAAGCACCACCTATGACAAATACCAGGTTGGTGGTAACGGCATTCAGCTTCTTTTGCAGGAAACTGGCAAACTCCGAAGAGGTAAATGTTTTTCCTTTTTCATCGAGCAGAATCACATGGTCGCCGTCCTGTAATTTCTGAAGTATCAGCTTGCCTTCCGCCTCTTTCAGATTATCAGCAGTATACTTGCCCGCCTGCTTTATATCTGGGATCACGATAAACTCGAAAGGGTGATAATGCTTCAGTCGTTTAAGGTACTTTTCGATACCCTCTTCCAGGAACTTCTCGTCTGTTTTGCCTATTGCGATAAGCTTGATCTTCATCTGCTGCTGTATTTTCGCCAATTTCGCTCTAAAAGCTATATTTTCCTAAAAGCAACAGACTTCAAGCTATAGTTGCCGCTCTGCTATCCGGCTAAAGTATAAAAATGAGCAGCTTCTGAGCAGGCATTGTAACAGAATACCGTATAAGTATAGCAACTCAAAAACTCGCTGCAGGCAACCCATCAGGTATGGAATACATCAGAATTTACATTGAGCAAACAGCCCGAATCATAGAAGGAATTGGTGTACTGATCATTTCGGTGGGTGCTGCCATTGCGCTCATCAAGTACATTTTCCTGGTGCTGCAGACCAAGACCGGAACGTATAAGCAACTGCGGCTGGATTTGGGCAAAGCCATTCTGCTGGGGCTGGAAATTCTGGTGGCAGCAGACATTATTGCCACGGTAGTGACCGAACCAAGTCTGGAAAGGGTGATGACGCTGGGGTTGATCGTGCTGATCAGAACCTTCCTGAGCTTGTCGCTGCAGGTGGAGCTGGAAGGCAAATTTCCGTGGCAGAACAAGGAGCCGGAGCAGTAAAAAAAGAAATAGCACCGGCTATACTTTATAATTCTTGGCACTTCCGCGTCGGCTGAGTTCTTTGCACTGCTTGTAGAATTGCAGGCATAAGTATAAAAAACGTTTATTACGCGAGCGAGAACGCTCGCGCCATGAAGCACTGCGGCTGATAAGTATTTCTCAGGTTATACTTAGGGCTGTATTCTTCTCTTCTTTTGTCATCCTGTAAGGATCTTGGTAGCTAGTAGTACAGACGTAAACTCCCTTCTACCAAGCTTCTTAACAGAATGAGAATAATTTGTGGCTCCGGAATTCAGAATGAAACGCACCTCCGGCTATACTTTATACTTGCTATACTTTGTACTTTAAAGGGATTGTTACCAGTCGATGGGCTCTTTACCGTGGGCGATCAGGTACTCGTTGGCTTTGCTGAAGTGGCGGCTCCCGAAAAAGCCCCGGTCTGCGGCAAACGGTGATGGATGTGCTGCTTCCAGCACCAGGTGTTTGTTTCTGTCGATAAAGGCACCCTTTTTCTGGGCATAGGCTCCCCATAGCATGAACACCACATGTTCCTTCAGCTCGTTCACTTTCTTTACTACGGCATCGGTAAACTCTTCCCAGCCTTTTTTCTGGTGAGAACCGGCATTTCCGGCACGTACGGTAAGGGTTGCATTTAGCAGCAATACCCCCTGCTGGGCCCACCGCTCCAGGTTTCCGGTTGGCGGCAGGTCCTTGCCCAAATCGCTTTTTATCTCCTTGAAAATGTTCACCAGCGAAGGCGGTATGCGTACATCATCGCTCACTGAAAAAGCCAATCCGTTGGCCTGTTTTGGACCGTGGTAAGGATCTTGCCCTAAAATAACTACCTTTACCTCATCAAATGGGCACATCCAAAAAGCATTGAAGATCTGGTTGCCCGGCGGGTAAACTTTTTCGGAGTTGTATTCGTCTTTAACAAAAGACACAAGATTTTTGAAATATGGTTTTTCAAATTCATCTTGTAGTACAGTTTGCCAGCTTTCTTCTATCTTTACATTCATGAGTATGTGAGGGTAGTGGGTTAGATTATCAGGAAACCTCCATTCAGCAAGTATAAACTCTCCCTGAAAAGGTTTCTAAGTATACAAAAAACTCTGTAACATGGATACAAAAACTACTGAAGGTGTAAAAGTAACGGTTACGACCAATTACCTTCCAGATTATTCCAGTCCGGTACAGCAGCACTATGTATTTGCCTATAAGATCAATATAGAAAATAACAGCGAGTTTACCGTAAAGCTCCTGCGCCGCCACTGGTACATACACGATGCTACCGGGGTAGTACGCGAAGTAGAGGGTGAAGGTGTTGTAGGGCAGCAACCGGTGCTGGAACCCGGTGAGTCGCACGAATACGTTTCGGGCTGCAACCTGAAAACCGGCATGGGCAAAATGCGGGGCACCTACCTGATGGAGCGCCTCGTGGATGGGAAGCAGTTTAACGCAAGTATCCCGGAATTTGTGCTGATCGTGCCATATAAACTAAACTGATGATTGTTGATTGTTAAATTGCTATACTGTTGAAACGATTTTATTTTTAATTTTCAGCAACAAACGGTCATAGTCCATAGACCGTGCTCCTACATTAATACAGGAACAATTTAACAATCAACAATTTAACCCTTAATAAGTGCTTCCCTTTCGCTTTGCCGCTGAATACCTGAGCTACCGACTGCGATCCTTCAAGCTACACGGTGTACACTCCCCTTTCATCTTCGGCCTGTACCACCATGTTATTCAGCACGACGGAACGTATTTTGCTTACCCGCGGGTAGAGGCGCTCCGGCAGAAACTGCTGAAAGATAACCGAAAGCTGCAGGTAACTGACTTTGGCGCAGGCCCCAAAAGCGGAAACAAACACGAACGCAGGGTAAAGGATATCGCCCGCACCGCAGCCAAGCCAGCCAAATATGCCAAACTGCTGTTCCGGCTGGTGAACCACTTTCAGCCCGCTACCATCTTCGATCTGGGCACATCGCTGGGTATTACCACCAGTTACATGGCTGAAGCACGGCACCAGGCACAATTCTATACTTTTGAGGGTTGCCCTGCCATTGCCGGCGTTGCCCGTGAAAACCTCCAACACCTGGGCCTGAAGCATGTGCAGGTGATAGAAGGAAACCTGGACGAAACTTTGCAGCGGCAACTCCAGCAGGTAGATAAGCTGGATTTTGCTTTCTTCGACGGCAACCACCGCTACGAGCCTACCATGCGATATTTTAACGCCTGCCTTGCCAAAAGCCACGAATACAGCGTATTTGTGCTGGACGACCTGTACTGGTCTGCCGAGATGAAGCAAGCCTGGGAAGAGATAAAACAGCACCCGCAGGTACTTCAGACGGTAGACCTTTTCTTCATCGGGCTCGTTTTCTTCCGCAAGTCGCAGCCTAAGGAACATTTTACCCTGTTTTATTAAGTATAACCTGCCCTATTTGCCGACAGGTTAATTTCCGGCTTCAGCTATCTTTCCACCAGCTTCCTGTCTGCCCGCAGGAACCAACATCTGCCTGCTACAGCCGTAAGCTAAAGCATTGTGTTAAGCTAGAAGCAAGTATAAGATGGGCATCAGGAAGATTATAGATAAAGTAAAAGAAGAAGTGAAAATCGTGCAGGGGGATGAAACAAAGGACAAACGCTACACCAACGAAAATACCTTTGCCGATGAGGCCACTGCACGCCAGGAGTTTGAAAGGGCAAAAAAGAAGCTGTTTGATGTAAACAAATGGTCTGATCTGGCAGGTATCAACTCCACTTTCACGCTCTACGACCAGCACGGCCGGAAAAGCAATGCCACCAAACCGGAAGTTGGTTATTACATGCAGATCATACTGCCCGGAGCCGCCATCGAAAATTGGGTTAGGATAACCGATATAAAGGAAGCCGGCGATGTAGCCGAGTTTACCGTCCATCCCAGCGAAAAACCTACCGAAAGTACAGCAGGGGAAGAAGTAATTCAGCACTTTTTCATCAAAGAAGCCAGCAGCACCTTCCGGGTAGAGCGTCGAGGCAATAAGCTGATTGGCCTTGAAATAGGCAAGAACGAAGGCATCAACAACCAGGGTCCGGAAGCTGGGAATCGCGCCCTGCTGAACACCCTGGTAGCCGAAGGAGGCTGGGCTGGTATTCAGGCGCTGCAATGGAACAAACTCACCAGCTACCTCGTGCACCAGGAAGAAGCGAAAGAGGATAGTTCTGGGCAGTAAAACTTTGTGATTGCACATATAGGCAATGATGAAAGTATAACCTCAACTATAGCAACGGCCAAATCTCCTCCTCGAAGGGTGCTGCTAAGTACTAAAATCACTGGCGCGAATCTCCAGATTCGTGACCAAAGAATAAGGTTGAGTCTCTGACTCAACTGGGCCGGAGGCCCAGCAAATAATAGAACACGAGCGAGGACGCTCGCGCCATAGGGAGTAGAAGTATAGTTTAAAAGTATACTTTTAAAGCAATGGCTTTTGCCAGGTGCACTGATGACGATTTTTTGTTTGAGCGTTCAGCGAGTTCAAAATCGTCTTGATTCTTTTGCTTACTTTTCTCATCAAGGAGAAAAGTAAGGCCCCGCCGGCGAGGCGAAAAGCCAGCGAAGAGCTACAAAATCAAAAGTATGAGGTACAGTTGGCTAAGAGGTTCATAATTCCTATTTGAATCCATCCCCACCATGCCACTTCGCCATATGCTCGGCATGTGTTTTCAGGTAGGCTCCCGGTTTGTAGAACGTGTCGTAAAAGTCAAGGTCCAGGTGGTGTGCCTGCAGGTACATGAGCGTGAAGATAGATGGCACCGTACCCGGGAATTTGCCAAAGGTATCGTACACGTACTGCGCCTGCAACGCCACACAGGCTTTAAAATCTTCGCTGTGCACCTGGGCTGCGCCACGCACTTTTGCCGAGTTCTTCCAGGGGCCAGCAGTATCAGGGTTAAAAGGACCGCCTTTGCCATACTTGCGATCCACAACGGCCTCCACTGCTGCCCGCATGTCCGGGTAGTGCGGCGGGCAAAAGCCTTCCATCACACCTTCCAGTCCGGTCGGATTCGGGTACGGCCAGCGGTCATCTGTATCAAAACGGAAGCCGAGGCCAGGTATATCCGGCACGCCGCTGGCTCCCAGCATACTGAACAAATCAATGCCATCGTACATCCAGCCTCCCAGCCCCATTGCCTGCAGCATCAGGGTACCTGCGTAGCAGCTGGTAGCCAGTTCCACCGTCACCTCCGACAGCGAA
The DNA here is from genome assembly GCF_023630205.1 of Pontibacter ruber. GTDB lineage: Bacteria > Bacteroidota > Bacteroidia > Cytophagales > Hymenobacteraceae > Pontibacter > Pontibacter ruber. Next base: position 802,102 of record NZ_JALPRR010000003.1, on the reverse strand, counting down.
AGTTGCTCCAGCAAAGTAATGTTCCATACCTTTTCTTCGTCGTAGAGGTGCTTATACTTTTCAATACCTGGTATCGGGCGTTTATGGATGTCGTCGTAGAGGATGTAGCCGTTCTGCAGCATGTAGCAAATGCCAAGCAAAACGTGCTGTGCCAGGTCCCCCACAGGCATCACCAGCAGCGTGCCCGGCTGGTTGGCTACCCAGGTGTTGTGTGCCTCTACAAACGGTACCTCTGCCGGCAGGCGTAAACGCCCGTTTTGCAACTTACGCACGTTGCTCCGGAGTGCTTCCAGTACCGCCTCCAGCTCCAGCGATCCGTCTTCGTGTCGGTCAGCACTGGCGGGTGCGTCGCGGTTGTCCAGCACGTATACGCCTTCATCATCAGTAAAAAACGTTTTGCTGGTATGGAAACCTGCCGCTGATGGAAAAGTGCGCCCTCCTGCCGCACCGGCATAATTGGAAAGGTGCGGCGCGTACCGTTGCGCCCTGTGGATCATGTGGTGCCAACCCGTATTACCGCCGCAGGCCGTTACCACCAGCAGTTTCTCCAGTTCGGTAAGCGGCACAGGTGCATGCTTCGATTTATACTTAAACACGCCATCCGGTATTTCGGCACCCATAAAAAAACGGCGGGAGCGGCGGCCGAGCAGTGCTTCTATCAGGCCAAACTGCATCATATCCTGAAACCCTCGGGGTAGATCTTGCTTTTCCATAGGTGTCGTGCTTTAAGATTGGAAAGACTACCCATAATTTTACCCCGTACCAGGATGCTTGTTCAGTTGCCGGCTAGTTATTTGATAGCTTACAATAAAGAATCTAACGGTTGGGTGCTGATAGATCAAATTATGCAACCATCTGCCTGCAACTTTTCTTCTTTCCGGCTCCTTTGGCTCCGACAATTCTTTAAATTGTAGTCGGAATAATTAGGCATGACGATTAGCCTTCTGAAGTATACTTATACAGACACCCTATGCGACAACTGACACTATTTGTTCTTCTGCTGCTCTTTTTCCCTTGTCAAGTGCTGCTTGCGCAGGCAACAACTGCTGACACCTGGTATCTGCTCAAGCCTGCACGCGTGTTTGACGGAGAAAAGATGCACGAAGGCTGGCAGGTGCTGGTAAAAAACAACAAAATTGAGGCAGTTGGCATGATGACGAATACCCCGCCGCAAGCGCAGGTGGTGGAGCTTCCGGGCACTACCCTACTGCCCGGCTTGATAGAGGGACACAGCCACCTGCTGCTGCACCCCTATAACGAAACTACCTGGAACGACCAAGTACTGAAAGAGTCGCGGGCTGAGCGGGTGGCAAGAGCTACAGTGCACGCCCGCAATACGCTGCTGGCTGGTTTCACCACCATACGCGATCTGGGCACCGAAGGCGCAGAGTACGACGATGTGGGCCTGAAAGAAGCGATCAACAAAAACATCATCCCAGGTCCGCGCATGCTCATTGCCACCAAGGCCATTGTGGCTACCGGTAGTTACGGACCTAAAGAACTGAGCTATGAAATCACGACGCCCATCGGAGCTGCCGAAGCCGACGGAACAGACGCCCTGATCAAAGAAGTGCGCACGCAAATAGGGAAAGGTGCCGATCTGATCAAAGTATACGCCGATTACCGCTGGGGTCTGAACAAAGAAGCTCAGCCCACTTTCACGGTAGATGAGCTGAAAAAGATGGTGGAGGTGGCAGCCAGCAGCGGGCGCCCGGTAGTGGCACATGCATCTACCCCGGAAGGCATGCGCCGTTCCATACTTGCCGGAGTATCTACCATCGAGCACGGTGACGACGCCACTCCTGAAATTTACAGGTTGATGAAAAAGAACAAGGTAGCCTTCTGCCCTACCCTGGCTGCCGGCGACGCCATTACGCAGTACCGTGGCTGGAAAAAAGGAAGCGAGGAAGAGCCGGAGCGTATCAAAGCCAAGCGCAAAAGCTTTGCTGCAGCGCTTGATGCCGGTGTTACCATCGTGATGGGCGGCGACGTGGGCGTGTTCACGCACGGCGACAATGCCCGCGAAATGGAAATGATGGTGGACTATGGGATGAAACCGCTGGAAGTGCTGCGTTCGGCTACCTCCGTAAACGCCGATGCGTTTGGGCAAGGCAGCTCGATAGGCAGGATTAAAACAGGCTTACTCGCTGATATCATTGCCGTGGAAGGAGATCCTACAAAAAACATCAGCCAGATCCGGAAAGTAAAGCTGGTAATGAAGGACGGCGTGGTCTACAAATACTAACACTTCTATACTTTTTGTGTGGTAAAGGCAAGCAAACAGCTGCTTTTCACGTACCAGTGCAGGTGGCGGTTTCCTGGAACAATGGAACGTGCCCGATACACTAACACAAAGTATAACCATGATACAACGCGAAGTAACCGATAAGGAAAACACCACCTGGACCTGCGCGCAGGCCTATTCCGGACTGGAGGGAAAAGAAGGAGAAAAAGCAGCCGAACTGGCCGAAAACAAAGACGGAAAAGTACCGGTAGTTTGTACGCCGAGCGGTGGCGCGCAAAGCGTACGATTAGAACTGGACAGCAATTGGAACGAGCAGCTCTCGGACGAAGAACTGGTACAGGCCATTGAAGCTGCTCAGTAAATCAGCAGCAGGTATAGCTGATCTGCCTTGGAGGTGCGGTTATACTTTATGCCTGAAGTATAAAGTATAATTACTACCTTCAAACCCGGAATCAGTATCAAATTTAACCATAGACCAACCTTACTATATGAGCACCGAAGTAAGAAACCTGGAGCCCAAGGCCCTCTGGAGTAACTTTGCAGACCTGAATGCAGTGCCACGCCCTTCCAAGAAAGAAGAGCGGGTGATACAGTTCATCAAAGATTTTGGCAACCGTCTGGGTTTGAAAACCATCGAAGATGAGATCGGTAACGTGATCATCAAAAAGCCGGCAAGCCCGGGCATGGAAGACCGCCAGACTGTGCTCCTGCAGAGCCACCTCGACATGGTACACCAGAAAAATGCTGATACCAACTTTGATTTTGCAACCGAAGGCATCAGAATGTTTGTGGATGGCGACTGGGTAAAGGCAGAAGGCACTACACTGGGAGCAGATAACGGCATTGGCGTGGCTACCATCATGGCCTTGCTGGAATCCAAAGACATTCAGCATCCGCCTATCGAAGCCCTGTTTACAATAGATGAAGAAACCGGTATGACGGGCGCGCTGAACCTGAAAGGTGGCATGCTGGACGCCAGCATCATGCTCAACCTCGACACCGAAGACGACCGGGAACTGACCATCGGCTGTGCCGGCGGTGTGGACGTTACCGCTACAGGCACTTACCAACAGGAGTCGTTGGAGGGCGGCATGCACGGCTACCGTGTAGGCGTGAAAGGCCTGACAGGCGGCCACTCGGGTATGGACATCCACCTAGGCAGAGGCAACGCCAACAAGCTCATGAACCGCCTGCTGTTCCAGGCTGCTTCGTCCTTTAGCTTGCGCGTGAGCTCTATTGATGGCGGCAGCCTGCGCAATGCGATTCCGCGCGAATCGTTTGCCGAAGTGGCCGTACCGGAAAACCAGAAAGCAGCTTTTGAAAACTTCATCCGTCAGGAAACCGCCAATCTGAAAGACGAATACCGCACCACAGATCCGAACATGGAGGTGACAGTTGAAGCTGTAAATACACCAGCAACTGCCCTCTCCGAAGAGTTCCAGCACAAACTGCTACGGGTGCTGTATGCCTGCCCTAGCGGAATTTTCCGCATGAGCCCGGAGATTGAGAACCTGGTGCAAACATCCAACAACCTGGCCCGCGTGCTGGTAAAAGACGGCAACTATACCATCCAGTGCCTCACCCGAAGCTCCGTAGACAGCGAAAAAATGGACCTGGCCCGTGCCATCCAGAGCACATTTGAACTGGCAGGTGCAGAAGTAAACTTTGCCGGTTCCTACCCGGGCTGGACGCCACGCCCGGGTGCTACCATCGTGAAGCTGATGAGCGACCTGTACCGCGACATGTACAAAGAGGAAGCCCACGTGAATGCCTGCCACGCCGGCCTGGAATGCGGCATTGTGGGTGCTAACTATCCTAAAATGGAGATGATCTCTTTTGGTCCGAACATCCGTGGTGCCCACTCCCCAGACGAAAAAGTACAGATCAGCTCGGTGCAGAAATACTGGGGTTACCTGCTGGAAACGCTCAAGCGTATTCCGGCAAAAGCATAAGTATAACCTGAGTTAAAGTATAAAAGCCGCCTGCTGATACAAGCAGGCGGCTTTTATACTTTTTAATTGCTTGGGTTGCGCACCTTACCGCTCTCGCGGGCTGATGGTAAAGCCCAGATCCGCACTAATGATGAAAGCTTTCAGGCCATCGCTGCGCCAGTAGTTGCCAAAGCGCAATTCTACACTCTTAAACAACGTTGTTTTACGTCGGAAAGGGAAATGCCCTTCTGCAATGCCCATCAGGGGCGAATAACGTACCCCAAGCCCCGCCTTGTGGCTGTTGAAAGCAGAAAGATCGTAATCAGAAGTATAAAATTCCTCCCCCAGATCGTGCACTTTGTAAGGTGCAAAATAATCGGCTTCGGTTTGAGTATGGTACCGGTAGAACGGATAGAACGAAAAGAAAGGGCCGATCTTGATCGGTGTTTCCAGTTCTACTGTATTGGCTACAATGCCCCAGTTATCGGCATAGAACCGGTAAAAGAAACGCGAAGTAAGATAGTCGCTGATGTAGTAGTTCAGGCGCAAGCCTACGGGGTACTTCAGGCGGTTATCCGGCAGTAGTTCCACTTTTGGCAATTCCTGCTCCTGAAAGTATACCCTATGGAAAGGCGTCGAAAGCAACCCGCTCTGGTAAACAATGTCCGTAGTAAGAGAACCCTGCAAACGCCGGTTTATTACCTGCGACAGCGTTGCCGAAAAGTTGTAGGATTGGCGCTTCTTTGTATCCAGCAGCTCCTGGCCGGTGCGTAGCTCTATCGGGTAAATGAGCGTCCAGGTGTCGAAAAAAGCCTGCCCTGCAAAACTTAGTTCCCGGTTACCGTCTGCAGACCCTTTGCTCCAGCCCAGCCCCAGCGACAAAGACTGGTAGTCGTATTCGGTGGAGCCCCCGATGGATATACTTTTGATTACGCGACGGGCATTGTTGCGCTTACTGAGACCTACATCCATGTGTATGCGCGTGTCACGGCTGGAGGCAGAGGAAATATTGTAGTCAATCCGGTCTGTGGAGGCAGAACTATAAAAGTCCATCCCGAAGTTCACGATCATGTTGGTGGTCGTGTCGAGCGGAACATTTACGATCACGGTCGGCGTCACGTCAGTCAGCTCTTCGGTACCCACGCCCCCGGTAACCGGGGAATGCTCTCCATCCTGTGAGTAATAACTGCCCAGGATGTTGACCTCGGTCGGGTCCAGCTCCTTTACCCGTCGTTTAGGAGTAGTAACCTGGGTTTGTGCCATTGCCGCTGTAGCCACTGTCCAGGCTACCAGCATGCCTGCATACTTTAGTTGCATCCGCATCCTCCTCCTACTTTACCGCTGTTGGCACCGGCAGCTCCTTCCCGGTACGTCTGGAAGTTAAACTCAAAGGTTTCCACCTTGCGGGCGCTGAGCTTCATTTCCTCTTCGTTGAGAAAAGTCTTCTGGTAGGGTTTAACTACTTCGCAACTGTTGAGCAGGAGCATCAAACCAGAGCAGAAAGCAACAGTTAAACAGACACGTAATTTCCTCATCTTGCCTCTTCTTTTAAAGCGTGTGATTTCTCTTTACGTAGTTTGGCAGGATTCTGATTCTTATAAAAGTGCAGGTGCAGGTTATCGGAAGTGACCATCTCGTCCTCGTCAGTAATGAGCAGGCACTCCACTCCTTTCAGCTGGTTGATCAGGTACAAGCCCTCCTCTTTCCCCAGCACAAATACCGTAGTAGCCAGGGCATCGGCCAGTTCGGCGTTGGGGCAAATTACGGTCACACTCTTGAGGCCGGAAACAGGATAGCCGGTGCGGGGGTCGATAATATGGCCGTAGCGCTTGCCATTGAATTCTACAAATTTTTCGTAGCTGCCGGAAGTAACTACAGCGGTCTCGTTAACAGTAAGCCAGGAAAAAACCTTGTCTTTCTCGGCAGGATCGGCAATGCCCACGTACCAGGGCTGCCCGTCCGGCTGGCGGCCCCAGGCAATCAGGTCGCCTGCAGCATTTACCACACCGCTGCTGATGCCCATGTTGCGCATCACATCGCGGGCACGGTTGGCGGCATAGCCTTTGCCTATTGCCCCAAACCCGATCTTCATACCTTTGTCTTTGAGAAAAACACTGGGCTTGGTAGGGTCGAGAATGATTTTCTCATAGCCGATACGCTTTACCGATGCGGCAACCTCTTCCGGAGAAGGCATTTTTTTCATGCTGCCGTCAAACTTCCAGATCTTATCGGCAGAGGCCCAGGTAATATCAAAAGCACCACCCGACATTTTGGAGATACGGTTGCTCCGGATGATCAAATCGAAGAGCTCCCTGTCGACCACCACCGGCTTGATGCCGGCGTTTCGGTTAATTTCGCTTACCTGGGTGTTTGGCTGCCATTCCGATATAAGCGCTTCGATGCGCTGTATTTCTTTGATGCCTGCGTCAATTGCTTTCAGTGCCTGCTGCTCGTCTTCTGACACCGCTGTCAATTCGAAGCGTGTGCCCATCAGCAATAGTACTTTTTTGTGTGCCTTCTTTGAAGGTCCCTGAAGAGTATGCCCCGAAACTGGACTTGCAAGAACTAACAGAATCAGGTAAAGCAAAAACAGGTTTCGGGGCATACGATGCAGGTGTTAGAAGCTTTAGGATATTAGTGGTGCATCAGGCTTTCCAGGTGCTGGATGTACTTTTCAGGTCCGCCGGCTTTGTAACCGGTTCGGCCAAGTACGTGGCCTTCTGCATCCGTGAGTACTACTAACGGGAATGTGCCTTCTTTGTTAAATTTGCTTGCCAGTTGCTCATTCTGTTTCACCTGATCGGCAGGTAACTGGTTTTTCTTGAACCGGGGAAAGTCTAGCTCGAGCAAAACGAAATGTTCTTTGGCATAAGTACGGAAGGCTTCTGTATCCCATACTTCTTTGCGCAGCATGATGCAGGGCTTGCACCAATCGGAGCCGGCAAAAACCATCAGTATGGGCTTATGTGACACTTTTGCCTCCTCAACGGCGGCGCCATACTTTACCTTCCACTCCTTGCCATGCTCGGGCGTTGTACCGGCAAATGCGCTATTCAGGCTAAAGAACAGGCCGATCAGCAGGCAAACAAAAAGACTCTTTTTCATAACGTTTTAAATTAGGGTTGCTGCAGCTACTGCTGCTCCTAATATAAGGGAAAAACCGTGCTACAAGTTCAATTTCCCATGCTGTACTTGGCAGAAACCGAGCTAAATACAGCTGCTTTTTTCTTATTATAAAACGTTCAGCCTACTAATTCCAGATGGTTTACCTGTACTATTTTTTTTATCCTTTTTCGCGGCAGGCAGGTTGGCTACGACCGGTATTCAAAACTTCGCCGGCACTGCACCCAAGGTATAAACATAGAAAACATCCTGTTCATTTTTCCGGTTGTAATGGTAGGTACGTATGAATTGGAGGCTTATATTTTTTTGCGGCAACGAAACCTGCTGCAAAGGGAATGGCGAAAATATAACGGCTGGAAGCTTTGTGGGCAACTCAAGTACCCTGTTAGCTATGCTCAGGGAATCCACTGTCTGCCCGACCTCCCAAATGTTGGTAGCCGACATGCCTCCTACAGCAAAGTATGGCAAAGCCTGCAGCTCCTTTATGTTTCGTACTTCTTTCAGGCTTTGGTAGTGTTTACCGGGGTACCTGACGCCATACCAAAGAGGCAGCCCGACCAGCAGCACAAAAGCATTCAGCACCAAAACCACCAGCAACACCCCTTCTGCGATCCGCTTAGCGGCAAACAACAGGATGAAACAGCCCAGCAGGACGCCTGCTCCCGTAATCGCTACCTGGGTTGCTGTAGAAACTAGCCCTGCTCTGTAAGCAAACACATACATCAGTACCGGGAAGCAAAAGGAAGCAAGCGTATACAGCACTACATTCAGAAGTATGATCCGATTATCCCACCTGGTAAGTTTGTTACTTTTAAAGCTAGCCTGCAGGTAACGCAGGTAGTGCGCCGTGAGCAAGGCCAACGGAATCAGAGCCGGCAACAAATAGCGTTCTTTCTTTTCAGGCACCAACGACAACAACAGCATTGTTAAGAGCACCCAACCTATCAGAAATTTATAATTCCCCAACTGCCTGATCCGCTGCCGTGCATAGGGTACTGCCAGGGCAGCTACAGCAAATAGCGTCCAGGCGCCTGCCTGAGCCGGGAAACCCCAGTAATACCAGAAAGGGCGGACATGCCTGTTAAGCCAGGCGGTACTTTCTCCGGATACATTCCGGGCTAGTTCTTCCGGCAACGTTAAGTAAGTATAAAGTGGCCAGCCCGCGCTAAGCAGCAGCCCGGAAGCCAATGCAATAATAAGCCCGCCCCGTTCTGGCTTCTTTAGTCCAAAACCATACACATAGCTTACCAGGAAAGGGAGCAGCAAGGCATAAAACGAAACAGGGCCCTTGCTCAGGAAGGAGCAGCCCAACAGCACGCCACACAAAACAAATGATCCTTTGTTGTCCTCAGGTCTTTTCCAGCCTTTTACCAGCAGCCAGATTGCCCCAAGCATAAAGCTATGGCAGTAAATGTCCCAGGTACCCTGCCTGCCAATGTTCACGACGGCAAACGAACTGCCAAGTATGGCTGCCGCAAAGAAAGGAATTAAACGGTCGCTGGTAAGTTGCCTTGCCAGGAAAAAGAGAAAGAACACCAGCAAAGTAGTTACTACGGCAGCCGGAAGACGAAGTGCTGCCAGGTTCCCGACATCACCGGCAATAATACCAGATACAGCCGTGATCCAGGTAGGTAGTGGGGGCTTTGCCAAACGGTTCTGTCCGTTCATGGTAGGGATTAACCAGCGGCCATTCTGGGTCATTTCCCGTACCGTGATGAAGTTCCGGGCTTCCATCAATGTAGGGTCTGATGCACCCAGGTTAGGAAAGAACGTGATCCCTGCCAGCAGCAGAAGAAGCAATACCTGTACTCTAAAATCCGTCAGCAGTGAAAAGCTCTTTTTCACTGCTGACGGATTAACAGCTGATATTTCTTTGCTGTTCAGCATAGGGGTTCTATGTTTAATACATGATGAGTTTGTTTTAAAGCAAAGCTACTTCCGTGCTGATCAGCCCCAGCAAAAGAGTACATGAGCTTACGACATCACGAATCCGCAAACTTGTGGCACGTACTGGGATCATTGCCACTGCAGCGCAAGTAAGTTCAGACGACGGACTTGATGCTTTTACGTAGATACCTCTATATTTATCTAAGAATAAAGCAAATACGTAGCTCCCCAACATTCAGGCAGAATCAAAAGTTAAGATGCGTAAAAAGATGCCTCCACAGGCCCGTGCTTAGAAATGCAGAAAAATTGTCGTAATTTTGTATTGAAAGTCAAACATTGTTCTGTGTTAGATTTTTTACAGCAAAAGAACGCTCGGGTGAGATAGAAAATCTGTAAATATTTTTTTTAATTATGTAACCGGATTTCTGACATACTTGCGTTACTTTGCAAAGACGTCCCTGTAAAGGGTACATACTATGAAACTGATTCGCCAACTGATCCTGCTAGTCCTGACCTTCGTGGTGCTCGTCTCCTCGACAGGTATGGTTGTGGGCATGCACATATGCGGTGGCGAATTGCAGGATCTTACATTCTTCGGTACAAAGGCCGATTGCCCGATGGAGCAGCAGAAAGAAAAACTGCCTGCCTGCCATAAAGTACCTGCCAAAGACAAAGCTGACTGCTGCGACGACCATACCCTGGTTTTCGAACATGCTGATGCCACCTCAGATTCTAAGGCGCTTCTCCTAACCAAAGCCTTAGATCATAAATTTGTAGCCGCTTTTAAAGTAGTTATACTTCAGCTTTTTGCTCCTGAGGAAGCTGTAGAATCAACCTACGCATCTTATAGTCCCCCTTCGATTGCCCGCGACATCCCGGTGCTGGTGCAATCATTCCTGCTATAACCTTACAAATTCCTGATGCCAATCGTTGGCTGGCGTAGCTGTGTCTTTTCCTGAAGATACAGGCTGCACAGGCTGTACTTTATACTTTGGCATCACCGCATACTTGCCACTTTCCTGTGGCTCCTCAATTTCCTGTTAAGGTTAATCTTATACTTACATGATTGCGAAATTAATTTCCTTTTCGCTCCGTAACCGTTTTATTGTGCTGCTTATTTCTGCGGCGCTGTTCGGCTGGGGCTTATATTCTGTGCAGACAAACAAGGTGGATGCTATCCCCGATCTGTCTGAAAACCAGGTGATCGTTTTTACTGAATGGATGGGCCGCAGCCCGCAGATCATCGAAGACCAGATCACCTACCCGCTCGTGACCAACCTGCAGGGCCTGCCCGAGGTGAAGTATGTGCGCGGCAGCTCGATGTTCGGCATGAGCTTTATCTATGTCATTTTTGAAGACGAAACCGATGTGTACTGGGCCCGTGAGCGGGTGCTGGAGCGTCTGAGCTCGGTGGGTAACATGCTGCCGGAAGGCGTTGCTCCTACCCTAGGACCGGACGGTACGGGCGTAGGACACATCCTATGGTACACTTTAGACGCTCCCGGCATGGACCTGGGCGAGCAGCGTGCCCTGCAGGACTGGTATGTAAAATTCGGTTTGCAGAACGTGAAAGGCGTGAGCGAAGTGGCCTCCTTCGGCGGCTTCCAGAAGCAATACCAGATCACGTTAGATCCCAATAAACTTACCTACTATAAACTTTCCGTTCCGCAGGTTATCCAGTCCATCCGGGCGAACAACAACGAAGCCGGCGGCCGCAAATTCGAGCTTTCCGATATCGGCTACATCATCAAAACAACAGGTTACCTGCAGTCAGCTGAGGAGATCCAGAACATTGCCATTGCTACCAACAACACCATTCCGGTGCGGGTACGCGATGTGGCCTCGGTGCAGATGACGGGCGAAAGTCGCCTGGGTATTTTTGATGTAAACGGTGAAGGCGAGGCAGTAGGTGGCATTGTAGTAATGCGTTATGGTGAGAATGCCGACGAGGTGATCGACAATGTAAAAGTGAAGATGGAAGAAGTCGCCAAAGGTCTTCCGAAAGGTGTGAAATTCAACATCGTCTACGACCGCAGCGGCCTTATCAACGAGTCGATAGATTCCATCCGAACTACCCTTATCGAAGAAATGCTGGTAGCCTCGGCAATTGTGTTCCTGTTCCTCTTCCATTGGCGCAGCGCCTTGGTTATACTTATTCAGTTGCCGCTCTCGGTTGCCATCGGGTTTATACTTCTCAACGCTTTCGATATCTCCTCCAACATTATGTCACTAACCGGTATCGCCCTATCCATTGGTGTGATCGTGGACGACGCGATTGTAATGGTAGAGAACGCTTACCGACATTTAGCGGACGCTCAGAAAGGAAAGAAATGGATGGAAGAAGAGTAATGTGAATGAACGAAAGTTGTCATTTCGAGCTCAGCGAGAAATCTGATACAAATTAACTCAGATCTCTCCTATCGTCGAGATGACAAAAGTAAAAATCACTCATTCACTCAATCACTCATTCAAAATTGAAACATGAAATTATCAAAAGAAGATAGAATCCGGATCATAGAAAGGGCTGCCAAGCAGGTGGGGCCGAGCGTGTTCTGGAGTACCATTATCGTAATTACCTCTTTCCTGCCGGTGTTCCTGCTCACGGGCCAGGAAGGCAAGCTGTTTGGTCCGCTGGCGTGGACGAAGACGTTCATCCTTATCGTAGACGCCATCGTGGCGATCACGCTTACGCCTGTTTTGATCTCCTTTTTCCTGAAAGGGAAGTTTAAGGAAGAGACAGCTAACCCTATTAACCGCGCACTGGAGCGTGTGTATGGCCCCTTGTTGCGTTGGTGCCTGAACTGGCGCAAAACAACTATAGGCGTAAACATTATTGCCCTACTGGTAGCTATCCCTATGCTCTTTAGTTTGGGAACTGAATTTATGCCGCCGCTGGACGAAGGCTCTATCCTTTTCATGCCGGTTACGCTGCCCGATATTTCCAATGCCGAAGCCAAGCGCATTCTGCAGGTGCAGGACAAGATCATCAAGTCGGTACCTGAAGTGGAGAGCGTGCTGGGCAAAGCTGGTCGTGCCAGCACGGCCACCGACAACTCCCCTATCAGTATGATCGAGACCATCATCATGCTCAAACCGCAGTCGGAATGGCGCGATGGTATTACAAAACAAGACATCATTCGCGAACTCGATACCAAGCTGCAGATTCCGGGTGTGGTAAATGGCTGGACTCAACCCATCATTAACCGTATTAACATGCTGGCAACTGGTATCCGTACCGATGTGGGCGTGAAAGTATACGGCCAGAACTTAGACTCCATTGCAGCTGTGTCGGAGAAGGTTAGGACGGCGCTGCGTGATGTGCCAGGTGTAAACGACCTGTACGTAGAGCCGATCACAGGTGGTAAGTACCTGGAGATCGACATTAACCGCGAAGCACTTAGCCGCTATGGTCTGACGGTAGATGACGTGAACATGATCGTGGAATCTGCTTTGGGTGGCACGCCTATTGGCAATACCATCGAAGGTCGACAGCGCTTTAGTATTAACGTGCGCCTGGCGCAGGAATACCGCAACAGCGTGGAGCGTATTCAGCGCATTCCTATCCAGACGGCTTCGGCAGGTACCATTCCGCTTTCTTCGGTGGCTACTATTGGTTTTACAGATGGCCCGCCGATGATTACATCTGAAAATGCGCAACTGCGTGGGGCCGTTCTCTTCAACGTGCGCGACCGCGACCTGGGCAGCACCGTGAAAGAGGCCATGGAGAAGATCAGCAACGAAGTGACTGGTATACCTAACGGCTATTACCTGGAGTGGAGCGGCCAGTGGGAAAACCAGGTACGCGCTACCCAGACGCTGCAGCTTATTATTCCGCTTGTGGTAGTGATCATCTTCCTGATCTTATACTTCTCTTTCAACTCCCTGAAAGAAGCCTTCTTCAGTTTGGTAACTATACCGTTCGCGCTGATCGGTGGGGTATTTATCGTCTACTTTTATGGCGTGAATTTGTCGGTGGCTGTGGCAGTAGGCTTTATCGCGCTGTTCGGTATGGCTATCGAAACGGGTATGCTGATGGTGGTGTACCTGAATGAAGCCATGAAAGAATTAGCAGAACTTAAAGGCAACTCCCACGAAACCATCACCAAACAAGACATCCGCGACTTTGTATTTAAAGGTGCCGTGAAGCGTCTCCGCCCGAAGATCATGACGGTATCTGTATCGCTGTTCGGTCTGATTCCGGTGCTCTGGGCAACGGGTGTGGGCACCGACGTGATGTTACCAATCGTGCTTCCGCTGATCGGAGGTGTATTTACCTCTTCCATCCACATCCTGCTGGTAACGCCGGTAGTGTTCGAAATGGTGAAAGAATATGAATTAAAGAAACACGGCAAACTCGATATCTACGATGTTAAGCATTAAGAAATATAACATACATATTCCCCTCCCCGGAGGGGTCAGGGGTGGGTTAATGGTAGCTATACTTTCTGCCTTAACTATACTTTCCGCACAAGCCCAGCAAGTGCAAACCATGAACCTGGACAGTGTGCTGCAACGGATCAGCAATAACAACCCCATGCTGCAGATGTACGAATCGAGATCCAAAGCTATGGACGCTTACTCCGAAGGTGCTAAAAGCTGGATGGCTCCTATGGTTGGTGGGGGTGTTTTCATGTCACCTTACCCAGGCGCTGAAGTGATGGAAGATCGCGACAAAGGTTCTATCATGGTTTCGGCGGAGCAGGATGTGCCCAACCCGGTAAAGCTTCGCGCCAAGGAAAAATACATGAAATCCAGGGCTGGTATTGAGTTGGCTGCAAAGGATGTTACTTATAACCAGCTTCGTGCTGAGGCCAAAACCGCTTACTACAATTGGGTGGTGCTGGAGAAACAGATGGCAGTGCTGAAGGATAACGAGCGAATTATGGAGTTCATGCTGAAGCTGGCCCGTATCCGCTACCCCTACAGCCAGGGCAAACTGGGCAGTATTTACAAGGCGGAGGCCAGGCTGCACGAAGTGAAGAACATGCAACTGATGACGGCCAACCAGATCGAACAGCAGAACGTGCAGCTCAATACCCTGATGAATCTGCCGAAAGACCAGAAGTATAAAATTGACACCACGGTAACCATACCGGAACCTGCCATACTTGCTGTAGATACTACCTACCTGACCGGTGCCCGCAGCGACGTGCGCCAACTCGACAGAACGATCGAATCGATGCAGCTGAATGTGCAGATGGAGAAACTGGAACGATTACCGGACTTTAAACTGCGCTTCGACCATATGTACCCGCGCGACCCAATGATGCCGCAGCAGTTCACGGCGATGGGCATGATCTCAATACCGATTGCGCCCTGGTCGTCGAAGATGTACAAGGCCAACACCAAAGCCATGAACCTGGAGATACAAAGCATGCAGCGCGAGCGCGAATCTATCCTGAACGAAGCACAAGGTATGGCCCGCAACATGGCCCTGGAGCTGAACACCATGCGCCAGCAGGCAGACAACTATCATAACAAGATCATTCCGGCCTTCAAAAAGAACTACGATGTGACCATGCTGGCTTACGAGCAGAACAACGCCGATCTGCCTTTAGTGATCGATGCCTGGGAGTCGCTGAACATGGCCCAGATGGAGTACCTGAAGATCCTTCAGTCGCTCTTCCAGATGACCGTGAACTACGAAAAAGAGATAGAAAGATAAATTAATTATGAATAACTGACTTTTGAATAACTGAATGAATTCCTTATTTCTTATTCAATTATTCAGTCATTCATTCATTCAAAATTAGATCATGAAACGATACCTGAACATACTTTTCCTGGCGCTAGCTATACTGGTGGCGGCCTGCAAAGGGGAAGACCATAAACATGCGGAAGGCGCTACGGAGTATACCTGCCCCATGCACCCGCAGATCGTGCAGAACGAGCCGGGCACCTGCCCTATCTGTGGCATGGACCTGGTGCCGAAAGCCGTGCACGGCGATGGCGTGGAGATAACCGAAGACCTGGCTTTCCTGCTGAAACCTACCAACAGCACCGTAGTCGCCAGCATTGCTACTACCAAACCGGAGCAGAAAACCGCAGAGGCAAGTATAAAAATGGATGGTATTATCACCTACGATCCGCGCAGGGTGTACTCGGTGCCGGCACGCGTGGGTGGGCGCATTGAGAAGTTGTTTGTAAAGTATAATTTTCAGCCGATCCGCAAAAGCCAGAAGCTGATGGAAGTATACAGCCCGGACCTGATCACGGCACAGAAAGAGCTTCTATACTTAGTGCAGTCGGCCCCCGATGACAAGCAATTGATACAGGCTGCGAGACAAAAACTGCAGTACCTCGGTGCTACCAACGAGCAGATCAACCGCCTTATTAGCCGCGGCGAAGAGAGCTATACGTTTGCGCTTTACAGCCCTTATGACGGCTACGTGATAGACCTGAATGCAACTGCTCCTGGAACTACACCAAGCACAGCTGCAGCACCTGCTTCTGGTTCAGGCGGTGGTATGGACGCGATGGGCGGCGCAAGTGCTAGTGCAACAGCTACTCCATCGGTAGCACCCGCAACTCCAGCCGGACAGGCCATACAATTGCGTGAAGGCATGTATGTAACGGTTGGTCAGCCGTTGGTGCGCGTAGTAAATGCAGAGCAGCTATGGGCTGAGTTTAATGTGCCTGCGGGCGAGATGAGCTCCCTTTCGAAAGGTTCTCCTGTAGTGATCTCGTTCCCGCAGTTGCCGGGCGAAAAACTGGAAGCAAAAGTAGATTTCTTCCAGCCGTTTTTTGACGAAGGCGAGAACTTTGCCAAAGTGCGGGTATACCTGCCACGCGACAACAAGCAGGTGATGGTAGGCCAGTTGGTTAGCGCCGAAGCCACCTATAAAACAGAAGCGGCATTATGGGTACCAAAAGCAGCTGTGCTGGACATAGGTACAAAGACGGTCGCTTTCAAGAAAGTAGATGGCGTTTTTGAGCCGGTTGCCGTTACCACAGGCGCAGGTGCAGGTAATGAGATCCAGATCACTTCCGGTTTAAAACAAACAGATGTGATCGCCACCAACGCACAGTTCCTGGTAGACAGCGAAAGCTTTATAAAAGTAAATAATTGAATAACTGACTTATGAATAACTGAATAATTCAAAAACTTATTCAGTTATTCAATTATTCAAAATTCAAAATTAAAACATGAGACGATATCTGAACATACTCTTCCTGCTGACGGCTATACTAGTAGCGGCATGCTCCGTGGAAGAAAAATCGCATGCTGAGGGAGAAGAGGCAACCTATACCTGCCCGATGCACCCGCAAATTGTGCAGAATGAACCGGGCACCTGCCCTATCTGCTTCATGGACTTGGTACCGGTTACCCAGTCGGGTAAGGAGAACGGGGAACTGATGCTTAGCGAGAGTCAGATCGCGTTGGGAAACATCAAGACCAAGCGTGTTAAACTTGGCTCGGTAGGCAGCAATTCTATACTTACTGGTAAGCTGGTGCTCGACGAAACACAAACCGATGTGATCAGCAGCCGCGCCTCCGGACGAATTGAAAAACTATACCTGAAAGAAAGCGGGCAAACCATTAAAAAAGGCCAGCCGCTGTACGAACTGTACTCGGAAGAGCTCCTGACGCTACAACGCGAGTACCTGCTGGCTTTGGCGCAAAACCGTGAATTAGGGAAAGAAAACCCGCGCTTTGCTTCGTTCCTGGAAGCAGCCAAAAAGAAGCTTATACTTTACGGCTTAACCGAAGGCCAGATCCGCAATCTAGCCAGAACAGGACAAGTTAGTCCGCGCATTACGTTTGTGGCCCCTGCCGGTGGTGTGGTAACGGAAGTAGCCGC
This sequence comes from Pontibacter ruber, assembly GCF_023630205.1. Classification (GTDB taxonomy): domain Bacteria; phylum Bacteroidota; class Bacteroidia; order Cytophagales; family Hymenobacteraceae; genus Pontibacter; species Pontibacter ruber. Next base: position 785,114 of record NZ_JALPRR010000003.1, on the reverse strand, counting down.
TGCCGAAGGTCAGTATGTAGCAGAAGGCGGCGTACTGTATCGCTTGGGAAAACTGGGTAAGATCTGGGTAGAGGCCGAGCTGTATCCGCAGGAAGTTGCCAACGTGAAGGAAGGCGACGAGATCAAGGTATCGGTTGAAGGTTTTGGCCAGGAGCCGGTTGCGGCAAAAGTTACGTTCATCAGCCCTGAGTTCAGGGCGGGCAGTCAGGTAGCCATACTTCGTGCCGAGCTGCCAAACCCGAACGACCAGTACTTACCGGGCATGCAGGCTAACGTTATACTTCCTTCAGATACGGGTTCATCCCTTACCCTGCCAACCGACGCTGTTATACGCGACGAAAAAGGCGCGCATGTTTGGGTGCAGTCGGGTAAGGATACGTTCAAAGCACGAATGGTTACACTTGGCGAAGAAAGCGCTGATAATGTAGCTATACTTTCCGGACTGAAGGAAAATGACAAAGTGGTGGTATCGGGCGCATACCTGCTTTACAGCGAGTTTGTATTGAAGAAAGGCGCAGACCCGATGGCCGGCCACCAGCATTGATTTATACTTTATATGAAAGACTGCTGCAAAACAGGCGATGAAGAACCGAAAAGTAACTGGAGTAAATGGTGGAAGGTCATAGTTATTTCTGCCGTGGTACTGACCATACTTATTGTACTTATGAATCAAATCAATTTTTAACTTTATACTTTATACCAAACCATGAAAAACATCATGAAGAAAACGTTTGTAGCTGCTGCCCTTGCAGCGTTTGTACTGACCTCCTGTGGAGAAAACAAGCAGGAAACTACTACTGCCGAAACCGAGAACATGGAGCACCACGAAGGTATGGCTCACGGCGATGCCATGCCAGCAGAAGGAAAAGTAGTGGTAGAAACTCCGGATTATACTTCGGTAGCCGGCCCTGTAAAAGACCAAATCACAGCTATAGTAGACAGCTACCTGAAGCTGAAGGACAACCTGGTGGCTTCTGACGCTGCAAAAGCACAGGCCGATGCCAAAGCCATCGTAGCAGCTGCTGAGAAAGTTGATGTTTCCGGATTGCAGGGTGAGCAGAAAACGTTTGCGGAAGAAAGACTGGGCGAGGTAAAACAGGCTGCTTCTAAAATAGCTGAATCTACAGACCTTGCTGCACAGCGCAGTCATCTGGAATTACTTTCTGAAGCTACTTTTGCCCTGACCAAAGGCTTCGGTGCTGCCGGTCAGACGCTTTATTACCAGCACTGCCCGATGGCCAACGATGATAAAGGTGGCTACTGGCTAAGCTCAAACGAAGAGATCCGTAACCCATACTTCGGCGACGCGATGCTGAAGTGCGGAAGCAACGAAGAAGTTTATAAAAAATAAATTTTATAGATCCACACAAAGAGCCGCAGCGAAAGTATGCGGCTCTTTTTTATACTTAAAACTATGATCCGAAATAAGTACAAACTACCGAAATCATTCTTATTGGGCCTTTCAGCTTTTGCTGTAGTATTAAGTGGCTGTATGCACCATAGTGAGCATGATGAGCCGCAAAAGCCACTGAACATTGATTACAAGGCAGCCTATGTGATTAATGGCCAGGACAACAATGTGTCTGTCCTCAAGCTTCAGGAAAACCGGGTAGCGGAGACCATAAAGTTACAGGAAGCAGTGGCACCCCATCACATCGCGCTCAGCCCGGATAAAAAACACCTAGCTATAGCCATTACATCCACGGACCTGAGCGGTGGCCATGGCGGGCATGGAGGCTCTACTGGTGGCTATAAAGTAATGATACTGGACGCCGTTTCCGGCATGGAAGTGAAAGTATTATCCACCCCTGACATGCCACACAACGCAGCCTATAACCAGGCTGGATCAGAACTATGGGTGGGACAGGCCGGTGGTAACAAGGTGCTGGTGTTTGACACCAAGAGCTGGAGTGTGAAGAGCACTGTAGCGGTTGGCAAAAGCCCGTCAGAAGTTACCTTTTCTACCAATGGAGCGCTGGCCTTTGTTGCCAACACAGATGATGCTACCGTAACAGTTATCGATCAGACTACCAAAGCGGTGAAGAAAACTATACCTGTGGGAGCTGAACCGGTAGGCGCCTGGCCTGCCGCAAATGGCAAAATGTATGTCGACAACGAGGCAGGCCAGACGGTAAGTGTGATCGATGTAAATAGTCTTACTGTAGAAGAAACCATAGCGCTGAACTTTAAGCCAGGTTATGTGGCCTACCACAGTGGCACCAATGAGCTATGGGTGAGCAACGCTACCGATGGCAAAGTTGTGATCTACCGCCGAGACGGTAACAGCTGGCAGCGCAAAACAGAAGTTGCAACAGGAGCTGATGCACACGCCATTATTTTCGATGAGGATATGAAGCTTGCCTATGTCACGAACCAGGGAGCGCACAATGTCTCGGTTATCAATACAGTAGATTATTCTAAAGTAACTACCCTGTCCGTTGGCAGAAAGCCTAATGGCATGGTAATCCGTTAAAAATTAATTTTCACTTTTACCCTAAATGCGCACTCATAAAATTGTTTGTTACAGCATAACCCTTTTTGCCTTTGTACAACTTATAGCTGCATCACCGGCCCTGGCACATGGCGGCGAAAAGCACGAAAAGAAGAAAACTGAAACCACAGTAGTAAAAACAGAAACAGTTGATACTGCCACGTCACAGCAAGCAGCAACCGATACGGCAGAAGCATCATCTCCTGTTCCTTCTACTACAGTGCATACCGAGGCGCACGAGCAAACTCCAAGCGAGGTACACGCCTCGCTCAGCGATTTTCCGAACACGCACCCGCTCATTGTTCATTTCCCGATCATGCTGCTGAAGGTAGCGGCGGCTGTACTGCTGGCAAACATTTTATTCCTCAGAAAGGAGCTAAACTGGCTAGTAACTATAGCTGCGTTGGTAGGTTTTATAACCGCTTATCTGGCTGCAAACTATAACCATCCGCACACCGACGGATTGACCACACATGCACAACTGGTGCTGGACCAGCACGACCTATATGCTGAATGGACTGTGTACCTGGGAGGAATTGGACTGGTAGCACAACTTCTCAGTCAGTTCCTGTTCAAGGGCACGCGCTGGAGCGTGGCTGTGGCCGCACTTATTCTAACCAGCTCAGCCTATGCGGTATCTATGGTCGGGCACTATGGAGCGCAACTTGTGCACATAGAAGGTGTAGGTCCGCAAGGTAAGTTCCTGAAAGAACATCACCACTAGTATAATCTATACTTAAGCAAGTATAAGCTTATACTTTACGCAAAAGCGGCTCCTTATTATCTTGATAGGGAGCCGTTTTCTTTTATAGTTACCATACCAATAACTATTCTTACCTGCTTCAATAAACAAACGTGAGGCCAGCGCCATACTTCATATCGCTGTCGTAGTGCGTTGAAAGGGAGACGTACTTAGTAACGATGTATCGCAGGCCGGCCATGTATTCCTTATCGGTGTTGCCCATCAGGTTCAGGCGCAAGCGACTGGTGAGTGGCACATCTTCTCGCCGCAACTGGAAACGCAGCTTCCCCTTGGTGTCTACCCTCATTTCTGACAGGATCAGCATAGGCAAGGTATACTGCACACCGGCTACGGCCACCTTCCGGTTATTCTGGTTGCTCAGCTGCCCGAACATGTTTTCCTCTGCCTCATCCTCCACACTATTGTAGTGATAGTCAAAACCAACAAAAGGAAACAGCCACTGCATTTTGCCAAAGTAGCGGCCAAAATACGTTTCGCTTTCAATGCCATACTCTTTCTTAAAACCAACCCGCCACTCGGTGGAGATCTGGTACCTGGAACTGCCCAAGACAAACTCGCCATCACTCCCATTACTCTCCAGCCCGAGTTGGCCGGAAGGGAGAAAGATTTTGTCTTCACGGTTAAACATTTTTTGGGCTAGTTTAGGATCGGGAAGATCAGGATTGGGTGGTGAGTTCTGGTAGGTGAACACGCGTCCCATACCGGCGATCATATGATAAAGTATATGGCAATGGAAAAACCAGTCACCGCTTTCCGAGGCTGCAAATTCAATCGTATCTGTCTCCATTGGCAGTATGTCCAGTACATTCTTGAGGGGAGCATATTCGCCGTGCTTGTTCAGTACCCGGAAATCGTGCCCGTGCAGGTGCATGGGGTGGCGCATCATGGAATTGTTGAACATGATGATCTTCACGTTCTCCCCTTTTTTGATCAGGATCTTATCCGACTCAGACACGGTTTTATTGTCTAAGGTCCAGACGTAGCGGTTCATGTTGCCGGTGAGCTCAAAACGCAGCACCTTTTCCGGTCCGGGCTTTAGGGTTGTTTTCTCAGGTGCACGCAGCATGCCATAGTTCAGGGTAACCTTCTCGCCGTTACTGCCACTCCTATTCATGTTGTGCATGTCGTGCCCCTGCATGGTATGGCCCTGGTGTGAGGTGGTATCAGCTTTTTGTTTCATGTGCATAGTTGTATCAGCAGCGGGCTCAGTAGTTTCTCCTCCGTGCATGCTGTGGTCCTGCGCTGAAGACTCGGGGTACATCACGCTGTTCATGTCCATCTTCTGGTTGCTCATTTCCATGTCCATCGGTTCTATGTCCCCATTCAGTTTCATCATGTCGTTCATCATCTTCATGCCCTCAAAGTAGTTCAGTTTGCCCAAACGCTTTGCTTTCATTTTCATGCCCCTGCCCAGCCATAGCGAGGTTGTGTTGCTCCGGTCTTCGGCAGTCGCAAGAAATTCATATTGCATGTTCTCCGGTAGGGTTACCAGCAGGTCGTAGGTCTCCGCTGGCGCGATAATCAGGCGGTCCACTTCCACAGGTTCCACATCGTTGCCATCGTTGCCCACTACCGTAATCTTACTGCCGGAGTAAGTCAGCCAGAAATAGGTAGAAGCACCGCCGTTCACCACCCTGAGTTTTACTGTATCTCCGGCTGTAAAATGCGTTTGTTCTGCTATATCCTGCCCATTGGTCAGAAATTTTTCATACGCCACGTCGCTTACATCCATGGCTGTCATCCGCTTCCATTCGTTTTTAAGTTTGGTGCCAAAGTAGCCTTTCCGGATAGCCTCCGCATAGCCCTGTGTCGCACCTTTCTGTATCGAAAACCAATCGTTGGCACTGCGCAGTGACCGGTATACTTCCTTGGGGTTCCTGTCGGTCCAGTCGCTGAGCACAATCGGGATAGCCGGCATATCAGGTTCATTCACTTTGTTAAAGATCAGGGCACCATACATGCCGCTTTGCTCCTGAAACGCGCTGTGGCTGTGGTACCAGTAGGTACCATTCTGGATGATCGGGAATTTATACAGGTAAGTGGAGTGAGGCTTTATAGGTTTTTGGGTAAGCCACGGAACACCATCAAATCGGTTTGGCAGAAATACCCCATGCCAGTGTATGGAAGTTTCCACATCCATTTCATTGTGCACATAGATCTCAGCTGTATCGCCCTGGGTAAAGGTTAAGGCAGGCGCCGGAATGCTGCCGTTTATGGCTACTGCCCTCCTGGTTCTTCCTGTAAAATTCACAAGGGTATCGCGTACATAGAGGTCGTAACGAACGGTGCGGGGTTTGTAGGCCTGCCTCGGACTTTCTGGTTTATGTCCTGCTTTATGGACAGGCTTCTCTTTTACTTCCGGATTCTGTACAGGTGTGGCAGGTTTTTTCTTAGTAGGCTGCGCATGTTTATGAGCAGGCTGATCTTTCTTCTGAGCAGGCTGTGCTGATTTCTGCTGAACGCGCTGCTTTGTTGGGGCAGGCTTGGCCTTCACAGCTTTCTTGGGTGGAGCTTGCTGTTGCTTAGCCGGGGCTTTTAGTTTTTGCTTTACCAGCGTCATGCCGCACTTGGGACACTTTCCGGGCCTGGTGCTTTGCACTTCGGGGTGCATCGGGCAAGTATAGATCTCGCTTTGTTGTTGCTGGGCTGGCTTGTGGTTTTCGTGCTGCGCTAAAGTATACTGCCCGGTGCCGAGCAATATCATTAATATCAATAGTTTATACATGTTAAGCTGGTGCAAAATAAAAAGTATTCTACAAGTTGCCTGTTACGCGCAAAGCTCAAAGGACAATTGCCCAGATCTAAGCGAGTGCGACTACAGTTATAGTTCTGTTTTACAGGAATCAGCTTGATAAGTTGGATTAGCCTGTCTTTTATACCTGGATAAAAAGGCAGTGGCCTAATCATCAGAACTCGTTAAACTCCCCCTACAAACACTTCCTGGCATTTTTACATAATTTAGCTAGTAGCACCAGCTTAAGTGACTCTAAAACAAGCAACAGCTGCCCTGACAGTGATTCCAAGCTTATACTTCCCGGGCTCTCCGGATCTGCCACTTCTGTGTTATTCAACTCCATACTTGTTATTGCGTTTAGAAGGACGTGCCAACAATGCGATGTGCTTTATGAATATTCTGTATCTCTTCCTGGGAGTTCTAATTTTTACCTTGATTGCACTGGATATTATCAAGACCACCTTTTCTTCCAGCGGAGGCGGTCGGATTACGGAACTAGTTTCCAGGACGGTGTGGAAGATTTTCTTCTTTGTTTCGGGTAAAAAGGGAAGGGCAAAACTACTTGAGTATGCGGGACCATCAATTCTTACCAGCACGCTTCTGACGTGGGTTCTGGGGCTCTGGGCAGGACTGTTTCTGATGTTACTTTCTGATCCGGACTCTGTTGTAAACAGCACTACTTTATCCAGTGCCAGCCCCTTGGAAAAGCTCTACTATGCCGGTTTTACACTCTCCACGTTGGGAGTGGGAGATTATGTGGCTTCAAATGATTTGTGGCGGATCATTACAAGTGTCACAGCCTTCTCTGGCTTAGCTTTCATAACTGCTTCTCTCACTTATTTTGTACAAGTGTTGTCTGCCGTTGGTTTGCAGAGCAAGTTCAGTCTTTATATCAACAGTATGGGTAAATCGCCGCAGCAGATTCTGGTTAACAGCTGGGACGGTAAGGGCTTTTCCTCTTTTTTCGATAACGTATCAGACATTTGCCAGATGTTGATACAACATACTGTTAACCATCACTCCTTTCCTGTGGTTCATTACTTTCATAACAGTCAGCCAAAGTTGTCTGTCGCGCCTGCCATTGTGCTGCTGGATGAGGCACATCAACTCCTGAAGCAAACCGTTTCACAGGATGTGGTGAAGGATGAACTAAAAATGGCAGTGCTACAAACCGCACTGGATTCTTACCTGGAGATGGTGAAAGGAAATTTCATGAAAAACACTTCTCCCAAGGCTGATGCGCCTATGCCTGATCTTTGGCAACTGGAGCAGAAAGAAATTCCGCTCAAAGGAAAAAATGAAGTAGCAGAAATCTTTAAACAGGACCTGAAAGACCGCCGGAAACTCCTGACTTCGCTTTTAGAGATGGATGGCTGGTACTGGAAAGATGTGTACCGATCATGAGGAAAGTGTTGTCACAGTTCTGGCTGTGCTTTTAAAATATTAGATGAAGGTACACTTTTGGCTGATTCTGTTTTATTATCTCCCGGCTCCCGGAGTAGCTTTAAAGAAGCAGATGAGATCAGGGCGCTTACGTTGCATAAATCAAGCAGCAAAGCAGCAAAACAGCAATACAAACGTGATGGAAAACAGGACAAATCAACAGCAGTTTGCCCAGTCTGCTTCGGCACTTGGAGCGGGTATACTTGGCTTTGGCCTTGGTGTTAAATGGGGAAGTATAGCAAGTAATTATGCTTTAATCATTATACTAACAGGTGCTGTTCTGCATGTGAGTGGGATGTATTTAACTCAAATGAGAAACACATCCAGCTCAACTAATAAAGCAGCAAGAGTGCTTTGGTATTCGGCATGGGCGTGATTGGTGCTATTAGTTGGCCTTATAGCTTATCTGGTTGTAGAGTAACCATTTAATTACTTCCTTCTCGGATTTGAATTCTTTCAAGGAATGAATAAAACATACTTTAAGGCAGATCTGAGCTTTCACTACTAAACTACCAGTCTCATTCTTTTTAAAACCTGAATCATTACCAGCGACAAAAAGCTGAAGCCAATACTGATAGCCAGATCCACAATACCCATCGTTTGGATGTATAGCACCTCTCTGAAAGGCTGGAAGAAATAGGCCGTAAATACTACCAGCGAACAAATAAAAAGGGCGTACCACACATACTTGTTTCTTATCACCTCGCTTTTGAAGAAGCCCACTTTTGCAGAAGCCATGTTAAATACATGCCACAGCTGAGAGAACACCAGCGTAAAGAAAAGTATGTTATTGCAAAGTTTTGCCTGCAATACTTCTGTCCGGTGGTACCAGTAATGGCTAACAAACACTGCAGCCAGCACACAAAGTGTAATGACGGCTGCATACATAAAAATGGACCGCCATTGCTGGTTATCAATGATGGGAGCCTCAGGCTTCCGGGGTTTGCTCTTCATGATCAGATCATTCCCTTTGGTTACTCCCAGCGCCAATGCCGGTAGTACATCGGTAACAAGGTTAATGAATAAAATCTGGAGTGGCAGCAATGAAAAGTGCACGTTCCAGACAGAAACTATTGCCACAACCATGAGCTCGCTGAGGTTACAGGAAAGTAAGAAAGTGACAAACTTCTTGATGTTCTCAAATATGATCCGGCCCTGCTTTATGGCTACTACAATTGAAGTGAAAGAATCATCTTTTAAGACCATGTCAGATACCTCCTGGGCCACCTGTGTTCCGCGAATGCCCATTGAAATTCCGATATCCGCTTTTTTGATGGCCGGTGCGTCATTCACACCATCCCCTGTCATGCCAACAATGCAGTTGTTCTCCTGAAGCAGCGTAACCAGGTCAAGTTTCTGCTTGGGCGTAACGCGGGCAAAAATCTGTGTTCTAAGCCACTGCCTTTTGTCCTGGTCGTTTAATTTGGCGAAATCCTTCATCTCTTTGCCATGCATGACAGGCGCCTGCTCCTTATCCGTTAACCCCAGTTTTAAAGCGATATTTCTTGCAGTAGCCGGGTGGTCGCCGGTTATCATGATCACTTTGATGCCGGCCAACTTACACTCTTCCAACGCTTGCGACACTTCTGTCCGGGGTGGGTCCAGAAGCCCAAGTACGCCTGTAAAGATCAGATCCCTGGTAAGTTCTTCCTCAATGGAAGATGTTTCTTTATAAGCAAAAGCCAGCAGCTTCAATCCTTCTGAAGCCAACTGCTCCGTCTGTTCCAGCCAGATATCTTTTTCGTTATCTGAAAACGCTACCGGCTGTCCTTCCAGCAGTATGTGTGTACTTTTTTGCAGCAACTCCTCCACAGCTCCTTTGGCAAATACAACATAGGTATCTCCGCTCTTATGCAGCGTTGCCATTATCTTGGCTTCAGAGGTAAAAGCAGCTTCCCTGATTTTCGGAAATCGTTCTCTTTCCTGTTGGATATCCCTGCCCGCTGTTATTGCATATTTCAACAGACCTATCTCCAGCGGGTCTCCTACTTCCCGCAGCGTATCCTCTCTCATCTCCAAGTTAGCCGTGTTGCACAGGACGGAAGCGTCTACTATTTTCTGGTAGTTTTCTGATTTCCTGACCTCTTCCGGAATGGCAACGGCACCATCGGGGCTGTAAACTACTTCAGACTTGCCGGAAGGTATAAGAATGGTGTTGACAGCTATCTTATTCTGTGTGAGGGTACCGGTTTTATCTGTGCAGATCACGTTGGTACCTCCGAGCGTTTCCACTGCGGCAAGTTTTTTGACAACTACATTATGCTTCGCCATCCGGAGCATACCCTGTGCCAGGGCCAGTGTAGCAACGATCGGCAGCCCTTCCGGTATGGCAGCTACTGCCAGCGCAATAGAAGATTCCAGTACATCCAACCACGCTGCACCCTGCAGGATACCGGCAATAAAAATGACCACCACCAGCACAAGGGTAATCCGGATGAGCTTTTTGCTGAATTGCTCCAGCTTTTTTTCCAGGGGAGTAGCGGCCTGCTCTGCCCCTTGTACCAGAGAGGCTATTTTGCCAAGCTCGGTGCTCATGCCGGTTCCGGTTACCACAGCCTTTGCATTGCCCTTGGTAACATAGGTGCCCTTAAACAGCATATTTACCCGGTCAGCCAGCGGTACATCTCCTTCCAAAACGGCCTCATCTTTTGTCACGGGAATGGACTCGCCGGTTAATGCGGCCTCATCCACTTCCAGCTGCATGGACTGAAATATCCGGGCATCGGCCAGTATCATGTCGCCTGCTTCCACGAACAGAACATCACCAGGTACGATAAACTCAGAAGGAATCTCCTGAAGGTTTCCATCCCTTATTACTTTACCTGAAAGCGAGGCCAGCTGCCTGAGCGCATTCATGGAGCGGTTGGCATGAAACTCCATGTAGAACCCGATCAATGCATTGATGACGATAACAGCCAGGATAGCCGTACCATTCAGCCATTCCTGAAAGAAGAAAGACAAGCCGGCGGCAACCACCAGCAGCAACACCATAGGACTCATGAACTGCTGCAAAAGCATGGCTCCTATGCTCTTCTGCTTTTCAGACTGAATAGCATTCTGCCCATGCTGTTCCAGCAGCTTTTCTGCCTCCTCGCCCGTAAGCCCCCGCTGCGGCTCTGTGTGTAACTCTTTTGAGAGGAGCGCAATATCTTTGGCGTATGGCTGTTGAGCGATCATATCTTTATGTTTTTACCAACTTCCGCTGCAGAAAAAGAAACAGGTTGTAAGCAGGATAAGCTGATCTTACATGCCCGGCATCGTGTGGGAGGCACCCTTATCGATGATGTTCTTACTGTTTAACAAGTATGCCCCGGAAGTAACCACTACTTCTCCTTCGTTCAGTCCGCTGAGCACTTGCACCCTGTCTTTGTTTTCCAGCCCTGTCTTTACCAGTCGCATCTCGAACTGATCAGGTGCTGTCTCTACCCAGACAGCGGTATCTTCCGAGAACAGCAATGCAGCTTTAGGCACCGTAAGCGTTTTTACTTTTGCTCCACTTAGGCTCACGTAAGCCATCATGCCGGGCCTGAGTGCTCCTGTAGGGTTTATTACTTTGTAGCGCATCAGGTATACCTGGCTGTTCTTCTCCAAAGCAGGGCTCCGAAATGCAGGTATGCCTTTAAACATCCTGCCAGGGTACCCTTCAAATTCAATCTCAACGGGAGCCCCGGCCTTCAGGTATTCCAGCTCATTTGGGTATACCTGCGCTTCTACCCAAACGTTCGAAAGGTTGACTATTTCCATCAGTGGGGTACCTTCTGCCACGTACTCCCCTTCCCTGACCTTCAGGTTGGTGATATACCCTGAGGCCGGGCTGTAGAAGGTAACTTTAGGATCGGCCTTGCGGGTTGTGGAAAGCGACCGGATCTGTCTTTCCGTGAGCCCCCAAAGCTGCAGCCTTTTTTTAGCTCTGCTTAGCAGCCGTAACATCGTCTGATCCGGGTTCGAGGCAGTTTGGACCAACTCCAGTGCGTTCAGGTATTCGTTTTGGGCAATCAGCAGCTCTTCGCTGTACAGGGCATACAAGGCTTGTCCTTTCCGTATCTTCTCCCCGGAGTTTCGAACAAACAGCCTGTCCAACCTGCCACTTACCCTAGCGCTGACCTCTTCCGTTTTGTTTTCATCTATTGCCACGGTACCAAGTATAGCTTGCTGCGTGCCCATCCAGGAAGTTCTGGCGGTATCTGTTTCAATATTGGCCAGCAGCTTCATCCGCCTGTTTAGGTGAATGGCAGTATGCTCTTGCGGCATTTCTATCGTATGGCCAGCATGCCCGGCTCCGCCCTTGTCCGACTTACAGGCAGAAGTTATAGCCAGAAGTATAACTGTTGAAGATATGGTCAGAACATACTTATGTAGCTTGAGCATTTTCATTCCTTCAGAGCTGCCGCATTAATTATACTTTCACTGTCGGCGAGCAGGCCGGCATCTGCAGCAATTTCCTGCCCTGCTCTTAAACCACTGACAATCTCTGTGGCAGTGGCCGTGGTGCGTCCGGTTTTTACTTCTATGGCTTCGAATAGCTTTTTCCCCTGAGGCGTTTTAGCAGTCAACAGCCACACTACTTTTTTTCTGCCCAGGTCCAGGAGCGTACTGTTCGGAACGGTTAATGCCTCTTTGCTGCCGCTTGCAAGGGTAGCTCTCACAAGCGCGTTTTCCTTGAACTGCAAATCCCTGTTCGGCAGGTATACCCGTACCGTTACAAACTTCTGCCCCGGCTCATACACCGGCTCAATCAGGTCGATCTTACCTGTCTCAAACCTGCCTGGCTCCCGCTCATTGTATACTTTAACAGGTGTGCCTGCTTTCAATAGCGACTGGTGCCGGGCGTCTACCGAAAGTATAGCCCATACTTCCCGGTAATCATTCACTTCAAAAAGCGTCTGTCCTGCTTTCACATAATCCCCTTTCCGAAGCACCCCTGCTCCCCTGACCGAAGCGCCTGAAACAGCGCCACCACCTGTTTTATCGCCACTCATACTTTCCATACCCTCCTGCTGGCTTGCAGTTGCCATTTGGGCTGCAGGAGTAGCTGCAGTCTCAGAGAACAACACAAATCCTTCTGCAGGGCTCTCGATCTGCACTGTTGATTTTGGGGTTTTGCTACGCTCCATGGTATTGATCTGGCTGTCAGATAGCCCGAGCAAGTGCAGCCTTTGCCTGGCTTGCTCCAGTAAGGCAGTGTCTTCGGGGTGCTGGCGCAGGTAATGCAGCTCCTGCTGGAAGGTGTTGAGCGTTGGGCTGTACAGCGCCATAATAGGTTGCCCCTTACGAACATAGGCGTAGTTATACTTTACCTGCAGCGCCTCAATTCGGCCATCGAAGCGGGCTGCAACTTTCACGTTTCTGCGCTCGTCGTTGCGGATGTAGCCGGTTGCACTGAATTGCGCTTCTCCGGGTGCCGCTCCTACCCTGATGGTTTTCTGATCCGAGATAACATACTTATTGGTGGGTTTAGCTACAGCAACCAGCAAGCTGTCTACTTCCGCTTCTCTAACATGCTGTTCGTGTACCGTATGCACCCGGTGATCGTGTATACCGGTTTCCTGTTCTGCGGAGCAGGCTGCCAGCAGCGGGAGCAAAGCAGTTACAAGACAGTATAACTGCCACCTATACTTTCGTTGTCCCTGCTGCCTGTATGGATCAAACCTTTGCATGATTACTCCTTTACATCCAATACCCTGATGGTGCCATACTTTCGCAGATGCCACTCGTGCACCAACTGATACACGACTGGCAGCACGACAAGTACAAACAGTGTGGCTGTGAGCAGTCCGAATACAAAGGGAATTGTGATAGGCCACATCACATCACTGCCTGTCCCGGTTGCCAGGAGCACCGGCAAAAGCCCGATCATATCGGCCATCACTGTCATCAGAATGGGCCTGACCCGCAAAGCGGCTCCTCCGAAAATTGCTTCTTTGATATCTGCTGTAGTTAGCGCCTGGCTGCTGTTCCCTTTTGTTATCGTTAGTTTCCGCAGCTCTTCGTTCATGTAGAGAATGATGAGTACTCCGGTTTCGATCGCTACTCCAAAGAGCGCAATAAAACCGACCGCTACGGCCACCGAAAAATTCACGTTGAACAGGTATAAGGAGTATACCCCACCGATGAGGGCAACAGGAAGGCAGGTAAGTATGATCAGGGATTCGCGTACCGAATAAAAGGTAAAATAAAGTATGAATGCGATGATCACCAGCGTGAGCGGGATGATGATCGAGAGCCGCTTCTGCGCTCTGACCTGGTTTTCGTACTGGCCGCTCCACTCGATGTAGTAACCCTCCGGCAGCTTTTCGAAGCGTTCGCTTATGCGTTGCCGGGCCTCCTTCACCACACTTCCCATGTCCCTGCCCCGGATGTTGAACAGCACCGTACCGCGCAGCATGGCATTTTCCGAGCTGATCATCGGCGGGCCCTCCTGCACCAGAATATCTGCCACAACAGACAGCGGAATAACGCCATACTGGCCCGTTTGGATGGGTATCCGCTTGATCTCTGACAGATCATCCCGGTAATTTTGCGCCAGCCGCAGGTTCACGTTAAACCGCTGCCGTCCTTCTACGGTGGTGGTGAGCGGCATACCCCCCAGGGCAGTCTCGATGACCATGTTCACATCGTCAATGCTGAGGCCGTACCTGCCTGCCTCCTTGCGGTTTATCCTGATGTCCAGGTACTTCCCGCCGGTGAGCTGCTCTACATACAGGTCCTGCAAACCCTCCACGCCCTGTAACGCTTTCTCGATCTCCAGAGACAGCGAATAAATGCTGTCGAGGTTCTGCCCGTATACTTTGATCCCTACATCAAGGCGTATACCGGTAGAGAGCATGTTGATCCGGTTGATGATGGGCTGCGTCCAGCCGGAGATCACACCTGGAATCTGCACTTTCTCGTTCAGTTCCTGCACCAGTTTGTCCTTTGTCATGCCACTGCGCCACTCGGACCGTGGCTTCAGGATGATGATGGTTTCGATCATACTCATCGGGGCATTGTCGGTTGCCGTATAGGCTCGGCCTGCTTTCCCCAGTACATTTTCGACCTCTGGTACTGATTTGATGATCCGGTCCTGCACCTGCAAAATGCGCTTGGCCTCTGTGTTGGAAATATCGGGCATGGTGACGGGCATAAAAAGAAGCGAACCTTCATCGAGCGGCGGCATAAACTCGGTACCCATACCGAGTACCAACGGAATGCTACCCAGTACAATGAGCAACGCAATGGCAATCACGGTCTTCTTCCATTCCAGGCACCAGCGGATAACGGGGCTGTATACTTTGATAAAGAAACTTGACACCTTGTTCCTGCTCTCCGGCACAAGTTTTCCCTTCATCAGGGTGCGCAGCAGCATCGGCACGATCAGGATGGCTACGATAGCTGAACCAATCATGGTAAAGGTCTTGGTCAGCACCAGTGGCGAGAAGAGTTTTTGCTCCTGTCCCGTAAGCAGCAGGATGGGCATCAGTGAGATCAGCGTAATGAGTATGGAAAAGAAAACAGCCCGCCCTACCGTTCTGGATGAGCGCTCCACGATCTCCAGTCTTCTTTCTTCCGCAAACTCCCTTGTTGAGCCTATCCTTTCCATCTATTTTACGGTTCCGGGTTTTGCAGCATTTCGTTCGTCAGCGACTTGTAGGCATTCTCTGCCATCACAATTCCGGCGTCTACCAGGTCTCCGATAGCAAGGGCAATACCACCCAACGACATAATGTTCAGGCTGATGTCGAAGAAGCGGATCAGCATAAAACCGATGAGGATAGATAAAGGGATGGTGATGAGCGCAACAGCCGCACTCCGCAGGTGAAACATAAAAAGTGTAACCACCAGCGATACCACCAGTATTTCTTCCCACAGCGCCTCCTTAAGTGTAGCAATAGCTGCCTCGATCAGATCGCTGCGGTCATAAGCAACCTTAAACTTTACTCCGGGCGGCAGCCCTTTCTCTATCTCCGCAATTCTTGTCTTCACGCGGTCGATCACCACCTTGGCATTTTCCCCGTACCGGCTGATGACGATGCCGCCGACCACTTCGCCTTCTCCGTTCAGGTCGGTGATGCCAAGCCGTAGGTCCCCTGTTACCTGCACCGACGCCACATCGTTTATTGTGATGGGAACGGATTTATAGGAGCCCACGGCAATGTCTTTGATGTCGTTTATGTCGGTGATGTACCCAAGCCCCCGCACCAGGTAGCCGCTGGAGTTGATCTCGTAAATGCTGCCGCCCACATCGCGGTTATTGCGGGCAATGGCATTGGTTACTTCCATCAGCGGGATGCCATAGTACACCAGTTTATGCGGATCAATATTGACCTGGTAGCGTTTCTGAAAGCCTCCGAAAGAAGCCACTTCGCTTACGCCTTCTGTATTTTGCAGCGCAAATTTGATGTACCAGTCCTGGAGGGCGCGGAGTTCGCCCAGGTTATACCCGGGTGCTTCTAACGTATACCAGAACACGTGTCCCAAACCGGTACCGTCAGGACCAAGCGAAGGCGTTATTCCCGGCGGAAGGAAGCGCTGGGCATAGTTGAGCCGCTCCAGCACGCGCGTTCGGGCCCAGTAAATATCCTCCTCATCCTGAAACACCACAAAAATAAAGCTCATGCCGAACATAGAAGCTGCCCTTACGGATTTGATGCGCGGTATACCCTGCAGGTTGGCAACAAGCGGATAGGTTACCTGGTCTTCCATTATCCGGGGATTTCTCCCCATCCATTCCGTGTAAACGATCACCTGGTTTTCAGAAAGGTCCGGAATGGCATCGACCGGGGTTTGCTGCACAGAATAGACTCCTCCTGCTAAAATGAGCAGTATGCCCATCCAGACAAAGAACCTGTTGTGCATGGACCAGGAAATGATTTTTTCAATCATGCCGTGTAGCGTATAAAAACAGTGCTATTGTTTTATACGCACAACATCTTACAATAAGTATAGATTTTATGTCAATAACACCATAAACAAGTTCAGCACCTCATATTAAAAGAAGGTGACTGAAACGGTATCTGACGGTTTATGCCATCAGTTTTACAAGCCATCGCCACCAATGCCAATTACCCGGATGATTTCAGCTTTAAAACCTGCCTGCTGCACCACGTTTTCGATCCGTTGGGGATCCAGATCTGTACCGGATACGCTCAACAGCTTGTCGTTACTTTCGGTATCAATGTGCCAGCGGCTTATACTTTCTTCTTTATCCAAAAAAGGAGCTATCCTGGATAAGGCTTCTTCGTTCTCTACGTTGGTTTTAAACTTGATTATTTCCATAGCTACAAGTGTTTTTGCATTAAATGAACGGGACCGGTAACAACTGGTTAGGAAATAACTATAGTTTGTGCCCTGTACGTAATCTTCAGACTGATAGTAGCGTACCTTCCTGCTACATGAACTTTCCGGAAAAACCTTTATCTTACACAATACTTTGGTTTTATACTTGAAAGACATGAAGGCCCCCTTACTACTCCTGACGTTTGTTTTGCTTCTGATTTTAAATACCTCCTGTAGCAACACAGAAAAAGAAACCGCTACAGAAACAGGAACGACAGATACCCTGCTCGCGGCAGGGCGGCAGCCACAACTAGCTGTAGATCCTAAAGGGAATACCCGGGTGGTATATGGCCTGGAGGATAAGATTTACTGCGCCACTTCCAAAGATAACGGGCAAACCTTTTCAGAACCGGTGCTGGTGGGGCAGCTAAAAGGCTTGTACCTGGGCATGTCTATGGGGCCTCAGATCGCCAGTTCTGCGAACTACTCAGTGGTAACTGCTATTGACAAGCAGGGCAATATCCATTCATACAGACTGGACCATAAGACAGATAAGTGGGTGAAGGCTGCTGGTGTAAATGACGTACCTGGTGTTGCAGCCGAGGGCCTGATGAGCATTGCCTCCGATGAACAAGATAACTTTTATGCGGTGTGGCTGGATGTAAGAAAAAACAAGCAAAACAAGATCGTGTTTGCCTCCACTACCGGAAGTGCCAACGCATGGTCAGAAAACAAAGTGGTGTACGAATCGCCTGACAGCACCGTGTGCGAATGCTGCAAGCCAAGTATAGCCGTGGAAGGCAAGCAGGTAATCCTGATGTTCAGAAACTGGATAGATGGCTCCCGGGATTTTTACCTGACCAAATCTAGTGACAACGGACAGCAGTTTTCACAACCACAGAAACTGGGAACCGGCACCTGGAAACTGGAGGGCTGCCCTATGGATGGCGGTGGCATTCTGCTGGACAGTAAAAATGGAATTCACACTGCCTGGCAACGGGAAGGTACTATCTTCTATGCACAGCCTGGGCAGCAGGAAATGCAGATTGGCAAAGGTCGGAACTGCCGCATCAGCGGGAAAACAAACCCGGTAATTGCTTGGAAAAACGGTTCTGATCTGAAGCTAAAGTTCCTGAATGCAGATACGGAAACTGTGGTGGGGAAAGGCAGCTATATTGAAACCGCTGAAATGCCGGATAACAAGACGCTTTGTGTCTGGGAAGATGAAAACAAGATCCGTTTCAGGAAAATTTAAGCTTAGAGCTACAAACGACTGTTTATACTTGAAAGCAAAAAACCGCACTTGATAATCAAGAGCGGTTTTTTGCTTTCAACGTTCTATGGAGCGTGACTGTTATTTCATTCTGGATAAAATTGCCTTCATTTCTGCTATTTCTTTTTCCTGAGATGATATGATCTGTTCTGTCAGCCTCTTCACTTCAGGGTCTTTTATATTTGCTTCCTGGCTTACCAAAATGGCCGAGGAGTGATGCGGAATCATGGATTTTAAAAACTGTTTATCATCAACTAAGGCCTGTTTCCTTAGCATGAACAGTGTGCCTGCAAAAACGGCTATACTTACAGCTACAATAATACTGTTCAGTTTCTTGTTTTTATACATCCCTGACATAAAACCTAGCATAACAAGTGCCATCGGCGTTACCATCAGCAAGGCCATGTACAGCCTGTTCAGGTTCAGGTAAACATGATCGAACTTATCGGCATTCAAATACATCACACCGTACATGATTACAAACGATACACCGAGCATTAACAAAAACTTCTTATAATTTCCCTTTTCCATTTCTTTACTGTTAAAGTATGATTGTTCGCTTACAGAGCTTCTTCAAGTAAGCAACGTTGTTTCTCTTTCAGGTATACCCATATCCCTATACTCAGGTTCACCCATAAATCAAAAAGCCACACCGACAACTGTCGGTGTGGCTTTTTGATTTATATATCTTGTTTAGGAAAGCCTATACAGCAACGGGTACGGTTACCTTCAACTTGTCCCAGCTAATGTTGATGGCACCCTTGCCGTCAGCCTCTGACACGATCTGGTAACGAAGGCGCTCCTGCGGCTGCGCTCCTGCTTCAGGCTTTACCGTAACGCGCAAAACATCTTCTTTCTCAGAGTAATCATCGGCCAGGTGCTGCTCCCAGTTTTTGTTGATGATGATGGTCCACTCGTTCTCTCCCGGAATGGTGAACAGCGCATACTTGCCGGCGGGCAGCTGCTTCCCTCCTATGGTTATGTCTTTGTCGGTGGTAAGGCTGGTGGCGGAGTGCGCGCCTGTTACCCATACCTGGTTATAAGCTACAAGGCCTCCCCAGATGTTCCTCCCACGCACAGCCGGCGAATGGTAGTTGATCGTCAGGTGTGCGTCATCGATCATGCCATGCGCTTCCGCTTTTAAGCTGCCTTTCAGCGTATCCGGTTCTGCCTGTTCCTTGATGATTACAGCGCCGTCACTCACCTTAGGAGTATGCGCTTCAGGAGCATGTGCGGTATGTTGTGTTGCTTCTGCAGCAGGAGTTTCCTGCTCCGTGGCAGCCTGGTTGCAGTAAGACAAGGTGCCGCAAAGTATAAGGGCTAAAAAGCTGTTCGTAATTTTTGGGTTCATTTTCGGGTGTTTAGAATGTTGTATGCTTTGGCTGATAAGTATGTTGTGCCTTTCGTGGCTAAAGCTACAAACTTTTATCAAAATAAAAGCCTGGCTAACGTCTCACGTTAGCCAGGCTTTAGGTATCTCCTGTAGTGCAATTTATACTATAGGTTCTGTTTTCAGAATAACCTTAGCCCTGCTGGCAAGCCTGCTCACAGCGGCGGCAAGCTTCGGCGCACATCTGGCAATGGTCGTGCTTGTGCTTGGCACATTCTTCACCACACGCACGGCACACCCTGGCGCATAGATCTAATACCTCTCTTGACATGGTTGAGTCGCGTGACACATAATCCAGGGCCATTTTACAGATCGCAGCGCAGTCCAGGTCGAGGCGAATGCAGCGCTCCATCATTTTCACATCGTCTTCTTTCAGGCAGGAAACGGCACAGTAGTTACAGGCTGCAGCACATTCTGCCAGTACTGAGATCAGTTGTCTATTCATCGTAGTGTTCATAGTTGTAAATGTTTGGTTACAAGTGCTCTTTTTATACCCTGCACAGGTAAGCCCGGTTTTACAGATTTCCTGTTCTTTTTTATAAATTTTCTTTCTCTCCTGTTCATTCACAGGTTCTGCAAAGTATAAATTCTTTTCCCGAAGATGCTCATTATAAGCACCATCGTTGCACTAGTTTATAGCTTGTTCTTATACTTGAGCCCTTTTGTACCCGTACAAGAATAGTACTGTACCGGGACACTTAAAAGCCCTATCAATGATCATCTAAAGAATAGGACCATTATGGAAATAAAGGAATGTGAACACCTGCAGGTATTACATATTAAAAACATGGTATGCCTGCGCTGCATTGTAGTGGTGCGCAATGAGCTGCAGAAAATCGGCATGCAGGTGCTGGCTATTGAATTAGGAAGAGTAACTGTATGCGTACCAAAAGATATAAGCTATCATACCATCCAGGCCGCTCTTGGCCGGTATGATTTTGAACTGATCCTGGACAGCCAGAGTGAGCTGGTAGAGCAGACAAAGCTTGCCATTTTAGACCTCATTTACCAGGACAAACTCTCTCAGCTTAATACTCCTGTCTCGCTGTACCTGTCTGAAGAGTTGAAAAAAGACTATGCCACGATTAGCTCTACTTTCAAAGACCTGGAGGAAATGTCGCTGAGCCACTACATGGTGCTGCAAAAAGTTGAGCGGGCCAAAGAACTGCTGGAATACCAGGAACTGAACGTAAGCGAGATTGCCAGCAAACTGGGGTATAAAAGTGTACAGCACTTATCGGCGCAGTTTAAGGAGGTAACCGGAGTAACGCCACTCCGGTACCGCAAGTATGGCAAACCAGCCCGGCAGGCAATTCAAGACGTAAAAGCACATCCAGCAGCCGAAGCAGTTACCAAAAGCAGCAATTGAAGCAAAACTACAATCAATCATCGTGGCCAAACATGTCGAACATCATTTCCAGTTTTACCATTGTTCAATACGTTTGTCCGGCAACATACTTTACCTACATGAAGCATTCACACGAACATCACGAGCACCATTCCCCCCACGGCCAGGCAAAACAGGAAGTAAATAAAGTTGAAGAACGCCTACAGGAAAAAACACTGCACGGCCACGAGCATGCCATGCACCAGGACACCACGGGTCACCCGCCACACGGTGAGCACGGCCACGACCACCACCGCATGATGATCGAAGATTTTAAGAAGCGATTCTGGGTGTCGCTGGTGCTGGCTATACCTGTCGTCATCCTGAGCCCGATGGTGCAGCACATCCTGGGCTTTTCGCTGGACGTGCCTTATGCCATGTACATTGCTTTTATACTTTCTTCCATCATCTACTTTTATGGCGGCTGGCCATTTTTAACAGGTTTGATAGAGGAAGTAAAGAAAGGTTCGCCGGGTATGATGACGCTGATCGGGGTGGCCATTACGGTAGCGTACCTGTACAGCTCCGCCGTTGTGTTTGGTTTGAAGGGCATGGACTTCTTCTGGGAACTGGCCACACTGATCGTGATCATGCTGCTGGGGCACTGGATCGAAATGCGCTCGGTGCTGGGCGCCTCCAAAGCGCTGGAACTGCTGGTAAGTATGATGCCTGCCGAGGCCATGCTGATCCGGAATGGAGAAACTATAAAAGTGCGCATAGAAGACCTGCAAAAAGGTGATCTTATACTTGTGAAACCCGGTGAAAAAGTACCCGCCGACGGCGCCGTAGAAGACGGGGAAAGCCACCTGAACGAAAGCATGCTGACCGGCGAGAGCAAACCGGTAAAAAAGACCAGAGGCGACAAAGTGATTGGCGGATCGATTAACGGCAATGGTGCCCTGCGGGTGCTGGTAGAGCATACCGGCAAAGAGAGCTACCTTAATAAAGTGATCAACCTGGTGCAGGAAGCACAGAAAACCAAATCAGAGACCCAGCGCCTGGCCGACCGCGCTGCCAAATGGCTCACCTATATTGCGCTCATTGCCGGTTTTGGTACACTGGCGGTATGGCTTATACTTGGACAGGACTTTGCTTTTGCCCTGGAGCGGATGGTTACCGTGATGGTAATCTCCTGCCCGCATGCGCTGGGGCTGGCAGTGCCGCTGGTAGTAGCTATTTCAACAGCCGTTTCTGCTAATAACGGCCTGCTCATCCGCAACCGTACCGCCTTCGAAAACTCCCGCAAGATCACCACCATTATCTTCGATAAGACCGGCACCCTCACCCAGGGCTCTCACGAAATAGCTTCCGTTGTGACTTTTGATAATACCATAGACCAGCGGGAAATGCTGCGCCTGGCAGCTGGCGTGGAGCAGAACTCCGAACATTTTATTTCACAGGGTATACTTCGCAAGGTGAAGGCAGAAGGTATAACAGTGCCTCCTTCTCAGTCATTTAACTACCTTCCGGGCAAAGGTTTGGAAGGTATAGTAGAGGGACGTGACGTGAAGGTGGTAGGTCCTAATTACATCCAGGAGTTCAACATACAGGTACCTAAAAGTGAAGCCGAGGAGGGTGTGGAAACGGTCGTGTACGTGCTGGTGGACAAACAGCCGGTTGGCTACATCACCATGCGCGACCAGATACGCCCCGAGTCTGCCGGAGCCATACAGGTGCTGAAAGAAAACGGCATCAAGAACCTGCTGCTCACCGGTGATAACGAGCGCGTGGCCAGAAGCGTGAGCGACAAACTGAAGATGGAGGGCTACCTGGCCAACGTACTGCCGCACCAGAAGCAGGACAAGGTAAAAGAGCTGCAGGCAAAAGGTGAATTTGTAGCCATGACCGGCGACGGTGTAAACGACGCTCCTGCCCTGGCCCAGGCCGATGTAGGTATAGCCGTAGGCTCTGGTACCGATGTAGCCGCCGAAACTGCAGATATCATACTAGTCAACAGCAATCCGCAGGACATCGCCTCGCTTATACTTTTTGGCAAGGCTACGTACCGAAAAATGATCCAGAACCTGATCTGGGCCACCGGCTACAACGTGATCGCGCTGCCTCTGGCGGCAGGCGTGCTCTACAACCAGGGCATTATGATCTCGCCCGCAGTAGGCGCTGCACTCATGAGCTTGAGCACCGTGATTGTTGCCATCAATGCACAACTGCTGCGAAGAGAGATAAAATAAGGTCAGCAACGTGTCTAAAGCCAGGTCGTATAATCAAAAATCCGGATATAGCTGGTAATCAGCTATATTTATACATTAAACTGTATATCAGACAATCTAAAATCCACAACTATGAAAAATCTTAATCTTAAAAAAGGCCTGGCTTTCTTCTCCTGCCTTATGGCTCTGTCATTTATGGCCTGCAACCAGGGTGCTAAAGAAGAAGAAACCACCACTGCTACCGAAGAAACGACAACTACTGATACAACTGCAGCCACAGGTATGGATACAACCAGTGCCGGAGGCGGCATGATGGCGCACATGCACAAGAACATGGAAGAAATGCGTGGCATGCGAACCCAGATGACCGGAGATCCAGATTATGATTTTGCCCAGATGATGATCCATCACCATCAGGGAGCCATACGGATGGCAGAAGACGAAATAGCCAATGGCACAGACAGCAAGATGAAGCAGATGGCTCAGAAAACAAAAGAAACCAATCAGGCTGATATCAAAAAACTACAGGACTTCACGAGCAAACACAAACCTACCAAAGGCGATACCGCTACTACCAACAGGATGATGCAGCCGATGGGCAAAATGATGGACGATATGCACAAAAACATGGGGAACATGAGCAGCATGACCACCGACCAGAACTTTGCCCAGATGATGATACACCACCATGAGATGGGCAACGAAATGGCGAGAACCTTCCTGAAGCAGGCCAAAACACCAGAAATGAAGCAAATGGCGCAAAAGACCATTGATGAACAAACCAAGGAGATCAAGGAACTGAAAGCATGGCAGCAGCAGAATCAGAAGTAACGCTTTCGCTCCTACATCGATTCCTTGAAGAGTTGAACAAATAAAACAAAAGATCACTGCCTGTATGGGCAGTGATCTTTTGTTTTAACGCAGTGAGTAAACTTTAGCAGTAAATTATACTTTATCTGGGGAGCTGTTTTAACCAGCATGCCAAATGAGCTGTAGGCACCTAAAGTATAAATCCACGGCAACTACAGCAGGGCACAACAACTTTAAAGTATAAAGCAGGTAAAATCAGAATATCGTGCATTCCTGAACCAGACACATAAAGTATGGCTGTACATAAGGGCAACATCCTGAAGCTCCGGAGGCTGGGCATCGACACCAACCTGGAAAACATCATCTTTATGCGGGCCGACAGCCAGGTAAGCAGGTCGGAGGGTTTTACTGCTAATACCCGTGTGCTGGTCCACCACCTTAACCACACGATGGTAGCAACACTCAACCTGGTTACTTCCAACCTGCTGCTGGAGGGCGAGGCAGCTCTGTCGGATGCGGCCTTCAACCTGTTGCAGGCACGGGAAGGAAGCCTGGTCTGGATAACACACCTGAAGCCAATTGCCTCCTTCAGCGATGTTCGGGCCAAGATGTTTGGTAAAAAGCTAACGGAGCAGGCCTTTCGCCATATTATCTCCGACATTACGCACGGCTATTACTCTAAGATTGAGATGGCTGCTTTTATTACGGCCTGCACCGGCGATAACCTGAGCCTGGATGAGATCATCTACCTGACCAAAGCCATGATCGCTACAGGCACCCGCCTGAAATGGAAAGCACCTGTTATTGCAGACAAACACTCGGTAGGTGGGCTGCCGGGCAACCGCACCACTCCTATTGTGGTTCCCATTGCAGCGGCAGCCGGCCTGATCATACCTAAAGTATCGTCCAGAGCCATCACTTCGCCCGCTGGTACCGCCGACACCATCGAGGTACTGACGCCCGTTAACCTCAGCATCAGCCGGATACGGGATGTTGTCCAGAAAGAGGGCGGTTGCATGGCCTGGGGAGGCGCCGTGCACCTGAGCCCTGCTGACGACATCATCATCTCTGTTGAAAAAGCACTGGATGTGGACAGCTCGGGCCAGATGATCGCTTCCGTGCTCTCCAAGAAAGCAGCAGCCGGCTCTACCCATGTCGTGATCGATATACCCGTTGGGGAAACAGCAAAGGTAAGGACAACAGAAGATGCGCTTAAGCTGGAATATTATTTCAAGGCAGTAGGCAACGTCATCGGGCTTTCGATAGAGGTGTTGGTAAGCGACGGGGCACAGCCGGTTGGCAGAGGCATAGGTCCTGCCCTGGAAGCACGCGATGTGCTGGCTGTGTTGCGTAACCAGCCGGATGCGCCAAGTGATCTTAAAAACCGCTCCCTGAAGCTGGCTGCCCTCTTACTGGAATCGGTTGGGAAGGTACCCAGAGGAGCTGGTGAGGAAAAGGCAAGGCAGCTGCTCGAAAGCGGTGCTGCGCTGGATAAGTTTTACCGGATCTGCCAGGCACAGGGGGGCTTTCGCGAACCCACCGAAGCCTTGTACCGGCATCCGGTCGTAGCCACCAAAGATGGTGTGGTCAGCAGGGTAAATAACCGCAAACTGGCTAAATTAGCCAAGCTGGCAGGTGCACCCAAATCACCTGCGGCAGGCATCCATTTCGTAGCACCCCTGGGTACACACGTCCGGAAAGGGCAGACGCTTTTCACCATCCATTCCGAGTCCAGGGGAGAGCTTGCCTATAGCATTGA
Source organism: Pontibacter ruber (assembly GCF_023630205.1). Taxonomy (GTDB): domain Bacteria; phylum Bacteroidota; class Bacteroidia; order Cytophagales; family Hymenobacteraceae; genus Pontibacter; species Pontibacter ruber. Next base: position 759,641 of record NZ_JALPRR010000003.1, on the reverse strand, counting down.
TTTTCTTAAAACCGACAACAACCTGATACAACTAGACCCGGCATGAACTACCTGCTTTTTGCCCTCCCCGGAAATGAAGCGCTTGCCACCTCGCTTGCCGGTTTGCTGCAGGCCGACATGGGTGAGGTTATTGTACGCCAGTTTCCGGATAGCGAGACTTACGTCAGACTGAAAACCGATGTGAAAGACAGAAACCTGCTGCTGGTATGCAGCCTTCACCAGCCGGATTGCAAGCTGCTGCCCCTCTACTTCCTGGCAAAAACAGCAAAGGAACTTGGCGCAGCCACTATCTGCCTGATCGCGCCATACCTGGCTTACATGCGCCAGGACATCCGCTTTCAGCCGGGGGAAGGAATCACGAACCGGTACTTTGCCTCGCTCCTTTCCTCTTTTGCCGACAGCATGATCACCATTGATCCGCACCTGCATCGGGTTCATAGTATGAGCGAGCTGTATGCTATACCTGTTTATGTGTTGCATGCCGCGCCTGCCCTTGCCTCCTGGATAAGCAAGCATGTAAAAAAGCCTTTGTTAATTGGCCCGGATGAGGAAAGCAGCCAGTGGGTATCGGTGGTGGCAGCACTGGCGGAAGCGCCCTATGTTGTACTCAGCAAAACAAGGCTAGGCGACAAGCAGGTGCAGGTAAAGGTGCCGGACCTGGCAGCCTACCAGGAGCACACACCTGTACTACTGGATGACATCATCTCTACCGCCAGAACGATGATCGAAACGATCGGACACCTGAAAGGTAAACTTACGCAGCCGGCAGTGTGCGTAGGTGTGCACGGTATTTTTGCCGGAGACGCCTACGAAGCGCTGGAACGAGCCGGGGCAGCCAGAATTGTTACCTGCAACACCATTCCGCACCCGTCTAACCATATCAACCTGGAAGTACTGATAGCAGAAGCTGTTGCCGGCAACCTTCCCCTGAACAACAATCATTAAGCTTGCTTGTACTACCCGAAGTAACCTGTATCCCGCAGGCACTCTGTCCCATCCAGTACAATGTGGATTACCAGGCCCAGCCCTATCAGTCGCGTTTTAGGGTATATGGCGAGCAGGCCGTACAGGGCGATGAGCCAGTAACTGTGCAGAAAGTGATAGCCAACACTGCATCTGTCCGGATTCACGATCGGGTTAGCCAGCAGGTGGTCCACATCGATAAGAAAGCCTGCCAGTAGTAACAAGAATGCTTTTTTAAACTGCCTGTGATAGAACGCAAAAGCAACAAAGAGCGGCACCGCTACATGCAACACCAGGTGAAGTATAAATCGGGGGGTAAAAATTTCAGCTAAGTCTAACATGTATTCGCTTATGTAACCTACGCTGTACGCTTACTTTAACGAGGCTGATTAGGTTATAGGCACCTGTATTACAAGTATGGCCAAGGCTATGTTTATCAATCATATAACCTTGTATACATATGCTTTTGTTATTCAATCTCGTGCTGACTTTTCCTGATTTTGAAAAATGCACCTCAGAAACTTCCATATTTTGGAATCGTCTACGGTTTAATCTCTTACATATTCTATAAAGAGCATTTTTATTCAAATTATTTTTATAACTTTTACACCCCATTTAGATTTACTCACAAGAGTTTACGCGCGCTTTACTAACAAACTTAATACGAGCTTACCTTTTCAGTACCATCATCCGATTTGCCTGACACTCAACCTCTCTATTCTGGAAAGGAATTTGTGCAGGAAAAACTTCTTTTTAGCTTAAGGTAGTAAGTTTTAAGGCATGAAAAAATCACCAGATTACCTGTTGTATTTAGTAGACGCAAACAAGCAGCTTCTTTACAGCAAATGGCTCCGGTCTGTTAGCAGCGATGAGTACCGGGAAGGTATGAGCTTGCTGTGTGAAGTCTTGCAAAAGCATAACCTTTGCCTGTGGCTGCATAACAACAAGCATCTGACACAATTGGATGTACAGGAGCAGCGATGGGTCACTGAAGAGCTGGGCCTTTTGCTGGTTGGCAGCAACCTGAAATACCTGGCAAGTATATGCCCGGATCATGAAGGGACCTCGATGTCGATAAAGTCAGTAAGGGACAGAGCCTACCGGATTTACGGGAAAAGAGTGATCGCGGAGCTCTTTGAGGATGAAGAAACAGCTTTGGCCTGGATGCTCCCTAACATGCAGCATTATCGCCTGCCAAAACTTACAGACAGTACCGCAGAACTTGCGCTTTCGCAAGCATTGTAGCTACAGCTACAGCTAATTACAACTACAGGGCTATTGTAAACAGCCCATCTTACGCTCGTTTATACTTCCTCAGACCGATGATTCGGCTGCAGCTAATCCCAGCTGCTCCTCGAGCCGTGCAAGTATGAGCAGGAAGCGTTCAGAATTCTTCTCTATAGTCTTCAGCCCCTCATGGGCCTGATCGATCTTGTTGCTCTTGTATAACAGGAAAAGCTGCTGGGCTGTTGTATTCAGCTCCTGGTGCAGTTTATGCATTTCCAGCACCTCAGGGGCATGGCCGAACTTTACGAACCCAACCGAAGAGAACCAGGTAGCAATAGGGCCGGCACTCGAGAAAAAGGCTTCATCGTACGTACCACCGTACAGTACCGAACGCACCTTCGACTTAAACAGGATATGTTTAATACGAAGCTGTTGTATGTCGATGTGTGCGTATTTCATGGAGTAGCGCCCGTGGTTTGTAAAATCGCTTTACTGACCAACCTGCTGCGTATTGCCCAAATTGCTGAGTTGTTTTTTCAGGTTTACCTGTTCGGTCACATCATACCCGTATACGAGGATGCCATTGATGCGCTCCTGCTCGTCGAGTAAGGGCTGGTAAATAAAGGTAACGTAGACGTCATTTAGCTCACCACTATCCTGCTGATCCAGTTTTATAAGTACATCGTGTGCCTGATACTCCTGGCCTGTCTGGTAGACACGGTCAAGCAGATCTATATAGCCCTGCTCTACTACCTCCGGTAACGCCTCTGCCACTGTTTTATTGAGCAGTTGCCGGTTCGGGAAAAGCCTCTGATAATTCCTGTTGATGAGTTCAAAGTGGTGTTCCGGCCCACGAAGAATACAGAAGAAAGCCGGGGCACTATCGATCAGACGCAGCAGTGTGTTACGCTCGACTTCAGCCTTGCGGTAGGCCAGCTGTACCTGATCCGAAAGCAGTGCCATCTGCTCGTTTGACTCCAGCAGTTCCTGCACCATCTGGCGGGTATCGTGGATGTCGGTGGAGCTGCCGACCCACATGAGAAGATTTCCCTGCTCGTCGTGCATGGGCAGTGTGCGGCACAGGTGCCAGCGGTACTCGCCATCCTTGTCGAGCTTGCGTAGCTCCAGCTGCATTTCCGTGTTGTTCCGGAAGGCCTCTTCCCATACCGACATGGACTTCTCCATATCCTCCGGGTGTATCACATTCTGCCAGCCGTTGATGAGCAGTTCTTTCACCGGAATGCCCGTATACGTGTGCCAACGCTGGTTAAAGTAGGTAAGCTCACCTGCAGCGTTGGTCGTGAATATAAGCTGCGGCATTATTTCTGCCATAAACCGGAACTTCTGCTCGCTCTCCGAAAGAGCACGCTTGGCTATCTCACGATCTGTTATATCGGAGGTACGCTGTATGATGAACTCTACGTTGCCTTCCTCATCTAAAACCGGTGTGTGCGATGCTTCCCAGAAACGGATATCAAAGCCCCCGCCCTCTGATGCAGGCTTCGGAATATCGTAGCGAAGCACATCCAGGTAGTCGACCTTTTTCGTGTTCAAAGCTCGTTCCAGGGACTGGCGCAGCAGCATTGTATTTTTAGACTCATTGCTGTCGGGGTTATCCGGGAATGCTTCCAGGAAATCCTGACCGATCAGCTCATTTCTCGACCGCATGGTGATACGAAGATACTCGTCAGTTGCAGCAAGTACTTTAAGATCCGGTGAAAGTACCACTATGGTTTCGGGTATGTGCAGGAACAGTTTCTGAAAATCCATGTGTTTGAATGAGAAGCTACGCAGCGAAAAACATTAGTTCGTGCAAGCTAACGAAAAAAGAAACAAAATTGGTTTTAACGCAACTCGTGAAACTTGTTTGTTAAGGCCTTTTAAACGGAGGGAAGGGAATAACGTTAGTTTTTAAAGCATACTTTTAGTGTTTAATCTGCAGGGTACCCGGTATAGGCTTCAGCATTCTGCAATTCAATTACCAGTTTGGCGGGGTCCTCACCGGGGAGCACATACTGCAGCGCTTCTTCCAGCGTCCTGAAGTGTTCCAGTTGCCTTTCCTGACCGTACAGCTTGTATATCTTATCGCGCATTACTTCTGCCACTACTTCTACAAACAGGTCGTCGGCCCGAACCATCGCTACTTTTCTTATGAGGGTTCCCGCCATTAAGCTGCCCAGTTTCTCTACCGACCATTTCTGGTCCTGCACGGTAGGGTTGTTGCGCGTCGAATCCATGACCCAAAGCTCCAGCTGATGAAGCCGGATACATTTGTAAGCCTCTAACAGCGCAGCCCGGTACTCTTCGCTACTCACTGCCCGCAGCCATTCTGTATAAAGCAGCTTATACTTCTCCAGCAGGATTATTTTGTAAAAGTCAGAAATCGGTGTTATAGTTGGAGACATACTTATGTCGTTAAAATCAGTCCTACAACATCGGTGTCAGGAGTTAATGCGGCTTATGCAGTTTAAACTATACTTCTGCAATGGCTTCTGACAAGAGCGCCAAGCAGCAAAGTATAAAAGAAAGCATACAATTGCTTTATACTCCGATATCCTCGTTCCAGAGCTCCGGCTTTTCAGAAATAAAATTCTGCATCAGCTCGAAACACTCTTTGTCATCTGCCACGGTTACGTCTACCCCTCTCGACTGAAGCAACGCTTCTTCGCCCATAAAGGTCTTGTTCTCCCCTATCACAACTTTCGGGATGCCATACAACAGTATAGTTCCCGAGCACATAGGGCATGGCGACAGTGTCGTATAGATGGTGCATTCTTTGTAAACGGAAGCTGGCAGGCGGCCTGCATTTTCAAGTGCATCCATTTCGCCGTGCAGCACCACGCTGCCTTTCTGAACGCGTCTGTTATGACCTCTGCCGATAATTTTGCCCTGGTGCACCAGTACCGATCCGATCGGAATGCCACCTTCGGCATACCCTTTTTTTGCCTCTTCAAGGGCAGCTTTCAAGAATTCATCCATACATTTATACTTTAACAACAAATATTATAAATTATTTCAATCCCTTCAATATAAAATTTAGCGAATTGCCCTTACCTCTAAACAGGAAGCAAATGTACAATGATAAGGATCAGCTTTGCCGGTGATTCTTATCATCTGCAAGACAAACGGCAGGAAGCAACTTTGCCTTCTTGTTATGGCGCAGAAAACTAACTACAACAAAGCCCTTGTACTGTGGCTCCTGAGCGGAGCTTTCCTGATCCTGGCCATGGTGGTGATCGGGGGAATTACCCGCCTTACCGGCTCCGGGCTATCCATCGTTGAATGGAATGTGATCTCAGGCACCCTGCCCCCGCTGACGGATGCTGCCTGGGCAGCTGCTTTCGAAAAGTATAAACAGTTCCCGGAGTACCAGAAGCTGAATACGGGCATGTCGCTACATGGTTTTAAGCAGATCTTCTGGTGGGAGTACCTGCACCGGCTTCTTGGCCGCGTGATCGGGCTCGTGTTTATACTTCCGTTCCTTTACTTTCTGGTAAAAAAGCAGCTCTCCGCCTGGCTATTCGGCAGGCTCCTGCTTATCCTGCTGCTGGGCGCGGCGCAGGGCGTAATGGGCTGGCTGATGGTTAAAAGCGGGCTGGTAGATAACCCGCACGTGAGCCACTTCCGGCTGGCGGTGCACCTGACCCTGGCCATCATACTCATCGGGGTTATACTCTGGACGGTGGCCGATCTTGTTTCTGCAAGAAAGATACAAAAGCCGGTAACTCCTGCTTCCGGGAGGCTGGCCTGGACGGTGCTGATCCTGGTGTTGCTGCAGATCGAATTAGGGGCATTTGTGGCAGGCCTGAAGGCAGGCTTCTCTTACAACACATACCCGTTAATGGAAGGCGAGTTCTTCCCTTCGCACCTGGCGGGATATCTTAGCTGGAGTACTATATGGGAGAACGGGGCTGCGGTGCAGTTTATGCACCGATGGGTTGCAGTACTGGTGCTAGGTATGTTGTTTTATTTCTGGCAACAGAGCCGCAGGATTACCATGCCTGCAGCTACCCGAAACCTTGCAGGGCTTATGCTGCTTACCGGGCTGCTGCAAACGGTACTCGGGATCACGACCTTACTTCTGGCAGTGCCTGTAGCACTGGGGGTGCTGCACCAGGTGGTGGCGGTGCTGTTATTCGGGCTTGCCGTGCTGGCCGCCCATCGGGTAAGTGTAAGCAATTACAGGAGTTAGTTTCTGGAAGAGTAAACTCAGGCAGCGATATTGTCAGAGAGCGGGTTAAGTGTAACCAGCCTGGACGGATGTTTTTCGAGCATTTTCTGGAGCATGAACTTAAAGAAGTGATAATCTTCAGCACAGGTAGTCGTTTCCTGGATATTCATTCTAAAATCCAGCACTTCCAGGAAAATATCCGTGTCGTTATACAGGATATAGGCGTACACGTCGTTGAAGAGCTTTTTTGCTAAGTCGTTGCTGAGTGAATATCCCAGTGTTTCCAGTACTGCTTTGCTTTTGTTGTCCATAACCACCCTCCTTAATATACTCAAAGCTAAGCAGTTACCAGTAAGCCAAAAATGACTTAAATCAACTTTTGCAAAAACCCGGGTGAATGAAATGATTTTAATGGTAAAAGGGGTTTATTCAGGTCTTAAGAATAAATAAAGAATCAGGTCAGACCAAGCATCCCCCTGAAAGACTCCTTTCCTGCGGGTAGCATCTTGAGGTTTTCGATCAGCAGGATGGCGCGATCGATGCGTAGCTGAGAACTTTTTACCGAGGCTACATAGTGGATGATGTAGCGTTGCCTGCCCGGTGTAAGCGTACCAAACCGCCTTTTCCCTTCCTCGTCCTGCTCCAGCAACTCAGCCAGCTCAGCCGGCATCTCCATTCCGTAGCGGCTTTCGTCTTTCCGGAGATTTACCTGCACCTGTTCGCCAACTCTGACGCCCAGTTCTTTCATTCTTTTGGCGTTCAGGCTGATGTAGCCACTCCCGCTGCCCAGCGCCACCAGCCCACACTGAAAAGTAAGCGCACTGTTTACGGTACACAGGAGCCGTACATTGAACTTGCCGCCCAGCTGCTGCACAACTTCCGCTGGTACCTCCAGGTAGTGCATGTTAACCAGGTGCTGCAGCCGCCGGATCGGGGTTTTATAGGTAATCAGAAATGAATCAGGCATTGTTTTATACTTACATGATTATGCTTCAAGTATAACAAAAAAACAGAAGCTGCCTCCTGTTCCATAACCATAAACCAGCTCAGCAAGGCCGGATTCTTAAATGGCGGGTTTCTTTTCCTGTTCCACCTGCAGCAGATACCCAGAAAAATGTTGTAAAATCATCAAAAGTGAGTATTGTACACGCTGTTGGTACTTAATAAATTAGAGGATAAGTACTTATGGAAACAAACTGGCCGATGGGAATTTAGGAATGATTTGTATGACCAGAAACTTAAAACAGCTTACCAATAAAGAATGCAGGGTTATCGCGTTGCTGGCAGATGGATTGACGAACGGGCAAATTGGGGAACGATTTAGTTGGAGTGAGAACCAGGTGGAGCAATGCCACCAGAAAATGCTCCGAAAGCTGGGCTTCAGCCACTCTTACCAGTTGATCAGTTGGGCTTACCGCGAAGGCATTCTTAAGTAAACAACCGCACCACTACCTGCTCCAGTAACATTGCCGGAGCATTACAAGACGACCAAACACCCTTAGTATGAAACAAAAACTACTCAACGTGATTCGATCGGCTATTCAGTCATCGATGCTGCTAAGCAGCCTGGCCAGAATGGTTTATGAGAAAAAAGCGGAGAAGCAGCCGTAGCCGTTAGCTCTGATTATACTTTCGTACAAGCAAAATTTGTGGGCTTTTTGCTCAGATGCCTGCTTTTGCCTGTACGTTGCACAAGTATGAAAATGCCTCTAGGCGTTTTCCTGTAACACGATTGTCTCCCAGCCGTCGTAGTCTCCGTTATAGTTTGCGGCAAGTTGCCACAGCAGACCCGTCACTTCTGTTATCGTGTCCTCATCGGTTTTGTCTTCGCGGTATACTTCCAGCTCGAAAGGCATTCCGTCCACATCCTGCGTTTCGGCCATACTTTGCACAGTAAAGCCCTCCTCCTGCAAGGCTTCAGCACAGGCTTTTCGGTCCTGCTCGCTTTTAAAGTATAACCAGTGGCTGATGTTGCGCGGTATGTGCGGCTGGTCGCCCTGCTCTTCCAGGGCCTGCAACATGCGGTTGTTGTTGATCTTCAGCATGGCCTCTTCATCCGGGTACAGGTACTCCAGGTAGATGTTCCACTCCGGGTCTTCGCTTACCTGGTATTCGATAGCATAGCTACTGAATTGGGCAGTAATTTCTTCCATGAGCTGCTCCAGCAACAGGGTTTCTCCGGTGTAGAAATACAGCGCACGCCTCCCATTGTTCAGCGTTTTGGCAACGTACTGCGCTTCCAGGCGAGCCTCTAGCGTACTTACCATGGTATCCTCCATCTCTTCCAGTACTTCCCACTCCCCCTCTCCCGGAAAACCATCCTCATCCGGTTGCTGCAGGCCGATCACTATTTCTATCAGATCGGGTTTGTCCTGCATCGGGGCGATGTCGGCCAGGCCAAGGTCCACACTGAAAAAGGCCGGCAGGTTGTCTACGAAGGTAAAATATACATCCCAATCCGGGGAATAGCTGCTGTTGCTCATGGTGTTGCTTTGTTGTAAAACGAAAAGTGCACCTCAGGCCTGAGCCAGAGGTGCACCAGCCTTATTATAAAGTATAAACGCTTAACGTACTGCTTCTCTTATACGGATCAGCTTCTGCAGGAGGCCTTCCAGTTGGTCCAGCGGCAGCATGTTGGCTCCGTCAGACTTGGCTATACCTGGTTGCGGGTGCGTTTCGATGAACAGGCCGTCGGCTCCTACGGCTATGGCTGCTTTGGCGATGGTCTCGATCAGGGCGGGTTTACCACCTGTAACGCCGGAGCTCTGGTTTGGCTGCTGCAACGAGTGCGTTACGTCCATAACCACCGGGGCACCGGTTGCCTGCATTTCAGGAATGTTGCGAAAATCCACCACTAGGTCGGAGTAGCCGAAGCTGTTGCCGCGGTCGGTAAGTATTACTTTCTCGTTTCCGGATTCGCGTACCTTGTCTACGGCAAAGCGCATGGCCTCACCCGAAAGGAACTGCCCTTTCTTGATGTTCACGACCTTGCCCGTGTTCGCAGCAGCAACCAGCAGGTCCGTCTGGCGGCACAGGAAAGCCGGTATCTGCAGCACATCCACGTACTCAGCGGCCATGGCAGCCTCATGCGACTCGTGTATATCGGTAACGGTTGGAACATCAAAGGTCTGGCTTACTTTCTGCAGGATGCGCAGGGCCTTTTCGTCGCCGATGCCGGTAAAAGAATCGAGGCGCGAACGGTTGGCTTTGCGGTAAGAGCCCTTGAAGATAAGCGGAATCTGCAGCCTGTCGGTTAGCTCTTTCAGGCGCTCAGCGATTTGCAGGGCCATTTCCTCGCCCTCAATGGCGCAAGGGCCGGCCATCAGGAAGAAATTACCTGACTCAGTATACTTTAATTTAGGTATCTCAAACATAACACATCTTTTTAAACCCGTTTGGGTGCTGCAAAGATAGCTATATCAGTTACGAGTTCCGAGTGCCGAGTTACGAATTAGGAATTAGAAGTTGGGAACAAGTATAAATCTGTTGCCATACTCACCACCCTCTAACTCTCTAACTCTCTAACTCTCTAACTCTATAAACAGCTCCCTGCCCTGCCGTGGCGGAATGGAGTTATAGGCTGTTTCGAAGTGCAGAAACTTAAAGTATGGTTCGAAGTAGGTGCGATACTCTTCGCGACTGCCCCCGAAGGGAGGTCCTTCGTGCTGAAATTCAGTGTCGAACAGCAAGCCAACCAGTTTACCACCCGGGGTCAGCAGTTCGGCACACTTTGCTGCATACGCCTGACGCTGAGCGGGATGAAGGGCACAGAAAAACGTCTGCTCCACGATCAGATCATACTTGCTTTCCAGCGAAAAGAAATCCTGTAACAACAATTGTGCTTTTGGAAAACCGGGAACCCGCTCAGCAAAAGACTGCAGAGGCGCTTCTGCCACATCCACTAAAAATACATTTCTGAAGCCTAACCCGAACAGGTATTCTGCTTCGTAGGCGTTTCCGCAGCCGGGTATCAGGATCCGCTGGCCCTTATTCTGCAACTGATCGAAATATTCTTTTAGTGGCCGCGTTATGGTTCCAACGTCCCACCCGGTCTGTGCATTTTCGTAACGTTTCTGCCAATAACTGGCGCTAAATTCTTGAGTCATATTGTATGATAATAAAGCAAAACTCTTATATTTGAAACTTGCGCACTAATAAAACCCTTATCAAACTAACAAGCTAATGAACACTCTGGAAAAAAATGCAAAACCAAAACAAGAAGAAACGCCCATGAATCCTTCTGAAAAGAGAAGCAACCGCAAGCTTCTGATCGGCGGCCTCCTCGTCATCCTTATCAGCATCAATGGTATTCTGCTCTATATGAACTATCAGAAAAAAGAGAAGACAGAAGAGCAGGCAGAAGTTATCAGAGTTAAAAACAGTGAACTGGAAAACCAGATCAAAGTATACGAGGCACTGAAAGCCGACTTTGAGCGCCAGAGCCAGGAACTGCAGGCCATGGGTTTGGAGAACGATTCGCTGGAATCTAAAATTGCAGCTATCACCTCAGACCTGAACGAACTACGTGGTTTCCGCAAAAGCAGCTACAGCCTGGCTGACCAGCGCCGTTTCCGCGATAGAGCAAGTGCTTTTGAAAAGCAGTTAAAGGTTAAGGACGAGGAGATTGCTAAACTGAAGGAGGACAACGAAGTTCTTTTCACGGAGAACACCACGCTGAAAACGACGCAAAACAAGCTTTCTGACAGCCTTACCACCATGAAGTCTACAAACCAGAACCTGACAGAGAAGGTGAAAGTGGCTTCACGCCTGGAGGCTCAAAGCCTGGTGGTAAACGTGATCAACCAGCGTGGAAAAGAGAAAGAAGACAACGACAACGAGTTCAAAGCCAAGCGAGTAGACAAGATCCGTGTACTTTTCAAACTTGCCAAGAACGATGTAGCTGAAAAAGAGCCTAAGACAATTTACATGCGCTTGATCGAGCCAGACGGAGCTGCCCTGTACAACCTGTCTACCGGTTCCGGCTCATTCCAGATCGATGGCGAAGACATGTATTACACAGCCAAGCGCGACATCGTTTTCGACAACACCCAGCAGCAGGTAAGCTTTGTGTACGACAAAAACGCAGAGTATAAGAAAGGCCAGCATACTGTAGAGCTTTATTCAGATGGCTTCATGATCGGAAAAACCTCTTTTGTACTAAAATAGAAAGTATAAACCAAGTATAAAAAGGCCCCTGCTTAACTAGCAGGGGCTTTTTTATTTGTCTGAATCAGGATTTGCAGGATGTGTAAGGATGAACAGGATGACCTCACAGTGTCTTAATGACCTGTGAGTGTCTTTGGTAGCTACAGTGCAGTATGCAAAAGTATAAACCCACCCCTTACCCCTCCTTGACAAAGGAGGGGAATTCTAACCTTATCTTCTTTTGCTGGCGCGGGTTTGCAACCCGTGTCTTATTAGGATGTTGAGTCTGTGACTCGACTGGGCCAAAGGCCCAACTATAGCCCGTCACGAGCGAGGACGCTCGCGCCATCTTAGTCTTTCTCCATGCCCACCCCATGTTGCAAGTTTGGCGTCAGCAGGAAACTTCGGTCCCATTGCTCTACACGCACTTCCCCCACCTCCATAAAAAAAGCCCCGTTCCTGAGGAAGGGGCTTTAGTCCATCGTTCACATGTAATAGCTCTAACGCCAGCGTTAGAAATTTTAATCAACAAGAACCTTTCTATCCTGAATCACTTTGAAGTTCTCGACGAGCTTCACAGCTTCAGCTATGTCTTCTGTAAAAATGGCAATGAAAGAATCCTCCACTGCAGTCTCAAGGGCATAAGCAATGGCGCGCATCTCCTCTGGTATCAGCTTCACTGTCTTGTAAGGTGCCACCTCTTCAATGCCCTGCATTAACGGTATGGTGATCTCTTCGGGCAACTTACCGCGCAGGTCGTTGTCAAGGCGTATGACGATCTCATCAAAAATCTGCCCCGCTACTTTGCCCAATTCATAGAAGTCTTCGGTTCTGCGGTCGCCAACGCCGGCAATAATGCCGACTTTCTTGCTCACCTCCACGTCTTCCATAAAATCACCGATCGCTTTCATACCTCCTACATTGTGCGCATAATCTATCAGCACCTCAAACTGAGGGAACTTGAACAGGTTCATACGACCCGGCGTTTTTGTAGGCGAAGGAATAAACGTGCGAAGCGACGTTTTAATATCATCTATTTCAAAATGCGAGATATAGCCGGCCAGCGTTGCCGCCAGTATGTTCTCGATGTTGAATTTCGCCTTACCCCCGAACGTAAGCGGCACATCTGCCACACGATCGATCCGGATCTTATAGCTGTTCTTGAAAATGGAGATATAGCCGTTCTCAAAAACTGCAGCCAGCCCTCCTTTTGCAATGTGCTTCAGGATGCGCGGGTTGTTTTCGTCCATGCTGAAGAAAGCTACGTTGCACTGTACTTCTTCTGCCATGGCATATACCAGGTCATCGTCGGCATTCAGTACGGCATACCCGTCTTTGCTTACGCTCTTCGGGATGACAGACTTTACTTTCGCCAGATCTTCCAGCGTATGGATGTCGCGCAAGCCCAGGTGATCCGCGCTCACATTCGTTACAATGCCGATGTCGCACTGCTGGAACCCCAGCCCTGAACGCAATAAGCCTCCTCTGGCACACTCAAGCACCGCAAAATTTACGGTCGGGTCTTTCAGTACAAACTCGGCGCTGTAAGAGCCGGTCGTATCGCCTTTCTCCAGCAGCTTGTCCTGAATGTAGATGCCGTCGGTGGTAGTATAACCAACCTGGTAGCCTTTATGTTTTACCATGTGCGCGATCAGGCGCGTGGTGGTGGTTTTACCGTTGGTACCCGTTACCGCAATGATCGGGATACGGGAAGGTTTGCCATGTGGGAAGAGCATGTCTACAACTGGTTCGGCTACGTTGCGCGGCAACCCATAGGTTGGCGAAATGTGCATCCGGAACCCAGGCGCTGCATTTACCTCCAGTACCGCTCCTCGCGTCTCGTTCAGCGGAATAGCGATATCCGTCGTCATCACATCAATACCGCAAATATCCAGGCCAATAATGCCGGCTATTCGCTCTGCCATCAGGATGTTGTACGGATCCACTAGATCAGTAACGTCGGTTGCAGTGCCTCCAGTACTTATGTTAGCAGTACTTTTTAAGTATACCACCTGCCCTTCCGCCAGAACCGATTGACTAGTAAGCCCTTGAGCCTTTAAAATATTTTTTGTATGGGTGTCGATTGTTATCTTCGTCAGCACCTTTTCGTGGCCTATGCCCCGTCTCGGGTCCTTGTTCTCACGGTCAACCAGCTGCTTTATCGTAGATACGCCATCCCCTGTTACCATAGCCGGCGTACGCATGGCCGCCGCCACGAACTTGCCATTGATCACCAGTAAGCGGAAGTCTGAGCCTTCGATGAACTGCTCTACCATAACAGCATTGGAGTACTTGCGTGCTTCCGAAAAGCCCTTCTGCGCATCTTTGAAGTTCGTGATGTTGATGGTAGCGCCTTTGCCGTGGTTTCCGTCGAGCGGCTTCAGCACAAGCGGATATCCCAGCCTATTTACCGCTTCCCGGAGTTCTTCCATGGAGTAAACGGTAGTTCCCTTTGGTACTGGTATGCCTGCTTCATCGAGCAGTTCTTTTGTGGCATTTTTATCGCCGGCAATTTCTACAGCAAAACAGGCGGTGTTGCTGGTAAGGGTGGCTTGTATGCGCTTCTGGTTTACACCATAGCCAAGCTGGATAAGAGAGTGGCGGTTGAGGCGTATATAAGGTATGTTACGACTCACTGCCTCTGAAACGATCGAGTACGTACTCGGTCCGAAGTATTCGTCTTCCCGGATCTGGTGCAGACGCGTAACGTCGTCCTGTATACGGCATGGTTCGCCTTTTACCAGCGCTTCTGTAATACGCACGGCAGTATGTGCTGCATACTCTCCTGCCCGCTCTTCCTGGTAAGAGAAGATGACGTATACTGAGCCCTTTTCGTGTGCCGGGTAGCAGCGGCCGAAGCCAGACTCCATACCTGCCATTGTCTGCAGTTCCAGGGCCACGTGCTGCACTACATGCCCGAAGGTGGTACCATCCGCTACATTTTTGAAGAAGCCCCCTTCTGTGCCCTCTGTGGAGCGATGGCTGTACATGCCCGGGAACAACTTCTGCAGGCGATTGAGGAAGCCTGGTACCTCATGGGTTAGTTTGTCTTGCAGCTCATCCAGAGCCAGTTTCAGAACAATTATTTTGGGATGTGTAACTGACCAGTAGTTTGGTCCGCGCATGATGCGCAAATCTATGATCTTCATCTATAGTTACTCTAAGTATGCAATAGGTTTGCTTTCTGTTATGTATTGAAGGTGGTCGGGTATTGATGGAGCCAGTGCCTTGCCTGATATCTCCTGAGCTCAGTTCTGTATGATTTGTGTCCTATTCAGCGCCTGAGAAAACAATAGGCCGCTCTGCTCTTGCTATAGTTTTTAATGAGGTTCCTGCTGGGGTGCAGGTATCGTGTTGGTTGATTTAGCTACCATTACGGAAGAAAGGCTTAAAAGATTAGCTCCGGATCAAAAAAACGTGCGCCAAAGTATAAGCATCTGACATCCAGTACTCAGTAACCGTATGCAGATTGTAGTGGGAAAACAGTGCAATAAGCGAGGCCGGAAAAGAAACAGCCGCAGCAAGTATAAAACCTGTTGCGGCTGTTTTTAAGAGGTAACGAGCGGATTCGAACCGCTGTAGCAGCTTTTGCAGAGCTGAGCCTAGCCACTCGGCCACGTTACCGTGATTGGGAGTGCAAATATACAAAGAGAAGTATGTTTGTCAAACTATAGGAGCTTTTTTTTACTGACTACTGCTTTTTTATTTACTTCTGATATGCTGGTTTTACACTTGCACTGCTCTCCTGTTTTCATACTTTATACTTTCTTCATAGAGCAGATTTCCTCTCCTGGGCATCCTCGTCTTTATAACCGGGCATTGGCGTTTTTAGTTTGATTTGCTTCTGCGCCGTTATCAGGCTGTGGCGGATACAAAAAACTTCTTAACTCTTTAAGGTGCCGCAGACTGCCATTTGGTAGGTTGCTCAGCACTATCAGGGCGCTGTGATCTTTGGGGTTTCGCAAGAGGTACGTCGTATAGCCGTGCCATAAGCCTGCATGGTATACCACGGTATCGCCACTCTCCAGTGGAAGAATGCGCCAGCCAAAACCATAATCTTCTTTCTTCCGCTTTTCTGTGCGGGTGCCGGTAAAGGCTTCTTCCAGGGTTTTCCGTTTTACCAGTTTTTGGGTGTACAGTGCCTGGTCCCATTTATACAGATCTTCTACGGTAGAGAACAAGCCTTTGTCGCCGAGTACGGTATCCAGGTAATCCGTTGTTCTTTTCTGTCTGCGGCCGGTATGGCCTGTTGCTACTTTGCCCGTCAGGGCGGTAGCGTTCTCGCTATAGGTAAACGTGTTCCGCATCTTCAAAGGCCCGAAAATATGTTTTTGCATGAACACAGGAAAAGGCATGCCCGAGGCCTTGGTTACAATAGAAGCCAGCAGTGCATAACCTGTGTTGCTGTAGTTGAAGTGCGTATTGGGCTCGTAGTAAGGTCTTGGCTTGTGCACAGCCATCAGGTTCAGCACATCTTCGTTGGTAATGGCTTTGTTCCGGTCGGGCCAAAGCTGATCGCTGAAATAAGTATAGTTCGATAAGCCGGAGCGATGGGTAAGCAACTGCCGGATGGTGATGCCTTTGTACGGGAAAGTAGGTATATACTGCTGCACACTGTCATCGTAGCGGAGCTTGCCTTGCTCTTTCAGCATCATAATGGCCATGGCGGTAAACTGCTTTGATACGGAGGCCAGTTGAAAAGCTGTTTCTGTAGTCAGGGTATCTTTCCGGTAAAAGTCAGCATAGCCGAAAGCACCTTTGTAGATCACCTGATCATATTTGGTAACCAGCACGGTTCCGTTAAAGCCATTCCGCTTGTGCAGCTTCGTGAAAATAGAATCGAGTTGGTTACTTAGCCTCTCGGCTTTGGCTGGGGTAAACGAAGCCGGAACAGCCACCCGCTGCCTGGTATCTTCCTGCTCCTCCGACGATACGTTACCTGATTGGTCCTCTTTTTTCGATTCCTGACAGGAAAGCAGGGACAAACAGAAAAGAGATGCCACGAAGCATCTTTGCAATATGAATTGTATTTTAGGAAAAGCCATACCTGAAACTACCAACACGAGATCCTGTTACAAAAATAAGGTTTCATATTCAGTTATAGGAAGTAGAATTTAAAAAAACTTGCTCGGAAGAAATGTGATAAATACAAAAGGTATAACGGTATTAGCAGCAGATATTATGCAGGAAGGCCGTTAAATTATTGCAGCTTGTGTTGATACAGGCTAAAATGCTCAGGCGTAATTATTTGAAGCTATGTGCTGGCTCTATCGTTTAACTTAGATTTCTTTTGTCGAAAAAAAGCCGCTTTTTATTGCCTTGTTTAGTATAACGTCAAGTGTAAACGACGGCGAAGGCCGGCGGCCGAAGCTGACGCTTACACCTTGTTGGCAGAAGTTGTTTCTTTCCATTTCCCGCCTCTTTTCCAGAAAATAGGTCAAAAACAGCAATTATACCTTTTTCAAAGTATTATTAGCTGTCGGTCAATGCAGTTTCTGTCCGCTGCTTAGTTCCTTTTATAAACTTGTAGATTAGATAGCATATCCCGACGATGTTTACTGCATGCCAAAAGTAGAGTCCGACTACAACTGCTTTGTCAAAGTCGTTCATACTCTCCCAACTCCAGTACTCACCTTTGCTCTCATCATAGGAGTCGTCGTAGCCCATCATCATTGTTCCAAGAAGCAAATAAACAACCAAGTCGAGGAAGATTATTATTATTCCTAACAGAATATTCTTGAATAAATTAATCCGAATCTTCATTTTAAATTCTTGATTACAATTGCTGCCTACTTCTGGATAAACGTCACTATGACTGTTATCTGTATTTTAAGTATAATGACATTCTTAATAACCTTGGTGTTTAAACCAAAGCACAAATGGACATCATCACACATACTTCAGCAAATTAACATTTATACTTCAATTTATACTTTGTACAAGTATAAAACAAAAAAGCCCCGGATTGCTCCGGGGCTTTTACTATGATACAAGCTTAAAACTAAGCGTTGTTCTCTTCAGATGCTTCGTCAGAACCTTGTGCTTTTTTAGCAGCAGCAGCTTCTAACTTCTTAACACCAGCTTCTTTCTCGTTGTCCATCATCTTCTCTTTCAGGGCAGAAAGAGCATCCAGGTCACCAAGAGTAGAACGATCTGCTTCTTTCTGAACTTTAGGAGCTTTTGGCTCTTTCTTCTCACCTGCAGCAGGAGCAGCTTTCTTAGTAGCTTTTGCTACACGCGCATTGTCAGCTTCAGAGAAAGTAGCAGTGTGCGAAAGAATGATCTTACGATCGTCTTTAGAGAATTCAGTTACACGGAAGTCAAGGGTGTCACCAGCTTCTACCTGAGAACCGTCTTCTTTTGCAAGACCTTTCGGGAATGCGAAACCTTCGATACCGTAAGGCAGCTCCAGTGTAGCACCTCTGTCTGATTTCTCAAGTACAGTTGCTTTGTGTACAGATCCGATGTTGAATACAGTTTCGAATGTATCCCATGGGTTCTCCTCCAGTTGCTTGTGGCCAAGGGCAAGTCTTCTGTTAGGAACATCAAGCTCCAGAACAACTACATCCAGCTTGTCACCAACTTTCACGAACTCAGATGGGTGCTTGATCTTCTTAGTCCAGGACAGGTCAGATACGTGTACCAGGCCGTCTACACCTTCTTCAAGCTCCAGGAACAGACCGAAGTTTGTAAGGTTGCGAACAATACCAGTGTGCTTAGTGCCTACACCATATTTCGTCAACACATCTTCTTTTGTCCAAGGATCTTCAGTAAGCTGCTTAATGCCCAGAGACATCTTACGCTCTTCGCGGTCAAGTGTCAGTACAACTGCTTCAACCTCGTCGCCTTGCTTGATGAAGTCTTGTGGGTTGCGCAGGTGCTGTGACCATGACATTTCAGAAACGTGGATCAGACCTTCAACGCCTGGCATAAGCTCCAGGAACGCGCCGTAATCAGCAACGTTAACGATCTTACCTTTAACTCTAGAGCCAACCTCGATCTCAGCTGGAAGCGCGTCCCACGGATGTGGAGTAAGCTGCTTCATGCCAAGAGAAATACGCTTCTTGTCATCATCAAAGTCAAGTACTACTACCTGTACTTTCTGATCAAGCTGCAATACTTCTTCCGGGTGGTTGATACGGCCCCATGAAATATCTGTGATGTGAAGCAGACCGTCTACGCCACCAAGGTCGATGAACACACCGAAGTTTGTCATGTTCTTGATAACGCCTTCCAGTACCTGACCACGCTCTAAGTTGTTCAGGATAGCGGCACGCTGCTGCTCCAGGTCTTTCTCGATAAGTACTTTGTGAGATACAACCACGTTGTCGAAAGCGGCGTTGATTTTCACAACTTTCACTTCCATTTTCTTACCTACAAACACATCGAAGTCGCGGATTGGCTTAACATCGATCTGAGAACCTGGCAAGAACGCTTCAACACCGTAAAGGTCCATGATAAGACCACCTTTGGTTCTTCTCTTAACAACGCCTTCCAGAATGTTGTCATTCTCAAGTGCATCGTAAATTTTAGCCCAGGCAGAAACGATTTTCGCTTTCTTACGGGATAAGATAAGCTGACCGTTTGGATCTTCCTGGTCTTCGATAAATACTTCAACTTCGTCACCGATTTTCAGATCAGGCAAATCTCTGAATTCTGAAGTAGCAACCAAGCCGTCTGATTTGAAACCGATGTTCAGGATCACGTCACGATCAGTGATGCCAACAACAGTTCCTTTAACAACCTCCTGCTCCTGTACGGTAGTCAGGGTGTCGTCATACATTTTTTCCATTTCGGCTTTCTCTTCTTTGCTGTAGCCGCCGCCGAAACCTTGAGACTCAAACTTGTCCCAATCGAAATTTTCTGGAGAATTACTCATAATGTTTTGCTGCTCTGGAGAAGCCACCGACTTAGAGCAATAGGCCGGTTTGGTTTAGTTTTACATTTCCCGCGACACAAGTGCCTCGGGCCATCCACCCGGATGAAAGCGCAAAAGTAATAAATACTTTGATTATAAGCCAAATTAAACCGCTTTAGTTCGATGTAAAATCCGGAAGTATACTTATCGGGAGTAAAGGCAGTGCAGGAATTAGTAAAGGGTGTGCTATCAAGGATAAGTGTATACTATATATTGCAAATAGTTACTCATATATAAGTGTAGGTACCTAACACATCTGTAATATGGTAATGTCTCAACTAGCTTGGGTTCTGAAGCTGTACATCTAGTACTTTCTTACTCTGTCTTTCCGACTTGCCAACCTTCTTCAGAACTATAGTTGAAGCTTATACTTGCAGCCAGCAAGACTTCACTTCGTAGTTGCCTTTCTTGCTCAGCTTTACTTGCCTGTAGTTTCATTTTATAATTTGGCACGCTCAGGGCCGCGGGGCCTCGTCCTCAGGCATCGCGCTGGGAGCTTTTCCTTTGCTCCTATCGTCGCAATGTTGCTCACGCAACACCGGAAAAACTCGCATAGGCGCTCAACCCAAGGACTGGAAACATCACTGCTTCGTGAGCGGCTATGCAACGGGAACCAAGTCCCCCTTTGAAGGGGGGGTAGGGGGATGACCAACAGCAGCCATCAAACTTATACTTGAAAAGAGGCAATAAGCAGCAATTCCCCTCTTGAAAGGGGTGCAGGGGTGTGTCTATACTTGAGTCGACATCTCTCCTACAAGCCCAACTAACAGCAGAAGTGAAAACCCAAACCCTCAAAATACCGCTTACATACGCTATCAAAGCTAATAACGAACAATCCAAATCATCACTTCCACCAACAGCAAACCTACAAGACTACTACCAACTGATTTACACACACTTAAAACACACCTGCTAAATATATTAGTAACACTATATTACAACTTATTTTTCCAACCCGAGGTACACACGCCAGTCTTCGTTGTGCATATCCAGGTGCAGTTTAAGGAAGGATTGGAGCGAAGGCTTCTTTGGTTTCTGAAGGAGTTTAAGGCCGGCTTCTTCGGGCGTTCTATCGCCTTTGCGGGTATTGCAGCGCATGCAAGCTGTTACCAGATTATACCACGATGTCTCCCCACCCCTGGAGCGGGGCAGCAGATGGTCAAGTGTCAGGTTCTTGGCAGCTCCGCAGTACTGGCAGGCATAGTTGTCGCGGCGCATGATGTTATGGCGGCTAAGGGCAATGCCATGATAGGGCACCCGCACATAGTTCTGAAGGCGGATAACAGAAGGGACAGGATAGGTATGACTGACAGTATGCAGGTAATAATCTTTTGCTTTGGTTACCATTTCGGCTTTCTCGAGGTAAACGAGAAGAAAAGCTTTATGTACCGTGCAAACCGCGATAGCACTAAAATCCTGATTAAGTATAAGCACGCGATTTTTCATGACTCTTCTCTGAACTTAGGCTTATACGAAAGAAAACCAACAACTTACAGCCTAAGTTCAGAGAAAAAACAGCCACTTACTAAAAAATACGCTTGATGATGCGGAGTTGGTGGGTATAGCGTTTGAGATCGCTGTTGTAAATACCATTATGATCGAGGGTATCGATGCGCACCTCGCCGTGCGCGTGCATGATGCGCTGGCCATCAAGCATAATGCCGACATGCGTAACCCGGCCTTCCGAGTTTGCGAAGAAAGCAAGGTCGCCTGGCTTGGTCTGGTTGGCAAAATGCACTTCCTCGCCGCACGCAACCTGCTGGTAGGCATCGCGCGGAAGTTGATAGCCGCACACTCCGAAAACCTGTTGTGTAAACCCAGAGCAATCAATACCGAACACCGACTTTCCTCCCCATAAGTATGGAGATCTCAGAAAGTTGTATGCTACTTCTACAACCTTCTCTGGAACCAACTCCGCAGCTGGGTCTGAGGCAAGGCCGTTATAGGTATACCTCTCCTCCCCTACCCTAAACTGTGTCCCCTCCAGGAAAGGAAGGTATGCTCCCAGCCCTACCTGTATGCGAACATCCTCTTTGCTGACCACCTGCAACACCTCCAGTACACGGGGATGCTGAGCAGCTTTCCACTCCTGGTAATAGGCAACCGTTACGGGGTTGTGCTGCTTATAGTCTATCCAGCCTTTGTAGTTGTCTGAGGCAAGCTGCACGCAAACCCAATTATCCTGCCGGGCTACTACCTCGTAACACTCCCCAAAGAGCATATGAGTGACTATTTCGGCCCTGTCTGATGTCTCTGCCCGCAAAGCCACATAGCTCAGCAAGCTTATTCCGTATTCCACGTTTTTTAATTATGAATTAGAAATTATGAATTAAAAATACCTGCTGGAGCTCTTCAAATAGAAAAGGCCAGTAAAACTGGCCCTAATTTCTAATTTCTAATTCGTAATTCATAATTGTGCGTAAGCGCTTAATACCCGCTACGCTCCATTTCACGCTTCACATCTTTGGCTTTGATGTCTTCGCGCTTATCGTAAAGCTTTTTGCCGCGGGCCAGCGCAATCTCTACCTTGGCAAAGCCCCGGTCGTTGATAAAGATCCGGGTGGGAATGATGGTTACCCCCTGCTCTTCAGACTTATTGGCCAGTTTGCGTAGTTCGCTCTTGTTAAGCAGCAGTTTGCGTGTACGCATGGGCTCGTGGTTGTAATGAGTACCCTCGGTATAGGTAGAAATATGCACGTTGTGCAGCCACAGCTCGTCGTTATGGAACACGCAGTAGCCATCCTGCATGTTTACCTTGCCTTCGCGTATCGATTTGATCTCTGTGCCCATCAGCATAACGCCTGCGGTATACTTGTCCAGGAACTGGTACTCGAAGGAAGCACGGCGGTTTACGATGTTCACATGCTTCTGTATCCTGTCTTTCTCTTTTGCCATTTATACTTTCTTAGGAGCCAGAACTCTGGCTAGTTTTTCTTTCTTTAAGATCTTCTGACCGGTTTCGCCCTCGGCCACCAGGCGTTCACCTACTACAGCCTTGTAGCTGCAGATCACCTCCTGCCCCTCCTGCGATTTCAAGGTGGCAGTTATTACGACATCCTCCCCCTCAAATGCCGGGCTTTTGTGGTTGATCGTCAGAAAAGTACCTATCCCTTCTTCATCTTCTTCTTTCATCTCCAGCACAAACAACCTGCCTGCCCATTCGGCAGCCTGCGCCAGCGAGAACGTAGAGCAGACGGCATGCACCAGCCCATCGTCAAAACGAGCAAAGTCTGCTGCTGTTACATGCTTCACGTATACTTTGTTATCGCCGGGACGAAAAGGATTTCTCATTACTAATTGTTAGTTGTTAATTGTTACCTTCCTACCCCTCACAAGAGGGAAATTTCGGTTAGTTACTCTCAACCTCTTTAACTTTCTAACTCTCTAGCTTCCTAGAACTTCAGCCTTGGCTCTGGGCTCACGTACTGGTCGGCGAAGTCTCCTTTAAGGTACTGGAAATGAGCTGCCATCGCGATCATACCTGCATTATCGGTGCAGTACTGAAAGGCCGGTATATACACATTCCAGTTATACTTCCCGGCGTAATCCTGCAGCGTCTGCCGAAGACCCGAGTTAGCCGATACTCCACCGGCTATGGCAATTTCGTTGATGCCCAGATCTTTCGAGGCCTCTACCAGCTTTTTCAATAATGTCCTGATCAGCGTATACTGCACACTGGCACAGATATCGGCCATATTCTCCTGTACAAAGTTGGGGTTCTCTTTCGTTTTATCTTTCAGGAAGTATAACACGGAGGTCTTGATCCCGCTGAACGAGAAATCATAGTTGGGCATGTTCCCGACCGGGAAAGGAAACGCCTTCGGGTTACCGGTAGCAGCAGCTTTGTCCAGCATGGGTCCACCGGGATACGGGAGGCCCAGCATTTTGGCCGTCTTGTCAAAAGCTTCGCCAACGGCGTCGTCCGTTGTCTGGCCGATGATCTCCATATCCAGGTGGTCTTTTACGTGCACGATCTGGGTATGGCCGCCGCTCACGGTCAGGCACAGGAACGGAAACTTTGGCTTGGGGTCGTCTATAAAATGGGCCAGGATATGCGCCTGCATGTGGTTTACCTCTATCAGCGGAATGTTTAGCCCCAGCGCAAACGACTTGGCAAACGAGCAGCCCACCAGCAGGGCACCTAATAATCCGGGACCGCGCGTGAAAGCCACTGCATTTAACTCACTTTTAGTTACATTTGCAGTAGCCAGGGCCTGCGAAACAACCGGTATGATATTCTGTTGATGTGCACGGGAAGCTAGCTCCGGCACCACACCGCCATACTTCTCGTGAACGGCTTGTGTGGCAATGATATTGGACAACACCTTGCCGCCGCGTATTACGGCAGCAGAGGTCTCGTCGCAGGAAGATTCGATCGCTAAAATCGTAGGTTCAGTCATCTTTTGGAAAAAGAACAGTCAATAAATTACTTCAAAGTTATAGGAAAAGCTATTCTAAAAATAGTTTTAAGCCTTATCCTGCTCCTTTTGGTGCTGTTTGGGGTAGTTTTTGTTGCCATCCGCTACCCTGGGGTGCAAACCCGCCTGGCACAAAAAGCCGCTGAATACCTTTCCCGCACCCTCGATCATGAAGTAACCATCGGCCGTGTGGACATCGAGTTCTTCTCTAATGTGGTGCTGGAAAAGGTCAGCGTGCTCGATTACCGCGACAAAGAACTCTTTTACGTAGGGCGAGCCGAAGCCGATATCAGCCTTTTCTCTATCTTCCACCCGAACGAACTGCACATCGCCACCCTGGAGCTCCAGGAGCCACGGGCAAGTCTCATCAAGTATGAGGGCACCGACTCGCTGAACCTGACCACGTTTATCAAGTCGCTGAACGAGCTGATCGTAAAGGATACCACCAAAAAAGGCCAGCCGTTCCGGTTCCAGATAAACGAACTGGTGCTTGCGAACGGGCGCTTTACCTTCGACGACTTCAACAAGCCCCGGGCGGCGCACGGCATGGATTACTTCCACATGACCATCGACAGCCTTTCAGGCCGGTTCAACGAGATCAACTTAGACGATACCCTGCAGGTGCGCGTTACGGACCTGCGTGCGAGCGAAACCCGCTCCAACACCAGACTGCACAACCTGGATGTGTACATGACCTATGCTCCCACCTTCTGGGAGTGGGACGAACTGGACCTGAAAGTAAACAAGAGCAACCTGCAGGACTTTGTTCGCTTCGACTACAACAGGTTCGGCAACTTCTCGCAGTTTATCGATAGTGTAACCGTTACCGCTGACCTGAAAGATTCGAAAGTATACTCTAAGGACATCGCCGTTTTTGCGTCGCAGCTTAAAGACTATGACGAGAATGTGCTGGTCTACTCGGCAGAGGTAAAGGGCAAGGTGACAAAATTCACAGCCAACAACCTGAACCTGAAGTATGGTGAGAACACGCACATCGTCGGGAGCCTACGAGCCGATGGACTGCCAAACTTCAAGGAGACGTTTGCCAACATCCGCCTGCAACCTTCCACCATCAATGCCAACGACCTGAAGCAATTCCTGCCAAAGGACGCATATACGATAGCCGCCCGTTTAGGCACTGTAAAGTTGCAAGGCAAGTTTCTGGGCTTCTACAACGACTTTGTATCAAACGGCAGCTTTTCTACCGCACTTGGTAAACTGGATTCGGACATCAACCTCAAGATCGACGACGACACCCGCACCTCTACCTACAGAGGGAATCTGAAAACAAACAACTTCAACCTCGGTCGCCTTATCAACAACACCGATCTGGTAAAAACCATTTCAATGGAAGGGCGCATCGCCGGCTCTGGCTTTACGCTGCAGGACGCCCGCGTAGAGCTCGATGCCAGCATCCGGCAACTGCATGTGCTCGATTACAATTACCAGAACATAAAGGCTGACGGTGTGCTCAGCAAACAGAAGTTCACCGGTAAGGTATCCATCAAAGACCCGAACCTGGTGTTTACAGCAGATGGCGATGTCGATCTGGCAAGAGACCAGCAGGCCTTCAATATGGTGGCCGACCTGCAGAAGATAAACCTGCAGGCTCTCCGGTTAACCAAAAAGCAGGTAATTCTTAGTGCCAATGCCCACCTCAACTTTAAAGGCCTTCGCCTGGACGACTTCGTCGGCTCGGCCGATTTCGACAGTGCCATCGTTACCTACGAGGGAAAACAAATGGCGCTCGACTCGGTACAGATCTTCTCTGAAATAGCCAACGGGCAACGCAGCCTCTCCCTCTCCTCCGACATCCTGGCGCTGAAGGCAAGCGGCGATTTCGACTATTCTGTCTTGCTCAAAGACCTGCAGCAACTGGTACAGGAGTATCAGTTGAACTTTGAAAGCAACGATGCCGCCACCCGTGCCTATTACCGGCGCAAGAACTACGGCAACCGCAGGGAGTATAACCTGGCCTACGATGTATACCTGAAGCGCGTGAACCCGGTGCTGCAGCTCTTCATGCCCGAGCTTACCATCTCGGATAATTCCAGGGTAGAAGGCACTTTCCGTCACGGCAATACGGTTATTCTGAACATGTTTACCCGCATCGATACCATCCTGTACGGCGATGCACAGCTCTACCGCAACAACATAGAACTGAACACCTCCAAACTACAGAACAGCCCGGATGTGCTGGCCAGCGCCTCGTTCACTTCGGAAAAACAGTTGTTACCTTCTGCAGGCGAGACCGAAAGCATGTTGCTGGAAGGAGTATGGAGCGAGCGCACCATCGACTTCTATACTTCCATACTTCAGCCGGCGCAAAACAACCGCGCCACCATCACCGGCGACCTGACCTTCCTGGCGGACCGGCTGCGGATCGTGTTCGACAAGTCAAACATAACACTGCGGGAAAACCCCTGGACGTTTGCCACCAACAACACTATATATATAAGTGAAGGAGGACGGTACGTAGATTTCGAAAACTTTGCGCTCTCCAACCAGAACCAGGTCATTACAGTAAACGGCACCCTTTCCGAAGATCCGAAGAGCCGTCTTGCGTTCAACGTGCAGGACTTTGACCTCCGCAACCTGAATCCCCTTATCAAGCAGCAGATCGCCGGCTCCCTTACGGCAGAGCTGATTGCCCAGGACATCTATAACAAGGCCATCGTAAACTCTGTTATGCGGATCGACTCTTTCTATATGGATGATGTGCTGATCGGCAACGTGGCGGGCTCCTCTGACTGGAACAACAGCCTGCGCCAGCTGGCCGTGAATGTGGGCATTGAGCGGGATAATAAAAAAGTGCTTTCGATAACAGGCAACTACAACCCGCAGGCGCAGGACGACCAGTTGGACCTGCTTGCCGTAATGGACGAAACCCAGATCAAGATCGTAGAGCCGCTGCTACGGCCTATTATGTCGCGGATGGAAGGTACCATGGAAGGGCGCATCCGGGTGCTGGGCAAACTC
Organism: Pontibacter ruber; assembly: GCF_023630205.1. GTDB lineage: Bacteria > Bacteroidota > Bacteroidia > Cytophagales > Hymenobacteraceae > Pontibacter > Pontibacter ruber. Next base: position 732,820 of record NZ_JALPRR010000003.1, on the reverse strand, counting down.
ACCTCTCCTGTTCTGAAAGGCTCGGTGATGGTAAGCAACGGACAATTCATGTTCGATTACCTGGGCACCACCTACCGCTTCTCCGACAGGGTGTACTTCGGGCCGAATAGCATCAGCTTCCGGAATGCCGGCCTGAAAGACATTTACGGCAACAATGCCACCGTAACAGGCGGTATCGCCCACGACGGCTTCCAGAACATGGTACTCGATATTGAGGCGCGCTACCGAAATTTCATGATACTGAACACCACCAGCGAGCAGAATGAATTATACTATGGCACGGCCTTCGCTACCGGCACGGCCAGTGTACTGGGCCCAGTCGAGAACCTGCGCATCAATGTGGACGCACGAAGCGAAGCCAACACGCGCCTGGTGCTCCCGATGGATAACCAGACCGATGTAGCCCGAAAAGACTTTATCAAGTTTGTGAACCGCAACCGAACCGATACCACCGGTGTTGCCATTGCCGTGGAGGAACAAAAAGTGGACCTGTCGGGCATCAACATGAATTTCGACCTGGATGTGACAGATGATGCCTACTTTGAGATCATCATTGACCGTACTACCGGGGACGTGATCCGCGGCTCGGGAAGCGGCGACATCCGGATGACCATTGATACGCGCGGGGAATTTAACATGTACGGTACCTTTGAGGTAGCAAAAGGCGCTTATAACCTGAACCTGCTCGAAGGCCTGGTTTCGCGGGAGTTTCAGGTAACGCCCGGTGGCACGATCTCCTGGAACGGTGATCCGCTGAATGGCCTGATGAATATCCGGGCTACCTACACCCAGATTACTTCCCTGGAGGACATTACCCAAACAGGTGGCTTTGAAGACATACTGAACCGGCGTTACCCCGTAACAGCCGTAGTAGACCTGAAAGGGCCGCTCCTGACGCCCGAAATTAAGCTTGGCCTTAATTTCGACGAGATTCCGGCAGCTGCTGCCACCATCATAGAGCCCTTGCTGAATGGCATACGCAACGATGAGAATGAGTTGAACCGCCAGGTGTTCAGTTTGCTGGTGCTGCGCAGGCTTTCACCCGCGGGTACTTTTGCAGCCCTCGACGCAAGTACGGTTAGCGGTAGTTTGGGCGGTTTGCTTTCTTCGCAGCTCAACACCTTCTTTAACAGCATCGACAGCAACCTGGAAGTAGACATCGGGCTGAGCGGTATGGATGAAAATGACATTTCAAACCTGCAGCTGCGGCTTAGCTATACTTTCTTCCAGGGCAGGCTGCGTGTGACAAGCCAGACCGGGGTTGGCGCCAGTGAAGTTACCGGATCCAGTGGCTACCAGGGCGACTGGTCTATTGAATATTATATCACCAAGAGCGGCGAACTGAGGGCCCGCTTAGAGTATAATACTATTCAGCGGGGCTATACAGAGCGTCTTTCCCCCAGCAACAGCCAACGCATGAGTTTGCTGCACACCAAACGCTTCGATAACCTGAACGAACTGTTTGGCCGGGGCAACCCGAACCGGCGCGAGCGCAAGAGAGAACAGGAGCAGGAGCCAATCATACTGGACTCAGACCCTCGCCTGAAACTGTAACCAAAGCCGGACTGAAGGAAGTCCGGCTTTTTGCTTTACTGGTCGCCTTGCCTCTGCTTATTTAAAATATATTTCTATTTTTGTGTGGAAACAGCAGGTATGGCAACGAAGACCCCCAAATCAGTTAAAAAGAAGAAACTCGGCAACTACCCCCACACCATGGTAGTATTCAGCATTACACTGGCCCTGTTAGTCATTGGCTTGTTTGGTATGCTGCTGATCCACGCGGGCAAGCTATCTGAGATCGTAAAGGAGAGTATCGAGATGCAGGTATACCTGGACCGTAACCTGACGGAGGTACAACGGGTGCGCCTGCAGAAAACCCTGGCTGCCAAAGAATACATTGCCTATAAACAAGACACCGCGCAGGTACGCTATGTATCCAAAGAAGAAGGTGCAAAAGCGTTTCTGGACAATACCGGCGAAGACTTTATGGCTTTTTTGGGAGACAATCCCCTTCGCGATGCCTTTGCCCTTAAAATCGAGGCCGAACACTCCACTTCCGCTGAACTGAAAAGTATTAAATCCGACCTGGAAAGTATAGACGGCGTGTACGAAGTGCAGTATGTGGAGAGCCTGATCGAATCCATCAACTCCAACATCAAGAAAATCAGCCTGTTGCTGATCGGCTTTGCTGCTATCCTGCTGGTGGTTGTCATCATCCTGATCAACAACACCATAAAACTGGCCTTGTATTCGCAGCGTTTCCTGATCCGGAGCATGCAGCTGGTGGGGGCTACCTCTTTCTTTATTCAGCGTCCCTTCCTGAACCGTGCCGCCTGGCAGGGCATCATGAGCGGGATCATTGCCTCCGTGCTGCTTTTTGCGCTGATGCAGTACGCCTACAGCGAAATTACCGAATTGCAGTTGCTGCGCGATCAGGAGCAAATGTTCATCCTGATGATCGGGCTGGTGGTAATTGGCTGTATCATAGGCTTCCTGAGCTCCTACAGGGCCATCCGGAAGTACCTGCGCATGTCTTTAGATGAATTATACTAATATGGAAAATAAGAACAGGCTTGCCTTTGGCAAAAAGAATTACATCCTGATGCTGGTGGGAATCGCCCTGCTGGCAGTAGGCTTCATTATCATGACACTCGACAAGGAGCAGTACGGTCTTGGCTTTATGGGCATTACCTTGGGCCCGCTTGTCGTATTCGCCGGCTTTGTTGTAGAGCTCTTTGCGATCATGGTAAAAGATAAAACACAGGAATAAATGAACGAATGGCAGGCTATACTTTTAGCCATAGTTGAAGGATTAACCGAGTTCCTACCTGTCTCTTCTACAGGTCACATGATCATCGCCTCGGCCCTGATGGGTATAAACGAGCTCCCGATCACGAAAATATTTGCTGTAAACATCCAGTTCGGAGCTATCCTGTCGGTGGTGGTGCTGTACTGGCGCCGCTTCCTGCAAGGCTTCGACTTTTACAAGAAACTGCTCCTGGCTTTTGTTCCGGCTGCAGTGATCGGCTTTTTACTGAACGATGTCGTTGATGCCATGCTGGAAAGCGTGCTTATAGTTGCCCTGATGCTGGTGATAGGAGGTGTGGTGCTGCTGTACGTGGATAAGTGGTTTGCCCATGCCAAACAGGAAAAGGTAAGCTATAAAAATGCCTTTTTGATCGGACTTTTCCAGTGTATCGCCATGATCCCGGGTGTTTCCCGTTCTGCGGCTTCCATCATCGGGGGCATGTCGCTGGGCGTAGACCGCAAAACGGCAGCCGAATTCTCCTTTTTCCTGGCAGTACCTACCATGCTGGCAGCAGCCTCGTACAAACTCATCAAGGATCTGTTAGGTCTGGAAATATCTGATATCCTGAAATTTGACTGGGTAAAGATCCAAAACAGCTTTGAGGTGATCACGGCACACGACCTGAAACTGCTGCTGATCGGCAACGTGGCGGCCTTTATTGTGGCCATGATCGCGATCCGCTTCTTCATCAGCTTCCTGACAAAGTATGGCTTTAAGCTGTTTGGCTACTACCGCATCGCCTTAGGTATTGTATTATTGGCCCTGCTGGCAATGGGCGTAGATTTGAAAGTATAAAGTATAAAATGGCCTATAACTTCGAAGCGGGCGAAATACTGCTGATCAACAAACCTATCGACTGGACCTCTTTCGATGTGGTAAAGAAAGTACGCAATACGCTGCGTGTGAAAAAAATAGGCCATGCCGGCACCCTCGACCCGCTGGCGACCGGCTTGCTTATACTTTGCACCGGCAAGTATACCAAGCGCATCGACGAGATACAGGGGCAGGAAAAAGAGTATACCGGTACCATGACCATCGGCCAGACCACTCCTTCCTACGACCTGGAGACGCCCGTAAGCGAAGCCAAAGACATCAGCCACCTGACACCGGAACACCTGTATGCGGCAGCGGCAGGCTTTGTTGGCACCATCGAGCAGGTTCCTCCTCTTTACTCTGCCATTTGGGTAGAGGGCAAGCGCGCTTACGATCTGGCTCGGGGTGGTAAAACAGCGGAGATCAAGCCTCGTACCATTACCATTAAAGCATTCGAGATTACGGGTATAGAAGGTGCTGTGATATCTTTTAAGGTTGTCTGCACCAAAGGCACTTACATTCGCAGCCTTGCCCACGACTTCGGGCAAAAGCTTGGCGTAGGCGCTCACTTATCATCACTGGTACGTACCCGTATCGGTGAGTATAAACTGGCAGATTCCCTTACCATAGAAGACATACAGGCCATACGAAAAGCACAGCTGGAAGCGAATGGAAGTAATCCGTGATATTGCTCAATTCCCAAAACTCAGCCATGCGGTGGTTACCAGCGGCACGTTTGACGGCGTCCATGTAGGGCATCAGAAAATCCTGAGGCGGGTAATTGAGCGGGCAAAGCAGCAAAATGGGCAGAGTGTGGTGATTACCTTCTGGCCTCATCCCCGTTTAGTGCTTTTTCCGGAAGACAACGAGCTGAAGCTGCTTTCTACCATTGAAGAACGAATCGAACAGCTTAGCAGCTTTGGTATTGATTACCTGCTGATCATCCCCTTCACCAAAGAATTCTCCCGCATGAGCTCCCGCAGCTTCATTACAGATATACTGGTAAAGGCAATTAATACCAAAGTGCTGGTGATCGGCTACGACCACCGCTTTGGCAAGAACCGTGAAGGCAGCTTTGAGCATCTGAAAGCCCGCTCGCAGCAATATGGCTTTGAGGTTGAAGAAATTCCGCGCCAGGATGTGGACGATGTTGGGGTAAGCTCCACCAAGATACGAAAGGCCCTTGAGAGCGGTGACCTGGAAACCGCTACCCGCTACCTCGGACGGAATTATACGCTAACTTCTGTGGTGGAAGAAGGCAACAAGCTAGGCCGCACCATCGGCTACCCTACCGCAAACCTGAAGCTTCCTGAGTCGCACAAGCTTATTCCTGCGCACGGAGTGTATGCTGTTTGGGTAAAAATTGGCAGCGAACGTTTTGTCGGTATGATGAATATTGGCGTACGCCCTACAGTAGATGGTACAAAACTAACCCTTGAGGTGCACATCTTGAATTTCAACCGTGACATTTACGGGCAAAGTATAACTGTAGAGTTTGTAGAGCAGCTGCGCGAAGAGCAAAAGTTTGACGGACTGGAAGCGCTTAAGGTCCAACTTGCTTTGGATAAAGAAGCGACTGAGCGGATCTTGTCCGAACGTTGAGTAGATATGAAGTAAAAAATCATGTGCTGGACTTGCCTGTTTCTAATGACCTCACAGCGTGCGTAGCTCCTGTGAGCGTCTGTGTTAACGGCTGCTTAACTTCGATCAACCAAGACACTCACAGGTCTACAAGACGCTGTGAGGTCATCTGGTCAATCTTAGCACATCCTGTAAAACCTGATCCCGATAAATTTCACCTGATCTATAACCTATTTCACCCAAAAAACGAAAAGCCATACATTGTATATGGCTTTTTTTATATCTAACTTACCTACCTGTAGGACAAAATGTAAACCGGTGCTTTGATGATTCATTATTACCATTACTCATCAAAACACCTGCACTTCACATAACTATGATAAATAAAACTGTAAAGAACGCGGAAGAAGCGCTTCGCGACATTCAGGACGGGGCTACGCTGATGCTGGGGGGCTTCGGATTGTGCGGTATTCCGGAGAACTCCATCTTGGAGCTGCTGCGCAAAGGAACCAAAGAGTTAACCTGTATTTCGAACAACGCCGGCGTAGATGATTTTGGCATAGGCTTGCTGCTACAGAAACGCCAGGTAAAGAAAATGATATCCAGCTATGTGGGCGAAAATGCCGAGTTCGAGCGCCAGCTGCTTTCCGGCGAACTGGAAGTAGAACTGACACCACAAGGAACCTTGGCTGAGCGCATACGTGCCGGCGGTGCTGGTATACCGGCCTTCTTCACTCCTGCAGGCTACGGTACGGAAGTAGGCGAAGGCAAGGAAAGCAGAGAATTTAATGGCAAAATGTACCTGATGGAGACCTGGCTGAAAGCCGATTTCGCGCTCGTAAAAGCCTGGAAAGGCGATACCGCCGGTAACTTGATCTATAAAGGCACAGCCCGAAACTTTAACCCGATGATGGCTGCTGCCGGCAAAATTACCATTGCCGAGGTAGAAGAGCTCGTGCCTGCCGGCGAACTGGACCCGAATATAATCCACACGCCGGGCATCTATGTACAGCGTATTTTCCAAGGAGAAAAGTATGAGAAACGCATAGAACAACGCACGGTGCGAAGTAGCTGATTTGGAAATTTGAAGATGTGAAAATTTGAAAATGTGGAGAAAGACAACCTGATACTAACATTGACATTGGATTTCGCAGTAGACGTTATCCATTTTGCTGAGGAGTTAGAAAGCAAACGGAAATTTGTTATTGCCAACCAGCTCTTAAAGAGCGGAACTTCAATTGGTGCAAATGTTAGAGAAGCTCAGAATGCTGAAAGCAAAGCGGACTTCATCCACAAATTCAAAGTTGCGGCTAAAGAGATAGAAGAAACTGATTACTGGCTATTGCTTTGTCAGCGAGTACCCTCTTATCCTGAACCGTCGCATCTTCAAGAGAAACTGATTCCGATCAAAAGAATAATTTCCAAAATCATCATCAGTGCTAAAAGTAAATAGAGAGCAAGGAGGTTAGTTTTTTCATTTTCTAATCTCCTCATCTTCAAATCTCCAAATCAAGAAGTTATGGCTTTAGATAAAAATCAAATAGCGCAACGCATCGCAAAAGAACTTAAAAACGGCATGTACGTGAACCTAGGTATTGGTATACCAACCCTGGTTGCTAACTACATTCCCAAAGGTATAGAAGTGGTGCTGCAGTCGGAGAACGGGCTGCTGGGCATGGGACCCTTCCCTACCGAAGATAAAGTAGACGCAGACCTGATCAATGCGGGCAAGCAGACCATCACCACACTCCCCGGCTCTTCTATCTTCAGCTCCTCTGAGAGCTTCGGTATGATACGCGGGGAACATGTGGACCTGACCGTACTGGGCGCTATGGAAGTATCTGAAAAAGGCGACATTGCCAACTGGAAGATTCCGGGCAAAATGGTGAAAGGTATGGGCGGCGCCATGGATTTGGTAGCATCCGCTAAAAACATTATCGTGGCCATGCAGCACACTGCCCGCGATGGTTCTTCCAAACTTCTAAAAGAATGCTGTCTTCCTATTACCGGTCTCAAATGTGTAAAAAAAATTGTTACTGACTTGGCCGTGTTGGAAGTAACCGAACAGGGATTCAAACTCCTTGAGCGAGCCCCGGGCGTAAGTGTGGAAGATATCAAAAAAGCTACCGAAGGTACACTGATCATTGAGGGAGAAATACCGGAAGTGCAGCTCTAAAAACACCATACACGACATCATACAAAAGCGCAGCTTATGAAGGCTGCGCTTTTGTATTTAATTTTGTTAAAGAGGGTCCTGCACGGGAGCTTTCATACTTCTATTATATCTAAACTATACTTGCTCACCGTATATGGGAAGCAAGTATATGCAATGTCCAATTTTATGAGTGAAAAGAACGAAGAACATACCGAACACAGATTATTACTGCGCCAGCTGGAGCTGAAAGATTATAAGGAGGTAAAGGAGATCATGGAAATCGTGTATTCAAGCATGGGTGCCTGGACACGAAAAGAATTCTCGAACCTGCTGAAAAAGTTTCCGGAAGGCCAGATTTGTATTGAAGACAAGGGCAAAGTAGTAGCGGTTGCACTTAGCCTTATAATTGAATACGCCGAGTACGGCGACAAACATACCTATGAGCAGATCGTGGACAAAGGTAACTTTAAGACCCACGATCCGGAAGGCGACACGCTGTACGGCATCGACGTATTTGTGCACCCCGATTACCGTAACCTGCGCCTGGGCCGCCGTTTGTACGATGCCCGTAAGGAGATGTGCGAGAAGCTGAACCTGCGCGGCATTATTGCAGGGGGCCGTATACCGGGTTATAAGGATTATTCAGACAAGCTCACTCCTGCCAAGTACATCGAAATGGTGCGCAACAAGGAGCTTTCTGACCCGGTGTTATCCTTCCAGCTGAGCAACGAATTCCACGTGCGCCGCATCCTCAAAGGCTACATGCCCGAAGACAAAGAATCGAAGGCCTATGCTACGCTGCTGGAGTGGATCAACGTGTATTATGAGGAAAAAGAGAAGCTGATTGGTGGCAAGAAGACCATTGTGCGAATTGGCATCGTGCAATGGCAGATGCGCGCCATCAAGGACATAGATGATTTCATGCAGCAGGTAGAGTTCTTCGTGGATACGGTGAGTTCCTATAAGTCGGATATCGTCGTATTTCCGGAGTTCTTCAATGCTCCTCTGATGGCCCTTACAAACGAGGAATCCCCTTCAGAAGCGATCCGAAGTATGGCTGAGTATACTGATGAGATCCGGGAGCGGATGATACACCTGGCCCTGTCGTACAACATCAACATCATTGCGGGCAGCATGCCGGAGTATTATGATAATAAGCTCTACAACGTTAGCTACCTCTGCCGTCGTGATGGCACCTATGACAAACAGTACAAGCTGCACGTAACGCCGGACGAATCGCACTACTGGGGTATGCGCGGTGGCCATAAGCTGAAGATCTTCGACACAGACATTGGTAAGATTGGTATCCTGATCTGCTACGATGTAGAGTTCCCGGAGCTTGCCCGTATGCTTTCCGATATGGACATGAAGATTCTGTTCGTACCCTTCTGGACCGATACCAAGAACGCCTACCTGCGGGTGCGCCTTTGCTCCCAGGCACGTGCTATCGAAAACGAGTGCTACGTAGCCATCACGGGCAGTGTGGGCAACCTGCCAAAGGTAGAGAACATGGACATCCAGTACTCGCAATCAGCCGTCTTCTCCCCTTCTGACTTTGCCTTCCCGCACGATGCGGTGGTAGCCGAAGCCACTCCGAACACCGAGATGACCCTGATCGCCGACCTGGACCTGGACTTATTAAAGGACCTGAATACCGCCGGCAGCGTGCGTAACCTCCGTGATCGCCGCAAAGATCTCTACAACCTGAGCTGGGTCGTACGGAAGGAAGAGTAGCTATACTTTACTTAAAGCCAAACGCCCCACTGTCTTGAGAGACAGTGGGGCGTTTGGCTTTTGAAATAGCTGAGGAAGCTAGGCAGTTATACTTTTTTAGCTCTGGATTCAAGTTTGAGCGCCCAAAAAAGTGCGGTAAGAAATCCTAGCAACCCACCAATGAACAGGAACAGCAGCAGGTTTGGCCCAGTTGGTAATCTGCGTGGAGAAAATCCAGTCACTACTTGTATGCTATTTAATTGATCTAGCTCACTCTCAAGTTTAACCTGTTCTTCATACATGGTCATACTTTGTCTGTATAGATTCGTGGGGTCAATCGGTTCTCCGTAAACAAATCCATTAACGGGTCCTCGCGGTGCAATAACAGCTGTTTTAATGCTATCGATAGATGCTATTTGATTTTTATACTTATTGATCATGCTTTCTACCTGGCGCTTCTTTATATTTTTTTGTTTATAAAAGAAGCGATTATTCTCAATGTAGCTGGCTAAAGCAGGCTCCATTGTACTGAACAAGTGGTTGTCGTAGAGGGTAAGTTCGATCCGGAACGGTGAACCTGTCAGAATACTGTCCTCATCTACCCGGTCCTGGTCCAGGTTAGAGAACTCCATTTTTTTGATTTTTTTAGCTGTATCCAAATCAATCTCCAATCGGGTTGCCACAGCTTCAAAATCATCGTCAGCGATAAGATCACTAAGCTTTGCCAGTTGATCTTCCACAAACTCATTCCGGATATCAGTGAGCATTAACGTCATGGAAGAAGTGTAATAAGGCTTAGTGATATAAAAAGCGCCATAACTGAGAAGAAATCCTGCTAATATCAATACAAACACTAGTAAAAACCTCTTAATGATCAACGAGCTTAAATCACTTATACCCTGCCCTATGCTAAGAAAGATATTTTTTATACCGCGTAGTATATCACGTACATCTATTTCATCATCGGCCCTTTTTCGTGAAAGGGGCTTCTCGGTTTCATTGGTGTTTTGATACATTTTAATTGATAATGCTTAATGAAAACAAAAGTAAATATTAAAGCCATACTTTATAGCCAAAACTATACTTTGTTGAATAAATATGAGGGCAACTGTCAAAATGCAGGAGGTTACACATTTTACATCTATCATTCGCCTAAAACCAATGATTGATAGAGTTCCTCATATTTTTTAAAGACCACTTCAACATCAAAATCCTTTTCACACCACGCGCGCGAATGCGCTGCCATTTCCTTTAAGATTTCACGATTCCCAAGGAGCCATTCTATTTTTTCTACAGCCTCTGCTGCTGTTCGATAACTAAAACCATTATATCCATCTCTCACAAGATCAACGTTTCCAACGCACTTAGACAACAGGAGGCACTTACCTAAGCTTAAAGCTTCAAGTACAGAAAAAGGCAGTCCTTCCCAAAGAGCAGATGATAAGTATAAATCAGCTTTTTGTATTGTTGCAAGCACCTCTTCTTTAGGAAGCCAGCCTGTAATATTAATGTTCGGGGAACTAAGAAGGCATGTCTGATCCTCATCACCGCTTCCGATCCATACAAAACGTACATCTGATCGATGAGCAAATGAAGCAGCGATCTGATTAAACAGGACAGGATTTTTCTGTTCCGTTACCCTGCCACAAGTGACTATGGTAAATACATCCTCAACCTTCACCTCATTAGCATCCATGCCTGCAACACCAGAGAGTTGAGGAAGTGTGGTACCATTGTTGATGTAGGTGGCATCAATACCAATTTTATGATAGTTCTGGGCTTCAGACAAAGAGCAGCAAACGACCTGACCAGATAGCTTGTAAGCAATCTTTTCAAGCGTTATATACATTTTCTTTTTTCTCTCAGAGACATCCTCCCTTGAAAAAGCCGCTCCGTTTGGAGTATAAACAACGTTTTTGATACCCAACATAAAACATGCAACCCTTCCCAAAAATCCTGCTTTGGATGAGTGTAAGTGCACTACATCAAATTCCAGCCCTTTCAAAATCTTCAACAGCGTGGTCAAAGCTTTCAGGTCGTGGCCTGGCCTTATTTCACGTTGGGCACCTTCCCACTTAATAAAGGTTACATCATTAGGAAACTTGGCTTTTACAAGTTCCGCTTTAATTTCATCAAGACGTTCGCCATGAATTACAACATGCTCACAACCAATAGTATAACGGGTTAGCAGATTAACAAAATGTGCGGTGCCTGCCGCGAAGCACTCTACAACATGAACTACTCTCATTGATAAACAAGCATAAATTGCCAATAGAATACAAAACTAATGATAATATTTCAAGGAGGCACCTGCCCATGAGGTAAGCAACAATAAAACTTCATTAGGATAAAACTGAGCATCAGCTAAATGTCCACTTATCTGGCAATTATCCAGACTAAGTTTATAATTTGCTCTACAAAAAGTTATCTTTGCCACATTTTATACATCTTGTAAGGTGGTAAAATATTTTTGCAGCTTTAATGCGCTGTAGTTTTCGATATTTATGTTAAATAAATTAAACAAGTATAACGAGCAGAAAAACAAGATATTAAAATCTCCTAACTTCAAAAATGCCTATTGGAGCATTGCTGATGTGGTGATCTATCCTGCAATGTACCTGCTTGCAACACCTATTTTTCTCAAACACCTCGGTGCTGAATTATATGGCCTCTGGATGCTAATAAACTCCCTTATAGCTGGGATTGGTGTATTAAATGGTGGTCTGAGTGATGCAACCATCAAATTCATATCAAAGTACAGAGCTTTAGAAGACAAAGAAGGAATTGTAAGAATTTTCAGGGCAACTTATAGTATAACTTTAGTTGTGTTTGTACTGGCTGTTTTACTGGTTATGCTAACTTCCAAATGGCTGGTCTACTCCGATCTGTTCAAAATCACGCCTAGATTACAAGCAGAAGCTATAGTTGCTTTACAGATAGCTACCGTGGCTTTTTCTCTTAGATTGTTGGAGCAGATCTTCTTCGCTTACTTCAAAGCTTTCGAAAGATTCGATATTTATTCAAAAATCTCAATTCTGGCTAAAGCCATTATGCTGATGGCAGGTGTAGCTCTTGTTTTGTCTGGTTATTCACTTTCTACAATACTCTGGAGTAATGTGGCTGTTTCACTTCTGTCAATTATTGTAGAGGGAGCTCTTGTAGCTCGTAAATTAGGGTTACGTACTTTTATTCCCGACTTCGATAAGGCAACAGTTAAAGAGGTATTTACTTTTAGTTCATGGGCATGGGTACAAACTATAATTGGTGTATTTTCGGCGCAGCTAGACCGCTACATAGTTGCGGCAGCCGTAAATATGGAAACTTTGGCTTACTACTCAATCGGTTTATTGGTAGCTACTCAGATACATAATGTATTTGCGGCCGGGGCCGGCTTTATTTTCCCACTGATCACCAAGCGTATTGAGCAAAAGCAAGAAATAAAACCTATCTATTATCGTATGCAACTCCTGGTTATAACGTTAGGTATTATAGGTATAGCGGCCTTGGTATTTATTCAGGATTATGTTTTTACTTTATGGCTTGGTGAAGAAGATTACTCACTGGCCCAAAACTTTATTACCTTGTTTCTGTGCTTTGAAGTTCTTCTCATCACATCAGTCATACCCTATTATTACCTGATTGCTTCAGGGCATATAAGATTAAATACGCTCATTATGGGTTTGAATACTGCAGCAACAGCCCTAGCTATGGTTATCCTATTTAAAATTATGGGTGAATCTGGCTTGGTTTGGGGTAAAGTTATTGTTATCGCTTTAACCTCTCCGTTGCTGTATAACATTCTCCACAGAAGGGTATTACATGATTTCGATAAATTAGCTGGCCTGAAACTTCTTTTACCAAGCATTGCTATTATAACGTTTATTCTGGTACCTTCTATACCATTAAAGCTGCTGGCTCTTGGCTTAAGCTTTATTCTGCTATACTTTGTACTATTCAAAAAATTACAGGCTGCAGCTTAAAATAAGCATAAGTTGATGAAGTATAACTGCCAACGTTTGCTCTTTGGCTGACATTTACTGGTATTTCCATAATTATAAAATCCTGTGACAATATGGATTACGTTATGAACTGTAAAATTTGTAAGGCTGAGGTTAAGAAAGCCTTCCGGGCGAAAGTTCTTCATAAACATGATGTTCAGTATTTTACCTGTACTAATTGCGGCTTCTATCAAACAGAAAAACCATATTGGTTGCCGGAGGCATACAGCAACGCAATCACCAGCCTGGACATTGGCTTGCTATACAGGAATGAACTCTTCAAGCCAATTGTAGCCTCTATGATCAGATCTTTCTTCGACTCCAAAGCAAGATTTATAGATTATGGTGGCGGGTATGGAGTACTCGTTCGGATGTTACGGGATATCGGATTCGATTTTTACCGCCATGATACATACTGTGACAATATTTTTGCAAAGAACTTTGATGTTAATGACCTGTCTATAAATCAAAGGTTTGAAGTACTGACAGCTTTTGAGGTATTCGAGCACTTGGAAAACCCAATGCAGGAAGTAGAAAAGATGTTAGTCTTTAGTGATAATATCTTGTTCTCAACAGAGCTTGTGCCCACTAATCAGTCTATAAATCCTAATACATGGTGGTATCTGGCACCTGAAACAGGACAACATATCGCCTTCTACACGAAAGCGTCTTTACAAAAAATGGCAGATTATTTTTCAATGAATTTTTATACCAATGGATCAACACTGCATCTTTTAACTAGGAAAAAGATTAGCCCTTTGCTCTTCAGGCTGCTATGCTACCACAAAATTTCTTTGCTAGTAAAAGGCATAACTTCTGGAAAATCGCTGCTCCAGACTGACTTTCTCAATATTAAACACAAACTCAACTTAGAAAACCATTTGTGAGAGTACTTTTTGATCATCAGATATTTTCTACTCAAACCTACGGAGGCATTTCCAGATACTTTTTTGAACTGATGCAACAGTTCGAAAACAATAAGCTAGTAGACTTCGAAGTAGGACTAACATTCACGAATAATGCCTACCTCCCACAACTGAAAAGTAAATCTTTCAGCCCATTCTTCCCAGCCAGAAACTTCCGCGGCAAAGGACGTCTGATGTATGAATACAACAGATATGTCAGCGCAAGGATATTGAAGAATAAGAAAATAGATCTTGTTCATCCAACTTATTACAATGCAGCTATACTTGGTAGACTAGGCCAAGTACCATTTGTACTTACATGCCACGACCTCATTCATGAGCGGTACCAACATAAGTATGAAAATCTTAACGATGTAAATTTAAGCCAAAAGAAGAAACTGCTGGAAAAAGCTGCAGCGGTGATTGCCGTATCAGAGAATACTAAAAAAGATATTGTAGAATATTATAAGATACCTGAAGAGAAGATTGAGGTGATTTACCTGGCAAGTTCCCTCTCCCCCTCCATTCAAGACCCAACGCTGAAACAAAATTTACCGGAACAATATTTGTTATTTGTAGGCAATCGGGCGTTGTACAAGAATTTTCAAAGTTACTTGCGTGCTATTAGCTCATTGTTTCGGAAGTATAACAATTTACACCTTATATGTGCGGGAGGCGGAAGCTTCAATAAAGAAGAATTGACGCTGATTGCTACACTCAGGCTACAAAATCGTATCCGGCAGGTTGCAATTAATGATGAAAAACTATCTACCCTCTACCGCCATGCTACTGCCTTTGTTTTTCCTTCTTTGTATGAAGGATTTGGCATTCCGGTAGTTGAGGCTTTCTCCTGCGGTTGCCCTGCCCTGCTCAGTAACACTAGTTCCTTGCCTGAAGTGGGAGGTAAGGCGGCACTTTATTTTGATCCAACCTCAGCAGAAGAAATGATACATGCTACAGAGCAAATTTTAGAGAATACAGAACTCCGGAATATATATGCACAAAAAGGCGTAGCCCGTGCAACTAATTTTCAATGGCAAACAACCGCTGAGTGTACTGGCAATCTATATCATGCTATTGTTTAAGCAGCGTTGTATATTTTTTCAGAACTTTACTACATGAATTTTATACAGGAAGGCGGCTACCGTTTAAAGGGGAACAAAACCAGATCAGGAATATTAGTTTCTATTATAACTGTTGTTTACAACGGTGAAAAGTTTTTAGAGCACACTATCAACAGTGTACTTGCCCAAACTTATCCAAACATTGAATACATTGTTGTTGACGGCGGTTCAAGCGATGGTACATTATCAATTTTGAGAAAGTACGATGACCAAATTGCCTACTGGAAGAGTGAACCTGACAAAGGAATAAGTGACGCTTTCAATAAAGGAGTTGCCCTGGCAACAGGCGAGTTGGTCGGCATCCTGAATGCTGACGACTGGTATGAACCAGATGCTGTAGCCCGCATTGTGAGTCGCTACCAGCCAGACAGCGTACTATATGGAAGTCTGCAGTACTGGAATTTAGATGGCAGTAAAGATGTACAGGCAGCACCTAACCTGCACTTTTTGCCTTTTGAAATGAGTCTCAACCACCCAACAGTTTTTGTAAGCAGCAGCCTTTACCACAAGTATGGCGTGTTTAACTTAAACTTCAAACTAGCAATGGATTACCACCTCCTGCTCCGGTTCTACAAAGCAGGAGCCACTTTTATATATGTAGATGGTGTTATTACTAACATGCGTCATGGGGGTGCTTCCTCTAATGTGATTGCATGTTATAGAGAGGTCTTGCAGGTAAAGAACGATGTGTTAGGTAATAAAATCACCAATCAGTTTTATTTTTACTGGCAAGTGCTCCGGCGTACTGCATATGTTACTTTGTCGCGAACACCGTTGTCTTTTATTAATAAACTGTATCGTAAACATCTTTCTCCTATAAAGCGACAGTATTAAAAACTATCAACAAGGCGCAATAAGTTGAATTTACTTAAAATCATTCCTAGAAAGCGGATAATTTATAAGCAATAATGCGATCAACTATAAATTTCCTTAGCTTCTTTTTTATTTTATTCTTTCTCTTCCTTAACCTGCAGACACTTTCGATAAAAGGTTGGATGGGCGCTGAGGAGGAGTCAATGGTGAAGCTATACCATCTTTTTTCCTTACTGTTTATTCCATGTGTCTTGTTACGCATCAACAAGGGGCTGCCAAAGGTCCCAAGTTATGTGTGGCATTATTTTATAGGTATTACATTGATTTCATTGCTGCTTTTTATTTTTTACCCTTTTAATCGTGTCCTGATTAACCACCTATTTGCTTTTTACACCTTCTATATAGGGTATTATGTGGCATCTTCTTTTGATAGGGAACAGGTGCTAAAGCTATTGCAAAAGGTAGCCTTAGGAGTATTTGCGATAATTGTGGGAAAGCTTTTTTTTCATATACCTGAAATACGCAGTTTTATGAAAGCCCCTGATGGTCACCCGAATATTTATACTATTTATGGCGGGGGAGTGAACCTAGAAGCTACATGGATAGGCTTGAATACAGCGCTTTTTATCAACAAAAAAAAACTGTTTTATATTTTACTTGCTACAACCCTCTCCATCAGCATAATTTATGCTTCCCGTGTCGGTGTTGTGATTGCGCTATTGGTGGCAGGCTTTAAGTTTATTTCTGCTGCTACCTCAAAAAAAGAAAGGCAAGCTATTGTTGCAATGGCATTTTCAGCTGCTTTGGCTTTTATTATTTTAGTTGACCTTGAGAGTCTGTCTGAAAAAGTTTATGCTCTGAGGCGTTTTGCAGAGTTTGGGGGTAGCTCAGACAAAGGAATGGCTGGAAGGTTTGCCATGTGGCGCTACTATGGCACTGCACTTTGGGACAGTAAATTTTTAGGTTATGGAGCTGGCAACGGAATGTATGCCATTGAGTCTATCTCAGGTAATGATTACCCGGAAGACAATTTGCACAACCTGTACATGCAACTCCTGCTGGAATTTGGCATTATAGGTCTACTGTTATACCTGATATCGGTATACAACATCAGTAAAAAGGCTTTTAAATCACGGCTTAGTAATCCATTGGCCATTATTCTGCTGGTTTATTTTATCGCATCACTTATTCAGTTCAGAGGCACTGATGCTATGATCTGGTTATTTATGGGCCTGTTTTTAAGAATTGAATCAAACAAACAAAAGCTGCTAGCAGATGTTGAATGATATTGTAGTTTTAATCCCTCATTATAATAACCCAGCCGGCCTGGAGAATTCTTTACGAAGTATAGAGGCTCCTTTTCCTGTGGATGTGCTGGTGGTAGATGATGGCAGCGCTGTTAAACCCGATGAGGCAAAGCTTTATCAGTTATTTTCTGAAAGCTTAAGCCTTCATTTCCTGTACAATCCTGAAAATGAAGGCATAGAGAATACCTTGAACAATGGCTTGAAGTATATTCAGGAGCACATGCAGAACAAATATGTGGCAAGACTAGACTGCGGCGATACCTGTGCTCCTACCCGTTTGATAAAACAAAAGCAATACCTTGATAGTCACCCGGATGTTTACCTGATCGGCTCATGGGTAGAGTTTGTGAATGAACAGGGAAAAAAAATTTATGTTTACAGGGCACCGGCCAATCATGATGATATCATAAACAACATGTACCTGAAATGTAGTTTTATACACCCATCGGTTATGTTCCGCACAGCTGCCTTACATGAGATAGGATTGTACCCGTTGAACTACAAAGCGGCCGAAGATTATGCTTTTTTTTTCAGATTCACTCAAAAGTATAAAACACATATTATCCCGGAAGTCTTAACTTATTGTGAGATAAACCCTAACGGCATTTCACATACAAAACGTACTATTCAACTAAAAAGTAAAATAAGGATACTGCTTGATAATCGGACGGCCTCTCCTTTCTTTGTACTGGGTTTAATCAGAAACATTGTCCTGCGTGCGTTACCCTACAGTGTAGTGGCAAAAGCAAAAGCTTTACTTTTTAGATGAAAGGACTTCTTACATTTCCTGACAAAGAGCATGTGATACAGAAAGCTTATTTCTTCTGTCTCCTGTTTGTTGCTGTTTCTCTGTTTTCTCCCGGCAGAGATCTGACCAACCTGGCTGTTATACTGCTAGCATCAGTTTGGGTGTTTGAAGGCAAATTTTCAGAAAAATACCACAGACTGAGAGCTAACCTGGTTACCATACCTTTTTTCATTCTTTTCCTGCTGTACCTGATCGGGGTATTTTACACCGAAGACATTAGGGCAGGTTTTAAAAGCTTGGAAACAAAGGCTCCTCTTTTGGTCTTCCCCCTGGTGCTGGGTTCAGCCTCTATCAAAATAGAAAACCTTAAAAAGGTGCTGCTATACTTTGCTATTGCTTGTGTGCTGTGCAGCCTGGTCGCTCTCATTTACCAGTCCTTCGTTGTTCTTAAGAAGAACGATTTTAATTATTTTTTCAGTGATGGCCTTGTATCCATTATGCAGAAAAGGGCTGTCTATTATGCAATTTATGTAGCCACTTCAATTCTTATACTGGTAAACTATCTTTTTTCTAGTTTTAAAGGCATCGCCACAAAACAAAAGGTGTTAACGGTAGCAGGCATTGTTTTTCTGTTGCTGATACTTTTCCTGCTGGCAACAAGAGCCTCTCTGATAGCTTTGCTGCTTATTCTTATAATAACACTTGTAGCAGCAGGAATCAGGTATGGGAAGTTAAAATATTCGGTTATACTCATTGCCCTTCTCTTTGCTTTTATAGCAACGCTTTCAGTGGTATTTCCCCAAACTATAGCGCGTTTTAAGAGCCTGCACAACGTAACATACGACTTCTCAAACACAGAGGAGGTTTATCACTTTTCCGGAGCAGACAGCGATACCAAATGGAATGGTCTTAATTTAAGACTGGCCAAATGGGTGTGTGCCTTTGATTTGATCAAAGAACATCCTCTCTTTGGCGTAGGCACCGGCGATGTAAAAAATGAAATGGTGGAGGCCTATAAGAGAAGAAATTTCACCTATGCGGCACAACATAGATTTGATCCACACAATCAATACCTTTCAACAACGGTAGGCCTTGGTATACCTGCTCTTTTTATTCTCTTGGCTTGTTTTTTATACCCATTATACCTTGCCAAACAAAGAAAAAGCTGGCTTTTAGCTAGTTTCACTTTGCTAATCATGTTTTGCGCTCTTACAGAATCTTTACTGGGAAGTGCACAGGGAATAATATTTATTTGTTTCTTTTTATTCTTATTGTTGCAAAGTACAGCAACAGAAAAAATATTAAACAATTCTAATTTTTAGGGCAAATGATGTATTTTCGCACTTCTTACTAGGGAACATCAATGCCCAGTTACTACTCAAAATATATAAAACTCATCCATGTAACAGGAGACACAGTTGCTGTAGCTGTTGCCTCTGCCACGGCTTATTGCTTTGTGGACGGCACCTTCCAAGGCTTTCTCGCTGGTAGTCACCTTGATTTTACTTTTTATTCCATACTTGTATGGTTAGGATGCGCATACTTACTTAATACTTACAAGTTCTTCCGCGTCATCAGCACAGCTAGTGTCATATTGGACGCTCTCAAAGTAATTCTACTCTATATTCTGCTGACAGAAGCTATCCTCAATATAGCAGGCATAGAAGCTTTTACCCGTCCTTTCCTGTTTGCACACTATAGCATTCTGGTGTTACTCTTGATACTGTGGCGGGCTTCGGTTCTTATCGCTTTGCGTTACTACAGGCGCTTAGGCTACAATAACCGCAGGGTTATTGTAGTTGGTTACAGTGAGCTGGCAGAAGAGCTGGAGCATTTTTTTAAATCACACCCGGAGTATGGTTATAAGTTCCTGGGGTACTTTGATGACAATGTTTTACTTGCTCCCAAGGCTATAGGAAGTATAGCGCAGGTAGAGCAGTTTGTACTGGAGAATGAAGTAGACGAAATCTACTGTTGTCCGTTTGACCTAACAAAAGAGCAGGTAGAACGCCTAATTGATTTTGTTGAGGATCATCTGATTCGGATGAAGTTTCTTCCAGAGCCCAATAGTTTCCCGTTCAGGAATCTGAAAGTAGATCTTAATGATGTGCTGCCAGTGCTTACACTAAGATCAATACCCCTTGATGATGTCATCAATAAAGCTATCAAAAGAACATTCGACATCTTTTTTTCGCTGACTGTCATTATACTCTTATTGTCCTGGCTATTGCCTGTACTAGCTATATTGATTATGCTCGGTTCAAAAGGTCCTATATTTTTTAGGCAGGAGCGATCAGGTATAGATTACAAAACCTTTAACTGCTTTAAGCTCCGGACCATGTATGTAAACTCCGAAGCAAACTCACTCCTTGCCCGCAGGGGTGACTCCCGTATTACTCCGATTGGGGCATTCCTAAGAAAGACTAGCTTGGATGAGCTTCCTCAGTTCTTTAATGTATTAATGGGCGATATGTCTGTAGTTGGTCCCCGCCCCCACATGCTCAAAGTGAACGAGGAGTATGCCATGGTGGCCGAGAAGTACATGGTGAGGCACTTTGTAAAACCAGGTATAACCGGACTTTCCCAAGTACGTGGTTACCGGGGCGATACAACAGAAGCATACCAGATTCGTGGCCGCGTCAAACTCGATATCTTCTACCTCGAGAACTGGACTTTTCTGCTCGACCTGAAGATCATCTTTTACACCGTATATAACATGCTGCGTGGTGACGACAGCGCTTTTTAAGCAAACAATACCGTCGCAGCACTTTACTTTTCACTACAGTTCCCGCATTTGCTCGTGTTTTACTAACTTCGCAGGTATAAGTATAAGGCATGAGCAAAGAAAAACCATCTATACCGAAAGGAACCCGCGATTTTGGCCCGGCTGTCGTGGTCAAGCGTAACTACATTTTCAACGTTATCAAGCGTACGTTCGAGAAGTTTGGCTACCTGCCCCTCGAAACACCTGCGATGGAGCAGCTGTCTGTGCTAACAGGAAAGTATGGCGAAGAAGGCGACCAGCTGATCTTTAAGATTCTGAATTCGGGCGATTTCCTGACCAAGACCTCGGCTAATGATATAGAGCAGGGCTCCAAGCACCTGACGCGAAAGATCTCTGAGAAAGCGTTACGATATGACCTGACCGTGCCGTTTGCCCGCTTTGTGGTAATGAACCGCAACGAAATCTCGTTTCCGTTCAAACGTTACCAGATACAGCCGGTATGGCGTGCCGACCGTCCGCAGAAAGGGCGTTACCGCGAGTTTTACCAGTGCGATGCCGATGTGGTAGGTACCAACTCATTGCTGTGCGAGGCGGAGATCGTGCAGATGATCGATGAGGTGCTGACAACGCTTGGGCTGACCGATTTTACGATCAAGATCAACCATCGTGGCGTGCTGGCAGGCATCGCCGAAGCTATCGGCGAGAAAGGACGTGAAGGCGACATCTGCGTAGCCATCGACAAACTGGACAAGATCGGAGCCGAAGGCGTGCGCAAGGAGCTGCTGCAGCGTGGCATTGCCGAAACAGCCGTAGACAAACTGGAGCCGCTTTATTCGCTGGAAGGCTCTAACGAGGAATTGCTGGACCAACTGCAAGCCATACTTGGCGAAACAGCCGAGGGTGCCCGCGGCCTGGCAGACCTGCGCGAAGTATGGAACTACCTGAACCAACTGGGCAGCTATGCCCTTGTAACACAAAACCCTTCCGGAAAACCACGCCTGCAGCTGGACACCACCCTGGCCCGAGGCCTCTCCTACTACACCGGCTGCATTTTCGAGGTGAAGGTGAACAACGTAAGCATGGGCAGCATCAGCGGCGGTGGCCGCTACGATAACCTGACCGGCATGTTCGGTTTGCCGGGCGTGTCAGGCGTTGGCTTCTCTTTCGGAGTAGATCGTATTTATGACGTGCTCGAAGAACTGGACCTGTTCCCGGTAAGTGCTGAAGTAGGCACCAAAGTGCTTATCGTACAGTTTGATAAGGCTTCGGAGCAATACGCGTTGCCGCTGCTGCAGAAGCTGCGCGATGCCGGCATTGCTTCGGAACTGTACCCGGAGGCAGCCAAGCTTAAGAAACAGATGAGCTATGCCGACCAGAAAAAGATACCGTTTGTGCTGCTGGTAGGATCTGAGGAGATGGAGACGGGCAAGCTGAAACTGCGCGACATGCAGACAGGCGAGCAGGACGAGCTATATATTGACGAGATCATTGCCCAACTGAAATCTTAAGGCGAAACATGAGCCACGTGCACCACATTTCCAGCCAGCACCTGAGCCTGGAGCAAATCGAAACGATCCTAACGCAGAAGTATACCCTTGCGCTGTCGCAGGAGGCAGAGGAGCGCATCCAGCGCTGCCACAATTACCTGCACCAGAAAATAGCCAACACCGATAAAAGCATCTATGGCATCAACACCGGCTTTGGTTCGCTATACAAGAACAGCATTTCGCACAACGACCTGGAGCAGCTGCAGCGCAACCTGATGATGTCGCATGCCTGTGGCACAGGCGAAGAGGTGCCGGCCGATGTGGTGAAACTGATGCTTTTGCTCAAGATTCAGTCCCTGGCCTATGGGCATAGTGGGGTGCAGTTGCAAACGGTAAAAAGGCTGGTAGATTTCTTCAACCGCGATGTATACCCGGTGGTGTATCAGCAGGGCTCTCTAGGCGCATCCGGCGATCTGGCTCCATTGGCTCACCTGTGCCTCCCGCTCATCGGGCTTGGCGAGGTTAACTTCCAGGGGTATAAGCTGGCCAGCGAGCACGTGCTGGAGATGTTCAGCTGGCAGCCCATCGCCCTGAAAGCCAAAGAAGGCCTGGCGCTGCTCAACGGCACCCAGTTTATGAGCGCCTACGGAGTATATGCGCTGCTGCAGGCCCGCCGCTTGTCGCACCAGGCCGATGTGGTGGGTGCCCTCTCTTTAGACGCTTTTGACGGGCGCATCGAGCCATTCAACGCGCTCATTCACCAGATCCGTCCGCACAAAGGGCAGCTGCAGACGGCGGCCACCATCCAGCAGTTGCTGGAGGGCAGCGAGTTGATCCGTCGCGACAAAAAGCACGTACAGGACCCTTACTCTTTCCGCTGCATTCCGCAGGTGCACGGCGCCTCCAAAGATGCACTGAAGTATGCGGAGGACGTTTTCCTGACGGAGATCAATTCTGTTACCGATAATCCGAACATCTTTCCGGAAGAAGACGAGATCATATCGGGGGGCAACTTCCACGGGCAGCCGCTGGCGCTGGCGCTGGATTTTATGGCCATTGCGCTGGCCGAACTGGGAAGTATCTCCGAGCGCAGAACCTATCAGCTTATCTCCGGTTCCCGCGGATTACCGGAATTCCTGGTAGCAGAGCCGGGTTTGAATTCCGGATTCATGATCAGCCAGTACACGGCCGCTTCCATCGTAAGTCAGACAAAGCAGTTTTGCACCCCGGCCTCTATCGACTCCATTCCATCTTCGAACGGACAGGAAGACCACGTCAGCATGGGATCCAACGCAGCTACGAAAGCACTGCAGGTGGTGTTTAACGTAGAGCGGGTGCTGGCTATCGAGCTATTCAATGCGGCACAAGCACTGGATTTCCGTAGGCCGGAGCGCACCTCGCCGGAGCTGGAAGAGATGGTAGCTGCTTTCCGGCAGGAGGTTCCGTTTGTTTCCGCTGACCGGGTGCTGCACTACGATATTCAACGCGCTGTTGCTTTCCTGCGCAGTTACAAGCTGCAGACTGCTTCAGAAGGCAGCGCATGCTAGTATAAAGTTCTTCATCCGATCCCCCGCTATAGCTACAAGTATGGCGGGGGATTTTATTTTAATCAGATTTATACTTGTAGCTGCTATACTTTCGAAAACCACTGCCCGGGTTTCTGTAATTTTCTCTTTATATTCGTATGCTTAGCTATAGCATAATCCTTTCAAAAGCTACCATCTCATCTTGAAAGCCTTGAGACTCCTGCTCTTCTTTCTGCTTTTTTTCTGCACCTTTCCCGCCTGGTCGCAAAAGTGCTTTAAAGCCTATGATATGAGCGGCAAAGAGATACAGGCAATTTGCAAGGGACAGCGGGTACGGTTCAAAGACTGTACAGGCAAAGTGGATCCCAGGAATGAGTACTATGTATTCGAGTACAGCAAAAGTCAGGGTATTCCGATCGTAACCGATACAGTAAAATTTCATACGTATACCACACCCGGCACTTACCGGGTGCTGCAAATTGCGAACCAGGGCGGCAATACCCAAACCGATACTCTTTCCAAAGTTTTTGTGGTAAAGGATACGCCACTGCCCACCTTTACTGCCGCGGGTTGTGGCAACCGGCAGGTGCGCATCACCATCACCGACAAGACCTACGACACCTATACATTAGACCTGGGCAACGGCACCACCGAGACTGTTCAGTCGGGTCAAACCAAAGTATACACCTACACCACCGACGGGTCTTACAACCTGACGCTTAATGGCTCCTATACCGGAGCCACCTGCAGGATCAGCAACAGTGTGACGGTGCAGCAGCTGCCGCCGGCTACCATGCCCCGGCTTACTCAATTACAAGTGTTGAAAGAAGGTACGCAGGACGGTTCCCTTCGCCTGAACATCGAGCAACTCCCTCCTTCCTACCTCTACATTGTGGAGCGTGCGCAAGGCAGCAGCTATACTTCCATCGACACGATCAAAACGGCACCACAAGGTGGCACTATCACCTACGACCTGAACAACCTGAATACCACCGACGCAGCCTGCTATCGGATCCGGGTAACGGATGTGTGCGGCACAAGTGTTGCCTCCTCCCCTGTTTGCCTGGTTAAACTGCAGGCCACGGCTGGTAACGAAAGAGCTGACCTGAGCTGGCAGCACACGGCTACCAACACCGGCAGGTACGAAGTATACCGAGGCAATACGCTCATTCAAACATTGCCGGCTACGGCCCGGACCTACACCGACACCGGGATCAAGTGCGGCGAAAACATTTGCTATACAATAAAGGCTGTATCCGCGGATGGTGCTATCACTTCGGTATCGGCAGAAAAATGCGTTTCCATCACCTCCACCACTGTACCCGTGGCCGGCACTTTGTTCTCAACGTTCAACCTGAACAACCAGGTAGAGCTTACCTTCCAGGTGCCGCAGGAGCAGGAAGCAAGGCAGATCGTTTACCAACGAAGTATAGAAGGCGCTCCTTATCAGCAGGTGGCCGGTGTGCAGCAAACCACCTTTACCGACCAAAGTATAAGTCCCGCCCCTGTTTGCTACCGGGCCAGCTATACCAACGCTTGCGGCACCAGTTCTGCTCTGAGCGGCTCCACCTGCCCGGTGTTCCTGCTAGCCACTGCTCAGGAAGGAGGCCCGGTGCTGCTTGCCTGGACAGGTTTTGTTGGCTTTACCAATGGTGTAGGTCAGTACACATTAGAGTTGCTCGACGAAACAGGCAACGTAATCTTCAGCACCCCGGTTAGCGGCAACGCCTACAACGACCGAAGCCCCAGCGAAGACGTACAGGTGCTCCGCTACCGCATCAAGGCCACCTCTCGCAGCGGCAACGCTACCACTTACTCTAACATTGCCGTGATAGAGCAGCCCCTGCGCTTGCTGGTACCCAGCGCCTTTACCCCAAATGGCGACGGGCTAAACGATGTGCTGGTGGTGAAAGGCAAATTCTTCGAGAACTTTCGGATCACGATCTACAACCGCACGGGGAACGTGGTATACCAGGGCAACGACCGCAACAACGGCTGGGATGGTACTTTCGAAGGCCGCGAAATGCCCGCCGACGCCTATGCCTACGAAATAACCTATACCACCCAGGACGGCACCCCCAAACGCCGCACCGGTACTGTTACCTTGCTTCGGTAGAAGTATACTGGCATCCACTTTAATGCGAAATGCTTGTATATTTGTGAAAGGATGGGCTAAAACAACTGGCCCGCGTACATAAAACTAAAAGAAGATACTATGTTTGATATGATGGGCATGATGGGCAAAATGAAAGAAGTCCAGGCCAAACTCAAAGAAGCACAAGACAACCTGCAGCACATTACGGTTACCGCTGAAGCCGGCGCGGGGCTGGTAAAAGCTACCGTAAACGGCCAGCGCAAGCTCCTGAAGATCGAGATCGATGAGTCTATCATGAATACCAACGACCGGGAAATGGTGAACGACCTAGTAGTGGCAGCCGTGAACAACGCCATGCTCACTGCCGGCGAGCGCGCCCAGGACGAGATGAAAAGAAAAACAGAAGGCTTACTTCCAAACATTCCTGGCTTAGACTTCGGCAATCTTGGATTCTAATACCAGCCACACGGCTATTGTT
Organism: Pontibacter ruber; assembly: GCF_023630205.1. GTDB lineage: Bacteria > Bacteroidota > Bacteroidia > Cytophagales > Hymenobacteraceae > Pontibacter > Pontibacter ruber. Next base: position 706,543 of record NZ_JALPRR010000003.1, on the reverse strand, counting down.
ATACTTAATTGGAACGGGCTCCGCTTTTTGCAGGAGTTTCTGCCATCGGTAGTGGCCAACAGCCCCGGCTGCGAAGTGATCGTTGCCGACAACGCCTCTACCGATGGCTCTGTTTCTTTTCTGGAGGTAACGTTTCCGCAGGTGCGGATCATACAAAACGGCTCTAACTTGGGCTTTTGCGAAGGCTATAACCAGGCACTTAAGCAGGTAGATGCCAAATACTACGTGCTCCTCAATTCCGATGTGGCCGTCTCCCCTGATTGGGTGACACCTGTTGTTACCCTCATGGATTCGGATGAGCGGATCGCCGTTTGTCAGCCAAAGATACTGGCGCAACAGCACCCGGATTTTTTCGAATACGCCGGAGCCGGAGGCGGACAATTAGACGCTTTGGGTTATCCTTTCTGCCGTGGCCGCCTGTTCGAGACGCTGGAAGAAGACAAGGGGCAGTATAACGATGTGCAGGAGATCTTTTGGGCAACGGGTGCCTGTATGTTTGTCCGGGCCTCGGTGTACCATAGCATGGGCGGACTGGAGCCTGCCTTTTTTGCCCATATGGAGGAAATTGACTTCTGCTGGCGCGCCAAGAACGCCGGTTACAAGGTAATGTACAATGGCCACAGCCATGTGTTGCACGTGGGCGGTGGCACCCTCCACAAATCCAACCCCCGCAAGACTTTCCTGAACTTCCGGAACGGACTGGCCCTGGTCTACAAGAACCTGCCGTCTTCAGAACTAATCCCAACTATAACGCTGCGCATACTGCTGGACTGGATGGCAGCCTTCCGTATGTTGCTGGCAGGTCAAACAGCTGATGCCCGGGCCGTGCTGGATGCCCACGCCGATCTGCTGCGCAATAGCAGCTACTGGCGCAAGCGACGAAAAGAACAACGCCACAAAGGTAATTTTCCCCGTATGGCAGGCGTTTACAGGGGAAGTATAGTCTGGGAATATTTTGTGAGGCAGAAGCGAACCGTGCGGGAGTTATAAGTCCCAGACGGTACTACGCTCACGGCGAAGGTGTTTGCTCACGTTCATCCAGAATGCCAGCACAAAGTATAGCAGCACCGGCGAGCCGAACGTCAGGAAAGAAACATAAATGAAAGACAGGCGAATGCTGCTGGAAGCAATCCCAAGCTTTTCTCCCAGCATGGCACACACACCGAAGGCCTGAGATTCTATAAAGTATTGGAGCCTTTTCATTTGGTAGTCGATTAAAAATTAAAGTTATATATTTATCATACTTGCATCAAGAAAAACTGAGGCAAGAAGATATGCTAACGCAAAAACATAGCTTCACGTGTACCATTTTTACGGCTGAAGCAGAATCAGGATATGCAACACCTCAAAAAAAACTACTGGCGCCTGCTGCCTCTCACCCTCGCTTTGGGCTTTTTCACCAGTGGATGTACGCTTTCGCGCATGGTAAAGCACGCCAAGAAGCAGGAGATTTCAGTGCAACCCAACCCTTTGGCCGCCAGTGGTAACGAAGTTTCTTTTGAGATGAAGGCCTCTGTACCCGAGAAGCTTATCAAAAAAAAGCACCGGTATAAACTGGAAGTATACTACGAGTATGGCGAGGAAAAACGAGACGAGCTGGGATCCTTTAACTTCGAGTTTGGCGAGTTTATTTACGAAGACGGAAAACCCACCATCACGAAAGTGCTAGCCTTCCCTTACGATCCGAAGAAAGATAAAGGGCGCCTGATGGTGCAGGGGCTCGCCATCGACAAGCGCGACGATGACGTAAAGTATACAGAACCGCAGCAGGTGGCTGCCGGACTGCTCACCACCCCGCTCCTGATGGTGCGCAACAACGAGGTAACTTATATTCCGGACAACTACGCGGAAGAAGCTGCCGGCCCAACAGTGTTGAGCTTCTTTTTTGAGCAGGACCAGGCCAAGCTCCGAAACTACATCGGCTCTAATCTGCAGGCACTGGAGCAGTACACCATGGATAATGTAGGCGAGCAGAAAATTAAGATCGTGGCGGGACAATCGCCGGATGAAGCTGGCAGCGGACTGGCAAAAAAACGCGCCAAGGTGCTGGAAGACTACTACCGCTCTAAGGTGAAAGCTCTGGACTACAGCGGCAAGAAAATAGACCTGCAGACTCGAGTAGAGGAGCAGAACTGGAAGCTGTTAGTTCAAAAAGTAAAGACATCTGCCCTGCCAAAAGCACAGGTGCAGGAAGTAGCAGCTATCGTACAAAGCAAGAAGACGGACCGGGAAAAGCAGAAGGCGCTGGAGCAGACGGAGGCATACGATTACCTGCAGCAGTACGTGTACCCTACCATGCGCTACGCAGATGTAGAAATAAACTATAACCGCAGTCGTAAGTCCAATTACGAGCTATACTTGCTGGCCCAGAAGATCGCCAATGAAACCGCAGATGCCGACGTGCTGACAGAAGAGGAGCTGCAACACGCAGCTACGCTCACCCCGCTCCTGGACGAGAAACGCAAGCTGTACGAAGCCGCTGTAAAGACCACCGACAAATGGCCTGCCTACCACAACCTGGGCAAAGTATACATCGAGATGGCCCGCAAAGACTATCGTCCGAAAGCGAAAAAGGCTTTGCTGGCTAAAGCCATCCATAACCTGACCTTTGCCGGCTTCCGCAATCCGAAGGCTGAAGTATACTACAGCCTGGCCAGCGGCTATCATGTGCGCGGCGACAAACTGGAGGCCCTGCAATACTACGACTATGCCATCAAACTGGGAGGCTCCAAAGAGCTGCTGCAGCGCATATTCGCCGACAAAGCGGCATTGGAGATCGAGATTGGGCAGTACGACGATGCCATCGAAAGCCTGCGCTATGCCGGCGACAGCTACCAGACCAACATGAACCTGGGCCTGAGTTACCTGCTGAAAGAAAATTATGAAGGTGCTGTAGAGTTCTACAACCGTGCCCTTGAGCAGCAACCCGGCGATGCGCTTGCCTATTACAGCTTAGCCATTATCGGAGCCCGAACCAAGAACGAGCAAATGCTGTCGGAGAACCTCAGAAGAGCGGTACGTGCAGATAAAACCTATACCCAGAAGGCCATCGCAGACAAGGAATTTGAAGCCTACCATAACAAGCCTCCTTATGAGGATGCCCTGATTCGCTAAGTCGGGTGCTTAAATAGCAAAACGGCATTGTAAATTGAGAGAGTTCTCTTAATTTTACCCTCAGAACAGAGAATTAACTATTTTAACTATATGCGAAGTATACAGTTTAGAGAAGCACTGCGCGAAGCCATGTCGGAGGAAATGCGCCGCGACAAAAGCGTGTTTCTGATGGGTGAAGAAGTTGCTGAGTATAACGGTGCTTACAAAGTAAGCCAGGGCATGCTTGACGAGTTTGGTCCGGAGCGTGTAATCGATACCCCGATTGCCGAGCTTGGCTTTGCCGGTATCGGTGTGGGTGCATCCATGAACGGCCTGCGTCCGATCATCGAATTCATGACGTTCAACTTCTCGCTGGTGGCCATCGATCAGGTGATCAACTCTGCTGCCAAGATGATGTCGATGTCAGGCGGTCAGTACTCATGCCCTATTGTATTCCGCGGACCAACCGGTAGCGCCGGTATGCTGTCTTCGCAGCACTCTCAAAACTTTGAGAACTGGTATGCCAACACACCTGGCCTGAAGGTAGTAGTACCCTCTAACCCATACGATGCCAAAGGCCTGATGAAGTCTGCCATCCGCGATAACGATCCTGTTATTTTCATGGAATCAGAGCAGATGTACGGCGACAAAGGTGAAGTTCCGGAAGAAGAATACCTGATTCCGATCGGTGTGGCGGATGTAAAGCGCGAAGGAACAGACGTAACGATCGTTTCTTTTGGCAAAATGATGAAAGTGGCCCTGGCTGCTGCCGAAGAGCTGGCAAAAGACGGCATCAATGCGGAAGTGATTGACCTGCGCACGGTTCGCCCAATCGATTACAAAACGCTGATCGAGTCTGTGAAGAAGACAAACCGTATGGTAGTTGTAGAGGAGGCATGGCCATTGGCGTCTATCTCTGCAGAACTGGCTTACCACATCCAGAGCAATGCTTTCGATTACATGGATGCGCCGGTGAAACGTGTTACCTGCCGCGACGTGCCGCTTCCGTATGCGCCGACGCTGATCGAAGCTTCGTTGCCAAACGTACAGCGTACAGTTGACGCAGTGAAGCAAGTAATGTATAAGAACGCTTAATCTAGCAAGCGAACAAGTATAAAGTATAAAAGGCGGAGCACAAGTGCTCCGCCTTTTATTTTTCCTTCTCCTCTACTTTACCTGTATCCAGGTCCGTTTCTATTTCTTTCTTTTTTACCTTCACTGCAGTATCTGTGGGCTCTATGTAATGATCATGTAGTTGCGCATAGACCTGTGTAAACTCAGCCCCGAGCAGGAAAATGATGGAAGCATAGTATACCCATACCAGAATTAGGACAAGCGAACCGGCTGCGCCGTAAGTATCGGCCAGCGGGTCGTGCTGAAAGTAAATGTTGAGCATGTACTTGCCTATAGCAAAAAGTATGGCCGTAACGGTTGCCCCAATCCATACATTCTTCCATTTGGTTTTGGCATCGGGCAATACTTTAAAGATGATGGCAAAGATAAGAATGCTGATCAGGATGGATACCGTGATGTTGGCTGCCGTCATCAGGTAAACGGCTATTCCGGAGAGCTCCTGCTTCAGGTAATCGTTTACTAGGCCCAGCACCACATCGATGGACAGGGAAACCAGCAACAGAAAGCCAAGGCTCACCACCATAGCCAGCGAAAGTACCCGAGCCACCACAAGCTTCAGCCAGCCTTTTTCGATCTTGGCTTTTACCTTCCACATCCCATTGATCGAATCCTGCAGGGCGACAAATACGGTAGTGGCACTAAAGGCCATCACGCTCACCCCTACGATGGTACCTATTACCGATGCATCTGACTGGTTTGCGTTTTCGATGATGCTTTGTATCTGCGCGGCGCTGTTACGCCCAACAATGCCACCGATCTGCCTTACCACTTCGCCCCGCACAGCCTCCTGCCCAAAGGCAGCCCCGGCAATGCGTATGGTGATGATGAGTACAGCCGGCAGCGAAAAGATGGTATAAAAGCCAATGATAGCGGCATAATCCAGCGGATTATCATCGAAAAACTTGGAGAAGGTTTTCTTGGTTACCTCCCATGTAGATGGCTTTCCAGTGTTCATGTTTCCTTAGGTTCAGTATGTCATACTTGCTGCGGCCGCTAGAGGTTCGGCAGGCATTATACATACGGCACATAAACGTTTATTAGCCAGATGAAGATACAGGTAAGCCACTGCCATGCTGCGGCCTACCTTAAGTTTAATTCCGGGATGCTGCTTTCTTGCTTTACCTACGGGTTAAGCGACAGCCGAGCCAGGTAGTTGCCGTCCTCGCCTTCGTACAGCAGCTCAAAGCTGTAGTTGTGTTTTTCGGCGTAGTCCTGCAGTATGGCCGGATCAATGAAGAGCCAGTTAAACCAGCCGCTCGCCTGGTCTTTATACTTCATGTTATACTTCACCTCACCGTAATAGCCCGCATTCAGGTCGAGTAACACAGAGCCGTCTTCCTCCTCGTACATGTACAAAATATCCGACGACTCAAGCAGGATCTTTCCGCCCGGGCGCAGCAGAGTGGCCGCATGTTTCAGAAACCGATCAAGCCCTTTCAGGTCCCCGACAATACCAATACCATTCATCAGCAACAGCAAGGTGTCGAACTGCTGCCCTTTTAGTTTGAAGATGTCCTGTCGGAGTACCTGCTGCACGCCACGCTGCTGCATCGCCTCCACGGCGCCTTCCGAAATATCCAGGGCAACCACCTCCAGCCCCTGTTCCTGCAAGGCCAGGCTATGGCATCCGGCCCCTGCACCAATATCAAGTACCCTTCCGCTGCACTCATCCAGAGCCAGTTGCTCCAGTTCGGGCATCTCATACCGGGTTCTGAAAAGGTAGTCTACAGGTATCACATCATCTTCCGTAATGCTGCTCTCTACCACTATCTCTGCTCTCTTATTTCCTTTCAGGTAATCCTGTATAGCGGTCCCGATCGGGTCTTTTTTTCCAGTCATCTGCATACAATCTTGTACACAAATTACGTTATTTCTTTGCCATTATGATATACACTATTGAATAAATCAAATTATATGGCACCACTAATATTGCAATACCTCTCTACCTATCAATCTGTTACATTAAAAAAATAAATACATATAGTTGTATTAATTAAAATTTTACGTAGATTTCACAACAGCTAAGAATAGTATTAGACTAATGAACACAGCCTCCTATAACCATATTCAGTTTATGAACCCAAGGTTAGAAGCAAAATACCTGCGCCTGGAGAAAACGCGTAACCGGCTGTTAGATGAACTGGAGGGACTGGAAGAAGGGCTGCTGAACACATCTCCGGCGGAGGGCAAATGGTCGCTTAACCAGGTGGTGGCACACTTGGTGCTGGTCGACAAGTTAACCACTGAGTACGTTGAGCGAAAAGTAAAACAGCCCGAAGAACTACCGAGTGCTTCCTTTTCGGGCATTTATAAATCTATACTTTTAAAGCTTGTCCTCAAATCAGGAATGAAGATCCAGGCCCCGGCTGTGGTGGCTACCGTACCGGATAAGGCCACGCTCCCTTCGTTGCGCCGGCAGTGGGATGTAGTACGCTTCAAACTGGAAGATGTGCTCACAGAAGTTCCGCCATCCCTGCTTAACAAGTGCGTTTTCAAACACCCGTACGCCGGCTATCTTACCATCTCTCAGACCCTCTCTTTCCTGCAGGATCACTTTGATCACCACCTCACGCAGGTACATCACATAAAGCAAATGCTGCTGAAGTAAATGGCTGCTTATCGTTTTATACTTCTATGCCCCTTTGGTGCTGCGTAATTTTGAACCTGCATCTTATCCTTTAGCGGTAAAGAGATCATACTTTCCGGCTTTCAGCTATTTTGCAAAATAATAGCCTTAGGTTAAAGGCTATTGTGCTGTTGTCCGTACTTTTACTATCATGCTCTCGCACAAACACCAGATATTTATGGAAGTAGCCCGCCTGCTGAGCTTCACCAAGGCGAGCCATACCTTGTTCATCAGCCAGTCGGCTATCAGCAAGCACATCAAGGCGCTTGAGGAGTATTACAAAACCGGGCTCTTTGAGCGACTGGGCAACAGCGTCACCCTGACGCCATCAGGAAAGCTGCTGTACCAGAAGCTGCTGGATGTAAAACAGATTCAGAACGAGCTTTTCCAGGAGTTTAAAGCGCTGAACGAAGAATTCTCCCCGCAGATTAGTATGGTGATCGGAGCCAGTACCACCATCTCGCTGTACATACTTCCTCCGGTACTATCGGTATACCTTTCTAAGAATCCGAACATTCAGCTTAGCTTAAAGAACCGGAACAGCGAAAACATACTCAAAGCCCTGATCGAGCATGAGATTGACCTGGGCGTGGTGGAAGGCATTAACAAGCTGAGCAATATTACTTATACCCCTTTCCTGACGGATGATGTGATACCAGTCTGCTCGGCTAAAAACCCTTTAAAAAAGCAGCAGCTTGAGGCCAAAGACCTGTTCGAGATTCCGCTGGCGATCAGGGAGGTCGGGTCGGGCACACTGGCCGTGCTGGAAGAGGCCCTATTACAGAAACGCATAAAACTGCTGAACCTGCCCATCAAGGTAAGGCTTGGCGGCACCGAGGCATTGAAGAATTTTGTGCGGGTAGACGACACCTGCCTCGCTTTCCTGCCCCGCCAGGCAGTCAAAAAGGAGCTGGAATCCGGAGAACTGGTAGAGCTGAACATCGGCGACCTGAAGGTAAAACGCACCTTTAACTTTATACAGCGCAAAGGCACCGAGAACAACACACCTTACAAAGATTTCATCCAATATGTAAAACGCCATTATTCCAAAAAGGAATAGCCTATACCTAATCGCTATTTTGTTTAGTCATAACAGATAGCCTACTTGCTTCCATAAATCTGAACAACTATGGAAACAAATATCAGGTCAGCAAGCAGAATTCGTAATTTAGCCTGTTCTTCATGCGGCCAGCAGTATAGTTCTTTCGAACTGCAGAAACTATCCGGTTGCTGCGCCATGCCGCTCGTATCGGAATACGACCTCAGCGAGCCACTTTCAAAAGAAATTTTAGCGAAACGCGAAGGCACCATGTGGCGCTACCGCGAATTGCTCCCCGTGCTGAGTAAGTCCAATATCGTCAGTCTCGGCGAGGGCTTCACACCTATACTTGAACTCAACAACCTGGCTGCTAAGTATGAGCTTTCTTCGCTGGTGCTAAAAGACGAAGGGCAAAACCCGACCGGTTCTTTCAAAGCGCGCGGGCTGAGCATGGCTATCTCCAAAGCAAAGGAGTTTGGCGTTACCGGGTGTATCATTCCGACCGCTGGTAATGCAGGCGTGGCCATGGCCGCCTACTGCGCACGGGCAGGTATGAAAGCCGTGGTGGTAATGCCGCGCCATACGCCTGCGGCCTTTAAAGAAGAGTGCTACTGGTATGGCGCAGAAGTACACCTGATCGATGGCCTCATAAACGACTGTGCTGCCAAAGTACAGGAGCTGAATGCTGATGGCGGTTTACTGGATGTGTCGACCCTGAAAGAACCGTACCGCCTGGAAGGCAAGAAAACAATGGGCTATGAGATTGCCGAGCAGCTGAACTGGAGCCTGCCCGATGTGATCCTCTACCCTGCCGGCGGCGGCACAGGACTGATCGGGATCTGGAAAGCCTTCCAGGAACTAAAAGCACTTGGCTGGCTGGCCAGCGACATCAAACTGCCGCGCATGGTGGCCGTGCAGGCAGAAAACTGCCGCCCTTTGATTGACACCTATACCGGAAAGCAGGCAAACGCCAAGCAGTATGTCGGCAAACCTACTATTGCGAACGGACTGGCTGTTCCGCGACCTATTGGCGAGAACATGATGCTGCGTGTGATACAGGAATCTGAGGGAACGGTGATGGGCATTACGGAGGCAGAAATGCTGGAAGGTATGCGCGAACTGGGCCACCGCGAAGGACTTTTTGTTGCGCCGGAAGGGGCCGCTGTCTGGATGGCAGCACGGAAACTGATCACCAGTGGCTGGTTAAGCCCATCAGAAAGCATATTGCTGCTGAATACAGGCTCTGGCCAGAAATACTTGGAAAACGTTACCGGCCAGGCAGGAATCAGGTAATAAAACTTTTCGGCTTCGGTAAAAGTACAAAAGGTATAACTACTTGTATTTTGATGAGCGAAGCCTACACCATACCAGCAGCCACTAGGATTGGGCACGTGCACCTGAAAGTAGCCAACCTGGAGCGTTCACTTGCCTTTTACTGCGACCTGCTGGGCTTTACCCTAACGACCATGTATGGAAAAGAAGCCGCCTTCGTGTCTGCTGGCGGCTATCACCACCATATCGGCCTGAACACCTGGTACAGCAAAGACGCGCCGCCCGCCCCGGTGCGGAGTGCCGGATTGTTTCATACTGCCATACTATATCCTACCCGCAAAGACCTGGCCATTGCCTACAAACGCCTGCTGGATGCCGGCTGGCCTCTGACCGGCACTGCCGATCACGGTGTTTCAGAAGCGCTCTACCTGCACGACCCCGACAACAACGGCATAGAGCTTTACTGGGACCGGCCAACAGAACAATGGCCGCACAAACCGGATGGCTCGATCCATATGTATACCATTGCACTTGATTTGGAAGACCTGCTGAAAGAGATCGAAAAGGAAAGATAAGACACTATCTCAGATCAGCAGCATGCTGCTTTCTCAGGACCAGGAGCACCACTGCACTGATGATCGCGGCAAAAAAACACCAGACCGAGACGATGTTTGCCGTATAGTATACTTTGGCAATGACATAAACTACCAGAAGCGCCAATCCCAGGAGCCACATCAGCCTTACACTTGAGACAAAGGGAGGAACAACAGTAGGGATAAAGTATAAGATGCTGCTTCGGCCCACCAGCAATTGCTTAAATTCCAGGCGGTAATGGATGTGCTGATGGAGCACTTCCGCCTTTACAGGAAAAGAGAACAAACCGTACCCCAGAATACTTGCAACCAAAACACCCAGCAATAGCAGGGCAGCCAGTAGTCTTTTGCGCCATACTTCTTTCTCAAGCATAAACACAGAAAAAACGATCCACGTAGGCCACACGAGCAAAGCGATCACCAGGAAAAGATAGGTTGCTGGTTGCTGCAGACTAGCAAAAGAGGTGTGTCTCTCTCCCAGCCACACGATGCCCTCGGTAAACTGCTGTGCCGAAAAAAGGAACGGGATACCTGCCAGCAGCGTTTGCTCTCGTGTTTGTGTCTCACGCACAGCCAAAACACCGATCGTACACAACGCGGCACTTGCCCCAAAACTTGCTTCAGCAGAAAAACACATAAGCTCCCTCCTGGTTATACTTTGCATCGGAAGGGTGAGACGCAAACCCGGCATTTGCGGTAGAGCAGCAACGTACGTATAAATTGGTACGCATGGGGCTGTCGCGTGTTCAGGATTATGCTTCCGACATCAAAGCATATACTTCCAATCTGCTTTTTATCTTGCTATTTCATGTTGTGAATCAGCAAACCGCTGAGAAGAGTATATCAACTTTAACTGAGGTCGAGCCCTGATGGTTCTCAGAAGAAGATTTCGATAATATGGATGTAAGCAGTCATAACATCATGGGGGTGGATTACGGCTCTAAACTGGCTGGCACCACCGCTGCGGCGATGCTCGTGCAGGGCCGGCTACAGGTATGGCAAACCCAGCGCGGTGAGGACGCTGATGCATGGCTGTTGAACCTGGCAGCAGAAATGAGCCCGAAAATGATCTTTATCGATGCACCGCTCAGCCTGCCTTCGGTTTATACTTCGGGAACGGGCTTAGCTGATGCAGACTATTTCTACCGGGAGTGTGACCGTACCTTACATGCCATGTCGCCGATGTTTTTAGGAGGGCTGACCGCACGAGCCATTAAGCTAAAGGCGCAGCTTACGTCTGCAGCTATTTCGGTTATGGAAACGTATCCTTCGCAATTGGCACGCCTGCTTTTTCCTCACCTTGGTACCTATAAAAAGGGAGCAGGGCCTACTCCTGACTTCCGGGAAGCCCTGCACCTATGTATACAAACTCACTTAGAGCGACCAGTTGAGAACTGGCACCAGCTGGATGCCGTGCTGGCCTGGTACAGCGGTTACCGGTATGTAAACGGACAGGCCGCCGTCTACGGCAATACAATTGAAGGCCAGATCATCATCTAAAAACAGCTTAGTCTTCAACGTCGCCTGCTGTTTCGAGCGTGCGGTATTCCATCTGCAGGGCTTTTATCTTCACTTCGTCATCTCCCGGCAGCTCGTCGTCTACCTGTTCTTTGCGCTTGCCCAATTCATCGAACACCATATCGGCCATATCCCAGTCCTGGCTGCTCCAGTTTTTATGCTTTGAGCGTACATTTTCCATAAACAGTATGTATACCTCCCGTACATTGGCTGCTGTGATCGTGGATGTGTCGGCATATGCACCCAAAAGTTCTTTTTTCCAGTTTTCCAGCGCGGTGCGTTGCTCCCGTGTGCGGGCCCGCTCTTCATCCGCCTCGTTGAAGCGCTGTTTCAGTTGCTTATACTCTTCTTTTGCATCGTCGCTAAACTTTTCCTGCTTCTCGTCCAACTCCTGTGTTCTATACTTAAAGTCGTCTTTTGTGCGTTGCCAGTCTTCTTCGGTGCGGTCGGCAATGTTGGCAGTCTGGGTATTCACCCAGGAACGGAATTCATTCAGGTCGCCTTCAACTTCCTGTTCGCGGGAGGCAGAGCAGCTGATCAGAACAAAATTCATCAGCAAGAACAAGCCAAATAAGCTGTTTATATAATTTTTCATAGTTAACACATGCTTTTAATTTGTTTATTTATGTAGATACGAGTGCAAACATCTTTAAGATATTATATAGCATTACATTTGCAGAACACTCATTCTCAAACTTTTTAACAAATAAAAACCTGTAATTGCGTTATTACCAGGAACTTATCATCTGATCAACCGTATTAATTTTAAAGAGCACGGAAATTGTATTAAAAAATGCAACCGTGTCTCTGACAGGATTGAATTTAAAGGACAGCCTCCTATAGTGTTGAGTGGGAATATTAGGGGGCAACGGACGTGATAGCTTACACTGCGAGTATGCAAGAAACGGCACAAGTGCAGTGTAGGCTATTTTTTTATACTTATATCTCCTGTCGCTTTTACACATCAGGCCTACCCGCTATACTTTCTTCTCCCATTTATTTTGCACTGCTCCTTCCCTTTTGCTTTCAGATCAGCAGCATGCGTGTAGCACTTCAGGCTTTTACTATCTTCCCTTGTCTACTAAAGTATGTTATGTTTATGGGGAAGCCCGGAATCAGCTTTCCGTATCGCTAAATATGCCAGCTTAAAAACGCTTTGGTTGGCGTACGTATAAGTGCTGAAATCTGTAACGTATGAAAGAGAAGGAAGAGTTTATGCGGGAGGCCATTCGGCTCTCGATCGAGAAAATGGAAGCAGGTTATGGAGGGCCGTTTGGTGCCGTAGTAGTGCGCAACGGCGAGATCATTGCCCGTGGCTATAACAACGTGCTCACCTCCAACGACCCAACTGCACACGCCGAAGTAGATGCTATCCGGAAAGCCTGCCAGGCGCTGGGCACGTTCCAGCTTACCGATTGTGAGCTGTATACCAGCTGCGAACCATGCCCCATGTGCCTGGGCGCCATTTATTGGGCCAGACCCAGCAAAGTATACTTTGGCAACAACAAAGCAGACGCTGCCCACATCGGCTTCGACGATCAGTTCATCTACGAGGAAATAGAGAAGCCCTTATCGGAAAGGCAGATACCAATGGTACAAATGCTGCGGGAAGAGGCACAGGAAGCTTTCAGAGCCTGGGTTCGAAAATTAGACCGAATGGCTTACTGATATCTTTTTAGCCCGCAAAAGATGCTGTTTCAGCCGGGACTGCTATCTTACATAGAATTACAGGAGCAATACCTTTGCCTTTTAGATACCCTAAAGCCCTGAAGCGTTTGCCTCCGTTTACAGGCACCCATACATGAAGCTTACAACCCAAACATACCCTGCTTTCGGCTTTATACCTGCCGACAGGCTTCACCTGCTGATCATCGACGGTGATGAAGCAGATCAGATGGCTCTTCAGCGTTCTCTGCTCTCTTCCGGGTTGCAGACAAGCGTTCATGCCGCCACAACTGCCGCTGAAGGCCTACAACTGGTTCAGCAGCAGGCATACGACTGTATCTTTATCGACATCCAGCTACCGGACATGGATGGCCTGGAGCTACTGCAGCAGTTTCGGGCTAAAGGAGTGCAGGCGCCCATACTGGTTGTTACTTCGCATGGCGATGAAAGTACAGCCTCCAGAGCCTTTGAACTAGGCGCCGCCGACTATATTCCAAAGAGCCTGCTGACACCGGCCGGCGTAGCCCTTAGCCTTCGCACCACCATCAGGCTGCACAAAGCAGAGCAACAGCGCCGGCAAGCCGAGGAGCAATTGCGCGCTACACAATACCAACTCGAGTTTGTTGTGGAAAATAGCCCCATCGCCCTCTGGAGCACCGATCATAACGGAATCATTACGTTTGCCAACGGCATGGCCTACGAGTTGGTAGGTATTGATAACCGGAGCATTGTCGGCAAATCCTTCTTTGATCTGTTTGAGCGGTTCCCGCGGACAATGGCACGCCTGCGTCGGGCGATGGCCGGTGAAACCTTGCAGTCTGTGGATGAGCTGAACGGCTTTTTCTTCAAGGCGCACTACATTCCGGTACGGGACGAACAGCAGCGTGTAATCGGTGTAACAGGCTATGTATTCGATATTACCGACCGCGTGTCGAACGAGCGGGAACTGACGCAGGCAAAAGAGCTGGCAGAGCAATCGGTGCGCGTAAAGGAACAGTTCCTGGCTAACATCAGCCACGAGATCCGGACCCCGATGAACGGCATCATCGGCCTTGCCAGTCTGCTGCAGAAAACCACACTTAACCCCGAACAGCGCAAATACCTGAAAGCCATCCAGACATCTTCCAACAACCTGATGGTGATCATCAACGACCTGCTCGACTTCTCCAAGATCGCCGCGCAGAAGTTTACCTTTGAAGAGGTAGCATTCCAGGTGCGCGAACTGATGCAGGACACCATCGACCTGATGGAGGCAAAGGCAGAAGAAAACCATAACGTACTGCTCAGCATGGTAAGCCAGCAGGTGCCGGGCAGTCTGGTAGGCGATCCGGTACGGCTGCGGCAGGTGCTGCTCAATCTGATGGGCAACGCCATCAAATTTACCGAGAACGGACAGGTGAAACTGACAGCGCAGCTGCTTTCCGAATCGGAATCGGACGTGTTGCTGGAGTTTACCGTGGAAGATACCGGCATTGGCATACCTGCCGAAAAACTGCAGGCAATATTTGAAAGCTTCAGCCAGGGCAGCAACGATACGACCCGCAAGTATGGCGGCACTGGGTTGGGCCTGACCATTTCTAAAAGTATCGTGGAAATGCAGGGGGGCGCCATCTCCGTGAAAAGCCAGCCGATGGTGGGCAGTGTTTTCACCTTTACCTTGCCTTTTAAGAAGCAGGCTGTTACCCTTGCCCCTCCCCTGGCAGCACAAATGCCTGAGCCAATGCAAACGTCAACCGGTTTAAAGGTACTTTTAGCCGAAGACAACGAGATAAATCAGCTCCTGATAAACCAGGTAGTTTCGGAATGGGGCTTTCACATCGACACCGTAGACAATGGGCTGGAGGCTGTCGAGAAAGTACTTAGCCAAAGGTATGATTTGGTACTGATGGACATGCAAATGCCGCTTATGGATGGCTACGAAGCCATTGGCCGCATCCGAAGTTCGGGTACAGCACAGGCGCTTGTTCCGGTTATCGCCCTGACAGCACATGCAAGCAGAGGCGAGATCGAAAAGTGCCTTGCTTCCGGTGCCAATGCCTACATTTCAAAACCATTCGACCCCGACGAGCTGCTCCAGACGATCACGGATCTAACACAGGGAGCATCCAGGAAGGAGCCTGACCAGTACGCAAGTATAAACACCGATTCGCTGGAAAGTATGGCAGGTGGCAACACGGAGTTTTTGAAAGAGATCGTAACTATGTATCTGACGACCATTCCGGAAGGAATACAGCGGTTGAGCAAACTGGCAGCAGCCGGACAAGCACAGGAGTTCAGGGAAAGCCTGCTTGAGTTCCAGGAGAGTATTTCGATCATCGAACCGAAGCCTTTATCTTCGATACTGGAGGCTATGCTTCCGACCCTGCACCAGCAAGACTTTGATCAGTTGCAGCAGCTCATGCAGCAGGCTACTATACAAAGCGAACACATATGCCTGTTGTTAAAGCAGCAGTTCACGGCAACTAACAATGACTGAAGAAACAAGCAGTGCAATTAAGAACCTTTATGCTGTTTTCAGCAATTACAGGTTGAATCCGCAAATGGATGCCAGCCCTCTATATGATAAAAATGAGGTTGAAGCATGGAATCAAAAGGTTTCAGCTAAATCGCTTGAAGAATTAACTGGTGATGATCTCTGGTTGTTTGTAGGAAAGGTGTGTTATACCTGGGGCGAGTTAAAGGACTTCAAACATTTCCTGCCAAGGATCTTTGAGTTGATCGCAAGGTACGAATCAGGAGAAACAGAGGCCTGGATAGCATTTGAAAAACTAAATTACACTGATTGGAAGAACTGGAAGGCATCAGAGTATGAGGCTCTGCTATGCTATCTTAACTCCTTGTGGGTACAGTTGATAAATGAGCAGGACACAGCTGCACTTTGGAATTTCGATGAGCTATTTTCCTCAATTGCAAAGGTACATCCTTCTTTCAGGTGGATATTGAAGCAGTGGGAAGATTCTCAGAATGCGACTTCCATACTTCGCTTCTGCAACTTCATAGAGGATAATGCCACTGAGCTGATAAGAAGGAACAGCCTTAAGCAGTTTAGGGATAACCCAAAGCTGACTTTTGAGTTTATAAATTGGGCTAAAAGCAAAATGCTGCCAAGGCTTGAAGAGGTATTCAGCTCATCTGATAATGAAGAACTGCTTGTAAAGATACTATCAGCAGTTGAGACAATAAACAGCACTCAAATAGCTTCTGACAACTTGGTTCAGTAAAAAGAGTTTGCAAGTTTGCACACCATAAAACAAGAGCGGCTATACTTTGGAAGTATAGCCGCTCTTGTTTTATGGTGTGCTACTAAATTAGCGCTTCATCATTTTAGCCAGGTTGCTCAGGCCTCCGCGCTGACCAGCCATCTTGTTCATCGAACGCATCATTTTGCGCATGTCGTTAAACTGCTTCATCAGGTTGTTTACCTGCGTAATGTCGGTACCGGAACCTTTGGCAATACGCGCACGGCGGCTGCCGCTGATCATATCCGGGTTCTCACGTTCCTGTGGTGTCATCGATTTGATGATCGCTTCAATCGGCTTGAATGCATTCTCGTCAATCTCCACATCCTTCAGGGCTTTGCCAACACCCGGGATCATACCTACCAGGTCTTTGATATCACCCATTTTCTTGATCTGCTCCAGCTGCGTCAGAAAGTCGTCGAAGTTGAACTGGTTCTTACGGATCTTCTTGTTGATACGCTTCGCTTCATCCTCGTCAAATGCCTGCTGCGCGCGCTCTACCAGGGAGATTACGTCACCCATGCCAAGGATACGCTGGGCCATACGATCCGGGTAGAACAGATCAAGCGCTTCCATCTTCTCACCGGTAGAGATGAATTTGATCGGTTTCTCTACTACGGCACGGATAGAAAGGGCCGCACCACCACGCGAATCACCGTCGAGCTTGGTCAGTACCACGCCATCGAAGTTGATGCGCTCGTTGAAGGTCTTGGCTGTGTTTACCGCATCCTGACCTGTCATGGAGTCCACCACGAACAGCGTCTCGGTTGGCTTCACGGCTGCCTTGATCTCGGCTATCTCTTTCATCATCGCCTCGTCCACGGCCAGACGACCGGCGGTGTCGATGATTACTACTTTCTTATGTGTTTTACGGGCGTGCTCAATGGCATTAAGTGCAATCTGAACCGGATTTTTGTTTTCCATTTCAGTATACGCCTCTACACCAACCTGCTCGGCCAGCACCTGCAGCTGGTTGATCGCCGCCGGACGGTACACATCGCAGGCAGCTACCAGCACGCTACGGCCTTGCTTTTTGATGTGATTGGCCAGTTTGCCCGTAAAGGTTGTTTTACCAGAACCCTGCAGACCCGCAATCAGGATGATAGCCGGATCACCTTTCAGGTTGATGTCCTGCTTCTCGCCACCCATCAACTGGGTAAGCTCCTCGTACACGATCTTAACCATCAGCTGTCCCGGAGAAACAGCAATCAGTACGTCGCGGCCCATGGCCTCGTCTTTGATCTTGTCGGTTACAGTTTTGGCAACTTTATAGTTTACGTCGGCATCCACAAGGGCACGGCGTACCTCTTTAATGGTCTGTGCAACGTTGATCTCGGTAATGCTTCCCTGGCCTTTCAGCGTTTTAAAGGCGCGGTCAAGTTTGTTACTTAAATTATCAAACATCTTCTTTTCTGGATTTACCTACAAAAATAAGTATAAATCTTAATTAATTATGAATTACAAATTACGAATTATGAATGGGTGGCTGTAAGTATGGTTCTTGCCAATCTTCTGTCGGCTGTTTTATACTTCAAAAACTGAAATTTTACGGCCATACAACAGCAACAACTGCGGCGCGTAAAGCCTTACTGGCAGAATATTTTTATATTTGGGAGTTCAGATAACCGCGTGACAGAATTGGAACAACAAGACTTATTAAACCTGCTTTATATTTCTTATTACTGGCCACCTTCCGGCGGACCAGGCGTACAGCGTGGGCTTAAATTTGTGAAGCACCTGCCTACCTTTGGCGTACGCCCGACTGTACTGACGGTAGATGAAAAACAGGCCTCCTACCCTCTTCTTGACAATACTTTCCTAAACGAAGTTCCGCAGGAGCTGGAGGTTTACCGCACGGCCACATCTGAACCTTTCGAGTACTACAAGAAGCTGTCCGGCAAAAAAGAGATCCCTTACAGCGGCTTTGCCAACCAGAAGGCCAAAGACACCGTGGTAGACAAGTTGTTTAAGTTTGTGCGGGGCAATTTGTTTATACCCGATGCCCGCGTGGGCTGGAACAAGCACGCCTTGAAAAAGGCGGAAGCACTGCTGCAGGACGGCAAGTATAAAGCCATACTTACCACCAGCCCGCCGCACTCTACCCAACTGATCGGGCTAAAGCTGCGCAAAAAGTATAACGTAAAATGGATCGCCGACCTGCGCGACCCCTGGACCAACATCCACTACTACGACCAGTTGTACCATACGCCGCTGGCCAAACGCCTGGACCAGAAGTATGAACGGCAGGTGCTGGAGCAGGCTGACGCTGTGATCGTGACAAGCGAAGACACCAAGCGTTTGTTCCTGAACAAACCTGCTCATATAAATCCTAACAAGATCCACGTGATACCGAACGGCTATGATGAAGATGATTTTATCTATCCGTCAGAGCCGCCTCAGGATACATTCCTGATCACTTACACAGGTACCATCACAGAGACCTACAACATTGATGTGTTTCTGAAGGTGATCGCGCACCTGATGTCGGTGCACAGCGAAATCAACTACAAGTTGCGCTTTGTTGGCAAAGTATCGGAGGGTGTGAAGCACCAGATCGAGAAAGCGGGGTTGCTGGGCGTTACGGAGTTTATACCTTACGTGCCGCACGACCAGGCCATTAAATACCTGATGCAGAGCACAGTGCTGCTGCTGGCCATTGCCGATGTGCCAAGCGTGTTTGCCAACGTACCGGGCAAGTTGTTTGAGTACCTGGCGTCGAACAAACCGATCGTATGCCTGGGCCCTGTGCACTCCGACACCGACCGTATCATAGACGAATGTGGCGCCGGTCGTCTCTTCCACTACACTGCTTACGACCTCATGCTCGACCATATGACGCAGATGAGCAAAGCCTGGAAGATCAACTCGAACCTGGACCTGCCTTTGATCAACCACTCACAGTTTTCGAGAAGGGAGCTGACAGGTGAACTGGCGGAGGTGATTAAGAAGCTGGTAAAGTAAGTATAGTTTTCTTGAGATCACGGCTTCCTATAGGTTGCTGTGCACCTGTAACCTTTAGCTTTGATGTGTTCATTACTGAAGTTTACCGAAACGGTAATTAAAGGCAAGGTTAAACTGGCGGGTTACAGTATACGATTCCCGGAACTGGTAAAAAGTAAGCCCTTTAACTTCGCTGGTAGAGCGCCTATACTTCTGGAAAGGGTTACGTATAGAGAAACTTATACTTGCTTTGTTGTTCTTCAGGAAGTCCTTCTTTACTGAAATATTGCTGGCAGTATAACCTGCTGATGTTCCCTGTAACATGACATTAGGAGAATTATAATTTATACTACCATTGGCACGCCAGCCTTTACTAAACTGATAACTGGCAGTACTCTGAATAGTATAGGTAAAGCCCGCACTCTTCCCCTGTTCCCCATTTATCATACTCGTGTATTTAACATACTGAGCACTACTATTCAGGTTAATATTTAATTTCTTGGCTAAGCTGGTGCCTCCGCTTATTGATAGGCCGTAGTTCTGGCCCCGGCCAGTGTTGCCATACGTAGTGCGCGCAACGGAATCCTCTCCCAAAACAGTGAATTGCTCAATAGCATTATGAGTAAAGTTACAGAATAGATTAGCGTTAAAAGAAGTGCTCTTCACATAATTGTTGTAATCGATTTGAAATACGTGGCTGGTGGCCGGCTTGAGTTCAGGATTGCCATAACTGATGTTCAACGGGTCAGTCAGGTCTACATAAGGGTTGAGATCATAGAGGCCGGGGCGCTGTATGCGCTGGCTGAAGGACAAATTTAGGGTCCCACTTTCTTTCAGCATGCGTGATAATGTAATATTAGGGAACAGGTTATAGTACTGCTGTTCCGTACTGGTACCTGACGACCGAAACTCAGCCTTTAGCCTTGTCCCCTCGTACCGCAAGCCTGCTCTAAGCCCCCATTTGCTCCTTTTAAAGTTCAGAGAGGCATAAGCAGCATTGATGCTCTCCCGGTAACTGAAGCTGTTGCTCTGGCTGAAGTCAAGCTGAAAAATACCTGTTTCCTGGTCCAGGTCCTTATAGTAATAGTCACTACTGCTCTTTTCGAAGGTAGATTTTATACCCAAATCCAGTGTTTGTTTACCTAAAGGCTGCGTGTAGTCGGCCTTCAGGTTGTATTCTTTTAAATCATCGTCGTAGTTGTTCATGCTCTCCTGGCTGGTATAGTTGAGCAGTGGTTGCAACGTAAAGTCACCTGAGTTCTGGTTGCCAGTGTTAACCAGGTTCAAAGACAGGGAAAGTTGCTGTTGGTTGTTCTTACTGAAGCTGCGCTGGTAGTCCAGGTTTATATCCTTCCCTTGACCGTTATTATCACCTCTATTTAGGTTCTGGTATGCTTCTGACATTTCCCCTGCAGCATTATGTTGCTCCACATACTGTGCCTGGTAATTGTTGCTGCTGTTTCTGTTAATATTGAAAGAAGCTACAAAGTGGTCAAACTGACCAGGATCATAAGTCAATTCGCTGCCTATGATTTGTGATGTACTTTCGCTTTTGCCCTCTGCTGTCTGCTCCAGCTTGTTTCCCTGCATCTTATCTAATCTGTAAAAGGTGCTGCGTTGATTCGGGCTGTTACTATAACTATTACTATACAATCCGGAAAAATTGAACTTACCAGCTGTTAAAAGCAGGGAAGCGCCCATATTATAAGTTTCAGGGTTTGCTGCCCTCATGTTAACAGATCCGTTGTACCCTCTGATACTTTTTTTGTGAGTAATGATGTTGATGATGCCCCCTACCCCTTCAGCCTCATACCTAGAAGATGGGCTTGTGATCACCTCAACTTTTTTGATAGAATTGGCAGGAAGCATCTTAAGGATTTCACTTGTGTTACCTGAAAAGAGGGAGGAATGTTTGCCATTTAACAGAATCTTCAAATTGCTCTTGCCGTTGATTTGCAGGTTATCTTCAGCGTTCACTGTCAGCAGCGGCACCTTGCGTAGCATATCCAGCGAATTGAGGATATCAACCTCCGGGTCAACCTCCACATTATAGGTGATCTTGTCAATGCTTTGTTCTACAAGAGGTACCGTTGTTGTTATCTGTACCTCCTGGAGTTGAGTGGCTTTGGTAGCAAGGCCAATGGTATCCAGATCAATAGTAGTTTGAATGCCCAGGGCTGGCAGGGGCAATGTTTTTGTTTTATAGCCTATGTAAGAAAGTGTGAGCTGGTACTGTTTTGGTGTAAGATCGCTTATCATAAAATCACCGCTTTCGTCGGTAAGGGTACTTTTGACAGCCTCACTTTTCCCGACTTTCTGTACCACTACCGTTACATAGCCAAGGGGAATTTGCGTGGCAGAATCTATCACCGTGCCTTTGATAAGAGAAGTAGCCACACCCGTTTGAACAGGAACCTGTGCCAGAGTAATGCTGGCTGCAATGCTAGTGAAAAGGAACAGTAGCAATTTTCGCATAATGGATAGCGCAGTTCCAAGTAAGTTCTATTGTTCCCTAATCATAGCGTAGTAGGCAAATGGCTAATAACACTTGTTTTGCCCGTCATTTGTGTAGCACAAGTAAGATGATGCTTCCCTCTTGTATAAAGTGAAGGGCCGGAACATAAGCTCCGGCCTTTTAACACACTAGAAACTCAAATGCTATCTGATAAACTTGCAGGCATCAGAAGCTAAATGAGTACCTGAGAAAGTGTATGAATCTAGTGGTGTGCTTCTGTCACTAGGATCATAGATAGTCAAAGTTCCGTTTTGCACGCCTCTTAGATCCCATCTGTTGTTACATGTCTCAAGTGCAAATACATAGTTACCATTTTCATCAGTACCTATCGGCTTTAGCCTTTGTGTTATATCCTTAGACTCCCACGCAGGAACATCATCTTTATCAGCAGGGTTTTCACACCAGACTTCTCCTGAGAATGTGGCAATAATTGCATCATTACCAAGCCCTGCAACTTTGAACACAATGGCATCTAAAGACGAACTAACGCATGGGTCTTGCACAAAATGAGGACTCTGTGCAAAGGCACTATTGAAATTAAACAACGCAATAAGCGCGATGGCGAAACTTAAAACTTTTGCTTTCATAAATGTGAATGTTAAAGTTTGAAAATGATTGAAATGATTGGATTATAGAATTGTGGTTAAAAATTCGGCAATGCAGTGCCTCTCCAATGATTTCTGCATAATCATTGTCCGTGGGGCGCAAGGCCCAGCACACTATTGTGGTGCTAAGCTTTAATAAGCTTATCGAGAAAGGTAAAGAGGTTAGAAAATCCTGGATATTAATCCACGCAAGTTTTTACTTGCAGACCAAGTAGAATAAACTAGGATTTCAAATTAAGATGTTGTTTATGGTCTGATCTTAACAGGTAGGTATACCTTCAACTCCATTAGATAAGGAGCTTAACTGCAGGTATCGACGAAGGGTACTGGTGTAATCAAGGTTTAAAATAATTTGACTGTAACAAGCATTTCTTTGCTTTGTGTATTCACCACAACGCACTAAGTACATACCGAATCTAGTTCTGCGTCATATACTAACCTATACGGTTTAAATTAGCATAGTTCTCATTTTTACTTTTGTTTCAAGTAGATTAACTTTAAAATAAGATAAAAGTACCATAACAAATAGTGTAGAAATATTGCTTTTTTACATATGATATAATTAGATATTCTTAATAAATAATAGACAAAAGTAAACAAAAGCAAAGAAAAGCATTCAAAATTTCACGAATTGGCAATATGAGAAAAAGTATATAAAAATTCCGATCTATAAGTTTTAGGAGATGTGGACATGGGAATAAAGGCCAGTACAGATTTGTAGATGGGACATGTGCGAAAAGCCTCAACTAACTATTGGGTTGAGTAATGTTAATTTTCACTTTTCTTAGTAGCAACCAAGGCATATACCATAGGTATTCTGTTGCCAAGATGTTTTATGCGATACTTGCCCGACCCAACTTCAATGGTTTCATTAAAGCAGTTGAAAGGAGAATAGTCAAACTCTTCGAAAGCGTTGATCTCAAGCCCATTTCCGATCAGGCTGTTTAACACTTCACTAAGAGGGTGATTCCAGGTTACACATTCCAGCGCAATAGGCGCATCTCTGTCGGCATAGGTTCCATTGCCTGTTTCTATGATCGGCCCCTCGTTGAAGTAGTTATACTTGACTGTTTTAAAGTTGTCGTCGAACATCCAGACCACAGGATGGAACTCGACAAAAACAAACCTGCCGCCCGGCTTCAGGAACCTGGAAATGATCTGCCCCCATTTCTGCAGGTCGGGTAGCCAGCCGATGGTGCCGTAGCTGGTGAACACGATATCAAACTGCTTGTCGAGGTGCTGCGGAAGGTCGTAAAGGTCGCAGCAGATAAAGTCTGCCGGTATGCCTGCCTTGTGCGCCAGTTCATTTGCCTGGCTGATGGCCTTATCCGAAAGATCAACACCGGTTACCTGGGCACCCATCCTGCCCAGTGAGAGGGTATCCTGCCCGAAATGGCACTGCAGGTGCAGCAGGCTTTTCCCCTGCAGGTCACCCAGCAAATTCAGCTCGATCTCCTTAAGCGAGGTATTGCCTTTCAGGAAGCCTTCGACATCGTAAAAGTCAGACTTCACATGAAAATCAGTGCGCGCGTTCCAGGAGCGCCTGTTTAATTCGATGTAGTTATCAGCGGCAGACATGTGATAGTGGATATAGGGTCGGTGTTTGATTATTCTAAAGGTATGCGTTTTGCGTTTTCAGACAGCCACTCGTCAAAAGATTTTAACTCCGGGTTGAGTTCTTTTGAGAAGGTAACATCCCGAACACTGTTGCAAACCTCATCAAAATCGCGGTAAAACTGAAACATGTTGCCCAGATCATCGGCTCCCGGGAAGCCAAAACTGCGAAAGGTCTCAGGGGATATACTGTTATACAGCACCTCCTGCCCGAGAGCTTTGCTAAATTTTTCGGCCATCTCCTGCCCGGTAAGCTGTTCGCCGGCCACACCAACGGTTTTACCAATTAATTCTTCTCCCTTCTTCAAAATACCATAAGCGCACTTTCCTATGTCTTCGCTGGCAATGCCGGCCATCTTTTTATCACCCATGGGCAAGGTAAGGTATAGCTTGCCATCAGGTCCCTTTTTTGGTCCCATCCCAAAATAGATGAAATTATCCCAATAAAAAGAGGCTCTCAGGAAAGTAGTTGGCACACCCATATCCGTGAAAAAGTGGTCGGCCTCGCCTTTGGCATCAAAGTGCGGTACTTTATACTTGCCCTGCAACGTGGGCATGCGGTTGTCGTCCAGCGGCACCCACTTGCGGGTATCCTCCAGCGTAGACCAGATCACGTGCGTTAGCCCCGCCTCTTTTGCGGCTCCCGCCATACTTTGGGCCTCTGCCAGTTCTTTTTCCGGTGAAAAGTGAGCCCAGAAGAAGGTAACAAAATACGCACCATAAGCTCCCTCCAGTGCTCTTCGCATACTTTCCTTGTCATCGATATCGGCAGTTACTACGTCAGCACCCAGGCGGGCCAGCTCTCTGGCTTTATCCAAATCAGGATTTCGGGTGACAGCACGCACGGCAAAGTTACTGTCGCGGTCGTTAAGTATAGCACGGGCAACGCCGCCACCTTGGGCACCGGTTGCTCCAAATACGGTGATCACTTTCTTCTCAGCCATACCTGTATATGATTAAGTTTAGATCAGAAACAATACAGTGTACGCGAGGCTTGCAGAGGGGTAATGTCAGCTTAGGACAGAGCTGTGATTATTTAGTGACAGCTTACCTGGTTTAGGTGAAGTGGATACGGTTAAGCTGTAGAGGAATTCTCTTTTAGTATGTCTTATGTATGAAAAAGGAGCAGATTATCACTGTATAAATTTGGGAAAGCAACACGCCTCTATCTTAAACTGCCACTCTCGTTTTAGCTCTTAAGGCGCTCTTATTTACATGCTTTGTTGATACAGACTTTTTCATAAACAGAGTATGCTTGTTTATTTCCAGAGGTAGTCCTTTTCGTTTTTTGTAAAGTATGGTTACAGCAATGATCAAAGCAATTGTAATGGTCCTGAAGACATTGGAGTAGGCTCCTCCCAGGGCATTATCGCTTACATTAAATAACTCCCAGGCTAAATTCATAAGTAAGTGAAGCAGTACCGGAACCCATAAGTTATAGTTCCACTCCACGTACGCCCATGCAAACAGGATTGCGCCTAAGAACGTGATGAGGAATATCCCGACTAATTCGATCGGATCGGTGCTCTGGTATAAATGTATCAGCCCGAAAAGTAATGCGCCTAACAATACAGAAGTAATAAACCCAAGAGACGTGTGTTTGTAGAGCTGCCCGAACAGAAAACCTCGAAAATATAGTTCTTCGAAAAAAGCGGCCGCCAGGATAGAAACCAGAATGGTGTTTAGCTTTATGTCTGTATTGAAATCAAATAAGAGTGAAAATCCTAAAAACATAGGTGCTGTACAGACCACAGCGAATGCCAATGCCTTTAAGAAGCTTTTGTCTAAACCCAGGTTTTTAAAAAACTCCTTCTGTTTACCGATTAAAAGTGTACCGGCAAAAATTGGAATCCCTACAATGAGATAGGCTATTATATGGCTTACCCCGAATTGATTGATTACCTCGTGCATCCAGCTTCTGATACTCTTGAAATAAATACCATCGAACAGGAAGTGTATGCTGAAAGCTACAATTGTAATCGTACTGATTTTTAATGTTTTGCTCATAACCAATCCTCCTTTCTTTTACTAAACAGATGCGTGGCTGTAAGGAAAGGTTGCCTGGGTGGATTGAGATTGGTTTAATGAGTAAGTTAACGTCTTGTGCATAGTGTGGGGAGGCGTAGCCGAACCTAAACTATGAACCTTGTTGGTGGAAGTGGTTTTTTATTTTAAAACAAATCAAGGATAGTTCTAAATATTACAACTATACCTATCAAGCAAAATCCGAATGAAGCAAAGTACATTTTGATGTTAGCACCATACTTGTCTTCATACCCACGCTTATTATCTTTTTGAATATCCCTGAAGATTAAAATTCCAATGATAATCGATAAAAAGCCTGCTGCTAAGAGTATTATTGGCATTTAAATTTCATTATTGTTCTTACACTGTGATGGCTTTCCCCTTACTTCTCGTAATTTACTATTACCACCAACGTACTGGGCTTTGCAGTGGCGCAATTACCGTAAAGGTGTGGTTGGGCAAAGTAATCTATTTTTAATGATATTGTGTAAAGATATTTTTACCATCAAAAAAGCTGCCTTCTCAGTTTATTTTTTCCCTAGTTGACCGGTTTCTCGGTTAATTTCAACTAACACCTTATTACTAACTGATACAAAAATCACATTGGAGGAAAGAATAATCTTCTCAATTAGAGGCTGTTGAAACTTCGACTTGAAGGCTTCGGCCACATTCGTCTGCCAGAGTAGTCGCGCTCCTTTATAGGCCGACAGTGTAGCCTTATCCTTGCTAACCCAATAGACTATTCCATTGGCGCCACGCACCCCTCTTAAACTAGTAGAAATAACATGAATAGCTTTGAATTTATCAGTTGCGGTACCTGATGGACTCACTTCTTGATCAAGTTCTATCTGATCTTCATTATAAGGCAGAGCACGTGAACCTTGAGCCAACGTCATAAACGGCAGGAATACTAATCCAGCTACTATAGTAGCTTTTTGAATAAAGTTCATAAGCAATGAGTTGTAGGTTTGAGAATAGCTTCTTCGCAAATTTTTAAAGTAGTAGTAGTAACATATTTTTTTTCATAAATAATATTTTATTTTCCCAACTTCTGTATAGCAGGAGTACCTACTCCTGCTATCTGCACTATATGTGGAGTATCTTTACCTTAATACTCCAACTAAACCTAATAAAACGTTCCCATACAACTATACTTTCTCCAGCCACTTTTCCACCTGCTGCACGTCCACCTTATAATTTTCCTGCTTGTCTCCCACGGAGCCCACTACGGCAGTGTAGTCAAAGCCTAGGCCTTTGCAGAGCAGGAAGTAATGCGTCTTGATCAGGTTGGCCGGATGAAACTCCAGCACCTTACATTGCTCCGAGAACAGCAGGTTGGTCAGGCCGGCGCCGTGGGGAGCAACGATAGCTTCAGCCTCGAAAAACAGCTGCACCTGTTGCTGATAACTCAGTTCCTCGGCCCGAACCACCTCAAAGCCATACTTTGCCAGCACGGGTAGCAGCTCCGACTCGTTCAGCACCCGCCGGGTTTGGGCATTGGCTCTGCTGATGTAAATGCGTCTTTTGTTGCCAGACGGCTGCACACCATAGCCGCTCCAGATCTTGTGGCGCAGCCACTGGTTAACCGATTGTGGCAGGAAACCGCTCTGGGCGTTAGAGAGGAACGACGGAAGTATAAACTCCTCTACCTCCCACTTCTCGTGTTTGCCTATAAACACCACCTGCGCCTGCGGATAATCGGCAAGTATAAACTGGAGCGTCTGTAACTGGTAAGCCGGCAGGTCGCGGCGCATGATAATCCGGATTGGCTCCTGAACCGCTTGCAGCACAAAGTAGAGCCGCGGCAAGCAGTCGAAAAACCAGTGGTAATTGTTGTTCCTGGCCCAAGGCAGGTGAAGTATAGAAGTATAAAGTCCTTTTTTATACCTGGGCAGCAGCAAGGCAGGCGTTTTAAAAGCAGGCGACTTAGCCAGGCGGCTCACATCAAATACCGACTCTACCACCACGCGCCCTTCCTGCACCACAGCACCGGAGTTGCCCAGCAACACAGCCTGCTGTAGCCGCACCAAGTACTGCTCCTTTTGCCGATAACCTAAACTATAATCTATACTATAGTTAAAGCTCGCAGCCGACTGCTCCAGAAAGGCCCGTTCCTCCTCACCAAAGTATAGCAACTGGCTACCTGCCATCACTTTTTTAGACGGATGGTGGAGCACCGAAGTATAGCGGAAATAATAGCCGGCGGAGTGTAGCAGCCCGAAAAGGATCTTCTTCAACATGATCAAGCAGAAGTATAGCCGGAAAGATAGGAGTTTTAGTTAAAAGTTGAGAGTTAAGAATTAAAGTTAGAAAGTTGATTTGAGTTAGAGAGTTTGGGAGTTAGAGGATAAAAAAGTTTAGGCGGTAGAGATCTGTTGCGCTTGCTGCGTGTTTTCACCAGCAAGCGCAACGGCCGCTGAAGTATAAGTTGTTGTTGAGAACACCAACAAGGGTGGGAAAGCACAATGAAAGCTGATGTATAAAATTTGGTTTTGATCCAAATCCTGCTGATCCTTCATTCATCCTGTAAATCCTGGTTCAGACAATCAACAATTTAACAATTAACAATCATCAATTAAATCAATCAGCAATTAAATATTTATCTTGCACCCTGTTTCGGGTGACTAAAACGCACCTGCTGTATAAAGCAAAAAATTCAGAATGGCATTAGACCTTAACAATAAGTCTATACTGGTAACGGGCGGCACCGGCTCGTTCGGAAAAAAGTTCGTGGAGATGGTGTATGCGCGTTTTCCGGACGTGAAGCGCCTCGTGATCTACTCCCGCGACGAGCTGAAACAGTTCGAAATGTCGCAGACGTTTCCGCACAGCAAGTATAAATCCATCCGCTATTTCATTGGCGATGTGCGCGACGCCGAGCGTTTCAAACGCGCCTGCGAGGGCATCGACATCATTGTGCATGCTGCGGCCATGAAACAGGTACCGGCTGCCGAGTATAACCCGATGGAGTGCATCAAGACCAACGTGCTGGGTGCCGAGAACATCATCAACGCAGCCCTTGACTCTGGTGTAAAAGACGTAGTAGCGCTTTCTACCGATAAAGCAGCTGCCCCAATCAACCTGTACGGTGCAACCAAACTGTGCTCCGACAAGCTGTTTGTAGCAGCCAACAACATGCGCGGCAAGCGCGACCTGCGTTTCTCGGTAGTGCGTTACGGCAACGTGATTGGCTCACGTGGCTCGGTGGTGCCTTTCTTTTTGAAGAAGCGCGAAGAGGGCGTTCTGCCTATCACGCACCCGGATATGACGCGCTTTAACATATCGCTGGAGGAAGGCGTGGAACTGGTATTCCATGCGCTGGAGCACCATTGGGGCGGCGAAATCTTTGTTCCAAAGATTCCTTCTTACGTGATCACCGATTTGGCTGAGGCCATTGGTCCGAACTGCAAGCAGGAAGTAGTCGGCATTCGTCCTGGCGAAAAGCTGCACGAAGAGATGATCACCGAAACCGACTCTTTAAACACTGTGGAGCTGGATAAGTACTACGTAATTCTGCCTTCTACACCGGTCTGGAGTACGGATGATTTCCTGAAAGCGCACAACGGCAAGATGGTGGAGTTGGGCTTCAAGTATAACTCCGGCACCAACACCGACTGGCTAACCGTGGAGCAGCTCCGCGACCAGATCCGCGAGCACGTAGACCCGAATTTTAATGTATAATTATTAATGATGAATGATTAATTAGGGTATCAGCCACGTCTGTCGAAAAATTAATCATTAATCACTACTCATTATTAATTAACACGCATGACTCAGCACTCAGAACTCAGCACTCAAAAACCTATCCCTTACGGCAGGCAGCACATTACCGAAGAGGATATTGCAGCCGTGGTGGAAACGCTTCAGTCGGATTTCCTGACGCAGGGGCCGAAGGTGGCTGAGTTTGAACAGGCCTTTGCCCACTATGTAGGCGCTAAGTATGCCGTGGCCGTGGCTAACGGAACGGCTGCGCTTCATCTATGCGCCATGGCACTGGGTGTGAACGAAGAGTCGCGCGTAATCACTACGCCCATTACGTTTGTGGCCTCTGCCAACTGCGTGCGCTACTGCGGCGGCACCGTAGAGTTTGCCGACATCGATCCCGCTACAGCTCTGATTGACATTGAAAAAGTTCGCCAGCTGCTGGAGAGCAAGCCCAAAGGCTACTTTACCGGAATCATTCCGGTAGACTTTGCCGGGAACCCGGTGAACCTGGAGGAGCTGCGGAAACTGGCCGACGAGCACGGCCTGTGGATCATTGAAGACGCCTGCCACGCGCCCGGCGGTTACTTCATCGACAGCCAGGGCGAGAAGCAGTTGTGCGGAAACGGCAAGTATGCTGATCTGGCTATTTTCTCTTTCCACCCGGTAAAGCACATTGCCACTGGTGAGGGCGGGATGGTAACGACCAACGATGAGGAGCTGTATAAAAAACTGCTGCTCTACCGCACCCACGGCATCACCCGCGACCCGGAGCTGCTGGAAGAAAACCACGGCGGCTGGTACATGGAAATGCAGGAGCTCGGTTACAACTACCGCATTCCGGACATGCTCTGCGCACTGGGCCTTTCGCAACTGCAGCGCGCCGACGCCGGCCTTACCCGCCGCAGAGAAATCGCCCAAGTTTACGATACTGCTTTTGCCGGATTTGAGGGTGTGGAAACACTGCGCACTTCGGCAGAGGCACTCGCAGAACAAGGCCACACAGGCCATGCTTACCACTTGTATGTAATCCGGGTAGAAGACCGCAAAGGCCTGTATGATTACCTGCGTCAGCACAACATCTTTGCGCAGGTGCATTACATTCCGGCCCACACCATGCCTTACTACCGCAGCCTGGGCTTTAAAAAAGGTGATTATCCGGAAGCAGAGCATTACTACAGCCAATGCATGAGCCTGCCGATGTACCCTACCCTGACGGAAGAGGAACAGCAGTTCGTAATTGTAAAAATAAAGGAGTTTGTCCGAAAGTGAGCGCTCCCGAGGCAAGCAATATCAACCGGCTGATACTGGGCACCGCGCAGTTTGGCCTCAACTATGGCATCAGCAACCAACGTGGTCAGATTCCACAGGAGGAAGTAAAAGCTATACTTGCGAAGGCCACCCAAGCCGGCATCACTACCCTGGATACGGCCGCGGCTTACGGAAATAGCGAGCAACGTATAGGCAATGCCCTAGCCGAAGCAGGAACAGATTTCCGCATCATTTCCAAATATCCGCCCAACAGGCCGGACCAAAGTATAAAACAGGCTTTTGAGGAGTCGCTGGAGCGACTGGGTGTGCCAAAGCTTTATGGTTACCTGCTGCACAGCTACAGCACTTATAGCAGCAAACCGGCTGTGCTCGAAGAGCTGCAGGAACTAAAAGCTTCCGGCCTGGTAGAAAAAGTAGGCATTTCGCTTTACCATCCGCAGGAGGCCGAAGAGCTCTTAAGCGCTAATGCTCCCATCGATATAGTGCAGTTCCCTTATAGTATCTTCGACAGGCGCTTTGACGAAGTACTGCCGAAGCTACAGCAGCAAGGAATAGAGGCCCACGTGCGCTCGGTATACCTGCAGGGGCTATACTTTATGCAGCCCGACAAGCTGCCGCAGCACCTGCAACCGGTTGCTGCCAAAATCGCTGCCTTGCAGCAGTTGGCGCAGGAATACCAGCTACCACTTGGAGCAGTTTGCCTGGGCTTTGCGCTGGCAAATCCTTACATTTCGAATGCGGTGATTGGGGTGGAAAGCCTGCAGACGCTTCTGGAGAATATCCGCTTCTGCGTCTATACCCTGCCAGAGCAACTGCTGGCGGCCCTGGAGCAACTGAAAGAAGAGAACGAGAACATCATACTACCTTACAAGTGGCCCGCATCATGAGCAAACCTATAAACGAGCTATTTTCCTTAACTGGTAAAGTGGCGCTGGTAACCGGCGGCTACGGGCACCTTGGTACGGCCATAACCGAAAGCCTGGCAGAGGCCGGCGCAACAGTTTATGTACTGGGCCGCAGCGTAGATAAATTTGAGGAAGCTTTTAAAGGCAAGGCACTGGATAAGGTATACTTCCTTACTTGTGACATCTCCCAAACCGAAAGTATAGCCAATGCCTTCAAACAAGTGCAGGAAACGCAGGGCCGGTTGGATGTGCTGGTAAACAACGCCTTTTATTCCAAAGGCCAGCAGCCGGAGCAGCTCACCGACGAGGAATGGGCCTACGGCATCGATGGCAACCTGAACAGCGTGTACCGCTGCATCCGGGAGGTGATCCCTTACCTGAAAGACAAGGGTGGCCGGATCATTAACGTATCTTCTATGTACGGGATGGTGTCGCCGGATTTTAGTATTTACGAAGAGAGCCCGGCCTCGCTGAATCCGCCGCATTACGGTGCTGCCAAAGCCGGTGTGCTGCAGCTCACGCGTTATTTTGCCTGCTACCTGGGCAAGTATAACATCACAGTCAACGCTGTTACGCCGGGTCCTTTCCCAAGCGAGAAGGTGCAGCAGGACAAGACGTTTATAGAGAAACTGGAGCGCAAGAACCCGCTCCACCGCATCGGCAAGCCGGAAGACCTGAAAGGTGCTTTTGTGTACCTGGCTTCTGACGCGTCGGCTTACATGACCGGGCAAAACATGGTGCTGGACGGAGGCTGGACTGCATGGTAAAAGTTGGCGCCATCATACAGGTACGGCTCGGCTCGGAGCGGCTCCCGAACAAAGCTCTCCTGCCCCTGCCCTTCGGCGGCGGTCCCGGTCTGATGGAGCATGTGATCTTGAGAGCCTGTGCCGCTACCACGCTGCAGGAGGTGGTGGTTGCCACCACTGAAAGCACAACTGACGATGCCATTCTGAATTTCTGCACCCCGAATGCCATCGGGTGCTTCCGGGGTTCTACCGACGACGTGCTGGACCGGTTTATGCAGGCGGCCAGCAAGTATAAACTGGACGTGGTGGTACGCCTGACAGGCGATAATCCGTTCGTAAATCCAGAAACGATTGACGAGGCCGTGCAGCAGCACCTGGAAAAGAAAGCGGATTACACCATAACCGAAGGCCTGCCACTAGGCACCAACGTGGAAGTTATTTCTTTTGCCGCCCTGCAAAGAGCCGCCAAGGAAGCAACCGAAACTGCCGACCGGGAGCATGTCACGCCCTATATCCGCCGTGAGAAAGGCTTCTCCAGGCAAAGTATAGCCTATACTTCTCCGATCCAGGCGCTGCGCCTGACCATAGACTATCCGTCTGATTATGCCCTGGCTTCGCTCCTGTACGAGAGGCTTTTGCAGGACGAGCTGTATGTGCGGCACGAGGATATAGCCGAACTTGTAGCGGAAAATCCGTGGCTTTATGCGGTAAATGCCGTAAATACACAGCGGCAGGCGTTTGCTTCGGAGGAGGATGAATTGACAGAAGCTAAAAAGCTGCTGCAAACAGGCGGATTTACCCGGGTACTTCAAAAACTACAGTAGCATGGACAAGAAAAGGCGCATTATTTTCCGGGCAGACGGCAACAGCCGCATCGGATTGGGACACGTAGTACGCTCTTTGGCGCTAGCCGACATGCTACGGCACGATTTTGAATGCGTGTTTGCCATACAGTCGCCGGACCGGGCTCTACAGGAACAGATCCGGCACGTTTGCGATGGCATTATTGCGCTGCCTCCCTCCTCCCCATCCGAAGATCGCTTTGGCTACGAACTGGCGGCGTATATTTCAGAAGAGGAGATCGTGGTGCTGGATGGATACAACTTTGGCACCGCCTACCAGCAGAACATCAAGTCCAGAGGCGCTACCCTGGTGTGTATCGACGACATCCACAGCTATACTTTTGTTGCCGATGCGGTAATCAACCAGGCCGGTGGCATGGCTCCTGAAATGTATACTTCGGCTCCCTACACAAAGCTCTGTTTAGGTCCGGCTTATGCCCTGCTCCGGAAGCCTTTCCTGGAAGCAGCCCGTACCGAACGCACCTTTCCGGTTGGTAAGCTGCGCGTGCTGCTGAACATGGGTGGTGCCGATCCGGATAACCATACTTTAAGAATAACGCAGGAGCTAACTCAATTGGAAGCTATCCAGCACATCGAGATCATTGTAGGCAGTGCTTATCCGCATAAAATGGCGCTGAAGAACTGGTTGGAACAGAACACGAACGCCACGTTGCACCAGAACCTGAGCGCCCGCGAAATGCGCGACCTCATGCGCCGTTGTGCCCTCGCTGTAACTTCGGCAAGCGGCGTAGCCTATGAGTACTGTGCCGTAGGAGGTGCTCTATATGTACTACAGACAGCCGACAACCAGGAAAGCATGTATGGCTTCCTTACTGGGAACAACCTGGCTACTGAATACAAGCTGCTACTACAGCAACTAGAGCAGGGCCTGAGAAAAGAGCAGTTTCAGCAGCAGGTAACTACCCAGCGAGAGCATTTCGATGGCCAGAGCGACGAGCGCCTGAAGCAGCTGTTTCACAACCTCAGTCTCAGCGCCAACCTAACCTTACGCGATGCCGCGCCCGATGATCTGGAACTGCTCTTCAGTTGGGCCAACGATCGGGAAGTACGCAGCCGCTCCTTTAAATCGGAGCCTATTCCGCTGGAGAACCACACCCGCTGGTTTCACGCCCGGCTTGACAACCCTGACACGAAGCTTTATATTGCCGAAATAGAAGGAGAGCCCGCCGCTCATATCCGCTTCGAGATATCCGGTAAAGTGGCTACCATCAGCTACCTGATCGGGGAAAATTACCGAGGCAAAGGTCTGGGGCACTCCATGTTGCTGAAAGGCGTAGAACGCCTGAAAAAGCAGCGGCCCGATGTGCAACAGGTAGAGGGGCTGGTGCAGCAGGACAACACAGCCTCCGTGAGAGCCTTCGAAAAAGCCGGCTTTGCTTACGACGAGCCTTCAAAAGATTACCCAACCGCTTACCGGTTCACGCTTTCGTTGAAGAAGTAGGCAAGTATAAAAAGTATAAAATGATCAATGATATCAATATAGCGGGCCGTTTGGTGGGCCCGGGACATAAACCCTTCATCATCGCCGAAATGTCGGGAAACCACAACCAGTCGCTGGAGCGCGCGCTGGCTATTGTGGATGCCGCCGCCGCCGCCGGTGCCGATGCCATCAAACTACAAACCTATACCGCCGACACCATGACCCTGCCCGGCGCCTTCACCATTGAAGATGAAGGATCGCTGTGGAAGGGCCGCGAGCTTTACGACCTCTACAAGGAAGCCTACACCCCCTGGGAATGGCACAAGCCGCTTTTTGATCGGGCAAAAGAGCGCGGCATGATCGCCTTCTCCTCCCCTTTTGATGAAACGGCCGTGGATTTCCTGGAAGAGCTGGGCGCGCCGGTGTATAAAATTGCTTCTTTTGAAAACACTGACCACCCGCTGCTGCGCAAGGTAGCCGCTACCGGCAAGCCTGTGATTATGAGCACCGGGGCTGCCACCGTACAGGAGGTAGCAGAAGCCGTGCAGGTGTTGCGTGAAGCCGGCTGCCAGGAACTCATCCTGCTCAAATGCACCTCCACTTACCCGGCCACTCCGGAAAATACCAACCTACTGACCATACCGCACATGCGCGACCTTTATGGCGTGCAGGTAGGATTATCTGACCATACCATGGGCGTGGGCGCCTCCGTAGCCGCTGTGGCACTGGGTGCAACGGTAATAGAGAAGCACTTTACGCTGCGTCGAGCCGACGGCGGCGTGGATTCTGCTTTCTCGCTGGAGCCGGAAGAACTACGCGCATTGGTGGTAGAGTCGGAACGGGCGTGGCTGGCCATGGGCCACGTACAGTATGGCGTGCAGCGGGCCGAAGAGAAAAGTCGCCTGTTCAAGCGCTCTGTGTACGCAGCCAAAGACATCAAAGCCGGTGAAGCCTTGACCAAAGAGAACATCCGCGTGATCCGTCCGGGCCTGGGGCTGGCGCCGAAGCATTACGAAGAATTGCTGGGAAGACCCGCTTCTAAAGACATCAAAGCGGGTACGCCGCTCAGCTGGGATTTGGTGTAGCACATGAAAAAATGGTACGCCATTTACAGCAGCATTCTGTACATGCACTTTTCGGAAGGCTTTCTGAAGCTGCCGGAAAGCGCCAAAAATGCGGCCTCTCCTAAAAGTCCGTTCCTGCGCCTCCTCCGCATGGCAGCCCATACGTTCTTCCGCCTTTTCGGAAACCTGTTCCAGTCGGTGGAGCAGCTGGAAAAGCTGCAGCACAAAGTATGGCTGTACGTGGTTAGCCAGAACAACTACGACAGCCTGCATTTTCTGCAGGAAGGCATACCCGATGCCGTGATGGTAGCCGGGCAGAGCAAGGAGATCGGCAAGTATAACCAGACGGTTGCACGCCTGTCACTCCGCAGAAAGCTGCTCTACTACTACAAGTTTCTGCCGCTTTTTTTTCAGTTCCTCGCGCACAGGAAACAGAGCACCCTGCGCTTTGTGGACTTGCTCTACGATGCCATCGGCTTTTATGAGATTTACCTGCAGAAGCTCCGCAAGTATAAACCGAGCTGCGTGGTGTTTGCCAACGACCACAACGCCGATGCCCGCGCCATGCTGCTGGCCGCCAAAAAGCTGGGGATAAAGACCGCTTATGTGCAGCATGCCAGCGTCAGCAACCTCTTCCCGCCACTGGCTTTTGACCTGAGCCTGCTGGAAGGTCAGGACTCGCTGGACAAGTATAAATTGTGTGGTCCGGTGGAAGGACGCGTAGAATTTATCGGCATGCCCAAAGCCGACAAGTTCGTGCCGCTTCGCAACCACCATTCTACCATCCAGACCATCGGCATTGGCTGCAACCTGATGGACCTGACCAAGGAGATCGAGCAGTTGCTGATACACTTGACCAAGGACTTTCCATCCCTTCAGATCATCCTCCGCCCCCACCCCCGCGACAAGCGCAACTTTGGGGCGCTGGCAAGTATAAGCTCTACCATCAGCATTTCCGACAGCCGCACCGTCGCTACCTTCGATTACCTGCGGCAGCTTGATGTGCAGATCAGCGGCAACTCAGGCATTCACCTGGAGGCGGTACTGCTCAACGTTTGGTCTATCTACTACAACTTCAACCCGAAGGAGGCGCTGCATGATTACTATGGCTATGTCGCCCACGGCCTGGTGGAGGCTGCTGCCAGTTACGAGGAACTGAGGCAGATGCTGCAGCAAAGTATAAACCAGCGGCCCGAAGTATACCTGCGGGCGCAGTATTATAATGCTACCGTCGGCACAGAGTACGATGGCAGGAGCGGTGAACTGGCCCTGCAGCACCTCCGCTCGTTTTTAGCAAACACAGTAGAGAGGAAGAAATAACATCAGATTCCTTCTTCATAATATATAGTATATTTGCCCCTTCTTTATCCTAAAGCACCACCATACATGCGTCATCTTCAGCGCGAGGGTATTTGGAACACCATAATTTCGTATGCCGGCATCCTGATCGGGTATGTAAATGTGATCCTGCTGTTCCCGAACATCCTGGAGCCGGACCAGGTGGGGCTCACGCGCCTGCTGCTTACCATAGCTGAGATGTTTGCCCAGTTCGCGGCGCTTGGCTTTGTGAACATGAGTGTGCGGTACTTCCCATACTTCCGCAACAAAGAGCAGCAGCACCATGGCTTTCTGTTCTGGCTGCTCTCGGTGCCCATGCTGGGTTTTGGCCTCATCACGATCCTGTTCCTGGTATTCAAACCGGTTGTAACTGATTATTACCAAGAGAACTCCGCTCTGCTGCTGGATTACTATTACTACATCATTCCGCTGGCGTTCTTCACGCTGCTGTTTAACCTGTTCACGGCATACCTGCGGTCGCTGTTCAAAACCATTGTCTCTTCCTTCGTAAAGGATTTTCTGTCGCGGGTCCTGATCCTATTGTTGCTGGTGGTCTATAGTTTCGGCTGGATGGAC
This sequence comes from Pontibacter ruber, assembly GCF_023630205.1. Taxonomy (GTDB): domain Bacteria; phylum Bacteroidota; class Bacteroidia; order Cytophagales; family Hymenobacteraceae; genus Pontibacter; species Pontibacter ruber. Next base: position 668,779 of record NZ_JALPRR010000003.1, on the reverse strand, counting down.
TTCCATACCTTTGTGCTCTGGTATGTAGGGGTAAACTCAGTGATTGCACTGGTGCTGATGGTGTATACCTTGTGGCTGAAACAGCTTTACCTGAAGCCTTCCTTTGCTACCATCGCCAGCATCGTGCCGATGCGGGAAATGCTGGTTTTCGGCCTGTTCACGTTCATGGGCAACATTTCGGTAACCATCATCAAAACGGTAGACCAAGTGATGATCAGCTCGGTCAGCCTGAGCGATAACGGTGTCTATACCACTGCTTTTTTCATTACCAGCGCCATCGTGACGCCTGCCCTGGCTATTTTCAAGATTGCTTTTCCGCAGGTGGCCGAGTTCTGGAAAGATCAGAACATGCCAGGATTGGCTAAATTTTACAAGCAGATCACGCTCATCAACCTTATCATCGGGCTGCTGCTCTTTATCGGTATCTGGGCCAACCTGGACAACCTGTTCTCGTTTATGCCGGAGGAATATCGTGAAGGGAAATATGTGGTGTTGTTTCTGGCGCTGGCCCGCCTGGTGGACCTGGCGACAGGTATAAACGGCATCATCCTGGCCACATCCGAAAAGTACCGCTGGGACCTGCTCTTTAACATTGTGCTGGCAGGCCTTACCATCTGGACAAACTACATCTTTATCCCACTATATGGCATGAACGGAGCGGCTTTTGCCACCATGCTCTCGCTGATTTTTATTAACCTGCTGCGGATGATCTTTGTGCTGTGGATCTACAAAATGCAGCCTTTCGCCTGGAGTTCTGTGGGGATACTTGCCATTTCTGCTGTGGCGTTGGGAGCATCCTACCTGCTACCCTACCTGGGCAATGTGTTCCTGGATATTGCCATACGCTCTGCGCTTATCACAGCGGTTTACGGGTCGCTTACGCTTGGCTTTAACGTATACCCGGAACTGAACCAGTGGGTACTGAAGCTTGCCGGAAGTGTAAAACGCTAACACCGAAGCAGCTTCAGGCTGCCCGGAAGTATAAAATCAGGGAAAGAGAAGTATAAAGTTAGAAGCCGTTGGTCAGGGTGAAGGCTTCTACCTGCGAATCCAGCACTTTACCGCTTTCGCACTTGAGCACACGGCGGGGGTAGCGATTGATGATCTCATAGTTGTGCGTGGCCATCAGCACAGCAGTACCGCTGTTATTGATTTCCTGGAATAGCTGCATGATGCCATCGGCCACCTGCGGGTCGAGGTTACCGGTTGGCTCATCGGCGAAAAGTATGGCAGGTTCGTTTAGCAGCGCACGGGCAATTACGATTCGTTGCTGCTCGCCACCTGAGAGTTGGTGCGGCATTTTATTCGCGGCTGCATCCAGACCTACCTGCATGAGTACCTCCGAAATACGCTGCTTTCGTTTCGATTTGTCTTTCCAGCCTGTGGCACGCAGTACAAACGAGAGGTTTTCGGATACGGTGCGGTCTACCAGCAACTGAAAATCCTGGAAGATGATACCAATTTTACGGCGCAGGAAGGGTACCTGCTGGCGCGGCAGTTTGCTTAACCTGAAATCGGCTACAGTGGCAGAGCCCGTCAGCAGCGGCAGATCGGCATAAAGAGTTTTGAGAAGGGAGCTTTTTCCGCTTCCGGTACGGCCCACCAGGTAGACGAACTCCCCCTTGTCAATATCAAAATTGACATTACTCAGGATGGTGTTCATGTCTTGATAGATCGCTACATCGCGCAGCGAAACAACCGGGGAAGAAGAAAAACTCATAAATACTTAAATCTCTAATTTCTGAAGCTTGCCAAATTCCAGTCCTTCAATGAGGGCGGCAAGCGCCTCCTCTTTCCCCTCCAGGCCATAGCGGTCGAGGTTTTTAAGCGGACGGTCGGCACGAAAATACGCGATCAACACAAAATTATCGTCGCGCAACTGTATGTAATCCGGAATTTTGGCCTTGCCTTTTACCTTGATGATGTACATCGGGATGAATTACGAATTATGAATTATGAATTACGAATTAGGGGTGCAGCCGAGAAGACCTCTCTTATGGCACTCTTAATTCGTAATTCGTAACTCGTAATTAACTTATTTGTTTCCTTTGGCGTGGTCGGCCAGGAACTTCTGCAGACCAATGTCGGTAAGCGGGTGGTTCAGCAGGCTGGTTATCACGTTCAGTGGGCAGGTAACCACATCAGCTCCGATCTCAGCGCACTGCACCAGGTGCATTACGTGGCGCACAGAAGCAGCCAGCACTTGTGTCTGGTAGCCGTAGTTGCCATAGATCTGAACGATCTGCTCGATCAGCTGCAAACCATCGGTAGACACATCGTCAAGACGACCTACAAACGGAGACACGTAGGTTGCACCTGCTTTAGCCGCTAGCAAAGCCTGACCGGCTGAGAATACCAGCGTGCAGTTTGTTTTGATACCTTTTTCGCTGAAATAACGGATTGCTTTCACGCCGTCGCGGATCATCGGCACTTTCACCACGATGTTTGGGTGCAGGTCGGCCAGAATCTCACCTTCGCGTACCATGCCGTCAAAATCGGTAGCAATTACTTCTGCGCTGATGTCGCCATCTACTATTTCGCAAATCTGCTTGTAGTGCGCCATTACGTTGTCGTGGCCAAAGATACCTTCTTTAGCCATAAGCGAAGGGTTGGTGGTAACACCATCCAATACGCCGAGGTCATGTGCCTCCTGGATTTCCTGCAGGTTTGCAGTATCGATAAAGAATTTCATAATGCTGGAAAAGTAGATTTGCCTACAAATCTAACGCAATAAGTACTAACACAAAAGACAAAACACAAAAGATGTAAGGTATAATGCTTTGGAGCTGTTTTTAAGGGGTGAAATAGGGGCTTCAGCAAGTATAAACAGTTGGCTATTAGCTACAAGTATACATTTGATTTGGTACTTAGCAGGAAGCGAAAACTTGAAGCCAGGAGGAGGATCCTTGAGGTAGGGGCAAAAAAAGTGGCAAACCAACATCGCGCCGCTACAACCATCTACCCTTGCTACCTTCCGGTCCTGGGGGAGTTCGACGGGAGCTGGCCGTGTCGATTTGCCGTTACAAAAGTAGTAATTTTATACTTCACCGCAAGGGTAATCAGTATAAAAAGTTTAAAAATCTACAGTTTGAAGTATAAAGTGCAGTGTGCTAGCATGTTTATTTTACTGTCATTTCGAATGCAATGAGAAATCTGATACAGTTTTATAGTGGAGTAAGCAAGCCTTTGCTTCGTAGTTGCCTGTTTTTCCTCAGTCATACTTGTCTATACTTTCATAGTCTCTATTGGTGCGCTCAGGGCCGCGGGGCCTCGTCCTGGGGGTAGGGGCCCTCGATGAAGGGCATCGCGCTTTCTAGCTTTCCTTTGCTACCCTTCGGTCGCAATGCCCTCACGGGCACCGGAAACCCAGAAGGCGCTCAACCCAAGGACTGGAAACGATACTGCTTTGTAGGCTGCTATGCAACTTCAGCCAAGTCCCCCTTTGAAGGAGGTAGGGGGATGTTAAGACAGTAGCTATGAAATTATACTTTTAAAGTATAGCAGTGTCAGAACTCCCTTCCTTAGACAAGGAGGTGTTAGGGGTGGTTGGGCAACAACAACTATGAAAGTATAACCCCATCTATGCTAAAGGCAGAAATTCCCTTCTTGAGAGGGGCAGGGAGTGTGTTTATACTTTGCCTGTATCAGATTTCTCCCGCTGGTCGAAATGACAGTAAAAGATGGTAACTCTCTTTTCCCTATGTCCTAGTTAGGCACGAAGCTGAAGAAATGCGCCAGAAAGTATATTTAGCAAAACCCCCTCCCCTGTTCTTAGGGGAGGGCTGGGTGGGGTTATATACGAGAATTAGGAAATCCACATGTTACAAGTATACACTATTACGAACAAATATCACTATAACTTCCCTCCCCAACACTTATATCTAAAAGTATTGGCAAAAACTATAAAAGCGCCTTACCTTTGCGCATGCCAGAAAAAATACTCATCCTCGACTTTGGCTCCCAATACACCCAGCTTATTGCCAGAAGGGTACGCGAGCTTAACGTATATTGTGAGATCTATCCTTACAATCATGTTCCAGCACTAACGGACGATGTGAAAGGCGTCATCCTTTCGGGCAGCCCCTGCTCGGTGCGCGACGCAGAGCATCCAACCATCGACCTGAACCATTACATGGGCAAACTGCCGTTACTGGGCGTGTGTTATGGTGCGCAGCTGATCGCCCACGAGCTTCACGGTGAAGTTACTCCTTCTACCATCCGGGAATACGGTCGCGCCAGGCTTGCAGAACTGCATACGACCAACCGTCTGATGAAAGAGCTGACCCTGGGCTCTCAGGTGTGGATGTCGCACGGCGATACGATCAAAGAAATTCCGATCAACTTCGAAGTAATTGCCAGCACCGATACAGTGCGCGTTGCCGCTTACAAGCTTCGCGATCAGGAAACCTATGGCATTCAGTTCCACCCGGAAGTAACACACTCAGAAGAAGGCAAGACCCTGCTTCGTAACTTCGTGGTACACATTTGCGGTTGCACCCAAGACTGGACCTCCGAGCAGTTCATCGACAGCACTGTGGCTGAGCTACAGCAAACGCTGGGCAATGACAAAGTAGTACTGGGCCTATCCGGTGGTGTAGACTCCAGCGTGGCCGCCATGCTCATTCACCAGGCGATCGGCAAAAACCTGTACTGTATTTTCGTAGACAACGGCCTGCTGCGCAAAGACGAGTTCGAGAACGTGCTCGACTCTTACAAGCACATGGGCCTGAACGTGAAAGGTGTTGACGCTAAAAACAAATTCTACTCGGCTCTGGCCGGCCTTACCGATCCGGAAGCAAAGCGCAAAGCCATTGGCCGTGTATTTATTGAGGTATTTGATGAGGAAGCCCACCAGATAGAGGATGTGAAGTGGCTGGCACAAGGCACCATCTACCCGGACGTAATCGAATCGGTAAGCGTAAAAGGTCCGTCGGCTACTATCAAGTCGCATCACAACGTAGGTGGTCTGCCTGATTTCATGAAACTGAAAGTGGTAGAGCCACTGAAAACGCTTTTCAAAGACGAAGTGCGCCTGGTAGGCCGTACCCTCAAAATCGACGAAGCTATACTGGGCCGCCATCCTTTCCCAGGTCCGGGTCTGGCTATCCGTATACTCGGTGATATCACAGCAGAAAAGGTACATATTTTGCAGCAGGTAGATCATATCTTCATCAGCAACCTGAAGAAGACCGGCCTGTACGACGAAGTATGGCAGGCAGGCGCTATCCTGCTGCCGGTGCAATCGGTAGGTGTGATGGGCGATGAGCGTACCTATGAAAACGTGGTAGCCTTGCGCGCCGTAACCAGCGTGGACGGTATGACCGCCGACTGGAGCCGTCTGCCGTATGAGTTCCTGGCAGATGTATCGAACGAGATCATCAACAAGGTGAAAGGCGTAAACCGCGTGGTGTACGACATCAGCTCCAAGCCACCAGCCACTATTGAGTGGGAGTAAGATATAATGAGTGAATGAGTGATTTTTGAATGAGTGAATTCCAGTATAGCCCAGAGTATGGGGTGCAAAGATTCACTCATTCACACAGTCACTCATTCAAAATTTAAAACAGAACCTATGAAGAGAAGCTTTATCAAGCATGTTGCGGGCGTATTGGTGATGGCTGCCCTGGCCATGCCGGCACAGGCCCAGTTGCAGGATTACGGAGTAAACTATAAAAACGGGAAAACCCTGATCGATCAGCAGCAATACGACAAGGCCATGGCCGAGCTATTGCCTGTTACAAATGCTGCCTCCAACAACACCTATGCTCCCGAAGCTTCTTATTTATATGCGCTGGCTGCCCTGAAAGCAAACAAGCTCCCGCAGGCCCACAAGATGTTGCTGCAACTCAAAGAGCAGCACAAGGACTGGCAGAGTATGGCGGAGGCGAATTACCTGCTGGCAAACGTACTCTTCGAGGAAAAGGAGTATGAACGTGCTTTGTCCGAACTGGATCAGCTCTCTTCTTCCAAACTTTCTGCTGACGCGGAAGGCCTGAAACGGTATTACCTGAACCGCCTGAACGACAGAGCCGCTTACGAAAAATTGCTGCAGCGGTACCCAGACGACAAAATCGTAGCGCAGGTATATGCTGATAAATTGCTGTCCGGCTGGTACAAGCCACAGGATAAGGCTAAACTGGAAAGCATCGTATCAAAGCACAAGCTGGACCGCGACCGTTACCTGCGGGCAGGAAGCGCAAACAAGCAAGGGTATAACGTTGCTGTGCTGCTGCCTTTCCAATTAAACCAGAATCTGGCCCAGACAGCCCGAAAGAACCAGTTCGTGACAGACCTGTATGCAGGCATGCAACTGGCACAGGACTCCCTTCGGAAACAGGGGATCACCATCAACCTGTTTGCCTACGATACCGGCTCCGATACCACGGGTGTCAGGAAAGTACTATCTACGCCGGAACTGAAGCAGATGGACCTGGTGGTAGGGCCTGTGTATAAATCGGCTGCGAAAATGGCGGCACAGTTTGCCGAGCAGAACAACATCAACGTGATCAACCCGCTGTCGCAGGACCTGGAACTGACGCGTAATAACGAGAACGTCTTTTTATTTGAGTCGTCTGTAGCAACGCAGGCACGCCAGGCAGCTACTTACGCTTACAACACCTTTACTCCCAAAACGGCTGTTATACTTTTCGAGAACTCCAAAGACGATACCACCTTTGCCTCCCATTACCGCCAGCAGTTCATTAAACTTGGAGGCAAGGTAAAAACCTATAAAAAAATCAACTCCAGCCAAAGTACAGCTACAGCTACTACTTTTAACAACCTAAAACTGGACGAAGTAGGTCACCTGGCTGTGTTTTCTGACAAGATGACGGCCGCTGTAAATGCAACCAGTGTGCTGAGTGCCCTGCCGGTGCGAATGCCGCTCATGACCTACGAGTCGTGGCTGGACATCAACCAGATTTCGCTGAAGCAACTGGATGAGCAGGAAGTATACTTTATCTCCCCGAAGTATATGAACAAAATGTCGTCGCAGGCCAATGGTTTCCGCAGAAGCTATGTTTCCAGGTATAACCTCCCCCCTTCTTCCTATGCCTATGCAGGTTTTGAGATGCTGTACTATTTCGGATCGATGTTGAAAGCGTATGGTCCTCATTTTAATGGCTCGCTGGCAGAGGCAGGCATAAGGCCGGGTGTTTTTTACCAGGCTGTGGGGTATACCGATGCCGCAGCACGTAAAGAGGTACGGCACGATAATCAGTTTGTACCGATAACCAAACTGGAGAACTTACAACTTATGGTGGTAAACCCGGTTTACAACTAACATCAGATACTTATTCCGACATGAACAAATCAACTATAAGCGACGAGCTGTTTCTGCGCGCGCAGCAATCTATTCCGGGTGGCGTTAACTCGCCGGTAAGAGCCTTCAGAGCAGTGGGTGGCCACCCGCGTTTTATGGTTTCTGCCAAAGGGCCCTTTATGTACGACGAGGATGGTAACCGATACATCGACCTGATCAACTCCTGGGGACCGATGATTTTGGGCCATGCCGCTGAGATCGTGCAGGAAGCAATCATGCAAGCGATCCCCAATTCGCTGTCGTTCGGCGCCCCTACCCGTAAAGAAGTTGAGATTGCCGAGCTGATCATCGACATGGTGCCTTCCATCGAGAAGGTGCGCATGGTAAACTCCGGAACAGAGGCTACGATGTCGGCTATTCGTGTAGCCAGAGGTTACACCGGCCGAGATAAGATCATCAAGTTTGAAGGCTGCTACCATGGCCACGGCGACTCGTTCCTGATCGCTGCCGGCAGCGGTGCCGTTACCTTGGGTGTTCCGGATAGCCCGGGCGTAACCAAGGGCGTTGCCCTGGATACGCTTACCGCTCCTTACAACGACCTGGAAGCGGTAAAAACACTGGTAGAGGCCAACAAAAACCAGGTGGCTGCTATCATCCTCGAGCCGGTTGTCGGCAACATGGGCCTGGTTATTCCGCAGCAGGGCTTCCTGCAGGACCTGCGCGACCTGTGCGACAGAGAAGGCATTGTGCTGATTTTTGACGAGGTGATGACCGGCTTCCGTCTGGCCCCGGGCGGCGCTCAGGAACTGTTTGGTATCACACCGGATATGTCTACGCTGGGTAAGATCATTGGCGGAGGTATGCCTGTAGGTGCCTATGGCGGCAAGAAAGAGATCATGGACTTTGTGGCTCCTGCAGGACCAGTGTACCAGGCCGGAACATTATCGGGTAACCCGATCGCGATGTCGGCGGGTATGGCCATGCTAACGTATCTGCGTAACCACCCGGAAGTATACACCAACCTGGAGGCTACGACAGCCAGGATGGTAAGCGGCATGCAGGAGAACATGCAGAAACTGGGGCTGAACTATACCATCAACCGGGTAGGCTCTATGTTCAGCATTTTCTTTACACAGCAGCCGGTTGTAGATTTTGCCAGCGCTCAAACATCAGACACAGCGCTGTTCGGCCGCTACTTCAACAGCATGTTGCAGAAAGGAGTATACCTAGCTCCGTCGCAATACGAGACCCTGTTCGTTTCCACAGCCATTACCGATGATCTGGTGGACCAATACCTGCAGGCCAACTACGAAGCATTGCAGGAAGTGCACAACAGCTAAGAAGAAGTATAACTATTTACAGGTATTGCGTAAGCAAGAGAAAGTAAATTTCCCTCCTTATGCATTACCTGTACTTACTAATCGCGATTATTAGTGAAGTTGCCGCAACAAGCGCTTTAAAGGCCTCGGAGCAGTTTACCAAGCCGCTCCCAAGTATAATTGTAGTGCTGGGCTATGCATCTTCCTTTTACTTTCTGAGCCTGACGTTAAGGACAATGACTGTAGGTATCGCTTACGCCATCTGGTCAGGAATAGGCACGATACTAATTGCCGTGATCGGGGTGCTTCTTTACAGGCAACAACTCGATTTTCCTGCTGTTATTGGCCTTGCGCTGATCATCGCCGGTGTAATTATCATCAATGTTTTCTCCCGTTCGGTAGGGCATTAGTAAATAAAGTATAACATTTTATAAAACAGGTTAGCGGCAGCCCTTTACAGAAGCTGCCGCTTTTGTTTTGCCGCTCTCCTGCCACAATAATGAATATCAACATTTCATCAATTTTCCTTACTTTTACAATCCATTTAGCGCACCCCCATGATTTTAACAGATAAGCAGATTTTAGAGGAGATCGAGAAAGGCACCATTCTGGTTGAGCCTTTTAACCGCGCCTGCCTCGGCACCAATTCCTACGACGTACACCTGGGCCGCTACCTGGCCACTTACCGCAACGAGGTACTGGACGCACGGCAGCACAACGAGATCGATGTATTTGAGATACCGGAAGAAGGCTATGTGCTGCTGCCGAACACCTTATACCTGGGTGTGACCCGTGAGTATACTGAAACACACGCCCACGTGCCATTCTTAGAAGGCAAGTCAAGCGTTGGCCGTCTGGGGATAGATATCCATGCAACAGCCGGTAAAGGCGACGTAGGCTTCTGCAATACCTGGACTTTAGAGATTTCGGTAACACAACCAGTACGCGTGTACTATGGCATGCCGATCGGCCAGCTCATCTACTTTGAGGTGAAAGGCGGAATTGAGAACTATTACAATGCCAAAGCCAATGCCAAGTATAACAACCGCACCATCACGCCGGTAGAGTCCATGATGTGGAAAAATACCTGGTAACGAAACCATAACTCTTACAGAAGCCTGACCGTAATGAAAGTCAGGCTTTTTTATTGGCACTTTTTCTGTACAATTTAAGAAGTAATTAATTTAAGCGATATCGGAATTATTTAGCAGGGCAAGGCGTTATATATATGTGGCTGATCGGAAACGCGGAGGCTCAAAAACAACTAAGGTAGAACTGAAAAACGACTAAGATTATGAAAAAGCTAATGGTTTGTATGTGTATGACTTTCGGTATCATGTGTGGTGCAACTGCAAAGGGCAATACAAATACCTCGGTAAAGAAAGAAAATGCAACAGAGAAGAATGAAAAAGCTGCTGCTACCGAGAACAAAGCCGCTGCCATAGTTGAACTGAGAGCCAACAAGCTTACAGACGATATGATCCGTGAATTGCGTCTGAACAATTACCAGGCGAAAAAGCTACGTGCGATCAACATGGATAAAGTTGCAAAAATGAAGGCGATCGAAGACCAATTTGCCGGAAACCAGCAGCTGATCGATGCAAAATGCAAAGCGGTTTGCGACGAGCGTGACAGCGAACTGGAAGCTGTGTTGAGCACTGTGCAGTACAACCACTACTTCGGCGATCGTAAGATCTACAGCAAGCGTGACAAAGAGTTTGTAGCAAGCCTTAGTGCCCCAGCTAAAGAGCAGAACAAAGCTAAGGAGCAACTGGCAACTTCAGGTTCTGCTACTGAAGCAACTACTGCCACTGTTAACTAATACAACTAGTAGCTAACGCTATTCAAGTATACTTTATAAAACAGGAAAGCCGCCTAAATAGGGCGGCTTTCCTGTTTTATAAAATCTATAGGATTAAGAGTTTTTCTTTCTGTCTTCCTCTACATGGTCCATCAGTTCCTGGCAAAGGGCTCTCATTTTGTCAGCCATTACCTTATCGCTGGTAGCCGTCATAATGCTTTGCGCCATGGCCCCGATCGTATCGATGTAGAAGTACTTCATTTCCTCTACAGGCATATCTTTCGTCCAAAGGTCAATCTTCATGGTACCGGCCTCATCGCGGTCCCAGAGCGAAATATTGATGGCCTTGGCAAAGTGGATCTTTTCACCTGCATCGGTGGCACGCCAGCTGATGGCTTCAGGAACCCGCTGGTCGTCCAAAGCTATACTGAAGAATATCTCTGATTTTTTCATTTTCACTTATTTTAAACTTTGTACTATATATATCTCGTACTATGCTTGAATTACATATATAGGTACAAAGTTACGCGATGCGCCACGGAATAAAAACCTTCTTTTTTCTTTTTACACTTACTATCCTATCGGGGTGCGCCACCCTGACGACGACTTTCAGGAAAGAGAAAACCTACACAGTAGCTTTCTACAACGTCGACAATTTATTTGATCCGGCCAACGACCCCAAAACAGCCGATGATGACTTTACCCCACAAGGGGAAATGAAATGGGATAAGAAACGCTACGACAACAAGCTAAAGCACATCAAAGCGGTTATCGAATCAATGGGCGAAAAGGGAGGCCCGGCTATACTTGGTCTTGCCGAGGTGGAGAGCCGGCAGGTAGTGCAGGACATCGTAAACACAGCCAGCCTGCGCAACAAAACCTACGGGATCATCCATTACGACTCACCAGACAGGCAGGGGCTGGATGTAGCCCTGCTGTACAGGCCAAAAATTTTCAAGCCTACTGCCCAGCGAAGTATACCGATAGATTTCCCGGGAGATTTCCGCTCACGTGACATCTTGCAGGTAAGCGGGCTATTAGAAGGAGAACCTGTTACCATTCTTGTAACGCATTGGCCTGCCAGCAACGGCAATCCGAAGCTGAATGAAAGCCGGCGCAGGGCTGCAGCAGCTGCCTTACGCAAGCAAATCGACGCTGTACAGAAAGCAGACAAACAGGCCCGCATCTTAGTTATGGGTGATTTCGAGGACGAGCCTCGTTCGGCAAACATTGAACAGGTACTGAAAGCAACCGGAAGGCCAAACCCCTACTATGCGGATGAGCTTTACAATGCCTTTTACCTTTCCTACATACAGGGCTTGGGAAGCTATTTCCAGCGCGGCGATTTTCGTATGCCCGATCAGATCATGCTGTCCAAGTCATGGATCGATGGAAAAGGGCTGCAATACGTGCGAGGGTCTGCCACCATACACGACCCGGAATTCAGCAAGTTTACGCTGGGCAAGTATAAAGACACTCCCCGCCGTACCTATGCCAACACGCTTTACCTGGATGGCTACAGCGACCATTTCCCGGTATACATTAAAGTACAGAAAGTACGTTAAGTATAAACTTGAAACAGCGTAACGTATAAATCAAAAAGGCGGACCAAATGGCCCGCCTTATCAACGTTAGGAGAACTTATCTTTATACGTAGTTATTCAGCATTACAGGCATTACCAGCATCAGTACGCTCTCGTTATCCTCATTGGCAATTGGCATCAGCAAACCGGCTCTGTTCGGGGTAGAAAGCTCAAACGTGATCTCGTCTGAATCGATGTTGTTGAGCATCTCGATCAGGAATTTGGCATTGAATCCGATTTCCATGTCCTCGCCTTCGTACTGGCAGGCCAGGCGCTCGTTTGCCTCGTTCGAAAAGTCCAGGTCCTCAGCAGAAACCTGAAGCTCAGAACCAGACAATTTCAGACGGATCTGGTGCGTGGTTTTGTTCGAGTAGATCGAGATACGCTTCACAGAGCTCAACAGGTCGTAACGGTCAATCACGAGCTTGTTCGGGTTCTGTACCGGAATTACGTTTTCATAATCCGGGTAGCGCTCGTCGATGAGACGGCAAATCATGCGGATGTTATCGAAGCTAAAGAAAGCATTCGACTGGTTGAACTCCATGCGTACAGCAGTAGCCTCAGAGGGCAGCGTAGACTTCAGCAACGTGAAGGCCTTGCGCGGAATAATGAGGGAAGCCTCCTGATTGGTAGCAATATCCGTACGGCGGAAGCGCAACAGGCGGTGGCCGTCAGTAGCTACGAACGTAACATTATCAGAACGCAGCTGTACGAAGATACCCGTCATAGCCGGGCGAAGCTCGTCGTTGCTAACTGCGAAAATAGTTTTGTTAATGGCTCTTGCCAGCACGTTCGAAGGAATCTCGATCGCATTGGCACCCTTCACTACCGGCACACGCGGGAAATCCGTAGCGTTCTCACCGGAAAGTTTGTAGCGGCCGTTCGAAGAGCTGATCTCGATCGTATAAGTCTCCTCATCAATCGTGAAGGTAACCGGCTGATCAGGCAGGTTCTTCAGTGTCTCCAGCAGGATCTTAGCAGGAGCGGCAATACGACCGCTCTCCTTCGCCTCTACCTGCAGCTCCGTGATCATGGAGGTTTCCAGGTCGCTGGCGGTAATGGTCAGCGTGCTGCCGTTGATTTCGAACAGGAAGTTTTCCAGGATAGGCACCACCGGGTTGTTGGTTACCACTCCGTTTATGCTGGATAACTGCTTCAAAAGAGCAGATGAAGAGACGATAAATTTCATTATGTATAGCTATAATGTTATTTGGACAAAGTTAAAAATATTTCACATTTATACTAGCTGTTTTCTACAGGCTTTTTCAGCTTTTTAGGCTACAGAAAGTAAAATTTTAGAAGCGCTCATACTTGCGCTTGCGCAGGTAGTACCGTACAACTCCAAAAATACCCAGCAGCACGATAGGCGCTACCAGGTTCAGCAGCTGCCAGCGGGTGCGCTCCTCTTTTACGCGCACCTTATCCAGTGGCCGGAGCACAATTTCCTTGCTGCGTACATTGATCAGGCCTTCCGAATCGAGCAGGTAATGGATGGTGTTCAGAGCCAGTTCCTTGTTTGCAAACGTTACGTTGTTGTAGCGGTCAAAACCCAGTTCATAGGCCTGTCCGGTACGAGGGTTTACCTCGTTGCGCACCAGGTCGCCATCCGAGAAAACCGCAATCTTGGTTTCGGCACCCTGTTCCTTCACCTTCGTATCTGCCACACCCTGTGGCGCACGCCTATTCCGGAAAAGCGACGTAAACTTACCCTCCAGCAAATAGCCCACTGCCTGAGGGCCTGCCTGGTACTGCTCCGGGTTTACTTCCATACGTGCTTCTTCCAGCGACAGCGGTACTGGCGCCTGCATTACACGCGAGTACTGGGAAGTATAAATTAAAGGCGTTTTGCGGATGCCATCGGCCTTTACGGTATCCATCGTACCAATAAACTTGCTATACACCGCATCCAGGTTGCGTGTGATCGGGTGCTTGCTGAAGTTGTTGAGCAGCGGGTAAAAGCGCCAGTTGATCATCTCGGTCTGTGGCCGCTCACCCATGTAGCCGGTCACCATCGGGATGAAGCCGGAATTCAGGTCCATGATCATCGTCGGGTTCAGGCGCACACCATAACGGAACAGCAGATCGTCGAGGTTGAGGTTGTAGGGCATCGCGAACATGCCGCCTGCACCTACGCTGTCCATGTTGGCGTTCAGGGCATCGACAAAAAACACGGCCTTGCCCCCGTTCATGATATACTGGTCGATCTTATACTTGTCTGCCTCCGTGAACTGACTGGTCGGCTTGGCTATGATGATCAAATCAAGTTCCTTCATCGTGGCCATCGGTAACTGTGCGAGCTCGCCACGCGCCACCCGGTAGTATTCACCAAGCGATCCTACCAGATCGGCTACCTGCGGCTGCTCCAACTCTCCATGACCTTCAATGTAGCCGATGATCTTGCTTCCCTGGAAAGCCAGCTTACGGATAGCCGTAGCCAACTCATACTCCACGCCCTCCACCGACTGGTTCAGGCGCTCGTCCGCAGAAGCGGCGAGGTTTCCTTTGAGCAGGTTTACGGCTGCTTCCTTGCCTTTATACTTTACCAAAGCTCCCGGAAACACCAGACGCTCCACCTGCTTTCCTTCTTCGGTAGCGCGCAGGTTGGTAGGCATAATGCCTTTTTTAGCCAACTGGGTAAAATACTCGGTACGGCTCTTCTCATCCTTAATGGCTGTCGGGTCGATGAACACGTAGCGCAGGTTGCCACCGGCATAAATCCGGAATTCGTCCAGCGTTTCGCGCACTGACTGCTGCAGGCGCTTGAAACCGGCCGGGAAGTCGCCTTCCAGGTATACTTCCACCACCACCTCGTCGGGCAGCTCACCCAGCATTTGTTTGGTAACCGGAGCGATGGTGTACCGCTTATCCTCGGTCAGGTCGAGGCGGAAGAAGTAGGTGGCGGCCAGGATGTTCAGAAGTATAAATGCACCAACCCAGATCAGAAAACGGGTAATATCGCGGGTGCGCTTGCTTTGATGTTGCACTGCTGCCTCTTGCGTTACCATTTTCTGCTGCTTAAAACAAGTTTCGTAGATAGAACCATGATGGCGATCACGCTCAGGAAGTAGAGCACATCGCGCGAATCGATAAGGCCTTTGCTGATGGCGTTGTAGTGGTAAGAAATACCCAACTGGCTGACCAGATAGCTATACTTGCCCCAGAACGAGATCGAAGCGATCAGATCAAAGCCAGTGTAAATGATGTAGCACATAAACACCGCGATAACGAAGGAAATGATCTGGTTATCAGAAATGGAGGAAGCAAACACGCCAATAGCAGTAAATACACCGGCCAGAAAGATTAACCCAATGTAAGAGCCTACCACCGCAGCAGAATCAACGTTGCCCTGCGGGTTGCCTAGTTCATACACTGTGTAGTAGTAAATAAGCGTTGGCACCAGCGCAAACAGTGCCAGCAGCAGCGCTGCAAAGTATTTGCCAAGTATAAGCTGCAGGTCTGTGATCGGTTTGGTGAGCAGCAGTTCGATAGTGCCTTCGCGCTTCTCTTCGGCAAAGGTGCGCATGGTAATGGCCGGGATCAGGAACAGGAACAGCCACGGCGCCATGTTAAAGAGCGTCTGCATATCGGCAAAGCCGTAGTCGAGCACGTTGCTTTCCGGGAACACCCACATGAACATGCCAATCGCCACCAAAAACACCGTGATCACGATGTAGGCGATCAGCGAGTTCAGAAAGCCGTTGAATTCTTTTTTAAGTATAGCGAACATTCTTTTTAATTATGAATGCTGAATTATGAATTATGAATGAGTTCTGATTTATACATTATCGCTTCCTCATTTTTAATTCATAATTCTTAATTTCTAATTCTTAATTCTTAGTAAGCTGTTGGAATATCTTTTCGAGGGAGTTTTCTTCCTGGCGCAGGCCAACGAGCGGCCAGTTGCGCTCGGCTGCAATGCGGAACACGGCAGAGCGGATGTCGGCATCGCGGCGGGAGGTGACGCGGTACGTATGCCCCTGTGCCAGCGACACGTTGAGTACGCCCGGTATACTTTGCAGCGCCTCAGCTTCTATCGGCTGCTCAAACTCCACTAAGGTCACCTTTTCAGTTCGCTCTCCTGCCTGCAGGCTGGCTACATCGCTGTCGGCAACGAGTTTGCCCCGGTTGATGATCACTACGCGGTCACAGATGGCGGCCACCTCCTGCATGATGTGGGTAGAGAAAATAACTGTCTTATCCTGCCCGATCCGTTTGATCAGGGAGCGGATCTCCACGATCTGGTTCGGATCAAGGCCTGTGGTAGGCTCATCCAGGATGAGTACCTGCGGATCGTGCACCAGCGCCTGCGCCAGGCCTACGCGCTGGCGATAACCTTTGGAGAGCGCACCGATCTTCTTGCCCTGCTCCAGGGTGAGGCCACACAGTTCTACCATCTCCTTCACGCGCTCCTTCGCCTTGCGCCCACCTAAGCCATATACATTAGCTACAAAAGCCAGGTACTCGTGCACGTACATATCCAGGTAGAGGGGGTTGTGCTCGGGCAGGTAGCCTACGCTGCGGCGTACCTCAATAGGCTGCTGCACCACGTCAAAGCCGTTTACCAGTACCGTTCCGGAAGAAGGTGGCAGGTAGCAGGTCGCAATTTTCATGGTCGTGGACTTTCCGGCACCGTTCGGCCCCAGAAACCCCAGGATCTGCCCCTGCCCTACCGTAAAACTGATATCGTCTACGGCACGCTGTGTCCCGAATATTTTCGTAAGGTTCTTTACTTCAACAGACATGCTTTGTAATGATCAATGAATAATGAATAAGGATTGCTACAGTATGCTTGCACCATTATTCATTCGTCATTCTTAATTATTCATTAATTGAGCTTGCAAAGCTACAAAAGCCCCGCCAAAGTATAGTTATTTCTGTCGCTTCCCTTTCGGCATTAGCGGTCGAACTTCTATATCAACGTGGTGGTAATTCGGGTGCGACTCCAGGGCGTGCAGTATAGTAGCGGCAATATCTTCCGGCCGCATCATGTTCTCGTTAGCCGTTACGCTGTCGATGTTGTCGAAAAAGTTGGTTTGCACCGATCCCGGGTAGATACAGGTGACTTTTACGCCATACTCCCGCACCTCTTTGTAAAGCGAGTGGGATATGCCGCGCACCGCATGCTTGGTAGCACAATAACCCGACATCTCCTCAACACCTGTAGTACCGGCAATGGAGGAAATATTGATGATGTGCCCCTCCTCCATCTCTTTCATGCCCGGTACAACCAGGCGGGTACAGTAAAACAGTCCGTGCACATTCGTATCAAACATCAGGTGCCAGTCGTCCAGGCTTTGTTCTTCCAGTTTTGCTGATCGCCCCAGGCCGGCATTGTTCACCAGCACCGACACGTGTCCACCCAACTGCTCCACCGTTTGCTTGTAAGCCAACTGCACCGAATCTGCCCGGCGCACGTCACATTCAAATAAATGGAAGTTTTCATGCTGCAGTTCCGGCGCTGTTCGTCCCCAGCCTGCCACCTTTGCCCCTTTCTCTAAAAGTGCCTCTACGGTTGCCAGACCAATGCCCCGGCTCACGCCCGTTACCACCGCTATTTTCCCTGCTAATTCCATGTTTTTTAATTTTGAATGTGTGATTGAGTGGATGAGTGAATTTATAATTGTTGATTGTTTACCCACCCCTGCCCCTCCGAGGAGGGGATTTTCCTGCACGTTTTGGATTAGAATGATCTTCAGGTAATGCTTTTCCGCCGAAGTCGGTGGGCTCACCAATAAATTATACTTTTACGGCATGTGCCTGCTGGTGAAAACACACAGCAAGGGCATATGGATTTATAAACTCTTTAACACTCTAACTCCCAAACTCTCTAACTTATATGTCTCCCAACTGTGGGCGGATCAGGATCTCTTCCACTACGCTGCTTGGCGACAACGTATAGGCTCCGTAAATAGCCAGGGCTACATCCTCGGACTTCATAAAGCGCTCCGGAGGCAAATCCACACCTTCCCAACTGGCCGTCAGGGTAGCTCCCGGCAGTATGGCCGTTACTTTAACATTGTGCTCCTTCAACTCCTCGCGCAGCACTTTGGTCATGCCGTAAATGGCGAACTTGGAAATGCAGTAAGAGCCGCCGTTTGTATAAGCCGTAATACTGGCCGTAGAGCACATGTTAAAAATATGCCCTGAGCGACGTTTGATCATATCGCCCACGAAGGCTTTGGTGATGTAATAGGCGCTGTACAGGTTGGTATTGATCATTAAAGGGAGCGCCTCGTCGTCTTCTTCATGTATCTTGCCCGGTATGAACAAGCCGCTGTTGTTAACCAGCACATCCACCTTCACGCCTAGCGAACGCACATACTTTATAAACTCGTTCACCGATTCCCGCTTGCTCAGGTCGGCCTCTTTGTAGAACACCTTTGAGAAAGTATAACTCTGTTCAATATCCAGTTTTAACTTTTGCAGGTCATTTTCGTTTCGGGAACAGGTAATGATGTGAAAGCCTTCTTTGGCAAACTGCTCGATGATGGCTCTTCCGATTCCTTTAGTACCTCCTGTTACCAGAATATAGCGCTGCATATAGATGTGTGGTTTTATATGTTTTTAGATTTTAAACGTAATATAGGCATTATTAACTTACTTTTGGCTAACGCCCCTTTACTTACCTAACTGAACCCTTACCACAGGCACTTTATGTTGCAACATTTCGGAAAGTACCTCCTGTTTATGTCCAGCCTCTTTGTACGCGGAGAGTCGCCCCGGATCATATTCAACAGAACCATCGACGAAGCCATCCTGATCGGGATAAACTCCATCTTTATTGTAGCAATCGTATCGACCTTTATCGGGGCGGTAACCTGCGTGCAGGTATCCTATAACCTCACCAGTGCCCTGATCCCACGCTCCACCATCGGCTTTATGGTGCGCGAAATGACGATCCTGGAACTTGCCCCTACCATCACCTCCATTGTACTGGCAGGCAAGGTGGGCTCAAACATTGCGGGTGGCTTAGGTACCATGCAGATAACCGAGCAGGTAGATGCGCTGGAGGTAATGGGCATTAACTCTACCTCCTACCTCGTTCTGCCAAAGGTGATGGCTGCCGTACTTGTTTTCCCAATGCTGGTAGTACTGGCTATGTTCCTTTCTATTGCAGGTGGCTATGTAGCCGGTACGCTTACTGGCGAGATCACTGCGCAGGAGTATATTACAGGTATTCGCAGCGATTTTATACCTTACAACATCACGTTTGCCCTGATCAAGTCTATTGTATTTGCCTTTCTCATATCAACAATCTCCTCGTTCAGAGGGTATTATACTTCGGGAGGAGCCCTGGAAGTAGGTGCAGCAAGTACAACAGCCGTAACAAACAGTGTGATTGCCGTGTTGATTGCTGATTATGTGTGTGCGGAGGTGCTGTTGTAAGAAATATTACAAATCATGATTGAAATTCATAATATACATAAATCCTTTGGCGGCAAAAAGGTGCTCGACGGCATCAGCGGTGTTTTTGAAACAGGAAAAATCAACCTGTTGCTGGGCGCCAGCGGTACCGGTAAAAGCGTGCTGCTCAAATGCATCGTAGGTCTCATCAAGCCTGACCTGGGTAGCGTAACCTTCGATGGCACCTACTTCACCAACAACAAACTCGATATTCGCCAGGAAATCCGTCGCAAAATAGGCATGCTGTTTCAGGGCTCTGCCCTGTTCGACTCTATGACTGTGGAGGAAAATGTTGATTTCCCGCTTAAAATGCTCACCAACATGAGCAGAAAGGAACGCATAGAACGTGTAAACTTCTGTCTTAAGCGTGTCGGGCTGGAAGGGGCAAATAGAAAAATGCCCTCCGAGCTGAGTGGGGGTATGAAAAAGCGTGTGGGTATAGCACGAGCCATTGCGCCTAATTGTACCTACCTGTTCTGCGATGAACCTAACTCCGGCCTCGACCCGCAAACAGCCTTGAAAATTGATGAACTGATCAAGGAGATAACGGAAGAGTATAACATCACTACCATTATCGTAACGCACGACATGAACTCCGTGATCGAGATCGGAGACAAGATCATGTTCCTGTTTGAAGGCAAGAAGCTGTGGGAAGGCACCAAGGACGAGATTATGGATACGGATATTAAGGAACTGAACGACTTTATTTTCGCCAACCGCCTGATGCGCGATGCTAAGCGCATTGAAGAGGAAGACCGCGAAGAGGAGCAGGAACGTGAGGCAGAAGAACACGCCCGCTTGGAAAAAAACAAACCTGCAGGTTAATCCTATCTACCTACCCGGAGTATAACTAACACAAAGGGCTCCTGTTCCGCAGAACAGGAGCCCTTTGTGTTAGTTATACTTGCTATTAGATACTAAATAACATACCTGCAACAGTAGCCGACATCATACAGGCAATAGAGGCGCCTAAGAGCGACAAAAGGCCCAGCCTAGAGATGTTGCCCTGCTGGTTAGGAGCCATACCGCCGATACCTCCCACCTGAATAGCAATAGAGCTAAAGTTTGAGAACCCGCAAAGCGCGTACGTAGCCATGATGATCGATTTGGTAGAAAGCGTACCCGCTGCTTTCATATTTGCCAGGTCCAGGTAAGCTACAAACTCATTTACTGCCGTTTTCTGACCGAGTAAGCTGCCTACCTGCAGGGTGTCAACCCACGGAACTCCCATAATAAAAGCAAACACCCGGAATATCTGCCCCAGAATATATTGGAACGAAAAGCCGTTGAAACGACCATCTGTACTTGAAACTACAAGCTCATTCAGGCCTGTTACGCCACCAAGTTTTAAAAGAATATAGTTCAGCAAAGCAATAACAGCAATGAAGGCCAGCAACATACCACCTACGTTGGCGGCCAGCCTCAAACCATCGGATGCTCCCCTCGAAACAGCATCAATGATGTTAACCCCTAACTGCTCTTCGTTAACTTCTAAGTGGGTGTTGATCTTATACTGCTCGGTTTCCGGAACCAGCATTTTAGAAAGCACGATACCAGCCGGGGCATTCATGATGGAAGCTGTTAAAAGGTGCGCTGCAAAAATTGCCTGCTGTGCCGGATCATTGCCTCCTAGAAACGAAACATATGCAGCGAGCACACCTCCAGCCAGCGTAGCCATACCGCCTGTCATCAAACACATCAGTTCGGATCTGGTCATGCGGCTAATGAACGGACGCACCAGTAGCGGAGCTTCTGTCTGCCCCATGAAGATGTTACCTGCAGCTGAAAGGCTTTCAGCACCTGACAAACGCATGCCTTTCGACATAACCCAGGCAATACCGTAAACGATCTTCTGCAGCACGCCCAGGTAATAAAGGCCAGAAGACACAGCCGAAAAGAAGATAATGGTTGGTAAGACGGAAAAAGCGAAGATGAAGCCAAGCCCGCCGTTCTGTGCCGGATCGGCCAGGTTACCAAAAAGAAATTTAGCTCCTTCTGTCGAGAAGCTTAAAAGCTTAACAAAAGCCTTGCTAACAAAAGCAAATCCATCAGCTACCAACGGTACCTTTGTAACTAAAACACCGAACAGGAGCTGTAGAAATACGCCATAGGCAACCAGTTTCCAGTCAATGGCTTTCCTTTTTGTAGAAAACAAAAAGCCGATCGATAACAGGACAACCAAGCCTATTAAACCTCTAAAAATATCGAACATATCTGGGCTAAAAATTTGCCAAAAGTAAGGCTAAAATCCATTAAAACAAAAAGTCCTGCCCCTCTGTTGAGGCAGGACTTTTAAAGTACAGGTATTGTTAAAATCAGTTACGCTTGTTCAACTCGTCGCGGATCTTGGCGGCACGCTCATAATCTTCTTTCTCCAGGGCCTCGTTCAACATTTTGTTGAGCTCATCCACAGAGGTCTGGCTAAGTGACTCTTTGGTAGTGGAGGCAGGAGTAGTACTTTTTACCGACATTTCTTCGGTTTCCTCCTCTTCCTCTTCCAGGTCGCTGAGAATGATGCCTGCCTCAGACAGCACGCTTTCCACGGTGTAGATCGGAACCCCGAAACGAAGCCCGATCGCAATCGCATCGGAAGGACGTGCGTCCAGTTCAAACTCCCTGCTTCCGTCGGTGCACATGATCTTGGAATAGAACACCCCCTCTTTCAGATCTGAAATCAGGATCTCCGTAATGCTCACGTTTACCTGCTCTGCAAAGGTTTTGAACAGGTCGTGGGTGAGCGGACGGTTGGGGTTGATCTTTTCTATCTGGATGGCGATAGACTGTGCCTCAAACATACCAATGATGATGGGCAGCCTCCTGTTGCCATCCCTCTCTCCTAGCACCAGCGCAAAAGACCCTGTCTGGGACTGGCTGGAAGAGAGTCCGAGTATCTCTAACTGAATTTTTTTCACAATAAGCGCTTCTAAGTCTATTTGTCTAAAGCTTTGGCAGCTTCTATTAATTTCGGAACAACCTCCAAAGCGTCGCCAACTATCCCATAATCAGCGGCTTTAAAGAACGGAGCTTCCGGATCCTTATTAATAACGACAATCACTTTAGAAGAGTTAACCCCAGCCAGGTGTTGGATGGCACCAGAAATACCAACGGCGATGTATAAATTAGGGCTAACCGTGATACCCGTCTGACCTACGTGCTCGTGGTGAGGACGCCAGCCAATATCGGCCACAGGCTTGGAGCAGGCAGTAGCAGCACCCAGGGCTTTAGCCAGATCCTCGATCAGGTGCCAGTTTTCAGGGCCTTTCAGACCACGGCCACCCGATACTACTATTTCAGCCTCTGGTAACAGCACACCACCGTCTGTATCCTGCATAACCGTCTCTTTCGGAGCAGCTGCAAAGTCAGCATCGGTCAAATCGGCAGAGAACTTCTCTACGGTAGCAGTACCACCCTGATTAGTTATTTCAATAGAGTTTTTCTTAACAGCAATGATCTTCACGTCAGAAGTTAGCTCCACATCGGCAAAAGCTTTACCCGAGAACACACCACGCGTTACCGTGAAAGAGTTACCATTTATCTTAGGAAGTTGTGTTACGTTCGTAGCCAGCGAGCCGTTCAGGCGAACAGCCAGCCTGGAGCCAACAGCAGCACCAATGTTGGTGTTGGAGAAGATGATAACTTTTGAATTTTCCTGCGCGGCAGCTTTTGCAATCACTTTCACATAAGCTTCTGTCACAAAGTTGTTCAGGCGCGGGTCGTTGTCGTACAGCACGCGGCTGATGCCCTGCTCGCCCAGCTTTGCCAGGGCATCTTCGTGCACCTCGCCAATGGCCAGCGCTGTAGCCGTTGTGCCAAGCTCTTTGGCTACCTGGCTTCCGTAAGAAGCGGCCTCCAGCGAGGACTTCTTTATCTCTCCGTTTAATCCTTCTACTAAAACTAAAACTGACATATTTATAGTACTTTAGCTTCGTTTCTCAATAATGTAATCAATTCGCCTGCATTTTCTGCATCGATCATGCGTACGCCGCCTTTTTTCTCAGGCTTGCTGTAGCTCACATACTCGGTTTTTGCCTCGTTGCCTGCCGGCTCCACCACTTTCAGTGGCTTGGTACGTGCTGTCATGATGCCGCGCATGTTCGGGATACGGGGCTCGCTCATCGGCTGCTGTGCACTGGCCACAAACGGCAGCTGCACCTCTACAACCTCTTTGCCACCTTCGATCTCACGCTCCAGGCGAGCCGTGTTGTCGTTGATCATATCCAGCTTGAAGGCAGGAACGATAGAGGGTATACCCAGCAGTTCGCCTACCATGCCGTGCACCTGCGAGCCGTTGTAGTCGATCGACTCCTTGCCCATCAGGATCATGTCGTAGCCGCCTTCTTTGGCAATGGCAGCAATTTGCTGTGCTACAAAGAATGCGTCTTTCGGGTGCGCGTTTACGCGGATGGCATCGTCTGCACCAATAGCCAGCGCTTTACGGATATTGGGCTCAGCGTCGGCTTCGCCTACGTTTAAAACTGTTACGGTACCGCCCTTGGCTTCTTTCAGCTCAATGGCTCTGGTCAGCGCATACTCGTCCCATGGGTTGATCACGAACTGAACGCCGTTTTTATCAAAGCTTTTGCTATCGCCCGTGAAGTTGATTTTTGAAGTCGTATCTGGAACGTTACTTATGCAAACTAATATTTTCATGGTTAGAAATGTTAGCTTATTAAATTATAGATTTGTGCGAAGTTAGTTAAAATATAGCCAAATAGAAATGTCTCAGAATAGATTAGAACAACTTTTCAGGTTCCTGGAAGATGACCCGAACGACCCCTTCACACTATATGCCATTGCTACCGAATACCGCAATATTGACAAGCATAAGGCAATGGAATATTATGAAAAGCTCCTGTCTGAGCACGAAAACTACGTAGGCACCTATTATCATGCCGCCAAGCTATACGAAGAGTTTGGTCAGAACGATGCCGCCGAACGCATTTATAAAAAAGGAATGCAGATCAGTCGCCAGGAAGGCAACTTACATGCCTTTTCAGAGCTGCAGCAAGCCTACAATAAAATGATGGGCCTCGACTACGAAGACGATTAATCCGGTAACCTCGGCTTGAATCAAAAATAGTATGCATGCAGCATAATCACAAGTATAAAACCGGTATTCTGTACAAAATGTTTTGATTTAGGGTAATTTATACTTGCAGGCCACAGCAGTCAGTACTTAAAAGAGCCCTATATAAGCCTGGTAGCTTATACTTTGCGTTGCCTTTACTTCAGGTCTGTCGGGTTAAACAAGGTACACGTTATACTTCGGGCGTAAAAAGAAGAGCCATTGCACCATGAACTGCTGCAATGGCTCTTATAGTATTAAATAGAAGTATACTTACGACAAGGTCAGGATCAGGTCATCGGTGTTAACCAGCGAACCTTCTGCCAGGTGCACAGATGCAACCTGCGTATCTTCCGAAGCGGTGATGGTCGTTTCCATTTTCATGGCCTCGATCACAAACAGCGGCGTGTTCTTCTTGATTGGTTGCTCCTTCTCTACCAGTATCTTCGACAGCAGCCCTTGCAGCGGTGCCCCAATGTGCTTCGGGTTGGCCTTGTCTACCTTCTGGTGCTCTACGCGCTCCACCTTCACCGATTTGTCGCGCACCTCGATGTTACGCGTCTGGCCGTTAAGCTTGAAGAAGACCGTACGCATACCGTCTTCGTTAACGTGGCCCATCGACTGGTATTTGATCACGATAGATTTACCGCGGGCAATGTCGATGATGGCTTCTTCGCCGGGCTGCATGCCGTAAAAGAACAAACGTGTCGGGATCTTTGAAACTTCGCCAAACTGTTCGTAATGCTTGTAGTACCCTTCGTATACTTTCGGGTACAGCTGGTACGACAGGAAATCGGTATACCTGGTGTGCTCCCCGAATTTCTCCTGGAACGCCTTGAACTCCTTGTCGACGTCTACCGGCTCCAGGTGTTCGTTGGGTCTGCCCTCGAATGGTTTCTCGTTCTTAAGTATAATGGACTGCAGCTTTTTCGGGAAACCACCCACCGGCTGCCCCAAATCGCCGCGGAAGAACGACTGCACTGATTCCGGGAAAGAGATCTGATCGCCGCGCTCCAGCACGTCCACAGCCGTCAGGTTATTGGAAACCATGTACAAGGCCATATCCCCTATTACCTTCGAACTTGGCGTTACTTTCACCAGGTCGCCGAACATCTGGTTTACCTCTGCATAGGTCTCCTTGATCAGCTCCCATTTATCGCCTAAACCAAGCGCATTGGCCTGCGGACGCAGGTTGGAGTACTGTCCACCCGGTATCTCGTGGCGGTATACTTCCGCCGTGCCCGCTTTCAGGCCGGATTCGAACGGATAGTAATACTCCCGCACCGTTTCCCAGTAGTTGGAGTGGCGGTTCAGGCTCACCTGGTCAAACTCGCGATGCCTCATCTGGAAGCGCATCATCTCCACGGTAGCGTTGAAGTTTGGCTGCGAGGTTAAGCCTGACATGGAACCCAGCGCCACGTCCACCACATTCACGCCTGCCTCAATTGCCTTCAGGTAGGTGGCAGACTGGATGGAAGCGGTATCGTGCGTGTGCAGGTGGATCGGCAGCTTTACGGTATCGCGCAGCGCCTCTACCAGCACCTGTGCTGCGTAGGGCTTCAGCAGGCCGGCCATGTCTTTGATAGCCAGGATGTGGGCGCCGGCATCTTCCAGTTGCCTGGCCAGTTGCAGGTAATAATCTAACGTATACTTTGTCTTGGATGGATTCAGGATATCGCCGGTATAGCAGATGGCGCCTTCGGCCAGGCCACCCGTACGTTTGCGCACAAAGTCGATGCACGGCTCCATGCTCTTCATCCAGTTCAGCGAATCGAAAATACGGAAGATGTCCACGCCCGTCTCCCATGACTTCTCCACAAACGACTCGATCAGGTTATCCGGATAGGCTTTGTAGCCTACGCCGTTGGAGCCCCGGATGAGCATCTGCAGCAGGATGTTCGGCACAGCTTTGCGGATCTGGGCCAGGCGGTCCCACGGGTCTTCGTGCAGGAAGCGGAGGCACACGTCAAACGTAGCGCCGCCCCATACTTCCATACTAAAGGTTTGCGGGTGATCTTTGGCAAAAGCCTCAGCTACCTTCATCATGTCAAAAGTGCGCATGCGCGTGGCTAGCAGCGACTGGTGCGCATCCCGGAAAGTGGTGTCGGTGTAGTGGATCTGCTTTTCGTTGCGCAGCCATTTTGAGAATTCATCCGGCCCCAGCTTTGTCAGCAGCTCTTTGGTGCCTTCTTCGTAAGGCTTGTTCAGGTTGAACCCGTGAAAATCCGGCTTGGAGAGCACCTTGGTCTTGTCCGGGTTCTTTACGTCCGGGTTTCCGTTCACGATCACATCTGCCAGAAAAGAGAGCATTTTGGTAGCTCGGTCCAGGCTCTTCTTGAACACGAACAGTTCCGGGTGGTTCTTAACAAAATCAACGGTGGCATCGCCTGAGATAAAGACAGGGTGGTTGATGATGTTCTGCAGGAACTGGATGTTGTGCTTTACCCCACGGATTCGGAACTCGTCCAGTGTGCGCGACATCTTCATGGCGGCATGGCGCAGTGTCGGCGCCTGCGCCGATACTTTTACCAGCAGCGAATCGAAGAACGGGCTGATCTTGGCGCCCTGGTACACGCTGCCCTGGTCCAAACGGATGCCGAAGCCTCCGGCGCTGCGGTAAGCGATGATGGTGCCGTAGTCTGGCTTGAACTCGTTTTCCGGGTCTTCGGTGGTGATGCGGCACTGAATGGCCACCCCGTTGGCACGCACGATATGGTTTGGCCCCAGCAGCACCTCTTCATGATCCAGCGGATATCCGTCTGCAATAAAGATCTGTGTCTTGATCAGGTCAATGCCCGTGATCATTTCTGTTACCGTGTGCTCAACCTGGATGCGCGGGTTTACTTCAATAAAGAAGATGTTGTTGGTATGCGGCTCCACCAAAAACTCCACCGTACCCACGTTATTATAGTTTACCGCCTTGCAGATGCTGATGGCGTAGTCGTACAGTTTCCGGCGGGTATCCTCGTTCAGGCTGATAGCCGGCGCCACCTCCACCACTTTCTGGAAACGTCGCTGCACCGAGCAATCGCGCTCGAACAGGTGCGTGATGTTGCCATAGTTATCGGCCACGATCTGTACTTCGATGTGCTTGGGGTTCTCTACATACTTCTCAAGGAACAGGGTGTCGTCGCCAAAAGCTTTCAGGGCTTCGTTTTTGGCCTCGAAAAAGCCTTTTTCCAGTTGCTCGTCGTCCCTAATCACGCGCATACCGCGGCCACCGCCACCGGCAGCGGCTTTCAGCATCAGCGGATAACCGATCCGGTGCGCCTCTTCGCGTGCTGTTTCGTAGGTATTCAGGTCCAGGTCGTTGCTTTGAATGATGGGCACATCGCAGCTCATGGCCACCTTCTTGGCAGAGATCTTGTCGCCAAGCGCACCCATCACATCGGGTTTCGGACCGATGAAGATGATGCCGTTCTCAGCACATTTGCGGGAAAAATGCTGGTTTTCCGACAAAAATCCATAACCCGGATGTATGGCGTCTACGCCATTTTCTTTGGCGATGCGGATGATGCCATCAATATCGAGGTATGGTTGCAGCGGCTGGTTGTCTTTGCCGATCTGGTATGCTTCGTCGGCCTTGTAGCGGTGAAGCGAGTAACGGTCTTCGTACGTATATATGGCTACCGTCTGGATACCAAGCTCTGTACAGGCACGTAATACCCTGATGGCAATTTCGCCACGATTGGCGACGAGTACTTTCTTAATTTTCATAGAAGGTGAGGTGTATTTATTTAATGCAATGAAAAGGTGCTGCTGCTCATATAACTATGATGCAGACAGTCAATTTTATTACAAGACACTGGTTAAGTATTTAAGTGAAAAATTCGTCCGATTCACTTTTGGAAAATACTACGGTAGAGAAAGTTTCTGTTAATACAGTATTTTTCTTTATAAGGTTATAATTCAATTTATACTATACTTTGGGTTTTATACTTTACCAAGTATGTTGATCAAATGGATCAAAAGCAAGCCTGCATGTATAGCACTATAGTCTGTTTATGCTTTCTCGTTTGCATCAGGACTGCTGCTGCACAGGTGCAATCTGAAGCAACTACGCACTGGTTGGGATGCTTAACTGTAAGTTATACTTGCGGCTGGTGCAGAGGTCTTTCAATCAGCATTTCAGGAAGGTTTAAGTATATTTGAAGCGTGAAGAAAATGCTGTACACTCCGCTTTCCCTGCTGATCTGCCTGACGCTGTTGTTTCCCCGCCTGAGCGCCGGGATGGCTGCCGTAACATCCGATACGGTGGAAACGCAGGTAAACGAGCAGCGGCTGTTGGTGCTTGGGACAGGATTTACAGTTGGCTATTCGGCTATGCTGGTTTCACTGAACAAGGCCTGGTACCAGGAGCAGGAGCAAACCGACTTCCATTTCTTTAACGACAACAACCAGTGGAGACAGGTAGACAAAGTGGGGCACTTCTGGGGAGCCTTTCATGAAAGCCGGGCTGGAATTGACCTGCTGCGGTGGGCAGGCGTCCCCGATAAGAAAGCCATACTTTACGGCGGCCTGACGGGTATACTGCTACAGACTCCGATTGAGATTTTTGACGGTTACCAGGCGGAGTACGGCGCTTCGGTTGGCGACCTGGTGGCCAATACGGTTGGTTCGGCGGCCGTTGTAGCTCAGGAACTGGCTTGGCGCGAGGTACGCATCATGCCCAAATACTCGTTCCATACTACAGAATTTGCTGCTGAGCGCCCTAATGTGCTGGGCAGTACGCTAGCCGAGCAAGCCCTGAAAGACTACAACGGACAGACGTACTGGCTATCGGTAGATGTAGGCGCTTTCCTGCACAAAGAAAGCCGGTATCCGAAGTGGCTGAACATAGCGGTCGGTTATGGCGCCGAAGAAATGGTTTATAACCATGAACCGACTAACACAGGAAGGGGATTTAACGCGCACCGCCAGTACTACCTGAGCCCCGACCTCAACCTGCTGCATTTCAAAGGCAAAAGCAAACTGCTGAACACAGCCCTTTATGTGCTGAGCATTGTAAAGGTACCCGCCCCTGCGCTGGAGTACAACAACAGGAAAGGCTTCAGAATGCACGCTTTATACTTTTAGCAAAGTCCTGGGTTAGCTCCAAAGTATAACCTTCGTTCTTGTAGCTATACTTATTAAAGTGCTTCCCTGCCCTAAACCTCGTATCTTTGTATAAGTATCCCTATTCTCTATCATATACATAAGGAGAGTGACGATACACGATCAACGAAAAACGATTAACAAGTAACGAAACTATGAACGTAGGAGACCGCGTGCGCCTGATGTCCGGCAAAGAAGAAGGCATTATAACGCGCATTTTAGATAATAATATTGTAGAAGTAGCCATCGATAACGACTTCACCATACCTGTGTCGCGGAGGGAAGTAGTGCTGATCGCTGCCGAGGAAGCAAAAGCATTTCGGGGACAGGAGCAGGAAACAGCTAAACCTGCCCGAAAAGAGCCACCGGCACCTGTGCTGGCAGAAAAAGGTATTTACCTGGCCATGGTGCACCAGTCGGAAGAACTTCTGGCTGCTACCATTGTAAACAATACCGATTACGATGTGCTGTTTACTTCCGGCGAGGAGCGCGAAACCCGCTACCGTGGCCTGCAGAACGACAAACTGGCTCCCAAAGCTACCCGTGTGGTGGCACACTACCACATGAAG
Organism: Pontibacter ruber; assembly: GCF_023630205.1. Taxonomy (GTDB): domain Bacteria; phylum Bacteroidota; class Bacteroidia; order Cytophagales; family Hymenobacteraceae; genus Pontibacter; species Pontibacter ruber. The sequence continues at coordinate 638,683 of NZ_JALPRR010000003.1, read as the reverse complement.
GACTTTGAAAAATGGCCCAGCCTGATCGTGCAGTTCCTGCAGCACCGCAACGGCAGCCCTACCCTTTTCGAGCCGGTTACAAAAAAGGTGCAGTTCAGAGCCAATTCCTTTTACAAGAGCAAGAAAACGGCTCCTGTATTAAATAAAGAAGCTTACCTGTTCCAGCTCGATACCAAGCCAACCGCTGTGGATACGGACAAGATCAAAGAGCAGATGGCAGAACCCTCGGCAGCCAAACCGGATAACTATAAGTTAGAGGCACCCGAACATGAGATAGACCTGCACATCGACAAGCTGGTAAAGGACTTCAGCGGCATGAGCAACAGCGCGATGCTAAAGCTGCAACTCGATACGTTTCAGGATGCATTGGACAGGGCCATGGCAGCTAACATGCACGAGATCGTGTTCATACACGGCACCGGCAACGGTGTTCTCCGCAAAGAGATCCAGAAGATCCTCAGCCGCACACCCGGTATCCGCTTTTTCGAAGACGCCCGCAAAGAAAAATTCGGCTACGGCGCCACACTGGTCAGGCTCAGGTAACAGTAAACATTTATCAATTAACAGTAAACAGTGGTGATGAGAATTTTTATTTACTGATTACTGTTTATTGATTACTGTTCACTGCAATTGTCATACCTTTGCAGGTATAAAGATTAACAGCAAGCCGTCTTATCGCTGCTCCCTTCAGGGAGGAGAGGAAAGTCCGGGCAACGCAGAGCATCCTACTTCCTAACGGGAAGGGTCCTTTCGGGAGACTGGAAGGATACAGCTAGTGCCACAGAAAAGTACCGCCCTTTACAGTAAGCAGGTAACAATAAACAGTGATCAGTTTCTGGTTACTGTTAAATGGTAACTGTTAACTGAAAAAGGGTAAGGGTGAAAAGGTGCGGTAAGAGCGCACCAGTGGGCGGGTGACCGACCCAGCTGGGTAAACCTTAGGAGTTGAAAGACCAAATAGGCCGGCAGCGTCTCGCTTCGACGGGGCTAAGGGCTGCTCGTCCGATGTCGGTGGGTAGGTCGATGGAGCCTGTGCGCGAGTGCAGGCCTAGATAAATGATAAGACGTCTGGCTTCGGCCAGGCGACAGAACCCGGCTTACAGGCTTGTTGTTAATTTTTATACTTATAGTTTCCTTCCTCCTTTTTTACTTCCCTCATTTCCACCTCACCCCTTCTTTCTAATATCAACCTACAAGTATAAATTTCGTTACTCAATCTGATTAACATAATGATCAAACTACATACATCATACTGATCATACCTTGTGTTTAGTTAAGCAATAGCTAAAGTCCCCTCTCCTTGAGTAGAGGGTTAGGGTGAGGTGAATTCTGGAAGTATTAGCAAAGAAAGAGCTTCCCTCCTTGTCCAAGGAGGGACAGGTGTGCGTTTATACTTTACCCGTATCAGATTTCTCCCGCTGGTCGAAATGACAGTAAAAGATGGTAAACTCTCCTGCCCCTGCGGGCCGGTTGAGTCAGAGACTCAACACCTCTGTAAGGCACGGGAATGATTCCCGCGCCAGAAGTATACCTTTAGCAAACTGCAGCGATGAAAGTATAATCTTAACTGAAGTAAAAGCTGGAATTCCCCTCCTCGGGGGGGTGCAGGGGTGGGTAAAATCACTCTAATCTTATAATATTCAGCTACGCCGGCTATCCCTTACTCCTGCTCCGGACTCATCAAAACCAATCTTTCACAACATCATTTTGTATCTTTGCAGCCGCTAATACAAAATAAAATGGCAGATCTGAAACTATACGACCCGTTCGAGAACATGCAGTTCAGCGATAAGCACTGCTTCTTATGCGGAACAACCATAACTAAAGAGCAACGAACTCCTGTTTTTGCCGAGTGGCTGCAGCAAAAGTATAACCTGCAAGATAAGGAGCTGCTGTTGCTCGATAAAAGCGTCACCACCTTCAGTAGGCTAACCATCCCCTGCTGCGACAACTGCCATGTGCAACACATCATTCCGCTGGAGGCAGAAATTGAGCACGCCGCTGAAAAAGGATTGGAAGGTTTGCAGGCGCTGGATGAAAAAAGATTGTTCCAGTGGATTGGTAAAATGTATTATGGCACCCTGGTAACAGAGCTGATCAAGGAAAGCGACCCGCTTGTTATGCCGGAGTATGCCGTGAGCGAGAACCCTAAGATGCTGGGCAAATTCCGGGAGTTCTTTAAGGTGCTGCAGTCGCTGCGCGTACCGATGGTTTTCTCCGATTTTATACCTTGTTCGCTTTTCCTGCTGGAGGTGAGCCCTACCGAAGACGAGCTGCCGTTTGAATACCAGGACGAACTTACTACCATGGCGTTCAGCGTTAAGCTGGGCCCGGTGGTTATTGTTTGCACCTTGCTGGACAACAGCATCATCCGGAAAGCACTAGGCAAACTGTACCGCCTGGTAGAAGGTAAAAAGCTACACCCGGTGCAGGTGGCCGAATTTAAGGCGCGTGTATTTTATGCAGCCTACCTGTTTAATGTGGTGCCGGAGTATTTCGAGCGTCCTCAGAAACCAGAGGATACACAGGTGGTTCTGGATACGATCATCGACGATGTGACAAACGAAATCTTTAATCCTTGGGAGCTTAGTGCTTATGCGCATATGCTGGAGGAGCTACTCAAGCCTTGGGCGATCCGTGAAAAGCAAATTCTGCAAAAGCCCGGCCTGCCGCTCAGCTTCCTGGTAGATGAAACCGGAGCTTTTAAAACCATAGAACGTTTTGACAGATCGGAAGTATAAATCTTGCCTAAAACCAAAAGAGCTCTGGCAGGTAATGCCAGAGCTCTTTTGGTTTTAGGCAAGACAGGTTATTTTACTCAATCACAAAGCTTACCGTAACATTAGAAGTCACCACAACTTCTCCGCCTGCAATGGAAGGTCCGCCTGCCTCGTCGGCATAAGCTGCTTTCATCATCATATTTTCCGCAAGCGGTCTTGGTCCGCCGTTATAGGTGTTTTCATTGATCGAGTACACGCGCCCTACTTTGGCACCTAGCTCAGAAGTTAAGGCAGTGGCTTTTTGCTTGGCATCCTGCACAGCACGCTTACGTGCCTCGGCTTTGTGCTTCTCCAGGTCAGACACCCTGAAGGAAATGCCATCGACGCGGTTTATGCCGGCGCCATACAAACCAGAGAGCAACTCATCAAACTTGTTCAGCTTTCTGATCACAACGGTCATGGTTTTCTGTGCCTGGTAGAAATCAGGAGTGGTCTTGCCATAGTCTCCGCCTGTATAAATAGGCTGCACATTCATATAAGATGTCTGCACATCCTTGGCATCTACTCCCTGCTTTTTCAGGTATGAGATAATAGCAGCCGCTTTTGCGTCGGTTTGCTTGCGTGCCTGGTCCAGGTTTTTATCCCGCATCTCCACGCCCATACTTATCACCACTTCATTGGGCTGCAGTTTTACTTCGCCTACCCCCGTAACGTTGATCAGTGGAGGCATCATCTGTTGCTGTGCCTGGGATTGCAGCGAAATCAGGAACAATGCGATCAGGAAAATCCAATAGGTCTTTTTCATAATTTTGGTTGATTAGGTATAAGTATGGGAAACAAGTACAGGCAAAGCTATGCAAATCAAAAATAAAGTATAGCAGTTGCCTATATAGTTTTGAAGGTATCAAATCTTATACCAGAATATACGGCAGCAGTAAAATAAAAGAGCCCCTGGCTACAGTAACCAGGGGCTCTTTTAAGTATAAATTCCAGCTTAGGCAGCTTCTTCGAAATCAAATTCGTGCTCGCCTGCATAACGTGCCAGTAAAATTGCACCTACCGTAACGGCGCCTGCCGCCAGAATCAGTTGTGTGGTAGTCATTCTGCGGGCAGCTTTCACTACCAGTGTTCCCACGTCGTGCAGCAGCTCAGGCAGCTTTTCGTGGCGGCCCTGAATTACGTGCATAGCCGACTCTACCGTCTTGGACATATCGTGTGGCTGCAGCAGTTTGATGGCGCTTTCTGTAGAAGAACCACCGCTTTTCTGCTGCGAACCCTGGCCTCCCTGGCTTTGTCCGCCTCCGGAGTTACCGCCCTGGTTCTTATTTGTATTGTTTTCCATAGCTTTTAATATTCTGTGTCAGAAAAAATAATCAGAGTTGCTCCCTTATACGGAGGTTACTCCTTTTAGGCTTTACCAATTAAGACTCTACCCTGCCACCATATTGCTCGATCATCTGATTCATCCGTTGTACCAGGCTATCGGCATTGATCATCATGCTGGCCGGAAAACCAACTGAAAGGTCATCGATTTCGAGCGATTGCGCCTCGGGGTTATAGTTATATCTTGCGTTCACTCCTTTTTCGCTGATGTTGCCGTTATCGCCGTGAAGCGTCAGGCCCATGGACTGCAACTTGGTTTTGAGTTGGTTGTACACCTCGGGGGTTACGCCTGAATAGAATGCTCTTCTTGCCATGATATTTGATTTCTAATTGCAATTAAAGATTAAGTATAACGGACAAATGTAAGCTTTTGTTGATTCAGAAACAGGTTAGCTTGGTTGAGTTAAAGGTAAGTATAGCGGATATACATGAATCATATTAAAAAAAATTAATACACGTTTTGCAGATAAGAAAACAGCCCCTATATTTGCATCACAATTCGGAACAACGGTCCGTTCGTCTAGGGGTTAGGACTCCAGATTTTCATTCTGGCAACAGGGGTTCGATTCCCCTACGGACTACTTGAAAGCCTCTCAGTTAATGCTGAGGGGCTTTTTTATGCACATTGGATTCTAATATTCATATCATATTACGAAAATATCGTTGTCTTACCCGACAACAAGAGCTAAGTTGTTGGAAGAATTCATTAGTCTTATTAAAAAACTAAATTGGTTTATGCATATAACCAGTTTTATAATCATTAGAATCTTAACCTCTATCGCATTCTTAGAAAAGACTTCCTAAATAAGTATTGTTTTAAGTTTGAGTACTAGCGAAAAAGAATGCAAGTGAGGAGCATTCTTTTTTCAGGAACTATAGTCATTTCTCCGCTCACTCTTTTCTAGTATAAAATTCATTCTCAGGAAGCAATAACCATCAAAAGGGACAAAGCTGTATCATTTATAGTAAGTAGTAAGGTATACTTACTAAACCTCTCCATGTATTCCTCATCCATTTACCCTCCTATTTTTACCTTGAACAAAATATCCCAAACGCAGTCCTTAAAAGTATAAGCTAGAAACAGTATCAAACGTACTTTATAGTAGATCCCTCCTTTTTCAACTATTCTAGCTACCTCACCCAAAGTACCCCGACAGCCTGCTGCTCGCGCAGGAGTCTTTGCATTCCTCTTGTTTATCACACCAAAAACTCTTCTAGCTATGAAATTAAAACTACTACTGTTAGTACTACAGCTATTGCTGTACTTTATGGTAACTACAGCTGCCGCGCAGCAGCTGACACGTCAATGGGTCCAGCGTTTGAACGGAGTAGCCGGAAAAAATGAGGCACCGGTAGATGTTGCCGTAGATGCTGAAGGAAATAGTTATGTGACAGGCTCCAGTTTTGGTGCTATAGATCCAATTATTACCAATACTGTTAAGTATTCGCCTACGGGTGAACAACTCTGGGTGGCGCAGAATAAAACATTAAGAAGTGTATCAGCCATTGAAGTGGATAATGCTGGTGGTGTTTACATTACTGGCTACTTACTGGATTCTGTTCAGGCTGATTTTGTTACCATTCGGTATGATGCCGCTACGGGCGAGCAAGTATGGCTTAGTAGTTATGGGACAGCTGGCAACAATGATCTAGCCGTTGACCTAGCAGTAGACAGCGCCGGAGGTATTTATGTTACCGGCTCCAGTTCAGATGCAGCTATCATAGGTAATGCAACTGTTGTTGTCTCAACTGTTCGGTACGAGGCTACCACGGGAAAGGAGACCTGGTCCAGCACATACGACAGGCCAGGCAGTAGTGACAGAGCAGCGGCCATTGCAGTAGATAACCAAGGTAGGGTATATGTTACTGGCACCAGCAGCATTCGCGATACCGTAGCAGCTCTCACCGTTTTGCAGTATAACGCCACCACCGGTGATGAAATATGGGCTTCTCGATACGAAGGCCCATCTGGAAGCAATAATATTGCAGTTGACATGGCCATTGATGACGAAGGAGTATATGTCACTGGATTTAGCTTCATCTTAGGTTCTGCTTCAGATTTTATCACTATTCGCTTTGATGCAGCGGATGGCACACAACGTTGGGCAAAATACTTCGTCAGCTCTGGCAACAGTAATGAAATACCCTACGCTATCGAAGTTGATAACCAGGGAGGTGTATACGTGACGGGCAGCAGTGGTATCATAGGTAGCAGTGACACTGAATACGTAACCGTAAAGTATGAGGCGGCTACCGGAGAAGAGATTTGGAACAGCCGCTACAATGGCTCAAGCGAACTTACTGATCAAGCTTTTGACATTGCTGTAGATAATCAGGGCGGTGTGTTTGTAACCGGTTACAGTTTCTTGACCGATTTTGATACGGATTATGCCACGGTGCGCTACGATGCTGCTTCTGGACAACAAGTTTGGGTAATGCGTTACAGTGGTCCTGAAGGGGTTAACAATAGGTTTAATATAGCTACTGCTATTGCCTTCGATAACCAAGGTGGCATCATTGTTACAGGTGAAAGTTTTGGAGATTATGGTACTGTTCGATACAACGCTACTACAGGTGAGCAACTCTGGGTACAACGCTTTAATGTAGAAGAAAATGTAAACGATTTTGCCATATCCGTGGCCGTGGATGCAGAAGGTAACAGCTATGTGACCGGCACCAGTGAGGAGCTTTTTCCAAGATTAACGACAGTCAAGTACTCCCCTACTGGTGAGCTGCTCTGGGTAGTAAAGTTTGAAGGATTATCATGGGCGCAGGACATTGCCGTCGATAACCAAGGAGGAGTTTACGTTACCGGGCAGCATTTTGGTGAAGAATTCTCACCCGACATTGCCACTATCCGGTATGATGCTGCTACGGGGGCACAGGTATGGGCAAGAAGTTACAACGGGCCAGCTGCCTTCTGGCCTGACTCAGCCGCTGCCATAACCGTAGATAATCAGGGGGGTGTCTTTGTTACTGGAGTTAGTTACAATGAAGAGGGAGGCTCTGAATTTGCAACAGTGCGGTATAACGCTACCTCAGGTGAGCAAACGTGGGTAAGCCGCTATAGTGGGGAAAATAGTCAGTTTAACCATGCCACAGCCATCACAGTAGACAATCAGGGAGGGGTCTACGTTACTGGCTACAGCTTTATTGACAGTACCAACACAGCTTATATCACCGTCCGTTATGCAGCAGCAAATGGTCAACAGACCTGGGCCACTCGCTACAACGAATCTGGAGGCACAGAAATAGCAACGGACATAGCCGCGGATAACACGGGGGGAATATATGTAACTGGCTACAGCAGGAGCTACAACACTGGCTATGACTATGCTACGATACAATATGAGGCCGCCACGGGCGCAGAAAATTGGGTCAGCCGCTACAACGGGCAAAGTAACAGAGATGATCTGGCCAGAGCAATTGCCGCTGATACCTCCGGAGGTGTGTATGTAACTGGTACCAGTTTTGTAAGCGATTCGCTCTCTGACTTTGCAACTGTTCGTTACGATGCCGCAACCGGAGCGCAAGCCTGGGCAAGCCGTTACGATGAACTGAGCGACAGGCAGGAAGCCCGGGACATTGCCATTGACAGGCAAGGTGGCATTTTTGTAACAGGCGTGAACTACAGCGACCAAAATGCAGATTTTGCCACCGTCCGTTACGATCCTGTTTCGGGTGAGCAGACTTGGGTGGACCGGTATAACAGCGCCAACAACAACGAAGATATAGCTGTGACCCTAGCAGTCGATGCCCGGAACAACGTGATCGTTACAGGCTATAGTTTTGATCCGGCTACACGCTACGACTTCCTTACCATCAAGTATGGCCAATGCCCAACTCTGGCTGCTGTAAGTATAGCTGGCGATCCTACGGTAGCAGTAAACACTGACAACTCCCCTTACTCCTTTTCTGTTGCGGGAGCTAGTACGTTTATCTGGAACATCACCGACATTGACGGCAACGCCTACACCGACTTCTCCGGTCAGGGCACAGATAGCATTTCTGTAGACTGGCCCGCTCAGCCAAACGTGTACAAGCTCACTGCTTTCTACACGGCGGGCGAGGGCTGCGAAGCCGGTTCAGCCGTAAGCTATGTCTATGTATCCGATGCCGAGGCCGGCTTTGTAACGGGCGCGGGCTGGTCTGATTCGCCTCCTAACCCGGATTACGAGCTCATGCAAAGAAGAGGAAACCTGTTCTGGGGATTACTGGCAGGCTATGAGGAGCAGGACGATGTGCAAGGGATGGCATTGGTTGTACTTGAGAGCGGCCCCGATATCTTCCGAAGCACATCACTGGAGGATGGTTCGCTGGTAATTTCAGGAAACAAGGCTTTTTTCAAAGGCCGCGGAAGTCTTACACACCTGGATGGTTTCATCAGTCGCACCGATGACAGGCGCTTTGGCTTCCTGGTTGCTGCCACCGATGGCCACTTTGGCCCGGGCTCAGCATCCGATCAGTTACGCCTCAAAATCTGGGTCCTCAACGCCGACGGTAGCGAAGGTGAGGTTGTATACGACAACCAAGTTGGCTGCTCAACAAACCTGGACGAGAACGCCATCGCCTGCGCTGGCATTAAAGAAGGAGACGTCGTCATCAACAACAACAACGACCTCAACCTGTTTGCACAGCAGTTGACTACCTTGGGGGCAGCTCCAGAAACACAGGAATTCCAGGCCTTCCCTACCGTCTTCAGCGACAGAACCACACTTGCCTTCACCACTGACAGGAGGTCGGATTATACTTTAGAGTTATATGATTTGAAAGGGGCGCTGGTAAGAAAAGTTTCCGCAGGTACCGCAGATGCTGGCAAAAGGTATGAACAGGAAATTCAGGCGGAAGGCTTAGAAAGAGGCCTCTACCTAGTGCGGCTCACTACTGATTCAAAAGTACAAACGGTGAAGCTGATCGTACAGAAATAGTGCAATCTCAGTTTATACCCACTTGCGAGCTTAACCACAGAGGCCTTTAATAAGTTGTTAAATTACCAATAGATACTCTTCCAAAGTTATGAGGTCACTGTGGATAAGGTTCAATCCTTTGGTCTACTCAAAAGCCTCTCAGTTAACGCTGAGAGGCTTTTTTTATGCCCTTCAGACTCTCTTCCTAGACCAATTTCTGCTCTTTCTTCTATCTTGTAACCTAAGTTTAGTAACTACAATCATAAAGCAGGCTTAAATAACATCATTTCGTCGTACTTATTAATAATCCCCTTTGACCGAGACTATACGAAATAATAGCATTCTTCACCGTGTCTATCTACCATTGGTTAGCCTCATAATAAAAATCTACGGTTAGTGTTGTCCTGAAGCACATTTAACCTATTTTTAAATTTTAAACCATACCTTTGTGTAAGGAAACAAAAACAAGCATGCTTCACTTCTTTTTTAGTCAACCTGAAACGGTTTACGCCCTACAATCTGAGGGGGAACTAAACGCTACAGACATCCAGAAACTGGAATGGTTATTCGGCAACGCCACTCTAAAGCAGGAAACTGTGCTGAGTGGCTTTTTTGTTGGCCCTCGTGCTGCCATGATCACTCCCTGGAGCACCAATGCCGTGGAGATCACCCAGAACATGGGTATTGACGGGATTATCCGGATCGAAGAGTTTAGAATTGTAGCCGAAGATTTCACGGATTTCGATCCGATGCTTTCCCAAAAGTATAACGGACTGAATCAGGAAATCTACACCATAAATATCGAGCCGGAGCCTGTACTGCCGGTTACCGATATTGCAGCCTACAACAAGCAGGAAGGACTCTCGCTAAGCGAGGAAGAAGTGGAGTACCTGAACCAGCTCTCTGAAAGACTGGGCAGACCACTGACTGACTCCGAAGTATTCGGTTTCTCGCAGGTGAACTCCGAGCACTGCCGCCACAAGATCTTCAACGGCAAATTCGTGATCGATGGTGAAGAAAAACCAACTTCGCTCTTCAAACTGATCCGCAAAACGTCCGAAGCAAACCCGAACGATATTGTTTCGGCTTATAAAGATAACGTAGCCTTTGTGAAAGGGCCTGTAGTACAGCAATTTGCTCCCAAACGTGCCGATGTGCCGGATTTCTACCAGGTAAGCGAGTTTGAATCGGTTATCTCGATAAAGGCAGAAACGCACAACTTCCCGACAACGGTAGAGCCTTTCAACGGAGCAGCTACTGGTTCGGGTGGTGAGATCCGCGACCGACTGGCTGGTGGTCAGGGAGCCCTTCCGCTGGCTGGAACGGCTGTGTACATGACGGCCCTGTCACGCCTGGAAAAAGATCGCCCTTGGGAGAAAGCCACGCAAGAAAGAAAATGGTTGTATCAGACGCCAATGGATATCCTGATCAAAGCTTCTAACGGAGCTACAGATTTCGGAAATAAATTCGGACAGCCGCTGATCACGGGATCGGTATTGACGTTCGAGCACGACGAGAAAGCAGATGAGCTGGAGGCCCCACGTAAACTGGGCTACGACAAAGTTATAATGCTGGCCGGTGGCGTGGGTTACGGCAAAGCAAGCCAGGCACAAAAAGGACACCCAAAAACCGGCGATAAAATCGTTATCCTGGGTGGTGAAAACTACCGCATCGGTATGGGCGGTGCCGCCGTATCCTCAGCCGACACAGGCGAGCACGGAACAGGCATCGAACTGAACGCCATCCAGCGCTCTAACCCGGAAATGCAGAAACGCGCGGCAAACGCCATCCGTGGCATGGTGGAGAGCGATCACAATTCAATTGTTTCGATCCACGACCATGGTGCCGGCGGCCACCTGAACTGTCTTTCAGAACTGGTGGAAGAAACAGGCGGTAAAATAGACCTGGATAAACTTCCTGTAGGCGACCCTACCCTTTCTGCCAAAGAGATCATCGGTAATGAGTCGCAGGAGCGTATGGGTTTGGTGATCGGTGAAGAAGATATTGCAACCCTCCAGCGCATTGCAGAACGCGAACGCGCCCCGATGTATACCGTGGGTGAGGTGACCGGAGATCATCGCTTTACCTTCCAGTCAGCTTCTACCGGCGAAAAGCCGATGGACCTTGAGCTGAGCGACATGTTCGGCAGCTCGCCTAAAATGGTGATGACCGACAAGACAGTTGAAAGAACGTACCAGCCGGTAACTTACGATAAAGATCAGCTTTATACTTACCTGGAGCAGGTGCTGCAACTGGAAGCGGTAGCATGTAAGGATTGGCTTACCAACAAAGTAGACCGTTGCGTGGGCGGCCGTGTAGCCAAGCAGCAATGTGCTGGTCCGCTGCAATTGCCGCTGAACAACTGCGGTGTGATGGCACTGGACTTCCAGGGCAAAGAAGGTATAGCAACTTCCATCGGGCACTCCCCTATTTCGGCGCTGATCAACCCGGCAGCCGGTAGCCGTAACGCCATTGGCGAGTCATTATCCAACATCGTGTGGGCTCCGCTAAAGGATGGCTTAAAGAGCGTTTCACTTTCTGCCAACTGGATGTGGGCCTCTAAGAACGAAGGCGAAGACGCCCGTTTATACCAGGCGGTTGAAGCCTGCTCTGACTTCGCAATTGCCCTGGGCATTAACATTCCGACCGGCAAGGACTCGCTTTCCATGAAGCAGAAGTACAAAGAAGAGGACGTGATCGCACCGGGTACAGTGATCATTTCTGCCGCAGGCAATTGCAGCAACGTGCGCCAGGTGGTGGAGCCGGTACTGCAACGCGATGGCGGCAACATCTACTACATCAACCTGTCCAACGACGCCTTCAAACTGGGCGGTTCCTCTTTTGCGCAGATCGTAAACAAAATAGGTAACGAAACACCTGATATTACCGATGCAGCCCTGTTCAGCAATGCCTTTAACACGCTGCAAGGGCTGATCAAAGAAGGTAAAATTGAAGCAGGCCACGATATTGGCAGCGGCGGTCTGATCACGACCCTGCTGGAGATGTGCTTTGCGGACAATAACCTGGGTGCCACCATCGACCTCAGCTCACTCGGTGAGGAAGACAGCGTGAAAGTGCTTTTCGCAGAAAACATCGGCGTGGTGTTCCAGGCATCAGCTGACGTAGAAGCTACCTTGGATGCGAACAATGTTCCTTTCTACAAAATAGGTATAGCTACATCTACAGCCACCCTTGAACTGAAAAACGGTGCCGATGCGTATAGCTTCGATATTGCCCAACTGCGCGATACATGGTTCAGGACCTCGTACCTACTGGACATCAAGCAAAGCGGTCCGGTGAGCGCCAAAGAGCGTTTCGACAATTATAAGAAGCACGAACTCAAGTATACCTTCCCGCAAGGATTCGACGGGAAGAAGCCGGTAATCGACTCTTCCAAGCCAAGAATAAAAGCGGCCATCATCCGCGAGAAAGGAAGCAACTCGGAGCGCGAAATGGCGAATGCCATGTACCTGGCAGGTTTTGACGTGAAGGACGTGCACATGACTGACCTGATCTCCGGAAGAGAAACGCTGGAAGATATCCGCTTCATTGGCGCAGTGGGTGGTTTCTCTAACTCCGACGTACTGGGCTCCGCCAAAGGATGGGCCGGCGCCTTTATGTACAACGAGAAAGCCAAGACTGCCATTGAGAACTTCTTTAAGCGCGAAGACACGTTGTCGGTAGGTATCTGTAACGGTTGCCAGCTGTTTGTAGAGCTTGGCCTGATCAACATGGACCACGACAAGAAGCCGAAAATGCATCATAACGTGAGCCAGAAACACGAAAGTATCTTTACGTCCCTGACCATTCAGGAAAACAAATCGGTGATGCTCTCCAGCCTGGCCGGCTGTACGCTGGGTGTTTGGGTGTCGCATGGCGAAGGTCGCTTTAGCTTCCCTCACCTGGAAGACAGATACCAGATCGTATCCAAGTACGGGTATGACACCTACCCTGCCTGCCCGAACGGTTCTGACTATAATACCGCCATGCTATGCGATGAAACGGGTCGTCACCTGGTGATGATGCCGCACATCGAGCGCTCCCTCCTGCAGTGGCAGTGGGCGCACTACCCGAAAGGCCGCCACGATGAAGTATCACCTTGGATGGAAGCGTTTGTGAATGCCAGAAAATGGCTGGAAGCGAATCAATAAGTATAGCTGATCCACTTATCAAGCGAAAGGGGCTATGGAAATTTCCATAGCCCCTTTCGCTTTTCAGATGGACATCCCCTGCAGCAGCTGCAGATAGGAAGCGCCTACGGGCACTTCGTTTCCTTTGATGCATACCTGGTGGCGCTCTATTTTGTCGATCTGCTTTTTGGCTACGATGTACGAGCGGTGCACCCGCACAAAGCTGTCGGCGGGCAGTTGCTCGGTCAGCTCCTGTATCGTCATGCGCGAGAGCAGTTTCTTATCTTTCAGCACAAAGGTCACGTAATTGCCAGCCGCTTCCAAGTATAGTATATCGTCATAAAACACCTTCACCTGCTCGTAGCCCGTCTTCAGGAAGAGATAGTCCTTAACGGGTACCGCGGGGGAAGTACCGCGCAGTTGCAGCAGCTCCTGTGCCTTATTGCAGGCCTTAATAAACCTGGGCAGCGAGAATGGTTTCAGCAGGTAATCAACTGCGTCTAGTTCAAAGCTCGTGACGGCGTGTTCAGTGTAAGCGGTCGTAAAGATCACCATCGGCTTTTTCTGAAGGCTTGTCACAAACTCAAGTCCCGAGATATCGGGCATTTTGATATCCAGAAACAGCAGGTCGACCGACTCGTTTTGCAGGAATTCCAGTGCCTTAAAGGCGTCAGTAAAGCAGCCCAGCAGCTCCAAGAAGGGCACTTTGGCGGCATGTGCCCGCACCACTTCCAGGGCCATTGGTTCGTCGTCTATCGCTATTGCGCGCATACCTGTTCTTTTTAATCTAAACCTGTTTAGGGTTTCCTAATTTTACCTCTGTTTCAAATAAAAAGCACTGTAAAAGTCAGGAAATAGTGCAGCATCCAATTACAGGCTTTTGTCCCAAGCCTGATCAGCTGTGCCTTGTAGCTGTCGGGAATAAACTCGCGGGTGCACACGCAATACCTGCTGCTCACCTGCACGCTCGTTAATATACAGATTCCAGTTGTGGTAAATCATATTCCTTATTTAACAGAATATAAAAGATTCCCATCACAATTTCTTTATAAGGATAGTCAACCCCATTAAAGGTAAATGCAAAAGTCATGTCTTGTTTAGGAATATAAACCAGAAGGGACTTAAATGCGTCCATACCCCCCATGTGGCCAATCATTTTTTCTTCCTGTAAAACAGGAATAGGGTACATTCCAATTCCAGGTTCTTTCTTCATTGTCGCAAGGGAATTTTCAGATACTAATTTTCCATCAAAGAGACCGTTTATAAACTTATTAAGATCTTCTGGAGTTGAAATTATCCCTGCCGCTCCACGGGGAATGCTTAAGTGAATATGTGAAGGTTTTTCCCAAACGCCATCTTTCTTTTCGTAGGAACTTGACACGAATTTTTTAGGGTTATTTTCCCTGTAATAAGTATTTTTTAGTTTAAGGGGTTTAACGATCCGCTTTTCCAGAATTTTAGCGAAATCTTTATTTTCAATATCTTCCAAAATGAAAGATAGTATGATATAATTCGTATTGGAATAGTCCCTTTTTTCCCCTGGAGCGAATACACTGCCGTTTTCTTTGATTTTGATCAACAATTCGTCCTTACTTCTTTTTTCTACCATCCACTCGTTGAAATTTGGGGTTTTTACAATATCAAAAATTCCACTTTGATGTTGTAGGAGTTGCTGTATTGTTATTTGATCTGCGTTCGGTAATTCGGGGTAAAACTTAGCCAATTTGGTTTCTAATGATAATTTGCCTTCTTCAATCAGCTGCATGACAAGCGTAGCGGTAAACATTTTGGAAACCGAGCCAGTCCTATACTGCGTATTAGCCGTTGCTTTCACCTTTTTATCTATATCGGCGTAGCCAATTGATTTTTGGTATATACTTTCGCCCTTATGGTAGACCGACAGACTGCCCATTGCTTTATCATGTTTTTCTAACAAGGAAAGCAA
Organism: Pontibacter ruber; assembly: GCF_023630205.1. GTDB lineage: Bacteria > Bacteroidota > Bacteroidia > Cytophagales > Hymenobacteraceae > Pontibacter > Pontibacter ruber. The sequence goes on along the minus strand of NZ_JALPRR010000003.1, from coordinate 623,598 downwards.
GCTGTCCATTTTAGTTGTCTGGAAATTCTGAGCTGATACGCTTGTAGCGAAAATAAATAAGCCGAAAAAGAACAATACTATTTTCATGATGCTGATTTTTTAATGGATGAAAGCAACATATACACGCTGGCCTACAACTGCAGGGTGAGGTGCACAAAAAATTCTTCCGGCGAATCACGAATGATCAATTCATGCTTATCGGGATAAAGTAGCCCGAAGCGCTGCTTCACATTCTGCAATCCTATACCTGACTTATCTTTTTCCGGGTCCTGCTCCGACTTCTTCTGCTTGCTGTTGTACACGTCGAAGTATAGCTTATTCTGGTCGCTGTGCAGACTTATCCGGATCCAGGACTTGTGCTTGAGACTAATCCCATGCTTAAAGGCATTTTCGATAAAGGGAATCAACAGCATGGGCGCGATATACTTGTCGCCTACTTCATCTTCGATCTTCGTTTCGATGGTGATATTGGGCGAAGCCGATGTACGCAGTAGCTGCAGATCAATGTAATTGCGGATGTACTCGATTTCGCGGGAAAGCAGGATTCTCTGCTGGTGGTTTTCGTGCAGCATAAAGCGCATCATATCGCCCAGTATCTGTATACCTTGTGCCGTGCGCTCACTGTTTTCCTGCAGGGCTGTGCCGTAGAGGGTGTTCAGGGCATTGAACAAAAAGTGCGGGTTGATCTGGGAGCGCAGAAAATCCAGGTTGGCGCTGGTGGTGCCCAGCTCTTTTTTCAGCACTACCATCTCTTCCTTGCCTGCCAACTGGCGTTTGTAGATCAGCCAGGTAATAGGGCCGGTTACCAGGAATTGGAACACAGCGTTCAAAAAGCTGATTTCGAATGCGCTATTTTCACTGTGCAAGGCAACCAGCAGCAGCAGGAAAACAGGCACATATGCCAATGCCTGTAGTAGCAGCACACGGGCCTGGTACGCCAGGAATGGCCGTTTTGCCTTGCGGGCTGCTGGTATCAGGTAATGAGACGAAACAACATACAGGATGATCGCATTCAGGGAAATGATCGCCCACAAGGCGGTCTCACTATCGCCGATGTTGAACATCACCATAATGAACACACTGACCAACCAGCCCATAGCCGCTATAATAACCTCCTGCGTTATGAGGCGATACCGCGCCTGAATGGCTGCAGCATTGTCGAGGAGATAATGCGCCACATACTTAATGAAGGTATAAAAGCTGAACACCAATAATAACCACAGGGTGTTTTGAAAACTGCCCTGGAAAATATCTTCCCAGAATTCCTCTACCGAATAATAGGCCGGTAGTAGGTGACCTTTGTAATAGGTGTCGGTGACGCCGGTCAGTAGGCCTACCCCAAAAAAGGCGAGCACGAGCAGCAGTACATGCCACCAAATCGCCTCTTTGCGCATTAAGCGCGGTACTACTTTAAAGTTGAGCAGCAAAAAAGCCAGATAGATACAGGTATAGCGCACGAGCTGGGGCCAGAAAAAATGCTCGTAGTAGTTATACACTACACCAGCCCGCATAAACTCATACTCGTTCGGACTGTGGTCTATAAAAAGAGAAAACAGTGAGGAAACGAAGATAGCGGTGACGGCCCAAAACTCTACCTTGTTCCGTTGGATAGGTTTGGAGATGGGGTTGTCTAATGTCATATCATCCATGAAACGATCATAAATTAAAGCGTTGAGTATAAGTAATAAATGTAATGAACACGGTAGTTTTTGTGACGGAAGGCGCTAAAACAGGACATCGAGCACAAAGTGCAGCAGCTGCCCCGACTGCCGCAGCACATCCAGCTCCTCGAGCAGGAGCCGCTCCGTGGCGAACTCCCGCAGCGTGTGCAGCAGTTGCAGCAACACAGGCTGCTCTCCGAGCAGGCCCAGCGCGCCATACAGCGAAAGCAGCAGCAGACTGGTTTTTTTCAACGCTGCAGCCCATTCGAATAGTTACTGCCAAAGTGGTATTGTCCCGTTTCCATAGTAATGTTGGGTTAGCATGTTCGGCCAAAGCCTTCCAGTGCCTCAGCCGATATAAGATTAGGAAACTGGGAAAAGGGGATCAAATAAATGTGATGAATGGGGGGAAAGATGTGATCAGCTACTCTACTGCTATATAAATAGCTCTGAAAGCCGATAAAGGTATTTCTGATACTAGGTATATTTCGGCCAAAGGATGGGCCGGTGCCTTTATGTACAACGAGAAAGCGAAGACAGCTATCGAGAACTTCTTTAAGCGCGAAGACACGTTGTCGGTAGGTATCTGTAACGGTTGCCAGCTGTTTGTAGAGCTTGGCCTGATCAACATGGACCACGACAAGAAGCCGAAAATGCATCATAACGTGAGCCAGAAACACGAAAGTATCTTTACGTCCCTGACCATTCAGGAAAACAAATCGGTGATGCTCTCCAGCCTGGCCGGCTGTACGCTGGGTGTTTGGGTGTCGCATGGCGAAGGTCGCTTTAGCTTCCCTCACCTGGAAGACAGATACCAGATCGTATCCAAGTACGGGTATGACACCTACCCTGCCTGCCCGAACGGTTCTGACTATAATACCGCCATGCTATGCGATGAAACAGGACGTCACCTGGTGATGATGCCGCACATCGAGCGATCGCTTCTGCAGTGGCAGTGGGCACACTACCCGAAAGGCCGTCACGATGAAGTATCACCGTGGATGGAAGCTTTCGTAAATGCCAGAAAGTGGCTGGAGGCTAACGGAAAATAAAAGACTGCATTACTCATCCCGCAGTCTAGGGATAGAAAACCAGAAAACTTCCTGCTTAAGAATTACAGACTGATCTGTTTCTTAAACAGGAAGTTTTTTTGATTACGTGCTCTATATAACTGGCGCGCTGGAATAGGAACTTCAGCGGGCTTGTTCCAGTACGCTGGCTATGGCTGAAAAACCCATTTTGCGGGCGTGCTGCAGAGCTGTTACGCCGTCCTTGTCCGGAATACTGGTATTACAGCCAGCATCCACCAGTGTTTGAACCACCTCTACATAGGTCTTGCTTCCATTTCCCAATACTACCGCTTCCATAAGGGCTGTCCAGCCCAGGCGGTTTACGTGGTCTATCGGAAAGCCTTTGGTATGGGCAAGCAGTTTCACTACTTCCAGGTGCCCCCGTTCGCATGCCGGGATCAGGGCACTTCCGTTGTAGCGGTTATACACATTGAAGCGGGCACCGTTTTCCAGGTATAATTTCACCAGCTCTGTGTACCCGGAGGCTCCTGCATACAAAAAAGGGCTGTCTTTTATCGCATCCTGCTGGTTTACATCGGCACCGTGCTTTACCAGGAGCTGTGCCATCTCCAGGTTGTTATGGTGTGTGGCTAAAAGTAGCAGCGATCTTTTCTGTGCGTCTGTCGAGTTCACGTCAGCGCCGTTCTTCAGGGCCGCTGTTACCTCCTGTATGTTCTTACTTTTCACGGCCTCAACTATTGAGCTTTGTGTAGTGGGCGTATGCATAGCAGTTTCTGTCTGGCAGGATGTAAGAAAGATGAACGAAAAAATTAACAGCAGTGTGCTCATACAGTTGGAGCTTGGTACACGATACTTCCTTTATGAATCAGTGCTCTTACAGGCGATATACGGGAAACAGCTTCAGCCGAGCAACTCGCGTCCACAAGTACCAGATCGGCATTGTCACCCGCCAGTGGCCATTGCCTGTTTCCTTTATCGTCCAGCGGCAGGACGTTGTGCGTAGCCAGCTTCAGGCATCTGGAAAGCTCAAACTCGGTGGAATAGCCGTACAGCTGCGCCATCAGATTCGCTTTCTGCAGGACGCTGCCCGAGCCAAAGGTATTCCAGTGGTCAATGATAGAGTCATTGCCGGTGCGTACGTCTACGCCATACTTGTAAAGTGTCGGGATAGGCATGATCAGTTTACCGAAAGGGATGGTGGAAATGATGCCTATCTTGGCGCCGGCCAGCTTTTCTGCTGTTTCCTCCAGCTTTTGGTTTTCAAGCCTGGCAAGTACAAAACTGTGGCTGATAAACGTTTTGCCTTTCAGTACAGGGTTCTCGTTTACACGGTCAATCAGGTATTCCACTGTTTTCAGACCAGACTCTCCGCCTTCGTGCAGGTGAATGTCGATGCCTTTGTTCTGATCCAGCGCCAGTTGCACTACAAAGTCCATGCTTTTCTGCATATCGCCGTCAATAGAGCCTGGGTCTAACCCACCTATAAAATCTATGCCCATGGTAGCGGCCTCTTTCATCAGCTGCTCCGATTTAGAACGTAGTATGCCATGCTGCGGAAAGGCAACCAACTCCGCATCAAAGCTGTCTTTCTTGTGCTCAAGCGCCTGCTGCAGGTTTTTAAGGGAGTTAAGCCCCGAGGCAGGTTCGATATTGACGTGGCTTCTGGCAAAGCTGACCCCATGCGACTGCAATAACTCAATGAGTTTTTCCGCCCGCTCGGTGGATGTGTTCAACATTTCCGGAAGCACCTGTTCCTCATAGGCAATCATGTCCTGCACTGTTCTGTTCTTCTTACGACGGGCTTGCCACGGACCGCCGTAAAATGTCTTGTCCAGGTGTATGTGCATGTCTTTAAAGCCAGGGAGCAGCAGAAGCCCCTGGGCATCCAGTGCGTTGGCCTTAGGGTTGTTGGGCAGAACGGCTTTTATCTTCCCGTTGCTGATTTCGATGGTGAACAATCCGGTTTTGGTGCCGATTACCTCGCCTTCTTCATACTCAAAGCCAGTCTCCAGGCTGACATTTTTCATAGAAAGGGTCTTAGCGGTAGCCTGATAGGTATCCTGTTGAGAGGTCTCCTGTGGTGCTGTTGCAAGAAAGCCGGTACAGGAAGCCAAGCTGCTGCCAGCAAGAAGTATAGAAGAACTTTTAATAAAATCTTTGCGGGTTAAGAGGTGAGGAGCCATAGTGCTGTTGTTTAGAAGGTACAAAGATAGCCTCTGCTCCTGAGAGGAGAGATGCAGAGTTTCTGCCAAAACTTGTCAATTTTATAACTGGCTGCGGAAAGAGCGCGGCGAAACTCCTGTTTTATTCTTAAAGAAGTTAGAAAAATGAGCAAGGTCACTGAAGCCGAGCTCAAAGGCAATATCCATGATTGAAAGTTCAGAAGCATGCAGCAATCGCTTGGCTTCCAGCAAGAATCGGTTGTGTATCAGAAACATGGCAGGCACCTGGAGGTGCCTTTTGCAAAGTATGTTCAGGTAATTTGCCGAGATGTGTAGCTGGTCGGCATAGAAGGCTACTGTTTTCTGCTCCTTAAAGTATACATCTACCAGGTTGTGATACTTCAGCAGCGCCGGCACCAAGCGGTATGCCCTTAAAGAATTGTGCCTGTCATTGGCCTCACGACTTACCAGTTGGACGATCAGCCGGTTTCTTAAATTAATGATGTTCCAGTGCACGGGCTCCATACTTAGCTCACCCTGGATGGCCTGAAACTCATAACGAAGCTTCTGAAAGGTTTCGGAGGAAAGCGGCAGGACTGGGTGCTTCTGATAGAGCACAAAAGTAAACTCAAGCGAGGTAGAGAACATGTCGAACACAGCCTGGCTGATCATGAGCTGGTAAGCCAGCGTCTCTTCACCCAAATCCCAAGCATGTACTTGGCCAGGAAACAACAGGTGCAGTTGGTGGTCGCTTACCGCATATTCCCGGAAATCAATGGTATGTGTTCCGCTCCCTTTCTCGATCAGAAGCAGCACAAAGAAGTCATGCTTGTGTGGCTTTTCGATGTGTTGCTCCCCTAGTATCAGATGAAACTGCAGGCCATTGTCTTGTTGCAGCGCTTGCTGATACTCGTGTATGCCGAGAACCGGGAAATTGTCTTTAGGTTTCACAGCTTCAAGGTACACAATATCTTCTAAACGAGGGGCTTATACTTGGAGCAGCAAGCGAATGCGATGCAAGTGCCTGTGTAAAACCGTTTTTCATTAACTCAGGTTGGGCAATGGTGCACGCAGCTAAAAAACTGTTCTACCAGTGGCCGTATCTACGTTTTGGTTTGAGAAAGCTTTTAAAGTATAAAATCTGGCTCTTTCGTCCGGTTGCTCCCGAATAGGAAACAGGCGACCAACTCACACTGCGGCACAAAACCGTAAACATTAAAGCCACAATACGGTTTACCAGCAAACACATACTAAAGATACAGAAGCCAGCTGTCGCTTTCAGAAGAAGAGCTCTAACCAACACCATGTACAGCCTTTTAGAAAACTTTATTAAAAGCAGAACAAGTATAGACTACGCCTGCCTTGAGTTGATTTGCTCTCATTTCGAGCCACTGAAAACGAAACGGAACGAGCTCTTGCTGAATTTCAGCGACGTATGCCAGCATTATTATTTTGTGAACAAAGGGTGCATCCGGCTTTATACAATCAATAAAGACGGGACTGAGGCGACCCGGTTCTTTGCCTTCGAAGGCGGTTTTGGTACAGCACTGCCCAGCCTCATCGACCAAACGCCCGCCGGCGAGTACATGCAAACCATCGAAAAATCCGAGCTCCTCAAAATCTCCAGAGATAAGTTTTACCACCTGGTTGATACCGTGCCGCAATTCGCATTTATCTACAGGCAGATTCTGGAACTAGGTTTTATTACCGCTCAAAAGCGGATTTACGGTTTCCAGGGATTTGATGCGTTGGAAAAAGTAAAATGGGTCATTCAGCACCAGCCTGATTTTCTGTTGCGTGTTTCAAATAAAATGGCCGCCTCCTACCTGGGCCTCTCCCCCTCTACCCTGAGCAGAGTAAAAGCCAAGCTCTGAAAACGTTGACTTAGGGCAATGCTTTTCATAAAGAGCACCGGTAGCTTTGTGAAAAAAATAATTATGCACTACAAACTGACGCTGCTTATACTCCTGTGCATGCCGATGCTTTCCCTGGCGCAGGCCGGTAAGCAGGGGAACAAGATACAAAAAGGCAATACTGATCCGGTGCAGGCCAACTATGTAGCCGAAGCGCACCAGCTCACACTGGAAGCTGCTATGGAACTGACAAACCGCGCCCGGACAGCAGCCAAGACCCTGAATAAAGACGTGAGCATTGCCATTCTGGATGCCTCCGGCCAGGTCATTATGCTGACGCGGGGCAATGGCGTAGGGCCGCACAACACCGAAGCCGCCAGAAGAAAAGCTTATACTTCGCTTTCGACCAAAACGCCTACCCTGCTACTGGCCCGCAATGCCCGCGCAAACGCCGACACCCACAACCTGGCTAACCTGCCGGAGCTGTTGTTGCTGGGCGGTGGCTGCCCGATCTGGTACAAAGGACAGGTGATCGGAGGCATTGGCGTTGCCGGCGGAGGCGGACCGGAGAATGACCACAACATTGCACTAGCTGCGGCAATGGAAGACCCAGCCATACTTATACACTAATTTTATACTTTGATTATGAGAAAAATAGCTTTTGCCCTATTGCTAGTCCTGGCAACTACTGTTGCTTACGCTCAGAACGCCACCTACCAGTTATCAAGTCATATCCTGGATATTTCTACCGGCATGCCGGCCAGAGGTGTTCCGGTTGAACTGGAGAAACTGGATACCAAGACCCAAAAGTGGAAGCAGGTGGACAAGAAGATGACCGATGAGAACGGTCGCATTAAAGATTTTCTGACGACTAAAAATGCAAACGAAGGCGTTTACAGGCTTCGCTTTTTAGTAGCCGACTATTTCAAGAGCAAAAAAACAGAAAGCTTCTATCCTTTTATCGAGGTCGTGTTCCAGATAAAAGACAACGATCATTACCACGTTCCCATCACGTTGTCGCCCTACGGCTACGCCACCTACAGAGGGAATTAACAGCCTCTTTGGGTAAACAGTCGTAGCGAATTACCCCAATTACGGTTATACTTTCGCTCTTTCCTTTCCAATTTTACTGCATAGCCCTTGCCTCACTCCCTTCCGTGAGTGAGGCAAGGGCTTGTTTTTTCGCTACCTGAATTTATTTCAAAGCCAAGTCCGGCAAGTAGTCCGGCTTGTAATTACGGGTTCAACCGTTCTTTTACTTAACTCTTAAAACATACTTATGCTGACCAGAATTCTTTCGTTCAAATTGCTCCTTTTCGTGTGTCTCGTGTCTGTAGCATGCCAAAAGAAAGATGAAACCGGGCAGAGCCCCCTCGACACCAGACTGCTGGGCAAGTGGAATGTAATCTCGAAAACAAACACGAAGAAAACCGGAAACCAGGAGACCGAACGGGAACAGGAACTTTACGACAAAGGCGAAAAGACCTATGAGTTTACGTACAACAACAGGCTTGTTATAGAAAGCAAAGGACAGCTCCAGGTAATGCTACCCGTATGGATGGAGGGTGGAAAGCTCTTTATCGGGCAGGACCACCCGGACAAAGAACCATACACAATAACCTTCCCGGGAAACAGGGCCATACTTGTGAGTTAGATCGTAATCATGGCGGCCGACATAACCATACTGCAGAGGTGCGGGAGAAGCGTGTGCTGCGCCAGGGCCACATTGGTACAGCCTCGGGTAGCGGCATCATCTGGCACATAGCCACATTCCGGTTTAGCCTGACGTACCTCCTGCTAAAGCCCCTGACTAAAGCTTGGGCTATTGGTAAATGCATACGGCCCCAATACAACAAGTACCAGGGCCGTATACTTTATAGGATTCTGATTGTACAGTGCTAACGCTTCAGAATCAATTTAAACGTTTTAGATCCGGAGGCACTTACCAGGCGGGCAAGGTACATGCCTTCTTTCAGTTCGCTGCCGTTCAATTCAACGGTTGTCATTTCGCCGGCTCTGGCCGTACCAGCATCCAGTTTTTTGATCAACATACCTTGCGTGTCATACAGGTCGATGGTGTAGTTTTCTGTTTCGCGCACAATAAATTCAATTTTGGCCTTGTCGCTGAAAGAGGTCGGGTATGCAACAGCATGCGTAAAATTAACGGCTTCTGTAGTACATGGGCTGCTGGAAACCGTCTCTTTATGAAACTTGATGTCGTCGATAGCGGCTGAGCCTGAGAAATGACCAGAACCGTTTCTGCCATCCATCACAACTTTCATTTTCACTACCCCTTTGGTGTTACCCAGTTGGACTGTCTGCTTGCTGTTTATACCCAAAGGCTTCAGGTATACTTTGTTCAACTCCTTGCCTTCGGCATCATACAGGTAGATCCACGACATCTGCTCATAATCGTCCATACCTACCACTTTCATCGACTCCATCGTAACGGGGCCTATGGCTGAGAAATCCAGTATCAGCTCGCCTCCCCATTGGTTGGCATCCGGCAGATTGTCCTGCTTTTGATTGATGATAAGCACTTCAGCCCAGTCAACGGTGTAAAGATTGGCGTCATCGGCCGTAGGGTCCTGAGAGTCGAAGATGGCGGCATAGTTTTCAGGCGCATAGTTGCCATCTGCGTTTCGTTTTCTGCCGATCAGTGCCACGGGACCTGCTTCTGTGTCGATGGAAGTGATTAGGCCTCGTTTCTGGCCGTTGAAGTCGATCATGTGGTGTGTAACCTCCAGCTCTGTAGCTGCCGGCGTCACGGCCACGCTGGTGGAGGCGGTGCAGCCAGTCTCCGGATCAGTGACGGTCAAGGTATAGTCGCCTGCCACTTTCACCGTCGGGTTTTGCTCAGTAGAAGTATAGCCGTTCGGGCCGGCCCAGCTATAGGTTACCCCTTCTGTATTGGATGAGCCCATGAGTTGAATAGAGCCCTTTGTGCAGTCAAGTTTTCCGCCGGTGGCGCTCACCGTGAGTATGTCTTCGCGGGTTACTTTTACGGTATACTTTGCTGTACAGGTAGATGTATAGAAGGAGATAATCATAGTATAGGTACCAGGGGCGTCAACTAGTGGGTTTAGCTTATCCCAATCCGAAACGATATTGCCACCATCGCTTGCTAACCAGATCACACGATCACCAACTTGCACGGTGCCCTCCAGTCTTACAGTAGGATTGGCACAGGTCAGTTTTTTGTCAGGGCCGGCACTGGCAACAGGAAGCTTAGGGCCGGCAAAGGTCCAGGACGCAGTGGCAGTCTCTCCGGTGGCAATGTGCGTTACCAGTAAAGTATAGGTACCCGGCGCTTTGACCCAGGTATCTTTCGTATTGGCAGTAAAATTATCAGGACCGCTCCACTGGAAGGTGACGCCTTCTGTGACATATTTACCATTAAAATAGGCATAGCCTACCAAATCGGCAGAAGTTGTATTACAATCAAATCCACCCATATTATTACTCCATACTTGCGCCTCCAAAAGGTTACTTTCGTAAGTTACCACTACATCATCCTGCATCGTGCAGCCGGAGGGACTGGTGAGGGTAATGGTATAAGTGCCGGGTGCGTCTACAAGAGGGTTAAGCGTGTTAGCTCCAGAAACGATGTTCCCGCCCTGGCTTGCTTCCCAGGAATAACTGTAATAGGATGGTTTATTAGAATACCCGTCCAACTGAACAGTACTTCTTGTCGGCAGTAGCACTTTGTCCGGTCCGGCGAATTTCTCTGGATAGTTATAACCTAAAATCTCGGTCCCATTTCGTGCAATTGCGCCCGTAGCTAATGTAACAGCTACATTGTACATCCCTGGTTCTGTAACAGTCACGATTTTCTGCGTTGAACTAAAGCCGTTCGGGCCTGACCAATTATAGGCTACCACATTCTCTACTTCCTTTTCAATGTCACCCTGAATCGCTCTGGCCTCTATTTTTACTTCTTTAATGTCACAGTCCAGTATGTTGCCAGTCTCATTGGTTGACATATGGACCGTAACTGGAGTCGAGTAGTTATTTGTTGAAGCATTTGTCTGGGCTAGGGCCTTATTCGATAGGCACAGGGCGGCCAAAAAGAATAGCGGAAAAAAGAACTGATATACCTGCCGCCTTGTAGACAGCGAGTTTTGCATGCTGTAAGAGTAATTTTTTTTCATAGCACTTTTAGAATTAGTATTAGAATAATTAAATGTGAAAAATTGGGCAAGGCGCTGCCATGCAAATGAGCGCTACTGCTCTTTGCCTGTAAGTTAAATGCTTGATATTATGGATACTATAAACCTAGCATTTGCGATGGGTAGCGCACTGAGGATAAGATATGCTGACCGTTAATTAAGAAAGGAAGTATAGTTGTTTTCATAGCGTTTAAGAGTTTAGTACTGAATGCGTCAATTTCGACAATATAGAAATACATTAAAATAGCATTTCGTATATATTACCTATATTTAATATTCAGTAAATTATCACAATTACTATTGCATTTAAATATAGCTTTAAGTCTGTACGGTTTTGGACTAAAAATATTTACAAATTTTTACGAGTTTTTAAAGATATTCCAAAAGAAGGGTATTTAGACCAATTTTTTTTGTAAACAACTATATACCACTAGTTAATCATGATCCTGTTATCACTATAATTTTTTAATATTTTTAGATTATACCTGTTATAGTTAAACATTATGATATGATTTCCTAAGAATATCATTGAAACAACTATATAAAAAGTGCAATCAAAACAGACTCTATCAAGTTGCATTATTCCTATCAGCAGGAGTATAAGTAAGCTGACGTTATTATAGCATACTCCCTGATGCCGCGCCCTTGTAACTTGTGCCTTTGTCCTGCAGTTGGCATTGAAATAGGCTTCTTACATACCTGACCCATCATTCCCCATACTTGCGGCAAATGCACCAGATTTTATTGCCGGGTACCCCATGCTTCATGAGCGATCGTGGGAGAAAACACTGAAGCAGCCTGTTTGTCCAGGAGAAGCACCGGTTTGTCTATTTTATGCAAGTATAATTTAGCCAATATTTGCAGCCATTCTAAACTACCAGACATGCACATCATCATTCCCGACGACTACCAGAACGCCGTACCTGCCTTAGCCTGCTTTCAGTTGCTAGAAGGTCATCAGGTGACCATCTACAACGATACTGTTAAAGATACAAAGCAGCTAGTAGCCCGTTTCAAAGATGCCGATGCCCTGGTGCTGACGCGCGAGCGCACGGCCATCACGGAAGAACTCGTATCACAGCTGCCCAACCTGAAGTTCATCAGCCAGACTGGTAAACTGTCGAACCACCTGAATCTGGAAGCCTGCACCAGGTATAACATTGCAGTAGCCGAAGGCATAGGTTCTCCGGTAGCTCCGGCAGAGCTCACCTGGCTCCTGATCATGAATGCCCTCAGGCAGGTACCGCAGGCCATCGCTGCCATGAAAGCAGGAAAGTGGCAAACCAACATCGGCAGCACGGTCAATGGAAAGCGGATCGGCATCTGGGGCTATGGAAAAATAGGCAAGCTTATAGCAGGTTATGCCAAAGCTTTTGGTGCAGAAGTGATCGTATGGGGAAGTGAAGGCTCTCGGGCACAGGCCGTGCAGGATGGGCATCGGGCAGCTGCCAGCAAAGAAGCCTTCTTTTCGCAAACCGATGTGGTAACGCTGCACCTGCGCCTGGCAGCCAGTACCAGAAGTATCGCGAAGGCAGCCGATCTGGCGTTGATGAAGCCGGAGGCCGTGCTGGTAAACACCAGCCGGGCAGAGCTGATAGAAGAAGGCGCGCTGCTGAACGCACTCACGCAAGGCAGGCCCGGATTTGCCGCCGTGGATGTATACGAACCCGAACCGATCTACGACAAAGACTACCCGCTGCTGCAACTGCCTAACGTGATCTGCACGCCGCACCTGGGCTATGTAGAGCAGAACAGCTACGAGTTATACTTCCGCAAAGCCTTCGAGAACGTATTAGCGTTCGCCAATGGCACCCCTGCCAACATCGCAAACCCGGAAGTGCTGAAAGTATAACCCGCCTGAACACCTGAAATACTTACAAACCTTCGCTAGAATCCTGTAACGCTTGCGGCAGAGCGGGTTGATACTTTTGCCACAGATCAAACGCCACAAGACAGAACTATGAACACGTCCTTACCCCTTGATAACCCCACCCGCACTTTTAACCTGACGGCAAAGCCAAAAACCCTCGCCATTGCTGGGCAACAGGCCGAGGTATTAACCTACAACGGCAGTTTCCCGGGCCCCTTGCTCGAGGTGCAGGAAGGCAATGTGGTGCGTGTTGATTTCACAAACCAGCTCCGCGAGCAGAGCAACCTGCACCTGCACGGCATTTTTATGTCGCCGGAGGAAGACAAACCGCACCAGACGGTAGAGCCAGGTGAATCATTGAGTTATACTTTCGAAGCTGCCGAAGGCAGTGCCGGCCTGTACTGGTACCACCCACATGCCCACGGCAAGGTTACACGCCAGTTGTTCAAAGGCCTGGCAGGACCCATTATCATTCGTGGTGCTGTGGATGCTTTGGAGCCGCTTGCTTCTGCTACCGAAAAAGTGCTGGTACTGCACGACATTTCCCTGCAACATGGAAAAGTAGCGCCACATGCCGGCATGGACTGGGGAAAAGGAAAAGAAGGAGATTTGGTGCTGGTGAACGGAGCGCAGCAACCGGAGATGACCGCCCTAACCGGGCTGCTGCGGCTGCGGGTTGTCAATGCGTCGTCTGCCCGATACTATAACCTGAACATCCCCGGTAAACAGCTGCAGGTAATAGGCCTGGACGGGGGCTTCCTGGAAGCACCCCTAGCCATGGAAACGCTGCTGCTTACTCCTGGCGAGAGAACCGATATTTTAGTGGAAGCAACCAAAGCGGAAGAGCTGCAACTCCTGAACCTGCCTTACAGCCGCACCCCGGCCGGACCAAGTACAGACACACCCGAAGCTGGCAAGACGCTGGCAAAATTCACCATTACCGGGGAGGCTAAAGAAATAGTGCTACCAGCCAAACTAACAGCTATCCCGGAACTTGATCTGGCCACTGCCACCGCCCACAAAGCCATCACATTTGGAGCCATCATGCAACCGCTGCAGTTTACCATCAACGGCAAAGCCTTCGATCACCATCGTACCGACCTGACAGCGAAAGCCGGCACCCTGGAAGTATGGGATATTGTAAACCCGATGATGATGGACCATCCGTTTCACCTGCACACCTTCCCCTTTCAGGTGGTAAGTATAAATGGGGTGCCTGCTCCTTTTCGTGCCTGGAAAGATGTGGTGAATGTGCCGGCCAACAGCACCGTCCGCATTGCCATACCTTTCCACAAGTATACCGGCAAGGTCATGTACCACTGCCACATCCTGGAGCACGAGGATTACGGCATGATGGGCAACCTGGAAGTGATTTAAAAGAAGTATACCTTCATACGTAAAGCCTGCCGGAAGATTTTCGGCAAGCTATACGTTTATCAAAAGCTCATACAAGACAGCAAACTTTTATCTTTGCAGGCTCCGCAACTACCCCAAAACTATGACCAAGGCAACCAAGCCCATCCCTGTTTATACCGAAACGGAGAGCTTCACCAAAAACAGCTTCCGCGACTTTTACATTGCCTCTTACCAGGACAGGCAGGATGCAGCCCTGCGGCGAGTAAGTCCGCACCGCCACACCTACTACGAGATCATCTGGATTACCGAAGGCAGCGGCACGCATACCATCGACTTCAGGGATTACGCTTTTAAAGGCCCTTGCCTGTTTCTGCTGCAGCCCAGCCACATCCACCAGATCCGGAAAGATGGTCCTACCAAAGGCTATGTACTGAAGTTTAACGAATCGGTGTTTGCGGCTGAAGCAGGCGCCGGGAACCTGCTGCTCAAGTATGGCATTTTTGATAACATCAACGTGCAGCCGGTGCTCCACCTGGATGCTTCGGCCGTGGCTTTGCTCGACGACCTCATGCAGAAAATGCTGCAGGAATATAAGCAACCCTCCAGCCTGTCGGAAGTGATCATTGCTTCGTATCTGAAGATATTTCTGTTGCAGGTATACAAGTTCAAAGACCTGCACCAGGAGGTATGGCAACCAGCGCCGGAGCCCCGCTACCTGATTTACCGCACGTTTAAGCAGCTGCTCGAGGAGCGTTACCAGCAGCAGCATGCCGTGCAGGACTACGCCGATGCCCTGGCCCTGACACCCCGCACCCTGAACGAGATCACCCATCAGTACGCAGGCAAAAATGTGAGCCAGCTGATAAAGGAACGGCTGGTGCTGGAAGCCAGGCGCCTGCTGCACCACGGGCAGTTCTCTGTAAAAGAAATAGCCGCGCAGCTTGGCTTTGAGGATGCAGCCTACTTTACACGTTTCTTTACCAAAAATACGGGTGTCTCTCCCGTGGCTTTTCGCAACAAAGTGTCGGAGCCGGTACCTGCATAACCTGTTTGTGCAGAACAACCACGGCTTTGTCCATTGAGGCAGGCCATCAGAACACGGACATTTGTGCTGTTAAACAACAATTTATACCGTAAAACAGCATACTATGAATCGTACATCTTTCCTGAAAAACTCGCTGCTGGGCTCATCGCTCCTGCTACTGCCCGGCCCGGCTCAAAGTTTCTTTTCGGGCAGCAGCCCTAAAAGTATAAGCCTTTCCGTACGCGACCCGCAGCAGCCAAACATTTGCGCTACCTGCGGCACCCGTTACGCTACATCCAAAATCCAGACCGATACCTGCCCCATCTGCGAAGACGAGCGGCAGTATGTAGGCGATGGCGGCCAGACCTGGACCAGCTATCACAACCTGGCCAAAAAGAGCACGATAAAAATTGCTAAGCTACAGGAAAATCTGTACGAGCTTAAAATCACACCCGATTTTGCCATTGGCCAGAAAGCACACCTGGTACTGTCGGAGAACGGCAATGTACTCTGGGACTGCATTCCGTATCTGGATGAACAGACCGTATCCTATATCCAATCACTGGGAGGTATCAAAGCCATCGCTATTTCGCACCCGCACTACTACAGCCTGATGGCCGAATGGGCCGCAGCCTTCAACTGCCCGATCTACCTGCACGAAAACGACACGCAATGGATACAGGACAAGAGCGACCGTATCAAACTATGGAAGGGTGATGCGTTGCCTCTTTGGGACAGAATAAAGGTGGTGCATACGGGCGGGCACTTTGACGGCAGCACGGTTTTATACTTACCCAGGCACAGCAAAGGCGCCCTGCTCACCGGCGATAGCCTCTACGTAACCCGCGACCGCAAACATGTATCGATGATGTACAGCTACCCCAACCTGGTGCCGCTCCCCAAAAAGGCCATCGAGCAGATCAGCCGTCGTATTGCCCCGCTCTCGTTCGACACCATCCACGGCGCCTTCGAAGGACAGGTTATCGCAACCGGAGCCAAAGAAGCTTTCAACCGATCCGTGAAGCGCTACCTTAGAATTTTTGAAGTATAAGTTTCGTACTCCTGCCGCAAGTTTAGCGTCAGCGTAAATGTGGCACTAGTTTGCAGCCAGTTTGTAACTGGCTTTCCTTTGCAAAAGGAAGGGAGGCTGTGGCAGAGACTATAAATGGTTGCCTGTTCCAAACCTTTCTGCAGCATATCAAAATTTCGGAGAACTGTACCTTTGAGGTTAGGGTTGTTTCATTCTGGAAAATACCATACCTATGGCGCGAGCGTCCTCGCTCGTGACCAGATATAGGTTGGGCCTCTGGCCAAGTCGGATTACAAATCCAACATTATAGTAAGACACGGGTTGCAAACCCGCGCCAGCAACTGGAGAATGAAACGACCCTACCCTCTAGGAGACAGTTCTCTCCTCTGAAAAGATAGAATCAATAAACAACAAAGGCCGCTACTTAAAAGTAGCGGCCTTCGCTTTTCCCCAGATAAACAATTTATACTTTCATCGTACACTGCTCCCCTGCCTGTTCCAGTTCCAGCGTCGCGTCTGTTATGGCAAAGGGTTCCAGTAGGTGGCGGATCTGCTGTTTGAGGGCAGCAACGGCGGTGGGTTCTTTTATACTTTCCACCACCACGTGCGCCGACAATACATGATGCTCGCCGTCCAGGGACCATACTTTTAGCTGGTGCACCTCCTGCACATCACTTACCGAAAGCACCTGCTCTTTCACCTTATCCAGCTCGGTTGCCAGCGGGTTCTCCTGCAGCAGAATCTTAAATGCAGACCAGGTATTTTTCACGGCATTAAACAGCATAAAGCAGGAGATACCGATCGAGAGCAGCGGGTCCAGCCACGGCCACTCCACGAAGAAAAGAAGGATGCTTACCACCAGCACGGCAGCCCAACCCAACAGGTCTTCGAGCATGTGCAGCGACACAGCCCGCTGGTTCAGGTTATGCCCTCCGCGCAGGCGGAAAAAAGCTGCCCCGTTCACTGCCAAACCAAGTATAGCAAAAAGCAGCATGCCATAAGGGTCCGGCATTTCGGGGCTCCGGAGCCTTTCGAAAGCTTCGCTCAGCACGAAGACGGAACCCAATATAAGTATAACCGATGTGAGGATAGCCCCTGCCACCGAGTAGCGTTTGTAGCCATAGGTATAGCGGGTGTTGCCAGCCTGTTCTGATTTACGCTGCAGAAAATAGCTGACGCCCAGGGTAAAGGCATCGCCAAAGTCATGCAGCGCGTCGCTCATAATGGCTACGCTGTTCACAAAAAAGCCGCCGATCAGCTCAAGTATGGCAAAGCCCAGGTTCAGAAAAAAAGCGAAACGGATATTGCCGGTAGCATGATGATGATGGTGGTGATGCCCGTGATGATGGTGATGGTGTCCCATAATTAACAAAGTATAAAGCCGTGCTCCATTAACTGAAGCACGGCTGCTGTGATCAATTTATTTTAAACTACTTTCTGCTTTGCTGCCATATGCGCCAAAGTAGCAAGGGCAATCAAACCACCTATAATGGCGATGTTCTGGATAAAGTCCATAACTGCGGTTTGCTGCATCATGCCTTCCATGCTCCAGAAGGTGTGCATCATAAAGGTCATAGGCAACAACAGCAGTACCAGCGCGATTGCGGTTTGTTTTACCTTGATACCGGCAAACAGCAGCAGAGCACCTGTCAGCTCCGTTACCATGGCTATCCCCAGCAGCAAAGGCACAAACGGCAGCCCTTTAGAAGCCATCCACATGGCAGGCCCATCCCAGAACAAAGCTTTATGCAAACCTGCTATTAAAAAGGTAATTCCTACCAGGATTCTGGCGACAAGTAGAAACGATTGAATAGATGAATTTTTCATAGAGTTAAATTTGAATGAGTGAATTTTTGTCTGAATTAATTTTTCGGGATGTAATAAAGATTAATGGGATTTACCTGCATGTCCGGGTCGAACCACCCCTAACTCCTCCTTAGCCAAGGCGGGGAATTTTTACTTACTACTTCTCCTGCCATCATAATAGCCTGTGCAGTAGAGTCTCTACCTTAACCGAAGTTGTGTCCAAAGTCCCCCTTTGAAGGGGGCAGGGAGATGACAATCGTCTGCGGAAATTCCCCTCTTGAGAGGGGCTAGGGGTGTGTCAATCGTTGCCAATTCCCCCTCCGCTGGTTCTATGAAGCCAGAGCCAAGTCCCCTCTCCTTGAGGAGAGGGCTAGGGTGAGGTGAAAACAGCAAGGGGGCTACTGCAGCTGTTTCAGATTTCTCCCGCTGGTCGAAATGACAATTGAAGCAGTAGTAGCAGGCTCCCCGCCTTAGACAAGGAGGGGTTAGGGGTGGTTGGACCCGGTAGGGCTGGAATGAAGTCTAAAACACAAACTGCGCGCCCAGTGCCAGCTGATTCGCCGAAGTTGTCTTGTATACCTCCTGCCCGTTCTCCAGCAGCCTCCAATCGGTATTGGCGCGGTACCATTCCAAAGCTATACCCAGCGGACCTACATCATACCGAATCATCGGCACAATGATCTCGTTATTCAGGCGGGCGCTGCCGGGTACTTCTGCCAGTACATCGCCGTTGTTCGGGTTGTCCTGGCCGTACATGACCCAGGCGCTGAGGTGTTTGCCGAACTTATACCCCGCCTGTCCCCAGGCGCCGTAGCCTGCTATATCGCCGAACTGTAGCAGTTGGCCCCAGCTCTGCCCGATGGCGCGGCCCCAGTAGGCATTCCCCTGCAACGTAGCTCCGCCATACGTCAGCTTGGTGCCCGCCTGCATGGCTTTGCCCTCCAGGTTGCTGCGGGTATCGCCCTGCACCAGGCGCTTGCGGTCGTAGTGGCCGGCCAGGTTTACCTCCCACTTCAGCGGCTGGGTCTGGTTGCTGATGTTCAGACCTATTTCGGTTTGTGGCACGCCGATCTCCCCTTCATCACGACCATCGGCTTCTGCTTTGGGGCCGGTCCAGGAGCCGCGGAACACGGCTAGGTCGAGGCGGACTTTGGTGGCGGCTGTGGGGCTGGTTAAGCCCTGGTACAGGAACAATCCGGGGTTGCGGAAGCCGATGCCGCCTGCCGAGCCGTAGCCCATGGCAAAGTGTGTAACCGAGTTCGGGAAGTGCGCGACCATCGGGGTCCAGTTCTGGCCCAGTCGCAGCCTTGTCTGCCCCTTCTGCACCTCCACGTAGGCCAGGCGCACGCGCGGCAGCAGGTTCTCGTCAGCAAAGCCGCCTGCGCCTGCCGTGCCTCCTAAAAAGTCCAACTCAGCGCGACCGGTAGCGGTGATGCCGTACGGCAGGTTGTAGGCGGTACCTTTAAAAATGAGCCAGGTCTTGCGCAGGTCGCCGCCAAACTGGTACTCGTCCTGTGTGGGTTGCTTCGGGTTGGCCCACATGGTAATAGCGCCCTCGCCCATGCCAAAGGTACCGTCCTGCACAAAGCCCGACGCCGTGATGATGCCGTTTATACTTGACTTAAAGTATGGCTTGCCTGCCTGCGTGGTGTCCGGGGCCGGAGTGGCCGGAAAACTGAGGTCGATCTGGGCGTTGGCCTGGTGCAGCAGCAGCGTACTCAGGGCTGCGGCTGTAAGGGTGGTTCGTAGTGTTTTTTTCATGGTTTTATTTTGTAGCTAATGGTTAGGGCAATAAGGTGGCAGTCCGCCTTTTCAGGGGCAGCTTCCGTTTTACTCTGATTTTGGTTAATGATTGTTTTTAGCTTGTGCTGCAGGCTGTGTTAAGTTTATACTTTGCACTGGGCCTGCCTGCTCTTGTTGCAACGGCACAAAGGTCTGTGTTTTGGCAGCCCCAGGCCATGCACAAACAAGTGCATTTGCTGGACAAACAGGCAAAGCTTCACACACGCCTGGCTTAGCTAAGGGTTTAGAGGTGGGCAGATGCTGATGTGCTGCCCATTTTGTTACAGCGCCTCTGCCTTGAAGCCGGCCTTTTCTACTGTGGCAATTACCTCGCTGGCAGAAAGAGAATCGGTTTTGATGGTGAGCACCTTGTTGCGGTTAGTGGTATCCACGTTCCATTCACAAACGCCTTCGGTGGAGTTCAGCACCGGCGTTACTTTAGATACACAGCCTCCGCAATTGATGTTTGTTTTAAATTGTAGCTCTTTCATGTTCTATTTTTCTTATAGTGTTACTGATCTTGAACATGACAAAGGTAGTGTGAGGAGTGGGCGGAGGTGTTACAGAATTTTGGGTGTTTGTTGTAGGATTTTGTAGGCTCTTGAATTAGCTAACAATAATTAATATAGTTTTATTTGTATATTAAACACAGATTTAGCAAAATCTAGCTATAGAACTATACTTATCAAAGTACAAATGAGAAAAATATTACATGCGGTAATTGATTGGCTATTTGACAAATCTGGATACATCTCAGGTGCAGCAGTTCTAGTACTAACCATTATTGATATTTCAAACGTTAATGAATGGACTTATAATCTCTTTGGGAGCGAGAAATTCCAAATAGGTAGAATATTTTACTATATAGTCATTATTATTGCTTTCATCTTTGGTATTATATCAATCTCTCATGCCAAGAATATCTCAGCACTGGAAAAAGATGTACAAGAGAAAGGAGAAAAGATATCAGATTTGGAAACTACTTTGTCAGAGATAGTTAACGAGACAAATGAGCTCTTTAATTCTTACCTAAAACTTTTAGTTAAAAATCTAGATTTTACTCATCAAGAGCGTATAAGCGTCTATAAAGTATATGAGAATCACTTTGTTTTAATTGGCCGCTCATCTATAAATCCAAACCTTATGGAAAAGGGTCGCCCGAAATATCCAATTAAGGAAGGCTTTATTGGTAAAGGATGGGCCGAAGGTGAATATTTTGTTGATGATCTACCTGATCCAACTCTTAAAAATGGTGATACTTATTATAACAGAGTGAACAGAATTAGTCCTATAGATCGAAATACTCACAATTATTTAAATATGAGATCTAGAACTTTTTTTGTTTATAGAATTAATGGTTTTGATAATAATCCAAAGGCTGTTCTAGTGTTTGAGAGTGAAAGAGAAAAGGCTTTTTTAAAAGACAATATTATTGAAAGTCTTGCAGGAGTGAAGCAACCATTAGTAATGTTTATTGAGAAGAATAACGGGGTAAAACTCCTTAACAATAAAGAGCTTGACATATGAATACTTTATTGGAATTAATTAAATATGTTCTTCTTGAGTATCCCAAACCAGAAGAGTTATCAAAACCCAGATTAGTAAAGCTTATTTATCTAATTGATTGGAAGTATGCCATTGATTATGGAAAACAGGTGACTAACATTAATTGGGTTTATAATCATTACGGCCCTTATGTTGATGATGTCATCAATTTAATGAAGGAAAATCCAGATTTGTTTGAGATCAAAACTCGCCAAAACCCTTATGGCGGAGTAACAGATAAATTCCAACTTCTAAATAGGAATGTAGATGATATTCAATTACAGCCAGAAGTGAAGAAAACTGCTGATTTAATAATTAAAAAAACATCTCATTTAAGCTGGACTAAATTTATTTCGCTCGTTTACTCTAGTTATCCTATAAAATCTAATCTTCAGTACTCATTTTTAGATTTAGAAAAGCTTTCTATAGAATTTAATAGTTTAAAAAGTAATCTTGCTATGACCAATTAGCATCTATTTCACTGACTAAACAAAAATTAATATAAGCCTCACCTTTTTAGGATATTGAAATTAAAGTAAAACCGCCACGCAGCCCAAAATCTGCGTGGCGGTTTCATTTCCTCCCCAGCTATACCCTACTCCACCTCAAACACTGCCTGAATCTCCACCGGAGAATTTACCGGTATAGACGAAGCGCCGAGAGCGGCGCGGGCGTGTTTCCCCTTCTCCCCGAAAACGGCTACAGCCAGGTCAGAGGCTACATTCATCAGTTCGGCATGGCGGGTATAGCCGATTGGGGTGTTTAAGTAGCCTGTTAGCTGCACCACCTGTTTTACCCGGCTCAGGTCGTTGTTAGTGGCGCTTTTAAGTACGGCCAGTACATTCAGCATGGTCTGGCGGGTGGCTTCTTTGGCTTGTTCAGTGGTCAGGTCTTGCCCGATCACGCCGGGGTGCAGCACCTTGCCCTCCTTCAGCGCCACCTGGTTAATGAACACCAGGTTTCCGGAGCGGGTAAACGGCACGTAATTTCCTACCGGCTCGGGCAGTACCGGCAGCTGCACACCCAGCTCCTGCAGGCGTTGCTCTACCGGGTTTATACTTTCCTCCGGTGCTTTGGCGGGTGGCGTTGGCGTCGGCGCTTTATGGCGTAAAGGCGCGAGCGCTTTGGCAACTTTGGCTAATGCCTCACCCTGCAGTTCGGCTAAGTATAACTCGCTTTCAGAAGGCCTTTCAGAGCCTGGCATAGCAGCCAGCGTTGTGGTACCAAATACGGTATTTCCCTGTGTTATACTTTTGTCCATCTCGGCAGTTCCTCTCATGCCCGTAGGTACCAGCACCATGCCGTGCACCGCCAAAGTATGCCAAACCGAAAGTATGGCTGTCTCACGGGCCGCGCCGCCTCCTGCTGCCATAAACACCGTAGCCGGCTCACCCTCCAGCCAGTGCTCCGACCAGAGATTCAGCGTACCCTCCAGGAACAGGCGCATGTCGGCTGTGGTGCCCCCGAAATGAATGGGCGAACCAAAAGCAATGCCATCGTATTGCGCCAGTTCTTCAGGTGTAGCGTAAGGTACCGACGCAAAGGCTTTGCTTTCCAGGTTCTCGGGTGCGTTGATGGGCGGCACCTGTTTGAGCACCGCTTTTACGCCCTCCTGTTTTTCTACGCCCCGGGCAATGGCTGTAGCCAGTTTGTAAGTAGTGCCGCCTTTGGAGTGGAACAGCACCAGTACGGTAGTTTCTTCTTTTTTCATGGTTTTATGTTGTTGCGCGTGCAGGCTGCTAAAGGTCAGCAGACCGATAACAGCCAGTAGTAATTTAAAGGACACTTTATACTTTAAGCATTTATCGCTGAGGCTTATGCTGTGCCTGCCGGGCTTTTTTAGCTGGTTTAACAGCCGTTGTGGCAGTGCCGTAAAGTATGGCTTTCATGGTGCGGAGCATGGGTTTTACAGCAGGCAGGTTGCCGCTGCCATAGCTGGTGCCGCTGGTAAAATGAAGGTCTATCATGGTTTTATTTTGTGAATTGTGTGATAAGATTGAACGGCACAAAAGAAGCAGGTCGGGTGGCCGGAGTAGTTACACAATTCGGAAAGTGATTTACATGATTTACAGGCGAGTGTACAACTAATAAAAGCTAATTTTATCTTGCGGCCACTAAGAACTTAAATCCCTACTATGAAAAAGATTTATTTATTGTTCATCCTGCTGCTGCAACTGGCAACGACAGGAGAAGATAAAGGCACCGTTTATCCTACCATCCGTGTAACCGACAACTGGACGCTTGAATGGAACGAGCCTTACACACTGTCGCAGGACAGAACAGTGGCAACTACACATTGTCTAAAAAGAAGTAGCATATTATAACATATACATCTGCAAAATGAAAACGATTGGCCTGATCGGTGGCATGTCCTGGGAAAGCTCTGTGGTATACTACCAGCTCATCAACACTATAGTGAAGGAAAAACTAGGTGGTCACCACTCCTCCCGCTCCCTGATGTACTCCGCAGAATTTGATGAAATTGTTCGCCTGCAGCACCAGGGCGACTGGCAAACACTTGGCGAAATAATGGTAGACGCCGCACAACGACTGGAAAAAGGTGGAGCTGACTTCATCGTACTCTGCACGAACACCATGCACAAACTGGCGGACACTATCGAGGAAAATACCCGCATTCCTTTCCTGCACATTGCCGACGCTACGGCAGCCGAAATCAAAAAGTATGGCTTTAAGAAAGTGGGCCTGCTGGGCACAAAGTTTACCATGGAAGAGGATTTCCTGAGGAAGCGGTTGCAGGAGAAGCACCAGATTGAGGCTTTTATACCCGACCAGCCGGCGCGGGAACGGGTGCATACCATCATCTACGAGGAACTGATAAAGGGCAGGTTCACCGACAGCTCCCGAAAAGAGTTCCTGCACATCATCGATGACCTGGTTGCAAACGGCGCTGAAGGCGTAATCCTGGGTTGCACCGAGATACCGCTCCTTGTCAGAGCTCAGGATACGGATGTAGTATTGTTTGATACAACAGCAATACATGCAACAAATGCGGTAGAGATGGCACTCTCCTGAAAACTTGCAGAAGTATAAATTTTGACGAACGGCCACATTTACTTGAAGAACTGCAGCATGCCCTGATTCCTACCAGCAGTATTATCCTTGAAAGTATAAACAGGATGGAAACCCAATTATTTTGAAAGCCTTTGTACCGGTCTGCATAAATGTGCAAGACAAGAACCACTTTGTCTATTGAGCCGGAGGCGATAACCAGGGAACTTTGCAGTGTAATCCTGAGCAAAATTTTTCAGCATGAAGATCAGGCAAGTATAAAAGGCGTGCTGCCTTATTCAGCTACCTATGCAACCTGAAAGCTCAGACATTCATCTTACCCAAAAATCAATACCAAAATTAAAACCATGAAAAAGCTTTTCCTCGCGGCGGCCCTGGTTACGGGCAGTTTTTTTTCTCCTGTACAGGCACAGGTTGCTAAGTCGGGCCATAAAGACGATCGTGCCAAGGTGATGCTGCTAGGCACCTTCCATTTCTCGTATCGCAACAAAGACATTGTGGTAACCGAGAAAAAAGACCAGCTGGATGTGATGAGCCCGGAAGCACAGAAGGACCTGGAGAAAATCAACCAGCGGCTGGCTAAGTTCAAGCCTACTAAAATTGCCGTAGAAGTCATGCCCGAAAAGCAGGCGGAACTGGACTCGCTCTACCAGGCCTACCTGGACGGCCGCTACCAACTGGCCGTGGATGAAGTATACCTGATCGGGTTTGAATTGGCAAAACAACTGGGGCACCAGCGCTTGTACTGCATCAACACGATGGGCGACCTGGATACGTACCAAAAGCCCGGCACTACACAGTTCGAACTGCGCGAAGACAAGAAGGAGCGCATGGAAAAGTTCTGGACCTACATGCGCGCTAAAACTCTGGAGCGTGCCGAGATAGACAAGGAGCTAAACAGCCATGATGGCTCGCTTTACAAAGTAATTCAGAAGTATAACCATCCGGAAACCATCCGCCGCAAACACGCAAACTATTTCCGGGAGGCTTTCCAGTACGAAGAAAAGCCCTACGACTACACCGGCGTAGACTGGTACAGCGCCACCTGGTTCAACCGCAACCTGCGTATTTTCCGCAACATCCAGCGCATCACCGAAAGCCCTGATGACCGAATACTGGTGATCTACGGTGCTGCCCACGTGGCCCTGCTGCAGGAGGCCGTAGAGAGCTCTCCTACCCACCAGTTGGTACCTGCCCATAAAATACTGAAATAGGGTAAATTATAGCTGGAAGTTGAAACAGGACGGTTGATAGCTTGCTGCAGAACAAGAAGATGTAGATTGTAAATATTTATACCGTTTGGAAGGATCTGCACGGCTCCTCTCCTGCTTCGGATCAACAAAAAGGCCGCTCCACATAAAATGGAGCGGCCTTTTGTGTTAGTTTGAGCTTTATGGTTTTGCCCGACTCACGACCTTAAGCAGGAACAGGTATCAAGCATAATTTGCGTAAACTGCTTAAATAAAAAAATCTGCCCAGGCGAAGGCCCAGGCAGATTCTGAAGTCTGACCAAAGTATAAATTTATTTTTTCCCGGTGTGTGCCAGCACGATCTGGCGGAGCCACTTGAGCATCATGAAAATAGCAAAGGCAGCCAGCAATGACCCGATACAGTTTACCACGAAGAACCAGGCCTTGTGATCATACTTATCCCACATACTTGCCAACACACCGGATAGCTTGTTGCCAATGGAAGTAGCCAGGAACCAGCCTCCCATCATCAGGGCCGTCAGGCGGGGCGGGCTCAGCTTGGACACCAGCGAAAGTCCCATCGGGCTCAGGAACAGCTCTCCTATCGTGATCACGGCATACGAGCCAACCAGCCACATGGCAGAGCTCTTTTCAGCCCCGTTCATACCGGCAAACACAGCCCCCACCATCACCAGTGTGCTCATGGCCGTGATCAGCAGTCCCAACATGATCTTGGCTGGGGTAGACGGCTCTTTGCCACGGCTGCGCAGGAACCCGAAGAACCATACTACCAGCGGCGTTAGCAGGATCACAAACAATGGATTGATAGACTGGAAAAGCTCCGTCGAGATCAGTTTCAGGGATTGGCCTTCCTGCGGCCAGTTCTCCTTCGGCAGGTTGTTAAAGTATGGCGCTACGCCTTCCTTGGTCACTACTTTACCGTCTGCGTCGGTGCGCGCCCGGAAATTCTCATCATAATCCGGAACCGTTCCCAGGCTTTGGTCCACTTCCTGCACCATACCGATCGCGCCGGCAGGACCTGTTAGTCCTTCTGCCATTTCACGGTCGGTGTAATATTCCGCCCAGGTAGTAAGGGCCGTACCGTTCTGCTTGAAGATGGCCCAGAAAACGATCACCACCGCAAAGATAGAAAGCAGTGCGGCAATAGGGCGTTTATCTTCGGAAGAGGCACGTGCCCACAAGGAACCGTAAAACACCATGATCGGAATGGCCCCGAAAATAAAAGCGTCTGTGGAGTTGGAGCCGAAAACATCGCCAGGTATAAGTACCCAGCCCAGCACACCGGCAACTACTGCCGGCAAAATCACAATGCTGAAAATACGGGTAAGCGACATATCGTTGGCTGCAGCAGGCTTGCGAACATCCGCATCTTTATAATGCTTGTTGCCCAGCCAGAAAATGAGTACGCCCAGCAGCATGCCCACACCGGCAGCAGCAAAGGCATAGCCCCAGCCATAGTTGTTACGCAGGTAAGAAGCCACAAAAGGAGCTATAAAAGCCCCCAGGTTAATACCCATGTAGAAGATGTTATAGCCGACATCTTTACGGTCCTGGTATTCGGGTGCAGAGTATAAGCCACCCAAAAGAGTTGAAATATTCGGCTTGAAGAAACCGTTACCGATAATGATCAGGCCAAGCGAAAGCACCATTGCCAGCTCGCCCGGCAAGGCAAGCCCGATGTAACCGATAGCCATCAGTATACCGCCAATGGAGATGGAAAGTCTGTAACCCAACACACGGTCGGCAAGCAACCCACCTACAAACGGTGTTAAGTATACAAAGGCGATAAAAGTACCGAAGATATCCGAAGCGCTTTCCTTAGAAATACCAAGGCCGCCGTTCTGTGCGTCGATCATGTACAGAAAGAAAATGGCCAGCATCAGGTAGAAGCCAAACCGCTCCCACATCTCGGAAAAGAAAAGGTAATAAAGCCCTTTAGGGTGTTTAGATTTTGTTGTAGACATTATGATGAAGGATAATTTCGTTTAAAAATAAACATCCTGTGCCAGCCTACAAAATGACGCGCGCCTCACAAGTGTGGATTTCAGGGTATAGTTATATCTGCATAAACACAAACGATCCTGTACTAACTGAAACGAACAACAACCCTGACCTGGGTTGGACAGGAAAAAAAAGAGCCGTTCTGCCTCCGGCAAAATGGCTCTTTCTCACAGGTATAAACCAGTCATCTTTTAGTGAACTGGTGCGCTCGTTTCAAACTCTCAATTCCAGCCGCCGCCCAGTGCCTGGTACATGGCCACGTGAGCATTCAGTTGCTGCATTTTGGTTTCAATAAGCTCGAACTTAGATTCCAGCGCCTCGCGTTGGGTCAGCAACACTTCCATATAGTCGGCCCTGGCATATTTGAACAGTTCATTAGAGATACTGATGGACTGCGTAAGTGCCTCTACCTGCTTCGCCTTCAGGTCATAGCTTTTCTCCAGGTTACTGATGTTCGACAATTGATTTGCAACCTCGATATAGGCATTTAAAACCGTGCGTTCGTAGTTGTAAACCGCCTGCAACTGCTTTGCACTGGCACCATAATACGTTGCTTTTATAGCATTCCTGTTTATCAGCGGAGCAGTCAGATCTCCGGCAATGGAATAAAGCAGCGATTCCGGTGATTTCAGCAGATACGATGGATCAAACGCCTGAATACCGATGCCGGCAGTTATACCTAACGATGGATAGAAATTAGCTTTTGCCACCTCCACGTCCAGTTTGGCTGCCGTCAGGTCCAGTTCCGCCTGCTTCACATCCGGTCGGTTCTCCAGCAGCTGCGCCGGAATGCCGGCTTGTACACTTGCTGGCTTTAGTTCACTGAAAGCTTCGGAGCTCCTCGCAATAGGCTGCGGGTAGCGACCTAACAGGAAGTTGATCCTGTTCTCCGTTTCCGTGATCCGTTGCTGAATGTTGTACTGCAGGCTTTTGGTGCTTAGCACCTGCGCTTCAAACCGACGCACGGCCAGTTCGTTCACTTTGGCAGCTTCTTTCTGTGCCTTTACGATGTTCAGTACATTTGCCTGTATCTCAATGTTCTGTTTTACAATATCCAGCTGGTTATCCAGCGCCAGTAATTCGTAATAAGAATTGGCGACCTCGGCAACCAGGTTCGTCACCATGAAATTTTTACCCTCAACAGAAGACAGGTACCGCATTACGGCCGCTTTTTTCGCGTTGCGCAGTTTGTGCCAGATATCTACCTCCCACTTGGCATAGGCTCCCACCAGGAAATCCGGTAACGGCTCAGGCATTTCTTTATCCTTGTCAATGTTGGTGTTGGCTTCCATGGCGCCAATGTTGGTAAATCGGGCTACCTTATCCAGGCCAGCGCCGGCTTTCAGGCCAACAGACGGTAAATACTCCCCTTTTCTGGCTCTTACCTCACTTTGGGCAATCTGGATTTCCTGCAACGTAATGTTCAGTTCCTGGTTATTCTGCAGGGCCGTGTTGATCAGCGCGCTCAGGTTAGGATCGGTAAAATACTCCTGCCACCTGGTTTTTGCAGTGTTGGTGGTATCCTGCGAGTTGTTGTAACTCGCAGGTACCGCCGTGCTGGCTGATTTTTGTACCATAGCCGGCACACTACATGCCGTAAAGGATAAGGAAACGAAAGCTGCCCCCACCCACTTTGTTATTCTTTTCTTAGACATGGTTTTCAGTTTCTTCGATGAGGTGGACACTTTCGCTGGCATAAACATAATCTTCCGTTAGCGGCGTTTCATGTTCGTCCCGGATCAGGTGACGGCCGTCTGCCATTTTAGCGAATATGTAGTACAAGCCAGGTATGATAACAACTCCGAAAATGGTACCGAACAACATACCACCCAGGGCAGAGGCACCAATGGTCCGGTTACCGATAGCGCCTGCACCCGTAGCCACGATCAACGGAATCAAACCGGCAACAAAGGCAAAGGATGTCATCAGGATAGGGCGGAAACGAACCTTGGCGCCTTCTATAGCGGCTTCAAGTATAGTATATCCCTGCAGGCGCTTCTGAACGGCAAATTCCACGATCAGCACGGCGTTTTTACCCAACAGACCAACCAGCATGATCATACCTACCTGGGCATAAATGTTGTTCTCCAGCCCCATCAGTTTCAGCAACAGGAACGAGCCGAAAATCCCGACCGGAAGCGAAAGCACCACCGCAAAAGGAATGATAAAGCTCTCGTACTGGGCGGCCAACACGAAGTATACAAACAGGAGTACAACGATGAACACATACAGCGACTCATTTCCTCTGATGGATTCATCATAAGAAAGACCTTCAAATGCTATATCATACCCTTTAGGCAGTGTTGTAGCGGCTACTTCCTGTATGGCCTGTATGGCATCTGCAGTGGTATAGCCTTTGGCCGGTAACCCCTGGATAGCAGCTGAATTGTACAGGTTAAAGCGGGTAACTTCATTAGGTCCCTGCGTCTTTTTCAGCTTCATAAAAGCAGAATAAGGCACCATCTCCCCCGCTTCGTTTTTAACGGCAAGATTTAACACATCAGACGGCATCCTTCTATACTTAGGATCCGACTGCACGTATACTTTGAAGAACTGGTTGAACTTGATAAAACCCTGCTCATAGGTACTACCAATCATGATGTTCAGGTTCTCCATCGCCTTGCCGATAGACACCCCTTTCTGCATCGCCAGCTCATTATCAATCTCTAATTCATACTGCGGGTAATTGGCAGCGAAGAAGGTAAACAAACCGGTAAGCTCTTTACGCTTGGCCAGGTTATCCATAAACTCCTTGTTGATCTTATCGAACTCCTGGTAATCGGTATCGGAGTTTTTATCCAGCAAACGCATTGAGAAACCACCTGAAGAACCAAAGCCTGGAATTGCCGGTGGCTCGAAGAACTCTACCACAGCGCCCAAGCCTTTCGATTTTTCTTCCAGCTCTTCCATGATCTCCTTCACGGTATGCTTTCGGTCAGACCAAGGTTTCAGGTTGATAAGACAGGTACCGGCATTTGAACCACGTCCTTCGGTCATGATCTCGTAACCAGCCAGCGAGGAAACCGACTCAACCCCTTCAATCTCTTCACAGATCTTCTGTAGTTTTTGCGATACTTTGTTGGTAGTTTCCAGGGTTGAGCCCGGAGGAGTCTGAACTATAGCATAAATAGTACCCTGGTCTTCGTTCGGGATAAAGCCTGCCGGAAGCACTTTGTTTTCGAAGAAGATACCTACGCCAAAGGCCAAAAGTATACCCCACGTTAGCGTTCTGCGGCTTACAATAGCGCGTAACAACCCAACATACTTGCCAGTCAGTTTTTCGAACCCGCTGTTAAAGCTGTCAAGGGCTTTTGTTAACGGATTACTCTTCTTTGGCTTTCCATGGTTGTTCTTCAGCAACATGGCACACAGCACCGGGGTAAGTGTAAGGGCAATTACGGCCGAGATCACGATAGAACTGGCCATGGTGATAGAGAACTGGCGGTAGAAAATACCCACCGGACCTGACATGAACAGCAATGGAATGAACACAGCCGTCATTACCAGTGTGATGGCGATGATGGCACCACCAATCTCACGAAGTACCTCTATAGTTGCTCTATAAGGCGATAGGTTAGTTTCATCCATTTTGGCATGGACCGCTTCTACCACCACGATGGCGTTATCCACCACAATACCGATGGCCAGTACAAGCGCGAACAAGGTGATCAAGTTAATAGAAAGGCCAAACAGCTGAATCACGAAGAAGGCCCCTACCAGCGAAACCGGCACGGCAAGTATAGGAATAAGCGTAGAACGCCAGTCGCCGAGGAAGATGAAAACGACCAGCGCCACAAGTATAAATGCGTCTCTTAAGGTATGAAGCACCTGGTCGATGGAAGCGTCCAGGAATTGGGAAACGTCATAGCTGATCTTATAGTCCACTCCCGGAGGGAAGGATTGTTTCATGACATCCAGCCTGGCTTTTACGTCTGCAATCACATCACTGGCATTACTTCCATAGTTCTGCTTTAACACAATAGCTGCAGAAGGCTGACCATTCAGGTTAGAGTAGATATCAAAGAATTCACTTCCCAGTTCTACCGTGGCAATGTCTTTCAGGCGTATGCTTTCACCTTCGGCATTGGCCCTGATGATGATTCCTTCATACTCTACCGGTTTGTTATAGCGGCCTTTGTAAGTAAGCACATATTCCAGCGACTGGGCAGCTATACCTGAGCTTTGTCCTAACCTGCCGGGGCGGCCAATTATACTTTGCTCCGCCAGGGCTTCCATTACCTCTTCTACAGAGATGTTATAGGCACGCATACGGTCCGGGTTCAGCCACACACGCATCGCGTATCTGCGGCTACCCAATATCTGTGCCCTTGCCACACCCTTGATCCTTTGTATTTCCGGGATCATTTTAACGGTGGCGTAGTTGAACAGGAACTTCTCGTCAATGCTCTTTTCCTTGGAATAGAGGTTGACATACATCAACATACTCGGCTGTACCGGAGTGATCACAACACCTTCCCGCTGCACCAGTTCGGGCAGGAGTGGCATTACCTGGTCCACCCTGGTTTTTACCCGCACAACGGCATCGTTGGGGTCTGTGCCCGGTTCGAAGATGATACGAAGGGTAGCTTCGCCAGCACTGGTAGCGTCCGATGCGATATAACGCATCCCTTCCACACCGTTTATGGCCTGCTCCAGGGTGATGAGCGTAGAGTTAACCAGTACATCGGCACTGGCACCCGGGTAAGCAATAAAGATGTTTACCGTGGTGGGCGCAATGTCGGGGAACTGGGATATAGGCAGCTTCTTGATAGCCAGGCCACCTATAAAAACGATCACGACCGATATTATGATTGCAAATACAGGTCTGTGTATAAATTTACTAAACATGTCTTCTGATTTTTGAGGATATGGATTTACTCCGCATACAATTCCAGATTAGAAATAACTTTACCGGGCTCCACGAACTTGGTGTGGATTTTTTCGTTTTCACGCACCAGGCGCAGGCCTTCCAGCAGGATCTTATCGTTCTCCGCCAAACCGTTCTGCACCACATAAATGTGTGGCATTTCTGCGCCCACGGCTATTTCTCTTGACCTGATCACATTGTTTTTATCCACCACATAGACATACTTTTTATCAAGTACCTCGAAGGTGGCTTTTTGCGGAATCAGGAGGGCGTTTTTAAGCGGGATACTCATGCGAATATTACCTGTTTCGCCGTGTCGTAACAGCCCCTCCGGGTTAGGGAATGTAGCCCTGAAAGCAATGTTACCCGTCTCATGGTTAAAGTTGGCTTCAATGGTTTCCACCACGCCCGCATGTTTGAACAGCTGGTTGTTGGCCATCAGCAGGTTTACCTGTACATCCTCATCCTTCTTTTCATTGGTCTGATAATCCAGGTACTCCGCTTCCGGCACGTTGTAGTACACCCACATTTTGCTGTTGTCTGAAAGTTCTGTTAATAGTTCGCCTTCATCCACCAGGCTGCCAAGCCGTACATGGAAACGGTCGATGATCCCATCAAACGGAGCTCTGATCTCAGTGAACTGCAGGTGCACATTAGCCAGGGCTACGTCCGCTTTTGCTTTGTCGAGTTTTGCTTTAGCCATCGCCAGCTCATTCGGAGCAACGATGTTTCTGTCTGCAAGCGACTTGGTGTTCTGGTATTCGATCTTTGCGAAATTGGCTTCTGCCTGTGCCTTTTGCAGTTCGGCTTCATACAGGTTGGGCATGATCTGGAACAGCAGTTGGCCTTTTTTTACAAACTGACCTTCGTCTACAAAGATCTTCTGCAGGTAGCCTTTTTCCTGTGCCCTTAGTTCAATATGGCGTATGGAATGGATCTGGCTCACGTAATCTTCAGTAACGGTCGTGTCCATTTTAACCGGACTGCTGACCAGGAACGCGGTTTCGTGCTCCTTTTTCTCTTCTCCTTGTGTTGATGTACAACTTGAATGGCACAACAAGGCACCGATGCTCATAAGCATGAGAATCTTCTTCATGGTAAATGATTTTAGATTGGATTGGTTGATGACTTTTTAAGAAGTATGTGCAAGACAACACAAGTTGCTATAGAAGCAAATACCATCATGCACAGCAGGTTACACGTTTAACCGGGGCGGGAAACAACAGAACAGGAAGGTTGCAGCGTGCTGCACCATGCAGGAGTAAACCCTGAATGGCAACAGTAATACCAGGAGCAACTATACGCAGGTATAAATGCAACGCAGCTTAAACTACCGGTAACAGCAGTTTACCCGAACCCGGAAAATAAAATTTTGAATTTGGTGCTTAAGAAAGCGGGAATTTATAGTTGCAGATGGCCTTGAGGCAGGCCTACAGAAGTAGAAGCAACTGAAAAGAGGAAACTATAGTCTGAAATTCTGGTGCAGGATGTAGGCAGCAAGTTCCTTATCCTTTATAGACGTGCCATAATGCAGCAGAAAGTGCTTGTTGAGTAACTTAAAGTCGGGGATGTAACTATACTCCGGAGAGGTTGCGATCAGGGCAAGTACAGGTAAAAGCGGCTCGTCTTCCGAATCTTCTTTGTTGAGCTGTATGGTTTGCAGATCAATTACCGACTTCTTTACTTTCTGCTGTCCTGCATCAGGCAGCACATCAGGCAGTAAAGTTGCACTTTGCTGTGCCAGCACGGTTGCTGCAATAGCATAACCGCCTGCCAGATTCAGGCAGGTTATAGTTATCAAAAACAACAACAGTATTCTCTTCACAACTTCAGAATTGGTGGGCGCAAATGTAAAGCAAATTCCATAGTTGTGTACCTAAAGAATCATATTTTTCTTTTTTTCTATTTTAAGCAATGTTTGTTCTTGAAATGAATCTATCCTTTGTGCACAGATCAGGAACTATCACCTAAGCGCTTTCCGGGCTATTTTGAAGTATAGCCTGAGCCATGGATAACTCCTAATATATAGTCCAGAATAGCTATTTCCCTCATTATCTGCATTAGTTAACAGGCCGACCTTGGGCCAAAATCTAACAGTACATACTCCCGTGGCGTACTGAACTATCATAAGTATTTAAAAGACGGATAAATGAAAGCTCCTAATATGCAACTTGCGCTGCCTGGCTTATGCCTGCTGTTTGCTCTGTATTTAACTGGCTGCAAAACCAGCACAGCCCCGGCTGGCACTGACAACACTACTACTTCAGAAAACGCACGACTGTCCCCACAGCGGGTTGATATCCGGGGTAGTATTATTTCAAGTCACTATGATCAGGGCCAGGTCATGCTGGAAATAGAGGGCTTTCCTTCACAAGACTCGCGTTACAACCGGGCGTACGTACTTGTGTTGCCAACCACGCAGATCATAAATAAAGATGGCCAGCCCAGCGACATGGTAGAGCTACGTCCGGGTGTAAATGTCGCAGTACTACTAAGAGGCGGTGGCAGGGGCAATTTTGTGGGCATGGGAATAGCCCGCAAAGTATGGATTGAAGATACTTTCTGAAATATCAAACAGTAATAACTTTATTCTAACAAACACAAAGAGCCGCCCTATTTACAGGAAACGGCTCTTTGTGTTTGTTTACTGTTAGATCCTCCTACTGCGACCACTCGGTTGGCTCACGATCCCAGCGGTGCTTTTGCAACTCGTTCAGCAGGTCTTTCGGCAAACCTTTCCCATCGCTGGCGCCCAGGTTTGACTTTACGTGCTGCTCCTTGCGCATGCCTGGTATGGTCGTGCTCACATCGGGGTTGCTAAGTATAAACCGTAAGGCCATTTCTGCCATTGTCATGCCATGCGGCACCAGTGGCTTCAGGCGGTCGGCATGCTCTACACTGGAATTGAGATTCTCCGGTACAAAGTAGGTGCTGCGCCAGTCGCCCTCCGGGAAAGTAGTCTCTTTTGTGAATGTTCCCGTGAGAGTTCCTTCATCGAACGGAACACGTGCAATGATGGCAACGTCCAGCTCCCGGCACAATGGAAAGAGCGTGTCTTCCGGTGCCTGGTCGAAAATATTGTAAATGACCTGTACGCTGCTTATGTGTCCGGTGCGCAGGGTATTCAGTACATTTTCGGGCTCCCAGCGGTTTACGCTTATACCCATGTGCTGTATTTTACCGTCGGCTTTCAGCTTCTCGACTGCGCGCTGCCATTCCTCGTTGTCGGCCCAGCTATCTTCCCACACATGGAACTGCTGCAGATCGATCGTATCTACGCCCAGGTTCTTCAGGCTCTTTTCGGTATAGGATATGATATGATCGGCAGGAAAACACTCTTCCAGTTTGTAGTGCGCTTTTGATGGCCATTTCAGGTTTTTAGGCGGGATCTTGGTGGCCATGTACAGGCGCTTATCCGGATGCCGCTTTACCAGGCAACCCAGTATGGTTTCGCTTTTACCTTTGCCATAGCCCCAGGCCGTATCAAAAAAGTTACAGCCTCCTTCCACGGCTAAGTCCAGCGACCGGTCCGACTGCTCGTCATCTGAATTTGTCCATCCTGCCATGCCCCACATGCCATACCCGATCTCGCTTACGTTCCAACCGGTGCGTCCAAATCTTCTGTATTCCATAGTTCTTGTTCAATCTGTGTGAAGTGAATATAACGTAATTCTTCTGCTTTTAAACTAACACACCTGCAACTTGCAGAAAACTACAATTAAAATGCAGCGAAGTTATCAACTGATGCAGGCAGCTGCACTAAAAGCCATGCTTTAAAACCTCCCTCTGCCAGAGCTGCAAAAGTATGAAAGTATAAATCGATCCGGCTGCAGTCTAAATCGAGAATAGGTCTACAGGGCCCTCCTTCCTTTCTGTGTTCTGATCGGGATTTAAGCGCACAAATAATTTGGCATTTAAAATAGTACTACTTGAATATTAGCAACTTATTATGTTTATTGCATGAATTTGCAAAGTATTTCTATAATTCTAAACATTCCTGCAGGCTGTGAGCTATAGATTAGCTTTTATCCTGCAAAAACACTCAAAAAAATTGCTTATGAAAACACCTTTACTCGCATTACTTTTATTCTTTGCCCTGTTCTTTAACGGAGTGGCCCAAAATGCTCCCAAAAGGGAGTTCCGGGGTGCCTGGATTGCTACCTACGCAAACATAGACTGGCCAAACCGAACCCAGACGCCTGCACAGCAGCGTGCAGCCTTTATTTCCATTGTTGACCACCACAAAGCAACCGGTAAAAATGCGCTGTTCGTGCAGGTGCGCAGCCAGAGCGATGCCTTGTACCCAAGCACCATCGAACCCTGGTCTTCCGACCTGACAGGCCTGCAGGGAAGAGCGCCAAGTCCCGCTTGGGATCCGATGCAATTCATGATCGAGGAATGCCATAAAAGGGGCATAGAATTTCATGCCTGGATCAATCCCTACCGTGCCATTGCTAATTACAACAATATCAATTCCTTTGACCCAAGCCATGTGGCGCGGCGCCATCCGGAGTGGTTGTTAGCTGCCGGGGTACAACGCATTCTGAACCCTGCCCTGCCGGAAGTAAGAGATTATGTAACCAGCGTGATCGATGACATTGTTGCCCGCTATGATGTAGACGGCATCCACTTCGACGACTATTTTTATCCAAATGCCAGCTTCAATGACGATGCAAATTTCCTGGCAGATCCGAGAGGGTTTACTGACCGCGGCGACTGGAGACGAGACAATGTGAACCTGCTTGTTAAACAGGTAAGTGAAAGTATAAAAGCAGCCAAACCCTGGGTAAAATTCGGCATTTCGCCATCGGGCATTTACCGCAACAGCACCAACCCGGCGATAGGCTCTGCCACCAGTGGCCTGCAGCATTACGTTACCTTGTATGCCGACTCGCGCAAGTGGCTGCAGGAAGGCTGGATCGATTACCTGGCCCCACAGGTGTACTGGTACATGGGTCAGCCAGGAGCTAACTACAGCGTCCTGATCCCATGGTGGAACAACAACGCCTCCGGCAGACACATTTACATAGGTATGGCAGGCTACAAAGTAAACGATCCGGCACAGGGCGCGAACTGGGCAAATCCTTCCCAGATCCCAAACCAGGTGCGCCTTAACCGGGAGCACGCCAATGTATACGGACAAGCAATTTACAACACCAGCAGCCTGCGTAGTGCCACCAAGCTCGGTTTCCGAGATTCCCTGCGCGTCGATTTTTACAGCAAGCCTGCCCTGTTGCCAAACATGCCGTGGCGCGATAACACAGCACCGGCAACGCCTACCCAGCTTATTGCAGAAAGGCACGCCAACGACTCGGTGGTGCTGAAGTGGACCAAACCGGCAGACAACGGCAACGAAATGGACAAGGCCAAACGTTTTGTCGTTTACCGTTCGCTCAGCCCTATGATCGACCTGGAAAAAACAGAGAACATCCTGGCGATCACCAACACGGATATGGAGAAATTTGTAGACAAGAAACTGGCATCCAGCGCTCCGTACTACTACACTGTTACGGCCCTGGATCGCTTTCACAACGAAAGTACCCCCTCTAACGTGACTGACTACATGGCGCCGATCATTGCCAGCATCGGAAACCAAGAACTCATACTGAATGCTTCCTGCTCGGCCACCCTGCCGGATTACAGCAGCCTGGTTACGGTAAGCGATGATGTGTCTTTCCCGGATGAGATCACGTTAACGCAGGAACCTGCCGCAGGTACCACTTTGAGCGGTGCAGGCAGTATGCAGATCACTTTTACGGCAACCGATGCCTCGGGCAAATCTACATCGGGTAGCTTTATGCTCACGAAGAAAGACGTTACCGCTCCGGTTATACTTGTACAGAACATCACCCGAACGCTTAGCAATGGTACGGTCAACATCACTGCTGCCGATATAAACAGCGGAACCTGGGACAACTGCGGTCTGAATGAAAGCAGCCTGAGCATTTCTCAAGGCACCTTCGACTGCAGCAACACCGGCGACAACCTGGTGACCTTTACGGCACGTGACCTGAGCGGCAACATGGCTTCTGCCACAGCGGTGGTAACCATCAAGGGAGCTGTGCCGCAGGCTACCATCAGCCTGAGCAGAGCCGATGCAACATATACCGGCTTACCTGCCAACACCATTGCTTTGGGATACGGCGCGCAGTCGCTGACACTGACCGCAGCCAATGCTACTTCTGAAGCCACCAGCTATACCTGGAGCCCTGCCACAGGCCTGAGCAGCACAACAGGCGCTATCGTGGAGTTTACGCCTGTTGCAGCCGGCGATTATACTTTCTCGGTGCTTGCCACCAACGAATTTGGCTGTACTGCTACCGCTGAACTAACGGTACACGTAACTGATGTGCGCTGCGGCCAGAACAATGACAAAGTGCTGGTTTGCGTGAAAGGTAAGAACGACAATTGCGTATCGCCAAGTGCAGTACCTGCCCTGCTGGCCAGAACGGGTGCTACATTAGGCAACTGCAATCCTGCTGCTCCTGTGGCTGCCGCCAAAGCAACCGACACGGCTAAACTCAGAGCGTACCCGAACCCATTCACAACACGGACAACGGTAGAGTTCAGCCTGAGCAATAAGGAAAGCAACGCGGTGCTAGAAATCTACGACCTGCAGGGTAATGTAGTACAGCGCCTGTTCGAGGGCAGCGTTGAGGCTGATAAGGTATACAGCTTTGAGGTGCATGCCAATGCATTGAAAGGCAGCGTGTACATGGCCCGCCTGATCACCTCCCAGCAGGTTTATACGTTCAAACTGCTGAAGAATAACTAAGCACTGCCCAAAAGCTGCTTAATAATAAAGCCCCTGCTGATGTGTCAGCAGGGGCTTTATACTTTCTGATCTTTTTATACTTAGTATTTCCATAAAACTAAAGCGGCTGCCCTACGTAGGGCAGCCGCTTTAGTTTTATAATATGAGATATCAGGTTTACGCCTGCTTTACCAGCTGTACTTCAC
Organism: Pontibacter ruber; assembly: GCF_023630205.1. Classification (GTDB taxonomy): domain Bacteria; phylum Bacteroidota; class Bacteroidia; order Cytophagales; family Hymenobacteraceae; genus Pontibacter; species Pontibacter ruber. Next base: position 584,240 of record NZ_JALPRR010000003.1, on the reverse strand, counting down.
CCTGGATCTTTAATTCTTCGCCTAGCATTACCCCGCCCGTTTCAAGCGCAGCGTTGTAATTGATGCCCCAGTCTTTGCGGTTGATCTTGCCGCTGATCGAGAAACCGGCTTTCACATTGCCCCAAGGGTCAGTAGCAATGCCATTGTTCTCAACGGAGAGTTTTACAGCCTTTGTTGTGTCTTTGATGGTCAGGTCTCCGTAGAGGTTGAAAGTATCTTCGTCTACTCTTTCTACTTTGGTAGACACAAACTTCATGTTCGGGTGTGCATCCACGCTGAAGAAATCCGCATTGCGCAGGTGCTCATCGCGCTGCTCGTTATTGGTGTTGATAGATGCAACGTCAACATTTGCTACCACCTTCGCATTTGTAAAATCATCGCCCTCTGTCTCTGACTGCACATCGAACTGGGTAAAGTTACCTGTAACATTTGAGATCATCAGGTGCTTGATTTTAAAACCTAATTCGCTGTGAGAAAGGTCTAACGACCATTTTGTAGTTGCCATAATATTCTGTACTGAAATTGAATTTATATAAGTGTAAAAGTTATACTTTGTTAGTAATGTTATCTTTCCTAACACTGTTAGGAGAAGCATAAAAAAATTATGCCTTCATACCGGAAACGAAGCTTTTTATAAAGTCCTGCAATACAAGCTGGTTCAGTTCCTCTTTGTCTTCGTTGCCCATCATGTTGATGGAGATCAAACCGTGGAGCATAGACCAGAACGTATGCAGTTTTAGAAAAGGATCTGTTTTCGGGCTTTTTCCGGCGGCGATCAGTTCCTTTATCGGCTCCAGGATCAGCTCACTGAATGTGCTCAGCTCGCTTATCTGGTTTACCGTTTCGCAGGAAGGGATTCCCAAGCCATACATTACCTGGTAATAGGCTTTGTTTTCGAATGCAAACTTCCAGTAAGCATAGGCCATTGCCTCTATCTGCTGCTCAGGGCTGCCAGCTCCTTCTTTCGCCTTAATTAGCCCGTCATTCAATTTCCGGAAACCCTGTTTGGTAAGCTCCAGCAGAATGGCCTCCTTGTTAGCGAAATGGTCGTAGATCACAGGCACGCTGTACTCGATAGCCTCCGCAATCTTTCGGATAGAAAGCGCCTGCCAGCCTTCCTGTACCACCAGCTGCCATGCAGCCTCCAGTATGGAAGCACGAACTTCTTCTTTATGCCGTTGCTTTCTTTCCGCTATTCCCATTTCATTCTTAGATGCGTTATTTTACCTAACACTGTTAGCAAAACTATAAAACTGTACCATAAGTTCAAAAAGTATCTGTTTTGATGTGGTGACAAGTATGGATAAGCAGGTTCACTAACCTGGCTTATGTATTGAATAATAGGTAACAACCCTGAAGAAGACTGTGATTAGTAAATTGGATGTTTTTATTTATCTTTAGATACCATAAATGAAGCCTATATGAAACAACTCCTAAGTCTCTTTTTTATACTTGCTTTTACCTTGTCTGCTTTTGCACAACAGACGCAAAAGCCCGTTTTGCACGGCAAGAATTGGATGGCCATTACCGGAAAGCCATTGGCTGCCACAGCCGGCGCCATGACCTTTCAGAAAGGCGGCAATGCCGTGGATGCGGCCTGCGCCATGCTCGCTGCTACCAGCACCATGTGGGACGTGCTGAGCTGGGGCGGAGAAACTCAGGCCCTGATCTACAACCCGAAAACCAAAAAGGTTATCGCCATTAACGCGCTGGGTGTAGCGCCAACCGGAGCAACGCCAAAGTTCTTCAAAAGCAAAGGCTACAACTTTCCGCCGGAGAACGGGCCGCTGGCAGCCACTACGCCCGGTACACCTGGCGGACTGCTTTACATGCTGGCCAACTATGGCACCCTGAGCCTGGAGCAGGTACTGGCGCCGGCTATGGAAATGGCAGCCGGCTACCCGATTGAGGCACAGACCGCCAACAGCTTTGAGAAAAATAAAGACCTGCTGAAGCAGTGGCCTTACAGCAAAAAAGTGTTCCTGACACACCCGGGCGAGAAAAGAGAAGCGCCAGAAGCAGGTGAGATATTTGTACAGAAAGATCTGCTGCAGACACTTACCAAAATGGTGGAAGCTGAAAGGGCTGCACTTAAAAAAGGCATGAGCCGCAAAGATGCCATTATGGCTGCCTACGACCGTTTCTACAAAGGCGATATAGCAGAAGAGTTTGTTCGCGGTTCAAAAGAGCAAGGCGGACTGATTACCATGAAGGACCTGGCAAACTGGAAACCAATTGAGGAGGAGCCCCTGAAAGTTACTTACCGCGGCGTAGATGTATACAAGTTACAGCAATGGACACAAGGGCCATCCATGCTGCAGGCGCTGAACATTCTCGAAAACTTCGACCTGAAAAGCATGGGGTATAACAGCTCAAAGTATATCCACACGATTTACCAGGCCATGAACTTATCCTTTGCTGACCGCGACTTTTACTACGGAGACCCCTACTTCGCGCCACAGGAACCCATGAAAGGATTGCTTAGTAAAGACTATGCAAAACAGCGTGCCCGGCTGATCCAGTATGAAAAGAACGACCCGAACATTGGCCCCGGGGACCCTTATCCGTTTGAAGGCAAAAAAAATCCATACTTAAAGCTACTGAAGAAAAGAGGCTTCGAAATGGATACGACCAAACGCAACTTCGCTCCTACCCACGATACCCGCAACGGCTCTTCTTCCATAGAGGAGTACCAGGACAGACTCTGGAGAGGTACCACCACGGTGGAGGCAGCTGATAAAGACGGCTGGGTAGTTTCCATTACGCCGAGCGGCGGCTGGACGCCAGCTGTAATTGCAGGCAACACCGGCATTGGCATGAGTCAGCGCATGCAGAGCTTTGTACTGGACCCTACACTCAATCCGTTCAACGTAGTAGAGCCTGGCAAAAGACCTAGGGTGACGCTTACTCCTTCCATGGCCTTAAAAGACGGCAAACCCTACTTATCCTTTGCAGTGCAGGGTGGCGACACCCAGGACCAGAACCTGCTGCAGTTCTTTTTGAATGTGGTTGAGTTTGGCATGAACGTGCAGCAGGCATCCGAAGCTGCCAACATCAATACCAACCAGCTCTGGTTATCGCTGGGCGGTACAAAAACCGAAGACCGAAAACCGAAACCAGGCCAGATCTTATTGCACGACAGCACACCGGAAGCGGTAAGAAACGAGCTGAAAAAGATGGGCTACATCATGAGCTTCGACGATCGTACCAGCGGTCCTATCAACGCCATTTATTTTGACTGGCAGCACGGAAGTTTCTGGGGTGGCTCCAGTAACCACGGTGAGGATTACGGCATAGGCTGGTAAGGAATCCTTACTGACCAAAGCTTGCATACCCAAAAGAGAAGCCCTGCTGGTGCACCAGCAGGGCTTCTCTTTTGGGTAATACTCAGGTTTTTATACCCGATTTAAAGATCAAAAGATATCACATTGGGTGGCTTGATCTATTCCATCCTTAGATTCAGCACCGGATTGGCCGAAGCCGCCTTTAATGCCTGGTAGCTGATGGTTACGAAAGCCAGGATAGCTGCTACTAATCCGGCAAGTATAAAAATCCAGATCGGGATATCGATACGGTAAGCAAAATCCTGCAGCCACTGGTGCATGGCATACCAGGCCAGCGGAAAAGCAATAAGGGCCGCCACCACTACCAGTTTTATAAACTCTTTGGAGAGCAAGGTCACAATCGAAGCGTTTTCAGCACCCATTACTTTGCGGATGCCGATCTCCTTTTTACGGCGCTCTGCAGCGTAAGCGGCTAAACCGAACAGACCCAGGCAGGCGACGAATATGGCGATACCGGTAAAGATCCACAGCAGGGTCTTGAGCTTGTCTTCTGCCTTGTACATTTTGGCAAACGTATCGTCCATGAAAGTATACTCGATGGGGTAATCCGGTGCGAACTTATTCCATACTTGCTCTACCCGCTGTATGGTACCAGCGACATCGGCAGCATCAATTTTCACCGCTACCTTCACGTAAGCATCCGGGAAGATCTGGAGCACGGTTGGCTCTACCTTCTCATACAGACTCTTGAAATGGAAATCCTTCACCACGCCAATGATCTTTCCTTCACTCAGCGAATCAGGATTTTTATCGTTCCATACCTGCCAGATCAAAGGCTTTCCGAGTGCCTGCTCCGGGGTACCGAAGCCCAGGTCCCGTACCGCCGTCTCGTTTATCATATAGGCGTTTCCGGCATCTGTTTTATAGGCCTTTGAGAAGTCTCTGCCTGCTATAATTTTCACATCGAGCGTGTTGATGTAGTCGTAATCCACCATCAGCTGCGTAACCCTGTGGTGTATCTTTTCGCCATTTCTGGGTACAATGATTCTATCACCGGCTGTTGCATCGCCCGGGAAACCATAGCCCACCGACACATTTTTTACGCCCGGTGCTTTTTTAAGCTCGTTTTTAAACGTTTCATAGTTCTCGAACATATGCTCCCCTCTCATCTGGAAAAACATGATCTGGTCGCGATTAAAGCCCAGGTCTTTGTTGTGCAGGTATGATACCTGTTTGAAAACAACCACGGCACAGATGATCAGGAAAATGGACAAGGCAAACTGCACCACAATCAGCCCATGCCGCAGCCATTGTATCTTGCCCACACGGCTATCTACCACCACGGCACTCTTCAGTACCCGAACAGGCTGGAAGCCCGACAACACCATAGCCGGATAAAAACCCGCCAGCATGCCTACTACCAGTGTCAGCAGAAGCAACAACCCCAGCAGCAATGGGTTGGTGAACACGTTAAAGACCATTTCTTTGCCCGTAAAGGCGTTAAGCGATGGCAGGAGCAGCGAAGTAAGGGCCGCCGCAAAAATAACGCTGATGAGTGTCAGCAGCACGGTTTCGCCCAGGAACTGAACCATGAGCTGACCCCTGCTGGCTCCTACAGCTTTACGTACGCCCACCTCTTTGCCCCGCTGTATGGACTTGGCCGTAGCCAAATTCACGAAGTTAAAGCAGGCAATCAAGAGGATAAACACAGCGGTTATACTTAATGCTTTTACATAGGTGATATTCCCCTTAATGAACTTGTCATACTCAAAGTCAGAGGAATAGAGGTATACTTCGTCCAGGGGCTGAAAGTGCGGCACGTAGTCATAAGGCTTGTTTCGGTCCGGATCGATCTGCTTTCTGACAATGCCTCTGAACTTGGATTGCGTGAGTTCCGGGTCCGTTCCCGGCTTCAACTTAACATAAGTATAAAACTGCTGCCACGACCAGCTTTTCATGCGATCTGCAGGGAGTTCGGCCGATTCCAGGGGCAGTACAAAGTTTACCGGCATGTGAAATTTCTCTTTGGTGCTGAACACTCCCTTAACCAGGTAAGGCAACTTGTTAACCGATACTTTCTGGCCAACAGGATCGATATCTCCGAACACACGCTCTGCAAACTTATCCGAGATAACAATGGAGGAAGGATCATCGAGGGCCTTTTCTGGAGAGCCATACTTGAACGGAAGCTGAAATACCTTGAAGAAGTTGGGGTCGGTATAGAAGCGCCCGCTTTCGTATATCCGCTTATCTCCTACCTCTACCAGGTTATTGGCTTCAAACTGCAGCATCAGGATGCGCACCGTTTCTTCTACCTCCGGAAAGCTTTGTTCCAGCGTAGTAGCAAACATGGGAGGCACAGGCGCTAAGGTTGTGTTGGCTTCCGCTGACCTGTCGTTGTAAACGCGGTAGATCCTTTCCCGGTCCGGCAGAAATTTATCGTACTGCAGCTCGTCATACACAAACAGGCCGATGAGCAGGCAGGCGGTAAGCCCTAAAACCAAGCCGGCAATATTGATTACGGTAAAGCCTTTGTGCCGGAAAAGGTTGCGATAGGCGGTTTTGAAGTAGTTTCTGAACATACACTTGTGATTTATCTGTTCTGCGTTGGGTTGATGCTGTTTATCTCTGCAATGGCCTGCCGGCAAGTATAACCTGCTATGTAAGGAGCACTTTTTATACTTCCCAATTTGGCTTAGCAGGAGGCGTACACAAGCAATGCCAAAACAACATATAGCTGAAATTCAACGATCAGGGCACTTTCATACTTAGGTCGGCGTGCAAAATCGCGCAGCAGGTGTGCGATTTTGCACACCTGCTGCTAGTGCCAATGCTGCTAACACTTCGTATTCAGCATGTTGTATAAATGGCATAATTATAGTTTCTTTATGTACAATATAACTATAAAACAGAGCATATGCTGTTAAAAAAGGCTTCGGTACTGGTGGTGGATGATGATGCAGATGTGCTGACAGCGGTACGCCTGTTGCTGCGGCCGCAGGTAAAGGAGATCGTTACCGAAAAGAACCCGGAACAGATTCCCGCTCTTTTAAAGCAGCAGGCTTTTGATGTGATTCTGCTCGACATGAACTTTCGGAGTGCCCTGAATACGGGCAATGAGGGCTTTTTCTGGCTGAACAAGATAAAAGAGCTTAAATCCGATGCTGCCGTCATCATGATCACGGCCTACGGCGACATAGACCTGGCTATCCGCTCGGTAAAAGAAGGCGCCTTTGATTTTGTGGTAAAGCCCTGGCATAACGAAAAGCTGCTGGCAACCCTAACCGACGCAATCAGCAGGAAGAGCGGTGGCGCCAAAGCTACTATAACAGGAAGTTCCAAGGCTATGGGCCTGGAGCTGTTGGGAGAGTCAGAGGCCATGCAGGATATTTTGCTCAAGATCCGGAAAGTAGCCCCCACCGATGCCAACATACTTATACTTGGAGAAAATGGAACAGGCAAGGAACTGGTCGCCAAAGCCATTCACCAGCAATCGCTGCGGGCCGATAAACCGTTTGTGAAAGTGGACGTTGGCGCGCTTACTGAGTCGCTTTTCGAAAGTGAGTTGTTCGGCCATAAGAAAGGCGCTTTTACCGATGCCCGCGAGGACCGCGCCGGCCGGTTCGAGATGGCCAACGGAGGCACTATTTTCCTGGATGAGATCGGCAACATATCCCTGCAACAGCAGTCGAAGCTGCTCAGTGTGCTGCAGAACCGACAGGTAATTCGCGTGGGTGCCAACGAGCCCACAGACATTGATGTGCGCCTGCTTTGCGCGACCAATGTACCGATTGCCGATCTGGCCAACGAAGTGCGTTTCCGCAAAGACCTGATCTACCGCATCAACACCGTAGAGATTACCATACCACCCCTCCGCAAACGGGGCAGCGACATCATACTGCTGGCAAGGCACTATGCAGAAGTATACGCCCATAAGTACATGAAACCGGTGCCGGAGCTTAGCAAAGTAGCGCTCGACAAGCTGCTGCACTACCACTATCCAGGCAATGTTCGGGAGCTGCAATATGCCATCGAGCGGGCCGTGATCATGGCCGATAGCGACGTGCTGGACGCGCCAGATATCATCTTTTCTCCTATCGAAGCTGCGCCGGTGGAAGAAGTACTGGTGCAGGAGTCGAACCTGGAGGAGCTGGAGAAGATCACCATCAACCGGGTGCTGCAGAAGCACAGCGGCAATCTCTCCAGGGCGGCCAAAGAACTGGGCATTACCCGCACCGCACTTTACCGCAGACTGGGCAAGTATGGCATTTGATAAATTTGAATGGAAGCTTACGGTACGGGTAATATTGCTGCTCGTTACCTTAAGCATACCTGCCATCGTGATCGTGAATGGTTGGGCGGAGGTGCTGGTGTTTCTGGTGCCTCTTATTATCTTTCAGGTATACGAGCTCATCCGTTTTCTGCGTCGTGCCCAGGACGAGCTGAAACAGTTTATCGAGGCCGTTCATTACCGAGACTTCTCCCGGTACTTCGACGAAAAGCACGTCACCAACGAACTGCGCACGCTCCGCAAAGGATTTAACCAGATTACGACCACGTTCAAAACCATCAACAAGGAAAAGGAAACCCAATACCAGAACCTGCAAAAGATGATGGAGCTGGTGGAAACCGGCATCATGACATACGATACTGACAGCGGAGAAATAGTACTGATGAATGAATCGCTGAAGAAGCTCCTGCATGTTCCGTTCATGAAGACCATCCATTACCTTAACAAGCGCGACAAAGACCTGTACAACGAAGTGCAGCACCTGCAGCCAGGCCGCAGCAAGATTGTGAGTGCCCACACCGGCCTCTTCGATAGGAGCACGATCAAACTATTGTTGTCAGCAACGGCTTTCCAGAGCGATGGCAACACGTATAAACTGGTGTCTTTTCAGAACGTGAACGAGGCCCTGGACGAGACAGAATCCAAAGCCTGGCAAAAGCTGCTGAGCGTGATGACGCACGAGATCATGAACTCGGTGGCGCCCATTTCCTCACTGGCCGATACCTTGAAAAACCGCCTGCACGAAACAGCTGCATCGGGTCCTACACCCGAAGATATCGAAGACCTGGAGGTAGGCATCAGCACCATCAAGCGCCGCAGCGAAGGCCTGTTGCGTTTTGCCCAGACCTACCGTAACCTGAACAAGATCACCAAGCTCAACCTGCAGACCATTTACATCCGGGAGCTGTTCTACAACCTGCAGCAGCTCATGCAGCCTACCCTGTCTCAGAAAAACATCCGCTTGGAAATTAATCTGCCCGAGCAGGATATTTCGCTCAAAGCCGACCCCACCCTGCTGGACCAGGTGCTCATCAACCTGCTGCTAAATGCCATTGAGGCTGTAAAAGACCGGCCGGAACCACAGATTACCCTTTCTGCCTATACTTCCCCCGACAAGCAAACCGTGATCCGGATCTCGGATAATGGCATTGGCATGTCGAAGGAAGTACAAGAGAAGATATTTATTCCATTTTTCAGCACCCGCAAGCAAGGCAGCGGCATTGGCCTGAGCCTGTGCAAACAGATCGTGATGCTGCACCGGGGCACCATCCAGGTACAGTCGGAAGAAGGCGAAGGAACGGCCTTTATACTTCGGTTTTAAGGTTTTCCGAATCAGTTGCCCGTGCGGTTCAGTTCCTCCAGGTTATTGCGACGACGCTCCTCCAGTTTTTCGCCGTTTTTGAACTTGTAGCGAACCGTAAACCCGATGTTGCGCTGCCTGAAATACTGGTCAAAATCATTGACATTCCCCTCTCCGACTTCGGCCGCAATCTTAAGCCGCTGGCTCTTGAAGACGTCGTTCGCGTTCAAACTTACCTCCAGTTTTTCATCCATAAATTTGCGCATCAGTCCTACGTTTACCCACCCTCTCGGCTCTACACGGTACAGGGCATACACGCCCGGTCCCTGGTACGTGCCGTTCACTTCCATCCTCAGGTCCAGTGGTAGCATAATGTTGTTGTTGGACTGCAGCATGTAGTATACTTGGTCGTTTATCACCTGCTCGTTATTTACCATGGTACTGTACTCGTTGTAAGCTACCAGCAGGGTGTTGTTGCTGTCCCACTTCTTAAAAATTTTAACAGGTACAATGGCCGTCAGGCTCAGGTTTTTAGAATCGTCTACGTTGCCAATAGTATACACCGTGGTGCTTGTTTCTGCATCAATAAGCGGTATTTCAGCGATCACATCCTGGTGATGCAGGTAACTCAGCGCCAGGCTATAGTCTTTTTTGAAGGTCTGGGTAATTCCGAAGGAGTGCGTATACTGCGGTCTCAGGTAGGGGTTGCCCTGCCAGTAGGTAAAGGGATCGCGGTACGCAAAGAACGGGTTCAGCTGGCCATAGTTCGGGCGCATGATGCGGCGGCTGTAGTTGTAGCTGATCTCATACTTGTCGGTAACTTTTTGCTTCACGAACAGGCTTGGGAACAGGTTCAGGTAATCGCGCCTGGTCACCTGCCCGGTTGTAATGGACTCACCCCTGGAATCGGTTTGCTCGGCCCGTAAACCGGCCTGTACCGTAAAGCGCTCTCCTAATTTGCTGTTCCAGTTAACGTAGCCTGCATAGATGTTCTCGTCGTAGATGAAGTGGTTGGTGCGGCGCGGGTCAAGCTCCAACACTTCGCTGTTGTTAAAGTAAAAGCGGGAGTCGTTGTCTGATTCTACACGGCTGGCCTTGGCTCCCAGTTCCAGCTTTCGTCCTCTGGCAAGGGCACGGGTATAATCTACTTTGGCAGAGTAAATGTCGTAGCCATTCGGCGTACTGGTGTACAGAAAGTCCTGTAAAATGGGTTGCTCGACTGTCAGCGAATCATAGAAGTTATAGAAGTTGGCATAGCCCCGGTTGGTGATCTTTACAAAGTCCAGGTCAGCTGACAAGGTTGTGCCCAGGGTATCGAATTTGCCCAGGTAATGCAGGTTGGAGTTAAAGCTGGTGAAGCGGTTGGTGTTATAGTTGTTGGCATCGATGTATAAGTTGGGCTGGCTTGGTGCATTGCCCATGTAAGTATCGGTCAGGAAATCGCCGTGCAGCTTATTGGTAATGTAATAGGCCATCAACCCTATGCTGTGGCGGTCGTTCAGGCTATAGTCTGTGCCCAGGCGAACAGCCGGAGGCCCCTGCACCTCAAAGTTGCCGGTCGCATCCTGATCAAAGTATACCGTTTCATCTTCGCCTACAAACACCCGGGTAAAGGTAGCTTCGCGCCCTCCCACACGGCGGGCCATATCCAGGGTAAGAAACGAATTCCAGGGGCCTCTCATGTGGTTTATACTTCCGCCGGTGGAATAGCCGTACTGCTTGCCGTTGTAAGTGGAGCCGGCATACACGCTTCCGTTCATACCTTGTAATTCGTTCTTTTTCAGGTTGATGTTCAGGATACCGGAAGATCCCTGGGCATCATACTTGGCAGATGGGTTGGTGATGATCTCGATGTTTTTGATGTTCTCTGCCGACATGCCCTCCAGCAGGGTGCGCAGGTCCCGGCCCGAAAGGTAAGTAAGCTTGCCATCGAGCATGATGGTAACGCCACTCCTACCGTTGAGCTGGATGTTGCCGTCCGGGTCTATGAATACGCCCGGTGAAGTTGCCAACACTTCGTAGGCGGTTCTGCCTGCCGCCAGTGCCGTGCCCTCTATACTTACCACCATTTTGTCTGCTTCCTGTGTGATGGTAGGCCGCAGGGCTTGCACGTTTACCTCTTTCAGGGTGGTGGCGGCCGCAGAAATACCAAGCCTGATGGTACCTACTTTTGCTTCAGGTGTACGCTCTGAAAGGGTGATCTGGCGTATGGTCTTGGTTTTGTAACCAACAAAGCTGAAAACAACCTCATAGTTTCCGGGAGCAACACCGGAGAAAGTGAAACGGCCTTGTTCATCGGTCAGGGTACCGCTAAATGCCTGGGTGCTGCCTTTTTGCAGCAACGCGACGGTAGCATATTCCAGCGGCTTACCGGTAAGCGAATCGGTTAGTACGCCGCTGATTATTCCATTGCCTTTAGGAGGATCCGTTGCCGGTTTCGGAGTATTAGTTTGTGCCCATCCTGCCGTTGCAAGGCTGAGGAAAAGGCATAGTTGTCCCAGCAAAAAGCGTGTTCTTTTTTTCATAGTTTTATAGGTGTAATGTTTTGTATTACTTCGGGATCAGCGGGTGCATCCTAAAGACAAGGATGGGTAGTTATAGTTGCATCCGGATTTGGAATATTTTAACAAACCTTATTCAGGCTGCTTCCTCTTCAGTAAGTAAAGGGTATAGGATTCCTGTCTCTTGTATCAGAGTTTTTTATACTTTACTACAGCTGTTGTTATATAAGATACAGTGGAGCCGGGCTACAGGTGTTGTACTGCAGCTGGCAATTCATAACCCAAGTATAACCTGTCCGGATGCCGGGTACTTTATACTTGCAGCAACGGCACCCGGACAGAAGTTGGATTTATTTCTTTTCTTTCAGCGACTCCATCGCCATACCGTGTATCTTCAGGGAGATGTATTTATCGATGCTGTTCAGGTTATAGCCATTCTTCCTCGCTTTCGCGATAAAGTCGCTGTTAATGCCGTGTATTTTAGCAGCCACTGCATCATCTGCGCTCAGGTTTGAAAATCCTGCTTTTTTCAGGTCCTCTATGTAGGCTGCATTCACCCCATGTATTTTTAAGCTCATCATATCATCCATGGAAAGATCTTTGAAGCCCAGTGATCGGATTTCTTTGATTGAGGCAGAATTCAGGCCATGTATCTTCGCGGCAACAGCCTGATCAATCGTTACGTCTTTGTATCCTGCTGCTTGTAAATCTTTGAGATAGGCAGCATTTACACCGTGTATCTTCAGCTCGATCACTTTATCCAGGCTCAGCTTACCAAAACCAAGCGCCTGCATTTCCTTCACCGTAGCCGGATCCACGCCGTGTATTTTGGCTTCCATAACTTTCTCTAGCGGAAGGTTTGCAAAACCTGCTTTGCTCAGGCTCTCTACATACGAACGATCAACACCATGAATTCTGGCCTCCATCATCTCCTCCAAACTCAGGTTCTTATAGCCCATGGCCTCTATTTCTTTCACGTACGATTCATCTATGCCGTGTATTCGGGCAGCGACCACTTCTTCCATCGAAGGTTTCTTGTTGTCATACTGCTTAAACAGAGCCATATATTTCTGGAAGTCCTGCAACGTAACACCGTGTACGGCTACTGCCAGCAATTCCTCTCCTTTCACGGTACCGTATTGCTTCTTCAGGTAATCGATGTACTTCTTGTCCACATCGCTGAAGAACAGGTGGAACTGGAAGTTTCTGTTATCGCTGGTGATCTTGTTATCTGCCAGGTACTTTTTAAAAGAAGCATCTTCGGTGAATTTATACTTGCCCTGGCTTACATCGGCCGCCAGGTTACCGGTTAGCTGCAACGTGCCTGCTTCTCTGGTCATCACAAACACATCGTTGCCTTTGTTCTGGAACTGACCTTTGTCGAAGCACCTGGACATGTTCCAGCTCGATGTAGTTCTGCTGCCTTTGAAGTCAATACAGTACTTTCCGTCTTCTTCATGGCTGTACCAGTACCCTTCCGACATATCGGTCTGAGGCCCGTTGACGTTCATCGAAAAGCCGCGCTTCTTGCCGGATTTATCTTTCTGTTTACCTGCCTTCTGATCCGCTTTTCTGTCAGCTTTCAAATCAGACTTAACTTTGTCTTTCTCCGGTTTTGCAGCCTCTTTGGCATCAGTTTTTACCTGCTCTTTTCTGGACTTTTTACCTTCCTGGTCAGTTGCCGCACTTTCCTCCTGCAGGTTGGCTGTTTCTTCATTTGTACTTGTGTTGATACTTGCAAAAGCATCGCGCAAGGCAGGAGTCAGCGTGTTGGTTTCCGGCAGACCCATGCTGGTGGCAGGTTCATTCATCACCAGTATTGCACCGAAAAACAGGGGAGCCAAAAACGTGTATTTCCAGTATGCGTGCGGAGTTGATCTTTTAGCATTCATCATCATAATTCTTTGTTTTAGAAGCGACTGGTTATAGTTGGTGGTGATGGCAAGCGGCTTGTGTGGCACCGCTATCTGCAGTAGGTTTAACTGGTACTGGCGCTTGCTTACCTGCTCTTCGCCCAGCATAGTAGCATCGGTTTGATACTCGTTGTTTTTCTCCATTTCTTTTTTGAAAAGCCAGACCAGTGGGTTAAACCAAAGTATGATCACGGCTATTTCAGCAAGGAGCAAGTCGAAAGTATGGCCCATGCGGGCATGGATTTTCTCGTGGGCTATGATCTGCTCATAAGTCTCAAAATCATAGTCGTCCGGATGAATGAAGATGTAGCGGAAAAATGAGCAGGGTGCCTGGGTAGTGGTGGTGTTAACGATGACTACGTCGCCATCTTCTATCTTATCGGTGGTAGTAATGATCTTGTAAATAATGCTGCCAACCTGAAAAAGCAGACTCAGGGAAAAAATACCTGCGCCAAACAAGTATAGCAACGTGAGCCAGAACAGCCAGCTGTGCTGCCCTATACCGCTTTCATTTAGTTGAGCTGGAGCCTGCTCGCCCATCTCCTCCTGACTGAACTGAGGCGGTACCGGTACGTTCGGTTGCACTTTTACTTCTGCTACAGGTGGTGTTTCTGTGAAAACAGGAGTGGTTATACCTGGTTCGGTTATACTTTCGGGCTGCAGCAACTGCGACAGATATCCCTGCTGATTGATAAGCTGAGGCAGCGTAACAAAGGGCAGGGCAAAAGCCAGCGCCACACATCCGAGCAGGTAGAGCCTGTTAGCAGAAAAAAAACTTTCCTGCTGCAGCACAGCTTTATAGAACAAATAAGCTATGCCGATTACGAACGATACTTTCAGCAGATACACCATCATAGTTCCAGAGATTTAGCTGTTCTTTTGTGATTTAATGATGTTGATGAGCTCATCCAGCTCTGTGTCGGACAGGTTTTCTTCCTTGGCAAAATGCGTGATCATTTTGGTGAAGGAATTACCGAAATACTTCTGTTTGATGTCGGCTACATCCTGTTCTCTGTACTCAGCCAGGGTCACTAGCGGCGAGTACCGGTATGTGTTTCCGATTTTCTCAGAGCTCAGAAACCCTTTCTCGGTCAGGATCTTCACCATGGTAGCAATGGTATTGTAGTGCGGCTTGGGTTCGGGCAACTCGTCGATGATGTCTTTGACAAAAGCTTCTCTAAGTTGCCACACAACCTGCATGATCTGCTCTTCTCGTTTTCCTAATTTTTGCATGGTATTTATGTTTTCACAATTCTACTAATATATTCGGACATATCCTAATACATTAGTACGAAAACTAATTCATTAGGATAAAGGAAAACTCAAGTTTTTCATAAGATTATGGCAATTGTTGTCATTGTATGTCAACAGCATCTTCAGAAAGGTATCATAACACCTGTACATACCTGTTACCCAAGACTTTCTTCGCTGTATTACTAAGCCTGAGAAAGCACACACTACAAGTATAAAGTTTATTACCGCTCGCTTAATTGTTGTTCCCAGGAGTAGCTGTGTTGCAGTCCAGGCGGTTATTCCAATACATGAAAAAGCCACTTGTTCAGAAAACAAGTGGCTTTGCTAATGCTGTCTACAGGTACTCTATTTTCTTCTTTGGCTACCTCATCAACTATTTCTTTTTCGCATTCTGAATTACCCCATAAATCACAGGGCTAAAAAACCGTAGATTCTCCAGAATACAGGTCATACTATAAAACTTCCTGTGATCAATTTCTTCATTCTCAGCCATGGCCCCTAACAGAGTATCCAGCGCTTCTGTATATTTGATATCAAACTCTTCTTCTGTCATTGCTCTAAATGTTGCATAACTTCCTAAGCTCCTAACCTTAATTTTAGCGATATAATTTCCTTTGATCAAAGGTAGTGCGCATAAAGTATAAAAGCTGAATTACCGGCTGAACACGGGCAAACACCTGATGATGTTCAGTTGCTTTAAGTGATAATCATCATTGGAATAAGTAAAAACAAATCTAATTTTTACCAGCACAAGTAAAAGGAAGAGACCTTACTGATTTCCAATGGCTGAAACATCCACCCATAGCGACAATACAAGTAAGAAGCCGCAGGCAACGGGTCCTTCTCTGCTGACTTACCTGTTGATCATGGGTCTGATTCTACTCTATACTTTCTACAGCACCAATATCTCACCTAAAAAACAAACCTCCTGGCTGGAGGTGGAGAAAACCATGCTTCCCCAGAAAGCCATCGATAAGATAGAAGTGATCAACGGCGAGCAAGCCAACATCTACATCAAAGAAGCGTTTGCCGATAAGCCCCCCTTCAAGGAGGTGATGAAGCCCGGCGATAGCAAGATCATCCTGCCCGGACCCCATTATTCACTCACCATCGGCTCCGTCGAGACCTTTGAGCGTAAGCTGGAAGAAGCGCAGCAGGGCCTACCGCTCGATGAACAGGTAAATGTTGTGTATGTCCGGCGGGAGAACTGGCTGAGCAATCTCATGGTATGGCTGTTTCCGTTGTTCCTTTTTATACTTTTATGGCGCTACCTGCTGCGGAGTACCGGGGCTGCAGGCC
Source organism: Pontibacter ruber (assembly GCF_023630205.1). GTDB lineage: Bacteria > Bacteroidota > Bacteroidia > Cytophagales > Hymenobacteraceae > Pontibacter > Pontibacter ruber. The sequence goes on along the minus strand of NZ_JALPRR010000003.1, from coordinate 568,398 downwards.
CGGGTGGTGCGTCTATTTTCAGTTTCGGCAAATCAAAAGCCCAGCTTTTCGACAGGGACCATAAAAGCAAGATCACCTTTGATGATGTGGCCGGCCTCGAAGAAGCAGAAATGGAAGTAAAAGAGGTGGTGGATTTCCTCAAGAACCCCGATGACTTTACAAAACTGGGTGCCAAAATCCCGAAAGGCGTGATTCTGGTAGGTCCGCCTGGAACCGGAAAAACTTTGCTGGCAAAGGCGATGGCAGGGGAGGCGCAGGTGCCTTTCTTCTCACTTTCGGGATCTGATTTTGTGGAGATGTTTGTGGGCGTGGGAGCCTCGCGGGTACGGGACTTGTTTAAGCAGGCCAAAGAGAAAGCACCCTGCATCATCTTTATCGACGAGATAGACAGCATCGGGCGCTCGCGAGGCAAACAGGTGGCTTTTACCGGATCCAACGACGAGCGGGAAAGCACCCTGAACCAGTTATTGACCGAAATGGACGGTTTTGCAACCAACAGCGGCATTATTGTGCTGGCCGCCACCAACCGCGCCGACCTGCTGGACCCGGCCCTGCTCCGTCCCGGCCGCTTCGACAGGCACATTTACCTGGAGTTGCCGAACATAAAAGAGCGGGAAGAAATTTTCAAAGTACACATGCGGCCGCTGAAAACCGACAACTCTATCGACGTGGCTTTCCTGGCCTCCCAGACACCCGGATTTTCGGGAGCCGACATTGCCAACGTCTGCAATGAAACGGCCCTGATCGCCGCCAGAAGGAAAAAAGAAAGTATAACCCGCCAGGACTTTCTCGACGCCCTCGACCGCATTATTGCTGGTCTCGAGAAAAAGAGCAAGATCATCTCACCGGAAGAGAAAAAGATCATCGCGTACCACGAAGCAGGGCATGCTGTGGTGAGCTGGATGCTCAAAAACGTAGATCCCCTGATCAAAGTCTCCATCATACCAAGGGGGAAATCGCTGGGTGCAGCCTGGTACCTGCCGGAGGAACACCAACTGAAATCGGCCACTGCTTTTTCGGAGCACCTGAGTGCTATGCTCGCAGGCCGTGCGGCGGAAGAAATCACCTTCGGGGAAGTAACCTCCGGTGCGCTCGACGACCTGGAAAAGGCCACCAAAGAGGCTTACATGATGGTAGCCTACTACGGCTTCGACAAGAAGATCGGCAACATCAGTTTTTACGACTCCACCGGCCAGCAGGACACCCGGCTTACCAAGCCCTACAGCGAGGAAACCGGAAAGCTCATTGATGAAGAAGTAATCAAGCTAATTGATGAAGCCTACCTGAGAGCCAAAAGTGTATTGCAGCAGCATCAGGAAGCGCTGGTAAAACTGGCAGAACTGCTGTTGCAGAAAGAAGTAGTGTACAAGGAAGACCTCGAGGCCATACTTGGCCAACGCCACATACCTGCTAAAGAAACTCCTGTAGCCGGTGTGCTTTAAAGATATACTGCCATAGCTTCTAAACAGAATAAAAACCATGAGTAGGTGAAGCTTACTTCCGATACCATCGAGCAGCTCTACAAGCACCTGCACTCCGGTGCAGAAGGTCTCTCTGTACTAACTGCCAGGCAGCGGATAGCAGCTCAAAAAAAGAAAGCCAACGTAAAGACCAGGCTGGAACGCGAGCTAAGGCTCTTGCTCCGTCAGTTCAGCAGCCCCCTGATGCTGTTGCTCATACTTGTGGTGACTGGCGATACAGCTATTTTTTACAGAGGAAACAAGTATAAATAGTTTCAGAATGGGAACTACTGACTCATAAGCGTATACTTCTACATGAAAAGCATAAGCGGTTTTTGGTTGCGCATGCTGGCGCTCCTCTCTGTTAGGTTTGTTCTCCTCTCCCTGCTTTTCCTGGTATGCCTGTACCTGTTGGGGCACCTCATCTACGACGTGTTTGCCGAAGGAGACACTGGTTTTGACACTACCATGTTTGCCCTTGCCGATCGGATTACCTCGCCGGGTATGACCAGGGCCATGCGCATGGTTTCTTCTTTAGCTTCAGATGATTACCTGGCCGTGGCTCCTGCTTTGGTCACACTTATATTTTCGTTCTGGAAGGGCCTGCGCTGGCATGGGCTGCAGGTACTGGTCATTTCGTTTACCTGCACACTGATAAACCAGCTGCTAAAGCACCTTTTTGCCCGGGCTCGCCCGACTGGCGAGTTACAGGAAGTTTCAGGCTTAAGCTTCCCCAGTGGCCATGCCATGATCGGAGGCGTTTTTTATGGTTTGCTGATCTACATCGTATGGCTGACGGTGGCGGATAAAAAAAGGCGCTGGCTGCTTTGCATCTTCCTAACGTTGCTGATCCTGCTGATCGGCTTCAGCCGCATTTACCTGCGCGTACACTTTGCCACTGATGTAGTGGCCGGTTACCTTATGGGGCTGTTGTGGTTGATGCTGTCTTTATACTTGCTTGGCCGCCTGGAGCCCTACTACCAAACCTGGATAAAGCCTGATAAGTAACGATCGACTACTAACGTTGCCAAATCAGCAAAGCTGTAAGTATAAGTTGCTTTTAAAGCGGCTCTAGAATACCAAGGTAGCACTAACACCACCAGAGTGTAACCCAGGCTGAGGGGTAATCATCAGGCGTTGCCTTCGTATTTTTAGTTTCTGACTCGTCATATCGTACAAGTAAAGAGAACCTTTAGCTGATAAGTAACCTACTACGGCGCCGGCCATCACATCGGTAGCCCAATGCACATTATCGTTGATGCGGGAAAGTCCGACCAGGGTAGCCACTCCATAAGCTATCGGAGGAACATAACGGTACTCGTTGCCATACACGCTTGCCACAGAGGTAGCCACGGCAAACGCCGTCGCTGTATGAGCAGAGGGAAGGGAGGTATTATCTGATGTATGAATTGGCCCGTCAAAAAAATGATTTTCGGCGGTAACACTGGGCCTGTAGCGGTGAAACTCATTCTTCAGGGTGCTGGTCACCCCTGCACTTATAAGGATACTTCCCAGTGACACAATCCCGGCTTTCTGCAGTTTACTGTCTTTCAGGATCATGCCTCCGGCAATGGCTGCCCCGGCAACAGGCATCATATACCTCTGCCGCCCCAGCGGTTGTACAACTGAGGCCAGTTTATCCAATGAAACAGTGCGATGCTGTTGCGTATACTGCTGCAAAGATTCGTCTGCCCAGGCAAACGTGGCCGCCCAGATACCGGCTCCGGCTACAAGCATTGCTCCCCCTTTCAGAACGGGTGACAGCCTGGATGGCTTGGATAAAGTATCGGGATAGGCTGTACTGTGACTGTAAGGACCTGTGTTAGGTAAATATTTTTCCGCTGTTAAATCCGGGTTAACTAATACAGTTTGCGCCTGTAATGGGCACGAGGTCAGTATAGCCAGCACAATCAGCCATACCTTTCCAAGGTAAGACCTTGGGGTTCTGTTGAAGGAGGTCATATAAAATGTGTCTATTGGAGAAGATGCTGCTTCATTATCAACAATTCATAAAATAACTTAACCTTCCTTCCTGTCACAGTTGCTTTCCTGTAAGAGAACGTGAAATTCAAATTCATTCGGATGGCATCATCACTGCGCCTGTAGTTGATGCCTCAAATTCTACATGCTTGATCTGAGTATGGCTTTCAGATTTATACTTAACCAGGCTGACCGTTACCTCAGGATTTAATGCGAAAATGAGCGGTTGCAGCATCATCTATTCTTCTACTAAATAACTCAAGTTGCGAGCTAGTCGATGACTCGAGTTAAGTCCTTTGCCGACATCACTGCCTTCAAGGCTATGGAGCTGGACCTGCCCCAAGACAGCCAGCACAACGCCGCCGCAGGCTACACTTGCTATGAGGTCGAGGACCTGCTTTCTGAATGCGAGCAGATACAACTCCGCTGTTGCTGCAAGTCCAACAGCAAGCGCAAAGACGAACCGCACATGACTTTTTTAAAGAACTCCTATCGAAAGCGCACCGAAACCACTTTCTCCGGCATCACTGGATTTTTTCCAAAGAAGATCCATGCCGTTACAGCTGAAGGGTTCATGCTCAAACTCATACTCTTTATCTTCGCCTATACCGACTGGAGCAGGCTGGAGCTGATGCGGGACCATTTCGGGTTTGTAAAAAAGGCTATTGCCTTCCATTAAAGCCACCCCAGCCTGTGACGCAGCCGCTTCTGGCGTAACGATGTAAGCTGGTATGGCCCGGATGAAGAAGTGGACCTGACACCCGATTCGCGCTACCTGGTTTATTTTCTTTTGGGAAAATCGGAAAAAGATGATGACCTGTATGTAATGATCAATTCCTACTGGGAAAGTATAACCTTTCGCTTTATGCAGCCGGGCCCCTCGTACCGGGTGGCCAATACGGCACTCAGCTCGCCTCAGGACTTCCTGGAAGAACGCGACGAAGAGGTGCAGGCTACGCAGTATACCGTTGGCCCGCGGTCAGTTGTGGTCTTCCTGCGGAAAGAAGACACCTATATCCTATGCTTAATGTGAGTACTGGAATGGACCTCCTCCGGTAATAGTCGAGGAAATCTGCCGCAGGCGCAAGGAGTAGATAATGCTCATCACACCAACTAATATGGCTTCAAAGCCGAGCAGGTAGGTTAAGGCCACCGCACCAATAAACGGGCTCCAGATGAGGTTCATGCCCAGCACGATCACTAGTATACCTGTCACCAGCAGCAGACTCCAGGTAGAAGAATGTACTTTCCTGATAGAGAAGAAGGCCGCTATCTGAAGCACACCCGTAAATACCGCCCAAAAACCTGTGATAATGGCAAATGCCATGGCTGTTAGGAGCGGATAGAAAACCAGGAAAGCTCCCAGAACTACATCAAACATACCCAATACTAAAATCCAGGGCCATTGGCTCCTATCCCTGTTCGAGAAAGCCATGATAATGAGCAGAAGCCCCGAAATAGCTACCAAAATGCCTACATACAAGGCCAAGCCAATGATAACATTGATGGGAAAAATAAACGCCAGGATACCGAGCACGATTAGCGCAACGCCTTTCAGGCTCAGCAACCACCAGTTTCTGTAATATACCAGTTCCATAACACAACGTGAAGAGTTCCGGAAAATGCCTTTATCAGATCAGAACACCCAGATAAGTATAAGAGGGTACCAAAGAAGCCTGTGAGCAGGGTTAGGTAGTAAAAATCAGAGCCTAACTACCTTTATTTTACTTGTTGTTCTTGTGCTTTGTTTAGTTATTGGAGCATTAAATACAGCTGCCTTCCTCCTCATACTTTTATACTTCCCCAGAGCCACATTGGCTAATAGAATCTTTTGTGTAGCGGCAACGGGTAATTTTATTTCAGATAATCCATTAATTATTCATACTTGCACGTATGAGGGAGCACAGCATACCGATCCGATTTACGTTTATAGCTCAGTTAAAATAGCTTGCATCTGCCTGCGTATGGATAACATCGAAAAGTACCTGCACCCGTACACGTTTGCGCCCGCCTACCAGAAACGTGTGGCCTATTTCTGTATGGATTATGCCATTGCCCAGTCCCTGAAACTGTATGCCGGCGGACTTGGTTTTCTGGCTGGTTCACACATGCGCAGCGCCTATGACCTGAAGCAGAATGTGATCGCCATCGGCATCTTATGGAAGTATGGATACTATGACCAGATTCGGCAGACCGACCAGACAATGGGGGTGCTGTTCCAGGAGAAGGTATACAGCTTTGTGCAGAAGACCGACATACGCTTTGAAATTACAGTGAACCGTGCCCCGGTACAGGTTGGAGTGTATTACCTGCCGCCGCACATTTTTGGAACCGTGCCTTTTTTCCTGCTCTCAACAGACCTCCCCGAGAACAGTTACATGGCGCAGTCCATTTCCCATAAGCTGTATGACTCGGATAAGACCAATAAAATAGCAGCCAGTATTTTGCTGGGAGTCGGGGGCTTTAAGCTGCTGGAGCTGTTGGGGCTGTCTCCGGATGTATACCACATGAACGAGGCCCACGCGCTGCCACTGGTGTTTCCGCTTTATGAAAAGTATGGCAACGTAGAAGATGTACGGAAGCGGGTTGTTTTCACGACACACACGCCCGAAGAGGCAGGCAACGATAAAACAGACATCCGGCTGCTTAGCGATATGAGTTTCTTTTCGCAGTTAAGTACCGACCAGGTAAAGGAAATAACTAAAATCGAAGGAGAGGTATTTGACCATTCGCTGGCAGCCTTACGCCTCTCCCGTTTGTCCAATGCCGTTTCGCGCATGCACCTGGATACTGCCCGCAACATCTGGAGCAAGTATACCGGTATCTGCCCCATCATGCACATCACCAATGCCCAGAGTTATACTTACTGGGCTGATAAGTACCTGTATGACTACCTGCAGGCCGGAAGAGACGATAAGCTGCTGGCAAGAAAAAGGAAGCTGAAAAAACGCCTTTTTGAGGAAGTAGCAGACCAGACCGGCGACATGCTGCACGAAGATGTTTTCACCATTGTGTGGGCCAGACGCTTTGCCTCTTACAAACGGGCAGGCCTGCTGCTTGAGGACATGGACCGGCTTCACAGCCTGCTTACCAACGACAAATATCCTGTGCAGCTAATCTGGGCAGGCAAACCCTATCCGGTAGAGTACGGCGAGATCTCTGTATTTAACCAGCTGGTGCGCCTGAGCGCCAAGTACCCCAATTGCTCTGTGCTGGTCGGGTATGAGCTAAAGCTTTCCAAGCTCCTGAAACAAGGAGCCGATCTCTGGCTTAACACGCCACTGGTTACACACGAAGCCTCCGGCACCAGCGGCATGACGGCAGCCATGAACGCTTCTGTTATACTTTCCACCCCCGACGGTTGGATACCGGAATTTGTGCAGCACGGCAGGAACGGGTTTGTTGTGCCAAAGGTGGATGTTACCCTGCCCGTACACGAGCAGAACGACCTCGACGCAAAACATATGTACGATGTGCTGGAGCAGGAAATTCTTCCGCTGTATTATACACAGAAAAGCGCCTGGTTAAACATTATCAAGAACAGCATGCAGGGTATTGTCCCTTACTTCGATTCGGAGCGCCTGGCGCAGGAGTATTATGAAAAATTGTATAATGCCTGAGCAGGTGCTGGCGCAGGCACAAAACTCCCTTGAGCTGCCTGAACAGTAAGAACCGCACTCACAGGAAGGGCACCTGTTTATTAGTTCCGGGGTTCGTTTATGAACGGTGGCTCGGTGGAGGTAGAGCATATTCTATGCTCCGGCAGCAGCCATTCGTAAGCTTCCGGTAAGGTCTGAAAGTGCTTCATCACCGTAGCCGGGGCAAATTGTTGTGTCAGTTTCTCCTGAATCCACTCGGCTATGACATTAAAAAACACATCTTTTGACCTGACGAGGGCTACCTTCCGGAGCAACGCTTCCTCACCACTAATAAGCTTACCTATCTCCGAAACTGTCCATTCCTGATCGTCGCGGTCCTGCGTATTACAATTAGAAGCATCCAGCAGCCATAGTTCAACCCTACCCTTTTTGATGTGGTTATGTACCAGTTCTGCTCCTTGCCGGAATTCAGCACTGGTAACCGGCCGCAGCCATTTGTTATAAAATAACCTCTTTTCCGCAGAGGTAAAATACATTAGATAATCGTCTAATACCTTCATCTGTTCCCTACAAATCATTTTGTTTAAAACTTCACAAAACTCCAGGTACTGGCAGTGGGGAGTTAAGAGCAAAGCGTGTTGGCTGGTAAGTTTAGACAGCCTTTCAAGAAGAGTATGATCTAACCTGGCAATGGTTTTGTAGCGCTACCCTGTGCCGCCGCAGTGCTGCCAGCCCGATACGGAAAGATCAGGCCAATGTACTGCAGTGCAGCAAAGGAAATCATTATAAGCGCAGATTAAAACTCATCTTTAAAGGTGATAAACCAGCAATTGTGCATCTTGTTCAGCGAGCCGGATGTAGCATACGAACATATTGTATGAGGAGGCTTCAGTACAGCAATTCCCCAGTTCCTGCTGCTGCAATTTAGCATAACCCGCTGAATGTAAACCACTGAAACAAAACTATTTCTGCTTTACTCATGTATTTCCGGCAAGCTTATTAGAATAGAACAATTAAATAAGAGTACCTCCCAATACGGTCTGTTTAATAGTAGAAAATGTGTAACAGTTTTTGAAGCAACAAGTTGATTTCAGCTGGAAGGATTAAGAATTATGAATGCTGCAGGGCTAATGGCCAGCCCTCGTAGCGTGCGCAGCTCCTGCGAGCGTCTTGGTGGCTGTGGGTTATTGTCTGAAATAGAGTTTACACACCCCTACCCCTCTCTCAAGAGGGGAATTTCTGCCATAGGTATTTCTCAGGTTATACTTTCATCGTTTTCCAACCACCCCTAACCCCTCCTTGTCTAAGGAGGGGAGCTCTGTTCTTGCTGTACTTGGAAGTATAAGTTTCATCGCACAAGTATAAACACACCCCTGCCCCTCTCAAGAGGGGAGTTTCTGCTACTGCCATGGTGCAAGTATAAGTTTCATTGCTGCAGCTATAGCACGGACAGGTCGCGACCTGTCCCTACAATGGTTTCCAATTGCATAGCAGCTCACGAAGAAGTGTCAGTACCAGTCCTTGGGTTGAGCGCCTTCTGGGTTTCCGGTGCCACGACAGTGGCAGCCGTTAGGCAGGAAAGCTAGACAGCGCGATGCCCGAGGACGAGGCCCCGCGGCCGTGAGCGCACCAAAGTATAAAATGAAACTATAGGCAAGTAAGACTGAGGAATACAAGCAGCTACGAAGTATAAGGCTTGCTGGCTATAAAGTATAAAGTATAAAGTCAAGCTACACAGCTATAAAAGTATAACCTTGTCCCTCCTACTCCTTCGGGATCTCTATAAAGAAAGTTGATCCTTTGTTCTCTTCGCTTTCGAACCAGATGCGGCCATCGTGCCACTCCACTATGGTTTTGATGATCGACATGCCCAGGCCAGTAGATGGTTCGCCCCGCAGCCCTTCGCGCCTTGCCGGTGTAAACTTCTCAAACAACCTGTCGTGGTAACGTTTGGGTATGCCGATGCCGTTATCCTGCACCGTTATCAGCACTGTTTCTCCCTTGTCTTTCAGATCAATGGAGATCTTTCCGTGATCAGGGGTAAATTTTATGGCATTGGAGATGAGGTTATTGAGTACCTGCATGAACTTGTCCTGGTCAATGTGGACGTAGATCTTCTCGTTGGAGAAACTAAAATCGATGTCCTTCTTAATAAACCGTTCTCCTTCCTTATACTGCTCCACTACCTCCAGCACTTTGTCTACCAGGTTCATTCTTTTCTTCATCATCCCGGAGTTTACCGATTCGATGAACTCCTGCTGCACAAAATCCCTGATCAGGCGCACGCTGCGCTCGCTGCTTTCCTTTATTAACCGGATGATGTTGTTAACCTCTTCGTTTGCGTAACCTTTCGTGGACTCCGCCAGTTCGGTAGCCAGTGCCCCGACGTTGGCAATAGGCCCGGCCAGGTCATGGGAAAGGATCTCCAGGATCGAGTTTTTCTTAGCTGCGAATTTCTGCAGGTTACGGATATTATCTTTCTGCGAGGTGATATCATCGACAAGGCCTGCAATAAACCATCTCCCCTGCTTATCGGTAACGAGCTGAGGCGTTAGGAGCACCCACTTAACTGACCTGTCCGGGAGTATGATGCGGAATTCTATTTCGTGTTTGATGATGCCCTTCAGCATTTCGTCGTACTCCTTCGCCAGGAAAGCTCTGTCGTCGGGGTGGATGGTGTCTACAAGTATGGCAGGGTTGGCAAGAACACTCTCCCGGGTTCTGTTCCAGATGTAGCTAAAGGCAGGGCTCAGGAAGGTTATGGAAGCAGATTCTAGATCGTAAGAGAACAGTACTTTACTTGTTCTCCGGATGAGGTTTTTGAACACCTCATAATTTGTACTTTCGTCCATTAGGCACAGGTGGTTGTTTAAGCTATACCTGCTATGTACTGAAAATGCTTAAACTTCGTTCTGCAAGCCTCTTAGCTGCATGCAAAAGCTAATCCGGTTCAGAGCATTTCTAAACACCTGGTTGCTTCAGAAAAATTAACGCGTACTAAAAAAAGCACCCTTCCAAAGTATTGGGAGGGTGCTTTTGCGGTTATATAGTTATACTTTCTAATCGAGTTTATACTTCAGGAAAGCGCCTCTCCGGATCAGATGTTTATCAGAAGGTTGGCCTGCAGCACCGATTCGTTCACCCCGTCTATGCCTACCACATTGTGCCAGTAACGCCACTCGGAGCCAAAGAACACCGCATTTGGCTTTGCCCAAAGGTTGCCCAGGTCCAGCAGCAACTGCGGCTGCGTCAGGAACTGCTTCTCGCCCTCTCCGCGGTCTCCGATAAAGTCGGCAAAGCCGCGTGCACGCAGTCTTACTCTTTCCGAGATCGGCAGTGGAATATCCCAGCTGGGTGTGATCTGGTAAGTGCCTTTAAAATCGCCTGCCGTCTCTTTATAGTAGTACGTTTCGAGCTGCAGCAATCCCGATCCCGGGATCCTGAATTTTACCGCAGGGCCTGCCAGGTAAGCAAAAAAGTCTTCATTCCCCCCGAACAACACATTTACGCCACCGCCCAGCAGCACATCGCTGATCGGGCCGGATGCGATCTCAGTACCCAGGGCGCGTGTAATGCTTACTTTCGGGTACCACTCCGCGTACAGGTTAGGGCTTTTCAGGCTCACATCGTTGTAAAGGTCGCCAAAGCCAAATTGCTCAAAGGCACCAACTGAGCCGAAATGTTCCAGTGTTATCGTGGCCAGGTCTTCGGACTGGTTCAGGTGCCTGCCGTACAGGAGCTGTACATTGGAGCCACCGTCATACGATACCTGCGCATATACTTTCTGGAAAGGCTGCACCAGTAAGAGGCCAAGCAGCAACAACGAAAACAGCCATCTGGCAGCTTGTAAGTTGCGCTCAGGCTGCAGTGCCGTGTCGGGTCGGGTAGTTTGTTTATCCGGGAGATTCATAAGGTTTTGATTAAGCTTCAAATTTAGAACCTATTCACAAGAATATCCTAGCATTTTCCTCCTCAACCTATAAAGTTTAAAGATCAGCCAGCTATGAGCCCTGCCCCTCCGGTAGTTTCGCTGCACGGGCTCCGGATCGCAGGATTATTACTACATTCTTAAACCGGAGCAGCCAAAAAGGAGTAATTTTGTATGGGCAAAGCTACTACACAATGCTGCCGGCATGTACCACTGCAGGTCGCTTTCTGTTCTGTGCTTCGCTGATCAGGATGGGATATAACAAAGAAGTGAAAAAGAGCAAAGACGAGGTTGCAGCAGACGAACCGAAGCGGTTGTTTGATTGCCTTGCTTACCAGTTGGAGAGATTCCCGCTGGAGGATATGATGGCTGCCAAAGAAAACGGCCAATGGCGAAAGTATAGCACACAGGAAGTAAGCGATAAGGTAAACCGCATCAGTGCAGCTTTACTAAAGCTGGGAATATCGCAGGGCGACGGAACCGCGGAAAGCAGAGACAAAATTGCCATAATAGGCCATAACAGCCCGGAGTGGGTTATGACCGACATCGCCATCCAGCAGATCGGGGCAATTTCGGTGCCCGTTTACCCGACCATAAACGAACTCGAGCTACAGTTTATACTTCAGGATGCCGCTGTTAAAATGGTGTTCGTCGGAGATAAAAAACTGTACAAGAAACTGGTTGGCATTCAGGGTTCCCTGCCCACGCTGCAGTACATCTTCGCTTTCGAGCCAGGCACAGGCGCACGCGAATGGCACGAACTGCTGGCAGACATGACACCGGATAGTGCCCAGAGGATAGAACAAAGCCGCAATGCGATCCGGGAAACAGACCTGGCGACCATTCTTTATACTTCCGGCACAACCGGTACGCCCAAAGGCGTTATGCTGTCTCACCACAACATCATCAGCAATGTTTTCGGTAGCGCCCCGGTCATACAGGAAGTAGGCGTCTTCAGGAAAAGAGCCATCAGTTTTCTGCCCCTGAACCACGCGTTCGAGCGCATGGCCACCTACTGTTACTTTTACTGCGGGGTGTCTGTTTACTATGCCGAGGGGATGGAAAAGCTGGCCGAGAACCTGCGTGAAGTAAAGCCAACAATTTTCACCACCGTGCCGCGCCTCCTCGAAAAAGTATACGAAGGCATCGTATCGAAAGGAAATCAGCTGAAAGGCGCCAAAAAGCAGCTCTTCTTCTGGGCTCTGAAGCTGGCCGAACATTACGAGATCAACAAACCCTTGCCTGCGGCTTACCGGCTGCAGTTAGCCCTTGCCGACAGGCTCATCTTCAGCAAATGGCGCGAGGCATTGGGCGGCGAAGTGAAAGCTATTATTACAGGGGCTGCGGCCTGCCAGGTCAGGTTGCTGCGGGTTTTTACAGCTGCCAACATTGTTATACAGGAAGGTTACGGATTAACGGAAGCGTCGCCTATTGTAAGCGGCAACCGATACAACGTGAAAAACCGCATGTTCGGCACCGTGGGCCCGCCGCTGCACAACGTGGAAGTAAAGATTGCCGAAGACGGAGAGATCCTCTGCAAAGGCCCGAACGTGATGATGGGCTACTACAAGCGTCCCGACCTGACAGCGGAAGTAATGACGGGCGAATGGCTGCACACCGGCGACATCGGCAACCTGGTAGACGGTAAGTTCCTGAAGATAACCGACCGTAAAAAGGAGCTGTTCAAGACCAGCGGCGGAAAGTATGTGGCACCGCAGCCAATTGAAAATCGCATGGTGGAAAGCGACTGGATCGAGCAGATCATGGTAGTAGGCGAATCGCAGAAGTATGTAGGCGCTCTTATCGTGCCTGCCTTCAATGCCCTTAAAGATTGGTACGACAAGCGCGGCGAAGCTTACCCGGGAAATCAGGCCGTAACGAAAACCAAACAGGTGCAGACCCTTATCAGAGAAGCGATCAACCAGTACAACCAGTTCTTTAACCCTGTAGAGCAGGTAAAACGCTTTGAACTGCTCCCGCAGGAGTGGACCATTGAAGGCGGTGAACTCACCCCAACCCTTAAACTGAAGCGAAAAGTTATACTTGAAAAGTATAAAGACCTGGTCAATTCGATCTACGCGTAAGTATAAAAAGCTCTACCAATTCAAAGTACAAACAAGCAAGCCTCTCATGCAGTATGAGAGGCTTTGCTTGTTTTGGTCGGGGTCCCTTTCCTGCAACTCTATCTATTCTAAAAAATATTTGCTGTGAGCTTATGGAAATCTCCTGCCTTCTGCATCATCAGTAAAACAGCAGTACTTGATCGCTTCAGAAAACGTCAACAACCATAAGCTAAACAAAAGAAAGGAGAAACAAATCATGGCACAGCTACAACAAAAACCCGACACTGGCAAAGGCGGCAGAAAACGCTCGAACAGATTCTCTTCCAGCCCCGACATGACCCCGATGGTGGACCTTGCCTGCCTGCTGGTAACTTTTTTCATGCTGACTACTTCCTTCCACAAACTGCAGACCATGCAGATCAGCATGCCTGTACCGGGAGCAGCCTCTCCGGTTGGAGCTTCGGATGCCCTCACGGTTATACTTGGGGAGAACGATAAATTATACTATTACTACGGTCTCGCCGATGATAAGCCCGAGATGGAAGAGACAGATCTGTCAGCAAACGGCATTCGGAAAGTGCTGGTGTCAGATAAGGTAAAAGCCAACCCGAAGCTGGTGGTGCTGATCAAGGCAATGGAAACGTCGCGCTACAGCAACCTGGTCGATGTATTCGATGAGATGAAGATCACCGGCACGAAGAAGTATGCACTTGTTGATATCGATGAAGTTGATAGAAAATTGATCGCCAGTAAATGACCGGTGCAGGTATAAATCCAGAATCTACCATTGAAGTTTTTATACTTTCTTCTGGCGCGGGAATCATTCCCGTGCCTTATTATAATGTAGAGTCTCTGACTCGACTGGGCCAGAGGCCCACACGATAGCAAGTCACGAGCGAGGACGCTCGCGCCATCTTGGTCTTCTACCAAAATATACTCCACCAATGCCGCAAGTTTAGCGGCAGCGCAACTTGTGGCTTACTATGAGGCCAGTTTGTAACTGGCGTATAATTCGCTAACTATACATCCGCCAGTTACAAACTGGCGGTCGTGCGCAACCACCAGTTACCGCTGCGCTCAAACTGGCGGTATTTATGGCCGGAGACATTATAGAAAATCACGAACGAGGATGATTACGACATGAAGAGTATTGGCACTGTTTCCATTACTAACATTAAAACAAAAAGCCCCTGCTGTTGCAGGGGCTTTTTGTCTTTCTGATCATCACTTCAGACCGGTTATGGTGCAACCACCATCAGCTTCTTGTTCGGTTTATTTCCCATGTAAAACGTGATCCTGCCGCCGTTCATGATCTCGGCGTGTGTCAGGTACGTGCGGTTGATGGGCTGGCCGTTGAGCTCCATTTTCTGCACGTACACGTTCCTGTCTTTCTGATTCTTCACGTCAATGGTAAAGGTCTTGCCGTTCTCCAGGTTTATACTTGCCGACCGCACAGCCGGGCTGGTGATAGCATACTGATCCGAGCCGGGAGCTACGGGGTAAAAGCCCAGCGTACTAAAAATATACCAGGCGCTCATCTGCCCGAAATCGTCGTTGCCGCCCAGGCCATCTACGGTTGGTTTATACATCGCTTTCAGTACCATCCGCGTGCGCTCCTGCGTTTTCCAGGGCTGGTCGGTCCAGTTGTAGAGGTAGGCCACGTGGTGCGATGGCTCGTTGCCGTGTACGTAGTTGCCGATGATCCCTTCGCGTGAAATATCTTCGGTGTTCTCGAAATACTTGTCCGGCAGCTCCATGGTAAAGAGCGAGTCCAGGTGCTGGGCAAAGCGTGTCTTGCCGCCCATCATGGCGATCATTTGCGCCGGGTCGTGGGGTACGTACAAACTGTAGTTCCAGGAGTTGCCTTCGATAAAGCCCTGCCCGTGCGTGTCCAACGGATCAAACTCTTTTTTCCAGGTGCCGTCGCTCAACTTCGGACGCATAAAGCCTGATTTCGCATCGTACACATTCTTGTAGTTCTGGGCACGCTTGCTGAACTCCTCGTAAATGTCCTGCCTATTTAGTTTTTTAGCCATCTGCGCAATGCACCAATCGTCGTAAGCATATTCCAATGTTTTTGAAACCGAAGAGCCGTTCTTGTCTTCCGGCACGTAGCCCAGCTGCATGTAGTATTCCAGGCCGTCATAGTAGCGGGTGCGGGCTGTCTGCACGCAGGCATCCAGGGCACGGTTGGCGTCGAAATTGGCATTTCCTTTCAGCACGGCATCGGCAATCACCGGCACGGCGTGGTATCCTATCATGCACCAGTTCTCGTTGGCGTAGTGCGACCACACCGGCAGCATTTTGTGCACGCTCTGGTCGTAGTGCGCCAGCATGGATTTTACCATGTCGTTGTTGCGGGCCGGCTGCAGGATATTGAACAGTGGGTGCAGCGCGCGGTACGTATCCCAGAGCGAGAAGCTGGTGTAGTTGGTGAAGTCCTTGGCCTGGTGCACGTTCATGTCCAGCCCTCTATACTTTCCGTCTACGTCCATGTAAGTGGTCGGGCCCAGGAAGGCATGGTACATGGCAGTATAAAAATTCACCAGGTCGTCTTTGCCGGCATCCACCACCACTTTGTTTAGCTCTTTGTTCCAGGCCGCCTGCCCCTCGCGCTTCACCCGCTCAAAATCCCAGTGCGGAATTTCGGCATGCATGTTGGCTAAAGCTCCTTCCGTACTCACCGGAGACAGTGCAAACTTTATCTTGATCTTCTCTCCTTCTGTTGTCTTAAAATCAAAGTAGGCACGCAGCTTTTTGCCGGCAAACTCCGGGAAGTTTCTGGTCTGGTCGAACTTGCGCCAGAAGCCTTTGTAGGCCTGCGCCTCGGAGTAATCTTTGTTGCCATACTGGTGGAAAGGCTTGCTGAAGGCCATGGCAAAGTATACCGTGCGGGTGCGGGCCCAGCCGTTGGTCTGCCGATAGCCTGTAATCAGGGTATCGTTCTCCACGCGCACAAAGGTCCAGGTGGTTTTGCCATCGTAGTTGTAAATGCCCGACATCAGGTCAAGTATAATGTGCGCCTCATCCGACTTCGGGAACGTATACTGGTGCATGCCCACGCGGTTGCTGGCCGTCAGCTCCGCCAGGATGTTGTGGTCGTCGAGCTTTACTTTATAGTAGGCGGGCTCAGCAACTTCGTTGGCGTGTGAGAAAGCCGAGCGGTAACCGCTTTCGGGTTTGTCTTCGGTGCCGGGGTTCAGCTGCAGTTTACCCGTGGTAGGCGCGATCAGGAAGTCGCCCAGGTCGGAGTGGCCGGTTCCGCTGAAATGGGTATGACTGAAACCAACAATGGTGTTGTCGTCGTGCTGGTAGCCGGCGCAGTACTTGTACACGTCCTTGTTATACTTGCCGTTCACCTCGTAAGGGATGGTGTCGGTGTCAGGGCTGAGCTGCACCATGCCAAAAGGCACCGTAGCCCCCGGGTAGGTATGGCCCATTTTGGCCGTGCCGATCATCGGGTTTACATACTTTACCAGGTTAGGGGCCGGTTTGGCCTGGGAGTAGCCCAGCAGCGGTAAAAACAGGAAAGCAGAAAGTAAAAGTTTTTTCATGGTAACGGGTTTATGGCAGAAGCAGCGGACCTTCACCAGGCTGAACTATACCTGGCGGGCTCCCGGCGCAAGTTCAAAACTTACATCAGCACCTTAACCCCAGGTACGGGCGTCCGCTACCGGTTCTTAAATAACAAATACTTTCCCGGAAAATAAAGCGATCAGGAAAGTATGGGGTGTAGTTTTACATTAACTCCCTTGCTTCGCTGCCCTGACTGTTAAACAATCTTTAGTATCATCAGTATGTAAAGCTATGGATAAATCAGAAGAAAAGCTGGAAGAAGCCGGCACTGTATTGCCTAACCCAAAAGCGCTCGTACCAACTACTTTGATCAAAGCGAATGTGCTGTTTATGGGGCCAGTCGTGAATGGCTATTTTTTGCCTGTGCCGGATAAGAAGGAGACTCCCCCCAGATGGGAACCGGGCAGTTACAGCATTGCAGCAGGTAAATGGCCATCGCCCAACAGCACCGCAGACCTGATGGACCTAACCCCCTATAACGGCAACTCCATCATGATGATCGCTTCGGAATGGAACAAAGAAGTGATCAGCCAGGCCCGCATATTTGGTGTGCTCAACAATGTTGCCTGCGATGTTATCCAGAAGTTTACCTATGAACACCTGCAGGAAAAAGAAGAAGAAATCGCGGTGTATATTTCGGGAATTGGCAATTAGATTCTGACGGCCTCCATTCGCCACTTCACAGGAGGGTCAACTGGCTTTCCGGGGTAGGTTGCTGCAGGCTGATGTTTTGGCCGACCATGAAGCGAATTCGCTGGCAAAGCGCGTTCAGAATGCCCTTCAGAACTTCCGGGTTGGTCATCATGATCTCATAAAAAGGTTCCTGGTCCAGTTTCAGAAGTATAGCTTCCTCCGTAGTCGTGGCGCTTGCCGGGTGCTCCTTGCCATCCAGGAGAGACAGCCAGCCTACTACTTCGTTTTCTTCCAGCATTCCAATTGTTATGTCTCCGTCATGGATACGTAGCTTTCCCTTGAAGATGATGTACATGCACTTCCCGATATCTCCTTTATGAAAGATAGTAACACCTGCGTCTACGTATACCTCCTCCAGTATCTCGGCAAGGCCTATCAGCTCCTGCTCAGGTATGTTATTGAAGATCTCAGAAGACTTCAGCATCAGTAGCTTTTCGATCAGCAGCATAAACTTTAGCTTAGCATGGATAAAACATAATTCTTGGTCTCGCTAAAAAGATGATCTTCTTTCCCGTCCGTTTCTCTGAGAACCTCCAGCGGGAAATCAATATCCTGCAGCCGGGGGATCAGGTAGCAGGCGACCGCTTTTGTCCAGGCACTACAGCCTGCGTTGTTGCGCTGCAAAATGTCTTTGACAATTTCACTTTCAGAAATATCTTCAGAAGGCCCTCTGCTCAACTGTTTGTGCTTTACATCCTGCGTAAACTCGATCAGTTTGTCCAGGTCCTTAAAGTGTTTATCCGGAATAAGCAGCTCCAGCATTTCAACAGCGTTTGATAATTTATACTTGTAGCCCTGCTTATATAGTTCTATAACTCTTTCTATACGAGGCTGATCATAGTAAAGCGCAAGTGCCTTCAGTATGGTTTGTATATCCTGATGAATTTCTGAATAGAGCGCCTCCTGCAGGAGAATAGCGGCACCGTCCTGGGCCAGGTTAAGGTAGTACTCCATTTTAAGCTCGCTCTGATCCAGCTTTCTGTTAACCCAGGTATTCAGGATATCTTTGCTTCCAATACTAATGATGGCTTTTTTCTCCCAGAGAGCCTCTACTATCTGTTGTGTTTTAGCAGGATACCGCTTCAGAGCCGACTCCAGGAACAAAGTGGAATTTAGTCCTTTAGCCATGCCGGCAGTTTTGCAGAGTAAATTCACCAGAGGCTCCGGAAGGTCACCCTTCATAATGTATTCTTCTTTATAAATCGGATCTCCATAAAAAAGCATGGTCCTGTGTAAAGAACGGTAAGCACCTGTTTTCTCAGCCACCTCTGTTACCTGTTTGAACAAGCTGAAATACTTGCTCCTGCCGGCCACTTCTATAGCCCTGCTGTAAATTTTAGGCTGGGTATCCTGTAGCAACGCTGCTACCAGGTGCTCATATGCCTTGTCCCCTAATTCTGCAATTATGTTCAGCGCTATCAGTTTTTCACTTGTATCCCCTTGCGCCATTCTTGTCAGTTCCTGTATAACCCAGGGTTCTACTTGTTCTTTGTGCAGCATTAAACCAATCATCGCTTCTTTTCTATATTCCGGTTCCAGATGCTGCAAGTCCTTTATACCCCCGTTATTCTTCTCCAGGAAATACTGCGTTTTGATCAGCAGCGGTTTCAGGGTGGGTTCCGTAAGGTTCTCGAGCTGTTCTTTTACTAAAGGCAGGGCTCCCACCATGTTGTTTTCAATGATCCTGGTAAGCACATATTCCTTTACTTCAGGTCGGGGGCACTTCAGATTTTTAAGTAATAGCCGGTAGATGTCATTATAACCGGACCTTTCGAGCAGGTTCAGAGAATGGATAACCTCCTGTGGTTTTGAGCTACCCGCTTTTTCCACCAGCATTTCGTTAACAGCCGGGTTTTGCAAAAACAGCCTTGTTCCAGTGAAAAAACCTTTCTGCAGTACACTGACAAGTGTGGTGTGGTAAACTTTCCTGATCAGGAAAACGCTGCCTGCCCAGGCCACCATCAGAACGAGAATCAGCCAGGAAGCAGTATCGACAAACAGTTCGCCTTGCAGCCGGAGGTAGATCTCAAGAAACAGACCGACAAGAAAGAGAGCAACAGGTAGCGTATACCCTTTTGCAATCGCATGCCCTCTCAACCGGGCATGTGGGTCCAGGGGCTGAAAGAGCACGAGCACGACAGGTTCCTGTAAGGTATAGCGTAAGGCCTCCGCAACCAGCACCATTCCCCCAAACACGTACAGGTACTTCAGGAAAGCCTCTCCCGAGGTCAGGACATAGATGTTCAGGAGAAATAACAGGACAGGTGGAATCAGCAGAGCATTGGTAAGCCCGAGTCGTGCAACAAGCCGGCTGCTGAAGAGCAGTTCAAACAGGACAGCCAGTATACGTCCGAAACCAAAAAACAAGGCTATAAAAGAAGCCAGTTGACGTCTGCTGGCCTCAAATACCTTTATCTCTGCCAGAAAGGTATAGTCAATAATCAGCATAACACAGTAGGAAATCAGAAACCAGAGCGCAATACTGAATATAAGGCTGTTGTGAAAGTAGTGGCCGATCACTTTCTTTACGGGATGTGTATGCACAGGTGCCGCATGACTGGAAGCTGCTGAACCGGACATCATGTCATCTGTTGCCTCTACTGCCTGGTGCCTCCTGGACCTGAGAAGAAGGTAAACCCCCATAAAAAAGATAATCGATACCCAGAGCAGGTTGATGGTGCCAACTTCAAGCACTAGTATAGAAGCAGAAAAATAGGACAGAATCTTTGCAGGAATGTCGCCTGCACCTACAATTGAGAACAGGCGCTTCCCCTCTCTTACATTGAATCTGATTGCTACCACTCCCCAGAAGGCCTCGTTTGTTAACAGGTACAAACCCAGCCCCCAGATCATCAGAAAACAGAGAACAATTTAAACTCAAAGAACTTGAGAAATACCCAGCAAATTAAAACCGATACGGCCGACACCAGCAGGATTACCTGCAACAGCCTGTAGGAACCAATCCTGGCTTCCAGGCGCACAAAGGCCAGATTAAAAAAGGTAAGAAAAACTGCCCCAAGCAGGTATATCAGCGGCAGGTTGTTGACACCGTATGCATAAAGGAAAAGCGTAAGACTGGCAATAGTAAAATAAGCGACAGCCGTCCCCATTAAAAACTGCGTCAGAAAAAGCGTACTGACCAGTTGAACCTCCCCGTACTTTACATGAAGCAAATCGGCTATTTTCCTGACCATTATTTATTATTTCATCACAAGGCGGTATGTTTGTTCAGCTACAGGTTACCCCTATACCACCTTCCATCCACACAATTCATATAATATCTTTTATACGATCTGTTACTTTAAAAAGCGGGTGCGACAGAGACTTATGGCCTGAATAGCTCTGTAATCAAAGTAAACCGCCCTCCTGTAGGTGCAGGTAGCGCGCTTCAATGCTCAAAAAATTAAAACAAGAGGGCGGTTTGCCTGGTAACCCGCTAGATTCCCTGCCATATACCTGCAGGTTCCAGTTAAGTGCAGACAACTTCGGTTTCGGACGAAGCAGGTGCAAGAGAAGAAATCATGCTGAAATTGAGTTGAGAAAGTATCCTAAGATCTTAAACAGACGCTACTGCTATACGGAACAATTCCCCTCCCCGGAGGGATTAGGGGTGGGTCAACCTTTCGCCGTTAAAATGTACCATCATCCCTTACAAGCCATACCTGAAGGAAATAGCAAGAATGCTTTACGCCTTTTATGCTGTTTTCATTCCTACCTCCATCAACCCATCCGGAGCACTGCAAACCATGGGCAGCCCACAGAAAAACAGCATTACAACGACCTATGTTGTTACAATAACGTGTAATAGAGTGTTAGACGTAAGTTCAGCAAGCCAGGGAGGATACAATGAAGGGAAAAGGAGCTGAAAAAGCTGTATTAAATACACTGAAGTACAGGCTAAGCGAAAAGCAGGCGCTTAGCCTGTACCGGAGCATCTGCCGTTTCCTGGTTAGCAAGGACCAGGAAAGCTACACGAAAATGCTTCGCCTCAAGTATGCCCTCTTACAGGACGATGTGGACTCCTATATATGCGATTACCTGGTGATGGCCAGCCTGCTGAAGTTAATGGAGTTGAAATACCCGCTTATCCTGTCGGCCCTCACTTCGCTGACCCTGCACCAGTCCTGAGCTGGCTGGTTTGTGACGAACTCGTACAACCTGCTTTATTTTTAGCTGAATTCTTCTGTTTTTCTGGGGTGGGAGTTCTTCCCGGGTCTGGCTATACTTTGCGTCTCTGATTCGACCGGGCCAGAGGCACAACGATAGCTTGACGCGAGCGAGGGCGCTCGCGCCATACTAATATCCTCAAGTAAAATCTAACAGCCTTGCTATGTATACTGTGGGCTAGAAGCTATTCCTATTTGCTCTGAGTTGTTTTGCCCGCGGCTTCCGCAACCAGTTTCAGGTCAATGGTAAAGGTATCGTAAATGATCTTGTCGGCGGCAGTACCTACCAGGCCCGAGCGGTACTTGATATCATACTTTGTACGATCCACTTCGATCAGGGCAGTAGCCTCCGCAGCATCGTCGGAGAGTTTTACGGTTGCCGGGAAGGAGATCGGGTTGGTGATGCCTTTGATGGTCAGGTTACCGGTGATGGTATAGTTCGGCTCGCCTGCTTTGGCTTTGGCAATTTTAGCTGCTTTGGTGAGTGTAAAGGTTGCCTGCGGATGCTTTTCCACCGAAAAGAAATCATCTGACTTGAGGTGGTCGGTCAAGCGCTTGTTGGAGTCTTCACGCGTGATGTCTTTTACTGTAATGCTGCGCATGTCGATGGTGAACGTGCCACCTGTCAGTTTGCTGCCATTTACCTGCAAAGTGCCATCAGCCAGGTTGATGGTGCCATAATGTTCCCCGCCTACTTTCTTTGCATTCCACTTCATGGTGCTGGCTTCGGTATTCACCTTCAGTGTGGCGGCCGCCAGGGTTTTCGTGATCACCTTCTCCGTTGCATTCTTATCAACAGAAATAAATGAAGTGGTCAGCATAGCCGTTAAGGCCAGCGCACTGGCTAGTACAGTAAATTTTTTCATAGTAGAAGAATTGGTTTTAGTTAGACTATATAAGTTTAACTAAATATTCTGGTTTCTGAAACCAGTGTAACTGTTGTTTTAGAAATTATTTTTAAAGGGGCTATTCAATCTCTTCGTCGGTTTGATCCTGCCAAACCAACTGCTTATCGCGACCTACATGATCCAACCACCCCTAACCCCTCAGAGCTACGCTCGCTAGCTTCTAACTCGCGTTCTCGAGACCTATGGTCGCAAGCTTCGAACTCGCGTTCTCGAGACCTATGGTCGCAAGCTTCGAACTCGCGTTCTCGCTTGTCTAAGGAGGGGAGCTTATTTTACTTACTATTCTTCTCCTGATACAAGGGAGTTCAATGATTTAAGCAATGGGTTTTGCTTTCTGATAAGAATCTCCTTTTTACTCCTGCTCCAGCCTTTCAGCTGTTTCTCACGGGCGATAGCATCATCCGGAGACGTGAAGGGCTCATAATAAATCAAAGTATAGCAGTAGTAGCGGCCAGCAAATGTCTTCTTATCTCCACTGTTCTGAAAATGCTCATGCAGGCGGCGAGCCAGATCGTTTGTCACACCAACATAGTAAGTAGAGCGGGTTGTATTCGATGTTATGTATACGAAGTAATTGCTGTTGAACATAAGAATTTACTTTGAGCAACAAGAACCTCAAGGAAACTGCTGTAGTTCCTTTCCCACTATCAGCAAAAGAACTATACTATTCAAACGTCATCCGAGCGCAGCCGAGAAAGCTAAAAACGATTGTAGCAGTCTCTTTCTGGTATGCTACAGGTAAAAGACACCAAGACCTGCCAAAACAGTCATCCCGAGCGCAGCCGAGGGATCTTATGTGTCCACTAACGGAAATGAAAGATTCTTTTCAACATTCTTTGGATGTAGAAGATTGCTCAACCCAAAGCTTCAATTCATTATACTGCTGTATAAGATCCCTCGGCTGCGCTCGGGATGACAGTCAAAGCTGCTATGCTAACTCCCCAATATCATAAAGCTCCCCCTCCTGTTCTTAGGAGGGGGTTGGGGGGAGGTAAAAGAGGGAGGTCACCTCTCCCACTCTACCTCCGGAAACACCACCTCCAGCTGTCGTTTTATAACTCTATAGTTACCTTTCCAGAAACTACCCAGATCAGAAACACTAGTGATAGTTTTCAGCTCCGGAGTAAGCAAAGCCAACTCCACCGTCATCTCGCCTTCGTCAACTGTCGGGCTTTCTTCCCAGGCCAGCACATCCTGCAATCGTATCTCTAGCCTCGGCTGTGCGCCATCGGGTTTATACTCCAGCTCTATACTTGATCCATCCGGCAAAATTATACTTGCAGGAGCCAGCACGTCCAGCCTTGCCCGTTGCTCATCGTTCAGATACTTCTTTTCCAGTATCGGCAGGAGCTCCAGTTCCATCAACTCGTCGGGGTGCTCGATGTCGTAGAGGTAGGGTTTTAGCCACTCTGCATTTGTCATGAGCAGGGTGCTGGTGCTTACGTCGGGCCAGAACTCTGAGGGGCGCCATTTGCGGAGGCTCATCACGCGGTTCTGCCATTGCGTTACTTCCTCGTTAAAATCCAGCAGGTGCTCGCCTTCTGCTTTAATGGCTTCGGACATGGCGGGTACACGGTGCTTCTCGTCGGGCGGGGGCAGCGGCTTGCTTTGCAAAACTATACTTCCTATTCTCGTGTCCAGCGAGGCCGTGAGTTCGCCGTCGTTTACGTCCCAGTGGTATACTTCCTGCTGCTTTAACAGCGGGGCCAGGTCGCGGGGGTTGAGCGGCGAGGCCAGGAAAATGCGGCCCGGATTGTCACCGGTGCCGGCGTGCAGGTGCGCGATGGCCAGCCAGGGCTCGTGCGCCAGGTCATCTCTATGACCGGCGGAGGCATACTGCCCGCTGGCCAGCTGGAACTGTGCGTTGTTGCCGGGACGGGCGTAGGCGATGCGCTCGGGGTAGCAGTGCGCCAGCAGCACACCGGTTTCATACTCGTCAAAAGTACCGTTATCGGGCTCCACCTCAAACAGCTGGCGGTACGAGCGGGCTATCTTCTCTATCTTGCCGAAATGCTTGCCCTGCCCCTGCTCCTTTCTATACCTCCGCAGGGCTTCCACTCTTAAGTTAATGTCGATGCCGGCGTTGCGGTCAAGCGGGTCGCGCTCTTCCAGTACGGCGGCAATATCGGAGGCCAGCGGCACCTGGTCCGTTTCCTCGGCTTTGAGCAGCATGTGCGCGATGCGTGGGTGGCAGGGCAGCGTGTGCATGCGCTTGCCGTGCTCCGTAATGCGGCCATGCTCCAGGGCCTGCAGTTGGTGCAGCATATCGGTGGCCGAAGCCAGGGCAGCGCGCGGCGGCGGGTTCAGCCAGGTAAGGCCCCGGATATCGGTCACGCCCCACTGCGCCATATCCAGCACCAGGTTCGACAGGTCGGCTTCCATGATCTCGGGGGTGCGGTGCGGGGCCATGCGCTCTTGCGTGGTTTTGCTCCACATGCGGTAGGCGGTGCCCGGGCCCAGCCGACCGGCGCGACCGGCACGCTGGTCGGCGGCGTCTTTGGAGATGCGCACTGTTTCGAGGCGCGACAAACCCGACTTCGGATCGAAGCGGGAGGTTTTGCCGAAGCCCGTATCCACCACTACCGAAATGCCTTCTATGGTCAAACTGGTCTCGGCTATACTTGTGGCCAGCACCACTTTGCGCCTGCCCTGGCGGTCGGGCATGATGGCGGCGTACTGCTTGCCGAAGGGTAGCATACCAAACAACGGGTGTATCTGCACGCCGCGCAGCTGCTTGCGAAGTATAATTTCTACTTTCCGGATGTCGTTTTCGCCGGGCAGGAACACAAGGATATCGCCTTCCTGCTCCTGCGCTGCCTGCTGCACCACTTTGGCCGTCATTTCGGGCAGCATGCGGTCGTCGGCGTCGCCGGTATAAATGGTGTTGATGGGGTATTGCCGCCCCATGCTTTGCGCCACCGGGGCCTTGAGCAGGCTCGTTAGCTGGGGCATGTCCAGGGTGGCCGACATCACCATGATGCGCAGGTCCGGGCGAAGCGTGTGCTGCGCCTCCCGGCTCAGGGCCATGGCTACATCGGCGTGAATGCTGCGCTCATGAAATTCGTCGAAGATCACGATGCCGATGCCTGTCAGCGAGCGGTCGCTGTGGATCATGCGGGTGAGGATGCCTTCGGTCACGACCTCGATGCGGGTAGCAGCGGAGGTGCGGTTCTCGAAACGGATGCGGTACCCGACGGTCTGGCCTACCTCCTCGCCCAGCAGCTGCGCCAGGCGCTCGGCAATGGTTTTGGCCGCCAGGCGCCGGGGCTCCAGCATGACGATCTTCTGGCCCTCGAGCCAGGCCTCGTCCAGCAAAGCCAGCGGCAGCAAGGTGCTTTTACCGGCTCCGGGAGGTGCGTTTACGATCAGCGTGTTTTGCGCCGCCAGGTGCTCCCTAACAGCAGGTATAATTTCCCGAACGGGTAAGTCTATGGTGAAGGGGTTGAAGGGCAAGGAGGTAAGTATTGATGATATACAATGACAAAATTTCTGAGTGCAAGTTACGGAAGTTCTAAGGCATTTCTCTCTGTTGCAGTAAAGGCTTCGATCTGAAAATTTAAATCAAAAAAATATTAAAAGAGTTTAATATTGTAGTTTATAACATAACTTATCCGAAATATATATTATCATTAACTCCATTTCATTTATGAGAATAAAACTACTGGCAAGCTTCTTTTTTGTCTGTACCTTTCTTAGCTGTGATTCAGATAAAGATACAGCACCGGCACCTGAACCTGTAAAGACATTTGACTTTAGTTTCAGGTACGATACCTCTCTGGAAGGGGCAAAAGACTATGAGCTTATTTTATCAGATAAAGAAGGAAAAGTTTTGTTGGATACGCTGATTGCCTTCAACGCCAACCATAACCTGCGCATTAAATCAGCGGACACTAAGCACAACCTCACTACCATACTCATAGACCCAACTAATAACAGGTATTGGATGGAAACCTTTGTTCAGGTTAACCCTCATAAATGGCACCTCCAATACAGGTATGATGGTTCGAGGAACCCGGTTGAATTTGAGAAGGCGGAAATAACTTATACCAACATTCCCTTTGACAGGGATTTTCACTTCAGTTCAAGACTGAACGGTGGTTATGCTGGCTCCTTGTCTTCAAACACTCTTGAACTTAGCTTTAACAGGCTACTTCTGAGAGATCAGGCTTACATTATGCTGCCAAGCCACGGCAAGTATTTATTCACCGAAATAACATCAAGTCAAACCACTGTTGATTTTACAAAGGCGGGCAATACCGAGAAACTCAAATACAGCAAGCCTGCTAACATCACTAATTTCAGTACAGTTCTTGATGGCTTTACCAAAGCTGGTGATTATACAAGCAGGATAAGCCTATATTCTTCATCACGTATCCCTTATCAAGAATATGACCTGCAGTATCCTCCTAGTCCTAATGGTTTTGAAGATTTTAACGTTACAGCATCGTATACCGATGCCGGCGGTTATTATCATCAATATCAACAAGTAGGTAAAAGCGTACCTACAGAAATTGATTTTGCCCCTACTTCAGATTTCTCTGTTACCAAACAAGGGTTCGAGGATTTTGCCATAACATTTACGGATGATAAACCGAGTATGTATAAAACGTATTGGTCAGTGTATGAAACCGGCCTTGACTTATCATGGAACATATACAGTTCACCTGATAAGAGCAGTTATCAGCCAAAATCTTTTTTAGAAGGCTTAAAAAGCAAGAAGTTAACTGGCGTAGATTTTTCTGCTTTAGAACTCAAAACCGTAACCTCTAGTAAATTCGAAGGCTACACCTATCAAGAGTACCTTGATCTGAAAGCTAACCCTGGTTTGTATATATACAATGCGGTAAAGAAATCCAGATGGATCAACAAGGCCTTTTAAGGGTCGAGAGAGTCAATGTTAACAAAACATGAACCCACTGCTTTGCTGGACTAGCAAGGCAGTGGTTTTTTTCATCCCCTGGTTATTCTGAGTGGTGCCCAAGCGGCAGCAATTTGCTTTTACCGGTTCCGGGAGTCGATCAGCGTGTGCTGTGCCGCCAGGTGCTCCCTAACGGCAGGTATGATTTCCCGAACGGGTAAGTCTATGGTAAATGGGTTGAAGGGCAAGGGGGATAAGATATTATATATGAAAATATATTGCCCGCTACATTTGGTAGTTTAAATTACTAAATGAGGCAAGCCTAACTACTTTCAGCCAATTATAACATATAGTTTTATGTAATGGGTAAAGTTCTGCTTTGATCTACGTAAAGCATACAATATTATTTGATACCGGCTATATTCAAGCAATATTTTTTTATAGCCTATATTTGTTTTAATTAAGTATTCACTCACCCACTCCTCCAAAATTTACCTCCCCTGTAAATCAGACGCTCGCGGGACCTTCAGACGCCAAGAGGTCTTTTGAGCCATAGCCAAACAGCTGGGGCACCCGCGTGTGTATGCCATCGATACCTGGGGCAAACTAAGGGCTGGTGAAGTTTGTGAAAGAGGTGGATCAGTTAGAAAATCAGAAACTCAGGGAATAGAAAGTTTTAACCTGGCTGGCAGTGTGTACTCCTGGCAGCAGATTTAAATTTTGCTTCAGAACCAATTTGTTAGCCGCAACAGAAATAAGTTTACTAATATATAATATTTGTTATATTTTAGCAGTCCATACTTAATTCAATTGCATGAGAACAAAACTACTCCCTTTACTTTTCCTCTTTACGCTTACTTTAACGAACGCATTTGCGCAATGGACCTGGCTTAACCCACAGCCGTCTGGTAATACAGGCAAGAGCATCACGTTTGTAACTGCGCAGTCTGGTTTTATTGTGGATGGCTCCAACCTGATACAAACAAATGATGCAGGAGCTACCTGGCAAATACAGCAAAGCATCAGTTCGGGTAATGAGATCAGATTTAAGGATAATCTTGGCTTTATTGTCGGTGACTTCGGAACGGTGTACAAATCAACCAACGCTGGCGAATCCTGGCAAAAGTTGACGACAGGCATCACTGAAAGCCTGAACTCGGTTCACGTCCTGCACACCGATACTATTTATACAACCAGTAACAAAAGCCTTTTTAAGTCAACTGATGGGGGCAACAGCTGGAGCAAAGTGCCTATCAAGCCTTCTAGCCAGAATAGCTACGATCAATACAACCTCACTATTAATAAATCAGCCTTTATCAATTCCAAAGTGGGGCATGTTGCCTGCAACAACGGCTATATTCTGAAAACAACAGATGGAGGGGTAACCTGGAAAGTTACAGAAAGCACCAACACGATTCCTTCTAATTTCTTCACCATCCACTTTGTAAACAGCCAGATTGGCTTTGCTTCCAAAGAACATAATAGTATCCTGAAGACAACAGATGGTGGCGAAACCTGGTACGTGATATCTGACCCTAATCACGCTATCTATTCTTTCTTTTTCCTCAGCGAAAATATCGGTTTTGGAACGGGTGAGTATGGCGTGATTTATAAAACCACAAATAGTGGAGGCACGTGGGAGTCGATAGGATTCCAGAAGGCTTTATATGATGGAACAAGTATGTTCGGCATTCACTTTACTGATGAGAATACCGGATATGCTGCAGGCATGCGGGGAAGAATAGTAAAAACAACAGATGGAGGCAAGACCTGGAGCGACTACGCTTTTACCTATAATAACATTAATGATTTGCAGTTCCCAACCACTACGACAGGATATGCCCTTGGGAGCGAGCTGTACAAAACAACGGACAAGGGTAAAAACTGGGCTACTGTTAACACAGGCTTAGATGAGAGTACCCATTACTACAGGTTCGCAAAATTCTTTTCAGCAGACACAGGATACGTAGTTACGCATGAAGGTTTATACAGCAACAGTATCGACCAATTGTTAAAGACAAACGATGGAGGAAACACCTGGACGAAGCTAACCCTGGATTCTTATGGGATCAGAATCAGTTCTATGTATTTTTTTAATAACAGGTTCGGCTATGTCTGTACTGACTCATACGCCGGGAATGGTTTCTTAAAAACTGTTGACGGAGGCAAGACCTGGCAGAAGATTTCCAACTTCACTGGCGCAACCAGGATGCATTTTGTCGATGAAAACCATGGAATTGCTACCCGCTACGGAGACCTTTACAGGACAACGGATGGCGGCGTTAACTGGATAAAATTACGTGAGGTGTACGGATACTTCACCGGCATCAGTTTTGTGAATGATAATGTTGGCTATATCTCGGCAGAATACGGCACGGTG
This sequence comes from Pontibacter ruber, assembly GCF_023630205.1. GTDB lineage: Bacteria > Bacteroidota > Bacteroidia > Cytophagales > Hymenobacteraceae > Pontibacter > Pontibacter ruber. The sequence goes on along the minus strand of NZ_JALPRR010000003.1, from coordinate 538,787 downwards.
CTGAAAACCAAAGATGGTGGTGCTACCTGGGAAGAGCTTAGAACAGAATATGATCATTTAAAGGCAATTGCCTTCTCCAGCGAGAACGTAGGATATGTAACAGGTGAGTATGGAAAAAACTTCCGTACATCAGATGGCGGGTACACCTGGGAATCGATCAGCATGCCCTACCTGATCACCAAAATGGTCATTACAAAAGATAAAGACATCTTTGGTTCCGGAACTTTCGGAAAAATAGTAAAAAGTACCCTAAACTATGATGAGTACTCCCTGAAGGCCCTGCCGGCAAGCGATGTTACTGCCGGGGGAGCTGTACTTACGGCTGTAGTGGCTACCAACGGCGAGGCCTTGTCCAACATACGGCTGGAGTATGGCAAAGGCATGTTCTTCGACAAAAGCATAGAGCTTACACCTGCCCAATTGCAGGCTAATTCTGCCGAGAAGTATAAGGTTACATTAGAGGACCTGGAGCCTGGTACAACTTATTTTTTCAGGATCAGGGCCACCTACAAGGGTATACAGCGGACGAGCCAGTTCATAGAATTTGTAACGCTCCCTGCCTTCTCGATAAGTTACGGAATGGCTTACAATGTTAAAACCAACAGCGCTGATCTGTCCGGGTATGTAACATCTAACGACCAGGAAATTACCAACATACAGTTTGAATACGCCACCAATGTTAATTTCACTAATCCATCGAGCATAGCTGCCTCTCCGGGTACCGTAGCAGGAAAGGCTACGGCCAGCGTTGTAGCATCGGCGCAGAATCTGAAGCCCGGCACCCAGTATTACGGCCGTATAAAACTTACTTATAAAGCAAAACAATATTACGGCGCCACTTTCAGCTTTGCCACCAGGCCGGATTATTTGATTCAGATGCAGCCACCCATTGTCTCCAATACAGAAGTAAAGTGGGGAGCGAGGGTTGAAACGTACAACGGCGATATCACTAAAATTGTGTTCCAGTACGGCAAGACCCGTGAATTCGGCTCTGAAGCAGTTGCTACTCCTGATGTGGTACCAAACAATACCTGGCGTAATGTGCAGGCTAGCCTTACAGGTTTAGAGCCACAGGCAGTATACTATTACAGGGTAAAGGCCCTGCAGGGCGACAAAGAGATCTACAGCACCATGCACATGTTCCGGGCCGGCGGAGGCGTGCTGATAGAGGCCGACAAGGCGGAGCAGGTAACCGGCACCAGCGCCATTCTTACCGGCTATGTTGCCCCACAGGGTAGTATGGTCAGCAACATTCAGATCGAGTATGGCGAGACCGAAGCCTTAGGTAAAACGATAGCTGCAACACCGGGCTTTCTGTCTGCCGGCACAGGCATTGTGCAGGCAGAGGTAAAAGACCTGGCAGCCGGCTCGGTATACTATTTCCGGATTAAAGGCACGGTAAGTGGCACGGAGCTTTACAGCGAAAAGGCCACCTTCGCAACTGCCGCACCAACCGGCATAACCGATGAGGAAGACCGAAAACTAAAAGTACACCCGAACCCGACACAGGACAAAGTATACTTCTCGCACCCCGATGTAATGGAGCGCATTGAAGTATACGACCCATTAGGCAGGCTGCTGCTGCGTGCTGAACCCGGGGCACAGCAGTATGTGCTGGACCTTTCGGCCCACGCTAAGGGCGTATACCACGTGAGGGTTTACCACAAGGGCAACGTCTACACCCGTAAAGTGGTGAAGCTGTAGCAACTCTTTGTAGTCTTAGATTATACTTAAAAAGCCCGGGCAGCTAACTGCCCGGGCTTTTTTATCTGGTTATACATTGCCAGAAACATATACAGTGTGGCAAGGCCGCTGATCTGGCAAACCAAAATAATATCAATGGATAATTGTTTTAGTTCTGTGCTATAGAATATAAATATATACTATATTCAACATTCAGAATTTTACTCTTCATTTATGAGAACAAAACTACTTGCAAGCCTCCTTTTTATAAGTACACTACTAAGTTGTGATTCAGAAAAGGATACAGCACCGGCACCTGCTCCTGAACCAATAAAAACCTTTGGTTTTAGCTTCAGGTATGATCCGGTGCCTAGAACCATAAAGGATTATGAGTTGATTGTTTCCCAAAAGGATGGTTCTATCTTGCTAGATACTTTGGTAACAGCAGGCTCTCATCATGCACTGAAGGTAAAATCCAATGAGACTAAATTCGATGTTACAACCATTATTAAAATACCTGAAACAACCAACCATATTTTGAAAACTTATGTGAATGTCAATCCGGACAAGTGGCATATTGACGAAGGTTTCAGCACTTTCGGATCACGGACAACAGAAAGGAGCGAGCTACGCTACTACAACATTCCTTATGACCGAACACACATCTTTTCATCAAAACAAGCTGAAGGAACAGCCTCATCATGGCCAAATACTACTGATAATATCTTGTTCTTAAATTTTGCCAGATTACTGCCAACTGACTTAGCGTATATACTCTTGGTAAATTATGAGAAATACTTGTTTACAGAAGTATCATCAACGAAGATGGATATAGACTTTTCTGGTGCCAATACAGCTTTAAGAAAAAAATATGACAGACCTGCCGGTGCTACCGACTTTAGATCCTTTTTATTTGGGTATACTAAAGCTGGCGACTATGCTAATCGAATGCTTCTCTATAATTCTGACAGGCAACCGTCTGACGAATACGATTTTCTATATCCCTCCACTACAATAGAAGAGTTTGAGTTTAACCTGATTTACACGGATGCCAAAGGCTATCGCCATTCTTATAGAAATATCAGCACACTATTACCTTCTGTTATGAACTTTGCTGCTGAATCAGATTTTATAGTTGCTAAGCAAGGATTCAACGACTTTGAAATAAAGTTCGGGGAAGATAAACCCAGCTCTTATTTAGTATTCTGGGTAGCTAAAGATGTGACTACTCAAGCGCAATGGTACACGTATTCATCACCGGACGAGAAAAACATTATACCAAAAGACTTCTTAGAAAATCTTAAAGCAAAATCTCTGGCTGGCAAAAACTTATCCACCTTTAAATTATATTCTGTTCAGACAGAGAAAGCTAGAGGCTATACTCATCAAACTTTAAGGGATTACTTGGCTAATCCTGAAGCACTTCGAAAGAAGGAAATGAAACAAACCCGCTTGATCGAGAAAACTTTCTAGAATTTCATGAGAACCAGCCTATAACATTAGGTAAACCGGTTATCTGCAGAGCCAGTGGCAGCAAAGTGCTTTTACCGTCTCCTGTAACCCATCAGCGTGTTCTGCGCCGCCAAATGCTCTCTAACTGCAGGTATAATTTCCCGAACGGGTAAGTCTATGGTAACTGGGTTAAAGGGCAAGGGAAGATATTGATGATAAATAAAAATATTTTTCAGTGTGCAAAAAACAGAAAGTCAAATGCTTTTACGATCAACTTTTAATTTTCTACAGCAGACAAAGCTTTGGACTGAACAAGATAGTATCAACGGATAATTGGCTTTATGTTTTAACATATGATATGCTATAGAATATAATTTACACTATATTTAGCATCTAGAATTTTACTCTTCATTTATGAGAACAAAATTACTCACAGGTCTTCTTTTTATCGGCACCCTACTAAGTTGTGATTCAGAAAAGGATACAGCACCGGCACCGGCACCGGCACCTGAGCCAGCACCAATCAAAACCTTCGATTTTAGCTTCAGGTACGACACCCATATGGAAGGTGCAAAAGACTTTGAGCTTATTTTATCGCAGGAAGATGGGAAAGTCGTATTGGATACGCTGATTGCGTTTAACACAGATCATAAGCTGCGCATAAAATCCGGAGACACTAAGTATGACCTTACTACCGTACTTTTCAATGCTCCTAACAACAGTTACTGGGTGGAAACTTATGTGCAGGTTAACCCCGATAAATGGCACCTTCGCTACTCAATGACGTCTAATACGTCACCAATCGAAAGGGAGAAGGCAGAAGTAACCTATACCAACATTCCTAACGACAAGGATATGTACTTCTGGAGTAAAGGGTCTACCGGATATATGGCTACATGGAACGCAGGAACCCTGAAGTTTGCTAATTATACCCGATCCCTTCCGACAGATCTGGCTTACATTATACTGCCAAACTACGGTAAGTATATGTTCACCGAACTAACATCAAATAAAACCACTGTTGATTTTACAGAAGCGGGTAACACTGGCAAACGTAAATATACCAAGCCTGCCGGTATTACTAACTTTAGAACATATCTTTATGGTTATACCAAGGAAGATGAAAAGACTAAACAAAATCTATATTCGTCACTTATAAGCCTTAGTAATGAATATGACCTGCATTTCCCACCAACAGGCATCGAAGTATATGACCTTGAAGTAACTTACACCGATGCCGGCAGCTATTTGCACTCTTACAAATATTATGGCAACCAAATCCCTACAGAAATTGATTTCGCACCAACATCGGATTTCTCTGTTTCTACATCCGGTTTTGAAGATTTTACGGTAACATTTACTGATGATAAGCCCAGCATCTATAACATGTATTGGGCCGCAACCGATGCCAGCTTTGATGCGAGATGGAACGTATACAGCTCACCGGAAAAATCCAGTTTTAAACCAAAAGCCTTTTTAGAAGGTCTAAAAAGTAAGACGCTGGAGGGCAAGAATGTATCTGCTTTTAAACTTTCTTATGTCAGATCGCAGAAAATGAAAGACCACTCCTATCAGGCAATTCTTGATATTATGGCTAATCCTGCTTTATCTCTTTACAAAGAGGTAAAGCAGTCAAGAATTATTAGAAAGCTTTTCTAAACATGAGAATCTTAACATAGGCTATCTGGCATTAGCCTCATCCTTACAAAACCCTTCCAGTAATATGGAAGGGTTTCTTTTTGTAGACTACCGGCTCCGGGAGTAGATCAGCGTGTTCTGCGCCGAAAGGTGTTCTCTGACGGCAGGTATGATTTCCCGAACGGGCAGGTCTATGGTAAATGGGTAGAAGGGCAAGGGAAATCTTTAAGAGAATTAATTAATTTTTACTTCACCAATGTTACGGCACCCCGATAGGTGCCGGTTTCTGTTCGGAGTAGGTAAAAGTATACACCGTCAGCTGCTCCTGACCATTTGGAATCTTTGTGGTTTGCCTGGTATACTTCTTTGCCCCACCTGTTGTATATGCGCAATTCAAACAGGCCTCTCCCATTGTAGATGATCTGAAAATTATCATTTCTGCCATCATTGTTCGGTGTGAAAATATTCGGTATAAACAGATAGGGTGCTACCACCACAGGCATTGATGTAGTAGCCTGACAGCCGTACTGATTTGTAGCATTAAGCGTGATAGTATATGTTCCAGCAGTTTCGTAGGTGTGTGAGGGGTTCCTGCCGTCAGAAGCAAAACTGTCACCAAAATCCCAACTCCATGACACTAAGTTCTCTCCAGTGGCTTTCAGAGTCAACACTTCACTATAAGAAAGTGTGTCGTTTGAGGCCACGATCGAAAGATCTTTAAGACCATTATACTGGATTGCCACCTCATCCCGAACCGTACATATATTATTTGTAACCTCTACCCAGTATGCTCCGGTTTTATTCACGCTAATCGTTGGGGTTGTCTCGCCCGTAGACCATAACACTTTATAAGCTCTATTAGCCTCACCAACCGATAGTGTTACAGGAGCACTGCCGCAAAGCAATTGGTCAGGGCCCAGGTTCACAGCAGGCTGCGTTACAACTTCCACATGGATGTCATCCCTGGAAGTACAGTAACCGTTACTTACTTCAACCCAATAATTTCCAGTGGTGCTTACTTTTATACTTCGGGTGTTTTCTCCTGTCGACCAAAGATATTTTCCTTCGAGTCCAGCATCCAGTATTATTATTTCGCCTGAACAAGAGCGTATATCTGCTCCAAGGCTGACATTTGGTTTGTCATGGATTACTACCTGCTGCTCAAAAGTCTTCACCTGAGTCCCCAAAGTTACTTTTAAAGATACTGTGTAGGTGCCTGGTGCACTATAAGTATGCTGGGATGTCAGGTTTGAAGAGATATTGTTAGCCCCTGAAGCCGGATCTCCAAAATTCCATTCAACCGCATCTCTGCTGCCGATGCCAGTTGCTTTAAAAACTGTCACCTCCCCGAAGCAATGGTTGGTATAGCTAAGGGTGGCTGGATCAGCAAAATAAGAAGTTATAAAAGTAGGTAGCCTGAGGCCTACATAAGCACCACCCAGGAAGAAGCCTGCTTCATTAAAACCAGCTCCTCCGCCCAACGTGTTAGGGTTGTTTATAACACCCAAATAGGCTGCACCACTACCTTGCCCACCACCTTTTGCTGTATAAATTTTCCCATCAGGAGCTAACTGCAAATCCTCAATGATGTTTGTTTGCCCTGCCCTGATCTTATATAAGGAGGTAGCAATTTCGGCAGGAGAATTTTTACTCAAATCGAACTGGTAAATGCCTTCATATATACTGGCAGCATAGACTACTGAAGAATTAGGTGAAAACTCAACACCTCTTAAAACATCATAGCTGAGGGTACCCTGCAGTAACTGTGTATTACTAAGTTTTCCAGTTGCTGTATTAAAGTCAGAGAGTTCAACATATCGCCCAACTGTAGCTGCAATTCTGCTTCCATCCGGTGCTACTTTCATCTGTTCGGCTGACCATTCGTGGCTAAGAGCTGTTGTGCTGACAACAGGGCTACTACTTACGCCAGCACTCGTGACTTTATAGGCCAGGTAATTGGCGGTGTTAAACTCATGTGCAATTACCCAAAAGTCAACGCCATTGGCATGTTGCACTGCAGTTAGCGTCCTCGTAACCGGGTTGTGTAAAGCGCGGTGTTTCTGCGTGACATCTCCATAACCATTATCGCGGGATAAATCTACGGTCGCATAAAACAAACCATAATCAACAGGGCCATTGTAAGGATTTGCAGTGAATATGTAGTGTACACCAGAGGAGCCCGGCTTCGGCACAATAACAGTAGTCTTATCCAGCGACCCTACAGCGCCAATAGTTAAGTCCGTACCATTGGGCATTAGCTCATGCTTCCTGTTCCATACAAGATTGCCATCCGTATAAAACAACAGGTTCCCTTCTTCATCGCTCAATACAGACGACCCGCTGGCATAAGCCTCTACCTTTCCATTTAAATCTGGCACAGGAGGCTGTGTGTTGAAATTAACTCCCGCGAAATTATCAAAATACCAATGGTTAGCCTTGTTGCTCTGGGCAACACCATGCAGTACCGGGATTGTAATAAACAGGAATAAAAAGATGTACTTCTGGAGTAGGAAAGATAGCCACATGCTCACTATTTAAAAGTCTAAATATATTAAAAACTTAATAGTAAGTGATGACAGAAAAAGATTACAACCAACTGCTGTGGATCATGCGGGTGAGGATGCCTTCGGTTACGACCTCGATGCGGGTAGCGGCGGAGGTGCGGTTCTCGAAACGAATGCGGTAGCCGACGGTCTGGCCTACCTCCTCGCCCAGCAGCTGCGCCAGGCGCTCGGCAATGGTTTTGGCCGCCAGGCGCCGGGGCTCCAGCATCACGATCTTCTGGCCCTCGAGCCAGGCCTCGTCCAGCAAAGCCAGCGGCAGCAAGGTGCTTTTACCGGCTCCGGGAGGCGCGTTTACGATCAGCGTGTTCTGCGCCGCCAGGTGCTCCCTAACAGCAGGTATGATTTCCCGAACGGGTAAGTCTATGGTAAATGGGTTGAAGGGCAAGGGGAAGTATTTATACTTTACAGGCAGGTAATAACACCTGCCTGTAAAGTTAATAAGATCTTACACTATTATAAATTTAAGCGAAGTTTCATCGATTCCCACTTTTGACTTAATGCAGGATTTACTTCATTAAAATATTTACTATCAAGTAACACAGTACCCCAAGCTAGAGTAGACTCATAGTTTATCACATTATCAATGATTAAATTATCACGATTGTTTCCAGAGGTAGCAGAGAATATTAGATTGAAGTCTTCAAATATTTTATCAATCTTCTTTTTGAAAAAGTACAATTTAAATGCCTGTTGAATAATAGTAAGTGGCAAAGCTAACTGTAGTACCGTAGTTAACGTCTTATTATTTGTAAATAGAGCTAAACATAAAAAAACCAATATAACAGCACACATTTTTATAAACATCGGTGTAAGCATTTTAGAAGATACAGTTTTTGTAAAGAGTGAGTTTTCAAAACAGTTTACTCCCATTTTTATGACACCAACTGATGTTCTGTCATTCGAAAAATAGCCTACAGAATTCTCCTCTGCTAACGTTGTACCAAGACTGTTATCAATAAAATCCTTTCTCCGTTTTCTTTCAGACTCTTGGAAGGAGTAGTTAAAAACTAAGTCAAGTACGAAATACCCAAGAGCAAGTATAGATATTATTGAGTTAAGCGTAGTTTGCAAAAATTCATTATAGGTTGGCAAAAGATGAAAAAAATCAATTGCGAACACTAACAAAGACAAACCTGCAGAAAACCATAGCAGTTTGTTTAAATAGGAGTCAATGCGATTTAAATATTTATAATCAACATCTAGAGGTACTAATCTTATCATATGTTATCTTTCTTTTTTATAAGTTTATTTGAATGGGCATCTGGCCCATACCAGATGCCTGTTTGTAGCCATACTTCATAGAAATAAATCCAGCCTGAAGTCCATGCTACTATCTCTTTGGCAACAAGATTCTCCCTTTTCCACTTATAGTTGTCAGGGTGGTATAAACACAATGACTGGCTGTCTGAGTAAAAGTGTGGTGGGTTCTCCACTAACGTCGGGTTTAATACTCTAACGATAGGACTCTTGCTGCCTCTATATTCAAGTGAAACAGTATAAGTGGGTAATTCTGGCCTAACAGTTAGATTACCGACAAACTCTATGCTCCCATTATCTTTCTTTTTGTGCTTAAATTGAGGATAAGCACTCTTCATAGCATAGATTTGAATATTTGTGTTATAATATCTCCTATTGTGAAACATCGCCAAAATACCCTTTTGATGCTAATACTGATTTTCCTGAAGAAGTAGAGATGGCACCTGTAGATGCAACCTTTAATGTACCTTCGGACAAAGCCCTAGAGTAATTCTTTGCTTCCTCAGTATCTACAGTAGGAAAATCTCTGCCAAAAAGCCCTTTCCAGATTTTGATGGCTTCAGCCTCATTACCACTCTTTTTATACTCATGAGCTTCATTGAGCTTAATTTTAGCCTCTTTAATTAATATTATAGCCTGTTCATAGGCTTTATAAGAGGTAAATTTACCCTGTTCGGCGTAATACTCCGCTTGATTAAACCACAGCCTTATACCTTCCTCGTAATTGGCAAAGGCATTTACCGTAAAAATTCGTATAGCAACTTCTTCAATATGGTAGGATGGCATTAGTTTATCCAAATCTCTATTTCTATACTTTGCTACCTTGACAACTTGCTTTACACTATAATTTCGGATCCTATGCACATCAGCAAGGTCTTTAGTTAGTTTTACTGGGTAAGAGTACGTCCATGACTTAAGGTCATAGTTTGGTATTAAATAACCTCCGGTTTCCTCTTCAAAACTGGGTAGAATATCAAAGTTTTTATCGCTTAGAGATATCGTAACACAAGGCCTATCTTGTTTTACTTTACCGGCATAATCAGCCGAAGAGTTCAGATAGTTCTTTAGCTTAGTTAAGACACTCTGCGGACTGCACAATTGACCATATTCATTAGTATAATCTTCTCTTTTCAGTACAGCAAATATGTCTATATCATCAAGTGGTCTCAAAATAGTATCTCGCTCATAGGACCCATTTGTAAAAATTCTTTCGACACTTAAATCATTATCATCATCTAGCAAATGATCTTTTATGTTGGAAATCGAGCCATTAATGCTCTCTTCTTGTCTGTCAGTAACAGATATTTTATCTATAAATTTTTTTATACACTGTAATAATGTTGCCATGTTTTATATGGTTAATCGTTATATTATTATACTTCACTTCATACAGCCAGCCACTAGTGCATACTCTTACCATAGCTATAGAGTAGCCTAGTAAGTGCTGTACAGCATACACCGCTCATGAAAATCCAATGATAAGAATAATATGTCCTCCAACGCTGAATTCCGAATCCTACATTTTAGGAAAGGAAATAGCCTCGGTTAATATATCAACCTATCCATCCACTATAGCAGATAAGATCTGCCATAGAACTTGTTTTCCGAAAATTTAACCTGTTCCTTCTGCTACATATTCATTAAATGAGAACTCTTGTCTGACTTTGTACAGGTGCAGACAAATTACCTATGGTGTCCAAGGTTACACCATGACCTATTAGAATTAAAGTAGCCGGGAGGGCGGGTTGGCTAGACCTTGTGAAGATTTCGATAGGTATTGCAATTTGTAACAAATATGTTACCTTTGCGTTACAATTCAACTAGTAGTATCAAACACACAACAGAATCCTGCAAGATTCTGACCCTATTCAAACCAGCAATCTGTGTTACCATAGATAAGCTAGTTTTATTCTTTCAGGCTGTACATCTTTCGTGCCAAACCAATAAGATATTAAAATATATCGATTTGACAGCAATTCTTCCTTTAAAACTGACATAGTAGCAGTCAAGACAGAAGAGACAGTATAACTATGACAGCCATTCTGACAGCCCATACGCTGTTCATAATTATTAGTATTTATACTGCATTGTTAAATTGGTAACCCAATAATATTAGTAAAAAACCAAATAATTTAGTTCTTTCTAATATTCAATTACTTAGGTTATCTCTCCGCTGGCGCGAGCTTGCAGCTCGTGCCTTTTTTTTTCCACAAAGCTATACCTTCAGCACAAGTAACAGTACGAGCTACAAGCTCGCACTAGCATTAGTTCTCACTAGCGTAATACTTTCCTAACCCAAAATCCGGACGCAGCTGTTATAAGTATAAGCAGGAACATAAGCCGGAAGTATAAATTTCATAACAAGGAGGGGCTATACTTTGTAAGTTTTCGGTGGTGTACTGGATAGACGTGTTTACGCGGGAAGAGTACTTTGCCATACTTACATAAAGCTTGGACTAAGCCGCAAGAACAAAGGCATGGAGATCTATGCTTGGTGCATCATGCCCAGTCACGTGCACCTGATCTTCCGGTCAACAACCCAAGCGTGCTGCTGAAGGAGCTGAAAACGTATACTTCCAAACAGAACATCCCCCTACCCCCTTCAAAGGGGGACTAAGTATAGCCGAGCACAACCATGAGAGCCGGAAAGAATGGATGCTCTGGCTGATGGATCGGGCCGGCCTGAAGAACAAGAATGTGCCCACCGGCTTTCTGGCAGCAACACAACCAACCCATCGAGCTGTGGAGCGCAGCTGTAATAGATCAGAAAATCGACTACATCCATAACAACCCCGTGGAGGCAGGCTTTGTGTCGGAGCCGGAGCATTGGAAGTATAGCAGCGCGATTGACTTTAGTGGCGGCAAAGGGGTGCTGGAGATTGACGTTGCCTGACTAGTGGAGGCACGAACTGCAAGCTCGCGCCAGCGGTGATACAGCGGTAAGTACAAGCTCGCACAAAAGACAATGAACTAGCTCTATAAACTATAAAAGCGGGGCGCTAACGTTATGTAGCAGCCCCGCTTTTATGTATGCAATTAAAATTGATAGCTGTTCTGCAGCTTACATTCCTTACGCCTCCTGTTTCTGGGCAGCCAGTAAGGTATCAAGGTTTTCCATTGCCATGGTCAGGCCTTCTTTAAAGCCCATCTGGATGGTAGTTTCGAGTTGTGCCAGGTCATCAAATGTGATCAGGTTCTCTACTAAGGTAACTTCCTCTTTGGGTGTAAAGCTTACCTCCCACTTCGATTGCGGCATTTCTTTATTTACCACTCCTTCGGCATCGGCAAAACCATCCAGCGCGGTAAAGCGCTTTTTAGGGTCGATGGTCTTGTAATTGGCCAATGCCCAGTGCTCCTCACCTTCGGGGCCAACCATGGCATAGTGCCAGTAGCCACCTTCTCTGAAATCCATGGTTTTGGTGCGGGCTTTCCAGGGTTTAGGCGCCCACCATTGGTCCAGTATCTCGCTTTTGGTGTAAGCATCCCACACTAGCGGGAGCTCTGCTGCAAACGCTCTTTTAACAGTGATCGTTTTGTTTTCCTTGTTCACTGTGAACTCGAATTCCAGGTCGTGTTTCATGGCTTATTATGTTTTAGGTTTGATAATACATTGTCAAGTTCGCTGAAACGGTCTTCCCAGATCTTTCGGAACTGGTCCAGCCATTTGTCTATTTCTTTCATTTTAGCTATTTCCAGCTGATAGTATATTTCCCGCCCCTGCTGCTCCTGTTTTACAAGCTGGCACTCGGTCAGGATCTGCAGGTGCTTCGAAATAGCTTGCCGGCTGGTGTCAAAATGTTCGGCTATAGCATTCGGCGTCATGGCCTGCAGGGCAATCAAACCAATAATGGCTCTTCGGGTAGGGTCTGCTATCGCCTGGAAAACGTCTCTTCTCATTTCTGGATTAAAATATGCAACCGTTTGTTTGCTAATATACGCGCAATTAATCGGTTGCGTTAATTATTTTTTATTTATTTATATCTAACGCTCTAAAATAGAAGCTACAGGTGTAAACTTATAGCCTTATCCTGATCCATATCTTTTCTGGTTTTGCCTCATTTACATCGCAGTTTGCCAGGCGCAGCTACCGATTATCCCCTTGAGGATAGGGCTGTTTCATTCTCTTCTTTCTGGCGCGGATCTGCGATGAACACTAAGCCTGAGTACCTTGCCAAAAGGTAAAATGATAAACGTGTCAGGACTAGTGCTTCTCCAGTTTGGTTTTTAGAAACATGTTAGACTTATAAAATCAGGGAAGCGCAGGATTACCCTGTATTCATAATTTCTGATTTCTGAATTTTAATTTGGCGCAGCACCAGTTATACGTTGGATGGCACGCACAGAATCTGCATGCAACTGTGCCTATGCTAGCAAGTATAGCTTAAGTATAAGCCAGCATTATGAAATGAGTAAGAAAGAGAAAAAAAGGCCTGTTAAACCTGAAAACGGCTCTGCATGGGTAGCCCCGTTTCGCTGGCTTAACTGGACATTTGAATGGATCGCTTACTGGTTAAGCCACCTGGCTATTTTTGTACTTATAAAGTATCTTGGCAAACTGATCATACTTATAGCCGTTATTTCCTGGTTTTTAGAAGGACCAAGGCGCAGGCGTGAGGTCATCCGCGAGAACTGGTCTATACTTTTAGAGAAAGGAGGCGGACGCATGGACGCTTTAAAATTTCTGCACCAGGAAGGAGTTGATCTTCGGGGTTTGAACGGAGAGTATGGTTTTTTTGAAGGGATTGACCTGCATGGCGCTAACCTGTATGGGGCCGACCTCTCGAATGCAAAACTGGCCAAAGCTAATCTGAGTAATACCGTCTTTACAAACTCTGAACTGAACAATGCGGTATTAGATAGCGCCGATCTGAGAGGCGCCAATTTAAGCGGTTCGTTTATAAGAAGCGCCAGGCTACAAGGTGCCAGGCTCGACAACGCTGATCTGTCTTTCACAAATGCAAAAGGCGCTTTCTTTATTGGTGCCAGCCTGGTGAAAGCCGACCTGAGCGAGGCCAGGTTAAGTCAGGCTTATTTCCATTCGGCTGATTTGACTGCTGCTTTCCTGCAGTTCGCGAAACTGGATAGTGCTGATTTGAATGCGGCCAGACTCAGGGGTGCTGATCTGTCTCTGACTGATATGCGCGGCGTTAAACTATACAATGCTGACTTAAGGGGCGCAAAATTAACGCATGCCATTTTAGAAGGCGCCGATCTTACCAGAGCCGATCTGAGGGGTGCCGATCTGCAAAACGCATTTTTAAAGGAAACTTTTTTAGAAGACGCTATTTTGGATAGTGCCGATCTAAGAGGTGCAAACTTACGAGGTGCAAGGCTTAAAAATGCCAGGCTACGGGGCGCTGACCTGAGAAACGTCCGCTTCTTAAACGATTCCAGCTTAAAAAATGCAGATACAACAGGCATTATTCTGAAATAAACCTCCCCCGCTGTCGCGAGCTTGCAGCTAGTGCCTTTTCTTTTCCACGCAGCTATACCTTCAGCATGCGTAACAGCTGCTCCGGCAAGCGCTGGAGCTGGAAGCTTATCAGTTAAAAAATACATGGGGGAAAGGAAAGGTACCTGCACACACAGCTGCCATTTTAGTATCTTACTCCACACTCAAACGCTGCAAAATGGCTTTGCAGGGTGACGTGGAGGTTACGGTGAGCTGGTGGGGCGTGTTGAGCGGAACAGCAAAATAATCGCCGGCGGCCAGGTTGTAGGTCTCCTCCCCTGCACGCATCAGGCAGGTGCCTTCCACGACCAGGAAGCGCTCGTATTCATCGTGATGCACTTCCTCCTCGCTTTGCTCACGCACCCACACAATAGCGGTGGTGGCAGTGGGAGTATAGCCGATGATGCGGGCATAAACCTGCTCGGCATCAGCGGGCAGTGTGGCCTTGGGGTTATCGAGCCATTTCCCGTAGTCGCTGATGCAGGAGCCGGGCGTGAGTACTGGCGGAGATTCCGGGAGTTCCCCCTGTTTCATTCGCTCCAGGTAATCGACGGTAGCCATCACCATTGTTTTCACGGTGGAACGGGGCTTTGTGGCACAGGTCTGCGCGTAATGCTCCATGGCCAGGCTGATCTGCTCAATCTCCTGTTTTACTTCGGGATGAGCAGCCGCCATTTTTTCTACGGCAAGCACGTCTTCCTCACTGGCAGCTCCCATCACATACAGCTCCAGTATACCGGATTCAATAAATTCTGCAACCGTGTTCATGCTGACTTATCTGCCTTTAAATGAGTGAATGCGCTTTTCAACACCTCTTTCAAGGCTGCTTCGGTCATGCTCAGTTCGCCTGCGGCTTCGGCATAGGTGCGTCCTTTCAGGTATAACAATTCCAGCGCTCTTTTCTCCAGTGGGGCAAGCGAACAAAGATTCTCTTTGCTTACATGTCCCTGCTGCAAAGGTAAAATTTTATTTTGCTGCAGGTTAGTTTCATTTGCAGGATTTACAGAGGAGCTGTAGCGGCCTGTCTTCACAGCTTCCAGGGCAATTCCCCTGGCAATGGCAAGTCCCCAGGTGAGCAGGCGCTCTTTGGAGGCGTCGTATACCCCTATTCGCGTCCAGATGGCAACAAAAGTTTCCTGTAGTACTTGTTCAGCCACTTCCGTATCAGGCACAATCCGGGAGATCACCCCCAGCAGCAAGGGAGCGTAGGCGTCATACAACTTTCCAAGCATTTCCTGCCTGCCCTGCCTGAGAGCGGCAACCAGGCTCTGTTCTGTTTCACCCTGAAAATCTATTCCTGACATATATGGTTTACATCCCCACTTAAACTCTTTGCAGAAGCCGAGGGGGTATTTTGTTGTACTGAAAATTTAAAGCTGCCTGGACGCAACCAGGACTATAAAATGATACTTTACAGATTTATACAGATAAGAGCTTAACCATCCGGATCGCTACAAAGCCCGTTCAGAAATTGCTTTCTGATATTAAACCGGCTCCAACAAACAAAACCCACCCACTTCGGTTTATATTAAATTAGCTTAGCACAAATCTAATTTAATGGGCTAGTACGTAAATACTTCCCACTCGTTTAACATTATACATCTTATACTATCAACTATGAAAAACAACAGAATGCAACCGGCCTGGCTGTTCAAAAAACTAGGCTACACTTGCGCCATTGCCGGCTTGCTAAGCATGGCGGCTTGCGGCCAGAACACAGACAGCGAAACCACAACGGCCACAGACACCGACACTGCCGCTGCCGATACGACTGCCGGCACTGCTCAGAACGAAATTCAACCAAAGGGCCCCAAACCTGACTGGGCACCAGCCTCTATCACACCGCCTATGCAGGCCGTATTGGAAAAGCTGGATAGCCTGAGCGGCGGTAAAAAACTGGTGGATATGGATGCGAAGGCTGCCCGCCAGGCTCCTACCCCAACTGATGCCGTGATGGCCCTGATGAAGGAAAACAACATTCCGATGCCTCCTGCACAGGTAGACACTTCTGGCGTTCAGATACCAGTCAGTGGCGGTCGCAACATTCACGGGCGTGTGTACACTCCTAAAAATGGCAACGCCCCCTTCCCGGTAATTGTGTACTACCATGGCGGCGGCTGGGTGATCGCCGACCTGGATACATACAACGCCTCTGCCCAGGCGCTTGCCGAGCAGACGGGTGCAGTCGTAGTGTCTGTGGCCTACCGCCAGGCGCCTGAAAATAAATTCCCTACTGCGCACAACGATGCCTATGCGGCTTATGAGTGGGTGTTGAAAAATGCAGGTTCCATCAAAGGGGATCCGAAACGTGTTGCGGTAGCAGGTGAAAGTGCCGGTGGCAACCTGGCCGCTTCTGTGAGCATGATGGCGCGCGATAAGAAGGCACAATTGCCAATGCACCAGCTGCTGGTGTATCCGATTGCCGGCTATGACATGAACACTGAATCGTACCAGAAGAATGCCAATGCTAAGCCACTCAGCAAACCGCTCATGGCCTGGTTCTTCGACAAGTACCTCCGCAGACCGGCGGATGGCAAAGACCCGATGATTTCGCTGGTGCAGGCGAACCTGAAAGGAATGCCGCCGACCACCATCATCACGGCCGAAATTGACCCGCTCATGAGTGAAGGCAGAGCGTTGGCAGACAAACTGGAAGCAGACGGTGTGCCGGTCACGTACCAGAACTATGACGGCGTTACCCACGAGTTCTTTGGCATGGCCACTGTGTTGCCGGAGGCTAAGCAAGCACAGCAGCTAGCCGCATCCGAGCTTAAAAAAGGGCTGAATAAATAGAAGACAGCTCCTTGGAGCTATAGCACAAAGCCCGTCAGATTTCGTACCTGGCGGGCTTTGCTATGATCTGCAATTTTCAGGTATAGGATTTATGCCGCTCATGCTGTAGCTTCATTTTTCGCAGCTATCAATCAATATGTTTTCAGACCTCCCCCACTGGCGCGAGTTTGTTGCTCGTATATTTTCTTTTTCGCTCAGCTATTTTTCTCATGAAGCGGAAGAATAAATTTCATAACAAGACGAGGTTATGTATTATCAGCATTGAGGTAGTATATCTGATAAACGTCTTCACGCTGAAGGAGTAACTATCCAGCCTCCATAAAATCATACCTCCCAGGCAACCTCCATTCCATCTGTTGCAGAAACAAACTCTACCGAACTATGAAAAAACTATTACTCGCTGTAGCGCTGCTGGCTGGCAGTTGCCTTATGCCTGCGCTGACACAGTTTAAAAAGGAAGGTGGCTGGGAGGGCCAGGCGCAGGTCATGTTGCTGGGTACTTTCCATTTTGCCTATCCCAATGGCGACATTATCACCATAGCAAAAGCCAACCAACTGGATGTTACCTCACAAGCCCGCGCCAGCGGGGAGAAGGCGTCGAAATAGTGGTAATAAGTAATGGTGCCGTTCAGGACCACATCAGCCTATACTGGTAAGTAAATCCGGAAGGTCGTGCCCACATTTACCTTACTTTCCACTTCAATCTTCCCGTCTGCGTTCTCCACCACCTTCTTCACCATATAAAGCCCGATGCCAGTGCCTTCCACATGGTCGTGGAAACGCTTAAACATGGTAAAAAGGCCTTCCCTCTGGCTTGGTGTCATGCCAAGCCCGTTATCGGCGAAGGTCAGGACATGGTATTTGCCTACCAGCTGGCAACTGATATGAACGTGCGGAGTCCGGTTGGTAGCGCGGTATTTAATTGCGTTAGAGAGCAGGTTGTAAACCACACTCCGCAAATTCTTGCTCGAGAAGCGAATAGCCGTCTCAGGCGCCACATGTACGTCCACCACAGCCTCAGAAGATTTTAACAAGTGCGCCAGGTCCAGCATCACCTCTTCAATTACCTCCGCTACATGCACCTGCTCGGCATTGAACACATTTTCCTGCTGCAGCTTGGCCACTTCAGTCAGACTGTCGATGGTTTTCTTGAAGCGTTCAACGGAGCTCTTCATCCTTTGCAGGATGGCCTGTGTTTCCGTGCTACTGAGATCTACAGCAGTGTGTTCGTCAAACAAGAGGGCCAGCAGGCCATCGATGTTGAGGATAGGTGCTTTCAGGTCGTGGGAGGCGGTATAGATGAAATTGTCCAGATCGTTGTTGATGCTCACCAGGTGCCTGTTCTTATCTTCCAATGCCTCCTGCTGCTCTTTCCGTTCGTGCACATCAGTAGCCGTTCCGAACCAGCCGGTCACCCTGCCGTTGCTGTCGAACTGCGGTAGTGCGCGACTCAGGTGCCAGCGGTAGCTGCCATCAGACATCCGCAGCCTATGCACAATTTCGTAGGGTGTAACCGCCTGCACCGCCTCATTCCAGGCATCTATTGTCCGTTGCTCGTCTTCTTCAATTATCATGCTTTCCCAATGCCAACCGCCGTCAGGCTGCTGTCTGGCCCCCGAAAACTCAGCTACACGTTTGTTATAGTAGGTAACAGTCCCATCCGGTTTGGCCATCCACACGATCTGTGGCATGGCGTCAGCCAGGTTCATCAGGTCGCGGGCACTTTGTTCGATTTTCTTCCTTGCCTGCACCTGCTCTGTTACATCCTGGGCCACATGGATCACCCCACTTACTTCACCTTCCTCCATGAGCGGGGTATAAGACAGGTTTAAATAATGCGGCTCCACTTTGCCGTTTTTCAGCAAATGCACCAGCTGTTCGTTTGCCGAGATCGCTTTTCCGGTATGCAGCACCTGGCGTACTACCTCCAGTACGGCCTGGCCCTCCACCTCTGGCAGCGCATCTACCAGTTTCTTGCCGTTCACTTCGTCTGCGGATTCTCTGCCCATGATGTGCAGCATGGGCGCATTCACGTTCTCAACCACCATCTCGCTGCCCCACGTAAAGGCTATCGCGACGGGTGCCTGTTTGATCATGTTCCGGAAGTGCGCCTCGCTTTCCTCTAGGCGCTTTTGCGCCAGGTTCAGCTCTGTAACATCGGCTCCTGTGTTGATGACACCGTACACCTCTCCTGCTGTATTAAAAAGGGGCGTAAAGCTAAAATCGAAATAATGCGCCCGCAGCTCTCCACCGACCAGGAGGTCTAGCTTGTGATTTTTGGCCTGGAAAGGTACACCTGTGTTATAAACTGTTTCGAGCTGCTCGAACACCTGCTGGTTCTCTAACTCAGGCAGTACGTCTTTGTACAGCTTGCCCACAATGTCGTTGCCTTTGCCCAGGCCATCTTTAAGCGCCTGGTTGCCAAACTGTATCCGCATCTCACTGCCAAAGTATACGCCAATGGGGTGGTGCGAACTCTCTATAAAAGACCGCAACTGCTGCTCGCTTTCCTCGACCTTTCGGCGTGCCAGCACCTGCTCCGTTACGTCATGCGCCACGCTGAACACACCGGCAGCTACCGTGTCGCCTGCGTTTGCATAATAAGGCTGGAATACAAAGTTGTAGTAGCAATGCGTTTCTTTCCCATCCTTCACCAGCATGATGGGGTATTCGGTCGCGTAAAAAGGATGGCCAGTTGTGCGCACCTGGTCCAGTAGTTCCGGAAAACCCTGCGTTTTGATTTCGGGCAGTGACTCAAACAAAGGTTTACCGATAATCTCTGATGTTCTGCCTAATATGCTGAGTATTTCCTCATTAGCGAGCTCAACAATATGCTCAGGGCCGGTTACAATGCAAACCGCCACCGGAGCCTGCATAAACAGGCTGTACTTTTTTCCAATCTCCCGCATGTCAGTGCCCTTTCTTTCTGCCACTACTTGCTCCGTGATCTCAACTGGAGAATGTAAAATATACAGCACATTGCCTTCCGCGTCCAGAACAGGCTTGTTGCTTGACTTCCAGTACCGCTCTTCAAATTCTCCGGCTGCGTTTATCAAATCATAACGCACCATGGGCATCTGGTCGAGCACTTTGTTGCTTAACGCGTTCTCAAGAGAAGCCTTTAGGCTGGAAGGACCCGTTGTTGAGTCAGTTTCCGGGTTCACAGGATATGCCTCAAAAACACTTTTGCCCACTACCTCGTGCCTTTCATGGCCTGTAATGCGCAGATGTTCGTCACTCACGGCCAGTATGGTAAAAAAGGGCGGGTTGGGTTGCAGCAACAAGTAATTGCCTAACATATTGTTAAATACTACCTGAAAGTCCGATGCCGGGACTTGCCCCCCGACAGAATTAGCTTGCTGCATGCTGTAGATGAAAATTAATGTTCCAAGATACACAATTCCACAGCAAGATTAATTCCGCCCCTCGACATTGTCGGTTTATAGTCCGAAACTTTATACCCCTACGTCCGTCCCCCCGCTGGCGTGAGCTTGCAGACCGTGCTTTTCTTTTCCACGCAGCTATACCTTCAGCACTAGTCACAGTACGAGCTACAAGCTCGCACTAGCAGCAATAGTAAAAACAAAAGCCCCTGCTTATGGCAAGGGCTTTATAGTTATTATAAATTAGTTTAGCATTACTCGGGTATAAAATCAAACTCAATCAAAATTTCAGGAGCATCGTTTCTTGTTATTTTAAGATACTTAGCTGAAAGCTCTCTAATGGGTGCAGTAAAGCGCATGGTTCCTTGTATGAAGGTAAGCTGTGTGGCATCGCTGTTAAGCTCCCAATTACCATCATACTTAGAAATATTTCCATCTAAATCAGTAGTAGTTTTAATATAAGAACCATCCATATTAAACTTGAAACGATCATCCGGAAAACTGTTAACCCGGTTTGCGCTTCCGTTAATGCTTACTCTTTCATACTTCCAGGTATGAGCCGTAAGGAACCCTTTCTTTGTTTCATACTCTTTATCATCTTCACCATCGCATGAAGAAAAAGCAAGGAGCAACAGCACCAAAAACAGGCGTAGAGAATTTAAACTTTGCATAAACAAATATAAGAGGAATAACCAATTTCTCTCCCCAATGGCTCGAGCTTGCAGCTCGTGCCTTTTATTTTCCATGCAGCTATACTTACAGCACGAGCAACACCAGCACAGAGTCCGGCTGAAGCACAACTGTTACAGCGATTTCGGAGTGCATGCGTCAGGCTTTACAGCACAAAGCCTATCCCGGAGGTAAAGCTTAGGATATGGGTGCTTTGGTCTCCTGCAAAACTTAATTGCTGCCTGCCCGCATAATAATCAGAAGAAAGCATCAGGCACCAGCGGTTTGCTATTTTTTTGCGGTAACCTACACCCAGCGACGCGCCAAGGGTTGTGTTCTCAGATGTAGAAGCATAGGCTTCTGAAGTAGATTTCTCGCGGGTATACAACCTGCCCACCCTTGCCTTAAAATCCAAGGACGAGTTGTCTGTCAGGTTCAGCGTGTACATCGGGCCAATCATCAGCACACCATAACTCAGTTCAGCTTGTGCCGGTAAAGTATAAGTGGATCCCTGATCATAAACTGTAGCTTCCGAATCAAAAGCATGCGCACCTCCCACCCAGGTTCCGGTTATTCCAAAGCCTTTGCCTATTACATAGCCAACGTTTAGCAAATTCAAATGCAGTCCTGTGCCGGCTTTTACATTGTTGTTTCCTGTTACAAAACTTGGCCCCAGCCCTACCCCGATATAGCCGTTGTTACGATGGCCTTGGGCTTTTAACGAAACATTGTAAGCTATCAGAAGCAGCAGCGTGATTCCGATAACGCGACAGAGCATTTGCATAATTTGACACTTTAGATGTACAGCACAAGTATATATAATCAAATTTATATATAGTTTGTTTTAAAAACATTTTTTAGCGGCTAAAAATCAATACGTTTTCAGACCTCCCCCACTGGTGAGAGTTTGTTGCTCGTGTTTTTTATTTTCCGCTCAGCTATACCTTTAGCAAAAGTAACAGTAAGAGCCACAAGCTCTCCCTGGCTGAGGGCATACTCCCGCCAGACTAGAAGATATCTGTTGAGAACTGTACTATGTATGAGTTTCCTCTTGTGTAGTACCAGTTCTGCGAGTTATAAGCCAGCAGGTATTTCCCATCGGTTGTAGCGGTTGCCCCTCTCAGCCCATACACTACCGAATACCATGTATCCGTTTTAACACGGTCATAATTTAAGACCTGCAGATATTCATTGTCACAGAAGTAAATGACATTGGCGTCATTTGCCTTGTAACTAAAGTCAGCACTTCCATTTTCCCGGTTATCGACGTACGACTGTCTGCCCGAAAATCCTGTCGCCAGGTTCACTATGTTCTGGTTATAAAGTTGCGCGATGTAGAGCCTGTCGTCCTTCCTGTTAGGAGTAATGAAAACACCCCGTGTATATTCAGGCGGCATATAACTTGTAAACCTTCGGGTATTCTGGTCAAGTATGGCCACTTTGGCAGAGCCGTAGGGGATGGAAAACAACAATTTACTTCTATCATGATTCTCTTCAACCTGGAGAAAAGCGTCGTAAGCGTCTTCTCCAAAAAAGCTATGCTGCTCGTGCTTATAGAAGTAATCATTATTTTGGGTATCGATCATACGCCAGCTGAGTGCACTTGAGCCCTTGGCCTTGAGAAGCAGAACGCCCAAACCATTTCCGGTAATTTTAAAGTCGTAAGGGTAAACTGTTGGATGATCTGAATGATCACCCGGATCTGCTGGTATCGTCAACTCCCGCTTCAGCATTCCCGACGTTCTGTTCAGCACCGAAAGGATCGGCGAATCCTGGTACACATACAATTCGTTGGTCAGATGATTAAGGGCAAGTCCCTTGGGTTCAAAAGCAATATTAAACTTACGCTTCACTTCCAGATCGCTCATTGCCAACTCATAAATTGCGTCAGGCGAAGCTGTAAGCACCCAATATGTCTTATTCAACTCATCAACATAATAGTTAACAATGTTACCTGGCACTTCCAGCTTTCGGCTGTAAAAGCCTGCCTTCAGCACATGCTTGCTGTTCAGGCCGTCTTCGTCTTCCACTTCAAGATCAAAAGTATACTCCCCTCCCAATTCGGCACATGTATAACTGAACCTGACTCCTGAATTGTTGTCGGTATACGTGGTGTTGATGCCACTTATACAGGTTTGCAGGTGTGGTTTCACTTTGATGGTTTTTACCTTTTTATTAAACCTCACATACACAGAGTCTGCCACTGATTTTGCGCCATTACCAGGTATACCAGCATGAGCTACTATACTTAATTTAGCAGCCTGCCTTACTTTAAATTGCTTTTGTATGCTTCCGGCAAACACTTTTACAAGACCGGTTCTGCTCTCTGCAGTTTTGTTCTCGGTCCAGTTTACCATTACCTGGCTATTGCCTGAGCCTGCAGCTTTTGATATTGTCAGCCAGTCTGCGTCAGTATGTATAGTCCAACTGGAGTTACTTTGAATGGATAATTCACGAAAGCCGAGGGTTGGCATAGCCTTGGCCAGGGTATCTGAAAGGGTCAGGTATTCTTCGCCGCTCTTTAAATAGAAGTTTTCTATAACCGTCTGCTCATTAGGTATATTTATCGCGGATGATAAACCAATATAGTTGGGCTGCGCTACAGACAGTTCATACCGCCCCACCCGAAGGCTTTTGAACTCGTACAGACCATTTGCCGTCGAGACTTTTTTGTTGATTCCATTTCCTGTTACCGTAACAGTTACTCCATCCAGTGGTTGGTTGAACTCGTTGTAAACGGTACCAGCCACACTCCCGAATACCTCCGGCAGAGCCTCCTCTTTTTTCTCACAGCTGTTGTAAGTCGCAACAATAAGAAACAAAACAAATACCCTGATATATGCCTGGTTTATAGCAGGTAAATGAGCGAATAGCTTCCGAGCGTTCACTGAAATGAATTTAAATTAAGGAATCAACTAAGCAATGTCAGTAATATTGTAAAAATATAATATTTTAATATTAAAACAAGAACTTAAGATATTTCATAACAGTATTTACTTTGCCGGTGCGAGCCTTCCCTCAGAACAACCTTCAATTTATAGTGCAACAACCTGTGCCGAGGTAACAGAGTAAACACAAGAAACTATCGCCTATTACTCATGCACCAACAGCACACCCCAGATAAGATCAACTCTTACTTTATCGAACAGATAAAAGATTATGCCATTTTCGCGATGGATACCGAGGGTATTATCACGACCTGGAACAAGGGAGTAGAGCAGCTGAAAGGGTACAAGGAGAATGAATTTGTGGGCGAGTTTTACGGGATGCTTTTCCCGGATGAGTACCAGCAGGCAGACATGCCCAAAGTAGAATTGAAATCAGCTTTAGAAGATGGCCTGTATGAAACCAAAGACTGGCGCATGCGGAAAGACGGTTCCCTGTTCTGGGCCACCATCAAGCTCACCCCTATTTATGAAAATGAAAAGCACATTGGTTTTACGAAGATAACCGGCGACATAACCGAGCAGAAAGAGCTGCAGGATAAACTGGCCGAGCGGCAACAAAGTGTGCTCGAGCTCAAGAACACCGAGCTTGAACGGATCAACCTCGACCTGGATACTTTCATTTACACGGCTTCCCACGACCTCCATTCCCCTATCCTGAATATAGAAGGGTTGATGTCTATTCTGAAAAATGAACTGGAAGCGGCTGACGCGCTGAACAGTGCAACAGAAGAGATCGTGCAGCATGTAGTGGATTCTGTGAACCGTTTTAAACGCACCATAGCAGACCTGACCGAGATCAACAGAATGCAGAAAGGCCTCAGCGAAAATCCTTCGGATGAAGTGATCACGATTAAGGAAGTATACGAAGAGATCATGGCGGACCTGCACAAACCTGCCAACCTGAAAGACTGCTTCATACACACTGATTTCCAGGTGAACATACTGAAATTCTCCCGCAAAAACTTCCGGAGTATTTTGTATAACCTGCTCAGCAATGCCATCAAGTTTCAGTCGCCGGACCGGGAATGTATCATTACCTTATCCTCGCGCCTGGAGGAGCATTATGTGGTGCTAAGTATAAGAGACAACGGCATGGGTATAAATGGCCGCCAGCAAAAGGAGCTATACACCATGTTCAAGCGGTTTCATAGCCACGCGGAAGGCACAGGCATTGGGCTGTACATGGTAAAACGCATACTGGAGAATGCCGGAGGTAAAATAGAAGTGGAAAGCGAAGAAGATAAAGGCACAGAGTTCAGGCTATACTTTCCGGCGGAAGTATAAGGGTTCTTTTTGATCAGCAAGGCAGGGAGATTTTCAGTCTTCGTCACGTTACCGGTTATCGTTCTGTAGTTGCCTTGTTTTAGCTTCCCGGGCTCTCACCTCTTATCAAGGGCCTCTAACTCCAAAACAGGAAAGGGAGTAACACACCCCTATCCCTCTCAGGAGGGGAATTCAGGCTATAGGTATTGTTGGAAGTATAGTTTTATAGTTGATTTCTATTGCCATGGGATGAAGCAACCCATCAATAATCCGTAATCCGTAGCTAGTATCTGTCCTACTCCCGGGTGCCTCCTGCCCTGGCGCCTTTCGCTTCTTCGGCCGGGTAATAGCCGGAACCGATAATGTAGGTTTCATTCCCATGCTGTACCTTTTTCACGTAGGAGCGCTTTCGGGCAGGCGTATTCTCGCCGGGCTTGTACCAGTAGTAATCTACCCAGGCAGCGCCATTCTTCATGGCAGCATCAATGTAATCGCGAACCATAAGTTTTCCTTTCAGGTCTTTTTCTTTGATCAGGTTTCTGCCTTCCAGGCTGGGTTGTGCCGTGTTAGCCAGTTCTACGCCTTCCGGGCTCTCTACGAACACATAGGTATCCATGAAATAGAAAGGACCCTTCTTGTCGCGCAGCTGATCAAAGGCTCCTTTGCCCTGCTTCTCCACCAGGGCAGCAGCCCGGTTCACGACATCCTCTATGAAGGTTTTGTCCATCTGCATGTTATAGATGCCGCTGCCAACAATATACTGCTCACCTGAGGGGAAAGTAATCCGCTTCACAAAGCTGGATTTCCAGGTCGGGAAGATGTCGCCGGGCTTCGGGAACTCGTAGTGCACCCAGCCTTCTCCTTCTGGAGAGGCAGTTGCACTCGTGAACATTTTTACAACAGGCCTGCCCACTGCATCTGTCCTGCTGGTGTCCTGCTGCCCCGCGGTCTGCGGCTGTGTAGCAAGAAAGACCCTGCCCCCGTTTAATTTGTTCACAAAGAGGTATGTATCATCCTGGTACCACTTCGAGCCTTTTTTGCTGAAGTCCGGGAAGGCTTTTTCGCCCCGCTTTTCAAGCTCGGCCGCTGCCTGGCGCACAAGCGTCATCAGCTCTGTTGCAGACATTTTCGTTTGAACAACTTTTGCCTTCGGTGCATCGGCCAGGTATACGCCGCAACCCACTACCACCTGTTTCCCGTTCGGCATGTTGGCCAGGTGCACAAAAGCAGATTTCTGGGTTGGGATGCTCTCGCCCGGCTTGGGCCACATATAATCTACCCATCCGGCTCCTTTGGTGGTCGCTGTTTTGAGAATCTCCCGGACCAGGTACTTGCCCTCCGCGTCCTTCATGTCGTAGTTGTTGTTGCCCTCTACCGTCGGAAAGGCCGGGTTCACGATCTCGACACCTTCCATGGTGAAGACGAAGATATAGGCATCCTTGGCCAGGTAAGGGCCTGTGGGGTCGTGAAAGGTTTTGTAGGCTGCCTCGCCATGCTGCTCTACTTCTGCCACGCCTTTTGTAACCAGGTCCACTACAAACGCGCGCTCCATGCGGTCGTTGTACATGCCGCTGCCCACCACATAGCTTTTACCCGAAGGCGCCTTTACCAGCCGCACGTAGCTGCTCTTCCAGCGGGGCAGCAGCCCACCCGGCACCGGCCACTCGTAATGATACCAGCCTTCGGGCTTGTCGGGCTGTGTGGTGGCGGCACTGATGAGGCCCCGCACGATTGGTTTGCCGTTGATATCCTTTAACTGAAGCTGGTTTTTGTTTTCCATTTCCGGATCGTTGTGCACGAGCATGTTGCCCTTGGTATCGAGCACGAAGATGTAGGTCTCGCCTTTGCGCCAGCGGCTGCCTTTCTCCCGGAATTCTGTAAAGGCCTTCTCTCCGTTCTTGCGGACCTGCTCCGAAGCGTCCTTCACCAGCTGGACAAGAAGCTTTGTGGAGTCCTGCTGGGTCTGCTGCCCCTGACGAGCGGCGATGTTTTTAGAAGTATTCGCTCTGCAGGTAGTCCACACGATGAGAGCAGCAAAGAGCAAAGAGAAGCCTAATTTCATGGGTTAAGAAATTTAATAATGTTAGCAGCATAACTCCATCATCAGCCGGCACATGTCCTTATTCATTGGTTAGCCGAATATAAACACGGGCTTGAGCACCTTATCAGAATAAGTAAAACCAGATGTTCTCAATACACAAGCACCCCGTTGATCTCAAGCCTGCCCAAGCCAGGACCTGAGAAGCTAAGATCAGAAAAGCCTTCAAGTGTAAATTGACCTGAAGCCTCTGCAAACCTGCCTGTTCCCCCTACTATTTTCAATTTCTGGTAAACCGGAGCATCTTCAACTATCTCCGGGTCAACAGCTCTTGTTTCCGGAAAACGTATGCCCCAGATGGAATTACCATGCTTATCTACCAGGACAATGCTGACTTCCAGTTCTTCCATCAAGTCTACCTCAGCCTCCGAAAAATTCTCCAGTAGCTCTTCCCTGAAGAACATAGTAACCGGAACCCCTGTAACATAGGCAACATTTTGTTCAACAGTTGTGGCATATTGGCTAAAGTAAGCGGTGTATTTGCCTATATGCGTCGCGTTTCCTTCCCCTGATCCGTAGAGCCAGGCCGGCAACAGGTTGTTATCAGCCCAGCCTGATGCTGTATCACCTTCAAGGTAAGTGGAGGAGATCATTTTTCCTTTTAATGGCTTTTCAACCCCTTTGCCGGTTTTACCAAGCTGGTTTTCAGTGGTTATTTTCAGCTCAGACAAAGTCTCCTTCTCACAGCCAAACAGGAAAGGAATGGCTACAAACAATAAGGCAGCTTTTAATAAAGAGAGTGCTTTCATAGTTGCTTTAAATATTGAGTTGTTTTATGGGAATAAACTCGGGGTGAGAAGCAGGAGCCGCTTTTAAAGCAGGCAGAGGTTCAAGTATAGATTCATAATCCATACAATATTTAATATAATTTTTACGAAGATTGTATTAAAGTGACTGTTACACGCTTTCTATTTTCCTGATAAAATCTACAATGAATTAGTTAATGATGATCCGGGGTTGGTGAGAGGTCTTCTTTAATTCTGCAAGGCAACCCTATTTACCTGACCAGGAAGACCAGCAAACAAAAAGGGGTTATACTTAGTAACTTTAGCGGTAGTGTACCGGATAGACGTGTTCATGCGGGAGGAACACTTTGCTGTACTTACCGATAGTCTGGACTTTTGCCGAGAGCACAAAGGATTGGAGGTCTATGCATGGTGCATCATGCCCCGCCACGTGCACCTCACCTTCCGGGCCAAAGACAATAATCCCGGCGTACTGCTGAAGGAGCAGAAGCCGTATACTTCCAAACAATAAACATCCCCCTCCCCCCTTCAAAGGGGGACTAAGTATAGCCGAACTCAACCAGGAAAGCCGGAATGAATGGATGCCCAGACCTCGCAGCGTGCGCAGCTCCTACGGGCATCTGAGTTACGAAGAAAGCAACTGTGTTGCGTCAGACGTTCGCGGGACTTTCAGACGCCTGAATAGTGAAGGCACGAGCTGCAAGCTCGCGCCAACGTTTTTTTACTCCAACACATCAAAGCTGATTCCTGCCCGCAGGCTCAGGTTGTCTTTCAGGTAAGGACTACCCAATTGCCAGCCTTCTGTTTTGCCGGCCACTGTTACGAAAGAGGCAAAATGGCTGCCCAGGCTATACTTCATGCTGAGTTCGGCTGCCCCGCCGAGCTTGCTGCTTTCGTCGTAAAAGCTTTGCTGAGCCGGCTGCTTCCAGCCCTGCAGGGCTACACTGGTATGCCAGCGCCCCTGCGTACCGAGTGGCAGATCAGCCAGGGCCAGGTTCAGGCCCGGGTACGTGTGCTGGCGGTTCTGGTACCTATGCAGGCCAAGCAGTACGTTGTATTGTTTATACTTTACGGGCAGTTGCAGGGCCACATCGTTACCGAAATGCGTGGGCACATACTGGCCGAAAAAGATAAAGGAAAGCTCGGGACTTATGCGGATGCGGTTTACAAATAAGATAGCCGGATTCGCAAAATTGATTAGGGAGAGCCGTTTCTGTTTCTGCAGGAAATCCTGGGCCTCCTCCGTAAGATCGCTGTAGCCTACTCTGCGGTTAACGCCCTCCCCTCCCGGAAACGGATCACGGCTGGTGTACGGCAGGTCAGGGTTGAACATATCGTAGGCCCAGGCAGTAAGATCAGAGCCAGCATAATCGCGTTCACGTGGGTCGGCATTTTCATGCTGCGGTACGTCCTGTTTTACATCGTCGCTGGCCGGGCTGGCAGAGAACTTCAGGTAATCCCAGGTATAATAGGCATTGTAAAGGTACAGCGCATTTTTATAGAAGCTGCGCTTGTTGTAAAAATCGTTGAGGAGGTTGGTTTGGGTGCTCAGGTTCTCTGACTGCACCCCTGCCACATACGAGTAGAGCAGCCCGTTCAGGTTGTTTGCTTTCAGGTTTGTAAGTTCTGCATCCGTAACTCCGTAAACGGTCCCATCCCAGCGGTTGGGCAGCCAGTTACCATTTTTAGAAGATACGCCGTTCACGCCAAGCACCACCCGGTGATACTCTTCATGCGCCCACACGCCCAGGGGTATGGGTAGTTCGCTGCCATACTTTACAAAGCCGAGGCTGAGCAGGTACTTCACCGATTTGTTCAGGAAAGCTCTACCCTTAGTGCTGCTGGTATGGTCCACTTTTACCAGCTTGTTGCCTAGGCCGTTTATCCCCCAGAAACCCAGGTCGTAGAGGTTGTTGCTGAGCTCGGTACTCTGTTGCATGGACGGATAGCGCTGGGGCAGGTCGGTTTGCTGCGGAAGGTCTAGCAGGGAAAGCGACAGGCGCAGCTTATAGGTGGTGGTGTCCTGTGCCTGCAGGCTTCTGAAGGATAAAAGCAGGCATAGCATGAGCGTGAGGTAAGATACTTTTCTCATAGTGATAGGTTTAAAAAAGGAAGTATGATGATCTAACATGATGCAAAAGAATGCACCAGCAGGCAGGAATGCGTCTTATCCGCTAAGTCTGGACAGGTAGTTTGAGAAAAAAATGCTTGTGAGCAGAAGATTTCAGGCCGGATGTGCCGCGGCAGCTTTCTCCTGTGCCGCATAAGCGGTAGGGGTCATAGAGGTAAGCTTTTTGAAGACCGCGTTGAAGGTAGCTTTCGAGTTGAATCCGGCTTCCATGGCAATTGCCAGCGTGGTGTAGTGGCTGAAATTCGGGTGCACCAGCAGGCGTTTGGCTTCATTTACCCGGTACTCATTCACAAACTCAAAAAAGTTTTTCCCCAGCCGCTCGTTTATTACACGCGACAAATGGTGCTTTGCCATACCAATCGCCTCCGCCAGCTCCTGTATCGTCAGGTCGCTGTTCTGGTAAGGCTTCTGCTCCTGCATGTATTCCAGCAGTTGCAACAGGTAGGCATCCACAGCTTCTTCGCTTATTCCAGAGCGTTCATACT
Source organism: Pontibacter ruber (assembly GCF_023630205.1). Lineage (GTDB taxonomy): Bacteria > Bacteroidota > Bacteroidia > Cytophagales > Hymenobacteraceae > Pontibacter > Pontibacter ruber. The sequence goes on along the minus strand of NZ_JALPRR010000003.1, from coordinate 508,225 downwards.
TCGTCGCTACTGGCGGTGCCGTGTCTTCCGGTGCTTCAGGCTCCGGTACTACGGCAGGCTGCGGAACAGCGGTCAGGGCCAGGGACCTCTGGAAAATGGAAGGCTGCGACAAGGCTTTGTACCCGATCCAGTAAATGCAGATGATCACCCCAAGGTAATGATAATGGTAAAATCCGGTCAGGAAAGGCAGGTTCCATTTACGGGCGTAGAAGATCGTGACGCCAAAAAGGATGGTAAAAAAGACCAACACTATAAACTGCTTTAGCCAGCGCAAACGTACTTTCCTGATCTCAGAGAAGTTATGAAGTATACGTTGCTCGTGTTTGCGGATCAGCAGCAGCGCCGCCAGGCCGTAGCTGAGGTGCAACAGGTTCAGGAGCTGGTTCAGCACGCCAAAATCATCCTCTGAGGCTTTCTCGAAGTCGTTTAGGTAGGCCATTTTCGCTTCTGCCGACTGCAAGTAATAAGGCAGGAGGTAGAGGAAGATGAGGAAGAACGGCGTAAAATGCAGCCATTCGTATCTTCTCCAAGCAGGGTTCTCGCTCGTCAGTTTTTTGGTAAACAGAAACAACAGGGGGCCGAAAAGGGAGGGCAACAGCCACCCCACCTTGCTCAGGTGCGGAAAAGCCATGAAAAATTCGCGCGTGTCGAATCCTGCCAGCACCGACTGGAAAGAAACCAGCAGGATGAGCATGCTCAGCAGCCTGTTTGCCAGCACATTTTTTTTGCGCGTAAACAGTATGGCCGACAGTAAAAGACCCTGCACAGCTCCCGCTACCAATATTACCTGTAAAGCGAATAAAGACATAGTTACACAATAGGGCAATGTACAAATTTTACCTCGCAATGTGTTAATTATTAACTAAATACCAACAAAACTTATGATTATGAGAGCAGAACAACAGGAGCTGCATACTTTCCTGTTATATTGCTCATGAGCTTCCGGTTTATACCAATACCGCCTTTGCACTGGTGGTATGGCTGCCTGCTTTATACATGTCGGCACATGCTGGTGCGGGCTTGCAGCCCGTACTGTTACGCGTGCTGAAAGTATAACTGCAGAAAAGACACGAGCTGCAAGCCCGCACCAGCACAGCATCAGCAACATACCTTATAACGTATGACGGGGGTGCCTGTAGCAGGCGCCCCCATCATACGTTACACTTTGCTCCAGGCAAGTACATTTACTTCTCGTTTGCCGTCAGGTCGAATTGTATGTCCACCTCCGGCAGGACGTGATGATCGCCCAGCGCAGGATCGGCTGCATAGGTCATGCCCCATTTGGTTCGGTCCAGCTTAAAGCTTGCCTCCAGCTCCAGTTTGCCCCCCTGCAGGTTTATTTTGGCCGGAAACGAGACCGGGTGTGTCTGCCCGAGCATGCTAAAGTCGCCGGTAACGGTGTAGTTGCCCCCCTCCGCTGTGCTGGCAAGCGGTTGCACCTTCGTGATGTTGAAGGAGGCCGTAGGGTGTAGCGCCAAGTTAAAGAAGTCGGGGCTCTTGAGGTGATTGAGCAACACGGGCTTCACCTCGTCAGGCAAGTCGAAGTTCTCTATACTCGCAATCGGAATGGTGAACGTGCCGGAAGTCACCTTGCCATCCACTACCTGGATATCCTGGCTTTGCACCTGAAAGGAGCCGTCGTGGTACAGAACCGGGCTGTAGCCTTTCCACTTCACAACGGAGCTGCTCTCCTCCAGGGCAAAGGTACTTTTACTCAGCTCCTCGTCTTCGCAGCTGGTAAAGTAAAGGGCACTAAAAAGAAAACATGCAGCTAACATTACTTTTTTCATAGTTTTATTTTGTTTGATTTTGAAATGATTGTGGTTTTTTAGTTGAATAAGCCCGAGCATTGGTCTTCTTCCGCTGGCGCGGGCTTGCAGCTCGTGCCTTTTACCTCCAAGTAGCTTTATTTCCCGCTATAGGAGAGAAAGGCTTCTGTTAGTTATGCTTGCGCTTCTTAAGTATAGCTTGTATTTGGAGGCACGAGCTGCGAGCTCTCGCCAGCGAGATTTCTCCTGGCCTGTAGCAGGTGCCTTTGGTTATGGGCTATCAGAAACTGCAGCACATCGCCCAGCTTAAGGTACAGCCAGCTTAAAACAGACGTCGGTATGCGGGTGCTGTTTAGGTTGACGTGCTGGCAGCTCCGCAGGCATAAAAGGAGCTCCTCCTGCTGCCGTATAAACTCCCGGACAACGGCGTAAGCGTCCAGGTCTGCGGGCGGCAGATGCGCGGCAATGGCTTTATACTTTCTGTTACCGGTGGCAGGGTCCATCATGCCGATGAAGAACCGCCCGATCCAGCTGCTCCTGAAGGTTGCGTCCGCCGGCTTTCCTTTCTGGCCGGCTACACCTGCCTTTATGCGGGGCAGGTAAAAGTTGCCGTAGCTGTTGAGGTGAGCCAGGCAGGCGGCTATACTCCACCCTCCGTTGGCGGCAGGTTTTAAAAGGTCATCTTCCGGCAGGTTCTGGAAAATGCTAACCGTTTCCTGCAGGTGCTGCTCCACGGTGTCTTCCAGGCGCCGCAGCAGCTGTTCCTTGCTTACAGCCTTCATTTAAACAGCCTCTTTAGTGGGTGCAGCTTTCCTGTTTGCCAGCGCCAGTGCCAGGGCAAGTATAAAAAACACCGACTCTGTCATTAGCCATTGGTTACCGAAGTCGCCCAGGGCCCCTTCTGCGAAAATGGTGATGGTGCGTGACAAGGCATAAAAGCCCCAGAGCAGGCACAGAAACAGCAAGCCGCTTTGTGTGTCGCGCAGCATGAGGTAAATCAGGCTTAGAACGAGTGTCATACCTACACCACCGTACACCCCGCGTATGGAGCTGAGGGCATCGGTATTGTTTAGCTGCACGTTCACCAGGTCCATCACAGACTGCGGGTTGGCGAAAGCCATTACACTGACAGACAAGAGGCTGAGCGCCGAGAGGAGAATAAAGCCTTTAGAGGCCAGGGCCACGGTTCGTTGCGTCTTCATAACATACTTTGTTTAAGTTTCTGTTACAAAGATGGCGGGTCCCGGAAAGACTATTCTTGGTAAATACCAAGATTTCAGATCCGCACTTTATTGAGGAGTTTGCTGAAGTTGGTCGGGTCGATGCCCAGGTAATTGGCCAGGTACTTGTGCGGCACCAGCTGCAGGATGTGGGGGCTGCGCTGCAGCAGTTTCCGGAACCGCTCCTCCGACGTATAACACTGCAGCTCAACCAGGCGCTCCAGCAAACCCGACAAGCTGTGGCTCAGCCCTTCCCGGATCATGGATTCGATGGCCGGCCGGGTTTGCATGAGCCGTTGCAGCTCCGGGAAAGGCGCTCTCAGGAAAACAGATGGAGTTAAGGTTTCATAGTAGTAACGGGATGGCTGCTGCAACATAAAGGAATCGAGCACGCCGCCAAAAGACGGAGAATAGGTGAAGACAAGCGTTGCTTCCCGGTCCTGGTCATCGAAGTAATACACCCGCTGCACCCCATCCGCTACAAAGTATAAATAATGCTCCACCTCGCCTGCCAGGGTTAGGGGCTCCTTTCTTTTGGCGGTATGGCGGGTCCAGACAGCAGCGAAAGCCTCCCAGTCTTGTTCAGACAACGGGCGAATGCCGGTTACCAGTTGCTTCAGTTTCTGAAGTTCTTCCATCGTACCTGCGGATGTTTCTGTTGCAATTTAATGCGACCTGGGTAATTTACGAATCATGATGTTGGCACAAGTTTTCGTTGGCAGGCGTATGCAGCTCTTGTCTTATAGCTTCCACGCGGCTGTACCTTCTGCACGAGTTACGTTACCCTGCCTTATACTTCCTCTGCCTTTGGTTGCAAAAAGCTGGAGAGATCGTGTACTGCTACCTCCAGGTTGCCTTGTGCCTGCAACCGAAGCGAAAGCCCATCCTTCTTCGGAACAATGTCCTGCACCCCTACCGCCTCTACGGCACCTTTGAGCTTAAGCCCTTTCAGCTCCATGCCTTGCTCCAGCTGGGTGTTCACTTTCTGCAATTCTGCCGCAATGATGGGTTTCAGGTCTATCCGGGCTTTTTCAATGATCTGGTTATAGGCTACTTTGTTTACCAGCACTTCGAGCGCCGTGTTGTAAAAGCCACTTGAGGTAGCAGACTCCATTGAAAACTGCTGCACGTATACTTGCTGGGTGGCGTTGTCGTAGGCCATGGCAACGGAGGCGTACAGATCTACCTTATCGCGCTTCAGCACGGTGCGCAGAATCCGGATCTGCACCCGCAGCAGCACAATGTTGTCGCCTGCCTTACTGCCTGTTATACCTACCCCCAACACCTGCGCATAGGGGTTTGCCGTTAGGCCATCTTCGGGCCTGGGAATATACATGCCGACCAGCTGCTGTTGCAGCACACTTTCCAGCGCATTATAAGAAACCGTAAGGGGGATATTTACTTGTATAGCGTTTTCCATCTAATAGGGTTTAGAAAGGAGCTTGCACGTATCAGCAGCCTTTTTAGTTACAGTAACAAGGGCAGGTGCCGGTCAGAAACCGTATGGCGAAACCTGATCTTCCGGTATTATTTGCCTAAAGATAAGCACAGAAGCGTGGCAGGGCAAATCAAACTGAGAATGAAGATGCCCCGCTCTATGGCAGGAGCACTGTAAATAAATAAAAAAAAATAGTGGGTAAGTATACCGGATACCTACCCACCATGTACAGTTGGTAAAGGAGCCGGCAGACTGAGCAGGGTTACGCGGCTATGCTCCATCCATACTATCTAAAGTGCGGCTACCGCTTTGCTGTCTGTGCGTTTTTTACCGGTATACTTCTGCTCCAGTTTTTTCAGGTAAGCCATAGAAGCTTTGGCGAATACAGGGGCATTCGACTTGTCTTTGGCTGCGGCTTTCTGGTAAAGGCGTACAAAGGCAAACAGATCGTCAGCGGTCTCCACCATTTTGTTGCGGTAGCCGTTGCGCTCGATCACAGAAGCCATGTAAAAGCCTGGGATATGGCCGCCGCTGCCCCTGAACATCTGGCTGTAGTGCTTTACAGGGTGGCTGGCTTTGCCGGCATCTTTTGCCAGCGTCAACAGGATCGTATCCAGTTTCTGGATGATAGCAGGGGCTGGCTTCAGTAGCCACTCCTCGAGAAGGGCTGCATCATTACCTCCTTTTTGTAACATCACTCTTTTATCGATCTGGTCGGCGATCCCTTCGTTCTGGATGGCAGACAGCGCCCACATCAAACCCATGTCAGCTTCACTGATTGTCCCGAAGTCTTTTCCGGGCCTGATCTGGTGGTGAATCTCATGGGCCTCCAGTGCGCCCTCCTTTACGTTACCCCAGGTGATTGCCGAGTTTATACTAAAGAAAATGCCCTCACTTCTGGATGTCGCATCATTGCCCAGAGCACAGTAGTATAGCTTCAGATCCTCTACCCGGGTGCGGGCCCGTTGTGGCAGGTACTCATACGCCAGCTTATACATCAGGTCCAGGTACTGTGGGTTTTCTTTTGTGTCCTGTACAAATTTGCGGTGTTTCGCTTCGTTGGTCTTGTAGTCGTTCACCAGCACATAGTACCAGGAGCCGGCTTTCAGTTTTGCCTGCAGCAGGGAGTCGTGCTGCGGCATGTATACCACCTCCACAGCTTTGCGGTAGGCTTTCAGGTCAGGTTCATTGAACACACTTTTTACATATACTTTGTTTCCCTGTAGCTCCAGGAAGCTGTTCCATACTTCATCGGTCAGGAGCTGGTTCTGGCGCAGGGCGTCTGTTATTTCCCAGTAGCGGGTGGCCGCCTCAATGTTTATTTGCTGGGCCTCGGCAGTCTGAGCAAAGGAAGCTGCAGAGATAGCGAGCGCTGCGGCGGCAATAAGTTTAGAGAATGTTTTCATGCGAATAGCTATTTTCCTGAAAGCATAGGATGGATGGTTCTATAAATATAAGGAATCGCTAATATTTATAGAACCTTGGAAAGAAAATTTTGTAACTAAAGTTATACTTTCTTCCGGGTTGTAGTATGAAGTGCCCTGTTGCCTTACCGGCGCAGGTTTGCCCGTGTCACAAGCTGCCTGCTCAGGTTGCACACGATCGCTCCTCACCGGTAAATTACCTTAGTCAACAGGCTGCCTGTATTTTGTACCGCTTTTTTTATTCTATGATTAACAGCTACTTCCACAGATTTTTCTCTGCTATAAAATTTCCGATAAACCCTACAGCAAAGTGCACGTACTATGTTAGCAAAAAACCTGAATATTCAGTGATATCTATAAAGCCATACCTTTTTAAACACGAACCCCTTTATTTACAATAATTGTATTTTGCCATGAAAAAATTACTATTAATTCCCCTTCTGTTTTCACTGTTTTTAACTGCCTGCAACAAAGACGAAGATGCAGAGATAAAACCCCCTGTCTCTAAGATCGATGCGGATATGAGAGGCGACTGGGTTAATACTTCCGTGGAAAGAACCTACTACTCCGACCAGAACGAAGTAATGTTTGCTGACACCTCCGAGCGCCGTGCTTTCTTTAATTTCGACGGCCAGCGCATGACCGTTACCCTGGAAGGCAGCTCAAACAAAGATGTATGGAACTACAGCTTCCCGAACAAAGACGATTCTACTTACATCCAGCTGCAGCAGGGCAACCAGACAACCGATTACAAGATCACTGCTTTATCAGATACAGCCATGATCTGGGTAGACGAATTACCTTGGGCCGGCTTCCCGGAAGAAGCGCCAAACGAGCAGAAGACCACATCGAAAGTGGGTGTTTATACCTGGAAATTCGTTCGGAAGAAATAACCCTTATAGCTATAGTTTCTCCCGCAGGCACGAGCTTAAAGCTCGTGCCTTTTTATTTTACTTGGAGCTAAAACACTGGCACCGGTTAAAGTATAAGCTGCAGGCCCGACCCTGCGGGAGGAGCAACTGGCCCTGAAACAAACAGGCCACTGCTCTTAAGCAGTGGCCTGTTCTCTGAATATTATCAGCGATTAGTATTCGCCTTCATCGTAGTAGCGGTCGGAGCTGCGGCGGCTTTCTCCCCTTCTGCTGCCACGGTCATACCCACGGTCGCTGCCTCGCCCGTAGTCATCGTAGTCAGAGGAAGATCGGGAAGACCAGCCGCTGAACAGGCTGCCTCGGTCGGAGCCTGTGTGGCCTGAGCTGCCGCTATCCCCCCTGTCGCGGTAACCTGAGCTTCGGATATCGTCGGAGCCTGCGGAGTAATAGGCCTGGCCTGTTCTTCGGTCGCGGTCATAGTCGCTGCCATAGGTATTGTAGCGGCCGGAGGCGCCGTATCCCTGCCCCAAGTTGCCACTCACCCGGCTTCTGTCCCTGTCCTGGTCTCTGCCCAGGTAGCTCCTGTAATCGTCCTGGTAGTTGCTGTACCTATCACGGTCACGGTTACGGTCGCGGTCGTAGCTATCGGAATAATCCCTGTCGCGGCCGCTGCTCATCATGTCGTAGCTGGTATCGCTGCGAACGTTGCCCCGTTCTCTGCTAAGGCGTTCGTAGGTATCTCCCAGGTCGTTGCCCTCGTGGTAGCTGCGGCGTCGGCGGCTTCGCTCAAAATTACCTTCCCATCGGTCGCGGTCGCCTTTGTAGTGGCGTTCGAACTCGTTGGTCAGATTCCGTGCGCCGTGGTAACGGTCATCATCCCGGCTGTAGCTCTCGTGCCTGCCGTAATCAGTTCTGTAATCATCACGATCGTGGCGATCTCTGTCTCGTCTGTCCATAGCTTTCAATTAGGTTAATTAAAATCACACCTTCTTTTAACGACTGTAAGGCTGTGCGGTTTAGCAACTTACAAGCAGCTGCACTGATCATTTCAGGATAAGGCTCCTGAATTTGCAGTTATCTGTGCGGCGCATGTCAACTATTTTAACCTTTACAGGCAGCTATTAAAAAGCGGAAGCATGAGCACAGAAAGTATAAATCGTGATACAGGAATAATACGCTGTGTTTGCTGGCGCTTATACTTGGCTTTACCTTTAACATGGCCCTGGAACAGGTTTGTTAGGCATAGCGAAACGACCTAAAGGCCAGGCTGCCAAACCCACTATTTCACAGGCTTAAAAAGCATCTTTCCTGAAGACAGCAAATCAGCAATAGCTAAACCCGGTTTGCCCCTGTTTCCAGAGTTTTCTTTCCGATAAAAGATCAGGTTGCTCTTGTAGCCACCTGCGGGTAGCAGAGCAGGTGCAGCAGCTTTCGCAATAACATGCATGAGCGGGCACAAATACAGCCACAAAAACACACCGGCAAAACAGCAGACTTCTCTCACCCACATCACCCTTTTTATAAGTATAGCATTTCTCTATACTCTGAACGTCCTGCTGTAGCAGGTGTAACGGTGTTATAACTTAGTTAAAGGCTTAGGCACAGAAGCAAGCTCTGCGTATAACCGTTAATAGTTTAAGTATCATTTTATATATTTTAAATCCTATAAAACTATTTCCAAGCTATGAGAACATTAAATAGAGCAGTACTAAGAGAGATGAGAAGACAGTTTGGATACATACCAAACTGGGATCCCAAAAAGCAAATAGTACTTGGAGCAGTTGGTGTGTTCAAGAAGAGAGTATTCTCAAATCTGAATGAGCTGAAGAATTTCGGTATAAATTTCGAAATTGAAACAGACACAGAACCAGGTAACCTGGACTATACTTCACCTAATGGTTTTATCATAACAACTAAAGTTGCCGGCGCACCTCAGTTACCAGGTAGCAGCATTCCGCAGGATAAAGCTGGGGTTATCATCGACTTCTTAAGAGAAAACACCATCATTTTCAGGGCAAAAGATACCCATACCCCAAATATCAAGGACATACACCATGTTCAGAATGAAATAATTCGTTTGTATAAAGAAGGAAGATGGGATAAAGACTGGGTAATTGTGACCGAGGCTGCTTATGCTAACCGCTGCACGCTACTGGTTGCTACGCACCGGAATGCCAAGGCTGAGCTTGTTGCTTCCGGTGACTTTGATCTTGCCAATATAGATACAGCAGAGAACGTTTTCAGGAACAACCAGCACAGCTTCAGAGGTCTGATTGTACACACCGTGGCCCAGGAGAACATGTGCCCGCTGTTTAAGCTCATGAAGCTAAAGAGCAATAAGCATATTTCTCCGGAGTTACGCTCCCTGGATGTTGATTCGATGGACCTTGTTACGCCTGCCACCGCCGATCAGTTCAACTTATACCTGGGCGAGGTAACCTTTGAGGAGATGGTAAAAGAAGAGGAAGAACTGCTGGCTCCGCTGGATCTGCTGCAGCGCAATTTACAGCCAGAATCGCGCCGTGAGAGTCTGGTAGGCAACAGAGCAGAAAACCTGTTGCAGTACGACTTCAGATAACAGGTAAAGTACCAGATATATATCAACCCTTTTCAAAAATCCCTGCTTCCGCTTAGGAGCAGGGATTTTCTTTTTCGGGCACCTCCTTTGTGCTTCGAACGAGCGCCGGAAAGTATAACTCTGGGCAGCTTTCACCTCCCGCATCAGCGTAAACGGCAAGGGCACATTATTTTAATTCCTGTGCTTTTCCGAACTTGCCTGCCGGCAGTTTGCTTAAGTATAAATTGCAGATGATGCCATCAACGCTGCTATCTATGAACCGTTTTTTACCAAAAGACAAAGCAACCGACCTGCTCCGCACCATCCGGGAGTCCTCCCTGCGAACCGCGTATGACCCGGAGAAGCATCGGCTGGCGCTGCTGGACGAAAACCGCAACGAGCAGCTATACTTTCGCCTACCCATCACGGTTCCGGCTCCAGGTAATGACAAGCCAGCAGAAAAAGCGCAGGTGAACTACGTGATCCTGCTGATCCAGTCGGGGAACTGCGCGCTGGGCTACTTCGAGAATGGCAGGAACCTGGACCACAAAGTATTCCGCTCGTACATGGTGCGGAAAAAACAGGGAAAGAGCCAGATCAAATACCTTAAAACCAAGGGCAAGTCCAGGGCCGGGTCACGGGTGCGGCTCGGCGAAACGGTCGAGTTCTTCGAGAACATCAACGGGCGGCTGCAGGAGTATTTCGAGGATCATGAGGTACACCGCATTGCCATCAGCTGTTCCAAAACCCTTATCCCCTACCTGTTCGGATCAAAGGTGGCCACACCCTTCGATAAAAACGACCCGCGGCTTTTTAAAATACCCAGGCACATCCATACGCCCATTTACGAGGTGATGCTCGACGCCAACCGTTTTCTGCAACGCGGCGAACTGATCTACGAGGAAGCACAATCGGAACTGGTAGAAGAATTACTGTCAAAGGCAGGGCTGGCAGGATTTACCGAGGAGCCCTACGCCCGGTATGAGCCTGAAGACACCGAAGAGGAGGCAGATGATTTTGAAGAATACGAGGACGACGATGATGACATGGAATGGTAGCCGGTAAGTATACCTGCTACTGTACTTTGCGGCAGCCATAAGCTACTAAACAGGCCCACTAAACAGTACAATTCCCATATACTGAAGCAACGCAAATAAAACCATTACAATCGCTTGTAGTTTATAGAACTATACTTATATTAGACTCTTACTATATAGTATAACTCGCGTAAAACAGTCCTGTTGAGCTGGTCTTACAAACTGCTGTAAACGTGAGGCTATTGTTCTGTCACCTAATAAAACAAGCAGCATATGGCAACAATCAAAAACCTGGAGGGTCTGACGACCGAGGAGATCAACGAGGAGTTACAGAACGGCGCTAAGTTTGTCGTATTCCAGTACTGTATCTCCATTGTAATCATGACCTTTAAAAGAGGTACCGACGTTTACTTTATCCGGTCCGGCGAATCCGCTCTGAAGTATAGCCTTCCGTTTACGTTCCTGACCTTGTTCCTGGGATGGTGGGGTATTCCGTGGGGACCGATCTACACAATTGGCTCCTTCATCACCAATTTCTCAGGCGGAAAAGATATAACAGCCGAGGTACTGGCCTCTATCAACGCAAGACAGGAAGAACCGGCTTACGCAACAGCTTAACCTTTCTGCATTAAACATTCATTTTAAATCAGGTTCAGGCAGTTTGTTAGACAAACCATCTGAAACTTCTGATACAACAGCAGTTTTCCTTCAGCAGGCGCGGGCATTTACGTTCGCGCCTTTGCTTTTCTATCCCTCCCCTATAATTCTGGGTCGTTTCATACTTTTCTCTTTTGTCATCCTGAAAGGATCTTGTGGCCCTGTAGCGAAAGCCTGTTCTCCCTTCAACCAAGTTTCTTAACAGCATGAAGATAAAATTGTGGCTCAGTAATTTTAAATGAAATGAAACGACACCGCCCCATACCTCCGCGTTTGCCGGCCTCACCCCTGTGAAGCAATTTATACTTGCCGGGAGCTTACTGCTATACTTGCTGAAGTACAGCAGTAAGCATCAGCGCAACGCAGGTTTTGCCCACCTGATTTCTGCCGGCAGCGCCTGATCCTGCACGACTAAAAGCAAGCTGCTTTATACTTCCTATAGGTACTGTTTTACAATATTTTACAACAGTCCTGCTGCCAGAATGCGTAAGTACTAGTACAGCTATTCATTTTTTATTCTAAAACAAACTTAAAAGACATGGCAATTACATTAAAACCAATTGAGGAGCAGGTGATCGTGATTACGGGTGCCTCCAGCGGCATCGGCCTGACCACAGCGCAGGCTGCGGCAAAAAGAGGGGCAAAACTTGTGCTGGCAGCCCGCAACGAGGGGGCTTTGTCCGAGATCGTGGAGCAAATAAAAAACGAAGGAGGGCGGGCTATTTACGTAGTAGCAGATGTCGGCAACCGCGAGGACATGCACAAGATAGCCGAAGCGGCTATCAGGCACTTTGGCGGCTTTGATACTTGGGTAAACAATGCAGGCGTTTCCATTTACGGCAAGCTGGACGAGGTAAACGAAGAAGACAGCCGCCGCCTTTTCGACACCAATTTCTGGGGAGTTGTTTCCGGATCGCTGATTGCCTCCAATTTCCTGAAAAACAAGGGGGGCGCCATCATCAACATCGGCAGCGAGCTATCGGACCTGGCCATTCCGCTGCAGGGGATGTATTCGGCCAGCAAGCATGCCGTTAAAGGCTTTACCGATGCCCTGCGCATGGAGCTCATGGAGGACAAGGCGCCTGTATCGGTTACGCTGATCAAACCTGCCGGCATTGATACCCCTTACTCTGAGCACGCCAAAAACTACACCGAACATGAGCTGACGCTTCCGCCACCAGTTTACGCTCCGGAAGAAGTAGCCAATGCCATCCTTTATGCCGCCGAGCATCCGGAACGCGACATTTACATAGGCAGCGCTTCCAAAGCCTTCAGCAGCACCAACAAGTATGCTCCGGGCGTTATTGACTGGATGAACAGCAAAATGATGACCAAAATGCAGCTTAAAAAGAAGCCGGCACGTCGCAAGAGCGATGCCCTGCACCAGCACGCAGACGGCGGACGCAGGTATGGCAACTACGAAGGCCACACCATGAAGACCAGCCTGTACACACGTGCTACCATGCACCCGGTGCTGACGGGCGCCGTAGTGGCAGCTGCCGGAGCCGCAGCCATCGCTTTGCTGGGCAAAAACAGCCCGCTGAAAAATAATAAGAAGCATACCAGATCGGTTCCACCTTCCGGCACAGGTACAATACCAGGTGCAGCAACAGGGCCAGGTCCTACTACAAGAACAATGTAGGAGTTACACATAGTATAAAGTATAAAAGCCTTGCAGCCGAAAGTTGCAAGGCTTTTATACTTTATACTTCCTTATACTATAGACCACCTGTGCTACTGTTTTCTTTTGCCAACCAGCACAAACTCCTGCACCAGCAACGTATCTGTACTACGGAGTAGCGAAAGCCCTCCCGGATCGAAGCGGTTGGAACTGCTGGTAGTTTTAACAGAGAAAGCAGTGCCATCGCCACTTTTAAGGGTGCTCACCATCCTGTGGATGTGCAGGTCATCTCCCGGCAGGGTGGCTACCCATTGATCTTTTATTTTATAGCCGTAAGAAATATTCCCGGAGCCGGATGCCAACGGTTTCCGGTCGTAAATATGGGATCTGTACTTACTGATGGCCAGCCAGAGATCAAAGTAAAATTCTTCGTTCTGATAATACATACCGGTACCCTCTCCTTTGGAAGTGATCAGCAGGTCCTGGCCTTGCATCTTAAGTGAGTAATTGCCCCGGTTCACCTGAACGTCCGAAGCAGACTGAAACATGATCGTTTCTCCTGCGGATGTGGTTTCTTTTTTATCTTCCAGGTGATACCAGGCACCCCACTGCTCAGCAAAGCGTTTGATAAGCGCAGCATCCTTCACTTCTCCCCTGCGGGTGTACATCCGAACAGGAGTTGTGTTGTAGAGCTCCTGTAGCTCGAATGCAGCAGGGTAATCAAGCTGAGGGCCTTCTTCTTCCTTATCGCAGGCGCTGAGCACCAAAACAGCCAATAGCAGCACGTACAGTTTTTTCATAGCAGGTATCCTATATATCAAATATAAAAACAATCCTGCTATTTCATAGCGGAATTCAACAAGTAATATTCATCAATTTGCCTGCTGCCCGGTATGGTTGCTGCCATAAATTTTCTATATTTAAGAACAATTCATTTCCTTTTACTCACCTAAAGCAACCATACGTATGAGATCATTCTTATCCATTATGCGCTTATCTCCGGGCTCTGCAGAAGCAGCAGGCGCCCCGTCGTTATCAGAGTACTTCGACTATTCGGATCGGGAAGAAGAGTTGAGCGGAGGAGCCCGCCTGATCACGATCACAACACCAAAAGGAGAGTTTAAAGTATGGACAAAGCGCAGGGGCAACAACCCCGGCATGAAGCTGTTGCTGCTGCACGGCGGTCCCGGTGGCACACACGAGGCGTTTGAGTGCTTCGACAGTTTTATGCCGAAAGCGGGTATCGAATTCTATTACTACGACCAGCTGGGTTCTCATTACAGTGACCAGCCCGACGATACCAGCCTTTGGGAACCCGATCGGTTTGTAGAAGAAGTGGAACAGGTGCGCCAGGCGCTTGGGCTGGACAAAAGTAACTTCTTCCTGCTGGGGCACTCGTGGGGCGGCATACTGGCCATGGAATACGCACTGAAATACCAGCAGCACCTGAAGGGCCTGATCATTTCGAACATGATGTCGAGCGTACCAGCCTACAACCGGTATGCCGATGAAGTACTGGGCCCGCAAATGGACCCGGAAGTGCTGACGGAACTGCAGCAGATCGAAGCAAATAACGACTTTGCCAACCCCAGGTACATGGAGCTGCTGATGCCGCATTTTTATACCAAACATGCGCTGCGCATGCCGCTGGAGCAATGGCCCGACCCGGTAAACCGGATGTTCAACCACATGAACCAGACCGTTTACGTGCAGATGCAGGGACCGAGTGAATTTGGCATCCGGGGCGAAGCCTCGCTCAGGAACTGGGACCGTTCCGGTGATCTGCCGCAGATAAAAGTACCTACCCTTACCATAGGCGGCCAGCACGACACCATGGACCCGGAGCACATGAAATGGATGGCTAAACAACTGCCGGAAGGCCACTACCTGCACTGCTCCGAAGGCAGCCACATGGCCATGTACGACGACCAGAAAACATACTTTGAAGGACTTGTCAGGTTTATCCGGGATGTACACAGCAGATCGCTGAATACATGATTAAACATACTTAAAACAAAAAAGCCTGCTCTGTTAGTAGCAGGCTTTTTTGTTTGAGATAAAATTTCCTGATGTGCTGACCCAGACCATACTTTGCATCCGTTGCAGGTGCTTCCTGGTTTTTACTTCGGCCCTGAAAAATCTGCATTTACCTCCCTCTTTTATGCCTCCACGCAATATTGCTGCATTTCATTTCTTTCAAGTCCGCCATTCTATACTTTAGATACTTAATACATTAATTAACAACATATTAACAGCCACATCATGAAAAGAAAGACTTTTACAATTTATGCGATCTTGCTGGCAGCCATCCCCATACTTGTACAATGTTCTGAAGCGCGCTCTGAAAAAGAAGGTACGAAAACCGGCAGCAAGGAAGCCATACAAACAGGCGCTCAACAGAGTAACTACGGCGGGTTTAAAACCCAACTCCTGTATGGAGAGCACCTGGTTATAATTGCTGGTTGCCACGACTGCCACACACCGAAGAAAATGACAGCGCACGGTCCGGAGGCCGACAGTTCCCGGCTGTTGTCAGGTCACCCGGCTAAAATGCCACCCCCAGATATAGACCGGGCAGCATTTGAGAAAAAAGGATTGGCCGTTACGCAAACGCTGACCGCCTGGACAGGCCCCTGGGGCATCTCCTATGCAGCTAACCTGACCTCTGATAAAACAGGCATCGGGAACTGGCAGGAAAAGAACTTTATCACAGCGATGCGCGAAGGTAAATCGAAAGGTATGGCGAACGGGCGCATGTTGCTGCCTCCCATGCCATGGCAGCATTACCGGCACATGACCGACGAAGAGTTGAAAGCCGTCTTCGCCTACCTGAAATCAACAAAACCGGTCAGCAATGTTGTTCCGGCGCCTCAGCCTCCGGTATCTGCAAACACAGGTAAGTAATACCTTTTTCCCGGGCGTAAGCAGTCGCTTACGCCCGGAAGCACTTGCACTTCGCTTCAGCAGGCTAGTAATTATACTTACGGAACTGCTATAGCCGCTACACAGAAAAGAGATACGCCGAAGCCTCTGCCAAAAGATCTTGATGGTAAAAAAACATCAAAGCCTTTGGCTGCCTTAAAGGGCATATCTGTTTTGTGTATTTAACAGCATGGCGGCTCCGCCATACTTATATGGCAAAACTGCAGAAGGCTGCTTATTTTTTTGCTCCTGCTACAAAACTCAGAGCTCGTACCGCATTGCCAGGCCGATGGGTGCTTTCACTTCCATCACAATAAAGCTTGCATAGCTCCCCGATACGCAGCTTGGGAGTTGTATTTCCGTAATGGGGTTTCCTTTATAATGCTCCTTGTGCAGCATCAGCTGAACAGAGGGATCGTAGCAAATATGACGTTGTAAGTTCTCCAACGTATTAGCCAAAGCATAACATACCCAGAAGCTGGGATTGTGGAACTCGGCCTGTAAAACCAGCGCATACTTCATAGTCTATACCTGAATAAATTTTTCAATTTATCTTTGTACGTAAATAATCCATAATTGTACTATACCATTCCCATAAGTTTTTGAAAAACAAAGGCTGCGCAGCAGAAGCATTTTTGAAGCATCTGCAACAGGAAGGCAAACAGAAAAAAATAGTACCCCGGATCAAAGCTCAGGCACAGCAGGTACGAGACCAGGTATACTTGCCGGAAAAGTTGTACTCAACTGTTATTCATCTTTGAGGTAACCGCTTTGGCACAGGCATGATGTGCCGCCGGCTGCCAGTTCGGGTTTATACTTTTAAAAAATTATTCTATCTTAGTAAAACGCTTACCTACCTGAACAGCCAGGAAGCATCTGCTTTTTACTAAGTTTTCCCCGCCAAAAAGAACACCATGGAAGAAATCATCAACGCAGTAAACAACATAGTCTGGAGCAATGCACTTATCATACTTTGCCTTGGGGCAGGGGTTTATTTTTCAATTGTTACCCGGTTCCTGCAGATCCGCTACCTGCGCGAAATGATACGCCTGCTCTTCGGTGGCAAGTCGTCGGACAAAGGGGTGAGTTCTTTCCAGGCGTTTTCCATAGCCATTGCCGGCCGGGTGGGCACAGGCAACATTGCCGGTGTAGCCACTGCCATTGCCATGGGCGGGCCGGGAGCCATTTTCTGGATGTGGATGATTGCACTTCTCGGGAGTTCTTCTGCTTTTATTGAAGCCACCCTGGGCCAGATCTACAAGCAGGTGAAGAATGGGGAATACAGAGGGGGCCCTGCCTTTTACATCGAGAAAGGATTGGGAATGAAGTGGTATGCCGTGATTTTTGCTGTAGCTACCATCATCAGTATGGCACTGTTTTTACCCGGTGTTCAAAGCAACAGCATTGCTTCCGGTATGAACACAGCCTTTCAGATACCTGTTGCTGTAACAGGTGCCGCCGTAACAATTTTACTTGCTTTGATCATTTTCGGAGGTGTAAAGCGCATTGGTAAAGTGGCAGAGGTTGTGGTCCCTTTTATGGCGGGAGCCTACATCCTGATGGCTGTAGTGATCATCCTCATGAACATAACCGAGGTGCCCGCTATGCTAAGCCTCATTATCAGTTCTGCTTTTGACATAGAGCCAGCCTTTGCCGGTGTATTTGGTCTTGCTATCTCGTGGGGTGTTAAAAGGGGTATTTATTCGAACGAAGCCGGACAGGGAACAGCTCCGCATGCAGCCGCTGCAGCAGAGGTTAGCCACCCGGTAAAGCAAGGGTTGGTTCAGGCCTTCTCGGTGTATGTGGATACCCTTTTTGTGTGTACTGCTACTGCCTTTATGATCTTGTTTACCGGGAAATACAATGTCCTGAACCCGGAAGGCGGTTTTATAGTGGAGAACCTGCCCGGCATAGCCATTGGCCCTGAGTATACCCAACAGGCGGTCAACACGTACTTCCCTTCCCTTGGCAGCGTCTTTGTGGCGGTTTCCCTCCTGTTCTTTGCCTTCACCACCATTATGGCCTACTACTACATTGCTGAAACCAACCTGAGCTACCTCAACGATAAGGGCAATAACAAATGGATGCTTTGGGTGCTGCGTGCAGTCATACTTATTTCAACCTTTTATGGCTCGGTTAAAACAGCTGAGTCGGCATGGGCGCTGGGCGATATTGGCGTAGGTGTTATAGCCTGGCTGAACGTGGTTGCAATCCTTTTACTACAGAAACCTGCTCTTCGGGCGCTGAAAGATTACCAGGCGCAGCGCAAGGCGGGCATAGACCCCGTTTTTGATGCTGCAAAATTAGGCATCAGGAATGCAGAAGAATGGGAGAAAACGCACCAGCCGGAACTGAAAAAAGCTGTTGCCAGGTAGTTTTGGAAAACTATAGTTCTAATATAAACAAAAAGGTGCGGACAATACAGCCGCACCTTTTTGTTTCCGGGTACTATACTGTAGCCCTTAAGATGGCTTTACTTCTCCCCTGACTTCTGATGCACAAAACGCAGTATTCCTTTGCTCCGCATCCCCATCACTGCAAAGGTAAGTCCTGCTGCCAGTGTCAGGGTGGTTACGTTGATGCCGAAAGTAAGCAAGTGCTCCGCCAATATACCTGTTTCGTGGAAGCCAAACACCATTTTCAGCCCAAACCACGCCGGGTAAATAGAAATGTGTGCCGTAGCGGCCAGGCCGATCAATTCCCTGCGCCCGGCATCGTCTGTGGCAGCCAGAGCAGCGGCCACCCCAATAACTGCAGCAAGTACAGCACCTGATAAAGGGGTACCAGGCTCCTCAAAGCCAATGGGGGGCTCCGTGAACAAAGCCACACAGGCACCCGCCAGAAAAATCAGCACGGTAGTAACCACCAGCGCCAACAGCCCCTGTAACAGAAAACGCCGCTCCCGCAACACAGCGCCCAGCGCAAACCCGAGCATATGGTGGTGGAAAGGCAGGAACAAAAGCCCGGCAATGATCAGCGGAAGCATGTCTTCTACCATTCCGTAGGCCAGCAATACAGAAGAGAGGAACACCCTTCCCACCAGGCTGATGGTAACACGGGTAAACTGCCACAGTTCTTCGTACACATCCGTGGTAGGTCTTACAATGGGGTATGTTTCTTTTTCCGGGGGCTCGGCAGCAAAGATCGACTCCGGGTGCCGCACAGAAAAAGCGAAAGTTGCAGGATCATAAAAAGGAGCTTTCATCAGGCTTTCGAGGTATACTTTGGCCTTTGGCGTGGCTGTTTCCACTTCCACCACATCCAGCACTTTTTCCTGATGATCGGCTGTGTATTGTTTCGCCTGCTGTACAGAGATCTGGCTGATTCCTGCTGCAAAGGCTACATCAGCAACATTTTTACCCTCCCCTTCCGGGGCTTTAACAGTTACAAGGCGCATCGTGTGTCAGGTTTAGGTGTGACGCTTCCTTCTGCAACTACAGAAGAAAGTTTAGTATACCCTGTGGCACTGAAAATGTTAATTCCGGTGCATCCATCACTACAGAAACAGAAGAGCACAGCCACTAACCCTGTAGTGTAAGTATAGCTTCTTGATACTTCATATGTCAGGGTATAACTTCAGTAACCTGTGCTATTGCCACATCCCGAACTAAGTAGTAATACTGAAGAAACCAACGGTAAATTTCCAGATGCAGCCAGGAGAAGTACCCGGTTTTAGCCGTTTTCCCAACTGAAGCGCGTTTTTCATCGTTGCGAGGAGGAAAAGCTGAACTATGATACTACCTCCTTTTCTGAAAGCAGGGGATAAAGTGGGCGTACTCAGTACCAGTAACTACACGGAACAGAAGTACATCGATGAGCTGGTGAGTATCCTGAAAGAATGGAAACTGCAGCCTGTGCTGGGCAAGACCATTGGGGCACGCAGAGGAAGCTTCGCCGGATCAGACGCACTTCGCTGCAACGACCTGCAGCAAATGCTGGATAACGACCAGATCAGAGCTGTATTCGAAACAATGGGCGGATACGGTATTATCCGGGTGATCGAGCAGGTGAACTTTAACAAATTCAAGTATAAACCCAAATGGCTGGTTGGTTACAGCGATACCACCTTTCTGCACAGCCACGTGCAGGGGATGCTGAGTACGGCCACCATCCACGGCACCATGGCCGCTGACCTGGAAGCGGGCTACCATGCCTCGTCCTGGGAGAGCCTGCGCAAAGCCCTGTTCGGGGAGCCCCTAGAGTACCACATAAAAGCCCACCCTCTAAACCGCGAAGGCAAAGCGGAAGCCATACTGATAGGTGGTACCGTGAGTATACTTTGCAATGCCAAAGGAACCATGTCGGAGGCAAACACCAACGGCAAGATCCTGTTTCTTGAAGAAGTGGGCGAGAAACAGTTCCGCCTCGACAGTTACCTCGTTTCCCTGAAACAAGCCGGGAAGTTTAAGTACCTGAAGGGCCTGCTGGTGGGCCATTTAACAGATATCACAGAAGACGATCCGCCCTTTGGCAAAACGCCGGAAGAGATCATCCTGGATGTGGTAAAGGACTATGATTTCCCGGTCTGCTTTGGTTTTCCGGCCGGCCACAGCGGTGTAAACAAAGCCCTGGTTTTTGGTGCAAACGCCCAGCTGGATGTTTCCGGAAAAGGCACTACACTTCGCTTTATATACTGACTCACTGCAAAGCAGGTCAGCCATTCAGCCTGATAGTTGAACCCGACAAGCAAACACTTTTATCTGTACAAAAACATGCCAGTTACTTATATACTTACCTGTGAGCACGCCGGCAATGAAGTGCCGGAAGAATATGAATACCTGTTTAAGGGGAAAGAAGAAATACTTTATACCCACAAAGCCATTGACTTTGGTGCACTGAGGCTGGCAAAACACCTGGCCTCCGAAACCAGGCTCCCGCTCTACTGCACCACTGTCTCTCGTTTGCTGGCCGAGGCAAACCGTTCCCCCGACAGTGAAGAGCTCTTTTCAGAGTACTCGAAAGATCTTTCTGAAAAGGACAAGAAAATACTGCTGGGAAAGATCTATTACCCGCATCGTGACAAAGTGGAGAAAAAGGTACAGGGAGAAATTGCGGCGGGCAACCAGGTAGTACACCTGGCCGTGCACACTTTTACCCCTGCTATGGATGGGGAAGTGCGCGAGGCAGACATCGGGATCCTTTTCGACCCGGACCGTAATTGGGAGGCAACACTTGCCCGAAAACTGAAAGACTACTTTACAGAACAAAATCCGGACCGGAAGATACTGTACAACTCCCCGTATGCGGGCACTGCGGATGGCTTCCCAACGTACCTCAGGAAGAAGTTCACAGACGAGCAATATGCAGGATTTGAGCTGGAAGTAAATCAGAAGTTTTTCCTGAACGGAGAGCCGGACGTATGGCAACAGGTGGTAGCGGAAGTTACTTCCGCATTTAAAAGCCTGATGGACAACAAGATTTCAGTAAACGATGCAGAGCTATAAAAATCGAAGTATGAACGGCTGCATCAGCGTCAGTTCAGCTCATAAGCCAGATTGATGCTGCAACTCAGCAGCATGTATAAGAATAAAATTTACCTTAACCATGGGAGGTGCTGTATGCATATTTTGAAACGACAAGGCCGGTGGAGTTTGGTATTGCTGCTGTTGTGGCTTGTGCCGCTTGGGTGCAGCACCCCCCCCCACAGCAACAAGGGCAGAAAGCAGCAAAGACCGTTACGCTAACCATACCCAACCACCCGCTCCGTAGCGAGCAGGACCTGGACATACTGCTACAAGAGATCGGGGACGCACGGGTGGTGTTGCTGGGCGAGGCCTCGCATGGCACAGCAGAGTATTATACCTGACGTGCAGCCATCAGCAAGCGGCTACTGCAGGAAAAAGGCTTTGATTTTATAGCGGTGGAAGGCGAATGGGCTGACTCGTACCGGGTGAACCAATACATTAAAGGCGAGCTGCGCGACAGCGCTGCCACCGTTGCCCTACTCAGGCAGTACAACAGATGGCCTACCTGGATGTGGGGCAACCACGAGGTCGCTTCGCTGGTAACCTGGCTCAACAAGTACAACCAGGGCAAACCGTCAGCAGATAAAGCAGGCTTCTTTGGCCTGGATGTATACTGCCTCTGGGAATCCATGACTGAGCTTATGCCCCACATAAAAGGAGATCAGGCGCTCGTGAAAGCCGCAAAGCAGGTACACCAGTGCTTTCAGCCGTTCAGTGCCGATGCCATGCAATACGCCGAAGCCGTAGCCAAGGCCGATGCCAACTGCAGGGCCGAGACCAACCGCCTCTGGAAAGCCATGGAACAACAAACCCAGTCAGCAGAAAAGGCTAAGACCGAAGCGCAGTTTGTAGCAGAGCAGAACGCATTGGTAGCCCTCAACGGCGAGCGGTATTACCGCACGGCAGTCAGCAGCAACTCCGCCTCCTGGAACATCCGCGACCATCACATGATGCAAACCCTCAAACGCCTGCTCGATTTCCATGGGCCAAATTCCAAGGCCATAGTCTGGCAGCACAACACCCACGTAGGCGACGCCCGCTACACCAACATGGCCGCAGCCGGTGAGGTGAACGTGGGCCAGCTTGCGCGGAAGGAGTACGGGGATGAAAAAGTGTTTATAGTTGGTTTCGGCTCGTACAGCGGCTCTGTTATAGCGGCGCAAAAGTGGGGCGCACCCATGAAAAAGATAGAAGTGCCGCCTGCCACAGAAGGCAGCCGGGAACATTTACTGCACCAGCTCAGCCCGGCCGATAAGATCATACTTTCCAAAAACATTAGGGAAGAAAAACTCCTCAACCGCTCCGTAGGCCATCGTGCTATTGGGGTGGTGTACAACCCCGAGTATGAGCACCTGGGCAACTACGTACCCTCTGTCATACCCAAACGCTACGATGCCTTCGTGTACATTGACCGCACCAATGCCCTGCGCCCGATCGAGAAGATCACTGTACGGAACGAACCGCCAGACATGTACCCGTGGGGCACCTGACTGGTGCTGTTATCGCTCTTTCAAACAGGTTGTTAAATTAAACAGGTATAAACTTTTGTACCTACAACGGAATTTTATGCGCATCTTTGCGCTCTTATTTTACCAGAATGCAATTACTTACCCAACAGCGTATTTCGCTTAGTATATTCTTTTTCCTTTCCGGTTTCAATTTTTCCAGTTGGGCCTCCCGGATACCTACCATCAAATCGGCTTTAAGCCTGAACGAGGCAGAACTGGGTACCATTCTCCTGACCATGCCGGTGAGCTCCCTGATCGGGCTCCCTTTGTCGGGCTGGCTTGTATCCCGGTTCGAGACCAGGATACCTTTGACCGTAGCTTTCCTGTTAAACTCGATCTGCCTTTCTTTTATCGGTCTGGCAAACTCCTCGTTTACCTTAGTGATCGCCCTGTTCCTGTTCTCGCTGAGCATGCGGATATTCAACATATCGGTGAACACGCAGGCCATCACGCTACAGAAGCAGTCCGAAAAGAAGATAAATGGCTCGTTTCACGGGCTGTGGAGCACTGGCGGTATTGTAGGTGTAGCCTTCACCACCTTGCTGGTTTCCTTAAAAGTAGAAATGGTGCCCCACTTAACTTCGGTAGCAGTGGTAAGTGTAGTGGCTGCTTTGCTTTCCTTCCGGTTTATGCTGCGTAATGACCGCTCCACCTCAGGCAACAAACTGGCTTTCGGAAAGCCGGACCCTTACATTTTATACCTGGGCCTGCTCGTATTTTTTGCTGCCGTATGTGAAGGCGGTATGTTCGACTGGAGCGGCATCTACTTTCAGCAGGTGGTAAGAGAAGAAGTGTTCACGGCCGGCTACCTGATCTTCATGTCGTTTATGGCGCTTTCCCGTTTTATTTCAGACCGTATCATCGAAAGGCTCGGAATGGCCAGAACCTACGTGCTGAGCGCCGCCCTGATCTTTACGGGCATTTGCCTGTCCATTGCTTTCCCAAGCTTTTGGCCGGCCATGGTTGGCTTCTCGCTGGTTGGTTTTGGGACGGCAGCCGTTATCCCGATGACCTATACCTTAGCCGGAGCCTCCACGAAGTATTCGCCGGGTATTGCTATTTCCCTGATCGCCACTTTTGGTATCGTGGGTATGCTGATCGGCCCTCCGATGATCGGCTACCTGGCTCATGCCTTTAACCTGAAAGTATCGTTTATTGCGTTTGCCTTTGCTGGTATCATGCTCATCCCAATC
This sequence comes from Pontibacter ruber, assembly GCF_023630205.1. GTDB lineage: Bacteria > Bacteroidota > Bacteroidia > Cytophagales > Hymenobacteraceae > Pontibacter > Pontibacter ruber. The sequence goes on along the minus strand of NZ_JALPRR010000003.1, from coordinate 484,542 downwards.
TCCAGGTCCTTCTTTAAGCTGGAAAAAGCACTTGCCTGATCCTGAAAGTATAAGTATAAAAAGCCCCATCCTGCAACAAGTTTCATGTTTTAGGATGGGGCTTTTACTTTTAAGCACCGGTTAGCCTTGCAAGTATTTTCCTGCAGAACAGGCACCGGTTGGCAGCTTGCAACTTGTTACATCAATGGCTCTGACTGATAATCACGGCCATAGGTGCTGTAGCTGCCATACTTGCCGAAGCGCTTCTTCTTCGACTTCTTTTTCTTCTTACCCCCGGTAAGCATGGAGATGGCAGCCGTCGTAATGAGCGCTGTAACAGCCAGTTTGGTAAAGAAGCTGGTCTTGTTATACTTCCATTCCGCTGCCATGCCTTTCTCCGCAAAAATGTTCGGCACCTTACCGCGGCTCAGGTCATCTATGATGCCTTCTACCACATTCACCCGGTCGGCAATAAGCAGGGGCAACCAGTGTCCGTAGCTCGACTCGCTGTCCTTAAAAGCAAGGCGCCGGATCATGCCGCTCAGGCCGCTGGGCGGTACAGAGGTACCAAACACTGCGCTTACATTCGGACGCTCGATGGAATGCAACACTTCCACAGTTTCGGGCTGCTGCGTCGGCCGAGGCCAGCTGTAGCCTGTCTGTTCGGCATCGGTACGATGCTTCATGGGGTATGTCGGATCGTTCTTCGGATCGGCATCTATACCCCACCCTTTTATATGCGAATAATCTTTAGCTCTATTTTCCATAATCGTTCTCTTTCTTTAAATTCTGGCTGATGGCGGAATAAGAACCGGCTTGATGCAGTTGTCCAGTTTATCGGAGAAGATGCGGTAACCATCGGCTACATCTTCCAGCGGAATGCGGTGCGTAATGATCGCTTTCGGGTTCAAAACTCCGTTCATCACATGGTCGATCAACCTTGGCAGCAGGCGCTTCACGGAGGCCTGGTTAGCCCGGATGGTAATGCCTTTGTTCACCACGTTGCCAATTGGCACAAGGTTATCAGTAGGCCCGTAAATACCCACAATAGAAACAATACCGCCCTTTTTTACCGAGTTGATGGCCCAGTGCAGCGCCGTAGCAGAGCCTGCCTGCAACAGGAGCTTTCGGCCCGTAATGCTTTGCATCGCGTTACCCGTAGCTTCCGCACCTACGGCGTCAATCACTACGTCGGCCCCCATCCAGTCGGTGGTTTTCTTGACGAACACCACCGGATCATCCATCTCTTTGTAGTTGTAGGCCTCGCAGTTTGCATAGTTGCGGACAAACTCCAGGCGATAATCAATCTTGTCGATCACGATAACGCGGCCGGCTCCGAACAGCCACGAGCATTTAGCAGCCATAATACCAATCGGACCAGCTCCGAAAATCACAACGGTGTCGCCGGGCTGAATGCCGCCCATTTCGGCCGCCTGGTAGCCGGTAGGCACCACGTCGGTCAGCAGTACGGCATCGTCCGGGTCCATACCTTCGGGTATCACGGTAGGTCCCACGTTAGCATAAGGTACACGCACGTATTCTGCCTGGCCCCCATCATAACCACCCGCAGTGTGCGAGTACCCGAAGATACCTCCTACTGCAGTGGCCTGAGAGTTGGATTCATGGCAGTTGCCGAACAAGCCTTGTTTACAGAAGTGGCACTTGCCGCAGGCAATGTTAAAAGGCACCAGCACATGGTCGCCTACTTTCAGTTTTGTTACCTCCGGGCCTATCTCTTCTACAACCCCGGTAAATTCATGCCCGAAGGTCGTGCCCACGCGGGTATCCGGTACGTTGCCATTGTATAAATGAAGGTCAGACCCACAGATACAGGACCGGGTAACCCGAACGATGGCATCCTCCGGATGCAGAATCTTGGGTTCAGGTTTATGATCAATGCGGACCCGCTGGGGCCCCCGGTAGTTCATTGCCAGCATAAGTTTGTTTTCAGTTAGTGTTGAACAAAGTATGAATTAGTACTTTTCAGAATCCGGTAAAAGGACCTGCTTCTGAACAAATACTAAATTCAAGTCTAAATAGATACTAATCTATAGATTCAAAGTTTCAAAAATTGTATTTTAAACAGATACCTCTATATTCAGATAGAACTATTTACTTTGAAACTATAAGCCTGAAAACGGAAAGGAAGAATACAAGAAAGATGCGCGAAGTATAGATTACTGCTGCTGCATTTGAAAAACACGCGGTTGCAGCTCTATGATCAATGATAGGAAAAGGAGTTGAACTTAGCTACGGCCTTGGCTTAGCAATTTGTCGAGCATTACCCTGGTGTTGACGAAGCTTTTAAGGTTTGCGTAATCGTGTGATTCGTTGGCAATCTGACCAACCCCATGAAAGAACGTATGAAGGGATTCGTATATGTCTTGGGACAGAGGCACTATCTGCTGCAACGGATTGTTGACGGCTTTTATCTGAAGGCATTCGTCAGCTACAGCTACCCGGAAAGCGGTTATTTTCCCGTCTTTCACCAAACCTTCAAACTTCTCCAAAACCTGCGACACATTCTCTACCATATTTTTTGTTTTCCGGGGATTTGAGACTGATCATCAGACCGAAATGTTTTATAAAGGTAACGAACAAGATTTAACGCTCTCCGGGGACAAACACCGATTTTTTATCAGTATTTATCCTGTTTCAGCATTGCTCCTCCTGCAAACCTGATACCTTTTCAGTGTCCTTTTAGACATTCAATGTGTATGAAAAAAATTGCTCTGCTATGTATATCCACTGACCTCACCCGCCATCACTAAAGTATCAGCAGAAAACATCCAGTCTGAAGCCATTTATACTTTGTCTTCTTAGCAGTAAGGGCTATTGCTGAACAGCTTCTAGGTCTATGAAATCGATCATCAGATTCTGGCCAGACTTCGATGGAATCCAGCTAAATTCCAGTACCTGCTTTCCCTGCTTCAGATCAAAAGTACCCAGCTCTATTGTTTCAGCTTTGCCAGGTTTAACCTCGCTTTTAAAGTTAAGCTCCTGTTTTACAGCCTGCCCGTTCACTGCCGCCTGAAATTTGCCTCCATCCGGAGACTTTATTACCTGCAACGCCAGTTTATACTTTCCCGGCTGATCGATGTTGAAGGCAGCAGAAAGCCTGCTCTCTTTTTTCGGCTCTCCATGCCAGATCAGCACCTTATGCCCGCTTACCTGATCAAACAGCTGCTCGTCTACAAACCAATCCGTATTTTCCCAGCCACCGGTGTTCTTCTCCACTTTCATACTTTCTCCTTCTATCACACCGGGCATGCGGTATGCTTCAAAGCGGTTTTCGAAACCATAGAGCTCGGCGACAGGTGTGGGTTTAATGGAATCTTTTCCTCCTTTATCAAGATACCAGTAAGCTGTAACAGCATATTGCGTGGGCCATTTATCAGGAAAATATTTCTCGAGGTAGGCGTTGAAAGACTTCTGAAACGGTACATTGTCGATGATTTGCCATCGGTTGAGGGACTGGTAGCCCATGTTGCCTTCGGTGTGGTTCTGGCTGTGAAAAGCGCGGGTAAAATAATTGGGGATACACCAGGCATAGCCAAAATAGTCTTCGGTACCGGTCCCGAACGTGGACGGAAACTTCTCTCCATCTACAAAGAACTTTTCGTCGCCTTCGCCCCACCACCAACTGCCTTCGCCGCCGTACTGCTTGTTGGAGCCTCCCTTGGGGTTCCAGACCAGCAGCGACATGCCCAGAAAACGGCCCCTGCCTTCTGTTTCCAAAACCGTCCAGTCGGGCCAGCGGGCTGTGTCGGCTATGGGCTCCAGGTTGTGGTGCCATTTGGCATGGAACCGGCTCAGGTTTGCCTCCTTTCCGCTTAACTCTTCCAGTCCGAGAGTAAGGTATAATTGCACAGGTTGGTCGAAGTTGTTGATCAGGTCTATGGTTGCAGATTGCTCGAAAGGCATGTACCAGTAGCTGTACATGGCTTCTTCTGTCATGCCCATAGGCAGGGTTTTGTACAGGTTATAGCCAGGAGCAGAGCCAAAAAAATCTCCGATAGGCGACCATACGGCAGGTTCCTTTTCATCATCCCACCGGATCTGCAGCACCAGCTTCCGCAGCGCCTCGTCCAGCCGGTTTTTATCTTCTACCATGAGGCTTGCCTTCAGTGCATAGATCGCTTTTCTGCCTTTGATCTTAATGGTCTTTGTTTCGCCAGCTGGTATACTTTCCGATAACTTCCGAGTCTCGGCCTCCTTCACCGTATAGGGTAGCTCCTCAAGCTGATCATCAAAAAACCGGTTGACTTTGGCTAAGGCAGCTTTGTTCTCGGAAGAAAGTTTTGAAGTAAAAGTTTCCAGCTTTGTTCCTTTTGGAAAGCTGATGTAATTGAAATGATAGTATTGCCCCCACTCCGGCTCCGCCACTATTTTACAGGATTTCTGGTACGGAATAGGCACGTAGTTATTGAAGCCTCTAGCAGCAGTTTCATACACCAGTTGCGGGTAGCCAAAAGCAGGAATGGAAGTAGTATCGAAATACTTGATAAAAGGCAGATCTACTACGGGCGTCTTTTGGCCATCAATGTATATTTTCACATGTCCTTTTCCCGGGCTGGCCGACCACATCCGCACAATGGCTCCCGGGCCTTCCATTTCGGCCAGCACCATATTCTTTCCTTCTTTGCGGATGTACTGCGGGCTTAAGCCATCGTTGTTAGCGTCCCAAAAAATGAATTTCCCGTTGGCGTCAACTTTGCTCCGGCGGTCGTAGCTTGACCACATGGCGCTGCCCTCTCCTGCCGCAGGCGATACAGCCAGGGCTTTCAGATCTGTCAGCCTGTTTACCAGCTCAGCATACCGGACCTGGTTGCCCTGGCCGAAAAGATTTGTACTTAGTACCAGTAAGCATGTTAGCAGTAGTAGTTGTTTCATAGCTTCTAAAGTATAGCCTGATTATTCTTACCTACCTTTAGCCTGATTTCAAAACATACTCTGGCAGGCTTTTATAAATGGTATATTCAAATCAATTCATTTACGCATACTCCTCAAAGTTGATGTTTCAGGTCAGGGATTTCCAAAAATCGTTAACCATCGAAACTGCACTTCGTTTGAAGCTATGGAAGTTACAGGCAAGTATACATGAAAGATAATACCAGAGGAAGAGAAGCAAAGAGCCCGGGTGAAATACCTAAAGCCGGATGGAAAGATGTGTTGCTGCGGGTAAAAGAACAGGTAGGCACCGATAACATCAGCATTGTTGCTGCCGGAGTCGCCTTTTACTTTTTCCTGGCTTTGTTTCCTACGCTGGCGGCTTTCATATCCCTTTACGGGCTTGTTACAGAGCCCGCCGAAGTAGAACGCCACCTCTCCGACCTGACGGCTTACCTGCCACGCGACACACACGAAATGCTTACCGAAAGGCTGCACAGCATTGTACAAAATTCAGACACTACACTGGGTTGGGGCTTTCTGTTAAGTATACTTCTGAGTTTATGGAGTGCCAATAGTGGTACAAAATCGTTGTTTGAAGGCATCAATATCGCTTATGATGAAGAGATCAAACGCGGCTTTTTCAAGTTGAACGGGCTTACCATGCTTTTTACCTTTGCAGGTATACTTGTAGGCCTCATTAGCCTGCTGCTGGTAATAGCTTTTCCTGCCGTCATAGACACACTGGGCTTTCCCGACGTTATAAAAACCCTGATTGGTTTAGGCAGATGGCTTTTACTGGCAGTTATCGTAATGCTTGGCTTAGCCCTTATCTATAAAATCGCTCCCGACCGGGATAATCCAAAATTCAAATGGGTTAGCTGGGGATCTGCCTTCGCCACCATCTTATGGCTGCTTGGCTCTTTCCTGTTCTCCTTGTATGTAAACAATTTCGCTAATTACAACGAAACGTATGGCCCGGTGGCATCGGTCATTATCCTGATGCTGTGGTTTAACCTGACCAGTTTCATTATCCTGCTGGGCGCCGAAATCAACTCGGAACTGGAACATCAGACCGCTAAAGACACCACCGTTGGCGCAGAAAAACCGTTGGGCCAGCGGAACGCATACCACGCCGACCATGTGGCGGGAGACCCTGAACATGATTAACATCCATTTGGCTATACTCTTAAAGAATATTGGGAAAGAAAATCCTAGTCACAGGAAGTATACTTTTAGTTATTTATCTTCTGCTCATGAGCCTTTTATCTTTTCAACAGGAGAGCCTGATCTTTTTCCCTGAGAAGCTTCCGCAACAACATCGGTTTAGCTTTGATCAGGAATTTGAAGAGATCTTTATACCCGCCAGGGATGGGGCCAGGCTGCACGGTATACTTTTCAAAGCTGCTGCACCCAAGGGGCTGGTCTTTTACCTGCACGGCAATGCAGGTTCGGTTGATTCCTGGGGCTGGATTGCGCCAACCTATACCAACCTGAACTACGATATTTTTGTGCTTGACTACCGCGGCTACGGCAAAAGCGAAGGGAAAATAAGCAGCGAGAAACAGTTTTACGAAGACGTGCAGACTGCCTACGATCACATGAAAACGAGGTATAACGAAGACAACACAATAGTTGCCGGGTACTCGATCGGAACAGCAGCGGCGGCCATGCTTGCCGCTGCCAATAGCCCTAAACTCCTGATCCTGCAGGCGCCGTATTACAGCCTCGCTGATCTGATGCAGAGCCTCTACCCGTTTGTACCTGCCTTTCTGCTAAAGTATAAATTCGAGACGTACCGCTTTGTTGAGCAAACACGCGCCCCTGTCGTGCTTTTCCATGGTGATGCGGACGAGATCATTTACCAGGGCTCTTCAGAGAAATTAAGGCCGCACTTGAAACCAAAGGATAAAGTGATCATACTGCAGGGACAGGGACACAACGGCATGAACGAGAACCCGGATTACCAGCGGGAACTGGCAAGCGTACTCAACGAATTTAGCCATACAAAACCAGACTGATTCGAGTATCTTTACGCCCTCACACCATCCACACCCTTATGCGCTTTATACTTTGCACCCTGCTTTTCTGCCTTCTTTTATCTTCCACACTTTTCGCTCAGGAGCAAAAGCCGAAACTGATTACCTGGCAGGACATCGCAGCCCTTCCCGCCCCTGTTGCAGGTTCCCGCATTGCTTATGGCTCCGACTCGCTGCAGTTCGGGGAGTTGCGTTTGCCTGAGGGCAAAGGCCCGTTTCCGGTGGTGGTTGTGGTGCACGGCGGTTGCTGGTTATCGCAGTATGATCTGCAGTATATGTCGCAACTTAGCGCGGCCCTTACCCAGGCCGGTTATGCTACCTGGAACCTTGAGTTCCGGCGCGTGGGAGATGTGGGAGGCGGCTGGCCCGGTACTTTCCTGGATGTAGCTAAAGGCACCGACTTTGTGCGTGAACTGGCAAAGAAATACCCGCTGGACCGAAAGCAGGTAGCCGTTATAGGGCATTCGGCAGGCGGGCACCTGGCATTATGGCTGGCAGGCCGCAAAAACCTGCCGCGCAAAAGTGAGCTCTACACCAGAAAGCCCTTAAAATTGAAAGGAGTTGTCTCGCTGGCGGGCATTGCCGACCTGGAGCAATATGCAGCAGACAAAGGAAGCTGCAATGCTGCCGTACCGAAGCTGATGGGCGGCATGCCGGCAGACGTTCCGGCCCGTTATGCACAGGCCGCCCCTATACAGTTGCTGCCGCTCAGGGTGCCGCAGCGGCTGGTGCAAGGCATGCTGGACCCTATTGTGCCCGTAAGCCAGGCAACTGCATATGTAACCCTTGCTAAGAGCAAAGGCGATGCAGCTGAAACGATGCTCCTTCCAAATGCCGGCCATTTTGATGTGGTGGCGCCGCAGTCGCCGGTTTGGGGAAAAATACTGGAGGCAGTGCAGGCAGTTCTTCCGCAGAAGCAGAACAGGTAAATACTACCTTCCCAGGTCGCATTTAAAGAAATCATCATCATATCCCGGGGCAGGTTTGTCACCGATCCTTACGATCCTGTCGAGCCGGATCTCCTCGCCGGTGGTTAGCACCAGGTATTCGCCATCCTCTTTCGACACCATTTCCTTCAATGTAGCATGCAGGCTCAGGAACTCGTGTATGTCGCTGTAGAATTGGATGCGCGCAGCGGCTCTTTTAGCTGCCAGTACCTGCAGTTCATCGCGAAAAGCCGGGTCTATGGGCTTATAGGTTTGACTCATGGTGATGTTCTGTTTAGCTTTCTAGGCTGCAATTTATCTGATTATAAGAAAAAGCTTCTTCCGCGCTGCTCCTGCGCTTGTAACTAACATACTATCTCACTGATTCTACGCCTCTCCCAGACGGTTGTTATTGCAGTACTAGCCGACAACAACAGCAAATTGTAATAACAGTCTGAACTCCCGTACAGGCAGTACCAACATCGGCCGGGCTTTTGCGTTTACTTCTCTTTACAGATGAACACAAAAAATATCAACCTGAGCCGGCTGAATAAAGGTTTACTTTCAGTAGTGCTGGTATCCATACTTTTGTACCTGGGGAAGCCCTTTCTTGTACCCTTAGCCATTGCCGCTTTTTTTGCCATGTTGCTGTACCCGATGGTGCACAGGCTGCAGCGCAAGTATAACATGAAGGACTCTGTGGCCTCGCTGATCGCTATCCTCGTGTTGCTGGCTGCCTTTGTCTTTCTAAGTACCGTTGTTTACCATCAGGTGAGGAGCCTGGAAGCTGACCTGCCTAGGCTGGAGCAAAAGGTAAAGGAAAAAACTAAGCGGCTGCAGTGGCTGCTGTACGAAACAACCGACCTGACGCAAAATGAGCAAGAAGAGATCATCGAGGAAAAGAAGCCGGATATTGCAAAAGCCGTTTTCAAAAGCGTCAGGGATTTCCTGGTGCAGGGGCTTTCCGTCCTGCTGTTTGTTTTCATCGTCCTCACCTATACTTTCTTCTTCCTGATCTACCAGCAAAGAATCCAGAACTTCTTTGTCAGGCTGCGGCTATTTGAGAGCCAGAAGGAATCAAAAGTGATGCTGGCCCGGATCTCCCGGATCATCCACGATTACCTGAAAGGCACGTTTACTGTTATCACGGTGCTGGCTGTAACCTACGCGCTGGGCTTCTGGGCAATCGGACTGGAACATGTGCTGCTTTTTGCCATTATTACAGCGCTGCTGCGCATCGTACCCTACTTTGGTTCCTTCCTGGGCATTGCTTTCCCGATCGCATTCGCGTTCCTGACCGAAGATTCATTCTGGGCGCCGGTGCTGGTGCTGATCTTTTTTATGGTAACCCAGTTGATTGAGGCCAACCTGCTGACGCCCTATATTACCGGCTCCCGGGTTAAGCTGAACCCCCTTGCCACGATCATGGTGATCTTGCTGGGCAACCTGCTCTGGGGCATACCCGGCATGATCCTGTTCGTGCCTTTGTTTGCCAGCCTGAAAGTGATTTTTGATCGTGTTCCGCGGCTACACCCCTACGGTTATATACTCGGCAAGGAAGCGTATGCCGAAGAAGAGACTGCGCCTTTATACAACCCTACTGATGCTTCGGATAAGTCGGACGACTAATGTAACTGTTATGCTACAGCCCGGAAATAGATCTTCTCCGGGAAGTGGCCCAAGGCAAATGTAGTCACATCGCAAAGCCATACCGACTGGATCTTGTGGTCGATGGGTTTGTAATAAGCCCCACCTCCGGGCTCTCCTGCTTTTACCTGCTCCATTGCCAGTGCGCCGTCAAAGGGCTTTTCGCTCATTTCTACTACAACGCGTGTTCTGCCCTTGGCCAGGTGGTCCAGCATGTCGTCGGCACCGGCCACCATGGCCAAATCGCCTTTGGGGCCGGGGTAAGCTGGCAGGTCGATGTACCAGGTGCCGTGCGGTTCTTTGTGAAAGGTAAACACGTTTTTAGCAGCAGTTGCCATAAGATGCTTTTTCTGAGTTACTGGTTATACGTTACCTGGTGAGCCACTCTACCGCACTCTGAGCTATAGCAGGCGGAATTTCGTGCCCTCCCTGAAATTCGGTATACTTTACTTCCAGCCCATCGTGTTTCAGCAACGGCACGATCCGCCTTCCGCATGGGTCGATGGGCAGGACAGCATCCTGCACGCCGTGCGATATGAATACGGCAGGCTTCCCTTTCTTTTGGAGGGCGTAGGCAAAACCCGGTGAGAAGGCAATAATGTGGGTAAACAGGTCGCCGTTTGTCAGGCCGATGCAGAGCGCGTACGAAGCACCATCCGAAAAACCACCAATAGCAACACGCGTTGTATCGATGGCATAGTTTCCAAATGCTTGGGCAAGTGCCTGGTCTATAAAAATGACGTCCGATCCGAAGGCATCGCTTGCGATAAGATCCCAGGTATAGGACCGTGCAGCCGGCGCAATCAGGATGATGTTTTCCTCATCGGCATAGTCATGGAGCAGCGAGAGCCCTTGTTCGGCCGGGGCTCCTGCGCCGTGCAGCATAACAGCCAGCGCAGCCGGACGACTGCTGTCATACCGTTGGGGTACGTAAATGAATCCGTCCTTCTGCGTATCCAACCCGAGCCGCTGGAAACCCGTTTTCGGTTCGGCATTGCTGCCTGTTTTGCCTGGTTTTGTAGTTAGCCTACCAGTTTTATACTTGCCTCTTGCTGTTACCATTTCTTCGCATCTGATAAAGTATGAGCACTTTATAGCATACGAGAAACCGGTGCTGCTGTGCAGGTAAGTTTTCGGTTGCGCAAAGTATAAAAGCCGTCGATAGTATAAATCCTAATGCCAAAGTAATGGGTAATAGGTAAGGGGCAGAGTTCATGAGGACATCCATTTCCGCATGAACTCTGTTGGAGACATCCCTTGCAGAAGAGTTGTTGGCGGCGAAATACCGCCGCCTGAGCTGTTACAGCCTTCCCTCCTCCTCGCTGGTACCGGATTTGCGGTTGCGGGCTGTCTTTACTTTACTGCTGCCAAATTTATAGTCGAACGTCAGGTTCAGGCGGCGGCTCTCCCATTGGTTTTGCCAGTACATGTTCACGTTGTTGTACGCTAAGTTGGCTCTGAAGCGGCTGGTGTTAAACACGTCCCGCAGTTTCAGGCTGAGCGTGGCTTTGCCGCCCAACAGGATCTTCTGCGCACCCAGGTCCAGCTGGTAGCCGGCTTTTGTCTTGTACAAACCCTGCACCGACGGCGACATGTAGTAGGCAGAAAGCTGCAGTTTGTAGTCTTTAGGCAGGTTAAAGTTCTCTTCGGTGCTGGCCGACCAGCTGAAGCGGGAGTGGTTATACTCCGAGCCCTGTAGTGGCGACGTAACGGTGTTATAAGAACCTTCCAGTTGCAGGGTAGCTGTCCACCAATCCTTTACTGGCAGGCTGCCGCCGCTGCTGGCACTCAGGTAGGTGGCTTTGCTCAGGTTTTCGGGCCGGCTGATGCTCACTTTTGTCTCATCGTTTTGCTTAATTACGTTTGACACAAAATCGTTCGTCTCGATATAGCTCAGGCTCAGTAACTGGAAGCTTTTGTAGTTGTAATTAAACTGCAGCGAGTTAGAGAAAGAAGGCTGCAGAAATGGGTTGCCCTGTATAGCTGTGTAGGGATCAGCGTAAAAAGTGAATGGATTTATACTGCGGTAGGATGGGCGGCTGATGCGGCGGCTGTAGGATACCGAGAACTGATTGTTTTTATTCGCATTGTAGCTTACAAACACGCTTGGAAAAAACTTCAGGTAGTCCGGGTTTATCTTTTCTCCTGTGGTGGCAGAGTGGCCATCGGCAATGGTTTGCTCTGCCCGTAGACCGGCTTTCATACTTAGCTTTTCGCTAAGCTTCCCGTTCAGGCTCAGGTAGGCCGCATGTATGGTTTCGTTGTATACAAAGCTGTTGGTGCGCTTCCCGTCGTTTACCCATTCCTGCTCCTGCTGCTCTTCAAACCTGATATCGCTCTCGTTGCTTACCCTACTGGTTTTGAAGCCTGCCTCTGCTTTGTAGCCTTTGCCAAAGGGTTGTACATAATCCACTTTCAGCGACCGTATACTTGCCTCGCCTTTGCTGAAGCTGCGCAGCTGCAAAGGAGCCTGTGTAGCCTCTCCGGAAGCGGTGTAAAAGTTATTCGTGAAGTGCTCATCGGCATAGCTGCTGTAGTTTACATAATCCGCATCCAAGGTTAAGCTGCGGCCTGTGCTGTCGATGTCGAATTTATAGTTCAGGTTCAGGCTGTAGTTGTCGGTGCCGGACTCTTTAGGGTTGTGCATGCTCATACGCCCGAAAGTTTTGCCGGCGGCATCGTAATTGGTGGAGTTGCTGGTGGTAAGGGTGTTCTCCGGCGAGGCGTATCCTTTGGCCATGATCCCTACCGTATGTTTTTTGCTGATAAAATAATCGGCACCTGCCGTTACATTGTAGCTGTTGGTGACCGGGTGCCAGTAGTTAACCTGGTTGTAAAGGCTGTCGTTGATGTTGCGCTTTAAAATAAGGCGGTTGAAAGAGTTGTAGTGGCCGGCGTTCAGGCGGGTGTACAGGCTCACTTTGCCGGTGTTATAGTTCAGGTTCAGGCCTCCCCATACTTTCTCATACTTTCCATAGCCGGTACCAAGGTTCGCCGAGCCGTTCATGCCCAGGGTTTCGTCTCTTTTAAGCTTGATGTTGATGATACCGGCTGTTCCCGCTGCATCGAAAGAGGCTGGCGGATTGGCGATCAGCTCCACTTTGCTTACCGCAGAGGCCGGAAGCGATTTCAGGTAACTCTGCAGCTCGGCACCGCTCATGTAGGTCATTTTGCCGTTGATCAGCACCTGCACGCTGCCGCTTCCCCGAAAGAGGATGTTGTCGTCTTTGTCCAGCCGTACGCCCGGCGCATACTTGAGCACCTCCAGGGCGTTGTCGCCTGCCGTGTTCAGCTGCTCTACGTTCATCACCACACGATCTGCCTCCTGCTCCAGCAGCGGCTTCTGGCCTTTTACCACCACTTCCTGCAGTGCATTACTTCTTTCCTGCAAGGCTATACCCGGCACCTGCACCACCTGCTGCTTCACCTCAAAGGCCATACTTCTGCCCGGGGTAAAACCTACCATCAGCGCTTTAACGGTATACCTGCCCGGCTTCACCTGCGCAAAGGTATAAGCACCTGCCGCATCGGTCATCTCCGAGGCCGCTACTGCCGAATCGGGCAACTGCAGCAACACCACCGACACATAGTCCAGCGGCTTTTGCGTGGTAGCGTTTGTGACGGCCCCTTTCACCGTTGCGCCTGTTTGTGCCCATGCAGTAAATGCTATAAAGCAGAAAACTATAGCCAAGGCTATACTTCTGAACGCCTTTTGTCCTTTGGCTTTTGTCGTAGTGGTAAATGCTTTTTTCATGGCTCAGGTATTTGTTCTGTTGATATTGAGCCAAAGATGCAGCACCGTTTATGCGATCTAAATTATATTATCCGAACCGCCTCAACTACTATCCTAAACCTGAAATAGCAGCCGAATACGGATTGAAATCAGAAAAGCGAGGGTTGGCATAATAAAACAATGGGCTGATATAATAAAAGTGCGCCTGAGCTTACTTATTTATACTTTTAGAGTATGAATGCACTACAAAAAAAGATAGGACTTCACCTGCTGGGCTGGACGCTCTATTTCAGCTATACCCTTTTAGGTTATTTTATCTACAACTGGAAATTCAATATCCTGATGCTTTCCTTTTCACAGGATGTGTTGCGCATGGTGGAGTTCTACCTTTGCTATTTTCTGGTTTTTCCGCTCTGGCTGAAGTTTAAAAACTGGTTCCTACTTGTGCTGGGTATTGTTGGCGTCATGTTCACCTATATCGCCCTTCGCTATATTATCGAAGAAACCCTGTACCCGTACCTGTTTGGCTTCCGGAACTACGGAATAAACACTACTCTTTCTTATTTTTTCTTTGATAACCTGTATTGGTCTATGCCAGGCATTTTTCTGGGAGGAGTAGTATGGGCATTTGAGACAACCCTGCAGAAGGAACGTGAAAACCGCAACCTGAAGCAGGAAAAAACGCAGGCCGAACTGGCCTTCCTGAAAACGCAGATCAACCCGCACTTCCTTTACAACACGCTCAACTATTTATACTCTCTGGCTTACCCAGTTTCTGATAAACTGGCCGGCGCTATTATTAAACTTTCTGACCTAATGCGCTACATGCTGCACGAGAGCAAAGACGGCAAAGTGGACTTGCAGAAAGAGGTGGATTACCTGCACAATTACCTCGACATCTACCGACTTCGCTTCGAGGACAACTTCTTTGTGAACTTTACCATTCAGGGCCAGGTAAACGGGCAGCGGGTGCCGTCGTTGGTGCTGATCCCATTTGTAGAGAACGCCCTGAAGCATGGCGTGGTAGACGATGCCTCCGCCCCGTTAACTATCAACCTTCAGCTGGAAAAGGACAGTTTATACTTTGAGGTGAGCAACCGCATCAACAAAAGCCAGAAAGACCAGACCACCGGCATCGGCCTGCCCAACATCCGCCGCCGCCTGGAGCTGATCTACCCCGGAAAGTATAGCCTGTACGTACACGAAGATGGCCGGCAGTATAAAACCATGCTGAGGCTGCAGACTGGCTGAACATTAGACCTCACAGTGTTTAACAAACCTGTGAGCGTCTGAGGTACAGGTGTTGCTTCGTTTTAGCGAGACACTCACAGGTCTGAAAGACGCTGTGAGGTCTTTGACAAAGCTGTCTGAATCAGGATTTACAGGATTTGGAAGGATGGACAGGAGTTGATAAGAAAGGATAGTGAGGATTAAAGTAAAAGTGATTTTACAATGACAATGCGGTATATTAATCCTAATTGTGTTATTTTAATCCTGAAAATCCTTACACTTCCTATAATTCGTAATTCGTAATTCATAATTAAAACCCATGATCCGCTGCATTGCCGTTGACGACGAAGCGTACGCTGCCAATATCATTGCCGATTACATCAGCAAGGTGCCTTTCCTGGAGCTGGTCGGCAAAACCACCAGCCCGATAGAGGCTATCAACTGGGTGCAGGAAGGTAAGGTAGACCTGGTGTTCCTGGATATACAGATGCCGGAACTGACGGGCATACAGTTTCTGAAGATCTGCGGCAGCAAGTGCAAAGTTATACTTACAACCGCCTACCCGGAGTATGCGCTGGAAGGTTACGAGCACGACGTGGTGGATTACCTGCTCAAGCCCATTCCCTTCGACCGGTTTTTGAAGGCAGTGCACAAGGCGCAAAGTATGCTGCAGCTTCAGGAGCCGGTAAAAGTAGCGCCGGCTGTAGCCCTAAAACCTGCCGAGCCGGTTGCCGCATCACCGGTACCGGATTACATGTTCGTAAAGGGCGAAAGCAAGAATAAATTCCTGAAGGTGGCTTACAGCGACATCCTGTATGTGGAAGGCCTGAAAAATTATGTATCGCTGTTCCTGCCGGGGCAACGGCTGGTTACCTACCAATCCTTAACAGACCTGTCAGAGCAGCTACCCCAGCCGCCATTTTACCGCGTGCACCGCTCTTACATCATCTCCATCGATAAAGTAAGTATGATAGACGGCCATACCGTTTACATTGGCGAAAAGGAAATCCCTTTGGGTGAAACCTACCGCGACAGCTTCCTGAGCATGATCCGGGACAGGCACAAAGTATAATTTATACTTTTACACCGCCACCATCTCCCGGTTATACTTGCTGCGGTACTGCACCGGCGATAAACCTGTGATGCGTTTAAAGGTGGTCCGGAAGGCTTTCGGGTCAGAGTAACCGACGTTATACATGACCTCGTTCACATGCTCACCGGAGGTTTCCAGGCTCATTTTGGCTGCTTCAATTTTCACGCGCTGGATGTATTCTACAATGGAGTTAGCCGTCGCTTTCTTGAAGCGGCGCTCCAGATTTCTGCGGCTCAGGGCCACCATGGAAGCCAGCTCGTCTACCGTTATTTTTTCCTGAAAATTTTTCTCGATGTATTCCTGCGCGGCTTTTACCTGTTCATCGTCGTGCTCTTTCTGCCCTTTAAAGATCATGAACGGCGACTGGCTGCGGCGCTCAATTTCTATCTGGAAAGCCTTCGACATAAAAATGGCCACATCCCGCCCGGCATACTTCTCTATCAGGTACAGAATAAGGTTCAGGTATGAGAAGGCGCCTCCGCTGGAGTAGATCCCCTGCTCATCCGTAATGATCTTATCTTCTACCAACTGCACCTGCGGAAACATCTTCCTGAAATCGTTGGCAGCCATCCAGTGGGTGGCGCATTGCTTCCCGGTAACGAGCCCGGTGGAGGCCAGCAGGAAGGCGCCCAGGCACAGGCTCGCTACTTCAGCTCCATTTTGGTGCTGCTCCACAATCCAGGGCACAAAGCCATGGTTATACTCCAGGCTTTTCACAATGTCGCCATCCAGCGCAGGAATTACGATCAGGTCTGTTTTGCTGACATCCTGTACCACCACGTCGGTATACACGGTGTAAATACCGCCGGCAGCTGACACGTTTTCAGAAAGCCCCACCAGTTGCACATCAAACAAAGCAGGTTTTCCCATACTTTGCATCAGCTTGTTTACTTCTGTAAAAACCTGCCGTGGGCCTTCAATACTGCCCAAAACAGCCCCTTTCGGAACAAGAATGGATATATGCTTCATACTTCTAAGGTATACGATTTTGTTGTCGCAATCAACCCTTTCATTGCCGGATTTATACCCGCTTTTTCCCTTTCCTTTATAGTATGTTTGTACTGTCGCAATTGGGAATAATAGCATTAATTATGTATACTTCTTTTCCCTTTTGCACGCTGCAAAAAACGAATAAACCGGCTGTAAGCCTGGAAGAAAAAGTACTATAGCGAATAAGATCTGAAACTCTAAAAACACCTATAAACATGGAAAATCTGAATGAAACGAGGCCGGAAACAGCAGCACGAGAATTTGTTATCTCACGCGTATTTGATGCGCCCCGCAACCTTGTTTTTAAAGCCTGGACCGAGGCAGAACAACTGGAGCAATGGTGGGGACCGAAAGGACTATCTTTGAAAGTAGCCAAACTTGAAATGCGACCGGGTGGCATGTTTCACTACTGCATAGGGCTGCCGGATGGCCAGAGCATGTGGGGGCGTTTTATCTACAGCAGCATTGTGGAGCCAGAGCGCCTTGTGTACATCAACTCCTTTTCGGATGAGACAGGCGAAATAATCCGCGCTCCGTTCAGCCAGGAATGGCCGCTGGAAATCCACAACACCCTGACCCTGACCGAACAGGATGGCAAAACTACCCTCACCCAAAGGTCTCAGCCCATTCATGCGACTGCAGAAGAGCGCAAAACATTTGAGCAAGCTCTTGATGCACTGCATAAGGGCTGCACCGGCACCTTCGACCAGTTGGAAGATTACCTTGCAAAACTGAAAGTACAAGCTTAAACCTCTTACAAAGTATAAACTATGGCAACTATCAATCCTTATCTGAACTTTGCAGGCAACACCGAAGAAGCCTTTACTTTTTACAGATCCGTTTTTGGAGGAGAGTTTCTGATGCTGCTCCGCTTCAGAGACACCCCCCGAAAGTAGCAGGGTTCCGGAAGCGGAACAGGACAAGATCATGCACATTGCGCTGCCTGTAGGCCAGGGCACCATTCTGATGGCAACCGACATGCTCGAGTCGATGGGGCAAAAGCTGAATGCCGGCAATAATTTCTCACTCTCAATAGGTGTGGAAAGCAAGGTAGAAGCAGACAGAATCTTCAACGGGTTATCGGCAGGCGGCAAGGTAAACATGCCAATGGAGGATACGTTCTGGGGCGATTACTTCGGCATGCTGACCGATAAATTCGGGGTGCAGTGGATGGTGAGCTTCAACGAAAACCAGCAGCCCCAAACAAACCAGGCACAAGCCAAGCAGTCGGAACCGGCAAATATCTGAACGTAGGCTTTGCTACCGTAAACAGATAACTTACCGCAGCAAATGCTTTAAAACAAAAAGGAGCGCAAGCGCTCCTTTTTGTTTTTTATACTTACAGTACTTAAAACCGGTTTGAAGTATCTGCCTTGCCAACAGCTTCGAAATGAGTAGCCTGTTTGATGGTTTTCTCTTTGCCATCAGCGTCCTCGTAAGATCGCTCCTCTACTTCCACAGACAGGGATTTGCCCTTCAGCTCTTTTGAATCTACTTCGGTTTTATCTATACCCAGCGCTTTCAGGAAAGATGCCAGGATCGGCTGCCCCGGTTCGCTCAGGTAAAAGCGCTGGTTCACAAACCCTTCTTCGTTCTCGAGCCGGCAGTTGATAAAAGGAATGTCCTTGTTTTCGCTTCTCCCTTCTTCCACTTCTGTGATCTTCACGACGTGCCTTCCTTCCGGCAGAAATGGTTTTTCTTCTATCTTCAGTTTCATATTATTACTTCTTTTTGCTAATATTTTACGCAAAAAGAAATATAAAGTTACTGTAAGTGGAGTAATTAGCTGCATATTACTAATATTATTAGCAATATGCAACTATAATCTCTTCGAAGCTGGAAAGTTAGCTTGGCTTTTCTTTAATAACTATGACCTACATCCCGGGTTCTCACGCCTCGGCCCGTAGCAGCGTCTATACTCCAGATACCCGATCCGCGGGCAGCCATGTACAGGAAAAGAAAGCAGTATAAAATAGCCAGTTCCCCTTTATTGATTAAAGGAGCCCAGTCCTGCGAGGCATGCGCCATAAAGTAGGCAACTGCCATCTCACCGCTGCAAATAAAGGCAGCCCAGCTGGTTAGCAAGCCAAATGCTATCATCAGGCCACCTACCAGTTCAATGATACCTGCCAGTCCCATCAGCGAGGCTACTTCTACGGTGTCGCCGCCTCCCGGCCAGCCAAACAATTTCTGGGTTCCGTGCATGGCAAACATCAATCCTGCCACAATCCGAAGTATAGCATACAACTGTGGGCTGTAAGTACCTAAAAATCTGTCCATAGTGCTTTTATTTTGTGTAAGTTCAGACTCCGCTTAGCCTATACCATTAATATACAAGCGTTTACTTAAGCCAACAAACGCACTATTTATATATAAAGTTAGAAAAATATAAGACTATACCAGCATAGGATGGGAAGGATAACAAATGCAGGCCTAACGGAGTAACAACGTTAGAAGTATACACATTAAAATTTTATGGAAGGGATCTTTAATACCAAAGGCAACTCAACAGTACCTGCCTCTCATACTTATACACCGCAAAACGAGCAGGAAGCCTGGATTGCCATCATGCAGGCCTGTATAGCGGTGGATGGTAATGTTGCCGATGAAGAGCTTGATGTTTTAGCCCAGACCTTGGCGGATAAAAAACTTTTCGAAGGACACGACATCATGGCCTACAGCCGCACTGTTTTTTATGCCCACGCACAGTACGGTAGCAAAGTACTGATTGACCAGGCAGTAGATAAGATTTCTGCAGAAAACAAAGCAACACTTTTTGCCCTTACCATTCAGCTGGTGCTTTCGGATTGTGTGGTTACAAACAAGGAAAAAGAGCTTATTCAATACTTATACTCTGCCCTGGACCTGGATACGGAGCTCGCGCATAAAATTGTGGATGTCGTTCTTATCCTAAACAAAGACAGTGTCTGCAGATAATACAGATCATTATAAAGTATAAACCCGCCTTCTAATTTGTGTAGAAGGCGGGTTTATACTTTAATGCTTACTTATAAGTATACCTGTCCGTAAAAGGCTGCACATGCGGGTACGCTTCCAGTTTGGTGTAGCGCTGCTGTGGCATACCGGAATCATGGTAAATGTAGCTGTACAATTCTTTACCAGAGCCTGGGTCACGATACCCCGGGTTGTTGTTGAACAGCTTTATGCCGGGCAGGTATAAAGTACTCTCGGCATACGGCATCGGATTTGGATTGCTATCGTAGTTGCCCCACTTGATCACAGACGGACGGCCCAAATCTTCGGCTTTGTTGCTGGTCGACCACCGAACGACCAGTTCTGCAAGATTGCCGTTTGCATCGTAGCTATACGTCGTAATGCCAAGGCGTCCTTCATCGTAGCGCGCATAGCTCATCTCCGTCGTTTTCACCAGCTTGTCGCCGTTGTATTCGAACCTGTAACGATAGTTAACCAGGTTCTCGCCGTAATAAGATACCGCCTCTGTAACTTTGTCGCCCTCATAAGTATAAATCAGCCAGCCGCCGGTTTTGTAGTTGAGTCGAACCGGTTTATCGCCTTCGTACACAATGGCATAGCCCAAGTGAGTCAGGTCAGAATAACTTACGTCAATCAGCCGGCCTTGTGCATCATACTTCAGGACCTTCGTTCCGAATTGCGCAAGCAGGCTGCTGGCGGTTACAGGCGGAGGCGTCTGGTTTGTTGGTGGCGGTGGTGTCTGGTTGGTGGGTGGCGGCGTGGTAGTAGGCGGTGGTGTAGAACCGGATCCAGGAGTTGGTGTAGTGCCCGGGGGCGTTGTGTTTCCACCAGAGCCCGGCGTGGTGCCCGGCGCTGGCTTTGGCTGGGTAAGAGGCAGTACATCCTCCTTATCACAGGACGACAGCACGACAGATAAGCTGATACCCGCCAGAAGCAGTAAAGTAGTAGATTTCATAGTAGTATTTTGTTCGTTCAAGGGTAAGACCAGCCCCCAATCGAAACCGTTGCCTGGAGCATAAAAATTTTCAGAATTTATTTCTGCTCCGCTAAGCTGTCTTCTTCAAAGAAACATACTTGCATCAAAAAGCGCCGTGGCGTAATACCACGGCGCTTTTTGATACCTCAGATCAGCAGCCGGTTACCTGCTAAGCCGCCTTCTTACCTGGAAACTTACCCCCAGAGTATAAGGCCGCAATCCGAAGGGTTCGCGTTTGCTAAAGGTAGAGCCCAGGAAATAATTCAGGGTTGGCATCAGCATCAGTTCATACTTGTCGTGCAGCCTCCTGTTATAACCCACCCCCAGCAGCAGGTTATAGTTTGTCTGCTCCAGCAGGTTATCTTCTGAAGGGAAAACGATGGTTTCGTTTAATTCACCGTTAAGGTATTCTTCTGTATGGCCTTTTACCAGCACGTTCACGCCGCCCGCCATGGTCAGGCTGAGGCGGCTTTGCAGGCCTTCGAGGAAGAAATAGGTTGCCCCAACACGAAGGCCGCCATACGTAAACGAACTCTTTAACTGGCGCTCCCCTTCCACATACACCGGCGTTGCCTGAAACGATCCATCACTTGCCAGTCGCTTGATCAGTGTATCCACTTTGCCGGTCGTAAATGAATAGGAAACGTTCTCGCGCAGCTGCATGACAGACAGGCTAGTTTCCAGGTATAAATTCTGCCTGATCTCCTTGCCAAAGTTCAGCCCAAACTCATAGCCCATGCGCTCCGGGTCCAGTTTTTTCATGTTATTGAACTTCGTGATGTAGATATCGTCTGTGCCTGTAGGCGTAAACGACCGGAAAGCATAGCGGGGGGCTGCAGTAACTCCGATAAACCATTCCTTCGGTTCCACTGCTGCACTCGAATCTGCTGCTGTTTCTGTTCTGGCCACTGCACTTTCAGTCAAGGTGCTACATACCGAATCGGGCAACACAAACGCGCCATTGCTCTGGAGCTCGGGCTTTACGCCGGACAGCGCATCGGCAGATTCTGTACCGAGCCTATCGGCTTTTACTGCAGTAGCTAGCGTCTCAGCATCATACTTGTCTTGTGGTTCCGAGGGAGCTGCAATAACCGGTTTAGCTGCTTGCTCTTTGTTTACCGGATCATGCGCGGCCACTGTACCTTTTTCTACTGGTTTTTCGATCTGATCTGTTGTTTCTTCTTTCTGCTGGGTAGGTTTTTCGACAGAGTTTTTTGAATAATAGGGCTTGTCAGCAGGCAGGGAGATTCCTGTTCCGGATGAGGTCTCTTTTCCCTGCTTGGTATGCTGCTCTGTGTTTATACTTTCAGAGGGAGCCACAGCAACCGCCGGTGCCTGCTCCTGTTTATACTTGCCGCTGCTTACCTGCACAAGGGTAGCAGGTTTATCCTGCAGGAGGTAATACCCGCCTACCAGGGATAAAAGCAACAGCAGCGCGGCAGCGGCAGGCCACCACACCAAACGTGGTTTCTGTTGAGGTTGGATCTCTGGCAAGATCCTGCCCCAACCGTCGGCAGGCGGCTCTTCCTCGAGCCCCAGCAGTTTGCGCCGTATTTCTTCCTGTTCTTTATCAGTCAGCATTTTCAGAGATTGAAAGTTTTTGGAGCATCTTCTTTAAATGGCTTTTTGCCTTCGCCAATTGCGACTTAGACGTGCCTTCCGCAATGTTCAGCATCTCGGCAATCTCACGGTGGTTGAATCCCTCCACCACGTACAGGTTAAAGATCAGCCTGTAGCCTTCCGGCAGCTGGTTTATCAGCGCCAGTAGTTCCTGGCCGGAAATAGTACTGATGATGTCATCATCTGCAGGTACACTTTCTTCCACCGAGCTATAGTCCAGCTGGTCCTGGTACTTGCGGTTTTTGTGGTAATGGTTGATGGCAGTATTCACAAAAATGCGGCGTACCCATCCTTCAAAGGAACCCCCGTTGTACGCACTGATATTCCTGAACACCTTCACAAACGCCTCGTGAAAAATGTCCTCTGCCTCAAACCTGGATCGGGTGTAGCGCACGCACACGGCCATCATGCGCCGGGAATAGAGCTGGTACAGCTTTTCCTGGAACGATGCCTTCTCCATCTGGCAGCCCGCAATGATCTCTTCTTCTGAGTACACTTATCTCAAATGCTACGGGTTAAGGATGCGGCACACGTTCAGAGATTCAACTGCAAACAGGAAAAGCCCCAGGTATGCACCTGCGGCCCGTGTGGAGTAGCGTTCAGAGCGATTGAAGTATAAGCTGCTGTCGCTCATATTATTTAACCGTCACCTTCACGATAATTTCCTGGTAAGTGGAACGGTCACGGCTGGTATACACCCGGTAGCGGAAGGAATCTTCGCCTACATAATCTTTTGGCGGGTAGTATACATAGATGGTGTTCTTGTAGCTGCCGGAATACTCAATGGTCCGGAAAGTGCCTTTCACCGGCTTCTCGATGTAGTTGCCACCATAGCTGTCGTTGAAGCAGATCCTATCATTCTCAAAGATCCGGATCCCTTTGAAGGTGTTTTTAGTTGTTTCCAGCGAATCAGGCGCCAGCAGTGTGGTGCAGGTAGCCGGATCGTAGGGCTTTTCCACAATCATTCGGATCGTTTCCGATTTACAAATTTCGCTCGTGCAAACGGTATAGGTGAAGCTGTCTATCCCGTAAAAGTCGTTGTTGGGTTTGTAGCCCATGGTGCCGGGGCCATCGAACTCCGGTAGCAGCTGCCCATGCTGGGGCTGGCTGTAGGTTACTTTTACCTGCGCTTTTACGCTGTCATTTGCCAACGGATCGAGCCGGTTGATCCAGTCGGAATTGCTGTTGAAAGTATAAATATCATCCGGGTAAAGTGTGAACTCCTGAAAAGACCGCGGGATCACATCCTCTTCGGTTTTATCGCACCCCCACAGCAACAGGATAACGGCCAGCAGTTGCAGGATGCCTATGTTTGATACATGTCTTCTCATACTTTTCAGCTTGCGGTTCTGATGGTAAGACAAGGCGACTTTCAGAAGGGTTGCCCGGTAAAAATAAAATTTCAGACCTGATCAGCAGGAATGTTACAGTTTGCTGTACTGCTTCTATGGCGCATGTCTGTCAAGTTTTGCTCTTCTCTATCACACGCTTTCAAACCTGCAGCTAAAGATATTCTGTAATATAACCGGGCCAGAGGACCGCAACATAGTTCGACACGAGCGAAGACGCACGCGCCAGCACAGTCTGAAGGTATAAAAATAAGTAAATTTATGATTATAATAGCCCGATAAGGGATGGGACTTTCTCAGAATACCCGGGCGCTACTCTAAGGCAAAGGCTGGGTGCAGCAAAAGTATACTTCTGTTGATCTATTTGTGCCACTCTTAAAGAGTGAGCACAATGTTAGTCGCTATTTTACCACTGTAAACACGGTATCGATCTGGTAGCGGTTCAGCACATCCGTAAACTCGTTGCGGAGGGTATCTGTTATACTTTCTCTTTCCTTTCGGTTGCTGAGTTTTACTTTATACTTGTCCTGTTCCCGCACCAATAGCAGATGCTGCTGCCTTTTGTTGCTTTTTAAGGCCAGCGAGTCTTCCTGGATCTGCTCTATGCGGCGCTCGTTGTTACCGAACAAAATATTGAGCACGTTCACATCCATGCTCAGGTTCGCATTTCCTTTCATGGTATAGGACCCTCTTAAGTCGAAGGAAGACAGGTTATTGTTCAGACTGAAACCGGGCGTTAAGAACTTGTTTTTGTACAGCACAAAATCGGCATTCACATCCTCAAAGTACAGGTGCTCGGTCCGCTCTTTTCTCATAAAGCCGAGCGCTTCCTGTATCGGCATTATGTCCTTTAGCTCCATCCCCCGGAACGTAGCTTTTGTATAGGCAACCGTCCGGTCAAAGCTTGGGGTAAACGTCTGGTCCAGTTTAGTGAAAACAGTCAGGTTGCAGTCGGCTTTGCCTTCTATGTTCCGGCTGCCCAGCACGTCCAATTCCATTTGCTCGGCAAACGCAAATATTTGTTTCAGATCGACATCCTGTACCTGTGCTTTCAGCCTTACCGGCACGGTATCGGTCGGCTCGTTCAGGTCCATGAGGCCGTGCGCGTAGATCATGCCTCCAAAAGCGTCGAGGTACAGCCTGTCCAGCTGCGCCTGCTCCCGGTTCATGCGGGCATTTATAGCCAGGTTGGCGCCCCGCAGGTATTCATACTTCAGTTCACCGGCTTTTATGTATAAGCTTAAGTCGTATGCTTTCTCCTTGAACTTATACTTACCGTCTGCCCTGGCCGGAGTGCTTGCTGTGTCAGGGGGCGGAAGCAGGGTCTTGAGCGCGGCAAAGTTTTGCATAAATGCCTGCAGGTCCAGGAATTTATACTGCATGGCTACATCCAGGTAAGGCTTGGTCAATTTTGATTTGTTCAACTGAAAACCACCGCTGGCTGTAGCCTTACCGCCTTTTGAGGTTGTAAAACGCATGTCACGCATGGTTACGTGGTTGCGGTTTTTGTTTAGCTGCAGCGAGAAGTTCTTCATATCTTCGTTACCGGGCAGATTTACGTTCCTGACATGTACGGAAAGCTGCGCCTTTTGCAGGGGAAGGATGTATGCCAGACCATTTTTCTGCGTAGCTTCAGCAGCTTTGTCGCGGCCGCTGGTATTTGCCAACGCGTTGATCTGCTGCATGCTGGTCAGGTCCAGCGAGTCGAGGTTAGCAGAGAGCTGCAGGTTGGCTGCGTGCAGTTGCCTGCTGTTGTTCGGCACCGAGAGGTTGCCCTTCACTGTGATGCCCTGTGTGGTCAAACCTATATCGGAAAGGGTAAGCCGATTGCCGTTGCTTCTTAAGCGGGCATGCATTTTCCGGATCGTCGCTTTCTCAAGTTCAAGCTGCTCACACTGCAGGCGCATGTTGAGGCGCAGGAAAGCCGGAAGTATACTGTTATCTGTTTTTACTGTACTGGCCACAGCCTTCTTCTGCCTGCCTGCCTCAGCACCCGCTTCCAGCTTTATCCAGGCGGTATTTACCTGCTTCAGCCGGACCGCTCCATCTACAGTTATCGTAGGGCTTTGCCCCAACAGATAGTTCATGACATCTTTCACAGAGCCAGTTACCGAGAAAGGCTCCCCTCCTACTTTACCGCTAAATTGCGGCAAGCGCAGTTCGTTGCCCGTCAGCACGGCTTTCCCGTTTACTTCTGTGCAGGCAACGGTCAGGTTTGCCGGCCGGAAAGCCACGTTTTGCAGGCTGATGGCGCCTTTCCATTGCAGGTCCTGCTCTTTCTTCCGGCCATCGTTGGCATGCAGGTTCCCTTTGATGGCGATATTACCGGCAAGTGTGCCCTTAGGCAATGCAATGTAAGTGGGCGGCAACACCTGCGCCAGGCTGTCCAGGGTATAGCTTCCGCTGAGGTGAGCGTCTACAAACGGTTCGGTGAAGTTGGTGATCGTTGCTTTTAGTTGTACACTGTCGGTACCGGAGCGGGCAGACAGGTTGTGCAGCGTAAACGAGCTCGACTCAGGCGAATGCTCAGGTCCGTTGTCGAGCTGCCCTGCAATTTGTATATGCGACAAGGTAATGCGGCTTGTAGGCCAGTGCAACTTGCCATCCTGCAGGGCAAAGTATAACCTGGATCTGGGGCGCTGCATCGGGCTGGAGTTCCCGGCAATGTGGTAGTGTAATTTTACGCGGCCCTCGCTCTTCACCCGCTTCAGCAACGGGATAGACCGCACGGATTCCATCTGGTTCAGCAAGAAGAAAAACGGCTGGTCCCCCTGGAAGTGAAGGTCCAGTTCGGCACCCGGACCTGTGGTTGGCTTTTGGTGCGTGCCCGAGATCAAAACTTCGTTCCCGTTCAGTATCGCCTTGCTGTTCTGTATCCTGCCCAGCTTTTTCTTCAGATCATAAGTATAAAAGGCATCAGCCGTAAACTTCTTGTCCTGAAACAGGCGCAGCTCTCTGCTGGCAATGTAGTCGATCTTTCCGTTCAGCTTGCCTTTTAGATTCAACGCATTGTTTCGCACCTCCAAAGCCAGGTCAGAGTTGAGCAGTTGTATGGAAAACGCACCTTTTTTGTAGTGATTTTCGCTAAGGATGCGGGCGTTCCGAATTCTGACGTGCGGAATATGGAGCGATACATCGCCGGAAGCATCGGTTGCACTTTCGCGCTCCCTGAAAGAAAGGCCGATCTTTTTCCCGGTAGAATCTACCTGCTGATGGAACACCAGCCCGTCGAGGTATACTTTACTTACCCGTACAACTCCAAACGGCCACTGCAACACCGAAACAAGTGCTTCCGCATGTTTTATTCGCAGCACCTCTATGGACCTGTTGTTACTGGTATCTACTAAAGCAACATCATCAATGGAAAAAGTAAGATAGGGAAAATTCCTCCAACTCGAGATCTCCATCTGGAAAGGTGCCAGGACCATGTCGGAACTGCTTTCGAACTTTTGGCGCAGCAAAGCGGGCGCTTTCTCCTGGTAGAGCATGGGCAGCATCAGCAGGACCACCAGTACCAACGAAAGTACGAGCCCTACAACTATCAGGGAAAACTTTATAAACCGGTGAAATTTCATACAATTCTACAAAAGCCTATCCGACAAGTATATTTCCAGATGACCCTCCTATTAACTCTCTTTTCTTAATAAAGTTGGAGTGCCGTTTTTCACCTGAATAAAAATGATTTACATAGGTTTAGACTATATTCAGGATGATGCAGCAACGGGCTCTTCCTGAAGCTTTTTTGTAACAGATAAAGCATAGCTTTTTACGTTATCAGCGGCAATTTTGCCTACCGGCACAGCACACTTTCTTAACCCTAACGCTGCTTTCCTCCGTACAACTTACTTACCCCGGCGAAATCCGGCGGCTGAATATGATTTGTTTTATAAAAGAGAAGGAGAAAAGCGATGAGCAGTAATAACAGAAATATCTCAGGAGATAATAACTCAAGAAAAGGCCAGAATGTAAGCGGACAGGGCGGATCACAGTCGGGTCCTGTGGCAGGTGGCGCGGACAACACGCGTGGCGAGAACAAGCCAAGCCGGGAAGGCAGCAGTGGCGGTGCCAAAGCTGGTAAAAATACACCTAACCAGAACAGCCCGCAAGGCTCACATGCCAACCCATCTGATAACCGTGGGGCTGATAGCTCTGATAAGGAGTTCCGCAACAACCAACCGAACGCCAGCACACTGAAAGGCCATAAAAACAAGGAAGGCCTCGGCAACGAGAAAGAGTAAGATTATACGTTAATATTAACATAAAACCAGAAGCCCCGGCATATGCCGGGGCTTCTGGTTTTATACTTGTTGCCAGCCGTTTATTTCAGCTCATCGAGCACTTTGTACATCTTCTGCACCAGTTCCGAAGCCGAACCGTTGTAGTTGTTCACCAGGAAAGAAAAAACATACTCTTTTCCGTCTTTGCCTTTGTGGTAGCCGCAATAGCCCTTCACGCCCCTGATCGTTCCGCTCTTCATTTTCATGCCATTGTATACCGGTAGCGAAGTATAAAAACCTTGGTACCAGTCCTGCTTACGGGCATGCTGCAGCAGTTGCACCTGTGCGTGGGTCGTAACGCGGTTCAGCGGCGAGAGGCCAGAGCCATCGACCATGGCCAGTTCGGTTTTGGCGATACCCTGTTTCTGCCAGAAATCCCGGATCAGCTCCAGGCCTTTATCCGAATCGCTGCTCCCCTGTTTCTGATATGCGATTGTTTTCAGCAAGGCCTCGCCATACAGGTTGATGCTTTTCCGGTTAAACCAGTACACGATGCTGTCGAGCGGAGGCGACGAAACGGTGTGGAACAAAGTATACTGCTCAGACGGCTGCTTCTTGACATGCTGCAACACGGGTTGCTGCGGCAGCTGTATACCAAGAGTTTTTAAGGTATCAGACAGGGTGCTGACAAACTGGGTGGCAGCTGAAGGCATGGAGCCAGATATTTTAAAACTGTTTTCGTTGACAGGGATGGTACCACGTATAGTAGCAGCGGAGGCGCTCAACGGGAAATAAATATAGGCGTTATCGCCGGTGCCGGCGGCGGCTGACGTAAGCTCCGACCGCAGCCCATAGCCATTGAGCCGTGGCACAGTCTTCACGACTTTCACCGGGTCGCCTAAAGATTTGCCTGACTGTAAAATCACATCGTATTGGTTTTCCCG
Organism: Pontibacter ruber; assembly: GCF_023630205.1. Taxonomy (GTDB): domain Bacteria; phylum Bacteroidota; class Bacteroidia; order Cytophagales; family Hymenobacteraceae; genus Pontibacter; species Pontibacter ruber. The sequence continues at coordinate 455,954 of NZ_JALPRR010000003.1, read as the reverse complement.
CCAGTTCAGTTTGGCAGGACCTGCCCCGTAGTAATTGGCAATATCCTGCCACATCCAGCCATCCGGAACAGTCTCTTCATTCCAGCCTTCATTGGATACATACACGCCTTCGAACGTACGAAAACCTGTTTTCCGGATTGCCTGCGTTAGCTTACTTAGAACAACGGCTTCCCTGGTTTCGGGCCAGCGCCAGCTGCCAAAGGTGGGGTCGCCGCTTGGCAAAATAAACAGGCTTGCCTTTCCTTTTCCTTGCTCTTTGCGGTAGGCAAATTTGGTCTCGTAGCGGAAGTTCTTGCCCAGCAATTCGTAAGCACTGATGCTGGTAATTACTTTCATGGTAGAAGCCGGTGCCAGCCCCACCTGCCCATTTTTATGGAACACGACCTGCCCTGTTTGTGCATCGGCTACATACAAAGAGGCAATGGCATTCCGCAGCTGCGGGTCCTGCTCAAACTTTGCAAAAGCAGCAGTAAGCTTTGCAGGCACAGCCTGTGACCAGGCGATAGTATGAAACAGGGTGCATACTACCAACAGAAATAAAACTTTAGAGATCGGAATTTTCATAGCCAAAAAGTACGCAATTCTGCGGCTATACCCAATGCCTTAAAGTATAAAAGTAGAACTATACTCTCTTCAGGAGATCCGGCAGGCCAGAAAAAAAGCAGCCGCTTATTCCGAAGAACAAGCGGCTGCTTTTTTCAAAGTATAAAGTATAATCGCTTACCTGTTACGGTTCGGATCGCGGTTAGGATTGAAGAGGCCTAGCGGACGATTGCGCTCGTTGTTGCGGCCTTGGTTTTGTGATCGGTAGTCGCTGCGGCTTTCATTTCTATGTTCACGATTCTCATTTCGGGAGTTGCGGTCCTGGTAATCGCCGTAGTTACTGTAGGCACTGCGTTCGCGATCCATGTCGCGGTTATCGTAACCGGTTGAGCCGTAGCCGGTGCCGCTGTAGTTTCGGAAACCGCGATCGTAGCCAGTACTTTCGCGGCCTGTGGCGCCATAGTCTGGTTTGAAACGTTCGTCGTAGCCAGCGCCGCGGTAACCTGTGTTTCTGTCGTCGCTCATGTAGCCACTGTACTCGTTGCCGCCGAAGCTGCCATAGTTGCGGCTGCTGTAGTCGTTGTAGTCGCCGTAGCCACGCTGTACATCGCCGGAACGGTTTCTGTCGGAGTCACGGTTGCGCGGGCCTTGCTCGCCGTGCATACCATAGTATGAGTTACCGTAAGCAGACCCACCACCGGATGTACTTCCTCCCTCTCCGTAGCGGGTACCCTGGCTGTAATCGCCATAAGCGCGGGCATCGTGGCTTACACGGCCATAGTTACTGCCCTGTCCATAGTTACCCTGGTAATTTCTATAGTTGGCTCTGTCTCTGCTCTCCGGCTCGTGGCGGGAGAGGCTGTTCACGTTACCTGTGCGCGGGTTGCCGTGCTCGTCGAAGTCAGCGTAATGGTTTTTGCGGGGGCGATCGTTATTCTCAAAGTTTCTGTTCATAGCTTTCACTTTTAGGTTTGAAATCACTCCCCTTAATAACGCAGCAAGCCCGCGCATGTTCGTTTACTTTATACTTTCAAAAAGTATAAAACATCTTATCAGTAGCGGCTAAAGCTTGTGCAGCTGAAAATACCCGAGGTGCATTTCATCTTCCACGTCCGTGTTGCTAGCAGTGACCTGCAGACTGTACTGCTGCTTCACAGCTTCCGGCAGAATGTCCTTAACCTGGAATAGCTCGTCCACATCCACCCCAAACTTATCATCGATGTGCGAGGTGGCACCTTTAAAACCAGTGTGCTTGTAAAAAGCCGTTTCCCTCGCCTGCTTTATGGCGCCTGCCTGATCGCCGGCAACGGCCAGCATCTTGTAGTGAAATTCGTCAAACTCGCCGGGCTTGTACCCGCCCAGGTTCAGGAAGAATAGTTTGTCGGTTGCTTCTTCTGCAGTTGCTTCCCCCTCTTTAGGCACAACCGTAATGCGGTACCCATTTACCTGCGTTACCTCACGCCAGGCATCCACGTGGATGTTGCCTTTTGCCTCAGGCCAAAAAGCCTTTATCTCCGGCACCAGGTCTTTTATCGTATTTCCGACGCTGAAGAACATGTCGTGTTGCTCGGTGTTGCGCCCTTCCGGCCGGCAGCCCAGCATCAGCATAAAGAGTTTAGGTTGTGGCATTGTGTTATTTTGTTTGATCAGTTTGAATAAAGTTTATACTTTTTTTCCTACCCTTGAGAGCTGCGCTCGCTAGCTCAAAGCTCTCGTTTTGGCTAGTCTACGGGAGGGTATTTTCTGCCTTTGCTTTTGCTGAGGTTATACTTTCATAGTTGCTGTTCATGGCGCGAGCGTCCTCGCTCGTGACTGGCTATCATGTGGGCCTCTGGCCCAGTCGGGTCAGAGACTCAACCTCATTATTTATTCACGAATCAGGAGAATAGCGCCAAGGACCTTCCAACCCCTACCGGTATGCAATGATCGAGTTAAACGATACCTTGCGCATGGGCTGCCGCGATACCGGGTTGATGGCTTCCACTACGCCTTCTTTTTTGAGGTGCTCGAATGCTTCAATGTAATTACCACGGATGTAATTGGTGCCGATGTTGTGGTGCCGGTAAATGCTGTCCAGCGACAGGTTGTGGTAGTAGTTAGGTTTGCTAGCTAAATCAGCGATCAGGTTTTTGATGGAGTAACGGTACTGTTCCTGGAAAAGCGAGAGCTGGTGCTTGATGTTGGCTCCGAACAGCGGCACGCCGTCTTCCTGGTAATCGCTGTACATGAGCAGGAGCTCTTTCATTTTCATGTAAGCTGTATCTGTTTTAGACACAAAGAAGAGGTAATGGCTGGTCTGGTTCTTCTTCGGCAAACTGATCTTGAAACGGAAGGTCTTATACTCCCGCTCCCGGAAAATATCTTCAAAACTGTCCACCATAAAGTCTTCGCGCTGCTGAGCGTTCTGGTAGCGCTCGAAAAATTCTTTGATCTTGGTTAGCCGCTCCGCCCCGAAAATATCGGTCACCACGTCGCCTTCGGTAGCGCTTACTACGGCTTCGCGCAGCTTGGCCGGCGTAAAGAGCATGAACACATCCAGCCCCCAGCGTCTGATGGACTGCAGGAGCAACTGCTGCGAAAACGCGTAGCCGAACGGGTCGAGGTACAGCAGCGTGGGCGTGTCGTTGCCAAGCAGCCTGGCCAGCAAACTGAAATTGGCTTCTTCGTGCAGCATCACCGGCTTGTGCACCAGGTTCTCGTAATAGGGAAGGCTTTCCAGGTTTTGCTTCAGCTTGGCGGCAACGGCCTTCTTCTCGTCGTTAAAAAAAGTCCTGACGATCTTGTTGAGGTTGAATTTATCGGTAGCCCCGAAAATGCTGTTGAGGATCTTGACAGGTGTGGCCGGCTTGCCGTCTTCTGCTTTTCCTTCGCCGGCATACAGGTCGATAAAAGCCAGTACAGGATTGGAGATGTAGCGCTGCCCCTGCAAAGTGGTGCTGCTCCAGGCCTTGAAATACTCGTTCAGCAGCTCCGACTTAATCTCGGAAGTGCTGCGCTGTTCTTTAAAAAAATCGTTCGTATCGACAGTAGACATGCTTTATACTCAAACTATAGCTGTACGCTGCCCCTGTTTTATACTTTGCCTGCAACTACTCCAAAAGCTGACAGTCTTGTATAGAGGCATTTTCAGATAAGAGACAAAGTTACGAGTGAATTTTAAAGAGAAGGCAAATAAAATTAAGCGTAATTTTGCAGCACGCTCATCTGCTTCAGGCAGCACTTTTAAGTATAACCTATAGAGCTACAAAGTATACATCAGCATATGAAATTAACAGGCAACATACTCAACATCAAGAACAAGAGAGACAGCAAAAATGCAGGCATCGAGCTGCTGATAGACCGGGTAGAGTATGTTACCCACAAAAAAGACGGCAAGTACTACCAGCCCTTCAACCTGATCGTGGATCTGGAGGAGCCAGTTGTCATCACCGGCGATCAGCTGGCCCGCATGGATACCAAGCACCTGGAAGAAGGTGAATACGACTTCCAGGTGTATGATAAAGTAGAGGATGACTACGTGCTGAATGAAAATAAATTCCTGTCGGTGCTGATGATGTATGACGAGGAAGAACAGCAGTCTATCTTATCTTCTGTGGAATATACGGTTACCGTCTCGAACGACGAGTACAAAGATCTTAAAGCTCAGTACAACAAAGAGAAGAAAGCCAAGAAGGGTAAAAAGTAAAAGCTATACTTACGAAGCAAATACTTCCTCCGGGTTCCGGAAGGCTTTAAATTCCAGCGGGTTGCCGCTCAGGTCCAGGGTGAACATAGTGCGTTGCTCTCCTACCTGCCCTTCGTAGCGGGTGTAAGGTTTTACCACAAATTTCACCTCATGCTGCGTCAGTTTTTCCTGCAGCTGGTCGAACTGCTCCAGCGTTAAAATACAGCCGAAATGCGGCACCGGCACGCTGATGCCGTCTACTTTTCCGCAGTAGTCCAGCTCGGGAATGTTGGCACTTACGTGGGCAGAAAGCTGGTGCCCGAAAAAGTCGAAGTCGATCCAGTGCTCGGTGCTGCGGCCCTCCTGGCAACCTAGGATGTCTACATAAAACCTGCGGGTCGATTCGATGTCCTTTACTTTGAAAGCGTAGTGAAATGCATTCATATTTTAGTATCCTTTGGTTCGTGAAACTACATTAATCAGCGGCTTGTGCTGCTGCAGCCGCTCATAGTTTTCCAGTATCTGCAATACAGCAGAATCCGGATCGGTAGTGCTGGCAATATGCGGCGTGATGTTGACCTTGGGATGCGACCAGAACGGGTGGTTCTCCGGCAAAGGCTCCTCCCGGAAAACATCCAGGCTCGCTCCCGACAAATGCCCCTTGTCGATCATTTCGATCAGATCTGCCTCCACCAGGTGCTCGCCCCGGGCTACGTTTATCACAAATGCATTTTGCGGCAGCTTTTCAAAAAGGTTTTTATTCAGAATATTGGCTGTTTCTTTGGTGAGCGGGAGCAGGCAGACCAGGATGTCGGCTGTGGCAAGGAACGTATCCAACTGCTCAGCGCCCGTGTACACGGTTACGTTATCGAGCTCCTTACCCGTTCGTGCCCAGCCGTTCACGTTAAAGCCTAGATTCACCAGCTGACTGGCAGTGTGGCTTCCTAGTACGCCAAGTCCCATGATACCTACCGTCACGTCTTCTGTGCGAAGGTAGCGTTTTGGCTTCCAGGTATGGGTACTTTCCAGCGCTTTGTAGTGCGACAGATCCCGCATATGGTTTAGCACCAGCGCCAGCACAAAAGTGGCCATATCGCGGGTAAGGTTCTCATCTATGATGCGGGTGATCTGCACCTGCTCGGGCAGGTCAGGATCGCGCAGGATATGGTCTACCCCGGCGCCGGTAGAGGCAATGCACTTGAGGTTGGGGAATTGCTTGAAAGCACCCAAAGGATGGTTCCAGGACAGCGCAAACTCAATATCTTCCGGGGCACCCACCTCCGGATAAACCCGCACATCCAGATCCGGCTTTTTCTCTTTCAGGGCCTGCACCCAATGGCTGATATACCTGCCCTGGTTAACGATAAGAAATGACATAGTAAAACGGTAGTATCAGCAGCAATTTATACTTTATAATGGAACAAAGAAATTTTCGCTGTTGAAACAATATGATCGCTGTAGCAACAGATTTATACTTCGCTAAAGGACTGGTGTTTATAGTTGGGGAAAATCAAGAGGGAGGTAAAAAGACAGCCTGAGCAGCAAGCAAAGGCATAAAAAGAGCCTGCCCTAAGTATAACTTAAGGCAGGCCTTTCACTTTTGTGAATCGATCAAACATAGAAGCTAGCTTCTAAAAGCTTCTACAAGCTTTATTCAGGTTTGCACCCTGTCAGAGCGATAACAAAAAATGTGTATCTGATTATACGACAGCAAATTACTATTGTTTTGATTTGTCTGAAGTATTAGCATTTCCTCCGGTAGTGGAACTTCCTCCAGAAGAAGAAGAAGTATAAGCACCACTTTCCTGTCTGCCCAAGTAGATGGCATAACCGATAAGGCCTGCAGCAGCAGCAAAAAGGATGTATTGTTTTTCTCTAACAGAAAGGCCTTGATAGAACTCCATTCCTTTTTTTGCAGGATCGTTGATGATGTCAGCAAGACTTGTGGGATTCTGTACCAGGCCCAGCAGTGATGTATTTTCCATGATGTTGTCGCTTTTTTTATTTTTCCTACTAGATACGTCAGGCCCTGCAGATAAGATATAGAAGTTTTGCTACAGATTAACCGCATCAGCCTGCAGGCTGCCTATTATACTTTGTTTGTGCGCTATCCTGGAAGCGCGGCCGCTGTTTTAGAGCCTTAGGAAGAACCTTCGTCAAAATTTAACTAATCTTGCAGAATTCTTGTTAAGAGAGGATGTTGGTACAGGCAGGACGCCGTATCAACCTATTTATACTTTAAAACCAGATTTATGGAGAGCCTCAGCTCAAAAGCCTATAAAAAAGAATTTGTCAGCACCTTCGATGGCGACGACAGCGGTGACCTGAAGCCGCGCCAGACGCCGGGCGTGTTGTACAGCAAAGCCATTCCTACGCCGGTAGAAAAAGTAACGCTGCTGGCCTGGTCCGAAGAACTGGCCCGGAAACTAGGCGTGCAGAAACCAACTGAGCAGAAGGAGATCGACATACTGGGCGGTAACCGCGTTACCGACACCATGTACCCGTACGCAGCCTGCTATGCCGGGCATCAGTTCGGCCACTGGGCGGGGCAGCTGGGCGATGGCCGCGCCATTACTTTAGGCGAGTGGGAAGCTGCCAACAGTGAAACCTGGGAACTGCAGCTGAAAGGTGCCGGCCCTACTCCCTACTCCCGCCGTGCCGATGGCCGGGCGGTGTTGCGTTCGTCGGTGCGCGAGTACCTGATGAGCGAAGCCATGCACTACCTGGGTGTGCCTACTACACGGGCGCTAAGCCTGGTAGCCACCGGCGAGCCCGTGCTGCGCGATATGTTCTACAACGGCAACGCCGCATACGAGCCCGGTGCGATCGTGATGCGCGTGGCGCCGAGTTTCCTGCGCTTCGGTAACTTCGAGCTGCTGAATGCCCGCAAAGAAACAGACAACCTGCGCAAGGTCGTAGACTGGACCATCGAGCGCTACTACCCGCACATCCAGGGCGAAAACAAAGTGCTGGACTGGTTCGCAGAGGTAGTGGAGCGTACCGCCAGCCTGATGGTGGAGTGGCAGCGCGTGGGCTTTGTACACGGCGTAATGAACACCGACAACATGTCTATACTTGGCCTGACGATCGACTACGGCCCTTACTCTTTTGTAGACGACTACGACCCGAACTTTACGCCCAACACCACCGATTTGCCGGGCAGAAGGTATGCCTTTGGCAAGCAGCCCTCCATTGCCTACTGGAACCTGGGCTGTCTGGCCGGCGCCTTGCTGCCTTTAACACACAAAGACCAATTGGTTGCGGCACTGGAAAGCTTCCAGGAAATCTACTGGACAAAGTACTATACCATGATGGCCAACAAGCTCGGGCTGGATGGGCTGACTACGGAAAAGGATGTGGAGCTGATCACGCAGTTCGAGAAAACGCTTGCGGCTGTCAAGCCCGACATGACGATCTTTTACCAACTGCTCATCGACCTGCCGCTTTACATGGATACGGCACAGGAAGTAGCCGATCATTTTAAAGACGCTTTGTATGATGAGCTGAGCCCGGAGCAAAGCGAGCTGCTGTTCACGTTGATTGCGACTTACCTGGAGCGGCTTAACAAAAACACCATCAAGCGGGCAGAGTCGCAGCAGCGCATGCGGGAAACAAGTCCTCGGTTTATACTTCGCAACTACCTGCTGCACCAGGCCATCGAAGAACTGGAGAAAGGCGAGAACACGTTGTTCCTGAAATTGCAGGAGGCCATGAAAGAGCCCTACTCGGATAAGTTCGACGAGTTCTTCCAGACAAGGCCGGAGTGGGCGAGCCAGAAGGCTGGCTGCTCAATGCTGTCCTGCAGTTCGTAAGCTTAACAAACTGCTCTAAAAAGTATGGCCCTGCCTTCGATCGAAGGCAGGGCCATACTTTTTATACTTATCTGTACTGCAGCGCCTACGGCACGATCACAATTTTACCTGTGGTATGCTGCGTCTGGATCTGCTTCATCGCCTCCACTGTTTCGTCCAAAGTATAAGTCTGGCTTACGTGCACGCGCAGTTTGCCAGCGTCGGCCAGTTCCCGCAGGTGGTCCAGTTGGCTTGAGTTGGGCTCTACAAACACGTAAGTGAAATTTATACTTTTATCCAGGTCCTGGCCCTGGTTAAGGATGGAAACCAGCTTGCCGGATGGCTTCAGCGCCTGCAAACTCTGCTGCAATGTTTCGCCGCTCGCGCAGTCGAAGATCAGGTCCACACCTTCCGGCACGATAGCCTGTACCGCTTCGCCTACGTGGTTGTTCTTGTAGTCTACCGTATGGTCAGCACCGAGCTCTTGCATAAACGCGTGGTTTTTGCTGCTGGCTACGCCTATCACACAGGCACCTTTCGCTTTTGCCAGCTGTATGCCTAAGCTTCCCACGCCACCCGACGCACCCAGTATCAGCACCGTCTGGTTCTGCTGCAGGTTGCCCGCGTCAAACAACGATTGGTACGCCGTTAGGCCCACCAGCGGAATACCGGCTGCCTCCTCCCAGCTTATACTTTTGGGCCTGATAGAAATGTAGCTTTCAGGTATAACGATGTATTCGGCAAAGGTACCGTACTGCACCACCGGCCGCCGCGCGTAGGCGTATACTTCTTCGCCCACCGCAAACCTTCGGGCGCTGAAGCCCCTGTCTTCTATCACACCGGCCACATCCCAACCCGGAATGACCGGAAATTGTGTAGGCAGGAAATCTTTCAGGTAGCCTTCCCGCACGGCATAGTCCACCGGGTTTACACCGGCTGCTTTGATGCGGATCAGCACTTCTCCTTCCTTCAGTTCAGGTATGGCAACGCTGTTTATACTTACTTTCTCCGGGCCACCAAATTCGGTATAGGTAGCCGCTCTCATCTGTTCAGGCATAGGACTATTGTATTACTTGAAATTCAACACATATAGTTCTTACCTTATCGGCGGCAGAAGGGTTTATAAAATCTGATAAACTCCGGTCCCGGAGGAGAAGATCGCCTGCACTACGACCGCTTCCGGTAACTGAGCACAGCCCAACCGTTCAGCACCACGGCAAAACCCAGCATGATCAGCAGCTGCCGGCGGATTTCGTACAGCCCCGCCCCTTTCAGCACCACCAGCCTCATAACGTCTATAAAGTAGGCAACGGGGTTAAGGTGGGTAATGTATTGCGCCCATTCCGGCATGCTGTCGATCGGGGTGTACAGGCCGCTGAGCAGGATAAAGATCATCATCATGAAGAAAGAGATAAGCATGGCCTGCTGCTGTGTGTCGGAGTAAGTGGAGGTGAGCAGCCCCAGCCCTAATACGGCCAGCAGGAAAACAGCTGCAAACACGTAAATCGTAAAAAAGCTGCCCACCGGTACAATGCCATACCCTACCCACGAAATAAACATCCCTACCGTAAGTACCAACAGCCCCAGTATCCAGAACGGGATGAGCTTGCCAAGTATAAAATGGTGCTTCCGGATGGGTGTCACGTTGATCTGCTCCATGGTACCGATTTCCTTCTCCCGCACAATGTTAAGCGACGTCAGGAAAGAACCTACCAGGGTTACCAGTATTACCAGAATGCCCGGCACCATGAAAAGCTTGTAATTCATTTCCGGGTTAAACCAGTTAGAGGAGGTAATCTCAATGTTGGTTTCAGGATTAAAGCGTGGCAACTGTATCCAGTGCAGGCGTACTTCCCGGTTATAATCCTGAATAATGGAGCGCAGGTAGGAACCGCCCAGGTTGGCTTTTACACCGTTTATGGCGTTCAGCGACATAAACAACATGGCTTCGTTCTCCCGCACCAACGTTCTCTCAAAGTCAGCCGGGATCTCCAGGATAAGATCAGCATGATCTAACTCCACTTCACGCATAGCGTCAGCATAGGAAGCGGTATACGAATTCAACCGGAAATAGCCCGAGGAGGTGATCTTCTGCACCAGCTGTCGCGCGTATTCGGAACGGTCGTGGTCTACTACGCTCAGGCGAATGTTCTTCATTTCATAATCGGCAGCGTTTGGTAGTAGGATCAGCTGCAGAATCGGCATGACAAAGATCACCCGAAGTATAGCCCTGTCCCGGAAAATCTGCCGGAACTCTTTCTGAAGTAAAAACAGCAATGTTCTCATGCCAGCCTGATTTTAAACTTGCGGATACTCATGATCAAAAAGAAAACCATCATGCCAAACAGGACAAGCGTTTCCTTCCACACAGCTTCCAGCCCGACGCCCTTTATCATGACAGATCGAACTATGATGTAGTACCATTTGGCAGGCACGATGTTGGAGATAAGTTGCAATACACGGGGCATGTTCTCGATCGGGAACATGAAGCCGCTGAGCATGACGGTAGGCATAAACAAACCCGTAAGCGAGATAAACATAGCTACCTGCTGCGAATCCGTGATGGTAGAAATAAACAGGCCCAGCACCAGCGAGGTTACCGTGAAAAGAATACTTTCGAGCACCAGCAGCACAAGGCTTCCGTTAATAGGCACATCCAGCAGGAACACGCTCAGCAACAGGATGCTGGCAATATTTACCATGGAAAGCAGCAGGTAGGGCACCGCCTTTGCCACTATGATTTTTATTGGCTGTATTGGGGATACAAGCAATACTTCCATCGTACCCATTTCCTTTTCCCGCACAATGGTGATGGCCGTCATCATGGTGCAGACAAGCAGCAGCACCATCGCCATCACACCCGGAACAAAGCTATAAGCGCCTTCCATCTGGGGGTTGTAGAGCATGCGCAGCTCCGTTTTGATGGTATAAGGGAGCCTGCGGCCATCCGTTATCCGGTTCTGATAGTCCTGTATGATGGCAGAAGCATAATTGGTCAGGGTATTGGCCACGTTCGGGTCGGAGGCGTCGGCGATGAGCTGTACCTGGGCTGTGTTGAAGTGCAGCAAGTCGGCGCCAAAGTTCTGCGGCAGGACCACGGCCATTTTTATGTTCCCTAGTTTAAACTCCTCCTCCACCTCCTTGTAAGTATGCAGGCGCTTTTCGACCTCAAAGTACCGGCTGGCTTCCAGTTCGGTAATAAGCGAAGCTGTCGCCGCATCCTTCGACATGTCGAGCACGGCAATCCTGGAGTTTTTTACTTCGTTGGTGAGGGCAAAACCAAAGATAATGATCTGGGCCACCGGCATGCCCAGCAAAATGAGCATCGTACGCGCATCGCGGAAGATGTGGTAGAATTCTTTCCTGACAAAGGATAGGAACTGTTTCATAATAAGGTCTTTAACTTTCCATCAGCCTGGAGTACAAGTATAGCTTACTCTCCTCTTGTGGCTTTCCTTGCCAGCTTCAGGAATACGTTGTCCATACTTTCTGCCTTGAACTGCTGCTTCAGATCCTGTGGCGTGCCCAGGGCATCAATGCGTCCGTCCACCATGATCGAAACGCGGTTGCAGTACTCGGCCTCGTCCATGTAGTGCGTGGTTACAAAGACCGTAATGCCCGACTCTGCCGCCTCGTAGATCATGTTCCAGAACTCACGACGCGTTACGGGGTCTACACCACCGGTGGGCTCATCCAGGAACACGATATCCGGTTCATGAAAAATGGCCACCGAAAAAGCCAGTTTCTGCTTCCAGCCCAGCGGCAGCGACTTTACCTGCTTGTTACTTTCCGCCTGCAGGTGCAGCCGGTCCAACAGTCGCTCTGTGTTTTCCTTTATAAATTGATGGCTCTTGCCATAAATACCTGCAAAGAACCGGATGTTCTCACGCACTGTCAGGTCATTGTAAAGCGAGAACTTCTGGCTCATGTAGCCGATGTTGCGTTTAATCTGCTCCGTTTGCCGGTATACATCAAAGCCCGCCACAGTGGCCTCGCCGTCTGTTGGGATAGAAAGTCCGCAAAGCATGCGGATGGCTGTGGTTTTGCCGGCACCGTTGGCTCCCAGGAAACCGAAGATCTCCCCTTTTCCCACCTCAAAAGAAATCGCATCCACGGCTGTAAAATCTCCGAAGCGTTTGGTAAGTCCTTTTGCAGTGATCACCTTTTCTCTTTCCATCAGGTAGCCGTTTTCATCAGTGCTATAAAACAATCTTCCACGTTTGGCTCAACCTGCTGCAGTTTGGTTTCCGTGTGGCCTTTTTGCTGCAGGTAAGCATACAATCCCTGCTCCGTTGTCTCCGGCTTTAGTACCACATGGTGGTATTCACCAAAAGGATAGGTGTCTAACAGCCCGGGGAATTGCTGCAGGTCTTTGAGCAGGCGGAACATGTTTGCGGCCCTAACAGCCAGTAACGGATGTTCAAAACTGCGGACGATACCTTCGGGCGTATCGATTGACATGATCTCCCCGTTCTGGATCAGCGCCACCCGGTCGCAGAGGCTGGCTTCGTCCATGTAAGGTGTGGAGACAAGTATGGTAATACCCTGCTGTTTCAGGTTCCGTAGCATCTCCCAGAACTCTTTCCGCGACACGGCATCAACCCCAGTAGTAGGCTCGTCCAGAAACAACACAGTAGGCCGGTGAATCAGAGCGCAGCATAGCGCCAGCTTCTGCTTCATACCTCCGGAAAGCTTCCCGGCTCTCCGGTCCTTGAATGGCTCGATCTGCTCGTAGATGTCTTTAATCAATTCATAATGCTCCCTGATGGTGGTGTGGAAAATGGAAGCAAAGAACTTCAGGTTCTCCTCTACCGAGAGGTCCTGGTACAGCGAGAAACGGCCCGGCATATAGCCCACCCGGTGCCGGATAGCCTCGTAGTCCTTTACCACATCAAATCCATCTACCTGTGCCTGCCCTTCATCGGGTAACAGCAGCGTTGTCAGGATGCGGAAGAGCGAGGTCTTGCCAGCCCCGTCCGGGCCGATGATACCAAAAATCTCCCCTGGTGCCACCTCAAACGAGACACCTTTCAGCGCCTGTACTTCTTCTTTTTTGGTGCCATAGGTTTTTACCAGGTTTTGAGCGATCACAGCTGCGTTCATTTCTTTTTCGGCTCTTGTTCCGGTAACATCACCTCGCCATACATGCCTATTTTCAGGTAACCGTCGTTCTTTACCCGCACCTTCATGGCGTATACCAGGTTGGCCCGTTCGTCTTTGGTCTGGATGGTTTTGGGAGTAAACTCCGCTTTATCCGATATCCAGGTGATGGTGCCGGGCAGCTCCCTGTAGCCTTTTCCCTGGTCTATCAGTACTTTTACCCGCTCCCCCAGCCGCACCTGGGGCAACTGGTCGCCGGTAATGTAGGCGCGCAGGTTCAGGTAGGTAAGGTCAGCTATCTTGTAAAGGGCTTTGCCGGCAGCCGTAACTTCTCCCTGCTCCGCATAAGTATCGAGCACGGTGCCGTTGATGGGGTTTGTGATGTTAGCATCCGAAAGCTGATCTTCCAGCTGCGCTACGCGTTTCTGCAAAGGCTTGTGTTCGCTCAGGATGCCCCGGTTCTGGGTAGAGACGTTGGTGCGCTGCACCCGGATCTGTTGCTGCGTTACGAGCATCTGCCCTTTCAGCACCTCAATCTGATCATTGATGTCGTCGAGCTGCTTGCCGGTGGCAGCATCCGCGGCCAGCAGGTTCTGGGTACGCTTCCGCTCCCGCTCCAGGGTTACCATCTGGGTTTTCTGCACGTCCAACTGATCCAGCAGCAGCTTTATCTGCGGCTGTACATCCAGTGTTTTTTCCTGCAGGGCGTCTATACTTGCCTCTACCTGCTCTTTCTGCAAGGTCAGGTTCTCCGAATCAATTATGCCGACCACCTTGCCTGCTGCCAGCCGCTGCCCCTCCTCCACCGTGAAGGAGTCTATTCTGCCGGCAAGCTCCGATGACACAATCACTTCATCGGCCTCGAACGTACCGGATGCGTCGAATTCCGGCCCTTTGTTGCCACAGCCGGAAAGTATAAATCCGGCTAACAGAACATACAGAAACGTTGTGTTATTCTTAAGCATAGCATAATCGGGTTAGTAGCCAAGTACGGTTTTATAGTTGATTTGTGCCTGTAACAGCTGTAATTGGTGCAGGATGAGCTGTTGCCTGGCCTGGTCTTCGGCGTATACTTCGCGCAGGTAGTCGTTAGCCGTGATGACGCCGTTCTCGAGCTGGGAATTGGCAGCAAGTTTTACTTTCTCGCGTAGCGCCACAATTTCCCTGTCCGCCTCCAGCATTTCTTTCAGTTTATCTACCTCGGCCCGCTGCTGCGTCAGCTCGGCATTGGTGTTGAGCAGAAAGGTTTCGCGCTGCACTTCGGTTTGTTGCTGGCTTACATCGATGAGCTTCCGGTCGTTACGGTAAGTATAAAAATTACCAAGCGGCCAACTCACCCGTATGCCGCCTATATACCACCAGTCCGGTGTATTCTGCAGGAAGTTCAGGCCCGGCCTGCCGTAGCCGCTTTCCCCGAACAAGCTGGTTCTAGGCAGGTTGCGGGCATACAGCAGGCGGTTCAGTTGCTCCAACAGCGTCTGCTGACTGGTGTAAAGTTTCAGTTCGGGGCGCTGTATTTCTACATTTCCGTTTATTTCTGCTGCAGCAGGTGTAGCCAGTACAACGCCTTCGCTGAGCGGCTCTCCCAGGAACAGGCCCAGGGTTTGCAGTGTAGCCCTGCGGGAAGCCTGCAACTCTGCCCGGCGTTGTTCATTATTGAGCAGCTCGGCCTGCAGCAAGTATAAATTCGATTTGAAACTGACTCCGTTTTTAACCTGAGCTTCTACTTTTCGAAGGCCTGTTTCCAGGTCCTGCTGTACCAGGTCTACCTGTTTCAGTTGCTCGTCCAGCAAGAGCGTGCCCAGGTATAACTGGTTGATGCGGTCGCGTAGCTTGTGCAGTTCTACTTCCACCCGCTGGTTTTCTACTATGGTATTGAGCTGCTCTACTTTCTTTTGCTGCCTTATCTGGCCGCCATCATAGAGGAGTTGGCTGACATTGGCATTAATCCTGTACTGATCTTTGGCGGGTGCAGGAATTTCTATACTAGGAACATCTACAGGTACTATGGTAACATCTGACTGGTAAGTTGCCTGCCCGACAAGGGTAAATTGCGGCAAAAACCCCTTGCTGAGATTTTCCAGTGAATACTGCTCTGTTTGACGCAGCAACTCAAACTGCTGCGTTACAGGATAGTTCTGCCGGGCTAACTCCTGTGCCTGCTCCAGCGTCAGTGTCTTGTTCTGCTGGGCGTATACCATGCCGGGTAACAGGCCCAAAAACAGCAAGATTACGTTAACTACAAAATTTAACCATCCAGTTAATCCCCGCATAAATTTTTTATTTCTTGATTGCGTTGATGATAAATTTTGGCACTTCGCTTTTGCGGGCCTCCATCATAGCGTTAAACATGTCATCGTTCATACCTGACATGTGCTGCAATAAAGGCTTCCCCAGAAAAGGAAATGCACACATCGATATTATGGTCAAGAAAAGCTCTAAAGGGTGAATAGGCTTTATAGTTCCTCTGGCCACTTCCTGCTGCACCTGCTGTGCAAGTTTATCCAGCCTCAGCCTTTTATTTCCAAGATGGCGCTCCAGGAAGGCACCTTGCTGCTTATTAGTTTCTTCTACGATAAAAAGCGGCAGGTAGGGATTCTCTACCATACGGGAGATGTATTCCTGGCAAAAAGCCCAGATCTTATCAAAAAGCGAGATATCAGACTCGATGATCTGGTTCAGGCGCGGAAGCAGTTGCCCGGAAACCTCCTTGAATATTTCGTCAAACAGCTTTTCTTTACTGCGAAAGTAGTAGTGCAGCAGGGCTTTGTTTATACCCGCTTCGTCGGCAATGTCCTGCATGCGTGCACCGGCCATACCTTTCTCCATAAAGACCTTCGCAGCTGCCGCTAATATTTTCTCTTCTGTTGATTGTTGCATGTTGTTAACCACGGTGTTTAACCATTTGGTTAACAAAATTATAAAACCTTGTTTTAAAAGCAAATGGTAGATGCTACAGAATTCAAATAGTCAAGACGTCTCTTAAAAGAGGGAGTTATTTTATTCTTTGTCACATCTTTGGCTTATACTTTATCAGATCAACGTTTTATGCGTGATGGTTTCGGCAATGGGGATGTTTTCCTGCTTGTTTCCAAGTATGAGGCGGTTATCGGAGTTAAAGGTAAAATAATTCCATACCCAGTTTGTTATAACGGCAAGCTTGTTCCGGAACCCTATGATCGAGATCAGGTGGATGAACATCCAGATGAGCCAGGCCAGAAAGCCCTGGGTTTTGATTTCCTTATTAAACAGCTTCAGATCTGCCACCGCCCGGTTGCGCCCTACTGTTGCCATAGCGCCTCGGTCTTTGTATTCAAATGGATGCAATGTCTTGCCGGCGATAATGTTTGCGATGTTTTCACCCAGCAGTTCCCCCTGCTGCATGGCAGGCTGTGCCAGCATGGGGTGGCCTTGCGGGTTAGTTTCTGTAACCATCGCAGCCACATCGCCTATGGCAAAAACATTTTCATAGCCTGCCACCCGGTTGTACTGATCCACCTGCAGGCGGCCTCCTTTCAACAGGCTC
Organism: Pontibacter ruber; assembly: GCF_023630205.1. GTDB lineage: Bacteria > Bacteroidota > Bacteroidia > Cytophagales > Hymenobacteraceae > Pontibacter > Pontibacter ruber. The sequence continues at coordinate 439,330 of NZ_JALPRR010000003.1, read as the reverse complement.
TCTTTCCGTATTCCGTCTACGGGTGCTGCTTTTACGCCTGCGGCCCAGATCAGCGTGCGCGTGATCAGCGTTTCGCCGGAGTCCATGGTAACCGTATAGCCGTCATAAGTTTTCACACGCCGGTTCAGCCATACTTTTACACCCAGATCCTGCAAATACTCCAGCGCCTTTAGGGAGGCTTCTCCGGACATACCTTTCAGCAACTGATCTCCGCTCTGGATCAGGTGGATGTCCATTTCTTTGAAATTGAGTTCCCGGTAATCTTTCGGAAATACGTACTTGCGCAACTCGCAAAGGGCGCCCGCCAGTTCTACGCCCGTCGGACCACCTCCCACAATCACGTAATCCATCAGACTGTTGAGCTGCACCTCATCATCCAGTTGCAGGGCATTCTCAAAATTGCAAAGGATTGTGTTCCGCAGCGTGGTGGCATCGCTGATGTTTTTCATTGAGATGGCATTTTGTTCCATCTGATCATTGCCAAAGTAGTTGGTAGTAGCGCCGGTTGCTATCACCAGGAAATCATACTTTATAAGGCCGATGGATGTCTCTACAAACTGCCTTTGCGTGTCAACGGACTGCACCTCCGCAAGCCGGAAATAAAAGTTTTCCTGGTTATGCAGGATCTTTCGGAAAGGGTGAACGATGGAGTCGGCATCTACGCCGGAGGTAGCAACCTGGTACAGCAAAGGCTGGAACGTAAGAAAGTTTTGCTTGTCGATCAGGATAACCTGCACGTCTGCCTTTTCCAGAGACTTCACCAACTCCAGGCCACCAAAGCCTCCACCCACTACCACCACCCGCGGTTTTCCTGTTTCTGCTATTCTTGCATAGTTTGCCATAGGTTATCTTTCCGGTTAAACCTGCTAAAGGTTACGTTCTCAGCAGCAGGCTAGCGCTTCACTGCCAAAGTCAAGAGTGATTAACGTATAAAAAACAAAGCCGCCCCTATACTTTAGGGGCGGCTTTGTAGAAAAGCTGTTTTTAAATTACCTGTAAGCTTCGTTCTGCTCCAGGTTCTTGTTGGCATCGATGTCAAAAGCCGGAATCGGGAATACTTGGCGGCCTGCGGCGGAAAGGCTTACCGGAGGCCCGTTCTTACGGGCCACGTTGGTAAGCTTTGTAAGTGCACGGCCGGTGCGTACCAGGTCAAAAAAGCTGTGGCCTTCGAAGGCTAATTCAAAGTCTCTCTCTTTCCAGATCGCTTCCAGCAACTCCTGTTGTCCTGCTACACTTGTGATTGGAGCTACTCCTGCACGGGTTCTGATCTTGTTCAGATCGGCCAGGGCACCTTCCACGTCGTTGAGCTTTGCTTTTGCCTCCGCACGGTTCAGGTATACTTCTGCTACTCTTATGATATGTATGTTATCGATGTTGCCTGCTTTGCTGTACTTGATCGGGTAGTACACATTCGATACCGTATTCTGGGCAAACATTTTACCTCTTGCATCATTCGGATCAGCTGATATTTCCTGGTAAAAGCTTGTATGGGCAGCCACATCACCTCTGCCGCCGGAAGTTGACGGGAAGTACCAGTTTCTGATACCGCTCTGGTCAGCGCTGTTGAAGTTCAGTTCGAAAACAGACTCTGAAGTAAGCTTGTTGGCGAAAATATTTTCGTAGCTATCCGAAAGTTTATACTTGGTATCCGCCAGTACTTCATCGGCATACTTAATAACCTGATCCGGTTTGTTCGTGTACAGGTATAGCCTGGAGAGCAGGGCGCGTGCTGTTCCTTTTACTGCCTGCGACCTGGTCATGGCATCATTTTTCTGCGATTCCGGTAACAGTTCAAGCGCTTTCAGCAAATCACTTTCTACCTGGCCATACGAGGCATCCAGCGTAGCCCGGGCAGGAAAAAGAGAATCATCCACTTTCTTAGATGGAGTGGTAACCAGTGGTACCCCCAGCGTGCCTACTACACCCGGAACCCCGCCATACACTCTCGTCAGATCAAAATAAGCTAAGGCTCTCACAAAATGTGCCTGCCCCATAATATTGCTTTTATCAGCTTCTGACACATCCGTTAACAAAGGAACCTTCTCAAGTATGTTATTCGCCACGTTGATTGCCTGGTAAGCACGCAGCCAGAAGTTTCCGTTCTCGATGTTACCCTTATCGATCACATAGGTATCCATCTCCCGATAGAAGTCCCAGGTACCGACACTCTGCGCCTGGTCCGAAGAAACATCCGACATGATCTGCAGGTTACGGCCATAGTAGTTACCATCCTGCAGTTGGTTGTACATACCTGCCAGCGCTGCCTGTGCGCCTTTTAGATTTGCGATCGCTACATCTTCTGATACTTCGGTCTGTGGCTCCTGGTCTAAAACGGATTCGCAACCGGTAGCAAGCATCAGTGAACATGCCAGCAAAGTATAAGCAATTCCTTTCTTAACAGGTGCAATAGATGACAGTCCCGTTAGTTGCTTTGCTGCCATCACAGGTACCGATTTATATATACTTTTTTTCATAACCATAGCAATTAACATTTAGAAAGTAACATTGAAACCACCCATGAATACCCTTGGCTGTGGCACGCTGTAAAACTCGATACCTTGTGTGAGGGTGGTAGATGCAGTACCGGTAATCTCCGGATCAAGACCTGAATACTTTGTGAAGGTCAGCACGTTCTGCCCGGACACATAAATTCTGGCAGCAGATATGCCAGCCTTTTCAATCAGAGAAGTTGGTAGCGCATACCCTAAGGTGATGTTCTTCATTCTCAGGTAAGAGCCATCTTCCAGGAAGCGGGATGGTCTCAGGTTAGCGTTATAGTTTGCCTGGCTCATTCTCGGGATCATGGTGTTGTCTCCCGGTTTCTGCCATCTGTCTAGCTGACTGCCCATAAATCCGAATTGTCTTGTACCGCCGTGTTCGCCGAAAAAGCGGTTCCAGTTTAACTGCTCATTGCCGTAAGAATACTGGAAGAAGAAAGACAAGTCAAAGCGTTTGTAATTCAGGGTATTTGTCAGGCCTCCAAAGAAGTCCGGGTTTGCATTCCCAACGATCTTACGATCTACGTTCGGATCAAATTTGTCATCCCCGTTCACGTCTTTGAAGATCGGAGCTCCGGTTTGTGGGTCTACCCCGGTTTGCTCATGAAAATAGAAGGAATACATCGGGTAACCCTCCTCATACCGGAAGATGTCGCGGTTGTAAACGTTGAAAGGAGCTGCCAGCTTTGTGATTTTGTTTCTGTTACCGGCTATGTTGAAGTTTGCATCCCAGTTAAAATCACCTTTCTGCAATACGGTAGCATTGATGCCTAATTCAATCCCTTTGTTTTCCAACGATCCATAGTTCTGCACCTGCGAGCTGAAGCCGGATGTTTTTGGTAAAGGAACAGCCAGCAGCAGGTCAGTCGTTTTCTTCACATAATAATCTGCAGTTAAATTAAGCTTGTTCTGGAACAGGCCTAAATCGATGCCAATGTCTGTCTGAGCTGTTGTCTCCCATTTAAGATCAGGGTTAGCCAGTTGCACCGGGCTTATACCTGGCAGGTCGGCATACGGTGTACCCGACCAGGTACCCAGTGACTGGAAGTTGGTAATGCCACTCTGGTTACCGGTGATACCGTAGCTAGCTCTCAGCTTTAAACTGCTTATACTTTCTATCGACTCTTTGAAGAAAGGCTCTTCGGACACTACCCACCCCAAAGCTATAGAAGGGAAAGTACCCCAGCGGTTGTCTTTACCAAATCTGGAAGAAGCATCCCGGCGAACGTTTATGGTAGCGATGTATTTGCTCTTGAAATCGTAGTTGATGCGGGTAAACAAAGAAGCGATACCCCAGCTGGTAGACTCAGAGCTTGCACGCTGTACGGCCGCCGAAATGATCTTCCTGAAGTCGTTGCTTGGAAATTGTTCGCCAGTAGCAATGGTTCTGTCAAAAGAAGACTCCTGCAAAGTTGTACCTACCAGTACATTGAACGCATGGTCGGCTTTGCCAAACTGGTAGCTCAGTACGTTTTCCTGGATCCAGTTATTATCAGTAGCTGCTACAGATTGCCCGAATCCGTTCGATCCTGCACCGCTGTTCAGAAATGTGTTGTCATAAAGATCTTCCTGCAGGCCAGTGTAATCCAGGCTGAAGCTTGATCTAAGACGAAGGCCGTTCAGGATTTCATACTCTCCATAAATACTACCTAAAAAGCGGTTCGTGTTCATGACATGATGCCCCTCTTCTACTGCAGCAATAGGGTTTTCGAAAATACTGAATTTGGTATAAGAGCCATCCTCTTTATAAAAAGGAAGGTTCGTTGGAATAGAGAATGAGCCCGGCACTGCTCCGAAAATAGAGTCATCGTTTCTGAGACGATTGCGTTTGGTACGCGCATATAACATGCTGGTACCAACCTTCAGTTTATCTACAGGAAAAAAGTCCAGGTTAATACGTCCGGTCTTTCTGTCGAAGTCCATAGCTCTCAGGATGCCTTCCTGGTTGAAGTTGTTGCCCGAAACCATGTACTGCACCTTATCACTGCCCCCGCTTACCGATACGTCATAATTCTGCAGGATACCGGTTCTGAAAACAGCATCAGCCCAATCGGTGGTGATGGCAGCATCCGGGTTAGCAAAAGGTGCTTTAAAAGGATCCCCTTTCGGATTAAGTGCGTTCAAAGAACCATAACTATCAATCCAGTTGTTGGCAGCTGCTTCGTTCTGTAGTCTTTCATTGGTGGGGCCATCCACCACGTCTGGCATTCTGGGTGCCGTTTGTGCACCATAGTAGGAGCCAAAGCTGATTTTTGCTTTTTTATTCGCACCCCGCTTCGTTGTAATTAATACCACACCGTTTGCGGCCCTGGCACCATAAATTGCTGTAGCAGAAGCGTCTTTCAGAATCTCCATCGATTCGATATCGGCTGGGTTTATATCAGCGATGGGGCTCGTTGTACCACCCCCAACACCTACGCCGGACAAGTTATTTGCCTGAATCGGTACGCCGTCCACTACATACAATGGGTCGCTGGAGCCATTGATAGAAGAAGTACCACGTACGCGTACGAACACCCCACCGCCCGGTGTACCCGAGTTGGAGCTTACCTGCACACCTGCTGCCCTGCCCTGCATCAGCTGGTCGCTGCCTGCCGCCGGAATATTTTCTATAGCCTTGGCGCTCACCGACGTCTGCGCGCTGGTCAGTGTCTTACGGTCCTGTTCGCCGTAGCCGGTAATAACCACCTCTTTCAGATTTTTTGTATCGGTTACAAGACTTGCATTTACCTCATTCTGGCTCCCGATTACGACCTCCAGTTGCTGATATCCTATATACTTGAATAACAAGGTGCCTCCCTCAGCAGGAACATTTAACTGATAGGCACCGTCCAGGCCGGTTGTAACACCGGTTGAAGTACCTTTTAAGATAACACTAACCCCAATGAGCCCAGTACCATCCTCCCGGGAGGTTACCTTCCCGGTTATGGTACGCCCTTGTGCCATCGCATTGACAGCAGCCAGGCAGCAGACAAGAAAGACAAGTATAATCTGTTTCATAAAGAGAAAATGTTAAGAGGTGAGATTAAAATTATGGTTAGAAAACAAAGCAAAGCAACTCCTGCCTGAATTTGGACAATTCAGGTACAACTGGACGTAACAGCAAATACTTACTGGGTAATTTTATTGTGATCTTATTGGCTACTCCTATTGCTTCAGAAGCAAACAACTACACAAGGCATTGACATAACAGCTTCAAAAAACACAACTGTAAAAGCACAGGCCCCTAAACAATATTATACAATCCCGCATTTAAAACGCGAGCCTCACTTCAGGATATTTAGATCACCATGCTGATCTGATCTCGGGAAAGATCTTGCCTTTTTCACTTCCTAGAATCTTATTCTAGAAATAGATAAACATGGAAAAATATGGTCAACAGATTGATCTCTACTTGTGAAGGAGACAATCTTATGCTTTGCTATTTATATAGGTATATAGTTATACTATAAAATACCCAAAGAGTTTATAAGCACAACAAACATTCATCATCAGGGCTTTACAAGCCTTTACCAGCTCCCCTTTGCGTGCTTTGCTGTACCTGGTAAAACTTTTCTCTCGTCTGGTCAGCAAAACAGCAAGAGCACAGGCAGCAAGCTAACAATCCTCTGATATTCTTATCGGGAACGTTGTCCTTCCAGATAAACAGACATAGCACCAGGCGATACTGTTAACCAAAGAGGTTTAAACAGGTGATCACATACAGAATCAACTACAGCAGAATAATTATATAAAATAACAAACACCTTTACAAGCTCAGGATAATATCAGCTAACATAAAGACAATTTAAGATAAGTATAAAAATTTATCCTTTAACAGTTACCAAAACTACTTGCTTTTCATATATATAATTTGTAAATCAAACATCAATTTTATACTTTTCAATGAATACCCCTTCATTTTTCATTGAAAAGTCACCTCTTTATAGTTAAGCAATCAATTTCTTTCACTTTAAACCATAACCTCATGAAGAACAATTTACCCGGCGCTCTGAAGCCTACTTTCATGCTAGGCTTAGGACTGGCGCTCCTGCTGGCAGGACCGCCTAGTGAAGCTCAACAGCAACGGTCAAAGAGTAAAAAGACTGATGTCGCTTTTTCTCCGGACCTGTACAATGGCCTCACATGGCGCTCTATAGGCCCTTTCAGGGGTGGAAGGGCAAGCAGTGTAACGGGCGTGCCAGGCAAACCGAACCTCTATTATTCCGGGGCAACTGGTGGAGGATTATGGCGCACTACTGATGGCGGTGCTTCCTGGGAAAACATCTCGGACGGTTTCTTCGGGGGCTCGATCGGAGCTGTTGCCGTGAGCGAAGCCGATCCGAATATTATATATGTAGGGGAAGGTGAGCAGACGCTGCGCGGAAACGTTTCCTCTGGGTTTGGCGTGTGGAAGTCAGTGGATGCCGGTAAAACATGGCACCATGTTGGGCTCAAAAATTCAAAGCATATTGGCCGCATCCGCATACACCCTCAGAACCCTGACATCGTGTATGTGGCAGCCATTGGCGACATCTATAAGTCTGGTGAAGAGCGTGGTGTATACAAGAGTACGGATGGTGGCAAGACCTGGAAGCGAACGCTGTTTGCCAACAAGGACGCCGGGGCCGTAGACCTCATCCTCGACCCTTCGAATCCGCGGATTGTGTACGCCAGCACCTGGAACGCACGCCGCACCCCGTATAGCTTCTCTTCCGGTGGTCCGGGTTCGGGCTTATGGAAAAGTACAGACGGCGGCGACAATTGGAAAGATATTTCAAGAAACGAGGGCCTGCCCAAAGGTACATTGGGCATTATCGGGGTTACCGTTTCCCCGGTAAACTCTGAGCGCGTGTTTGCCATGGTGGAAGCCGAAGACGGAGGTTTGTTCCGTTCAGATAATGGCGGTGTTTCCTGGACCAAAGTAAACGACGACCGGAACCTGCGTCAGCGTGCGTGGTACTATACCCGCGTTTATGCCGACCCGAAGAATGTGGACCAGGTGTACGTAATGAACGTTTCTTACCACCGCAGCAAGGATGGCGGCAAAACATTTGAAAGCTTCAATGCTCCTCATGGCGACCACCACGACCTTTGGATAGCACCTGAAGACCCGCGCCGCATGGTAATAGCAGATGATGGTGGAGCGCAGGTCTCTACAGACGGCGGCATGAACTGGAGCACCTACATGAACCAACCTACCGCGCAGTTCTACCGCGTAGTGACAGATAACCATTTCCCGTACCGCATTTACGGAGCCCAGCAGGACAATACAACCGTAAGGATCTCGCACCGCACAGATGGCAGAAGTATAACTGAGAATGACTGGGAAGTAACCGCAGGGTCAGAAAGCGCCCATATAGCGGTGAGCCCTGAAAATCCTGATCTTGTATTTGGCGGCAATTACGGCGGCTTCCTGGAAATGGTAGACCACAACAGCGGACAGCAACGCACTGTTAACGTGTGGCCCGATAACCCGATGGGAGCCGGAGCTGAAAGTATGAAGTACAGGTTCCAGTGGAACTTCCCGATCATGTATTCCCCGCACGATCCGAAGAAGTTGTACACCACTTCCAACCACGTACATTTCACAACCAACAACGGACATTCCTGGCAAACCATTAGCCCGGACCTGACACGTAACGATTCTAAAAAACTCGGCTCTTCCGGCGGACCGATCACACAGGACAATACCAGTGTAGAGTACTACGGTACTATCTTCGCCATTAACGAATCGCCGGCGGAAGCAGGCGTTATCTGGACCGGCTCGGATGATGGCTTGATCCACGTAACCCGCGATGGTGGCAAGAACTGGACAAACGTTACGCCGAAAGGTATGCCGGAGTGGATCATGATTAACAGCATTGATGCGCACCCAAGTATAAAAGGAACAGCGTACGTGGCTGCCACCATGTATAAATCCGGTGACTTCAGACCCTACATCTACAAGACCACAGATTATGGCAAGAGCTGGGACAAGATCACCAAAGGAATTGACGACAACCATTTTACACGCGTGGTTCGTGTAGACCCTAAACGAAATGGTTTGCTGTATGCCGGCACAGAGTATGGCATGTATGTCTCGTTCAATGATGGCAAGAACTGGCAGCCGTTCCAGATGAACCTGCCTATTGTTCCGATCACCGACCTGACCATCAAGAACGATAACCTGATCGCTGCCACACAAGGCCGTAGCTTCTGGATTATTGATGATCTGACGCCACTGCACCAGTTAAACAAATCGGTTGCAGAAAGCAAATTCCACCTGTACAAACCAATGGACTCTTATAAAATGGGAGCGCCAAGCGGCTGGGGCGGACCTAACCTGAAACTGGAAGGTCAGAACCACCCGGGTGGCGTGATGGTGCATTATTTCATGCAGCAAAAGCCAGACACTTCCACCACAGTTAAACTGGAGATTCTGGACCAGAACGGCAAGCTGATCCGCAGCTACGCCAGCAATGCCAAGGATAAGAAAGAGAAACTGGATGTAAAGAAAGGCATGAACCGCTTTGTGTGGGATATGTACTACCCTGATGCCAGCGGCTTTGACGGTCTGATCATGTGGGGTGGCAACACCAGAGGCCCGAGAGCTTTACCGGGTAACTACAAGGCGAGATTAACAGTGAACAAGGAAAGCCAGGAAACGAATTTTGCTATTCTGAAAGACCCTCGCTCCTCGGCTACTCCGGAAGACCTGCAGGCCCAGTTTGCGTTCCTGATGGAGTCCCGCGACAAGCTCAGCGAAACACACGATGCCATCAAGGAGATTCGTGCGATCCGTGCCCAGCTTAATACACTGAAAGGTAACCTGAAAGGCCAGGATAATTATAAGGATGTAGTAGAATCTGCTAATGCTATAGATAAGAAAATCACGGCTATTGAGGAAACGTTATACCAGACCAAGAACCGCAGTAACCAGGATCCGCTCAACTTCCCAATCCGCCTTAACAATAAGCTGGCAAACCTGGCTTCACAGGTTAATGCCGGCGATTTCAGACCAACAGAGCAGGCATATGAATTTAAGAAAGAAGTAACAGCAAAGATCGATGAGCAGCTGAGCCTGTTTAAGCAGATAAAGGCGCAGGATGTACCGGCCCTGAATAAGGTTGTAAAGGATAAAGGAATAGATGCCATTACCCTGAAAAACCAGAAATCAGAGTCAAAAGCAACCTCATCCATCAACTAGTACTTATACTTCTGCACAGTATCTGAAGCAAAAGTATAAAGAGGTATATCTTCTTCGATGCCTCCATTAAATCTACCAGCCCTCTACGCAGGGCTGGTAGATTTCCTTATATAAGGACCAACCTGTAAAGTATAAGTCTCAGTTTAAGTTGAGCAAAAGTATACTTCAACATCTTAGCCATCACCTTAAATCATGTCAAACAAACTCTTCTCTTTATGAAAAAGCCTTTATACTTTCTACTGTTCTGCCTGTCCGTCTCGGGTGTATCAGCCCAGAAGAAAAATGCAGGCAACAAGCCTGCCTCAAAATCAGACCAGGTAACCAGCCCCGACCAGTACTTTAAGCCGGTAAAGTGGCGCAACGTGGGGCCATCCCGTGGCGGTCGCTCAAATACAGCCAGCGGTGTAGTAAACAACCCATTGGTATACTACATGGGCACCACAGGTGGCGGTGTTTGGAAAACAGAAGATGCCGGCCAGAGCTGGTTTAATATCTCGGACAAGTATTTTAAAACAGGCTCTGTTGGGGCCGTAGCCGTTTCAGAATCAGACCCGAACCTGGTGTATGTAGGCATGGGCGAGCATGCGCCGCGCGGTGTCATGACCTCCTACGGAGACGGCGTCTACAAATCCACTGACGCAGGTAAGACATGGTCTAAGCTAGGCCTGGATTTAACGCGCCATATTGCCGGTATCAGCATTCATCCTCAGAACCCCGATATTGTATACGTGGCGGCGCAGGGTGCACTGCATGGACCAAACAAAGAGCGCGGGGTGTATAAATCCACGGATGGTGGCAAGACCTGGAAGCGAACGCTGTTTGTAGATGAGAATACAGGCTGTGCCGATATCAAAATGGACATGAACAACCCACGCATTCTGTATGCTGCCATGTGGGATCACCGCCGTACGCCCTGGCAGGTGATAAGTGGCGGAAAAGGCAGCGGTCTCTACAAATCTACAGACGGAGGCGAGACCTGGAAAAAGCTGGAGAACGGACTCCCGAAAGAACTGGGTAAAATAGGCGTATCTGTATCAAGAGCCAATTCCAACAAAGTATACGCGGTTATCGAAAGCGATACTTACAAAGAACAGGGTGGCTTATTTGTGAGTGAAGATGGCGGCGAAAAGTGGAGCCGTGTCAGCAAAGACCACCGGCTAACGCAACGCGCCTGGTACTACATCGAAGTATTCGCTGATCCGCAGCATGAAAACACCGTGTATGTGCTCAACGCCCCGGGCCTGAAATCTACAGACGGGGGCAAAACCTGGACGCAGATCTCAGGCACGCACGGCGATTACCATGAGCTTTGGATCAACCCGAAGAACAGCGAGAACATGATCGTTTCCAACGATGGTGGTGCAGCCATCAGCTTTAACGGGAGCAAAACCTGGACGACACAAAACAACCAGCCTACTGCCCAGTTCTACCGCGTTAACGCCGACAACCTGTTCCCTTACAACCTCTACGGCGGTCAGCAGGACAATTCAACGATAAAGATCTCCAGCAGAAACACCGCAGGTGGCCAGATTGGCGACAAAGACTGGTGGGAAACAGCCGGGGGCGAAAGTGCTTTCCTTGCTTTCAACCCGAATGATCCGCGTTATGTGGTGGGTGGCAGCTATCAGGGCAATATCGATGTTCACGATACCCAGACAAATTTGCGAAAATCGATCATGGTATCCCCTATCCTGTACCTTGGCATGACGCCGAAGAACATGAAATACCGCTTCAACTGGAATGCCCCGATCATCTATTCAGCGCACGAACCAAACACGTTTTACCATGGCGGTAATGTTGTTTTTAAAACCAACGACATGGGCAAAACCTGGTCTACCATCTCCCCTGACCTAACCCGCCACGATTCTACTAAAATGGTGATCAGCGGAGCACCTTTCACAAACGAGGGAGCTGGTGGAGAAAACTATGGCACCATTGCTTACCTGATCGAATCGCCACATGAAAAAGGGGTACTATGGTCGGGCAGCGACGATGGTTTGGTGCAACTGACCCGCGACGGAGGCAAAACCTGGACAAACGTGACGCCGAAAGGCCTGGAAGAATGTCTCGTAAACAGCATTGAAGTTTCTCCGCATGATAAAGCAACTGCTTACATTGCAACCACACGTTACAAGTTCAACGATTTCAGACCATCTATTTACAAAACTACCGACTATGGCAAGTCATGGAAGAAGATAACCAAAGGCATACCCGATGGCGCCTTTACGCGTGTAGTACGGGAAGACAATCAACGCAAGGACCTGCTTTTTGCAGGCACCGAAACTGGTTTATACATCTCCTATGATGGAGGAAAAGAGTGGACAAACTTCCAGCTGAACCTACCTGTTACGCCAATTGCCGATCTGAAAGTACACAACGGCGATCTGCTGGCAGCAACACAAGGCAGATCTTTCTGGATCCTGGATGACTTGGCTATGATCCGTAATTACAACAAACAGGCTTCGCCCAAAGATGTGGTTTTGTACCAGCCAGAGGATGCCTTCAGAGTATCCGGTAGCAGTGCACTGGATAAAACAGAAGAGGAAAACATATCAGCAGCAGGCACAAACCCTTCCACAGGTGTGGTGCTTTACTACCAATTGCCAACTAACGTGCACAAAGACAGCCTGATTACACTGGAAATACTGGATGGAAAAGGTAACCTGATTCGCAAATATTCCAGCAAAGCAGATCCGAAGTTTGTTGCCTATCCCGGCAGCCCGTCTGCTGATCCTGTGTTGCCTAACAAGCCTGGCCTGAACCGTTTTGTCTGGGATATGCGCTATGCTACACTTCCGGGCGTACCGACAGCATTTATGCCAAACAGTTACGTTGGCCATAAAGCTGCACCGGGCACTTACCAGGCTCGCCTGAAAGTGGGCAACCAGGAAAAGCTGGTCTCCTTCAAAACCTTGGCTGATCCACGCCTGAAGGCTTCCGAAAAAGACTTCGAAGAGCAGGAGAAAGTTCTTATTGCTTTAGAAGACGGCGTACGCGACATCCATAATTCCATACTTCGCATGCGTAAAGTGAAGGACCAGGTAAATGCCCTAGTAGAGCTCCTGGAGGAAGATCAAAGTATGAAACCCGTAATTACGCAAGGGAAAAGCCTGGTTAAGAAACTTGATGCGTGGGAAGAGGAACTGGTACAGAACCGCTCCAAGTCCAACAACGACTTCCTCAACTTTGAAAGTAAGTTAAGTGCTCACTTCCTGTACCTGAAAGATGATCTGGATACGGACATGCCTTATGTGACCAGGTCACAGCAGGAAAGACTGGCTGAACTTACTTCTTCGTGGCAGAAATCAAAAGAAAAGATGACAGCGCTGATCAACAAGGACATTGCTGAATTCAATCAATTGACAAAGCAGGCTAACCTGGAGAAGATTACGTTGCTGAAACCAGCTACCGCAACTACCATCAACTAGCCTCTTATAGCAATAATTGAGGTCTGATGTCTTTGCTGCATCAGTTGTTAAAACAAGAAAGGCGGCCCTAAAGGCCGCCTTTCTTGTTTAGATAGCCGGATCCGCCGGCGTATTTGGATTGGTTAACCGCTCCTGATTCGGATACGGATAGAAGTTCCTGTTTCGTTCCTCAGTACTCTCCGGCGGCCCGGGACGATTGAAACGGCGGCTGTCTTCCCACTTCTGGCCAGTTAAGTATAGCTCCGCCGAGCGCTGCTTGTATACTTCCAGCAGCAACGCGTCCTGCGTAACCGGGCCACTGTAGGCAGGTAAAGCGGCATTTACGCCAAACAGGTCGCCGGCAGTCTGGGTGCGTACTTCGTTGATCAGTGCCAGTGCCTCATCCAGCGAGCCATTGCTACGAAGTATGGCTTCCGCTTTTATCAGCTTCATCTCATCGGGCAGGTACACCGGTATGCTGGAGGTCTGCGTTGCAAAGAAGCCTTTTAACGTACGTACCGAATCTCCATTCACAACGGCACTTGGATCCTGCATATAAAAATCCTCGCGGTCATCCCCTTCCTCAAACAGCTCGGCTGGTAAACCAAAATTATTCCGCGGCCTGAAGTAGCCTAGCCCGATATTCGCGTCCGTAGCATTAAAAACAGGATTGATGCTCTGGGTGCTGTACACAAAGGTGGAGCTTTTAGTTAAATCGACAAGGTTGGCATTTGATATGGCCGCCTCATAATTACCTGCATACAGGTTATACCTTGCATTGAATGCATACAGTGTATTTTTCAGATCGAAGGCCGGACCTGTGACCAGCGAAATAAACTCCGGTGAAATTGGGGTAGCGTCCAACAGCGCAATGCCCTCATTAAGGTGCGCAATAGCCGCTGCCAGCACTTCAGCTCTTGGTTTAAAGGTTACCTTTTCTGTTATACTTGTCTCTGTGTTTGCCTGCTCATAGGCCAGCGCTAAATTGCCTAAGGCTATGGCCTTAAACAAGTGCGCCTGCGCCAGAATTCCGCTCAGCGTACCGCCTGTCAAAGTCGGAATATTCGGAGCGTTGTCCAGTAGCTGCTCGCTCATGAGCATGGTGCGCTGCATCCGTGACCACAACGAAAGTATGTTACCGTTAAAAGTTGGCAAAGCAGTGCCGCCGGCTTCCAGCTCCAGCACATTAGTAAAAGTGGCTACGCCTTTCAGCTCGCGGCCGGTTACGCCAGGGTATAAGTAAGCAGCCTCTATACCAGCTGTTGAGTAAAATTGCCTTACCCCGACGCTCAGGGCTATTATACCTTCCCGGGTAGTAAGCACCTGCTGGTCGCTTGCAGCATTCGGGTTCGGTAAATCAAGCTCGCATCCGCTGGTAAGCAGCAGGCAACCCGACAGAACACCGATCTTTAAGTATGAACTTATATTTCTCATGTAATTTTCTGTTTGAAGTAAAGAAGATTAGAAGTTGACGGTAACACCCAGTGCATAGGTTCTTGGTATCGGTACCTCCACAAAGTCGAAGCCGCGAACAGCATTGGTCTGACCTGCTGCATTTACCTCCGGATCGTAACCACTGTAATCGTCAATAGAGAAAAGATTGCGTGCTGCCAGCGTCAGGCGCATGCTGTTGTTTCCTAAAAAGGCAGGCTTTAGATCGTAGGCAGCCGATATTTCCCTTAGCTTGATATAAGAACCATCTTCTATGTAGTTCTCAAAGATACTGAACAGAGCCGCTGATGTTCCTTTTGGCACTTCGCCCCGCAGTTCCGGCTCATAGCCTGCCAAACCACCATACAAATCACGCTCTCCCACACGGCGGGTAAAGTTGAACACGTCAAAGCCATAGGCAGCATCAAACTGCAAACGGAAAGAGAAATTACTCCCTACCGTTAATTCGTTCACCCAGGAGCCTGTCCAGTCCGGGTTCGGGTCGCCGATCACTTTAGGCACCGTGGCGCCTGTTGGCTGCCCTGTTTCCGGGTTACGGCTGGCCCGCTCCGGCTGCGGCAGCCCGGCTGGTGTTAACAAGAGCGAGCCATCGGGGTTGCGGGCAAAGTAGGTACTATAAAACGCGCCTATCGGATAGCCATTCACAGCGGCTACCTGTCCGAATCCGCCCGGAAATGTCACCACACCTCCCGGTATATTATCCAGCTTGTTTTTATTCCTGGAGTAGATGAGCGTTGATGTCCACTTGAAATTCTCATTCTGAACCGGGGCACCATTCAGCATCAGCTCAAATCCTTTATTGGTCATGGTGCCCACGTTGGCGTACTGGTTCACAAAACCGGAGGAAGGCGTCAGGTTGATGAACAACAGCAGATCTTCCACGTCCTTTTTGTAAAAGGAGAACTCCAGGCCTAGTCTGCCATTCAGGAAACTCATATCAGCACCAACTTCTGTTTCCACCTGTCTCTCCGGCTTGATGCCTTCGTTTCCTAACTGAGTCGAAGAAACGACACCTGGTAAACCAGGCAAGGACACCGGATTGTAGTTGGTATAACGCCCGTAGGCAGGAATCGCTGTTAAGTTACCCGCCTGCCCGTAGGATGCGCGTAGTTTTAAGATCGGTACGATACTGCTCAGGTTTTGCCAGAAACTTTCATTGGAGATCAGGTAGCTACCGCTCACTTTCGGGTAAAACTGCCACCTGTTCTCTGCTCCAAAAACAGACGATACATCGTAGCGCCCGGCACCAGTCAGGAACAGGCGATCGCCTAAACCAAAGGTCTGCTGCGCAAAGAAGCCCAGGATGTTGATATCACTTCTGCTTTCGCCTGCGATAATGTTTGCGCCGGCATTAACAGTGGTTGCTATCGGCCCGAGCTGCGTGGCCGAAATAGCGGTACCATAGTTCTTCTCGACCTGCGCTGTTGCCCCGATACCCGTTGTAGATTCCACCCAGTCGGCCAGCATAGTTTTATAAGAAGCATTGAGGTCGTTGTTCAGCCGGTACGAAGTCAGGTCGGCGCGGCGGGAGTAGCCGCCGTTGTACGAAGGCGTGGTGTTGCCTACCGGAATAAACCCGGTGGCAATTTGAGTAGCATTATCATACCCTAAAGTATAATTCACGTTCAGGTTGTTGATCGGCGTCAGCATCACCTGCAAGTCACCAATAAAGCGGTTGGTGCGCTGACGGAAGTCGAAGCGGTTGATCGCCTCCAGCGGATTTGTTCTTCGCAGTATGGCTGTTGGGGCGGTTGACGGATACACACCAGTTACAGGGTCCGGTTCCGGGTTGATGAAGTTGTTGCTGAAAATAAAACCGGTTAACGCGCCGTATGCCTCCACCAAGCCACCATTCGGAATTTCCTCGCTTGTACTCAGCACATAGTTGGCTCCTAACGACACAGAAAGCCAGTCGTTAAACGTCTGGTCAATACGCAGGCGCGCACCTCCCCTGTCGAATTTTGTTTTATCGACAATGCCCTGGTTGCTTAAGAAATTACCACTTAAAAAATACTGCGTGTTGGCACTGCCACCCGATACGGACACGTTATTCTCGGTACCATAACCAGTGCGGAATATCATATCCTGGTAGTCGTAGCGCTGCACCGGTTCCTGTGTCAGGTCTGTACGGTCAGTATTTATAAAACGGAAAGGATAATCGTTATAGTCCAGCGTTTCGCGAATTTTGCTTACCCGGAATTGAGTGGAGGCCGACACTTTCGGCTTGCCTTCCTTACCGCGCTTGGTAAATATCTGCACCACCCCATTGCTCGCCCGCGATCCGTAAATAGCTGCCGCAGCCGCTCCTTTTATGATCTCAATGCGATCAATATCGTTCGGGTTGATATCCACTAAACGGTTCTGAGCATAGCCGCCCAGGTCAATCAGTT
This sequence comes from Pontibacter ruber, assembly GCF_023630205.1. Lineage (GTDB taxonomy): Bacteria > Bacteroidota > Bacteroidia > Cytophagales > Hymenobacteraceae > Pontibacter > Pontibacter ruber. Next base: position 422,415 of record NZ_JALPRR010000003.1, on the reverse strand, counting down.
CCGGCGAGCTGTTGTTGATGATCACACCATCTACAATGTATAACGGGTCACCTGAGCCTACTACCGTGCTGGTACCGCGCAAACGCACACTGATACCACCAGCGGGGTTACCCGAGTTCTGGGTGATCTGGGCACCCGGTACTTTACCGGCCAACGCCTGGTCTACCGAGGTAGCCACGCTGTTTTGCAGAGCAGCGGCCGAAACGGTAGAAACGGCATTGCCCAATTGCTTTTTGCTGGTCGCAACGGACGTTCCGGTTACGATCACCTCTTCCAGACCTACGATATCTTCTGCTAATTGCACGCTCAAGTCTACTGTTTCGGAAGTTCCTAAAACCACAGAACGTGTTTCGGGTTTAAACCCCAGAAAGGAGAAGGTCAGCTGGTAGGTTCCGGCAGGCAGGCTCGCTGCCAGGTTATACGTGCCGTTTGCATCGGTTGCCGTGGCAATGTTGTTGTTCTGAAACCTTACCACCACGCCCGGCAAGGCCCCTTTGGTACGGGCGTCGGTTACAGTTCCTGTAATGGTGTAGCGCGTAGCCTGCCCGAATGCCAGCTGGCTCATCAGGCAAAGCATGAATGCCCACATGAAGGTCACCTTCAATTTGGGCCATCCAGATGAGTAGATTCTTCTCATAGATTATTGATTTAGCACTGTTTATTTGAAAGGTTAATTTTATTCAGGTAAGCTGATCTTCCCCATGTGCACGGAAGGCAAGCGGACCTGGTGCGGTCCAAAATCGATCCTGTTCCCAACCAGCGTTTCATTAGCCAGGGTGGCAAAAAGTACTGCCTCCTTCGCATCCGGCGCAATGCCCAGCTCGGCAGTATCTCTGATTTTAATACCCGGCAGTAACTCTCTGATATTGCGTATCAGCAAGGGATTGTGCATGCCTCCTCCACTCACAAATATTTCAAATATTTCCCCCTGAAGGCTGCTCTTCAATGCTTCGCAAATTCCGACTGCAGAAAAGCAGTTCAGCGTAGCCATCGTGTCTTCCGGAGAAAGATGAGTTAGCCCGGCCTTTTCCTGTGCCTGCATCAGGTACTGCAGGTTAAACAATTCAGGCCCGGTTGTTTTAGGGAAGTCGTAGGAGAAGAAAGGATGATCCAACAGCGCTGCTAACAGCTCTGGATTAAAGGTGCCGCCAAGCGCAATTTCTGAATTGGCGTCGTAGAATTTACCCTCAAACCGGGATTGTACATAAGCATCCATCAGGGTGTTGCCAGGCCCCACATCCGTCGAAAAGATTTTTGTGGTGTCCAGGCTCCCAGGCAGGTAAGTAAAATTAGCGATGCCGCCAATGTTGAGCATGATCCTGTTCTGCCCCTTTTCTGAGAAGAGAAGATAATCTCCATAAACTGCCAGAGGTGCTCCTTCGCCCCCTGCTGCGATATGCTTCTGCCTGAAATCACTTAAGGTAATAATACCTGTTTTAACAGCTATGTGATCCCCGTCTCCTATTTGCAGGGTAGCATTTGGGCTGTTGCGCTGCTGGTGCAGAGAGGCCGGAGCATGATAGATGGTTTGTCCATGACTTGCTATTACATCCACCTCCTCCGGATTCACACCCCACTCCTGCAAACAGGCTAGTATAAGATCCGCATGGTAGGTCCCGATGTAAGCATTCAGGATACAAACTTTTTCCAGGTCTGCCTGTCTCCTGGAAAAGACCTGCTTCACCTCTTCTTTGAAAGCAGGTGGATAAGGCATGGTTGCAAATTTCTGTACCTTTACCTCTGTTGCTGTACCATGCCCTGTAAACTGGCACAGCGCTATGTCAAGCCCATCGAGCGATGTACCGGACATTAGGCCTATGATATTCCTGGTTTCTTTGTTGATGATCTGGTATAGGCGCTCGAAGTTCTTGTTCATGCTGAAAGGCACTTTGTATTAGTGTTAGAAAATTAGTGAGTCATTATCCTAATACCAACTGATAATTATATAAAAATATATCAATCCGAATAAGCTTACGCGCCTTTTGAATGAGAAGGTGAAGGTAAGACTGATTATTTTTCACCGTCCTTCTTCCAGGCAAATGTCTGAAGACAACATGAGGGGGCTTATCAATAAAAACTGCCAGCTTCAACAAGCTGGCAGTAGGGGCTAACCAGGAAAGACTACGTAGGTAGAGCCCATTGCAGCGACCACTATCAATTTATTTTATACTTGTGAAAGCTGCTTCAAGTAACGTGTTACGTGAAGTAGCATCGAGCTTATTTGGTGTACCTGGCTGAAAAGAAGTGCAACTGTATTCAGCCGCTTTATTCTGCTAGGTAACCTATCACAGTGCCCTTGATAGGAGGAAGGATTTAGGCCAGCTCGTTTGTCAGGCAGTAGCGGATCAGGTCGGTGTTGGAAGCAAACTTCATTTTCTCAAAGATGCGGTTACGGTATGTATTCACGGTGCTCAGCGTGAGGCTCAGGTTATCGGCTATACTTTTCAGCGACTCTCCTTCTGCGATCTTGCACAGGATCTGAAACTCCCGGTCCGAAAGTATCTCGTGTGCCATATCGGGTTTGCCGTTATTTACCACTGATTCGGCAAGGAGTTCTGCCAGCGAAGCCGAGATATACTTGCCGCCGCTTTGTATCTTATATATAGCTGTCACCAGTTCATCCGCAGCACTTTCCTTGGAAAGATAACCGGCTGCCCCTGCCTTCAACGACCGAAGCGCATAGGTCTTTTCGGGGTACATGCTCAGTATGAGTACAGGTATGTTCGGGTGCATACGCCTGATGTCCAGAAGCACATCCAGCCCACTTTTAACGGGCATATTAATATCCAGCACAACAAAATTAGTCTGGCTTTTTTTCAGTTTATGCAGCACCTCAGCTCCATTCACAGCTTCGGCTACTACTTTGATTTCAGGTTCATCTTTCAGTACTTTTTTCAGCCCTTCTCTGATCAGTACATAATCATCTGCAATCAATAGATTAATCATCGTTCAGGTGTATTTTTAAATCATTTACAAGATGGCCAGTTTCATGGAAAGGCACTTTTAGTTTTACCAAAGTGCCCTTCTTTGGCTTTGAGTCGATGGAAAGCGTAGCACCAATCCGTTCTGCTCTTTCGTGCATGCCGAGCAGGCCAAAGCTTTTTAACTTCGGTGAGCCTGTGGCAGGTATTCCTTTACCGTTGTCTGAGACCATGAACTGGTAATGACCGTCAGATCTGGAAACGGTGATAACTGCCCTGGATGCCTCCGCATGCCGGGCAATGTTGGTCATGGACTCCTGTATGATGCGGAAAACCTCGATAGACACCTCCTGCCCCAGGTCCACGTAATCCAGGTCAGAATGCACTTCAACGGAAATGGAAGTACGCTTCTGCAGGTCCTGTGCCTGCGACTCTATCTCGGATAGCAACCCGAAGTTATCGAGCAGCGCCGGCCGCAGGGTGGCTACAATTTTACGCACTGATGCAATGGAGCCGTTGATGGTACTCATCATGGACTGCAACTCTCCGTGCAGCACCTGCTGCTCTACCGTACCGGCACCCAGCTTTTTGAGCAACAACGATACATCGATCTTCAGCGCTGTAAACGATTGCCCCAGTTCGTCGTGCAGTTCCCGGGCAATATACTTCCGCTCCTCCTCCCGCATTACCTGCAGGTGCTTGGTAAGTGCCTTTAGCTGCTTATGCGATGCAAAAAGGGAAGCTTCAGCTTTCTTGTTCTCTGCAATCTGTTCCTGCAACAGCTTGTTTGATTTTTGCAGGGCAGAAGTTCGGATTGCTACACGTTCCTCCAGTTGAGAATTATACTTGCCCAACTCTTCGTTCGCCGCTTTAAGATCCTGGTTGGCTATGGCCAGCTTTTCGGCTATTAGTTTGGCTTTATGCTCACTCTCTTCCAGTGCCTTGCGAGCCTGTACCTGTTCTGAGACATCTGTTACCAAAGTATAAAACCCCTGCACACTTCCATTTTTAACATCCGGCACATAGCTGGTCTGGATATACTTTGTAAAATTATCCCGGTAAGGCATACAGGCTTCAAAATCAACCGCAGTACCGGTAAAGGCGTGCTCTATATATCCTTTCACGTTCTGATAAGAAGCTTCGCCTATCACATCGCGTACCCTCCGGCCGATAAGCTCTTCTGACTTCACTGGAAACCACCGTTCATAGGCCTTGTTTGTAAAGCGGTATTTCTCTTCTTTGTCGAGGTAACCAATAAGTACGGGTAGCGCATCTGTTACCAGCCTGAGCTGTTGTTCACTTGCTTCTGCTGCTTTGCGTGCCTCTACCTGCTCTGTTATTTCCAGCGCAAAAACCACAATGCCATCCACCTGCTCCTGCTCATTAAAACGGGCTTGCAGAATGTACCGGAAGTATCTGTTTTCCAGCACGCCATCTTCCGGGTGGGCAAATGGTATCAGCAGCTCTGCTTCCTCGTGGGTCTCTCCTGTTTCATATACTTCCCGAAACGCTGTATAAACCGGGTTATGCTCTATTTCGGGCAGGGCCTCCAGGATAGGTTTCCCGAGCAGTTCGCGCCCCGGAAAAAGTTTTTCATACACCGGATTTACCAGTTCATACACCAGTTCGGGTCCGTCAAGTATGCAGATGGCCGCCGGGGCCTGCATAAATAAATTTCTCAGGCGTTTGCTTTGCCGGTCGGCTTCGGCTTCGGCTAACTGCAGTTCTCTTGTTCGCTGCCTTACCCGCTCCTCTAACTCCTGATTCAAGTATCGCAGTGCTTCCGAATTCTTCTCTACTTTCCGGCGCGTCTCTACGTAGTCGGTAACATCAAGGGCAAATACTAACACACCGCTTACCTTCCCGTGCGCATCGTAAATTGCCTGGTTGATAAAATCCCAGTAAATATCCTCCTCCGGCTGATCCTGGTAGCGGGCAACCGGAACCAGGACTTCTTTTCCTTCAAAGGTCTCCCCAGTCTCAAACACCTTCCGGATGGCAGCGCCTGCTGGGTTATACTTTAATTCCGGGAGCGCTTCAAACAACGGCAGGCCGAGCAGCCGGCGCCCGGGAAACAGCTGCCTGTACGTATCATTTATCTCTTTGAAAACCAGTTCCGGTCCCTCTAAAATGGCCATGGCAGCCGGCGCCTGATCAAACAGGCGCTTCAGGCGCAACTGTTGCTGTTCAGCCTGTGCCATGGCCGTCTGCTCCCTTCCCTGACTTTCCTTTAACTGGTGTTTGGCTTGTACTTCTTCTGTAATATTGTTTGTTTCGTGCAGGATACAGAGTACTTCCCCCTGCTCACCGAGAATCGGAATACTGGTGGTGCTCCAGTAGCGTTCGATAAATTTACCTGGACTGGCAGGATCTGGTATATCGTACTGCTGCAGGTGCATTTTCTGAGTCGTGCGGGTTGCAAGTGCCAGTTCAATGGAAGTTCTTGCGTTTGTGGTTGCCTGGGCTTCCGGAGCAGCGGGGTTATCCGGAAAAACATCAAACAGACTCCTTCCGATAATATCTTCCCTTACCGTAAATGTCTCCCTGAGCAAAGCGTCTGATATACCTTGTATGATAAGTTGCGGTGAGAGCAGCAAGGTTAAACCTGATTGGGCATCAAATACGCTGGAAAATAACAAAGCCTGGGTACTGGTTTTTTCCGGTAAAGCAATGCATGAGGTATCAGACATAATTTAGATTTTAGGTTAAACAAACTGCTTCTGTGCACATGCCGGACAAGGGCATATTGCATTATGGCATCTGAAAACGCTGTCGCTTTAAAGCCGAAACCCTATAGCAAAAGTATACCTGTGAAAGTATCAGCCGCCTAACATGCAAACAGGCGAAGGCACAGGCAAAGATTTAAAACCAACACAATTTACAGACAATCCATTCCAATTGCTCTCAGCGATGCACTGCAGGCAGACAATACAATGCCTGTCACAGGGCTTGCTCCTACTTCAAAAAGACTCAAAAGAGAGGCGGTATATTTTACAAAACTGCCAGGCAACAGTTTGCAGCTACAACCTGATTGTGCTGCATGAACAGGCCTTCGTTTATGCCCTCAACTTTCTTACCAGTTGACAGGTCGTACTGTCGTAGCCTACTAAAAGCATTTGCAATTCAGGAGTTTAACGCAACCAGTTGTTACAGTACAGGTGCAGGCTGCAGGCCACAGGAAACCTATGGTGAAAAGTAGTTGAAATGGTGCCTGGCAGGCTACCAGGTGGAACTTCACCCTTACCTACCTGGCTTAACCTTCTTCTGCTCTTGTCGCAGAAAATACGACAATAAAATAGCGGGTTTCTTTACACCACTTTAGTAACAACACGGCCTCTTAGCCGTTATTTGCACGTATCTTTGTAAAAGCACTGTTACTCCCAAAACTGCTAAACTGATAAAGTATCTGAATAGCAGTTTATACTTACTTTTTGTCAGGATAAATCCTATCGATCAGCCTGCACCAGTGCTTCATTATCCTGAACCATACAAAGATTAACGTTATAGCAAATACCCAAACTCCACCTGCCAACCCATTCATTTACATGGAGAGAGAATTCGAAAATGAATTTGGCAAGACTTTCAGTAAAGTCAGCTATTTGCACGACTTCTGCACAGTTGTAGTAGAATGGCACGGTTATACTACAAACCAACAGATTGAGCAGGTAACCAACTGGATCGAAGAGCAGGCCCGCTTCATGCCCTGCACCTCCATTATGAACGATTGCAGCAAAATTATTTCTGTCTGGGCAGATTCCCTCCAATGGTTTTCCCGTAACTGGATGCCAAAGATGCAGGGAATTGGTGTCACTAATTTTATACATGTGGCAAAGCCAAATACCTTTGGCGATAAAATTGGAAAAAGCCTACGCTCCATCCTCGATAGCCAGGTACGATTCCATACCTTCGGCAACAAAAAGGAAGCAATGGAATGGCTCGAAAACTATAATACTACCTCCTGCTGATCCCGCTTTTTCTCTGCTGTTATTTATTTGAAAACCAATGGGTATACTTGGCCAAAACAGGATTATACCAGGTTTTTACAAGCAAATCATAGCATAATAGTGAGAGTGGCTGAAATAAAGAGTAAATTACATGCTGATAATGCACAGAAATAAAAGGCTTGGTAACAAAAGGATAAACTTCTCCTGGTAATAGCTGGTTTTACACCTGCATTACCTGCAAGCCAGGCAGGCACTTTCGCCTGATACCCATCCCAAGAAAACGCTCTGAAAAGCTGCTTCAAGTAATGATGGTATGATAGTAAAAAGGAAGCGTTTGCTGACAACTAGTATAGATCGCTTCTACCAATATTAACCTATTACTTTACCTATGGAAAACAACACAGCACTGATTAACATCACCATCGAGAAGAATTACGATTCAGAGTTTTGCGGAAGTATACCGCTTCACCTGGTAAACCTGATACAACCCTACGGTATTTTGCTGGTGCTGGATAAAGTGGAACTGCGCATTGTACAGGCCAGCGAAAATGCAGAGCAGTTTCTCTCCACCCCGGTTGATCAACTGCTGGAGCAGCCGCTTTCGCAATTCCTCCCAGCCGGGCAATACGACGACATGCTGGCCAAGATCAACAGTCAGAACAACCAGGAAAAGATACCCTTTACACTTAACTTCTCGGTATCCGGAAAAGAAACAGCCTTTACAGCGCTGGTACATCCCGGTCCGGACTACGTGTTGGTAGAGATGGAAGAAAGCAAGAGCACTCCGCAGGAGTCTTTCATCACCCTTTACCAGCACATAAAGTATGTTACGTCGCTCCTGAAGCAGTCAGCAGAAACCCGGGAAGTGTCACAACTTGCAGCCGAAGAGCTAAAGAAATTTACCGGATTCGACCGCATACTGGTTTACCAGTTCGATCCGCACTGGAACGGTATCGTGATCGCCCAGGCGAAAGAGGACGATATGGATGATTACATGGACCTGCGCTTTCCGGCATCGGATGTACCCAAGCAGGCACGCGATCTGTACTTCAAAAATCCGTACCGCATGATCCCGACAAAGGATTATGTGCCGGCTCGCCTTATCCCTATCGTAAACCCGCTTACCCAGCGCTTCACCGATCTTTCGGATTGCAACCTGCGTAGTGTAGCAACCGTGCACCTGGAGTACCTGGCAAACCTGAACATTACGGCTTCAATGTCGTTGCCCCTGATCATCGATAACCAGCTCTGGGGCCTGATCTCCTGCCACCACAAAACGGCCAAGCTCCCAAGCTATGAGATGCGCTCGGCTATGGAATTACTCTCCGGTATTTTATCGGCGCAGGTGGCTGCAAAAGAAAAAGAAAAGAACATGATGCTTCGGGTAAAAATGCGAGGCCTGCATGCAGAACTGCTGGAGCAACTGTATACCACCCCGAACTTTGCTGAAGGCTTGCTGGAAGGCGCCACTACGGTACAGAGCCTGTTATCGCTATCGGGAGCAGCAGTGATCTTCGAAGGCAATACCTGGACCAGCGGAACTACTCCTTCCAGGCAGGAGTTAAAAGAACTGGTATCCTGGCTGCGTCGCAATAAAGCGCAAAAACTATACGCTACCGATACGCTGCCACTTGAATACCCGCACAGCAAAGAGTATAAAGACGTAGCAAGCGGCCTGATAGCGCTGCCAATCAATGCCGAGCAGGGAGAGTACATTCTGGGTTTCAGGCCGGAAGTGGTGCAGACGGTGAACTGGGGCGGAAACCCGAATAATGCCATCCAGATGGAGCCGGACGGAAAGACGTATCACCCCCGCAACTCCTTTGCTACTTACAAAGAAACCGTAAAGTATACTTCGCTTCCGTGGCAGGAAGAAGAGAAAGATGCCGCTGAAACACTGCGTAACGCTGTGCTGGAAAAGATCATCAAAGAACGATTTTAAAGTATAACTGCCATACGATAGCTGCCAGAAACACCCGGATAAGATATGGAAAAAGAACAAAGCAGAATGGATTCCAAGACCACTAACAAAGAGGCACTCATGAAACCTGCAGATCATTACCTGATCGGTATAGGCGCTTCTGCGGGCGGGCTTGAAGCAATCCATAAGCTCTTTGACCATTTTCCAAGCAATTCCAGCTTTTCTTTTGTGATCATTCAGCACCTGTCGCCGGACCATAAAAGCCTGATGGCAGAGCTCTTGTCCAAACACACGAGCATGCAGGTGCAGGAGGCCGAGGACAATATGTTCACCAGGCCTAACTGTGTGTACGTACTGCCCAGCGGCAAACAGCTTACCATGGAACACGGGCGGCTGCGCCTGGCAGATAAGACCCGGAGCCGCGAACCGAACTTTGCCATCGACCTGTTCTTCGAATCGATGGCGAAAAGCCGTGGCAAGTATGCCATAGGTGTTGTGTTATCCGGCACCGGCACCGATGGCACCAAAGGTACAAAGGCAATTAAATCTGCCGGAGGCATGGTAGTGGTACAGGATCCTGATTCGGCCAAATTCGACGGCATGCCCCGCAGCGCCATCGATGCCGGCTATTACGATTTCGTGCTTCCTCCGGAGCAGATGCCTGAGGAGATAAAAGAATACACCCGTAAAATTCCACTGGTGAAAACATTGATTGAACAGAGCGAACAGAGCGAGGATGATCTTGTATTGCAGGAGATCCTGGACCTGATCTGCACCCATACACAAACGGACTTTACAGATTACAAGCAGGCTACCATAAACCGCAGGATCCGGAAACGGATGGATCACCTGAAGGTCCAGGATTTGAAGGATTACCTGAACTTCCTGCATGAAAACCCTGCCGAGATCAAGAAACTTTGCCAGGAGTTCTTTATCAACGTAACCCGCTTCTTCCGCGATCCGGAAGCGTTCGAGTTGCTGGAACAGGAAGTGATACCGCAGATCATTGACGAGAAGGCCGAGAACGAAGCAGTGAAAGTATGGGTGGCTGCCTGCAGCACCGGCGAGGAAGTATACTCGCTGGCTATACTTTTCCAGGAAGCCTACGAAAAGCTGGGGCGTGAACCCCAGGTAAAACTATTCGCCACCGATATTGATCAGGAGGCTATCACGCAGGCATCTAAAGGAAGTTACCCTTTCTCCATTGCCCAGGATGTGTCTGCCGAAAGGCTGGCGCGCCGTTTCTATTTGAAAGGCGACCGTTACATTGTGAACGAAGACACCCGCAAGCTGGTGGTGTTTGCCCAGCACGATCTTCAGAAAGATCCGCCTTACAGCCGGATCGACCTGATCACGTGCCGCAACATGCTCATTTACCTGAACCCTGCTCTTCAGAATAAGGTGCTTGCCTTGTTTCCATACGCCCTGAACCTGGGTGGGTACCTGCTCCTGGGCCCGAGTGAAAACATAGGTGAAATGCAGTCCTTCTTTTCGGAAGAGAACCGCAAATGGAAGCTCTACCGGAAAATAAAGGAGAGCAGCAGCATTCAGAAAACCTATGGTATAAAAGATTATTCCAGCAGCTCCAATTACCTGAGCCAATCCACGCAGTACAAAAATACTACGCTGGGGCGCTACAACGATTCCTTTATGGATGCCGTTGCCGAAGACTTTAAGGTGATAGGGCTCTATGTAGACGAGAATTACCAGCTGTTGCACGGCATTGGCGATATCAACCGATTTCTCAAGTTTCCGGACAAGCGCCTGCACTTCAACCTGATCAAAATGGTGCCCGAAGAGCTGGCTGTAACCCTGAGTGTGGGCATACGCAAGGCACTGAAGCAGGACCGCAAAGTAGTGGCCCGGCAGGTAAAGGTAAGGTTAGGTAAAAAGGAACAGCTGGTGCACGTTTCCATCCGCCCGATAACCATGGAAAAAGGGCAGCCAAAGGTAATCCTGGTGCTGCTGCAGGAAATGGGCGAAGTCACTCCGTTGCCGAAAGTTTCGGACCTTACGTTTGTTTCGGATTCTGATTACTACCAACAGCTTACGGCTCTGGAAACGGAGCTGAAAGAAGCCCGCGAGAGCCTGCACCTGACCGTACAGGACCTGAGCACCTCCAACGAAGAGCTGCAGTCGAGCAACGAAGAACTCATGTCGTCTAACGAAGAACTGCAAAGCTCCAATGAGGAAATGCAGTCACTCAATGAGGAACTTCACACAGTAAATTCCGAGCACCAGCTGAAGATAAAAGAGCTGCAGGAACTCAACGAGGACCTGGACAACTACATCCGAAGCTCCAACATCGGCCAGTTGTTCGTAGACCACCACCTGACGATCCGAAAATTCACGCCTTCCATCGAAGGGCTTATAAACATCATCGACAGCGATGTGGGCAGGCCGATACACCACCTGTCGCATAACATGAAGTACTCCCGCCTGATGGAAGACATCCAGCAGGTGAACAACACCTCGTCTGAGATAGAACAGGAAATCGAGACAACTTCCGGTAAGTATTACCTTATGCGCATCATACCTTACCTGAAACACGACGGCAACAAGGATGGCGTGGTGATCAGTTTTGTAGATGTAACTACCCTTAAAACGCTCAGCAACGTGGTGCAGGGGGTGTTGAACAGCTCGCTGAACAGCATCATGGCGTTTAGCAGTGTTTTGAACGAGAAGCAGGAAATAACGGATTTCTCCTGGAGCCTGCTGAATAAAAAGACAGAAGAAATGCTGGGAGCATCACACGCTGAGCTCCTGAACTCCAGTGTGCTGTCAAAAATGCCGTTCCTGAGAAAGACCGGTTTGTTCCGCAAGTATGTAAAAGTAGCCGAAACCGGGCAGCCGTTGCACATCGAGCAGCAACTCGAAATAAACGGGCAGAGATCCTGGTTCGAGATCGCAGCAGTTAAAATGGGCAATGGTGTAACCGTGACCATGGCTGACATCACCGAAAAGAAAAGCAGCGAAGAGAAGGTGCTGATGGCTTACGAAGAAATCAAGTTAGCCGAAGAAAACCTGATCAAACTGAATAACGAACTGGAGAAACGGGTAGCGGAACGCACCAATGCACTGGCAGCGAGCGAAGAGCGTTTCCGACTGGTTTCCATGGCCACCAACGACGTGATCTGGGACTGGAACCTGGTAAGCAACGAATTATGGTGGAGCGATAGCCTCGGTACCATGTTTGGGTATGATGAAAGCCAGATGGGCCAGGGCGTAAAAGGCTGGTTCGACAAAATTCACCCGGATGATCGCGAAGAGGTTGTAAAAGGAATCAACAAGGCCATCAACATGGGCAAAGACCAATGGTCGGGCGAGTATCGGCTGGAGAAAGCAGACGGCACTTATTCCTATGTATCGAACCGTGCCTACATCATGCACAACGAGTACCAGATTCCTTACCGCGTGCTGGGCTCCTTCATCGACCTAACAGACCTGAAAGCAACCCAGGAGAAGCTCCAACTCACAAACGAGCACCTGCTGCGTGTGATCGAGGACCTGGATACCTTTGTTTATACTGCATCGCATGACCTGAAATCGCCGATCAGCAATATCGAAGGTCTGATGCTGCTGCTGGAAGAGCAGATAGAAGCAGCCGACCCACTGCCGGGAGAACCAACCAAGCCTTTGTTCGACATGATCAAAGATTCTATCTGGCGCTTTAAAAACGTGATCAAAGACCTGACCGATATAGCCAAAGTACAGCGTGACGTGGACGGCAAAGCTGAATCGGTGGACATGAAGGCTGTTTTAGAAGATGTGAAAGCCAATCTGCAGGAGCTGCTTACCGAGTCGAACGCACAGGTGGAGGTAAACTTTACGGAGGATACCTGCATCAGTTTTTCTAAAAAGAACCTGTACAGCATTTTGTACAACCTGTTGAGCAACGCCATCAAATACCAGGCTCCGGACCGAACACCTGTGGTAAAGATCCAAACCGAACAGAAAGACGGGTACGTGGTGCTGTCGGTTGCTGACAACGGACTTGGTATCAGCGAGGATAATCAGACCAAGCTGTTTACACTGTTCAAACGTTTCCACTCGCATGTGGACGGCACAGGTATGGGGCTGTATATTGTAAAGCGCATCATGGATAATGCAGGCGGCAAAATCAAAGTAAAGAGTAAGCTGGGAGAAGGCACTACCTTTAAGTTATACTTTAAAAAAGAAGAAGCGTAACAGACACGCGCCTGGGCAGAAGCAAAGCTTTAGTGAAGTTGAGAATTCATACTATTGAAAGAACAAATGTTTATAGCACTTAGTGTATTTGAAATTGCCAACGACATGGCAAAAGAGGTAAAAGAAGCTTTTATTGCAAGGCCCCACCAGGTAGACACCGCCATTGGCTTTTTAGGTATGAAGGTATTCTCGCCGCAGGAGAATGTAAATGAGTTTTGGGTGATGACCTCCTGGACAGATGAAGACAGCTACAAAGTATGGTATAAAGACCACATGAAAGAGGCGCACCAGGGCATTCCGAAAGGCTTAAAACTGGTACCCGGCAGCCTGAAAGTACGCTTCTTCGACCAGGTAAGTCAGTAGCCGGCTGCTGCTGTCATTGCCCTTTAAGTTGCTGCGATTTATCGTTACAATGCCCTTCTCCTCTCCTTTTGTGGTGTTCGCCACAAAACTATTTTAGCTGGTAAGGTGTAAAAAATGGAGCATGTGGAAGAACAGTATGCCTGGTGCATGCTTCTTCTACCGCAGGCTTGGCCCACAGGAGCATTGAAATCGTAACGATGATCGGAAAATCAACTTACCAGGCAGCACAGAAAGTAGCCAAAACAGTAGAACAGCATTTCGCAGATTATTATGCCGCTGCACGCGAGCGCGGCGAGCAGAAACTAGCACCTGTACCTTCCGCCCAGGTTATCGAGACCATCATCGACACTGCTTTCTGGGCAAGTCTCCGGCACGAAGAAGGCCAGTCTCCAAAAATTTCGCTGGTTTTTCTGCCGCCTGAGATGGCAGGTTTGCCCCTGCTGTTTAAGCAGCGCCTGCCCTTCAAACCCGATGTACTTGCCAAACTATCGCCCGGAGTGGAGCGCCCCGGCATTCACCTTGGGGTTTGGTATGAGGATGATGAGCTGTATATCTGGGGAACCACGCGCGATATCAAGTACTTCTGCTTTGTAGTGGATGTTTCTGAGCCCGGTTTGCTGGTGGTAAAGCACCGGCGCAAAAAGGGCATGGGCAAATTTGCCAATGTGGTGGTGCTCAAAGGCGATCAGGTAAAGGTAGTAGATGAAGAAAGCGCCAGCCTGCCAGACTGCCCGGAAGTACTTACTTCGCTTTTGGGCTTCTCCTCCCCTTCTTCCTGGACCAGCTCGGTAAATGTGCTTGTACAACTGGCTGTATCCATGCGTGCGCACGGGCACGGCGGTTCGCTGCTGGTAGTGCCGGCCGATACAGACGAATGGCAGGAATCCATCATCCAACCGATTACCTACGCTGTACAACCGCATTTTTCAGGTCTGTCGGACCTGATGCAGCAGAGCAAAGAGGAACAACAGCAATCGCTCTGGCAAAGGGAAAACCAACGGGTAATCGACAACATAGCAGGGCTTACGGCAGTGGATGGCGCCACCGTGATCAGCGACAAGTATGAGTTGCTTGCTTTCGGCGCTAAAATAGGGCGCCGCAGAGGCCACACACCCGTAGAACAGATAATCATGACCGAACCGGTCGTGAACGAAGGAGCCGTAATCGTTCATCCATCCCAAAGCGGCGGCACCCGGCACCTTTCGGCAGCACAGTTTGTACACGACCAGCGCAACACCCTCGCCCTGATAGCGTCGCAGGATGGCCGTTTCACGATCTTTACCTGGTCGCCGTGCGAAGGGATGGTGCACGCCCACCGCATTGATGCGCTGTTGCTGTAACGTAGCCGGCTTTATACTTAGTTGCCGCTGTGCTTATCCAGGTCTTTGCCCAGGTCTTTTACCTGCTTCATAAAGTTCTCTATCGCTTCGTCGGAGTATAATCCATAGGCATCGGAGATGGTCCCTTTTAAGCCGGTACTGGTTTCCAGCACATAGAGTATGGCCATATCGCCGGGGTAAGACTCTCCTTCAAAACGGTAAAAATTCACGATCTGTACCTGCTGTGGCGTAAAAGATTCTTTCCCATCCATGGTGCTGAGCCTTCCTTCTTCCGTTATCGTAAAATCTGTGGCAATACCTTCCTTCCGCAGCTGGGCGAGCACCTGAACCAGGGGTGTCATGTTAACTTTATCCTCCATAGTATCTTTAGCTTTCGTTTACTAACTATACGCACCAACGGCAGAACCTTTGGGTAAAGCTGAAAATAAAAGCACAAGTGTAACCCGGGCAAACCAGCAAGTATGGTAAGTGGCCCTGAAGCTATACTTTTGTATAGCCATTTGCTTCAGTTTATACTTCCCCTACATAACCGGATGTCCCTCTGTGCAGGTACAAGGAGTTGCTTATGCCGTATTTCAGAAAGTATAAAACAGAAAAAAGCCGCTCCAGCTGTTGCTGGAGCGGCTTTTAAGCTTATCAGGATGTTCTCTTAGAAACCGCTTACGTTCAGGCGACCACCTGAAACGCACTTGCCAGACAGAGAAGCAGTAGGAACTGCGCTGCTCATGATGGCATTCTTAATAGCTGCTGCTGTAGAACCTGGGTGCGAAGCTGCATACAGGGCTACACCACCGGTTACGTGAGGCGTTGCCATAGACGTACCGTTGTAAGAAGAATACGTGTTGAACGCTGTAGTAGAGTTGATAGCTGAACCTGGTGCTCCGATATCTACAGTAGTGGCACCGTAGTTAGAGAACGAAGATTTAGCACCTGTGTTAGTGATAGCTGCTACCGCGATCACGTTTGGCAGGTCCATGTTAGATGGATAGCTGGCTGTAACGTCGTTGTTGTCACCAACACCGTCGCTGCCACCGTTGCCGGCTGCTGCTACGAACAAAATTTCGTTGCTGTTGGCACGGTTAACGGCATCATACAATGCCTGAGAGAAGCCACCGCCACCCCATGAGTTGTTGCTGGCTACGATGTTCATACCATGTCGCTTTTTCAGGTCAGTCAGGTAGTCAACTGCTTTTACAGCATTGGCAGTAGTACCACCTCTGCGGCCCAGGAACTTGCAAGAGATCATGGTCACGTTCCAGTTAACGCCTACCACGCCTTTGCCGTCGTTTACGGCACCAATAGTACCAGCTACGTGCGTACCGTGGTCATCCGTACCACCGCTTGATCCGCCGTCATAAACCTGGCTGTTATTGCCATCAAAATCCCAGCCATGGGTATCATCTACGTAACCGTTGCCGTCGTTGTCTACGCCGTCAGCCGGGTCGTAAGGGTTTGTCCATACGTTAGCGGCCAGATCAGGGTGTGTATACTGTACACCTTCGTCAATGATACCTATTACTACTGACTTGGATCCGGTGTTACCACCTGCCCAGGCTTCGCCAGCCTGGCTGCCATACTGGTTGGCAGGAGTTGTAGCATCGCCATACAAGCCCCACAGCGAACCGTTGGTGTAGTAAGGATCTGAAGAGGTTGCATTATGCGTGTAGATGTAGTTAGGCTCTGCAAACTCTATTTCTGCGGCTCCTTTCAGCTTGCTTAACGCTTCAAGCGCTGCCATTGGCGTATGTACCAATGTAAGACCTTCTTTGTCACCAAAGCGCTCCATTGCTTTTGTAAGGATTCTCTCCTTTACATTTCCTCCAATGCGCTCCAGGACTGCGGCTCTTGCTTCTGCTGATACACCTGCTTTGAATTTCACAAGCACCTCGTTGGCTACGAAGTTCTGCTTTCCGGCAGCAGCCTCAGACGTCTGAGAAGTTGCGAATTCATTGTTCTCCATTAACGTTTCCTTCTCGCAGCTTGTAAGTACAGCGGCAGACAGCATGGCCATAATTACAGCAGACTTGCCTGCTGTTAAGTAATTTTTAATCATGATAGTTAACTTGTTTTTAGGTGAGAATAAAATGTTGTATGTCAAATATTAGAAATAACAACCTTGATTTAAAGGAAAAACCTCACCAAAAAGTAACAAGCTTCGTCAGACGTATTTACAGGACAAAATTGAATTTTAAGACTAAAAGACAAGATACAACGCACTTCAACAAGGCCATTTTAATGCAAAAAGTAACATTCCACTTTTCATATATTCATTTTATTTTACCGCATGCTATACAGTTTTTCTGAGCTATTTCAGGGCATGCAGCCGGCCTCACAATTATTGGCTAAACACCAAAGTCACGACACTGCAGCTGTGTCACAACTTTGGTGTTTAGCCAATAGAACATCCCCTTTCTACACCTTGACAGTAAGTATAAAAACTCCAGAAGTGTGTGGCACCCGATACAGCACTTAGGTTAAAAAACATTTGGTACAGTTGCAGCCTAACCATACTTTCTGGCAGCAAACAGAAGCCAGCACTACGCACCACAGAAGTATGGAGAAAAGCACAGCGAAACCTTTACCTAAGCTCCGCCAACACAACCATGCCATTTTGAAAGAAGTATACAGGAAGGCTAAACCAGCCAGGTATGCTTTACCTGGCCAACCAACCACCAACTTAAAAACCATGGAGAAAGACAAAGAAAAATACCTGGAAGCCCTGCGGCAAAACGATGGCAAACTCGACGAAAGAGCCTTAGGAGAAAGCCTGGGCTTTAGTAAGGAGTATACCGATAAAATAATAGAGGAATTGATGGCCGATGAGAAAATAGAATATCAGACCGAAGGCGCGTGCAGTTACAGGGTTGTTGAGTAGTCTCTGCCCGGCAAGCATTATAGTATAAGTATACCTGAAGGCAGCATCGCTCCATGTTATACAAAGTATAATGCCGCACGCCTGATCACCTAGAACCCGAATCGCTGATTATTCTTTTCCTACACACAAACACCTCTATGATAGAAGACCTCTGGTACAAAAATGCAGTTATCTACAGCCTCGACCTTGAAACATTCATGGATGTGAACGGAGATGGCGTAGGCGACTTTGAAGGGCTTTGCCGCCGCCTGGACTATCTCAACTCTCTGGGGGTAGATACCGTCTGGCTTGCTCCCTTCCAGCCCAGCCCGAACAAAGACAACGGCTACGACATCAGCGATTACTATGGTGTAGACCGCCGGCATGGCTCCAGCGGCGATTTTGTGGAGTTCATGCACCAGGCTAAAAAACGCGGCATCAAAGTGATCATGGACCTCGTGGTGAACCACACTTCGGACCAGCACCCCTGGTTCCAGGAAGCGCGAAATGGCAAAGGCTCCCGGTATTACGACTGGTATGTCTGGTCTGAAGAAAAACCTTCCAACTGGGACGAAGGCATGGTATTCCCGGGAGTACAGAAAGCTACCTGGACGTACGATAAGAAAGCAGGCGCCTACTTTTTTCACCGCTTCTTTGAGCACCAACCCGACCTGAACATGGACAATCCCGAAGTACGGGCAGAGGTTTACAAGATCATGGGGTTCTGGCTGGAGCTGGGGGTAGCTGGTTTCCGGGTAGATGCCGTTCCTTTTATACTTGAAAGCACCGTTCCGGGCAAAGACCAGCACAAGCTGAAGTTTGAGTACCTGCGTGAGATGCGCCGTTTCCTGCAATGGCGGCAGGGCGATGCCGTGCTGCTGGGCGAGGCCAATGTGCTGCCGGAAGAGACCCAGCCATACTTTGGCGAAGAAGGTGACGGCATTCACTTGATGTTTAACTTCTATGTGAACCAGCATGTTTTTTATACCCTGGCTACCGCTGATACCGAACCCTTGGTTAAAGCCCTGGAAGCAACCAAAGGGTTGTTCCCGACGGCACAATGGGCACAATTCCTGCGCAACCACGACGAGTTGGACCTGGGGCGGCTTACTGAAGAGCAGCGGCAAAAAGTATTCGCACGCTTCGGACCCGAAAAACACATGCAACTCTACGACCGGGGCATACGACGGCGCCTCTCGCCTATGCTGGGAAGCCGGCAGCAAACTGAGCTGGCTTATAGCCTTATGTTCTCACTGCCTGGCACGCCGGTAATCCGGTACGGTGATGAGATTGGGATGGGCGATGACCTGACGCTCGAGGAGCGGGATGCCGTACGAACACCCATGCAGTGGTCCGATGATACGCAGGCGGGCTTTTCAACAGCAAAAAAATTAGTTCACCCCATCATCAGTGAAGGTCCTTACTCCTACACACACGTTAACACAGAAGAGCAGCGCCGCAATCCGGAATCGCTGCTCAACTGGATGACGAGCCTCATACGCCTGCGAAAGGAGTGTCCTGAAATTGGCTGGGGCGATTGGCAAATCCTGCAGACCGACACGCCACAGGTATTGGCCATGCACTATCACTGGAAAGGTAACTCCCTTATTGTACTCCACAACTTCGACGTGCAGCCCCATGAAGTAGTCCTGAACCTAAAGCAGAAGCAGGAAGAAAAGCTGATTGACCTGATGGCAAACTACAAGAGCGCCGTTGACGAGAAAGGCCGCCACTACATAACCATGGAGGCTTACGGTTACCGCTGGTTCCGTACCGGTGACCTGAGCCACCTGCTGCACAGAGGAAAGAAAGGTAACAGCAAACAATGAGCAGTAAACAGAGAACAATAACCTGGGTTTGTTAAAAGAGAAATGAATTACCCGGTAATGTAGATATCAAAAGCAAGAGAGCCACTGACCTTCGCAGGCAGTGGCTCTTCTTATTAATATAAGCAGTAGCTTAGTTTACGTTAGTCGGGATCTCGTAGAAACGCAGCTGGAGTACTTTCAGACCGTTGTTGTCGTAGCTCCAGTAGTAATCCTGCAGTCTGTCGTCAAACAGCGGGTAGCGCTCTGTGGTGCCGTCGCTGTCCAGGTCAGCATAGATGTAGAGCAGGTCTTTTGATACGTTTGTGAACGAGGACTTTCCTTTCTCTCTTACAGAAACCAGGTTTTCGGTGCTGCACACGTCTTCCATGGCAATCGGGTCATAAGCGCAGGTTGTCATTACAGAGCTGCCGCCTGGTTTGCCCAGTGCACGGGCCCATACAGAGTAAGAAGTGATGCCGTCGTTGTCAACATCCGGGTTTGGCAGCTGGAACTTGGCACCATCTCCGTCCGTACCGTTTGCGTCCAGTACCTGGTAGGTGTCACCTTCAGCTAAAAGGATTTTGCTGTTGCCATCCAGGTTTACAAAAATTCTGTGGCCGCTGTTGCCGTCCATAGTGGCAGATTTGCCTTTTGGCACACCAATGATGTTTAAGTTGTAGTGTTCGCCGCTTGGAGCACCATTGCCTGTGGCCAAAGCCTCGGCTGAAGATTTTAAGGAAGCAGTTGGAGCTACATCCTGGTCTTCAGAGCAGCTCATGGTAAACAACGCTGGGATGGCCAGCAGGGCGAGCATTGTTACTTTTTTCATTTAGATTATGGTTTTTTAGGTTTAACAATGCTCCTTATACCTGCTGCAAACACCAATGTTTCATTATATATTTATATGTTATTACTTAATTGTACTATTAACATTGTTAAAACATCCATCCTGCTAGTCTTATGATTTCAAAATAATTTTCATGCGATTTGTGTTAAGTACCCTCTACTGAGAATTTTTTACCTAAGAGTTGACTGGGAGAGATCAATTAAAAATTGCACAAATAAATTTTAAAAAAATATGATTATTTTCTAAAAAATATTTCATCAGATCTCTAACACTTTCAGCTATTGTTCTTTAGCAGAAGTAAAGAATGCATTCACCATCTATAAAACTCCTTTGGCCCAGAGCCACACCCTGAGCCAAAGGAGTTGTTCAAATCTCCGTTTATCACTTTTGGGTTTACTTGCCTCCTGCTGCTCTCTCCATTTCCTCCAGCTTATTTGCTCTGCCATTAGCCTCGAACTTGCTGCCTTTGCTGAAGCGGTAACGCAGGTTTATTCTGAAGCTTTGCGTGCCCTGGTATTGCTGGGAAGTAATGCCGTTTCCGTTCAGCATAGTATCGCCTTTTAAGCGGCGGGTGCGGAAAATATCTGTCATCGCAAGGCTTACTTCCAGTTTATCCTGCAGGAACGATCGTTTAACACCTGCATCCAGCCACCAGCTCGACTTGATGTTGTAAAAACCATAGGCAGTTGGGCCCTGATAAGCGGCATTAACTTCCATTTTGATATCCTTTGGCAGCTGCACGTTCTGCGTTGTTTGTGCCGAGAAGCTTACCTGTTCGTTCTCGCGCAGCTGGTCTGCGGCCTTCTGGGCAAAGCTCTGGTAAGCGATAGTTGCCGTGTTGCTCATCTGCCAGTTGCTGGACAGGCGCACAGGTGCTACCAGGGTAGCGTGCATGTTGGCGGCGTCGTCTACGTTCTGTTGCTGGAAAGTAACCACCTGCTCGCCCGGCACCTGGTTATGTATCTCAGTTACAAAATCTTTTGACTTGGCATAGCCCAGCACCAGCATGTAATTCTGTTTCAGGGTTTGGGTTACCGAGAAAGCGTTGGTATACTGCGGCTTTAGCTGCGGGTTACCTATTACCAGAGAGTAAGGGTCGATGTAGAATACAAAGGGGTTCAGGTTTTCGTAGCGTGGCCTGTTAATACGGCGGCTGAAACTATAGCTGATCTGGTAATTCTCACTCACATGCTGCTGTACAAACAGGCTTGGGAACAGTTCGAGATAGCTTCTTTTTGTAGTTTGATCCAGAGTTTTGGAGTTGCCTTTGGTATTGGTTTGCTCGGCACGCAGGCCCGCTTGCAGGCTCCACTTTTTACCAAATGTTGTAGAGTAGTTAGCATAGGCAGCGTAAATGTTTTCTTCATAAATAAAGTGGTTGCTGCGGCTGTTGTCCTGCTGTTTCTGGCCGTCCACCGACTCATAAAAACGTAGCTCGTTATCTGATTTCACATAACTGCCCTTCGCTCCCAGTTCCAGTTTACCTGTTTTACCCAATCGTCTGGAGAAGTCGGTTTTGCCGGAATAGATGGTGTAGTAAGCAGGGTTTTCAGCCAGCAGCAGGTCCGAGAACAGCGGAGCGTTGTTGCCCAGGCTGTCGTAGGTGTTCCGGAACATAGACATATCCTCGCTGATCAGGGTAACAAAATCCACATCCGCCGACAAGGTAGTGCCCATGGTGTCGAGCTTGCCCAGGTAGTGCAGGTTCAGGGTATTGTTGTTATACTTGGTTTCAGATTTGTTCAGGGCATCAATGTACAGGTCGTGTTGCGGGTTGCCATCGCGCAGCCAGGCGCTTGTCCGGATGTTGTCGTGGGTGCGGTAATTGGCTGCAGTTGCCATCAGGCCAATGCTGTGTTTGCTGTTCAGCTCGTAATCGGTGCCCAAGCGCAAGGCAGGTACAAAGCGTCGGTTCCGCTCTAAAGCTTCCTGCTCCAGGCTTTGGCCGGCATTACCGCTGTAGGTGCGCTGCATGTTGTTTGTTCTGTAGAAAGTACGCTCCGCCAGATCCAGGCTCGCCACAGAGTTCCACTTGCCCTGCTTATGGTTCAGGTTTGCGCCGGCCGTAAAACCAGGCATTTCGTTATGCTGATAACCTGCGTACGCGTTGCCGCTCATACCTTTGGTCTCGTTCTTTTTCAGGTTGATGTTCAGGATTCCGGAAGTGCCTTCTGCCTCATACTTTGCCGATGGATTGGAGATGATCTCCAGGTTTTTAATGTTCTCGGCAGGCATACTTTGCAGCATGTTCTGCAGCTCCTTTGCCGACAGGTAGGTAGGCTTTCCGTTCAGCATTACCTGCACGCCCGCCTTACCGTTTAGTTTTATACTTCCGTCCTGGTCTACCCACACACCCGGTGATTTAGTTAATACTTCGTAAGCAGTGCTGCCACCTGCCAGGGCAGTGCCCTCCACGCTCACCACCATTTTATCGGCCTCGGCCACAACCGTTGGGCGCATGGCCTGCACGGTTACTTCTTTCAGCACCTGAGCGTCTTCGGCAAGTATAAGGGTGCCAAAGTTTTTGCCCGGCCCCTCCCCTGTTACCTCGAACAAAGCAGTTTCCAAAGCCTGGTAGCCCAGGAACGTAAGCTTCAGTCTATACTTGCCGGCGGCAGGTGCTGCAATCGTGAAATTACCTTCCATATCGGCAATGGTACCGGTAGCAATGGTGTTGTCGGCAGCTTTTAGTACGGCCACGTTCACGAAGCCGAGCGGCTGTCCTTTCCCATCATTTACAGTGCCGCTGAGTGTGCCTTTGCCCTGCGCAAAAGCTCCTGTTCCGAAGGAAAGTAACAACAGGATCATTAAGAGTTGAACTGATTTCATGGTTTTATTTCGTTTAAGTTTTACATGCTTTTCTTTCAGCCTGCGCTGATCATTAAGTCAAATATCAGGTGCTGTAAACAGGTATGAAATCAGGTTCTGATGAAGCGGGATTTGGTCACTATGAAAGCGGAATTCCGGTAGATGAAATGGAATAAGGATGGGAATGAAAGTGTGCTTTAGGGGGATGAAATGGAAGTATAGCCTGGAGCCGGTTTGCTTCTTAGCTATAACTTGTTTTTATTCGGAGGCTGTAAAGGTCAATCTCAGATTATGAAAAAATATGAAATAGGATATAGTGATACTTGGCAAGCCGCTCCTATGGCATATTGGGTACATATCGAAAAAGAAAATAAGCTTTGGGTTGCCGCAGAAGAGTTTGACCCACCAGCGCCTAAACGGGACTCAAAAGGCATGTACAAAATCTATAACGTAGAAGTTGATGGCTTTACTTTTATCTTCTCTTCAATCGAGCAGCTTGAACATTGTATAGATATCCTTTCAATGAAATTGCTTCCGACATCAATAGCATTAAGTGAAAAAAGACCTGGATATGTAGGACCCAATTCCCATTGGTTAAGCAGACTTCCAGCAAAAGTAAAGCCTTGGAGTTACCGACAGAAAGCTGTAAAATACTTAAGAAAGGTAAAGGAAGAAATAGAAAACAGACTATAACCAAACCTATAAGTTAGCTACGCCACCTTATAACAGAGCTGAAGTATAAAAACCAAAGATTCAGCAGAAGTATCATTGCCTGATATTACAGATCAGTATATTCTCTGAAACAAACACCCAGCAATACATGCGAAGCAAGTATTACCCTTTCCTCAGACTGATTGGCATTGCCGCTATCACAACGGTGCTGTTATACTATGCTTTGGTGTATGTACACAATGGCACCATCTGGCTATTTAACAGGGGCGTACTTGCGGAGCTGGCATTTGCTTTTTTCTTTCTACTGGCGCTATTCTGGTCGCATACCCTTATTTCTAAGTTTTTTACATCCAGTTCTCTGGCTAATCTTCCGAGAACATTTAAAGCCATTTTGGAGGGAGTTACGGTAATCCTAACCAGTGTGCTGATCTGTTATTTGCTGTATTATTTGCCTTATGTGTACATCTACGAGTTGGCAAATGTACAGCTGGACCTGTTACCGACACGGGTGCGATTGGCCTATGTGATCAGCAGTATAGCGTCCCTCTTCTTTTATTATTTTGTGGAGCGCGAACGGAACATAAAGCAACTGCAGGCGGAGCATTTACGGGCTGAGCAGCTACAAAAGGAAAACTTCAGGGCACAGCTCGAGTCGCTGAAAAACCAGGTAAACCCGCACTTCCTGTTCAACAGCCTGAACGTGCTGGGCTCGCTCATTTACAAGAACCAGGACCAGGCGGTGCAGTTCCTGGGGCAGCTCTCCGAAGTATACCGCACTCTGCTCGACAGCGGACAGCAACAACTGGTGCCGTTGCAGAAAGAGCTGGAGCTGGCCAATGCCTACATCTACCTCATGAAAACCCGTTTCGGTGATAACGTGCAGTTTGAAGTAGAGGTGCCGCAGGATAAATTGCAGCTTCAGCTCCCGCCTACTTCGGTGCAGTTGCTGATTGAAAATGCCATCAAACACAACGGCTCCACTTCTAAAAAACCATTGGTGGTTAAAATCTATACTTCCGGAAACAAACTGGTGGTGGAGAACAACCTACAGCCCCGCCTGAGTGAAGTAACTTCTACCGGCCTGGGCCTACAGAACATCAGCAACCGCTACAAATACATGAGCGATGAGCAGGTGGAGATAAACCAGAACGACTCCGCTTTTACCGTTAAACTACCTTTGCTAAGCACCGACGAAGTATGAAAATAGTCCTTTTTGAAGATGAACAACTGGCTGCCGAGGCCCTGCAAAGTATAATCCAGCGGCTGCGCCCGGAGCCAACGGTTCTGGCTATACTTGGCTCGGTTGAAGAGGCTGTTCCCTGGCTGCAACTGCACCCTTCCCCGGACCTGATCTTCTGCGACATTCATCTTTCCGACGGCAACAGCTTCGAGATATTTAAGCAAGTAGAAGTAAAATGCCCCGTCATCTTCACTACGGCCTATAACCAGTATGCCATCGAAGCTTTCCAGGTAAACAGCATTGATTATTTGCTCAAGCCCATTAAACCAGACGAAGTAGCCAAGGCACTGAAAAAGCACGAAGAACTGCGCAGCCACCACCTCGCTCAAAGCCTGGGTAACCTGCAGCAGCTGGTGCAGGCACCGCAGGTACAGCCGCAGCAAAGTATAAAATCCCGTTTTATGGTTAAAAGCGGACAGGCTATCAAAGCCATACCTGTAGAAGAAGTAGCTTATTTTCTGGCCGAAGAAGGCGTGGTTTTTCTTGTAACTTTCCAAGGCAAACGCTTCATCATCAACAACACGCTCGACCAGCTCGAAGAGCAACTGGATCAGCAAGCGTTCTTCCGGGTAAACCGCCACCTCACGGTACACATCAACGCGGTGCAGGAAGTCCGGCCCTACTTTAAAGGCAGGCTTTCGTTGCTTCTGAATCCGCCGGCAGCAACAGACCAAGTGGTCAGCAGCAACCGCGCCCCGGCTTTCCGCCAATGGCTGGATCTGTAGCGTAACCTCCCCTTTTATTCTACCTTACTAGCTTCGTATACTTCCACCTTGAAAGAGGCAACAACAAGTATAAACCGGCACTTTTATACTTGCCTTTAACACCTTTGCTATCAGCACGTATACTTAGCGCCTCCACTTAATGCCAAAGCAACAGAAGCGTATTACCTGGCGAGGCGTGTTTTAAAGCGAATACTTTATACAGTAAGGCACCTGCAACTGACCAGGTACAGGCAGGGAGTAGAACACTATGCCTCGGGGTAAGTATAAAATAAAAGGCCGGAAAAACGTTACATAACAAGCTGTCTGAAACCAGTTATCGAACACTTCACCTATGCCTACACTACAGCAAAACGATGTATTTGCAGACCGTTACCGTCTAAAAGACCTGCTGGGCACACACGGCATCTCTGAAGTATGGCTGGCGGAAGACCAACAGGAAAGCAGGGAGATGGTGGCCGTCAAAGTATACGCACCTCAATTCAGGCTGGAAGAACAGGTTTTAAACCAGCTTCGGGAAGACTACGTCCGGATCAATGAGCTGGACCACCCACACCTTTTACAGTTTCACCATTTCGACCAGCATCAGGGCATGCCCTACCTGGTTTTGCCCTATATGGAGAATGGCTCGCTGGCACAACGGCTTTACGACAAAGGCCCGCTTACGGCTTATGAAATCGCATTGCTGTTGAAGCAGGCAGGAAGCGCGTTACACTACCTGCATACCCAGCAGCCTCCTGTGCTTCATCAAAGTATAAAACCTGAAAACATCCTGATTGCCGAGGACGAGAGTTACCTGCTGGCCGACTTTGGCATCAGCAATCGTACGCGCATACTTCTCCGCAAAGCTACCGGGCTTGACACTTCGCTGCCTGCAGCGTATGCAGCGCCGGAGTTCTTTGCAGCCCAGCCCGTCAAAAACGCAGCCAGCGATATTTTTGCTTTGGGAGTTACGCTTTACGAGCTGTGTACCGGCGAAGTGCCGTGGCAGGGAAACGGAGGACTGGCCCTGCTGCAGGGTGCCGAAGTGCCCTACCTTCCGGGTTCCTATGACCGCGTGCTCAGCAACATTGTAAGGGTGTGCCTGGATCCGAACTGGGAAAAGCGCCCCACAGCTGCAGAACTCGAAGCAGAAGCCACATACTTTCTGGAAAATGGCAAGTGGAAAACCTACGGCAGGTTCGGTATTGTGACGGCCAACGTGATCGAGTATAAACGTACCCCCTGGTACAAGTATGCGCTGGCAGGTATTGCCGCTTTGCTGGTTCTGCTCGCAGCCGGTTATTTTTATTACACCCGGTACTATTTACCCGGTAAAACAGGTAAACCAGCCGAAAACAAAGTGATCACTGTACTGCCCAACAAACCCGACGAGCCGAAAGAGAGCCAGAGCACCGGCAGTACAGCGACACCTCCACCAACAGAACCCATTGCGCAAAAGCGGTCGCCTGAAACTACAAGTACAAAACCACCTGCTCCTCCTAAAAAAGAGGCTGTTACTACCCCGGCTACCGAAACATACAAATCAGCAGTTGCAACACAGAAGCCTGCACTCACAAAGCCTGCCTTTGCAAAACCACGCACCTTACGCGCTTTCCTGGCACAGATGGTAGATGAAAAGGTACCCATTGAGGTAAGGGAAAAATGGAAACCGGATATGCTGAAACTATTCGCACCCGGTGCAGCAGTGTATTATGCCGAGGGCAGCGAGGCGGTCAGCAGGTTCAGTGCCGGCGAGTTCGCCGATATTCTGCTCAGTGCCGATAGTACCAGCACCGTCACCATCGACAGCACCCAGGAAGATGACAGCGGAAAGATAAAGGAGCTTTATGTTCGTATGATGGCCGGCGATTAGTATTCACATCAACATGCCAACAAGTATAAAAGCCACTCCAGGTAATCCGGAGTGGCTTTTATACTTGTTCTCACACTCTCTGAAGTCCTGAGTTGACTGCTGTTAGACGATCTTACTCAAGCGCCCGCTCATACGGCAGATTTGAAGACTGCGTCTGAGAGTAGGGTACGTTCTGCGGTATGTAATCATCAGGTGCGCCTGGTTTGCTGTAATCGTAAGGCCAGCGGTAAACAATCGGCATCTCGCCAGGCCAGTTGCCGTGCCCCGGAAGTACCGGTGTGGTCCACTCCAGTGTATTGGAGTGCCAGGGGTTAGCTGTTGCACGGCGACCTTTGTACATGCTGTAAAGGAAATTGAACAGGAAGATGAACTGGGCAAAGAAGCCCATAATGGCGGCTATACTGATGAAGATGTTCAGATTCTGGAACACATTAAAAGCTTCAAAACCTGTCCAGGAGTAGTATCTTCTTGGGAAGCCGGCAATACCGATGTAGTGCATTGGGATGAACACCAGGTATACTGCCAGGAAGGTAAGCCAGAAATGCAGAAAGCCCATTTTCTCGTCCATCATGCGGCCAAACATTTTCGGGAACCAGTGGTAAACGCCGGCAAACATCCCGAAGAATGCAGCAGCCCCCATCACCATGTGGAAGTGCGCAACCACAAAGTAGGTATCGTGTATCTGTATGTCCAGCGAGGAGTTACCCAACACAATGCCCGTTAAGCCACCCGAGATAAAAATCGAAACAAAAGCAATGGCAAAAAGCATGGCCGTCGTAAAGCGTATGTTGCCCCGCCACAAGGTAGCCAGCCAGTTAAACACCTTCACCGCCGACGGCACGGCAATGATCAGGGTCAGGAACATGAACACCGAGCCCAGGAACGGGTTCATGCCTGAAACGAACATGTGGTGTGCCCATACAATAATCGACAGCAGGGAAATTCCTATCAAAGAACCAATCATGGCCCGGTAACCAAAGATCGGTTTACGGGCATTGGTAGCGATAATCTCAGAAGTGATCCCGAACGAAGGCATGATCACGATGTATACTTCAGGGTGCCCCAGGAACCAGAACAGGTGCTGAAACAGCACCGGGCTACCGCCCGTGTTTGACAGCGCCTCCCCGGCAATGTAGATATCAGACAAGTAGAAACTGGTGCCGAAACTGCGGTCGAAGATCAGCAGAATGGCCGCCGAGAAAAGCACGGGAAAAGATAAAAGACCTACGATAGCTGTCAGGAAGAACGCCCAGATAGTAAGCGGCAACTTCGTCATCGACATGCCTTTTGTTCTCAGGTTGATCACGGTCGTAATGTAGTTCACACCGCCCAACAACGTAGATACAATGAACAAGGCCATCGAGATCAGCCACAGCGTCATGCCTAATCCGGAGCCGGATATCGCCTGGGGCAGGGCACTCAGCGGCGGATACACGGTCCAGCCACCACCTGCAGGCCCAGTTTCGATGAACAGCGAAGCAAACATGATCACGCTTGAAAGGAAGAAGAACCAGTACGAAAGCATGTTCATGAAGCCGGATGCCATATCGCGGGCACCGATCTGCAGCGGGATCAGGAAGTTAGAGAACGTACCGCTCAGGCCGGCTGTCAGTACAAAGAATACCATGATGGTACCGTGCATGGTAACCATGGCCAGGTAAAACTCCGGATCTATTTTGCCGTTGTCCACCCACTTTCCCAGGATCGGTTCCAGGAAAGTATAGGTTGCCTCGGGCCAGCCCAGTTGCAGGCGAAAGAGTACGGAAAGGAAGCTTCCTACAAAAGCCCAGAAAATACCGGTGATCAGGTACTGCTTGGCAATTACCTTATGGTCCTGGCTAAAGATGTACTTCTCAATAAAGTTCTGCTCATGATGCTCGTGCTCTTCGTGCACTTCTGGCATTTCCCTGCCGGTAGAAAGATCTATGGTAGCCATCGTTAATCAGTTAAGTGGATAATCTTTAACGTGCCCGTATGCTTCCCTCGCCTCGACGTACAGGAGCAGAAGCTTTAATGACTCATACTGTAAAATGCCGTCAAAAGATTTCACTTTTCTGTGTCAACCCCTTATAAACCTGGCATTTAAACACAATCTAAAGTATACCACGCAAACAGAAAAGCCGCTTTACCGGATAGCAAAGCGGCTTGTTTCACGCATTCGGACATGCTGTGTTTAGCTTACCCGTTCGTAACAGCAGTTTTTCAAATTAAAGAAGACTGTTAAGCAGGAACAGAATCAAGATCCCTGATCTGCTCTTTGTAAGCCGGCGGTAAGATCAGGGCTTTCAGCAGCCAATCCATATTCAGTTTGCGGCTCACTTTGTACATGCCCAGTACAGGGGTAACAAGCGAGATCGGGCGCAGTCGCAGCAACTGGCGCACCCGTGTGGGCATGACCAGGATCTGGGCTTCGAGCAACAGCCGGTAGCGTACTGCGCCCAAGTGTTTTCGGTACTGCCCGTACAAATCATGTGTAAATCGGCTCGGTTCAAGGTTTTGCTGCAGATGCTGCTCCCGCATCTGCAACCACTCGGTAAAGGTGTCAGGCAGCCCTTTTATTCCCATGCGGCGCCCCACCCTGCTGAACACATCAAACACTTCCTCTTTTTCCTGCTCCGTCAGCTTTCGTTCCAGCAGCTCAAAGGAGCGGATCGAATAATCGATCAGCATGAAAAGCACATCGCGGTAAGCCCAATCCGGAATGCGGGTGCCCCTCTTAGCTTCGACGCCGGCATGTATGGCCGACATTTTATCAATGGCGCGGTGGGCGCCTTCTTTTTCAGAAAAAACGATCTGCCGGGCATATGCCACCGTAGAAAACAACCTGCCCAGCGGATCGGAAGGCAGTCGGCCGGTGAAATAGAGCCAGTCCACAGCCTTGTTCAGGGCAAACTCCGCAGAGGCGCCGGCAAATATAAACAGGATCGTATCGCCGGTTCCCCAGATCTTCCTGACGACAGAGCCTTTATCAACAAAAAATTCCATACTTCTAAAACAGCCTTCCGCCCGAAAACGTGCAGTGTTTCCTCCAGCAAAATACATATCTTGTAAGTACTTAAACCATTATGCTGCTTCATGACTTCTACGATTCAGCACGCCCTGGATTCGATAATGAATTCCCGGTATCCTGACCACCAGCCCGGTGCCGCCCTGCTTGTAACTTCCGACGGAGAGACTTTGTATTCGAAGGGCTTCGGACTGGCAAAACTCACGTACAGGGAGCCTGTTTCAGCAGCTACAAACTTCCGCATGGCGTCGGTATCGAAGCAATTCACGGCCATGTGCATCCATTTGCTGGAGCAGGATGGCAGGTTGTGCTACGAAGACACGTTGCTGCATTTCTTCCCGGAATTCAACCCTGTTATTGGTAGCAAAATTTCCCTGCACCAGTTACTGACCCACTCTTCGGGGCTACTCGACTACGAAGCGTTTGTAGATGAAAAAGCCACAAAACAGGTTTCTGATGAACATGTGCTACAGATAGCAGCTGCGACAACGGAGTCGTATTTTGAGCCCGGAACAGCTTTCCGCTACAGCAACACGGGTTATGTGTTACTGGCCCTGGTAGTAGAGCAGGTGTCGGGTCTAGCTTTCGGCACCTTTTTGCAGCAGTATATCTTTGAACCGCTCGGAATGAAGAACTCTATACTTTATAAAGAGAACCTTAAGATTCCTGAAAGGGCCATGGGGTATGCTTATAACGCGGCTAATGCGCCTTACTTCTCTGATCAGAGCACCTGCAGCGCAACAAAAGGGGATGGTTGCATTTATACTTCGCTGCAGGA
This sequence comes from Pontibacter ruber, assembly GCF_023630205.1. Taxonomy (GTDB): domain Bacteria; phylum Bacteroidota; class Bacteroidia; order Cytophagales; family Hymenobacteraceae; genus Pontibacter; species Pontibacter ruber. The sequence goes on along the minus strand of NZ_JALPRR010000003.1, from coordinate 391,147 downwards.
TTACCAGCTATGGCACAAGGCGCTCCGGCAACCAGGTCTTTTCGAGCTACAGCCTCTGCTGGACAAAGTATACTTCCCCATTGACAAGGAGCGAAACTGGTTTTATGGCATGGGCTGGTTCTTCTCCAGGAGAAAAAATGGCTCTTGTGAAATGTACCATACCGGCAACACCTGCGGCTTCAGCAACCTGGTAATCCGTCTGCCGGAGCAGGACAAACTGATCGCATACTTTTCCAACATTGCCGATAACCAGCACCTGCTCACCGACTTTCTGGATGTACTAAGCAACTTCCCGGAATTCAGCCCTAAGTCAGACTTGGTACGGCAGCTTGGGGAGTTGACACGGTAAGAACAAATACTGCGCACCAGACCTCACAGCGTGCTCAGCTCCTGTGAGGTCTGTGCTGACAGCTTCGCAGGTAATCACCATGACACTCACAGGTCTGTCAGACACTGTGAGGTCAACCTATTTATCCTTTTACATCCAGTACATCCTGATTCAGACAAACAAGTATAAAAGTATAAACCCCGCCCCCTGCGTGTTACAGGAGGCGGGGTTTATACTTTGGAATTACACTTCTGTTACTGTTTTATCTCAGAATAAAGTGGCTTCTCACGCAAGTCGATCAGGGTTTGTTGCGGAGAGATGCGCTTGGCGCGAAGAAAACGTTTGAGCTCGTTCGCGTCGTGGTTAGCAGCTGTCGGGTTCATGCTGTTGATCCTCACGCGGCCGGCAGAGTGAATGAATTCCTGGTTACCGCCTATCCACATGCCCACGTGCACCACACGCTCCGGCTTGCCGTCTTTAGCAGGCACACCGAAGAAGAGAAGGTCTCCCGGACGCATGTTATTCCAGCCATTCTGCGTATCAATCAGCTCACCCAGGTGCACTTGCTGCGAAGCATCACGTGGCAGCACCAGTCCGTTCATGAAGTATACCGTCTTGGTAAAACCGCTGCAATCCACGCCTTTGAAGGAGGTACCGCCCCACAGGTAAGGCACACCCAGCATGCGCTTGCTTGTCTCCACCAGGTTTTGCTCGGTTGGTTTGCGGCTCGCCACCCACTCGCTGTACTTGACAGCATCAGCAGCAGGTATAAAGGCCGTACGGCCATCCGGGAAAGCTACTTCGAAGAAGTTCTTGCTCTTGTTTTTCAGCACCACCACATCGCCGTACACCATGTCCGAAACAGTGGCAGCTTTCGCATCGGCAGCGGCATACGCAAAGCCATATGGGTTTGTGTAGAGCAGCTTCTCCCCTTTCTGCCAGTTATTAAAGGTTTCCTCGTCCATCAGCGCAAGACCACCATAGTCTACCCAAGCCAAATACCCATCTGGCGTCTGCACCAGGTACCAGCCGTCTTCTTTCTTCCAAACACGCACCGGTGTACCCATGGTAGCCTGTGTGGCCAGTTCGGCAGAGTGCTTTGGCTGCGAGCGCAGGTTAGCTACCGAAATGGTGATGGTTCCCTGGTGTTTGCCTCCCAGTTCAGCTTCGGGCAGTACCTGCAGGCTGTCCTGAAACGTGATGTTGCTGGCACGCAAACGCTCCAGTAAAGCGGCTTTGGCCTCCGGCATGTTTGTTTCGCCGGATAGAACATTGCCTTCGTGTTTCACATCGAACAGGGCAACGCGCTTGTCAGGAGCAAACTGTTGGCGCACGGCATCAATGTGCGGCTGTGCTGCAGAGGCAGCCGGAGCAGGCGCGGCAGGTGCTGATCCTGTAGAAATGGTCTTACCGGAGGAGCAGGCTACCAGAAAACCCAGCAGAAGAAGTAACGGACTCTTTTTCATCTATAGAATAACGTTTTTACAAGATAAAAATTCATTTTACCAAATTCCCAAGTATGAACATTTAGTCAGCAGGTGCATACTTGGGAACTAGAATGGCTATTAGTTTGGTGCAACCATCTGCATCAGCAGAGCCGACAGATAACCCCCATAGGTACCGACAGCATAGCCAAATATTGCTAAAAGCACACCTACCGGTGCCAGGGCAGGATGAAAAGCGCTGGCCACGATCGGGGCTGAGGCAGCACCACCTACATTCGCCTGGCTGCCCACTGCGAGAAAGAAGAATGGTGCCTTAACCAGTTTCCCAACAATCAGCAGCAGCGTCATGTGTACCGAAATCCAGATAATGCCCACCAGGAACAGGCCCGGATTGCTGAACACAGCGGCAATATCCATCTGCATACCAATAGTTGCCACCATGATGTAGAGGAACAGGCTGCCAATGCGCGATGCGCCTACGCCTTCCAGTTTTCGCGCCCGTGTAAAGGACATCAGCATACCGAATGCAGTAGCCAGCACTACCAGCCAGAAGAAGCCGGAAGTTAAACTATACTGCTCCAATTGCGGCGCATTCGTCTTTATCCAGGGTGCAATGATATCAGCCAGGAAGTGTGCCAAACCTGTTATTCCCAGTCCTACACCAACAATCATCATGGTATCGGTAAGGGTAGGTATACGCATGATGCTCAATCTATACTTTTCTACTTTCTCTTTCAGCTCATTCACGGCACTGCTGTCGGCTTTAAAGAACCGGTCAACTTTCTCGGATATTCCCGCCCCATACAGGAGCACCGCCATCCAGATATTTGCTACGATCACGTCCACGGCAATTACTGCCGAGAACAGGTTCGGATTCGGCTGAAACACTTCGTACATCGCCAGCTGATTGGCACCTCCGCCAATCCAGCTACCGGCAATCGTAGACAGGCCGCGCCACACGGCATCAGGTCCTGCCCCTCCTACAATGCCCGGGGCAAAGGTAGAAACGATAAGTATCGCAATCGGACCACCGATAACGATACCTACAGTACCTGTAATAAACATCAGTCCGGCTTTGTGGCGTAGCTTCCAGATCTCCTTCAGGTCGAGCGAAATGGTAAACAGCACCAGGCTGGCAGGCAACAGGTAACGAGAAGCCACCTGGTACAACCCGGAATGCTCCCCTGAAATGATCCCGAACGAGTTTAAAAGGCTCGGAATAAGATAACACAGCAATACAGAAGGTACTACGGAATAGAATTTTCTGAAAAAAGGGCGGTCGCTGGAAGAGGTTGCAAATACGAGTGCAAGTATAGTAACCAGTATGCCCAGTACGACAGCATCGTTGGTGATAAAGGGGGCGGGTGAAGAGGCTTGCTCCATAAAAAGGTAAAAAGTTGGTTGTGTTGGTAAAGTTAGTGTTTATAGTTGTTGATGAGCAAAGCCAGTCGCTCCAGGTCTTCAGAAGTATGCAGGCTGCTCAGGATAACCCGTGTTATGGGCTCATCGGAAGGAGTCGGATACCGGAAGCTGGAGATAATAATGCCGTGCTCCAGCAGGTAAGTATAGAGCCCTTGCTCGTCGGTGCTAAAGACCGGGTAATCAGCGAAAGAGCGAAACAATTCCGGACGGTCAAGCCGTTGGCGGAAAAAGCTGATGTTGTGGAATAATTGCCGGCGCGCTTCCGCGAAGACCTCTTCGGAGCGAAGAAAAGCATACAGGTAAGCCGGTATGGCCGGCGAAGCGCCTCCGAAAAAAGAGCTTGCCCGCAGCCGGTTGATCAACTGCTGATCGCCCAGTATAATACCCGCCGGAATGCCCAGGGCCTTCCCCATCGAGCTGATCACGACCAGGCGCACCTGCTGCAGATGACCCAGCTGTCCGTAAATACCCGCACCATCCTGGCCTGTCACGCCAAAGCCATGCGAATCGTCGACGATGAGCGTGATCTGTTTGTTTTGCGGCAGCGCACTTACCCAGCTGAAATTATACTTGCGGGCCTGCAAGGGATCCAATGAATTCGTCACAATGACCAGGTGCTTTTCCGGCATTACAGGTGTCTCCTGCAACAGCCAGGCAACCCAGGCATCGTAATCATGCGACGGATGGGGCGCATCTGCCGGGCTCCGCCACAAAGCCGGATGGGTGCCGGGCGCATAGATAAACCGGCCACTCCCCTGCAGGCTGTGTGCCAGCGTTTGCCCCGCCAGGTATCCCGACGACATGGTTAAAGCCGCTTCTGCCCCGGTGTAAGCGGCCAGGTAATTTTCCGCCTCCTCAAACACCTGCAACTGCAGGTTGGAGTTGCGCGAACTGGAGTAGTTAGTTCCGTAGTAGCAAAAGCCCTCCACCAGATACTGCCTGAACTGTTTGTTACAGGCAATACCCAGGTAAGACGTGCCACTACAGAACAAATGCTCTACACCATCCAGCACCAGCGAGCGGCCCGGCAGGCGGTCGGTATAAACAACTTGGTTGGGGTCAGACATTAGCCGATCAGGGTGGCTCCCGTTCCGTTTACTGGTGCGTAGTTTACTTTACCGTAATCGATGGTAACGCCGCTGGCGATGTCTTTGCTCAGCAACAGGGCGCCGTCCATGTCCACGTAATCCAGCAGTGGCAGCAGCTGCGCGATAGCCGAAATGCCAACCGACGACTCAGTCATGCAGCCCACCATCACTTTCATGCCTAATTTGCGGGCTTCCGCGATCATGCGGCGGGCAGGCGTCAGGCCGCCACATTTTACCAGCTTGATGTTCACGCCATGGAAATGACCGTGGCACTTGGCCACATCGGCTTCCGTAATGCAGCTTTCATCGGCAATTACCGGCAGCACCGAATGCTGGTATACCTGCTTCATGCCTTCCATGTCGTCGGCACGCATGGGCTGTTCTATAAACTCCACGCCAAGCGGCTTCAGCTGACGCGCATTTTCGATGGTTTCTTCCACACCCCAGGCACAGTTGGCATCTACGCGGAACACAGCGTCGGTATGCTTGCGCAGCTCCCGTACAATCTCCACATCGTTGGGCGTACCCAGCTTGATCTTGTAGATTGGCCACGGACGCTCCTGCAGTTTTTTCACCATGTTCTCTACGGTATCGATACCGATGGTATAATCGGTGAGCGGCGTCTGGTCGTCGTTCAGACCCCAGATCTGGTACAGCGGCTTTCCGTTCATCTTACCAAACAGGTCGTTGGCGGCCATATCGAGGGCACACAGGGCAAAGGGGTTGTCGGCCAGCAGGGGCTGCATTTTGGCCCAGAATGCTTCGGGACTGCTCAGTTCCGTTGATTCGATCTGCTCCCGGATCTGCTCCAATGCATTGGTCATGTTCTCGATGGTGAAGCCGTAGTACGGGTTGCTGGTGGCCTCGCCGTAACCTTTGTGCTCCCCTTCCTGCAACTCCACGATCAGGGTTGGCTGCACATCGCGGGAGTCGTAGGCGATGGTGAAAGTATGTTTAAGCGGCAGGTCGAAGGAACGAACAGTAAGTTTCATACAGTATCTGTCTAGGTTTTTATTTTCGAAACTGAATATATGCTTTTTTTATAATATCAACTATACAATTCCGTTTTATTAAGCATTTTTTGCGTTTTTCTGCAGTTTTTATCTCTCCGGATTCATCATTCCCATACCAGCCTAAGAACAGGGAAGTATAAAATTCACACCACCAACATCTCACTAATAATTAGGGCAGTATTTTATTTTAGCGCTAGGGATCAAAACAAGCTGTACTTAAAGCTTCTGTTGCACACAAGTATGGCTCTCATGCTTCTTACTTGCCAGTATTTGCCGGTTTACAACAAATCCTTCATTAAAGCAGCATGTTCTGGCACAGGTTATACCTGATCTATACTTAACTCCCCAAAAGTATAAAACACAAAAGCCTTCCGCTGCTAAGGAAGGCTTTTGTATACGCAGGGGTTTATCTGATGCTAATACCGCTCGTGCACCTGGGTCATGATGCGCACCATTTCGTCACGTATCTCGGAGGCAGATGCACTGTGGTTGTTGTTCATGAAACTATAAAGCAGCACTTTCCCGCTTTTGGTAATGATGTAGCCGCTCTGATTTGTTACATGCGACAACGAGCCTGATTTACCAAAAACATACGGCACTTCTGCTTTGTAAATGTTGCGGTAAGTGCCCGGCCTGCCGCCGATGGCAAGCAATGGAAACAGCCTTTCCTGCGGGCGCTCCTGCTGCAGTTTCTGCAGAATGGCAATGATGCTGCGCGGCGTAAACAGGTTCATGGTAGAAAGCCCGGAGCCATCTATCCACACCGGTTTGTCGGGCAGGTCAGCCAGGTAAGTGTTTAAAGTATGTTTGATGCCGCGCTCAACAGAAAGTGTATCGGAGAGCGTACCGGAACACAGCGCCATCAGCTGCTCGGCCAACAGGTTGTCGCTTACCTGCAGCATGCGTTTGTACACGGTATCAGCAGGCAAGCCATAAAGTGTTTGTGCGTTCTGGGGTATGGAGCGTTTCACCCATTTTACCGGCCGCTTCAGCGTGTCGGCCAGCAGTTGCACGGTCAGTTCAGGCGATGTAATAAAAGGCACCTCCTGCGAAAAGCTCGTACCGGCTGCTTTCGGATAGAACGTGATCTCGTTGGTTCGCCAGCCACGCACAAAAGCATCAGAATTCTTAGACCCGGCAGTATCTGCTTGCACATGCTTTTTGAAAACAGCTGGTGTTGTGGTGTAGGGAGCTCCGTCTCTGCGCACAAACTTCACGATGTTGCCATGGATCGGGAAAATGCTGCGCTCCGGCTGGTAATAGTAGTTGTAATCGTCCCAGCCCCAGTTGGTGGCAAAAGGTGTGCTGGCAAAAGGTGCCTCGATGTAGTATAGCTTTTCCTTCCGGTTCTTCAGGAAATCGTAAGCGATGGTGTTCTTCACATCCATGTGCGTGAAGGTCGGGTCGCCGGTTCCCCAGAACAAAAGCGAGTCGCCTTTGGCCACATACTTCAGGGCCGGTATGGAGTCGCCCAGCATTTTAAGGCAGGTATAGAAGGTAAAGAGCTTGGTATTGGAAGCCGGCACAAAGTACTTATCGGCATTGTGCTCCACCACCATCTGCCCCAGTTGCGGATCGTAGAGCGCAAACCCCACAAACCGCTGCTTCAGCACCTCGGATTCGGCAACCTGTCGTTTGATTTCAGCCGGACCATACGGCACTTCGGTGATAGCAGGCGTTTTTTTAGCCGTGGAACAGGCAGCAAGCACAAGTATAAAGCAGACAAGCAGCAACTGCCTGAACTGGAAAGTATGATTTTGCATAAGTATAGTTTTTGGAGGATGTAAGTAAGTGAATATTTAGCTGCCTGTAAAGTGGAGCTTGAAATCTATACTACTTGTAGTTGAGGTTTATACTTGTAGCTGGCAAGCCATTGCTATCGTTGCTTCTTGTATTCCTCAGTCTTACTTACCCTTTGTTTCATAGCTGCTATTGGTGCGCTCACGGCCGCGGGGCCTCGTCCTCGGGTATCGCGCTGTCTAGCTTTCCTGCCTAACGGCTGCCACTCGCGTGGCACCGGAAACCAAGAAGGCGCTCAACCCAAGGACTGGAAACGATACTGCTTCGTTAGCGGCTATGCAACTGGAACCAAGTCCCCCTTTGAAGGGGGTAGGGGGATGACCAAGAGCAGCTATAAAACTTATACCCTACCCATAGCAAAAGCAGAAACTCCCTCCTTAATAGGGGTAGGGGTGTGTTTATACTTGTGCGATGAAACTCATACTTCAAAGTGTAGTAACAGCCAGTGCTCCCCTCCTTAGACAAGGAGGGGTCAGGGGTGGTTGGATAAGGGAAACTATGAAAGTATAACCTCAACTAAAGTAAAGGCAGGAATCCTCTTCTCAGCAGGGATGTGTTTATACCTTTCCCGTACCAGATCTCTCCCGCTGGTCGAGATGACAAGATCAATAGAAGAGCGCTCCCCTACTCCGAACTCGCCTCCTGCTTTGTGCTGTAATCCAGCTTAAACTTACTTAAATCCGGAAGGTTCTTCTTCTTACGTTTAAGCTCGTGCTTGTAAATAGCCTGTCCCAGGTTTTTCATGAACGGGAAGCCTAAGTCCTCGTAATTATACTTCTCATCGTTGAGTATCTCGTCTTCGTTCACGTAGATCACGGCAGTCAGCAGGAACTCCACCTTGCTTTCGAAATCCACTACATAAGCATTGTCGATCAGGAAGCCATAGGCGTCACCTACTTTGTTGAATATGCGGATGTGCTCCGGCAGGCGCTCTTTGGAGTCGCCAAACATCAGGAACTTTACATAGCTGTCCGGGTACTCTTTCGGGTCATACTTCGGGTAGTCGCTTTCGCGGGGCAACATCGACATGTACCGGTACAGGAAAGCGTAATCGTCGTCTGTAAGGTTAAAACGTTGCTGTGCCGGCACTGCCTCCGGAAACAGCACGCTCTTCAGGATACCCTGCAGCACCTCTACCGAAATATAGTTCTTCGCCGTAAAGTCCATCGGCTCGTTTACCAGCTTATCGCCTTTGTAGTAGCCTTTGGCCAGTTTAGCCTCTATTTGCGGCACCGGGTTTGGGTTGTTCACCAGCGGCTGACGGTACAGGATCTTATCGCCCTGGTAAAAAGTAAAAGGGTTGGTGTGGCGGTTCTCGTCCGGCGAAAGGAAGATCGACAAGCGGTGCTGCAACCGCACGTCTTTAAATCCTTTTCGGTGCAGCGTCTCGTTCAGGTGCTGCTGCCCCAGGAACTCATACAGGCGGTTGTAGGCATCGTTGTCGCTAACGAGCAGGATCTTTTTGATGTAATGTGCCACAGAGGGCAGCAGGTTTTCCGAGGTACTGTCGGTGCGGACGGCGCTTTGCCCGGAGTAGGCGCTGTCGACCTGCAGCGGCGTATACTTGTTCAGGCCTTCTATATTGAGCTCATTTAGTTTCTCGAGTGCCAGCAGCGACGCAGGCAGCTTTACAGTACTTGCCGGGTAAAAATACTCCTGCGGATTAACGCGGTACTGGTAAGACGTGAAGGTTGGCATGTTCTGCGCATCACGGTCTATCTGCGTGTACAGGATCTGCACGCGGTAAGCGTCCGGGTTATCCAGCACTTTCCGGAACTGCCCGGAGTGGCGCTTCATGATCTTCTGCACCAGCTTTTTTTGCTTTGCCTTTTGGGCAGAGGCCGGAAGTACAGCAAGTAAAACAAAACAGGCCAGCAGTGGCAGGCAGCGTAACGTTCTTTTCATATAATCAGAATAGGAGTGGCTGAAGATACTAAACTCATCTTATACTTTATACTTCGCAAACAGATGATCACGATGTACAGGAAAATCTTTATATTAGCTAACTGCTATACAGGTACTGGTTGTAAACGAAGCAAACCAGAGAAGGTACAGTTATAGTGCAGATAAGCGTCATAATGACTTATGTACAGTAGTTGTACAATATAAAAATGAAAAAAGTATTTACTCTAATAATAGCCACTATTGGTCTCTTTAGCTGTAGCCAAGTTGCCACAGAAGAAGTAACAACTGAAGTTGAAGCAGCACCTTCAAATAAAGTGGATACTAATCTTATGACGGATGAAGACTCCTATTCAGACAATGGTGTTGAGTATGAGCCTCTGACAGAAGACCCGTTTGAAGGTTATGAAAATGCTAATCTCATCATTGACTACTTCGTGACTGAAGGCTGGTCAACTAATGACAGGCACTCGTACGAGATTATAGTTATAGATGACCAGATTATGTTTGGCTTTGGATCTCCGCAAAGTGACAGCCACAGGGAAGTTCACTATGAGAAGAAAGAAACCTTATCACCAGCAGATGTTAAAGAAATAGCGTCTTTGCTTAAAAAGGCAAACATCAAACAAGTCAGAACGGGTATACCCAAGCCTGACGCATCAGCTCATAAAAAGGAAGTGCTGCTTGTAAGAAACGGTAGCCAAAGAATAGCGGGTGGAATGTTTTCTTATGTTGTATATGAAGATGGAACAAGTGAAGAAGAAATTGATAAACAAATAGCAGAAACCAGACGAGAGACTGCATCTATAAGCGGCAACTACGATATGCTGTTTGACAACTTAAGAAAGCGATTTACTAATCTTGATAGTTTGATAACAGCATCAGTAAGTCAAGAATAACATTGTACAACAAGGTTTATACCTTATGCTTCGGCTGATAGCCTCGCACAGGGTATACACGAGTACGTTAGCGGTTAAAGCAAACTAACTCCTAAAGCAGCACAAAGAACAAATACTAAAATGTCAATAGACCCAAGCAAAACTGAGAACAATCCTTCACCCAGGCCTTTTGCACAAACCTATTTCCATGGTACAAAGGCTAACCTGCAAATAGGTACCCTTTTAAAGGTTGGCTTTAACTCAAACTACGCGCAATACGGTCAGCTAAACCACATTTATTTCACAGCAACCTTGGACGCGGCTATCTGGGGCGCCGAACTCGCCGCCGGCGAAGGAGAGGGAAGAATCTATCTGGTAGAACCAACTGGCAGCATAGAAGACGATCCGAATTTAACCGACAAGAAATTTCCTGGCAATCCAACCATGTCTTATCGCTCGCACCATCCCTTAAAAGTAGTCGGAGAAGTTACGATCTGGCAAGGACATGCACCAGAGCAGGTTAAGGCAATGAGAGACGGGTTAGCCAAACTAAGGGAACAAGGCCTGGATGAGATAGAGAACTAATCCGGTTACTTGCATAACAACGAACCGCCAGATAGGCTTGTCGCAATCAGGACAAACGACTTTAAAATTTCTCTACATGAATAAGCATAATTTATCAGTAAGAGAACTACAAGAAGCAGATATAAAAGCCATTACGGATTATTGGCTGACTTCTGAAGGTGCATTTCTTGAAAGTATGGGCGTGGACTTGAGTAAGCTTCCAACAAAGGAACAAATGAGCCAAATGCTTTTAAGCCAACTTTCCACGCCTATCGAACAAAAGAGGTCTTATTGTATGATTTGGGAGCTAGATGAACAACCTATAGGCCACTGCAATACAAATCCTACTGTGTTCGGGGAAGAAGCTTTTATGCATTTGCACCTATGGCAACAAAACACAAGGAAACAAGGACTGGGAGTAGAGTTGATACAGAAAACGATTCCTTACTTTTTCAATAATCTTCGAATAAAGAAATTGTATAGCGAACCTTATGCACTAAATGCTGCTCCGAACAAAGCGTTGGAAAAAGCCGGCTTTACACTCGAAAAAGAATATACCACTATACCTGGTTCTATAAATTTTGAGCAACCTGTTAAAAGATGGGTACTTACACAGGAGCGGTTCAAACAGTTGTATCTATAGGAACAGTCCATCACAGGGACTTTAAGAATGTCAGGCTGAAAAGTCTATCTTCTAAGTATAAAAGGCCACAATTCAACTAAGGAGCTAATAGGAGGATACATCTTTTCAAATGCCCGCTCTTCTCAAAATCCCCAAACTTTACAACCTATCTTCCCAAAAACACACCGGAACTTTAAAAATAACTAACTCCATACACCATAAACTTTATACTTCCATGAGCGATCAAAACAACAAACTCCTTCAAGGTATTGACACGGTTATTGTTCGGGTAAGTGATGTATCGATTGCCAGCAACTGGTACCAGGAAAAGTTAGGTCTGGCTGTGGTCTGGGATGATCCGTCCTCGAAACTGGTGGTGCTGGATACGAACGGGCCTACCAGTTTAACGCTGTGGCAGACAAATCAGAAACAAAGTATAAACAAGGAAACAGCCTCCTACCCTATTTTCAGGACACCTGATGCCGCAGTTCTAAAAGAAGCGCTCCAAGCCAGAGGCGTAACGGCAGAAGAACTCGTCCGGGACGAGTATGTTACGTACTTTTTCTTCTACGACCCTGACGGAAATATACTGGAAGCCTGCCAGGTACATGAGTAGGATTTAACTGTTCCAACCCTCTTCCGGCACAAAAAGTAGAGGTTCTGCCAGAAATTGCTTAACTTAAATCCTGCAAAATATTTAACTCATACATGAAGCTACTTACCAAAGCCTCTATACTGGTTCTTGTACTGAACGCCACCCTGTTGCAGGCACAAGACTACAAACAAGTACACCAGAACGCCGTGGTGATAGACACCCACAACGATGTGCTGATAGAAGTAATGCGCGGTCAGAAACTCGAAGACGACCTGCGCGGTAAAGCACACTCCGACCTAAACCGCTTTAAAGAAGGCGGCGTGGATGTACAGGTTTTCTCGGTGTGGAGCGACGAGACCTACACCAAAGGCCGGGGCTTTAAGTATGCCAATGCCCAAATCGACTCGTTGTATTCCATTGCCGCCCGAAATGCCGACCGGATGGTGGTGGTGAAAACGCCTGCCGAGCTCGAAAAAGCAGTGCAGGAAAACAAACTGGCGGCCATGATCGGGGTAGAAGGCGGCCACATGATGGAAGACAACCTCAAGTACCTCGATGCACTGCACAAGCGCGGCACCAGCTACATGACGCTCACCTGGAACAACTCTACCTCGTGGGCCACTTCGGCCAAAGATGAAGCATCAGGTACCGTACCCAATGCCAAAAAAGGCCTGAATAACTTTGGCAAGAAGGTAGTGAAGCGCATGAACAAACTGGGCATGCTGGTAGACCTGAGCCACGTAGGCGAGCAAACCTTCTGGGATGCGATCAACACCACCACAAAACCTGTGATTGTGTCGCACAGCTGCGCGCAGCACTTTAACCCGCACTTCCGAAACCTGAACGACGAGCAGATAAAAGCGATCGGCAAGAACGGCGGCGTGATCCACCTTAACTTCTTCTCCGGCTTCCTCGACAGCGAATTCGAAGCACGCAAAAAAGCCTTTGATGCCCGCCACAAAGCAGAAACCGACTCCCTGAAGCAACAGAAATGGAACAACGACGACATTACCCTGTACATCTCCCGCAAGTACCCGGAAGATGCGGATGCCCTGCGCCCTCCCCTTTCGCTGCTGCTCGACCACATGGACCACATCGTAAAACTGATCGGGGTTGACCATGTTGGGCTGGGCTCTGATTTCGATGGCATCACCTCCACCCCAAAGCAACTCGATAGCGTAGCCGACATGCCACTGATCACGCGTGAGCTGCTGGCCAGGGGCTACAGCCAGGCAGATGTTGAGAAGATACTGGGAGGTAATTTCCTGCGGATCTTTAAAGAGAACAGCAAGCCCTCAGGCAGAAGCATTTGACTTATACTTCAGCGGACCAGAAGCTGCGTTTGAGGATTGAAATCTGTTGAAAAAATCGCTGCTTATACTTGCTGTATGTTAATAAGGTTTCAATTATTTTGAACCTTTTACAATAATGGATCATTTTTAAAGTTATATTCAGAGGTTATCACAGGAGAAAGGGCATAAAGCCCGCACGCTCCTCCATGTTAGACAGTTTATTTTTATAGTTACACCAGGCACTAAACCTATTTCACTAATAATCACCATGAAAGCACTCTTTTTACCTTTACTTCTTGTTCTTTTTGTATCTACTGCAAATGCCCAGGAAGCCGCTCCGAAAGATAATAAGGCTGTTAATTCCTTGCAGAAGCAGTTCAACCAGTTAAAGGAAAACTCCAATTCTTACAACGAAAAAAACAGGGAGTACAAGGTAGTAAATGTGGCTACACTTAACGATTTCTGGAAGAGTGTTCAGGCTACCATTTCAGGTATTGAGCAACAGCAACTGAAGAACCGTAACAGCGCAGAGCAGAACCTGGTAAAAGCAAACCAGGAGATCGAGCAGCAGAAAAAAGAGATTGAAGCGCTTAAAAAGGACAATGCTCAGAAAGAGCAGGAAGTACAGCAAAGCATAAATGACGTAACCAACCTGTCGGTGCTGGGCATCAACATGCACAAGCAGTTCTATGTTATTTTCTCGCTTAGCGTTATTGCGATTCTGCTCGTTATCGTGGCTGTTGCCATGTCGCTTTACAAGAGCAGCAAACGTGTAACAGACGAGAAAAAGCGTGCTTACGACGAGATAGACCAGGAGTTCAACGAGTATAAGAAAACCGCCCGTGAGCGTGAGCTTAAAGTAAAACGCGAGCTTCAGACCGAGATGAACCGCATCGAAGAGCTGAACCAGCAGATTGCCAAGCTACAGAAGCACGCGTAAGCTATCCCGGACATCAACCTATAAAGAGCCGCTTAAACACCCGTTTAAGCGGCTCTTCTGCTTTCAGGCTGGCCTTGTCCTTTCCATCGGCATGCCTCTCCGTGCCTTGCTTGCATTAACCTTGCCACCCGCATACTTTTAACACCCTCCTACCCCTGTCGTATAAACAGGATGCACTTATCGATTCCAGGTCGCTGATGAATAACGCAGGAAGTATAAAGGGTAAAGTCTTAAATGGAGAAAGCTATAGCTATGGAGAAGAGAAGTATAAAGGGTAGACTGGTCATCGTTGCGTGTATGGCAGCGCTCACGTTTTCAGGATGCAACCAGCAGGCTGAAACCAAAAAAGAGGGTGAAACTGCCGAAGCGGAAACTTCTGCCGAAGCGAAGGGAGAGTTTGGCGGACGTGCAGCCGAGCGGTCGAGAGGCATGATGCCGCTGATGCATGAAAACATGAAGAAAATGCGTGGCATAAAAATAACCGGCGACCCGGATTACGACTTTGCGCAGATGATGAAGCTGCACCACCAGGGCGCGATCCGGATATCGGAAGAAGAGATAGGCAACGGCACCGACAACACCCTGAAGCAACTCGCCGACAAGATCATCAGCACGAACAACTCGGATATTACCCGCCTCCAGACTTTCCTGGACGCAAACAAACCGGGTCAGGGCGACACTGCCCTCAGCATGAAAATGATGCAGCCGATGAAAAAGATGATGGGCGACCTGCCCCGACAAACCACCGGAAGCAGCACCGATGAGAACTACGCCCACATGATGATACAACACCACCAGAGCGGCATTGGCATGGCAGAAGAACTGCTGAAACAGGGGCGCTCCAGGGAAATGAAAAGCCTGGCACAGCAGATAATCGATGAGCAGCGAAAAGATATAAAAGAGCTGGAAGGCTGGCTGAGTGAGAACCAGAACAGATGAGTAGCTTTTAGCTTATAAGAAAGTCCTTTACTGGCACGAGTCTCCAGATTCGTGACTTATTAATTTGTTGAGTCTGTGACTCAACTGGGCCAGAGGCCCAAACTATAGTTCAGCACGAGCAAGGACGCCCGCGCCATCGTTGCATTTTCTATAAGGCAGCCGAAAGGTATACCCAGCTATACTCCCCCATCTAAGTAAATCCTCAATTCTTTGTACAGTTTTGTAAGCGTTCTGGGAGTGTAATGCGCGTTCAGGCCGCTGGGGTTTGGCAGCACCCAGAGTTTAGTATCGCCTATATTCTGTTCCTGCAGCCCGATGGTGGCATTGGATTTACCAAACGATACGCGGTAAGCCGACACGCCCAACATGGCCAGTACCTGGGGCCTGTATTCAATTACTTTCTGCACCAAGTTAATACCGCCCTCAATCAGCTCTGCCGCATTTAATTCGGCTGCAGAGGCGGTTGCCCTGTCCACCACATTTGTAATACCGAAGCCCAGATCCAGCAGTTCCTGCTCTTCGTGCGGCAGTAGTAGGCGCGGCGTGAAGCCCGCCTTGTGCAGTGTGGGCCAGAATCGGTTACCGGGTCTTGCAAAATTATGGCCTGTGGCGGCTGTGTACAGGCTCGGGTTTATTCCGCAGAACAACACCTTCAGATCTGGAGCGATCACATCAGGTATTGTTTTACCAATGGCAGCGGTCAGTTCGTCTTCGGTAGGTTTTTTCAGGATTTGCATACCTCTCTTTTACTACCTGCAGCAAAATTCGGTTATGCTGTTTGCAAATAATAACGTCACCAACTTACAATGAATAATTGTTCCTGCTACTCCGTTTACCCAAATTGCACAGCCAGGGAAGCGTCGGGTATGCCCGGTACTACATCAAATTATACTTTTAAACTGTAAGTTAAAAGCTGTCTGGTGGCCGGCAGGATAGGCTGAGTGCAACTCACAGGGTGTGGTAATAGAGCCAGTCTGAGGGTTTGCAGGTGAAAAAGGGAAGTTGGTATATTTCATTTTCAATGTTCCATTTTGCTTTCTTATTTAAGAGTATAAGTATAAAATTACTAGCCGCAACATACCTATGCTCTCAAACAAAGACCTTCTGACCGTATTGATCCGCCTGTTCCTGGGCTACATTTTCTTTTCGGCGGGCGTTTGCAAACTGACGCATGGCGCTTTCGGTCAGCTGATCGGGCCGCCCTGGCTGGAAGAAGCACTTGCAAAGCACGGGCTGGGCCTGTTTGCGCAGGTGGTAGCCGTTAGCCAGGTTATCTGCGGCATGCTGTTGCTTTCGCAGCGTTTTAGCCTGCTCGGAGCTATTATGCTGGTGCCGATGAACGTGGCCATACTTGCTGTTACGGTATCCATGCAGTGGCAGGGCACGCCTTATGTGAACGCTGTTTTTCTCCTGCTGAACCTGTTGCTGCTCGGGCTGGAGCGCCGCAAGTTCGGTTTCCTGCTGCAACAGAACAAAGCATGCATTATTACACCCTCTGCAACAGACCCGATCGGTCAGGACAGGTATAGCTGGCTAGGCATCGTGTTTTGCCTGCTTACCTTGCTGATGGCCTTTGTAAGTATAACCCTGACCACCTTGTTTTCCTTGCTGGCCTTTGTATGTTTTGCGCTGACGATTGTGCGCTCCGGTTTGCTGACAAAGCTGGATGCGGTGCTGGTTTTGCTGCCCTTCCTGGGGATGATCTCGGTGACCTACGGAGGCCTGCACCAGGCCATGCAACTGGCAGTTTTGGCTATAGTAAGTATAGAAGCCTTGTTGCTCTGCTACCGTTTATACCTGGGCTCCCGAAACAAAATAAGCCCGGAAATAACCGCTGCTGCAACTCTTAATTAATTCTATAAAGTATAAAAGCCGTGCTTCTTGCAGCTGCAGGAAGCACGGCTTTTTGCATTGCTTTATTTTATATGTTACAGCGCCTCCGCCTTGAAGCCGGCCTGCTCTACCGTGGCAATTACCTCGCTGGCAGAAAGGGAATCGGTTTTGACGGTGAGCACTTTGTCGCGGTTGGTGGTATCCACGTTCCATTCGCAAACGCCTTCGGTGGCATTCAGCACCGGCGTTACTTTAGACACACAGCCTCCGCAGTTGATGTTGGTTTTGAATTGCAGCTCTTTCATGTTCTATGTTTCTTTTGGTCTTACTGATTTTGAACATGACAAAGGTAGTGTGGGGAGTGGGCGGAAGTGTTACAAAATTATGGGTATGTGTTGCAGGATTTCTAAGAAGAAAAATTATCCATTTACTGTTCTCTTTGAATCTGAAGTGAAGTGAGTGTTATTCCTTTTATCTGCTATATTTGGAGTATAGCAGGAGTAATTTTCCTGCTATACAGTAGTTATCTATCATTAATAGCAGCTTTAGCAATCCAACAACATTAATATCAACCGGACAACATGATTAGACCTATAAAGAAAGGAAAAGTGCTGACGTCAATCCAGTGCTCAAATGGTTTCTATTCTAACAATCTATATTGCGAGGACATCAAGATTAAGCCGGACGAATCGAAGCAGACCATTGCCATTTCATTGGACTACTCAAAGGAGTACCGCAGAAAGAGCACGGATACCTACGACTTCGAAAATTTTGTAGAAAATATTAATAGGCTTGAATCAATCAGTCTAAGTGACAACTACACAGTCTCTAATATTCAATATTACTTCAGTCACAATGGCAAAAAGGATTTTAAGAGGCAAGTGGAGTTATTAATAGACAAGTCTTATATTTTAGACGCTAAATTCCGAATCAACGGGACTGACGAGCTACAAATAGAAATCATAAGGTCTTAAGGAAAGTGACGGGAATGAAATGAATAGTATCCTAATCGATTTCACTTATAGTTATTGCCGTAATAGAATATCTTATTCCGACTCCTCCAAGTGCCTTCAATTACATTCCCTTTTAGATACATGAATCGTTTTTACAGGGAACATAAGTGAAGGAACATCATTTCATCATAGGTTTTGATTTGGTATTTCTATCAATGGTGTACTTGGTACTTAATCGGAAACTGCTGAAAGTATCAAAAAATAAACGCTAGGTAACAAGAGAATAGAGCAATAGCCTCACTGCTCCGTTGCCACTGACCCTGCAAGTAGCTTACTTATTGTACTCTAAAAATAGCAGGTCGACGGGCGCCTGCTTTATTCAACAGCCATTCAGCATAATTTTACCACTTCACCCAGCGTATATCAGAAAAAGACCTGACCCTTGAGAACTATAAAATTCGATAAGACCCAGTGCGGCGTAGAGGTCCTGCTTCGGGTAGGGTCAGGCAACGAAATAAAAGGAGCCTACACAAACACAGAGGTTTACAACACCGATTACTTCGAGATCCTGATCTTCAGAAAAGCCAAGGGCTATGTAGTATTAAACCAGCGGAAGATTAGCCTCTCAGATAATACCATTGTCTTTATCTCGCCTTTCCAGAAGCGGCAATGGAAGCTGGACCCGAATCACCTGGACTTTACGTTTCTTATCTTCCAGGAAGATTTCCTCAACGACTTTTTTGCTGACAAGCTGTTCACGTACCGGCTCCTCTACTTCTACCAGTTGGATTACCCGTTGCACATGAAGGTTACTGCCGAGTATATTCAGAAAGCCTGCAGTACCCTAACCGAGATCCACACGGAACTCAGGGAGGCCAACCCGGACAGCGAACACCTCATCCGCTCCCTCCTTTACTATTTGCTGCTGAAGCTCAACCGGGATTACGCCCGGCAAAACAACCTGCCGCTCGATAAGCCGGAGAACAACTATGCCTACCAGTTCAAGAAACTATTGGAGCTGCACATCAAGGAGAAGCAGCGGATCAGTGAGTATGCCGACCTGATGGGAATAAGCAGGATCACGCTCAACAAAGCGGTACAGGCCCAGTATAACGTAACGGCCACCCATTTACTCAAACAACGGCTGCTCTTCGAGATCAAAAATTACCTGATCCATTCGGACTTAACCGTTGCCGACATCGCGCACGAACTCCACTTCTCGGAGCCCAACCATTTGATGCGCTTCTTCAAAACCCAAACCAGCCAAACTACCACCGCCTTCCTTGCCGATTATCAAAATGGTAGCAAGGCAAATAGCTTTGGTAGCGAAGCACAGTAGCAGCGCCCCTACCTTTGTATTGAAACTAAGAACTTTAAAATCAATACAATATGGCAACAAGCGCAAGTATACAGTTAGTCCGGAATGCTACCCTTGTAGTTAATTATGCAGGTAAGAAGATCCTGGTAGACCCTATGCTGATGCCGAAGGACTCCTTTGACCCAATTGCAGGCAAGGCCAGAAACCCGATGGTGGATTTACCTACGTCTATCGAGGAAATTGTGCAGGACGTGGATCTGGTGCTGGTGACGCACACCCACGCCGACCACTTCGATCCGGTAGCAAGTGCAACCCTGAACAAAAGTATAAAGCTGATCAATCAACCAGCTGATGAGGCGTTCTTCCAGAAGGAAGGCTTCACCAATGCCGAGACCGTACACGACAGCACCGTTTGGAACGGCATCACCATCTACAGAACCGGCGGCGAGCACGGCAGCGGGGAAATTCTGAAGCAGATGGGTTCGGTGTCCGGCTTTGTATTGAAAGCAGAAGGCGAGCCAGCTATCTATATCGTGGGCGACAGCATCTGGATAGACGAAGTAGAGCAGGCCATTCAAAAGTATAAACCGGATTACATTGTGACTAACTCGGGCGGTGCGGTATTCCCGGGTTTTGAAGCAACGCCTATCCTGAAAGATGAAGAACAAACGATGTCGCTGATAAAAGAAAGTGGTGATGCAAAAGTGATAGCCGTACACATGGAGGCGCTGGACCATTGCCGCACAACCAGAAACTCGCTGCGCCTAAAAGCGGAAGAGCTAAACATCGGAAAAGATAAACTGATCATTCCGCAGGATGGTGAGAAGATAGTGCTATAATTTAGATGTGGGAGTCGTTGTTCTAAAATGCTGCTTTAAGCAGCCACGCCTGTGATCAGTTAGACAATTCGCCAGGTATACTTAAAAAAAGCCGCTTCCCCATTAAATGGGGAGCGGCTTTCTTGCACTCCAGTGCGTTTTACTTCAATGTTTTGGTGCGTCAGTAATCCCACGGATTGCAAGGATCTCCTATTGGATCGCAGTTGGGAGCGCAGGGGCATGTAGCAAATACGCTTACAACTACGGTATCCTGATCCGACAAACCGCTATTGTCTGTAACCCTTAACCCGAACGCATACTCCCCCTCCACCAGATTTTTTACTTTTGTAGCAGCAGCCGTAGCGCTTACTATAGTATAAGATTCAGGCCCGCTCAGCTTCGTCCATTCATAACTCTTAATGCTACCATCGGAATCTGTTCCGCTGCCCCTAAGTTCAACAGTGTCCGCAGGCAGGTATATCCTCTGATCCGTTCCTGCATTGACAACTGGTGGTAAGTTAGGTGTGGGATCCTGATCACTATCTCCGCCACAGCCGGCAGATAGTAAAAGTGTTATCCAGATAAAAACAGTAAATGGAAAACGTATTCTTTTCATAATTCTATTGAAAACATTAAGGCTTCCGTGTACTAAGCAAACAGAACCGGTGGTGGCAGGAAAACAGGTACGGTCAGATGAAAACGCGTCATTGTGCAGGGATGCAGCTATATTTTCATATAAGAAGGGCATTGAGGCACTAGAAAGGCAATAAAGAAGCATGTGTTACCCAGAGGCTCCTTTTGGGGAAGCTCCTACTACAGTAGGAAGAATCCCTGTGTAGGTGTATTTACCTGGTTCTACGCTGTATCGGAACCAATTTGAGTAGAAAGCAGGGTGAAGGGTTGGGAGAGAAAATTTGTAAAACAAAAACTGTAAAAGCTACATCATTCGTATTGTATGTTCCTGATCTCTAATTATATACGAAGCAATTTTAAATAAGTCGGGCAACCTGCCTGATGATTATGCCAGGCAAAGTATATCAGTTAACCCGATATTTATGCACAAACACTCCTCCCCTGCTATACTTTACACCAACTCAAAAGTAATGCCGCCT
Organism: Pontibacter ruber; assembly: GCF_023630205.1. Classification (GTDB taxonomy): domain Bacteria; phylum Bacteroidota; class Bacteroidia; order Cytophagales; family Hymenobacteraceae; genus Pontibacter; species Pontibacter ruber. The sequence goes on along the minus strand of NZ_JALPRR010000003.1, from coordinate 370,285 downwards.
GCCCAGGTATAGCACGGCTATTTCGCTATCAATACTCTTCAGATCTCACTGGTTTACAGGCATAAAGGTCTTCTCCAGCGTCAGTGTTCCAAAACTTTTCTGTTTGCTGCTTATTGTTTTATTCTTATATTCGTTATTTACAAATACAGACCATTCCTGTTGCTGTACGGCAAGAAATTTAGCTTAACTTATCAGCCCGGTCCCTAAATAATGAGTCTCCAGGCAGTACATACAAGAACATTCGCATGAAATACCTTTTAGAAACTGAAAGATTAAGGCTAAGAGAGTTTACGCTTGCAGATACTGCATTTATCGTAGAGCTGCTGAACACGCCAGGATGGCTGCAGTTTATCGGCGACAGAAATGTAAGGACGGATGAGCAGGCAGTAAACTACCTGCAAAATGGTCCTTTAAAAAGTTATGCAGACAATGGCTATGGCCTTTCGCTGGTAGAGAAAATAGACGATAGCAAAGCCATCGGCATGTGTGGCATCCTCAGGCGGGAAACCCTCGAACACCCGGATATAGGGTTTGCGTTTTTGCCAGAATACAACGGCAAAGGCTACGCCTACGAAATTGCCAGCGCGACGCTAACGTACGCAAAAGACAAGCTGCATATCCCGAAGGTTTCCGCCATCACGGTGCCTGACAACGCCAGATCCATTCAGCTTTTAGAGAAACTGGGGCTTGCCTTTGTCAAACCAATCCGGTTACCACACAGTGAAGAAGACCTGCTCTTGTACTGCAACTAATGGGCCTTGCACCGGCTCAAACTGATCCTTTTAAATGCCACTGTACTTTACCCGCAACCAATGGTAAATGTAAAAATAGAACTATGATCAGAGCATACACCCGCGATGACAACGAGGAGCTTATCGCTTTACTGCAGCTTAACATTCCTCAATACTTTGCCGAATCTGAAGTAAACGATTATATCGAGTACCTCGATCAGCATGCTGATAACTATTTTGTAGTGGAAGAGGACGGCAACATAATAGGTGCCGGAGGGTATAACCTCGGCTTTGATGAAGGCAAAACAGCACGCATTTCCTGGGATATTGTCCATCCTGCTTTTCAGGGCAAAGGCATTGGCAAAGCGCTTACCCTTCACAGAATTGAGCACATCAATAAGAATCCTGCTATCGACAGGATCGTAGTCCGAACAACGCAGTTGGTGTACAAGTTTTACCAGAAGCTCGGTTTTGAATTAGAAAAGACAGAAAAAGATTACTGGGCAAAGGGCTTTGATCTTTACCAGATGAGCATGTTTCTGGATAACCATACTTCTGCCAACCATAGCCAGATCATATGAGAACACTCCTCATTTTACTTGTGTCGGCTATACTTTATAGCTGCAGCTCCAACTTAAAAAGCGCTGTAAGTTCTGTCGCTGCTCCGCCACAAGAACTGACAACAGATACCCTTATGAAGTTCAGTGCCCAGCCTGCAGCAGGCTTCAATTTCGAGTACCTCGTATACCTGCCCAAGGGTCTGCAAAGCCAGACGGCTACCTACCTGATGGTAGAGACAAACAACAGCGGCCTCAACGATTCGATCGAGTTCCATGAGCGGGGTGCGCGGCGTGCAGCCAGCAAAAGCGGGGTGGCGAACTATGTATCCAAAAAACTGCAGCTGCCTTTACTTATCCCTATTTTTCCGAGGTCCGAAACCAACTGGCTCTACTACACCCATGCCCTGGACAGAGATGTTTTGTTAACCAAAGCGGATGGTCTGGAGCGGCTGGACCTGCAGCTGCTTGCCATGATCGATGATGCCAGGAAGCAACTGGCAGTGCGTGGCTACCCCTTGAAAGAGAAGCTCTTTATTACAGGTTTTTCGGCTTCCGGCACCTTTGCCAACAGGTTTTCTATACTTCATCCGGAGAAAGTAAAAGCAACAGCATCCGGAGGCATCAACGGCATCCCTATTTTACCTGTTGCCGCAATAGACGGGCAAACCCTGAACTATCCTTTGGGTATTGCGGACCTGGAGCAGATCACGGGAAAACCGGTAAACCTAACTGAGTTTAGCAAGCTACCCAAAATGCTTTACATGGGAGCCCTCGACGACAACGATGCCGTTGCTTTTGACGATGGCTACACCAAAGAGGAGAGGGAGATTGTGTACCGGTTGATGGGAAAACAACTGGTACCGCAACGCTGGCAGTTTGTAGAACAAGTATACATCAAAAATAACATCGAAGCCGACTTCCGGACCTACCCCAACATCGGCCACGGCACCGATCTGCAGATTAACAACGACCTGGTGGAGTTCTTTAGAAAGCATATGGAGTAGCATTGTGCAGGAAGTATGGCCCACCCCTGCACCCCTCCAAGAAGGGGGATTTCGGCCTTCACCACTTTTAAAGTATAAGTTTCATAGTTGCTGTGGTCCAACCACCTCTGGCCCCTCAGAGCTACGCTCGCTAGCTTCGAACTCGCGTTCTCGCTAATCTAAGGAGGGGAGCTCTGCTACTGCTTTACTTCAAGCTTAAGTTTCATGGCAGAAGAATAAACACACCCCTGCCCCTCTCAAGAGGGGAATCTCTGCTTTTGCTATGTTTCAAGTATGAATTTCATAGCTACCAGTCACCGCGCGGACAGGTCGCGACCTGTCCCTACAAAGGGTTCCTATTGCATAGAAACTCACGAAGCAGTGTCGTTTCCAGTCCTTGGGTTGAGCGCCTTCTATTGTTGCGGTGCCCGCAGGGCAGCCTGCAGGCGCAGCCGATGGCAGCTTCAATAGACAGCGCGATGCCCAAGGACGAGGCCCCGCGGCCCTGAGCGCACCAAAGTTAGAGATGAAACTATAGGCAAGTAAGACTGAGGAATAGAAACGACTACGATAGCAAAGGCTTGTTAAAAGCAAGTATAAACCTAAGCTATACTACAATTCACCAGTTAGTGCAGCCCTTACTTACTTCATAAGTCATTTTACAGCTGCGTAGCGCTCCATTAACCACACCTAACTTATCTATAGCTTCAAAAATACAAACAGCCACAAAGAGTAAGCTGCTTTTACAGAAGCATTTCCGTAAAAGACAAGTATGGAACGATTGATCGGAAACAAGGACACCCGGCTATATACGGTTACTTACCCTAACAGCGGCAAAGATACCATTATCATGCTCCACGGCGGGCCAGGCGTACCCGATGGACTGGACCCGGTAATTTCATACTTGCACCGGCACTTTCAGGTGATCTCCTTCCACCAGCGCGGCACCCTGAACTCGCCCTGCTATTCGGGCAACTACAGCCTGGAGCGCTACATTTCCGACATCGACCAGCTTGCCACCTACTTCGAACTACCGAAATTCCATTTGTTCGGCCACTCCTGGGGTGGTCTGTATGCGCAAATCTATGCTGAGCAAAGTATGGACAGGCTGCAGAGTATGTTCCTGTGCAGCCCTGGCTCGGGCACCGGCAAACAGTGGAGAGAAATGGGCATGGAAGTAGCTAAGTATAACAAAGACAAAAGCACCAAACAGGAATGGTTTTCCATGTTGCGGCATGCAATGCAGGGCTTTTTAGGCAGCGACAAGGCCTACGAAAAATTATTTACCCAATTCTGCCTGAACTGCAACAAAGGCTACCTGGTAGATGATCCGATACCGGTGCAGGTAGACCATATTGTTGCCCAACCGATTAACCGGACGAACTGGGCGATCCTGCTCTATCACCAACTGGAGAAGATGACAAACCCCGGCTTTAAGGTTACCGTCAGCTACGGAGACAACGACATTTTCGGCGACAGCACCAGGTATGTGAAAGACAGGTACCCTACCGCAGAGTTTATAACCATCCCGGGTAGCAGCCATTTTCCGTGGCTTCAGAACGAAGCGGCATTCTACAATGCCTTGTCAGCCCACTACGGCATCACCAACCCGGTACCCAGCGAGCCCTCTCACAGGACTTTTTAAGTATAAAGTGCTCCTGTTCTGCCCGGCGTTGAACCTGTGTACTTGTCGTTTAATCCCACGGAGAACCTAGAAAATTCTTCACTGTTGCAGCAAAAAAGCCGTGAGGACAAACTTTATTCGTGTACCTTATCGATGGTCTTGCGCTTGTTTTCTTTTACCTCTTTGAAGTGGCTGGGAGTTAGTCCGGTCACTTTCTTGAACTGGTTAGAAAGGTGTGCCACACTGCTATAGCCTAACTGGTAAGCGATCTCTTTCAGGCTGAGCTCGTTGTATACCAGCAGTTCTTTTACTTTTTCGATGCGCTGCAGGATGAGGTATTTCTCGATGGTGATGCCCTCGAAGGCAGAGAACAGCGAGCTGAGATAATTGTAATCCAGGCCTACTTTCCGGGCGATATACTCGGAAGTATTGATGTGCAGGTCAGCCATCCCCTGTTGCTGGATCAGCTCAATCACAGCTAGCTTTACCTTCTCGATCAGCTGGGTCTTGCGGTCATCCAACAAATCAAAACCATTGTCTGCCATCACCTGCTGTATTTCCTCGAGGTTTATTTCTTTTCCGGTTGCCGCAATCTCGGCTTCGCCCAGCCCAACGTTGAGCACAGCATAGCCCAGTCTGGTAAGTTCTTCGGCAACCACCCGCTTGCAGCGGTCGCATACCATGTTCTTGATGTATAGTTTCCTGCTTTCCATAGTATCAGAGTCTGGGAGCAAAAGTATAAAACCTGCTGGCTGCTGCCTTACATTTTTCCCGATAAAACTTACATAGTTTACAGCACTGCTATCTTAAACAGTTACTCCTAAGTATAACGCCTTTGCTGCCCTTGCAGCCATACTTTCCTGCGCGCCTACCCAAAAAGCAAGTATGCAAGCGCAAAACAAAGTATAACTTTTACACTAAACAATATCATATTTAAATGTACTGCAACTTCCCTCTTCTGCTTGGGCTCACACGTAAAAATCAGGCGGTAACACGCAGAAACAAAGCCTTTGCAACCAAAGAAGCATAATATCGTTGCAAATAAAAATATAGGTATTCTAAGATTTATACCTTTAACCAAAAACCTTTAGGACTCAAACAACATGAAGAAATATTCGATTACCTGTTTGATGGTTTCGGTCCTGCTTCTGTTCAACTCCTGTTCTACCAACCCGGTAACAGGAAAGAAGGATGTGATGCTCATGTCCGAAGAACAGGAGCTTGCGCTGGGCCGTGAATCAGACCCACAGATCATAGCCCAGTTCGGCCTCTACGATAACCCGGCCATGCAACGCTTTATCCAGGAAAAGGGCCAGCAGATGGCAGCCATTTCGCACCGCAGCAACATCAAGTATGAGTTTAAAATTGTAGACTCGCCTGTGATCAACGCCTTTGCCGTACCGGGCGGTTACGTATACTTTACCCGCGGCATTATGGCGCACTTCAACAACGAGGCGCAGTTTGCCGGGGTGCTGGGGCACGAGATCGGGCACATTGCAGCCCGCCACTCAGCCCAGCAGCAGAGCAAAGGTATACTTGCCCAGCTCGGTCTTATTGTGGGTATGGTGGTATCGCCGGAGTTCGCTCAGTTTGGCGATGTTGCCTCGCAGGGCCTGGGGCTGCTGTTCCTGAAGTTTGGCCGCGATGCTGAACGCGAATCTGACCAGCTGGGTGTGGAGTACTCTACCAAAATCGGGTACGATGCCCATCAGATGGCTGATTTTTTCACAACGCTGCAGCGCCAGCAGGAAAAAAGCGGCAATGCACCCATACCCGACTTCCTGTCTACACACCCGAACCCAGGTGACCGCTATACTACCGTTAACCAACTGGCGACTGACTGGCAGCAAAAGCTGAGCCTGCAAAACCCGAAGGTAAACCGTAACAATTACCTGAAAATGATAGACGGCATCATCTATGGCGAAGATCCGAAGCAGGGCTTTGTTGAGAACAATGTTTTCTATCATCCGGAGCTGAAGTTCCAGTTCCCGATACCGGCAAACTGGGCATACCAGAACACGCCGCAGCAGGTACAGATGGCCCCTAAAGACGGCAAAGCCATGATGTTCCTGACCCTGGCCCCCGGTGAAACGCTGGAAGCAGCCGCACAGCAGTTGGTGCAGAAGTATCAGCTGCAGCCCATCGAATCGAAAAAGATTACGGTAAACGGGTTGCCGGCCATTGCCATTGTAGCCGATCAGAAACCACAGCAGCAAACGCAGCAGCAACAGCAGGTTGTTCGTACGCTTACCTACATCATCCAGTACGGCGGCAACAATTACAGCATGATCGGTGCCTCCAGTGCCGAGAACTTCAATTCATACTTCCAGTTATTCAGCAACAGCATGGAAAACTTCAGAGAACTGAGCGACCCGGACAAGCTGAACAGGAAGCCGGAGCGTGTGCGCATAAAAACGATCAGCCAAAGCGCCACACTGGCCCAGGCACTACGCGCTAACAAGGTACCGGACACCAAAATGGAAGAGCTGGCCATACTCAACGGCATGAAACTGGACGACCGCTTGGATCAGGGAACACTGATCAAGGTAGTGGAAAAATAAGCCAGTACAGGATCAACTTTTAACCAGAACGGGAGGCAGCCATGTAAGTAAGACCTCCTGTTCCGGTTAATATTTTCCTTTCATATCAACGCACAGTAACTACTACCGCTGCCTTGTTGCCAGTTAACAAATACACAGGCAGAAGCAGCTAAGCTTTATCCTTTACCCTTATACAAAAGTATGGAACAACAGCGAAGGCAGAAAGTAAGCAACAGCAGCTGGTATGCGCTGTTGTTTAGTATTGCCCTTTCCGGGTGTGCCAGCAAGCACTTCTTCCCCGATACGCCCCTGGCTGACCCGGCCGATATGGAAGCCTTAGCCGCCAACCCTCCGGTTTTCCCGGACAGCGTGACCATACAGGCAGGCAAACACTACCGCCATGGCCGGGTATACAACTTCTTTTTCGGGAAACATTACCGGCAATTATGGACGGCACCGGTGCGGGTGCGCGTGCTGCAACTGAGCAAGGAAAAAGGTGGCCTGAAAATAGAAAAAGTGGGTGGCAGCATGCAGACCACAAGCTTTACCCTTACCGATGCAAACGGTGTTTCGTACGCGTTGCGCTCCATTGACAAAGACCCGGCTGGCTCCATGCCCTCTTTCCTGCGACACACGCTGGCAGCTGATTTTATGCGCGATCAGACGGCTGCCCTCAACCCCTATGCAGCTTTAGCGGTTGCCCCACTGGCAGCAGCAGCCGGTATACCGCAGGCCACACCGGAGCTCGTTTACCTTCCCGCCTCCGACCCAGCATTAGGCGAGTATCGGGAGGTAGCCGGGGACAAAGTATACATGCTGGAGAAAAAGTATACCGATCGCAGCGCGATCACACCTGCCTTAGGGCCAGCTGTTAATATCGTCAGCACCAAAGACATGCTCCGGAAGCGTTACGCAGAAAACACCCATCAGGTAGACCAGCAGGCATTTGCCAAAGCCCGCCTCTTCGACCTCCTCCTCAACGACCGGGACCGGCACGAAGGCCAATGGAACTGGGCCGTGTACCAAGAAAAGGGAAAAACAGTGTACCGCCCTATTCCCAAAGACCGCGACCAGGCGCTGTACAAGTTTGCCCACGGGGTACTCCCAAAACTGGTAGGGCAGGGATTGAACTATCAGAAGTATAACGCCTTCTACGACGATTACCGGAATCTGAGCGCCCTCACCCTTAAAAGCGAAAAAATTGACAAGCAGGCACTACCAGACGTAAGCCTGGCAGAGTTCGAGGCCCTGGCCCGTGACCTGCAGCAGCGCCTGACGGACGAAGTGATTGAACAGGCAGTGCATCAGTTTCCTAAACCAATAGTTGAACTGGCCGGCGAAGCCACCATACACAAGCTCAAGAAAAGAAGAGACCTGCTTCCACAGGCAGCAAACGCCTACTATAAAATGCTCGCAAAAGAGGTAATGGTAGCAGGCACAGACCAGGAAGAGCGGTTCGAAGTAAAACGCTTGAACGATGAACACACTGAAGTAACGGTTACCCGAAAAGCTGATGAGCAGGTTATTTACCACCGCCTGTTTAACCGCCCTGAAACAAAAGAGATCAAACTGTATGGCCTGGGCGGCAACGATGTTTTTGAGATCAGCGGCACAGTCCGGAAAGGAATCGAACTGGTGATAGTGGCCAATCCAGCGGATGATGAGATAATCGATAATTCTAGGGTCGGATCGGGAAAACGGACGGTTATCGAGTCTGAAGAAAAAGAAAAATTCAAATTCCGGCCATCGGACAAAAGCAACCCTGCAGCTCCTGTAGAGGCACAGACGTTGCAGCGGAAAGGCTCCTGATGCGCTTTTTCTTCTGTTCTATACATTTGTGTACCTTTGCAGTTCCGGAGAACCGGATTGCTATCAGCACAAGTACTGCCCTGGCAGAATTATTGCTAAGCCTGATCCGGTTGCGGAGGCCCGATAGAATGCAATATTTCTGGATCGGGCAGCCAGGAGAAGTATATGACAGGCAGCCGTTTCTTCGTTCCGTATTTCGCAACAGATAGTTAAAACACCAGTACACCACTTTCAGCAAACCTTTTGAAGCTTTTGATAAAAAGAATTGCCCACATACTTTCAGCTGTTCTCAGATTTATACTTGAAGAATTGATCTACCCGGTCGGCAGACTCCTGCGCGTATGGTTTACCCGCTTTTACTTCCGGCAAAAACCTAAGCTGAGCCGCGCCTACTGGCGGCAGCAATGGACCGCAGCCCGAAAAGATAACCGACGCAGCACCGGAGCAACCGCTCTGCTGTTTTTATTTAGAGGCGCTTACAGGCTCGGGCTGGCCCTGCTCCTGCTGCTCACGCTGTTTTACCTGGCCATATACATGGGGGTGTTTGGCAGCGTGCCCTCGCGCGCAGAGCTGAAGGCGCGTCAGAACCACACCGCTTCTGAAGTATATTCTGCCGACGGCGTACTGCTGGGGCGCTACTACATACAGGACCGTACCAAGGTGGAGTACGACGACATTGCCCCTACGGTGATCGATGCGCTGATCGCTACCGAAGATGCAAGATTTTATGAGCATAGCGGTATCGATACCAAAAGCCTTTTCCGGGTGTTTTTTAAAACCCTGCTGCTGCAGGAAGAAAGCTCCGGTGGCGGCAGCACCCTGAGTCAGCAGCTGGCAAAAAACCTATATCCAAGGAAAGAATACCGGCTGCTGAGCACACCCATCAACAAGCTACGGGAGTTTATCATTGCCCACCGCCTGGAAAGCATCTACTCGAAGCAGGAGATATTGGAGCTCTACCTGAACACCGTGCCGATGGGCGGCAACCTGTACGGCATCGAACGCAGTGCCCGCCGCTTCTTCAACACCTCCGCCGACTCCATAAAAACAGAAGAAGCAGCCGTGTTGATCGGGATGCTGAAAGCCACCACGACCTATAACCCGCGCCTGGACCTGGAACGCTCCAAGCAAAGGCGGAATGTGGTACTGGGCCAGATGGCCAAGTATAAATTTCTGTCGCGCAACGAGGTCGACTCGCTGAAGAATTTACCGCTGAAGCTGCGCTACCGCTACGAGACCCACAACGACGGACTGGCTCCCTACTTCCGGGAGCAGCTGCGCCTGGAGCTGGCAAAATGGGCAGCCACCCAGAAAAAAGAGAACGGCGAGCCCTACAACCTGTATACCGATGGGCTGAAGATCTATACTACCATTGACGCCGGCATGCAGGCTCACGCTGAAAAAGCAGTGCGGCGGCGGATGGCGCAGCTGCAAAGCCAGTTCGATGAGCACTGGAGAGGCCGTACTCCGTGGGGCAACGATGCCAGTGTGATCCAGGATGCCATGCTGCGCTCCGACAGGTATAAAAAAGCAAAAGCAGCCGGCAAATCAGACGAGGAGATCCGCGAGATGTTCCGGCAACCATTGCAGATGAACGTGTTCAGCTGGCGGGGCAACAGTAAAAAAGACATGAGCCCCCGCGATTCGCTGCGCTACTACCAGCGCTTTCTGAATACCGGCCTGGTCTCGGTTGAGCCTGGCACCGGGTATGTGCGTGCCTGGGTGGGCGGTATCAACCATGCCGTGTTCAAGTATGACCACGTGCGGTCCAGGCGCCAGGTAGGCTCTACCTTTAAGCCTTTCGTGTATGCGGCTGCCCTGGAACGAGGGATTGCTCCCTGCACCTACTTCCCGAACCAACGCATGACCTACCCTGAGTATGAGAACTGGTCGCCACAAAACGTAAACGAGCAGTACGGCGGCGAATACTCCATGCGCGGCGCCCTGGCTCATTCCGTGAACACCATCTCCGCCCAGGTAATCATGCAGGCAGGCATAGACCGGACCGTGAACCTGGCGCACCGACTGGGCATTCAAAGTAACCTGCCAAAGGTGCCGGCGCTGGCCCTGGGCGTAGCCGATGTTTCGCTTTATGAAATGGTGAGTGCCTATGCCACTTTTGCCAATAACGGACGGCACGTTAAGCCGGTCTACATCACAAAAATCACCGACAGGAATGGCAAGATACTGCGGCAGCACCAGCCCGGCAGGAATGTGCTGCGTGCCATGTCGTCGAAGAACGCTGCCATTATGCTGCAACTCATGCAGGGCGTGGTGGAAGAAGGCAGTGCTGCCCGCCTTCGCTCTGAGTTCGGCCTGCAGATGGACATTGCAGGCAAAACCGGTACCACCCAGGACCACGCCGATGGTTGGTTTATTGGCATTACGCCCGGCCTGGTAACGGGCGTTTGGGTGGGCGCCGAAAGCCCGCTGGTGCGCTTCCGTACCCTGGAACTGGGCTCGGGCTCGCGCACTGCACTGCCGGTGTGGGGCGATTATATGGCACGCCTTGTCCGCGACCGTGCGTATGCCGACATACGGAACAGCCGCTTTCGACAATTGCCTCCGGAACTACAGGCCAGCCTTGCCTGCCAGTCCTTTATCGAAGAGCAGCCCGAACCTGACAACAACATACTGGACCGTCTGCTGGAGCGGCTTTCGCATAAACGGGGCAGAAGCTACGAGGAATGGAAAGACCAGGCCAAGAACCGCAGAAAGCAGGAAAAAGAAATGCGGAAAGAACGCCGCAAACGCTGGTGGGGTAGAGATTAACAGAGCAGACCACTGCCTGGTCCGATCACCTCTGCCACCCTGCTGTTCCCGCTATACTTCCATACTGCAGCAAAGTATGAACAACTGAAGCTAAGCGCGCAGCAAGTGCTTTCCGCCCTGAACAGGAAGAAGATACGCAATCCCCTAAATCAGGTCAAAGGCACGGGCATACTGCGTGAGCTCATAGAACGAGGAGGTTCCCAGTTTGGATTTAATGTTGCGCCGGTGCGTTTCTACGGTGGCGTTGGAGATGAAAAGTTCATCGGCAGTTTCCGAAGCGCTTTTGCCAAGGGCCAGCAGGCGCAATATTTCCTGCTCCCGCTCCGATAGCTTGCTGAACTTGTAGTAGTTCTTCCTAAGGAAATTGTTCTCATCCAGCAGCCTGTTCACCTTTGCAGTAACATGGTTTAGCGGATCGATGGGATAGGCCATGGTAATTGTCAGCAGGGGCTGCCCGTCATCATCCTGCATCAGGATTTTGGTCGTACTGAAGTGCCAGGACCACGGCAGTTCTTCTGAAGCCCGTACCTGCTGGAAAAAAGAAACGATCTCCTGAGTATCATTTCGCGTGATCATGTTCATGATCTTGGGCACATAATCCGCAGCGTCTTCCTGGTTAAAAAAGCGGGTGTGGTAATCAGGGCCCATCTTTTGTATTTCCTCCAAGGTAAAACCCAGTTGTTGTTCACCCCGGGGCGAGATATACTCTACCTGTAGCTGTTTTTGCAGGTTGTGGATGATGATCACGCCGGGAAGGTCATCGGAAACGGAGGCTATTTCGGCAATCTTTCGCTGCATCAGTTGCTCCAGGCTTCCGTCAGCGTTTGTACTAACATTTTTCATAGTTGTAGATCACACAGAATAAATAGAGAAAAACTAATGTATTGGCTCAAATTCGGTTTACCAAACTATTCTTTCTTTTTTTAGTGAAAGTATTTACACCAGCTTCCTCCTTATAGTTTCTCCAATAGTTAAGCGACTTTCTCACCTTTTTCCCTCCTCTTTCAAACCTCTCCTTTTACAGCTGTTCGTCTGATTACCCCGGGCGTTTGCGGATAAAATCTGCAGGTTAATATAATACCCGGACTCAATAAGCAACAGTACCTTGCATTACAAAGTACTATACAATACTTTTGCTTCATCATTACACGCAAACAAAATAAACCTATGAAAAAAATGTACTACCTCTTTGTTTTGCTCCTGCTGGCTGCAACTTCTGCTAAGAGCTATGCTCAGCCAGCAGGTATGCTAACCGGCACCGTTACCGATGAAAAGAATGCCGGTGTGGGCTTTGTGAATGTGGCAGTAGTAAATACTGCAGGCAGTGTTGTAACCGGAGCTATTGCAGACCTGGAGGGTAGCTTTCAGATCATATCTCCGGCGCAGGGAACTTACTCTCTGAAGATCACCGGGCTTGGCTACCAGACGCTTCAGACCCAGCCATTTGAAGTGACCGGCAGCAACTTTACAAAAGACTTTGGCAGGCTGCAGCTTAAGGCCGATGTTAAGACCCTGAAAGAGGTAACGGTTCAGGCCATGCGCCCTACCATTACCACAGAACCGGACAAGATGGTAGTAAGCGTCGAAGGCACGGCACTTGCCTCCGGCAGCACGGCCTACGAAGTGCTCGAGAAAGCTCCGGGCGTGTGGATTGACCAGGACGGTAACATCCGGCTGAACGGTAAGGATGGCGTACAGATCATGATCGATGGCAAGAAAACATACTTATCGGGCAAGGAATTGCAGAACCTGCTGCAGGGCATGGCGGCCGAAAACCTGAAAGACCTTGAGATCATCACCAATCCGTCAGCGCGTTACGAAGCGGAAGGTTCTTCGGGCATCATCAACATCAACCTGAAGAAAAACCAGGTAGTGGGCATGAGCGGCAGCGTGTACGGCGGCTACCAGTACAACAGGCTAAGCACGTATACTTCAGGAGCCGAACTGAACCACAAAAATGGCAAATGGAACACCTCTGCCTCGTTGGACCTTGCCCGACGCATGCGCTTCCGTGATATGCAGATGAACCGCGTGTTCGTGAACGAGGACGGGAACAGCTCCATTGACCAGGATGGCTATGAGGAAATAAAGCATTTTGCCCCTGCCCTGCGCCTGAGCAGCGACTATGACCTGAACAAGCAGCACAGCGTGGGCGTAATGGCAAACCTGCAATACAATGCCTCCGAAAACCGGTTCTCAACAGACTCCTACCTGCGCCGGCCAAATACTGCAGACAACCAGTATATCCGCTCTGTGAACGATGCCGACAGCGAATTCCAAAATGGCAACTTCAACCTGCACTACGTTGGCAAGCTCGACACGCTGGGCACCAACCTGTCTGCCGACCTGGATTACGTAAAGATTTCCGACCGCACTGATTTCGAGTTTCTGAACCTGCGCACAAGTATAAATGCAGATGCCCCAACCCTGACCGAACTACTGACCAGCCACAACCCGACAGCGTATGATATTTATTCTGCCAAGGTTGATTTTACGAAAGTGTTGAGTAAGGTGAGCAAGCTGGAACTGGGTGCAAAGGCCAGCCATGTGGTATCGGATAACGAGCTGAAGTTTTACGAGGTAACTGAAACAGGCAAGCAACTGGACGACAAGCGAAGCAGCCACTTTATCTATAACGAAAACATTTACGCGGCTTATGCAAACCTATCAACCAAGCTGGGTACTACCTGGAGCCTGACTGCCGGACTGCGCGCTGAGCAAACCAATACCCGTGGCAACTCCATCTCTAAAAACAAAATAACGGACAGAGATTACCTGGACCTTTTCCCGAGTGTGTTTTTGCAGCAGCAGGTAAACGAGAATTACCAGATCGGTTACAAGTATAGCCGACGCATCAACCGGCCTTACTACGAGCACCTGAACCCGTTCATCTTCTACATCGACAAGTATACCACAGCCCAGGGCAACCCATACCTGAAGCCGTCTTACACCAACGCTTTTGAGCTGACACAGACACTGAAGAAAAGCTATAACCTGGTACTGGGCTACAACCTTACCACCGATTTTATAGCCGAAGTACCTTTCTACAACAGTAAGGAAAATATTACGGTCTTCATGCAGTCGAACGTTGATAAGTATACTAACTTAACTGCTAATCTGGTTGCCCCTGTGCGTATCTCCGGCAAATGGGAAATGAACAACAATGCTACGTTAGCTTACCAGCGTTTTTCGCTTAACCTAAACGAAAGCACAGTCTTAAATGACCAGATCTTCTTTACCGTGCAGTCGAACCAGAACATCCAGTTGCCAAAGGACATTCGCATGGAAGTATCTGCCAGCTACCAGGGGCCAGCAGTTTATGGCCTGTATACTTTGAAGAGCATGTGGGGCGTGGATGCCGGCTTTAAGCGCTCTTTCCTGAACGATAAGCTAACGCTGAGCATGAATGTGACAGACATTTTCAAGACCCGTGTCATGAAGATCAACACATCGCTGGACGGCAATACCAATGCCATAGACCAGTACCACGGCGCACAGAGCGTTCGCCTGAACCTGCGCTACCGCTTCAACAAAGGCAAGGAGTTTGAGGCCAAGAAACGTAACAACAGCCTCGATGAACTGAACCGTACCGGAAACTAGCAGCACACCTGTTACCGCCTCGTGCTTGACGGCAAACTGCAGGTTTTCTAAAGTATAAAAGCCCCGAATTTTGGGTCTTTTATACTTTAGAAGCTTAAATCAGAAACCTTATACTTACAGAAGGGCTTTCGGCAGCTTATTTTTTTATATCATTTAACAAAGTAAATACACCCGATTATAGCTTTTTAATTGCACTTTAACTTTGATAATAAAAAATTTAACAATTAAATAAACATTTTTTCCTTTCCTTGTGTAGTAGATGTATAAAAATCAAATAGCATGAATAACGGAATTGTAAAGTTCTTTAATAGCGAAAAAGGATTCGGTTTTATTAAAGACGAGAGCTCAAATCAGGAGTACTTTGTACACGTAACAGGATTGATCGACGAGATCAGAGAAAACGACAGAGTTACTTTTGAACTTAAGGAAGGTAAAAAAGGGCTTAATGCCGTAAATGTAAAACGCGCATAGCCTTTCTAAAGCATAAAAAAAGCCCCGGAGTTCCGGGGCTTTTTTTATGCTTTGCAGCTACGTTATCTATCACTCAACTCGCTACAGGCAGAAATAGCTGTTCATCTCCTGCCTTCCGAAGGCTCCTGTTCCAACTCTCCGGGCAAAGCTTAACTGCTGTACCGATCATTACGATCTACCTGCGCCAGTTCGGTCAGGAGATTGGCTATATTAAGTGCGGCAGCTTCCAGGAAAGCTTTTCCTTTTTCCTTTGTGGCAGCTTTGGGATTCCCGATGCCGGTATCTTCCGACACCATCGACCATTTGCGCTCCGACCAGGCCCAGCCCTCGCGTATGCCAGTGATCCTTGATTTCTTCTCCTTTCCTTCACCGGCCTCTTCCAAAGGCAACACCAGGTCTGGCCGCAGATGCAGCAGCAGGCTGGTTTCCATTTCATCGGCATGGTCGCCGGCTGCCTCGAAATACTTTTTGCGGTCTGCCGCCTGGAACCAGGTGCAGGCAACCAGCAGCATATCCGGGTAACGCAGGCCCAACTCACGCAGCATTGGTTTAAAATCATTGCCTCCGTGGCTGTTAAGCACCAGCAGCTTGTGTATGCCCTGGCGGTTGAGCACCTCTATCAGGTCGTTGAGGATGGCCAGTTGCGTGCTTGGGTTCAGGTTCATGCAAAGCCTTATATCGGACTGGCCGGTATTAACGCCAAACGGTATAGTAGGCAGCACCATCACCCGGGTTCCGTTCTCCCAGGCAATCCGGGCCGATTCTGCCGCGATGGCGTCTGCCTCAATTACATCTGTGGCATAGGGCATGTGGTAATTGTGCGCTTCGGTAGCGCCCCAGGGCAACACAGCTACATCGATCTGTTGGTCTTTAACAGCTTTCCAGTTTGTTTCGGCAAGTATATAGGGTCTCATAATTAGTCGGTTTGGTTTGATACAAGTATAGGCTTTTAGGCCGGGAGGCACAACATTCCATCGCATTAACTCATAGGCTCGGTTTTACATTAATTGTGGCAGGTTTTGTTAAAACACCTTCCTCATTCATACTTTGATATATTAGAATATTACAAACATGTTTATTCTGTTTTCATGAATAAACGACCACAGCACACAAATAATAAAACCACGACTGGATTATTACCATCAAAACCCAAAAATTTTCGTTAAACAGGTATGAACCTAAAATTGCACCAGAATACCTTTAGAAGAGTAAAATGAATACTTCGGAAAGCCATGTTGCGGATGTAATTCTGAAGGCACTGCTTGCCGAAGGCGGAAGTATAGCTTCTTATAAACTGAAGGCGCTGGCAATCAGCCACCACATCGATGTGTTCCTGCTAACCAAAACGCAGCAGCAGCTCATCGACCTGGGCTTTATCCGGAAAGGTGCCAGCGATACGGGCAAAGGCAGGCACCTGCTCCACCTTACCAGCATCGGCCAGCAAGCAGCCTCTACCAGCCTGCTTGATTTCCTGCAGTCCAATGATCAGGAAAAATAGCGCTGCACAGCAACACTCGGGCTAGCCGCAATCTACAGAATTACGCACCTGAAACAGCAACAATTGAATTTTGGGAAACCGGTAATGTAGGCGGGATATAAAAGGTAAGGCCCCGACCGTTCACCTTCGGGGCCTTACTTATCACAAACAAAATTTGCTAAAGGGTTCTGCTATATATACGCTCACCTATATAATAATGTTGTAAAAAACGGTGCAATTTTTTTCAGGAATTTCCGGTAAACCGCTGCCGGTTGTTTCTCAGGCATTTCCTTATAGGCTACCTGCATTTGTAAGTATAGGTATACGTGTTTGATCTGCCATCGAGGAAGGTCCTGACTACCTGCAGGGGATAACCGTGCTCGTTGTAGGTATAGGTGTTGCTGTACGATTTGCTTTCGAGTACGGCCCCTCCGGCATCCCTGGCAGTTACCTGGGTTATGTTGTGGTCATGCGGATAGCCAGGTTCTACCAGTATTTTCTGGTATTTCACGTTATTGGCCTGCGGGTGCCGCTTCTCGTCGAAGTGCAGCTCCAGGGTACGGGTTTTAGTACCTGATGCGCTGTACTCCTCTATAAGAGCCGCTGCGTAGCTGCCGTAGTTATACTTGCGGGTGCCGGTAAGTTTGTAGTCTTTGTAGAACTGCTGCTCTGCCAGTACATACGACGGAGTATACTTGTAAATTTCATGTGCATCTATCAGCAGGTTATTCAGCGGGTAGTAAGGCCGCTCGTTGCGCCGTAACGGCAGCAGGTCGTACGACATGTGGTCGATGGTTACATAGTCTTTTATGCTATCCGACAGGGAATGATCTCTTCTTTCTATCACATTCAGCATGTCTTTCCCACGGCCTAGGTATATATCGAAGTGGTGCACCGTATCGGTACGGGTAAAATATTCCCGCATAGACAATTCGCCGTACCGGTCGGTTCGGTCATAATAGAAGATCTCGTTCACGCCATCGTCGCCTGCAGAAGTGATGCTGACCGGAAAACCAAGGATTTCAGGCGTTTGGGTGGGTGCCGGCGCCGGCTCAGGAGAATGCTTACAGGCTACCAGTAAAAGCAGGCAGACCAGGAAAAAGTGTAAAGGTGTTTTCATGCAGTAGGTGGCTAAGCACAAAAGATAAGGGTTTCTGTCCAAATTATGACACTCTGCCTGCTGCTCCCTGCTAAAGTATGATCTGGCATGTTTGCCGGGGACAGTGCTGGGTGAAACTTGCAAACTCTTACGCTACATCCTAAGTATGAACTAGAAAAAAACAGCTATGAAACAGGACCGACAACTGCGCGAACACTTGGTAAAGCTGCTGCGGGGAGGGCAGGCTTTCCGTCCGCTGGCAGAATTGCTGGAAGGCATAACGGTGCAGGAAGCAGGCCGGCAAGTTAATGGCTTGCCCTACACGATTTGGCAATTGCTGGAACACCTGCGCTTTGCCCAGCACGATATCCTGGACTTTAGCCGCAACCCCAAGTACCAGGAACCTGCCTGGCCCGACGATTACTGGCCTGCTGATACTGCTCCTGCCGATCAGGCTACGCTGGAAAATACACTTAAAATTATTGCTGCGGAGCTGGAAGAAATGGTGCAACTGGTACAGAATACAACCAACGATCTTTATGCCCTAATACCGCACGGTACCGGACAAACGCTGCTGCGCGAGGCCATGTTGGTGGCCGAGCACAACGCCTACCACCTGGGCCAGATCGTTACACTCAGAAGGTTAGCAGGGCACTGGGAGTAAGCGCGTTAAACATTTTTTAATAAGCTGAAAATCAATATCCTTATACACAAAAAAGTCTCAATCACATTGAACCTGGCGCCGGTGGCCAATGTTTTATAGATGGCTAAAGTTGAAAAGTTAGTCAAGTATTCCGATTTATACTTTTCAATAGGAAGGGCTTCTGTGGCGGGGGCCCTTCTACTTTTTTCAGGCATTTTGTTTTAATATCCGCTGTATACTTCAGCACCCTGCATTTTAAACCACCCGCTGACAGCCAGGCGATAAAAAAAACCCGCCAAAGTATGACGGGCTCCTCATGGATCTATACGTTAGTTCATTCGCTAAAAACCTCCCAGATCGGTTGTGCCCCGATCTGAATTGTGGGAGGAGCTGCCTCCGAAACCGCTGCCCATTCCGCCGCCATACGTGCCACCTCCCATAGAGCCATAGCCTCCGTAATTGCCCGAGGAGGTTCCATACGTATAGTTGCCGGACGAGCCGCCCCGGTTGCCACTGATGTAGCCGGTACCGCCGCCGTAGTTTGCGCCCCCGTAAGAGCTTCCCATGCCGGTACCGTAATTATCTGCAAAAGTCTGCAGGCCGTAGTTAGGTACCCCGCGGTTAGAGTTCGGGAACGATTCGCCCATGCCGCTGCCGTAACCTGTGCTGCTGTACCTGCTTTCGCCATAGTAAGCCTGGTCTTCCTGCATGTTGCCTCCGCGCTGGTCTCTGTTCAGGGTGTTGTACCTGTCAGAGATACCATCGAAACTCGAAATGCCGTAACCCTGGCGGATGTCACCCATGGTGCGGTTGCTGCCCCGGAAGCTTTCGTCGTAGTTCATGTCGCGGGTGTAGCCGGGGCTGTGGTAGGTATCGCGGCGCTCGTACCTGTCTTCCGGCTGGTAACGGGGCCTGTGCTGTTGCTGGTACTCCCTTTCAAAATTGTCTTGCATACCGCGCGCAGGCCTGTAGTGGCGCTCGTCGCGGTAGCTGTTTTCGTGTCCGTAGTTGCCGTTTTCATAACGTTCCCGCTCGTATCTTCTCATAGCATAAACGTTAGTTAATAATGAATTAACTTTTTATAACGTGAGCGGTGGCCGGTAGTTTACTTTGTTACAGCCTGAGGGGTACATGCCTTGTGCGATGCATGCGGCGGTGAGTGCAGCCTGAACTGAACCAAAGCGGTAGCTTAACTCCTACAAGCGGAAAGCAGGAAATCAGCACCCGAAAAAAATTAAAATATTTTTAGCCATACCGTAACATTGGGTAAATAGCCTCCGTATAAACAAACGGCTAAAAGTTGAAAAGTTACTTACTTGATAATTACTTTTCAAAATATGGAAGGGCTTCTTGGCGGAGGCCCTTCTTCTTTTTTATACCTGCCTAACTTCCTACATCTGCCATATCTGAATTACCAGGTTTGCGCTGCCAGCCGGTCTTTATCTGTAAGCTTTGCACTTCCTTGTTCATTCAAAAGATCTACCTTTATACAACATGGTGGCAAAACCTGCTAACCAGTAAGCTGATTCCATACTATTTACCACCTGCCTGCTGCACGTTATACTCCATTTTACCAGCCACACGGTGCAACTGCCTGTTCAAATTGCTGCCATCCCTTAGTTTATACTTACCTGCACAACAAGGTTTGCTACCACGTGTACAATATAAATATCAGTTTAAACTATACTTATACTATCATGGCAAACCAGATCACTTCCAGAACTTACCAGGTACACAACCTTGATGTACATGTAAGCGAGCGACAAGGCAAAGAGCCGGCTATTGTACTGCTGCATGGGGTATCGATGTCGAAGCAGGTGTGGCAGAAGCAGTTGGAGAGCGAGGCATTACAGGACCACCACATGATCTCGATCGAGCTGCCGGGGCACGGGGAATCGGGGTGGTCGGGGGCGCCTGCCGATGATTATACCTTACCTGGTTATGCCCACCTGCTGACAGAGCTGTTGCCCCAGGTAATCCATGAGCCCTATGTTATTGCCGGGTACTCGATGGGCGGCAACATTGCGGTAGAAGCGCTGCCGACCTTGCGCGGCTGCATCGGGCTGATGGTGGTGAACACGGCCATAGCAGATGGCAAGCCTGCCGACATTACGAAAGCCTTTAATCAAAAACGCGCCGGTGTGCTGGGAACGATATTGAAGGAACAGGCCGATGACGATGAGCTACGGTACTATGCCCGGTCTTTCTTCGCGAAGAAGAACAAAGAAATGCCGAACACGCTGGCAACTGATTTTAAGAACACAGACCCCAAAGCCAGATCCATACTTGCCCAGAGCGTAGCCGACGGCAACCACGAAGATGAACTGGCCCTGTTGAAGCACGCTGCCGTGCCGGTAGCACTGGTAACCGGAAAGAAAGACCGCCTGGGCGACCGCGACTACCTCAAGAACCTGGACATACCCAAGTGGCGTGGAGAAACCATCATTATACCCCGGGCAGGGCACATACCGCAGCTGGAAAACAGCGAGGATTTCGACGCTACCCTGCTTGCTTTTGTGGAACACTGCCAGCGTGTAAGTCAGGAGCAGGTAGCCTGATAACTCCGGTAAGTATAAGACACGTGGATCTTGCCAAATATAAGTTCTATAGCAGAAGTTATCACCTCACCGTAGCCCTCTCAAGAGGGGAATTTCTGCCATAGGTATTTTCCAAGTAATACTTTCATAGTTGCTGAGGTCCATCCACACCTGATCCCTCCTTGACTAAGGAGGGAAATTCTGTTATTGTTATACTACAAAGTATAAGTTTCATGATTACTGTTTCACCTCACCCTAACCCTCTCCTCAAGGAGAGGGGGATTTGGCTGTTGCTATACTTCAAAGTATAAGTTCTATAGTTCACACTCCCGCTGAGCAAGGGCTGGCTCTAAACGACCTCCCATTCATAATTCATAATTCAAATTATACAAGATCTACATCACATGTCCGGATACGGCGCGGTATTCCCGCTCGGCACGTTCTTTTATGCCCAGCAACATGCGGCGCTCCATCACAAAGTGGATGGGGTCAAAGAACAGGAAATCTGTGATGCGCTTGAGGGTGCTGCGCCGCTGTCCGTGCGAACGCACCAGCAGGCGGGTCGTGTGGGCATCAAGCGGTTGCAGTACAAAGGCTCCCCAGCCCTGCAACACCAGGTGCCGGTATGGCTCCAGGGCAGCTACAGGCAACAGCGTAATGTCGCCGTATACCTTTTTCGAGCCAAGCCGTACTTTGTCGCCTGCCTTCAGGTCCTGCCACTCCGGCACCAATTGGTTGGTGTTGTGTATGCCTGCCAGCACCAGGTTCTCCAGCCAGGTATAGCTGTAAAAACCGGCACGGTCCTGCCCTATCTGCACCAGCCAGGGCCATACTGCCTCCACCGGTGCCTGTATTGTAATGGCATGATGGGCAGAAGGATGATGCATCAGTTCGTCGCCGGGAAGGGGTTGTTTTACTTCTGCTTCGGTGGCACCCCAGCGCAGATACCAGGGCCGCAACGCAGCCACTGCCAGCGCATACACCCCTATAACAGCAATCGTTGTTACAGCCGGGGAAAGTGATCGTTTTTTCATAGCTCAGATCTTAACTGCTTTTCTGTAATCCATACCAGGTCAGGTATACTCCGGAAAGCTTTGTGATTTAGATGACATAAATAATTGCAAGGGCGAATGTAGTACGATCGTTACTTTGTACCACTTGAAGAAAAGCATAGCCGAAGCTCTTGTAAATGTGGTGTCTGGCACTCTATATTTATACCTTACCCTCAGCTATTTGTTACCGTAAAAGTACACGCTGCCGCTTTGCTCCGGCCCCTGCATGAAAACACTGACCCGCACCATCTGGATACTTTCGCTGGTAAGCCTGTTTACGGACCTGGCCAGTGAGATGCTATACCCGGTGATGCCGATTTACCTGAAGCACATCGGCTTCTCGGTTGTACTGATCGGGGTACTGGAGGGAGTGGCCGAGGCTACGGCCGGACTCAGCAAAGGCTATTTTGGCAAGCAATCGGACCTGGCAGGCAAACGGGTGCCCTTTGTGCGGCTGGGGTATGCGCTCAGTGCCATTTCCAAACCCATGCTTGCCCTGTTTACCAACGCCTACTGGATCTTCCTGGCCCGCACCACCGACCGCCTGGGCAAAGGCATTCGGACCGGCGCACGCGACGCACTGCTTTCCGACGAGACTACCGCTAAAAAGAAAGGGCGTGTGTTCGGCTTCCACCGCTCCATGGATACCCTGGGGGCTGTACTGGGTCCTGCGGCGGCGCTCGTTTATCTATACTATTACCCGGAGCAGTACCGCACGTTGTTCCTGATCGCTTTTGTACCGGGGCTGCTGGCCATCCTGCTTACCTGGCTGTTGAAAGACAAACCGGTTGCGCCACGCGTCAGGTCCGTTGCGCCTTTCTGGGCCTTCCTCGGGTACTGGAAAAACAGCCCCCTGCCCTACCGCTATCTCACCGGCGGTCTGCTGTTCTTTGCACTCTTTAACAGTTCGGATGTATTTCTGTTGCTGAAGTTAAAAGAGAGCGGCATGAGCGATACCTGGCTGATCGGGATCTACATCTTTTACAACCTGGTGTATGCGCTCTGTTCTTACCCCTTGGGTATACTGGCCGATAAAGTAGGGCTGAAGCCTGTTTTCCTGGGTGGCCTGCTGCTGTTTGCCGTGGTGTATGCCGGCATGGCCTGGAGCAGCGATGTGGCAGTTTTCGGTTTGCTGTTCCTGCTATACGGCATGTATGCGGCAGCTACGGAAGGCATCGCCAAAGCCTGGATCACGAACATCGCCCGGCGCGAAGATACGGCCACCGCCATTGGTACCTATACTGCTTTTCAGAGCATCTGCACGCTCCTGGCCAGCAGTCTGACCGGTTACATCTGGTATGCTTTCGGAGCTCCCGCCGCCTTTATCACATCCGCTGCCGCTGCGCTGGTTGTGCTGCTTTTCCTCTTCCGCTACAGCAGCGACAGCCACCAGCAGGAGGTTGCCTAGCAGCGTTTCTTTTTCCAACCAGGCTCACCGAGCTGTTTTCCGATAGTAAGATTCCTATAGAGTACGCAAGGCAACGGACACTGTAAAGCGGTACCCGTGCCATACATGCGTTTGTTCACAGCCATGCTCGATAGTTTGGAATAGCATTGGCTGTAAACTAAAAAGTACAGGTGCCTGCTCTTAAGCACAGGTCTGTAAGTCAGCATCGCTTAACTCACCTTTGGACTGGTTATGCATACCTAATTAAAACAAATTAAAAGCAATAAAATACAAAATAATTCGTATAGCAGGTATAAGTGTAACACTTAGCCATACTTGTTCTTGCAACACGCTGGTAGCCAGCCAGTCACCCCTGTTCTTCAGTTAAGATTATCCACCAATAACAAAGTACAGATGGAAGAAACAACCACCATGCCACGCATAGGCGACAAAGCCCCTGACTTCGAAGCGAACACCACCATCGGTCCCATCAGGTTTTCAGATTACATCAAGGGCAGTTGGGCAATTTTGTTTTCGCACCCCGCTGATTTCACACCTGTCTGCACCACCGAGCTGAGTGGCTTTGCCCAGGAGCAGGATAATTTCTTTGCACAGCACAGCACCAAACTTATCGGCCTGAGCATCGACAGCATCCACTCCCACATTGCCTGGGTGCAGAATGTGCGCGAAAAAACAGGCGTATACTTCAGGTTCCCGATCATTGCCGACATCGACATGAAAGTGGCAAAGCTTTACGGCATGCTGCAACCCGGCGAAAGCGAAACCGCCGCTGTCAGAGCAGTCTTTATCATCGATCCGGAAGGCATCATCCGCCTGATCATGTACTACCCGCTGAACGTGGGCCGCAACATGGAAGAGATCAAGCGTGTGTTAGTTGCCCTGCAGACGGCAGCTGAGCACCAGGTAGCCCTGCCCCTGAACTGGCAACCCGGAGATAAAGTGATCGTGCCGCCGCCAAAGAACCTGGAGGCACTGGACGAACGGGTGAACAGCGACCTGGAAATGGTTGATTTCTACCTGGCCAAAAAGAATCTCTGAACAAAGATACTGCCGCAGCCAAAGGCATAACAGGTTAATGACTTAGGAAAAGTATAAAACACGAAGCTATGTATACGCATTATCATGTTCTGATTATAGGTGGCGGCACGGGAGGCATTATGCTGGCTGCCAAGCTGCGCCGGGAGCAAAAGCACCTGCGGATTGCGATTATCGAGCCCTCCAAAGACCACTGGTACCAACCCGCCTGGACGCTGGTGGGTGCCGGCACGTACGACTACCCTGATACCCGCCGGAGTGAGGCTTCTGTGATACCGGAAGGAGTTACCTGGCTGCAGGACCTGGCTACAGAAATACTGCCCGAAACAAACACGGTCCGGACAGAAAAGAGCGGCGACTACAACTATGACTTTTTGGTAGTGGCAACGGGTGCAAAGTATGATCTGGACGGCATTGAAGGATTGCGGGAAGCACTAAAGACTCCTAACGTCTGCAGCAACTACATCGACCCGCGCAAAACCTGGGGCGTACTGCTGAATTTTAAAGGGGGGAATGCCGTGTTTACCCAACCCACTACGCCTATCAAGTGCGGCGGTGCCCCGCAAAAGATCATGTACCTGTCCGATGACTATTTCCGGAAGACAGGCGTGCGTGGCAAAAGCAACATTATATTTGCTACGCCCGGCTCCACTATTTTCGGGGTAAAAGAATTTCTGGGCACGCTGCAGGAGGTTGTAAAGCGAAAAGAGATCATTGTACGAACCTTTTACAGCCCTGTCAGGATTGATTCCGCTCGTAACGAGATCCACTTTAAGCGCATGCAGCCCGGCGAGCAGGTCTTTACCCCCGACGAGCGGCTGCAAGAACGGTCAGAGGGTGCCGATACGGTGGTTATACCTTACAACATGCTGCACCTGGCTCCGCCGCACGTAGCTCCGGATGTGGTACGCAACTCGCCGCTGGCAGTGGCAGAAGGTCCTAACAAAGGCTGGCTCGATGTCGACATGCATACTTTGCAGCACAAACGCTACAGCAACATCTATGGCGTAGGCGATGTGTCGGCCTTGCCTACCGGTAAAACGGGAGCTGCCATACGCAAACAGGCACCCGTTGTGGCAGCCCACCTGCTCGCCCAGATCAGTCATAAAAGGCAATCGGATAAAAAGTACGAAGGGTATTCTTCCTGCCCTTTTATCACAGGGTACGGCAAAATGGTATTGGCCGAGTTCAAGTATGATAACTTGCGCGACAGCGATCCGCTTATCAGCAAGTTTGTAGACACCACAAAAGAGCAGTACAGCATGTGGTTACTGAAAAAGTACGGCTTGCCCTGGATGTACTGGAACCTCATGCTAAAGGGCATTATGTAGGCGGCTGCGCTATGTGACAAACATCACTGTGCAGGGTTTACGTAGGTAATATCTTTGCATTACAAATTGAGAGTCGAGGATGATTTCTCAGGTTGTCTAAACTATAAAAAAGAAAACTGATGAAAATTAAACAGTTTGAAGACAAAGGATTAGCACATTACTCATACGCTGTATTAAGCGAGCAAACCCGTGAAGTAGTACTTGTAGACCCTGCCCGTAACCCGCAGCCATACTATGATTATGCCGAATCGAATAATGCAAAGATTGTTGGAGTGATAGAAACACACCCGCACGCCGACTTTGTGAGTTCGCACCTGGAAATACACGAAAAAACCGGCGCTACCATTTATGCCCATAGTCTGGTAGGAGCTGATTACCCGCACAAAGCCTTTGACGAGGGGGCTGTGCTGGAGCTTGGTGAAGTGAAGCTTAAATCGCTGCACACGCCCGGCCACTCCCCCGACGGCATCAGCATTGTGCTGGAGCATGAAGGCAAAGACAAAGCCGTGTTTACCGGCGACACCCTGTTTATTGGTGATGTAGGCCGCCCGGACCTGCGCGAAAGTGCCGGCAACATTACGGCCAAGCGCGAAGAGCTGGCCCGCCAGATGTACCACAGCACCCGCGAAAAGCTAATGCAGCTGGACGATGATGTGCTGGTATACCCTGCTCACGGTGCCGGTACGCTTTGCGGCAAAGGCCTGAGCGAAGCCAACAGCAGCACCATCGGCGCTGAAAAAATGAGCAACTACGCCCTGCAGCAAATGAGCGAAGACCAGTTTGTAAAGGTACTGACCGAAGACCAGCCCTTCATACCGAAATACTTTGGCTATGATGTGGGTCTGAACAAGCAGGGTGCGCCAGCTTATAAAACAAGTATAGAAGGCGTTGCCCGTATGGAAAAGAACTACAAGCCCGAAGCAGGTGCGCTGGTGGTAGATGCACGGAGCGAAAAAACGTTTAAGAAAGGCCACTACAAAGGTGCCATCAACATCCAGAACGGGGGCAAATTCGAGACCTGGCTGGGAAGCATCGTTGGTCCGAACGAGCGTTATTACCTGATCGCAGAAAGCGACGAGCAGCTAAACGAGCTGATCAGCAAAGCAGCCAAGATCGGGTATGAGCTGCTGATTAAGGGAGCCTTCGTCCTCGACGAAAAAGCAGAATTCACTTCACCGGTTATCGATATGGAAGCATTCCGCCAGCACCAAGACGACTACACCATCGTGGATATCCGGAACGCTTCGGAAGTAAAAGGTGGTAAGTTCTTCGACAAGGCCATCAACATTCCGCTGCCGGAGCTGCGCGAACGTGCCAAAGAGATCCCTGCTGACAAGCCGGTTGTGGTACACTGCGCAGGCGGCTACCGCTCTGCGGCCGGAAGCAGCATTGTGGAGGCAGCCTTACCAGATGCTAAGGTGCTGGACCTGAGCGAAGCTGTAAACGACTTCAAGAACGGGCAGAAATAAGTATAGACTTTAGTAACAGCCAGTGCGGGTGCAACCAGTACCCGCACTGGTTTTTTATTTAATTACGTATATTTAAATAGCCTTACTTAGAGGGCCAGATAAACAACTACAACTGTACCACGCACCTATTTCATACTCTTTACACACCGATCCTTTATACTATGGAAGTTCTAACCAAAGACATCATAACAAAACAATTTCCGCAACTTGAGCAGCCGCTGCTGGATGAGCTCTTAAAGCAAAGCACCCTGAAGGAAATTGAGGAAGGCGAAGAAGTGATGCGCACCGGGCAATACATCAAATCCACGATCCTGCTGCTCAGCGGACTGCTGAAAGTATACCGCGAGGATGATGAAGGCAATGAGTTTCTGATGTACTACCTGGAGCCGGGCAACGCCTGCGCCCTTTCGATGATGTGCACGGCCCGCAACGAGAAAAGCCAGATCATGGCCAAAGCCGTTGTACCGTCAGAGGTTTTACTCGTGCCTTCGCACCTGTCGGAAATGTGGCTGGGCAAGTATAAAAGCTGGCACAACTTCGTGATCGCCTCCTACCGTCAACGCTTCGAAGAACTGCTGCAGACCCTGGATAGCATTGCTTTCAAAGGGCTGGACGAGCGCCTGCTTTTTTACCTCAGGCGCCATGTTAAAGTAAGCGGCAACCAGATCCGCCTCTCCCACCAGCAGATCGCCGATGAACTCAACAGCTCCCGGGAAGTGATCTCCAGGCTGCTGAAAAAACTCGAGCAAACCGGCGCCATCACCCTGCACCGCAACTACATCGAAGCGCACGACCTAAGCGTAGGAGTTTAGGAGTTTGCTGCGCCGGTTTTCTGACTCTTATTTTTAACCGAATTTATACTTCCCACGCCATAAGTTGCTCTGCTAAACTTGCAGCATACCGGATCAATATTAGTGTATCAGAATTTCTGTCTCATACCGCCAAACTCTCTAACTCCCCAACTCTCTAACTACAGTAACCTCTCTGTGACAGGAGTCACTGAACTTGCGCAGAGTCTGCTGTACTTTTGTAGCTTTAATTGAATCAAAAAACAAATGGAAATACTCGGATACATTGCTGCTTTACTCATCGGACTTTCTTTAGGATTAACAGGAAGCGGAGGCTCAATACTTACAGTGCCTATACTTGTTTACCTGATGCGTTTAAGCCCGGTAATGTCTACTTCCTACTCCTTGTTTATAGTTGGTACAACAAGCCTTGTGGGCAGCTTCAAATTTTACCGAAAACAACTGGTAAGCTTTAAAACAGCACTCATTTTCGGTGCTCCTTCCCTCACCACGGTTTTTCTTACCCGTACATTTTTAGTACCAGCTATACCCGCACACATTCTCAACATTGGTGGCTTTGAGATCACAAAAGACATACTGCTTATGGTATTGTTTGCCATACTTATGGTGATGGCTTCTTTCAGCATGATCCGCAAACCAAAAATCAAATCCGAAATTGAGGATGATACGGAACAAGGCATTCAATACGTTGCCGTGATGGTACAAGGCACCCTGGTTGGCCTGGTTTCCGGCTTGGTTGGCGCTGGTGGCGGTTTCCTGATCATACCGGCACTCGTACTTTTCACCGGCCTTGATATGAAGTTAGCTGTAGGTACTTCGCTTTTCATTATCGCGACAAATTCGCTTATCGGGTTTGTGGGGGATATTTTCCAATATAATATCGACTGGATATTCCTGGTAACTTTCTCTGCGCTTTCGGTGGCGGGCATTTACATCGGAACAGCCTTATCTTCTAAAATAGATGGCAATAAATTAAAGAAAGGTTTTGGCTGGTTTATACTTGCCATGGGCCTGTACATATTAAGCAGAGAGATTTTCCTTTCTTAATAAAGGCCCCCACTGCTGCTTTGCAGCCCAATTGTTAGAAGAATGCACCCTCTTGTCGCAAGCCTGCTTTATCTTACATACGCCCTGTCATACATAATATTTTTACCAGCAAAACCTGCTCTGTGACAAGAGTTACTGTGCTGATTCGTAGTCTGACCTATTTTTGTAGTGTTCATTATTTAAAACCAAAGGATATGGAAATACTCGGATACATTGCTGCCATGCTCATCGGCCTCTCGCTTGGCTTGATCGGTGGCGGTGGCTCAATATTGACAGTGCCTGTGCTGGTTTACCTCATTGGCCTGAGTCCTGTGATCTCCACAGCCTATTCGCTTTTTATTGTGGGTCTTACCAGCCTGGTAGGCAGCTATAAGTTTTATAAAAAAGGACTCGTAAGCCTGAAGACAGCTGTTGTGTTCGGTCTGCCTTCTATTGTAGCCGTGTACCTCACGCGTCGTTACCTGGTACCGGCCATTCCCGAAAACATATTTACAGTAGGTGATTTCGTGGTGACCAAAGGCGTGCTGCTTATGCTGCTGTTTGCCGGCCTGATGGTGTTTGCCTCCATCTCCATGATCAAGAAGAAAAAGGAAGTACCTGCCGAGCCTGTAGACCCGGTAGATGAAAACATCGACACGGAAGTGGACGTGGAGCACACAGACCCTACCGAGAAACACCCGAAACCAAAATTCAACTACGGCGGCATACTGGCCGAAGGCCTGGTGGTAGGTACGCTTACCGGCCTGGTGGGTGCCGGAGGCGGCTTTCTGATCATTCCGGCACTGGTGCTTTTCAGCAAGCTCGACATGAAAATGGCCGTAGGCACTTCCCTGCTCATCATTGCAGTAAAATCCTTGTTCGGCTTCATCGGCGACATCTTCAACTACGACATCAACTGGATGTTCCTGGCCATCTTTTCCACCATCTCCATTGCGGGTATCTTCATCGGCACGTTCCTGTCAACCAAGATCCATGCAGATAAACTGAAAACTTCTTTCGGCTGGTTCGTGCTCGTGATGGGTATCTACATCATAATCAAAGAATTATTTTTCGCCTAACCCAAAACGTGACCTAAGTCACTGACAAGGCCAGATTATCTTCTGATATTTGTAGTGTCAGATTAAGAAACATGAAAGTATAAGGTTGCTCCGGTAGCGGACAACCTGCATCACATAAAACCCAAACCCAATACCCATGAAAGTAGAACAGATTTATACCGGTTGCCTGGCACAGGGCGCTTACTACATCGAGAGCAACGGCGAAGCCGCCATTATTGACCCCCTACGCGAGATAAAGCCATACCTGGAGAAAGCTGAAAAAGACGGTGCTAAAATAAAGTATGTGCTGGAAACGCACTTCCACGCCGACTTCGTTTCAGGTCACGTGGACCTGGCAAAAGCGACCGGAGCGGAGATCGTGTTCGGACCAAATGCTCAGCCTACGTTTGCGGCGCACATCGCCACGGATGGGGAAGAATTAAAGCTTGGTAACGTTACCATCAAAGTGCTTCATACACCGGGCCATACCATGGAGTCGACCACGTACCTGCTCAAAGATGAGAACGGCAAAGACTACGGCATCTTCTCCGGCGATACCTTGTTTATCGGTGACGTGGGCCGTCCTGACCTGGCGGTAAAATCTGATTTGACAGAAGAGCAACTGGCAGGCCACCTGTTTGAGTCGCTGCGAAACAAGATCATGCCGCTGGCAGATGACGTGATCGTTTATCCTGCGCACGGTGCCGGCTCTGCATGCGGTAAGAACATGAGCAAGGAAACGACCGACCTGCTGGGCAATCAGAAGAAAACCAACTATGCTTTGCGCGCCGATATGAGCAAAGAGGAGTTTGTGAAAGAAGTAACAGAAGGCTTGCTTCCTCCTCCGGGATACTTCCCAATGAACGTGAAGATGAACAGGGAAGGCTATGCCAATATCGAGGAGGTGCTTACCCAAGGCCAGCAGGCGCTTTCGCCGGAAGCTTTTGAGGCAGCTGCCAACGAGACCGGCGCCCTGGTACTGGATACCCGCAAGCCGGAAGAGTTTGCTAAAGGTTTTATCCCGAACTCCATCAACATTGGTATCGACGGTAACTTTGCCCCTTGGGTAGGTGCCCTGATCCCGGATGTGCAGCAGCCGATCCTGTTTATTGCCGACGAAGGCCGCGAAGAGGAAGTAGTGACCCGACTGGCACGCGTAGGCTACGACCACGCCCTGGGTTACCTGAAAGGCGGTTTAGCTGCCTGGAAAGAAGCCGGTAAGGAAACAGACACCATCAAGTCTATCTCTGCGGAAGAGTTTGCCAAGCGCTACGAGCAGGACAACAACCTGAAAGTAGTGGATGTGCGCAAACCAGGCGAGTACCAGGCCGAACACGTGGAGAAAGCACAGCCTGCACCACTCGATTACCTGAACGAGCACCTGGCTGAGCTGCCGAAAGAAGAGGAAATGTACCTGCACTGCGCGGGTGGCTACCGCTCTATGATCGCAGCTTCTATCCTGAAGGCCAGAGGCTTCGACAACGTGGTGAACGTAGAAGGTGGCTTTAAAGCAATAGCAGACACCAATGTACCAAGAACGAACTACGTTTGCCCTTCTACATTAAAGTAAGATGTGGGTTTAGTTTAGATGTTTAGTGTTGGCCGGGGTTTGCAAAAGCTTACCCCGGTTCTTTTTTATGGCAAAGAATAAAGGCAGGCAATCACTAAATTTTCTAAGAAAAAATCATTGCGTGACCTAAGTCACTGAAGTCGCTTACTACTATGCCGATCTTTGTATCATAGAATAACAAATCAACACCTTTAACCCTGAAAGCCATGTTCAATATATTTAAATCCGCTCCCAAGAACTACGAAGACCTTGACGGAACTACCTTTAAAACAAAATACCAGAATGCACCTAAAGCAGAGCTGCTGGATGTAAGAACTGCCGGCGAGTTTGCTTCCGGTACGATCAAAGGAGCCCGTAACCTGGATGTAACCACAGGCCAGCTTCAGTCGGCGCTTAAAACGATGGATAAGGACAAGGAGTATTTCGTATTCTGCCGCAGCGGCAACCGAAGCGGCTCTGCCTGCGACCTGCTGACAGCCCAGGGCTTTAAAGCATACAACCTGGCCGGCGGAATTGGTGCCTGGCCCAGGTAATAGAAACTTGAGCAGCTAAAGGAAAGGGCCTGCGACCTGCCCTTTCCCTGCTCATTTAAAGTATAAGTATAAACAAAGTATAAGCACAAGTATAAAAGTATAGAAGATATGTTAGAGCTATTAAGGCAACCATGGCCATGGTACACGTCGGGCGCTGTGATCGCCTTTGTAATGGTAGTGCTGCTGTTTTTTGGTAAGTCGTTCGGCTTCTCATCCAACCTGCGCACCATCTGCTCTGCCTGCGGTGCGGGCAAGCACGTTAAGTTCTTTGATTTTAACTGGCGCGCCCAAACCTGGAACCTGCTGTTCCTGGTAGGCGCCATATTGGGCGGCTTTATTTCGGCAGAGTTCCTGTCTAACGGCGAGGCGGTACAGATCTCGCAGGCCACGATTCAGGACCTGAGCGAACTGGGCATATCGGCCCCTAACGGCATACAGCCGGAAGAGATCTTCAGCCTGGAAGCCCTGTTTACCGTGAAAGGATTCCTGATCCTGTTGCTGGGAGGTTTTGCCATTGGTTTCGGAGCCCGTTACGCCGGTGGTTGTACTTCGGGCCATGCCATAAGTGGTTTGTCTAACCTGCAACTGCCTTCGATGATCGCTGTGATCGGCTTCTTCATCGGTGGTTTGTTCACAACTTTCGTGCTGCTCCCGCTGATATTTTAATGAGTAGTGAGCAATGAATAATGATTAATAAGCAGTGTGCAGATAATCTGCTCTTCATTAGTCATAAATCATTCTATATTCATTAATCATTAGTAACTATTAATTAATTCGCCGTGAAAGGATTAAAATTTATAATAGCCGGCATTTTGTTCGGCATCGTGATGAGTAAATCGGAAGCTATTTCCTGGTTCCGTATCCAGGAGATGTTCCGCTTCCAGTCGTTCCACATGTATGGCATCATCGGTACGGCCGTGGTGCTGGGTACCATTGCCACTTTCCTGATCAAGAAGTATAAACTTCGTGACTACCAGGGCAACCCGATCGTGTTCATGCCGAAAGAGATGTCTGTTCCGCGCTACCTGATCGGAGGTATCATCTTTGGTTTAGGCTGGGCTCTGACCGGCGCGTGCCCTGGCCCGATGTTCGTGAACTTGGGGTTCAGCTACTGGGCCATTCTCGTGGCCATTTTTGGGGGTCTGGCAGGCACCTACATGTATGGCGTTCTGAAAGACAAACTCCCTCATTAAGTGAAAGACTTTGGCTAAAAGTTGATTAAGTGTTGAAGGCCATTTGCGTGAAGCTGTGGCTTTCATACTTTCAAAGTATAAGTATAACTCGCATCATGGCACAAACAGTGGATACGAAACTAGGACTCAGGGAGAACGCCGGACAGTTCTGGCTGCTGGTACTCGTGAACGGCTTTGTCGGTGCGATGGTAGGCCTGGAGCGCTCCGTAATCCCGCAATTTGCCGAAACCGTTTTTGGCATCAACGGGCATACCGCGCTTCTTTCGTTTATAGTTGCCTTTGGCCTTGCCAAATCCATCGCGAACATGCTGATGGGCCGGCTTACCCTGCGCTTTACCCGCAAGCAACTGCTGCTGATCGGCTGGCTGTTTGCCTTGCCGGTGCCCTGGCTGCTGCTATACGCCAACAGCTGGTGGTGGGTGATCTTTGCGAACCTGCTGCTTGGTCTGAACCAGGGATTGGCCTGGTCGGCTACGGTGGTGATGAAGATCGACCTGGTAGGCGAAAAGAACCGTGGCCTTGCCATGGGCATCAACGAGTTTGCCGGTTACCTGGCCGTAGGGCTTGTGGCATTTCTGGCGGGCTATATTGCTTCTGTTTCCAGTGATATTACTTATACTTTTATACCGGGTATCGGCTTTTCTATTGCCGGTCTGCTCCTGACCCTATTTTTAGTGCGCGACACGCATGCGCACGTGCAGACCGAAACTGCACAAACCGCTATTCCCCTGCTCCGCAACATCTGGAAAGATACCACCTGGCGCCACGCAAACCTGGGCTCTGTTACCCTGAACGGGTTTGTCAACAACCTGAACGATGGCATTTTGTGGGGGCTGCTGCCGGTACTGCTCGCTTCTAAAGGCTATACGCTGGCAGAAACGGGGCTGCTGGTCGGCATTTACCCGGCGGTCTGGGGGCTAGGGCAACTGGTTACAGGCAAACTGGGCGATGTATTTTGCAAAAAGCAACTGCTCAGCCTGGGCATGATGGTACAGGGCGTAGGTATTGCCCTGCTTCTGATGGCAGATGTATATGTAGTGCTGGTTGCAGCGCTGGTTATACTTGGGGCGGGCACCGCTTTGGTGTATCCTAACTTTCTGGCGGTGGTGGCGGAAAACACGCACCCGAAACAGCGGCCGCAGAGCCTGGGCATCTTCCGGTTCTGGCGCGACTTTGGCTATGTAGCCGGCGCACTGGCTGCCGGTGTGTTCAGCGACCTGTTCGGACTTGGAGCAGTACTTATCGGAACGGCCATACTTACCATTGGTGCCGGGGTGTTATCGGAAGTACGCATGTGCTGCACCAGAAAGCTGCTGTGGCACAGCCCGGAATGCACTACAAAAGTCTTAAGCACACCCATTTAACTACTGCTTTCTCTCCTCCTGTGCTGGTGAGTATCCAACTCTACACAAGTATACTTTTATAGTTTTTGTGCGGTTTTATAAATAATTCCTGCAACTTTCCTCAAAATTTACCTACTTGCAGCACTGTTCCAGATCTACCCAAATTGCGTATCACATGCAAGCTATTGAAAACGAGTACATTAAAATCAATTTCCTTAAAGAGGAAAGCCTCATTCATTCGGAGTGGTTCCGGAGCGTGAGCAGCGAAGAGTACAGAGCCGGCGTATCCATGAGCTTCCGGCTGCTGGTTGAATGCAACCCTACTTTCTGGCTGATCGATGCCCGCCACCTGCAGGGCATCCGGATGGCTGACCAGCACTGGGTACAGCAGGAGTGCATACCGCAACTAAATGGTCTTAACCTCCGCAAAATTGCCCGGATCGGTACTGCCGATATTTTCCACTACATGTCGTTTGAGGATATGGCTCAGAAAGCGGCAGAAGAAAACCCCCTGGATATAGACGTGGCGCAATTTACCTCCGTGGAGGCGGCAAAGGCCTGGCTGCAGCTGTACGAAGGATAAAGCTGCTATTCTATCAGGATACCCATTTTCCCCATCTGGTAGTCGCGCATGGCCTGCATGATCTCTGTCTGTGTGTTCATCACATAAGGGCCGTGCGATACCACGGGCTCTTTAAGTGGCTCTCCGGCCATCAGCAGTGCACGCGTGTCTTCCAGCGCAGTCAAAGTGCACCCTTCGCCGTCTTGCTTGAACAACACCAGTTGCAGGCCTTCCACCATCCCAAAACCTTCTACGCGCAGCCGGCCGTCCAGCAAGTATAAAAAGGCATTGTAGCTTTCCGGCAGCGGAAAACTGTAGCTCGTACCTGCTTTCAGCTCAAGCCGCAGTGCCAGTACCGGGCTGGGCGTTCGGATTGGCCCTTTGATACCGTTAAACTCCCCGGCCACTACCTGTATTCTGACGCCTCCGTTTTCCGCCTCCAGCAAGGGAGTATTCTGGGCATGCAGCGGGAAATAGGCCGGCTGGTCCATTTTGTTTGCTTTGGGCAGGTTTACCCATAGCTGAATAAACTCCTGTTCGCCACCAAGGGCTTCGATGTCGTGCGGAGGACGCTCGCTGTGGATCAGGCCCATGCCGGCTTTTGTCCACTGCGTGCCGCCGGCATACACCACACTGTCGTTGCCCCGTGAGTCGCGGTGGTGCACACCTCCTTTGTACACGAAGGTAACCGGCGAAAACCCGCGGTGCGGATGGGGATCTACACCCGACCTGCCGGGCACCACCCCTTCCGGAAAGCGGATGTGTGCATGATGCAGCAGCAGAAAAGGATCGATCTGCTCCACGTTCTGCGTCGGGAAAGCCTGCCGTACCGGCATACCTCCCATGTCTATTTCTTCGGCATACAGCAGGCGTTCTACAGTTCTGTTTTTCATCAGCGTTTGGTCAGCTTTCAGTTCAGGTAAACGATGAGATGCGGCTTCAGGTGTTCCGGCAATGCAGAAGCAACAAGGAGATTAGCACAAGTGGCCATCCATTGCTCCCGCATACTCTCCTGTTAATTTCCTTCCGGGGCGGAAAGTATAGCCGCAGAAAAAACCTGTCCGCAATCTGCGCAAACAGGTACAATCAGCCACCTTTAATTTTATTAGTTTATCAGCCCGCGCTGCAGCGCATACTTTATGAGCGTGGCCGTGTTCTTGGAATTTGTTTTTTCGAGCAGGTTTTGTCGGTGCGTCTCTACGGTGCGCTTACTTGTAAAAAGCTTGTCTGCTATCTCGGCATTGGTATACCCTTCCGCGATAAGGGCTAGCACCTCCATTTCTCTTTTCGACAGGTCTTTTGTACCCGAAGTGGTAGGTATGCTCACAGATGTGCTTGCAGGTGCATGCGATCTTTTGAGCAGGTCCATGGCTACTTCGGAGCAGATGTAAGGCGTGCCGGCAGCTACCAGTTGTATGGCCGAACGAAGCTCTTCTTTACCGGCATTTTTCAGAATGTATCCGGATGCTCCTGCATTTATGATCCTGTTCACATAGCTTTCGTGGTCAAGCATAGAAAGCACCAGTACCTTTACTTTCGGATAGTGCTCGGCCAGGTACTTGGTTGTTTCATAACCATCTTTTTCAGGCATGTTCAGGTCCATCAACACTACATCAGCAGGCGTTGTAGCCAGTAAACTGATCAGTTCGTTTCCGTTTGATGCCTCTCCCACCACTCTGATCGACTCTTCGCCACGGAGCAGTGATTTGAGACCGTCGCGGATAATTTTATGGTCGTCAGTGATAATTAAGTTTATCATAAATATAGCTTAAAGGTAAGTGCAGGATAGTTTGAATACGTTACATTGATCGTAATGCTGTCTTGCCTGATCGGGCAGCTTGCCTGGTTTCTGCCTAAAGTAAGTCAAAATTAAGGAACTGTTAAAATTTGGGAAAATACTTTATGAGTTAGAGAATTTACGAACTTGAACTATTCAAAGTTTAATTTTTAACGTATATACCCCATACAGCTTCCGGACGGGCTGCCTCTCGTGCCCTGCTTGCAATGTCAGTTTTCCGGCAGGCCTGTTCTTTTTACCTGATTCTGAGATAAAAGCTCCATCGCTCCATGGCCTTTAACCAGGCCAGGCTTTATACTTCTACAGAGATTTACGCACACGTGTAAAGGCTGTCACAGTTTATTTTTCCGGCACCAGTATTGGGCTCTGATAAGCCAGCAGCTCCGGCACTCTGATACAATATATAGGAAAAGGCGCGTTAAAGGATTACACAAGGGACACTTTTATGTCGGTACACACACAGGAAATAAACGAGAGCTTTATCATTGTTGTTGACGGCGAACTGGACCAGACTGCCACACAGTTGCTAGACGCTGCGATTCAGCAGGCAGTTGCCGCTCATCAACAAAGTATCTGGGTAGACTGCGCCGGCCTCCGGAGCATCTGCACGAGTGCGCTGCGCCTGATCCTGGCACACCTGAGCACCCTGCACGAGCGTGGCACCAGCCTGGTACTTTATCATGTAGAGTCAACGATCAGGAGCCGGCTGGAAGACAGCGGCTTAACGAGCCTGTTAACCATCGTTCCAACTATAAAAGAGGCTTACCTTCTGGGCAAACATCAGCATTAGTATTACGTAGAGTAAAATTACTTTTGCCATTAGTACCCGAGCCATCCAAACTATGAAAAACCAGATACCACCCCAACATGAAAGCATTTGCTGTAAGTACCACCCATCATGAGGAAGGCATAGTATTACAATTTGAAGGGGAATTGGACGCCAGTTCCTGCATCCTCGCAGACCAGGCACTGGAAGAAGCAATCGCGCTAACAACCAAATCGCTTCTCCTGGACTGTACCCGGCTGCACTACATCTCATCAGCCGGCCTTGGCGTATTGCTGGCTGCGTTTCAGGCCTGCAGCCTTAAAAGTATGGATTTTATACTTTTCGGGATGACGCCCAAAATAAAGAACGTGTTTGAAATACTCGGCCTGGAACGGATCATTAAAACAGCAGGCTCGCTGGAAGAAGCCAAACAACTCGTCAGTTAGTCCGGCTTCTGTTTTCTTTCAATTATTTTACTCTCCCTCCGGGGTTATACTTTCCTGGTTACCGGTAAATCTTCTTTTCCTTATCACACGCTTTTTCTGCCGATCACCTCGTAAGGGTATCGTGATTTTGATGCTGGTACCATTACTGAAATCTACGGTCATTTTACCATCCAGCAGCTTCAGGCGGTTTTCTATACTTGCCAGACCAATGCCTTCATACACTGCATCCCCATCAGACCAAACCCCCATGCTGTTATCGCTTACTTCGAGCCTGATCTGGTTCTGGATGCATTGTACTTCTATGCTGCCTTCTGTGGCATGCGCCTTCCTGGCCACGTTGTTTACCAGTTCCTGCAGGATGCGGTACACAGCAATCTCGAATGAGCTTTCCAGTTCTTTTGTGCAACAATAACGTTTCAGTTTCAGTTGCAACCTAGGCCCCGATAACCTCCTGCACAGTTCCTTCAGGGCGATCTCCAGGCCGAAATCTTCAAGTATCCTGGGTATCAGCTCAAAAGACAAGGCTCTTGCCTCCCGGATCGCTGCATGCACCAGCCTGCTTATCTCCTGCTCTTCCAACTGCTTTATTTTTTCTGACTTGACCGTAGCGAGCTGTTCCAGGTGCAGCTTAATGCCAAAAAGTAATTGTTCCAGGCCGTGGTGCAGCAATTCGGCAATACGCTTCCGCTCTTCTTCCTGTGCTTCGAGCACAGCATTTGATACCTCCCTCTGCTTTGTCAGCTCCTGGGCTATGGAAACTTCCTTCAGTTTTATACTTTCGGTAATGTCGTGGATGATGCAAAGGCCGCCCGTCTGCTGGTGGTCGCTGTCGTAGGTAGGTACAAAATGGGCCTCGTAGAAGCCATTGCGAACAAGGAAAGGCGCCTTCTTTATCTCTCCCCGTTTGCCTTGCAGCACATCCCGGAATTTCTGCCCTACCTCGTTGTTGCGTATGTAAGGGAAGATGTCAAAGATCTTTCTGCCGATAACATCCTGCCGCTTCAGGCCGGTGTAGTCTCCCAAAGCCCTGTTCCAGCAATTATAGGTACCCTCCATATCGAAGGCGCTTATGCCGTCTACGATGTGCTCGATTATACTTTCGTTCAGCTCTTTTTGCTGTTTGACCAGTCGTTCGGCTTGCTTCAGTTCGGTTACGTCCTGCCCGGAGCTGGCAAGCCGGATCGGAATTCCTGCCTGATCTCTCATGATCTTGCCGCGCCCACTGATCCACCGGATGGTGCCATCAGGTCTTACAAAGCGGTATTCGCGGGCGAATGGCTGCAGCTCGATTATTGCTTTAGAGATCAGATCCTGCATCGGAGTGCGGTCCTGGGGATGAATATGCTCAATAAAGCTATTCAGCGAGTTGATGCTGTTTCTGGGTACGCCAAGTATACGCTCCAGTTCTTTGGAGCAGGAGAACTTGTTTTTTTTCAGGTTATAGCTCCAGCTGCCTAGGTGCCCTACTTCCTGCGCTTCCATCAACTCAGCTTCCCGCTTCCTCAGCTTCTCCTCTGTTATTTTAAGGTCGTTTATGTCGGCAAAGGTTACCACCAGGCCGTCTTCCAGCTTAACTGCCACTATCTGGTACCAGGCTTTCAGGTGATCGTAATCGTAGTAAATGATGCGACTAAACGTTTCGCCTGTGTTGATGGTGTTCACAAAGCTGTCAAACAGGCCAGATTCTTTGTGGCTCGGCAAAACATCAAGCAATGTTTTGCCTGCCAGTTGTTTGGCATTGCGCTGCAGGATCGCTTCAGCCGGTTTGTTTACAAGAACCCATTCGAAATCTGTGATGCGGTGCTGCGCGTCCCGAATGGCACGGAGAGCAGCGATACCATGTATGGAGCTGTTAAGCACTCCGCTGAGCAGGTTTTCTTTTTGTTTGGCTTCTGTTACATCGCGGCTTATACTTAATACAGTCTTTACTTTTCTTTCAGGCCCAAACTCCGGCACCGTTATAGAGTAGTAATATTTCCTGCCTGCCCGTGTATCAAAGAATGTATAGGCCTGGGTCTGTTGCCCTGTCCGGAACACTTCCTTTATCATATTCAGGTAAGGCTCATAAAACTCCGGATTTATGTTCATTTCCTGGTGCGTTTTACCAATACAGAGCTCAGGCTTTAAACCTGTTTCATGCTCTACTGCACTGTTCACAAAAACGTGCCGCAGATCGCTGTCAAAACGCGCAATCACATCGGGGGTATTCTCTACCAGAGTACGCCATTTCTCTTCGCTTTCCATCAGTGCCTGCTCTACCTGCTGGCGCCCTTCTATTTCGTTGCGGAGCTTGCGGTTGGCAAGTACCAGTTCCTCATTCTTCTGCTTTATTTCTGCTTCAATCTTTTTGGTAGTGGTTATGTCCTGAGCTGTGCCGATCAGCTTTACATTACTTCCTGCCTGGTAGAACCTTCCGGTAACGTGAATGTAGCTCAAGGCACCGTCCGGACGCAGAAACCTCCTCGTAATAGAAAATGGGATCTTACTTCGGAAAGCACGATAAAGGGTATCTCGTACCAGTACCTGGTCATCTACAAAGGTGTGCTTGATCAGGTAAATCAGCGAGGGCTGTATTTCTCCCGGTTCCAGGCCATGCACCCGGTACATTTCATCCGACCACTCCAGCGCATCATGTTCCATGTCGTATTCGAAGCTACCAACATGCGCAATTGCCTGTGTCTCCCGCAATAACATTTCGCTCCGCTTTAAACTTGCCTTCAACTTTTGCGCTATACCTGCCTGTCCTGCTTTGGTGTTGGAGGCTGCTTCTGAAACAGCCAGTCGCAGTTGCATACCTCCGTTGGCTGTAACTTCACGTTTACCTTGCAGCTGTACCTCCACCTGGTGGCCATCTCCGTTCTGCAACAGCAGGTTGCAGCTGTGTTTCTGCCTGCTGCGCAGCAGTTTCCTGCAAAACGTCTCATAGATTTCCTTTTGGTCTTCAGCAACCAGCGCGCTGAAGCTTTTGCCCGCTACTTGCTCGTGGTTAAGTTGCAGCAGGTTGCAGAAAGATGGATTTGCCTCCAGCACTATACTATGCTGGTCGAGTAGGGCAAGCCCGATCGGTGTGAAGTCAAGGATGCGGGTATACTTGTCGCGTACCTCCTTCTCAGCTTTCGTAAGCTGATCACACTGCTCCACCAGTGCAACCTGGCGCTTTTGCATTTCCAGCAGCAGGGTGCGCATTTCCGAAGAAGACAAGGTGTTCAAGTTAACGAGGGGATTAGGGTGCAATGCTGCCGCTTGGTTATCAGAGATACTTCCTTTTTTCATCAGGACTTTTAAATACTACAAAATATTACTTTTATATTATCTTATACGGAAGGCCTTGGGTGAAACACAGCGAGGGTAAGTATAAATTACGTAGACTGCCTGTAGCTAAATATGGACGGCATTAAAAGTATGTTGTATTCCCTGTGTTACTCTCCTGAAGCTTTGAAAAAGCCCTGAAAAACATCCAATTCTGACCTGGTGCTGCGTTTGCAGAATATTCCTCGACTTTACAGCCAAACAAGTATAAATTCCGGGTCGGTTTTAACGGCCAGGTGCCTTAAAAACAAAAAGAACCTGCAGATACTGCAGGTTCTTTTCTGAAGCAAGTTTTAGCTTGCTACTACTATCTTAAAACGATTAGCTGCTGTAATCTCCTCCGCGGTAGCTGGAAGAAGAGCTTCTGTGCTCATCTCTGTCTCTGTCTCTGTCTCTTTCAGAAGAGCTGCTGCCATAGCTGCCGCTGCTTCTGCCTGAGCTGCCGTAGCTACCCTGTGATGAACTGCTGCCGTAGCCGCCTTGCGAAGATCCACCGTAACCGCTGCCGGAGCCACCATACTGTGAGCTGCCTTCGTAGCCGGAGCCGCCGCCGCCATAGCTGCTCATGCCGCTACGGCCAGATGATCCGTAGCTGCCACCCTGGCTGCTGCTTCCGTAGCCGGAGCCGCTCATAGAACCGGAGCCGCCGTAAGAACTGCCACCGTATCCGCCCTGTGAAGAAGAGCCGTAACCACCTTGTGAGCCGTAGCCGCCCTGAGACGAACCATAACCTCCTTGTGATGAGCCACCGCGCTGTGAAGAAGAACCATAGCCACCCTGGCCATAGCCGCCCTGTGAAGAGCCATAGTCACCGCTGTAAGAGCTGCCGCTTCTGTAGGAGCCGCTGCCTTGTGAGCCGTAACCCTGCGAGCCGGTATCACCATAGTGGCCACCGCCGAACGAACCGCCGCCGCTGCCAAATGATCCGCCACCCATAGAGCCTGAACCATAACCAGAGGAAGAACCATAGCGGGATGATCCGCCGCCCATTACATCGGAGCCGCTTCTGTAGCCCCTGCTTCCGCTCATAGAGCCGTAGTCAGAGCCACCGTAGCCACCACCTGAGCTGTAGCCTGATCCGCCGTAGTTAGATCCGCTGTAGCCGCCCATGCTGCCTGAGCCGTAGCCACCGGTAGAGCCGCCGCCCATAGAGCCGGAACGGCCGCTATAGCTTTGTCTGCCGCCCATAGAGCCATAACCGCTCTGCGAGCCGCCGTAGCTGCCACCCTGGCTGCTGCTTCCGTAGCCGGAGCCGCTCATAGAACCGGAGCCGCCGTAAGAACTGCCACCGTATCCGCCCTGTGAAGAAGAGCCATAACCGCCTTGTGAGCCGTAGCCGCCCTGAGACGAACCATAACCTCCTTGTGATGAGCCACCGCGCTGTGAAGAACCGTAGCCACCCTGGCCATAGCCGCCTTGTGAAGAGCCACCCTGTGAAGAGCCGCTGTATCCGCCACCGTAGTTGCCCTGCGAACCGTAGCCAGATGAGCCGGAGCCACTGCCATAAGAGCTACCGCTGCCACCGTATTGTGAGCTGCGCCCATAGCCTCCCTGTGAGCCGTAGCTCGAAGAACCATAACCACCTCTATCGTAATCGCTGGAACCTGAATAAGATGATCCGCCGCTTCTGTAACGGTTTTCCTCATCCTCATCACCACCAGTTACTCTTTCCCAGGCATTGCTTATTGTTTCGCCGATGCGGCCAAAGAAACCTCTGTCTTCATCAGATTGGTGTTCACCTCTTGATGAACCATAGGAGCCGTAGCCACCTTCGTCGTAATTACGATCATAATCTCTTGCCATAGCTTTCAGTTTTTTAGTGAATAATAGAACAAAACGTATCGTCTTTAACGAAAGCCTCTCCATCTTGTTTAGCTTTTCACTCTAAAAAGCAGGCTTCTAAGTAGGTATTTGCTCTCCGCCCCAAAGCCCGAACATATAACTTTACCCGAGCACCGACAGGTGCTGCACATCCACGTTCCAAGCCCCGGACCCACACTTATCTACTCATTAAAGCATCGGTAAATTCATTCGAATCAGCATATAAGCATACTGCAGGATTTATACTTAACTGAACAGGGTTTATACCTATTCTTAATTCAAAGAGCATTATTTAATAGCTCCTGTCATTGCCACTATCCTGTAATATGCGTAAAACTTCAAGGGCAAAATGTTGTTTGCTTCTTCCATCTGCTTATTCATCAAGGTGCCAACAGGCTGGCACATGGTTTCGCTTTAACTGTAGACTTTAATTTTTATGAATATTCTTGAACTAAGAGTGATGAGAGGGCCAAGTTACTGGTCCATTAAACATCCCAAGATTATTGTGCTGAAGCTGGACCTCGGAGACCTGCAGGATGTACTCACTAACGAGATCCACCACTTTGCAGAGCGACTGGAGAAACTTTTCCCGGGTATGTTCGAGCACCGATCCACTGAAGGTACAGAAGGCGGTTTCTTTAAGCTGGTGCGCGAAGGCACCACGCTGAGCAAAGTAGTGCAGCACATTGCACTGGAGCTGCAGACTGTAGCCGGCATGGACAGCGGCTACGGGCGCCGCTACCCTGCCAAAGAACCGGGTGTGGATTACGTGGTATTCTCTTACCAGCAGGAACGTGCAGGAGAATATGCAGCACATGCAGCCGTACGCATTACAGAGGCGTTGGCACGGGGTAAAAAAGTAAGTGTGGTACAGGATATCGCCAAACTGCACCAGATACGCGAAGATGAATATTTTGGCCCAAGCACCGAGGCCATTGTGTCAGAAGCTGTCAGCCGCAACATTCCTTACATCAACGACGTCAAACGCGGCCTTATTCAACTGGGCTACGGAGTAAATCAGAAGCACATACAGGCTGCCATGAGCAGCAGAACTTCCTGCTTTGCCGT
Organism: Pontibacter ruber; assembly: GCF_023630205.1. Lineage (GTDB taxonomy): Bacteria > Bacteroidota > Bacteroidia > Cytophagales > Hymenobacteraceae > Pontibacter > Pontibacter ruber. The sequence goes on along the minus strand of NZ_JALPRR010000003.1, from coordinate 325,842 downwards.
CGAGATTGCCGGTGATAAAAACGCCACCAAGATGATACTGGAAGATGCCGGCATCCCGGTACCCCAGGGTATGATCGTGCACAACGTGGATGAGCTGGAAGAGGCTGTGGACAGGATCGGGTTCCCGATCGTGGTAAAGCCCCTTAATGCCAACCAGGGCAAAGGTGCCAGCATCAATGTGCAGTCCTGGAAGGAAGCTACCAGAGGGTTGGCAGACGCGCAACGTTTTTCGCAGGCCGTTATGGTGGAGCAGTTTATCGAAGGGGCTGATTACCGGCTGCTGGTGATCGATGGCAAATTTATTGCTGCTGCCAAGCGCACACCTGCTATGGTGACAGGCGATGGTATTTCCACTATCCAGCAGCTGATCCAGGATGTAAACAAGGATCCACGCCGCGGTATAGGCCATGAGAAAGCGCTCACGCACATCAAAGTAGACAAAAACACCCGCTCTATTTTGCGGGAGAAAGACCTGACCTTAAAATCAGTGCTGCCTGCGGGTGAAGTGTTGTACCTGAAGAGCACCGCAAACCTAAGCACGGGTGGTACGGCCACCGACGTAACCGACCAGGTGCATCCGTACAACGTGCTGATGGCCGAACGTATTGCCGGCATCATCGGACTTGATATCTGCGGGGTGGATGTGATGACCTCTGACATTGCCATACCGTTGCCTGAAACCCGAGGTGCCGTGATCGAGGTGAACGCTGCGCCGGGTTTGCGCATGCACATTTCACCAACCGAGGGGCTTCCGCGCAACGTGGCAGAGCCGATCATCAACATGCTTTTCCCGCACGGCTGCCCGAGCCGCATACCTATTGTTGCCATTACGGGTACCAACGGTAAAACTACCACTACCCGCCTGATCGCGCACATGCTCAAGTTTAAAGGATACCAGGTAGGTTACACCACCACCGACGGTATCTACATACAAGACAAGAAGATCATCAAAGGCGATACGACCGGTGCCTTCAGCAGTGAGTTCGTGCTGAAAGATCCGACTGTAAACTTTGCGGTGCTGGAGGTTGCCCGCGGCGGCATGCTGCGATCCGGCCTTGCTTTCAGGCAGTGCGATGTCGGCGTAGTTACGAACGTGGCGGCAGACCACCTGGGGCTGGGCGATATTCATACTGTGGAAGAAATGGCACAGGTGAAAGCGGTTGTACCCCGCACGGTTTGCCCTGATGGTTACTCCGTGCTGAATGCAGATGATGACCTGGTGTACGGCATGGCAGAAGGGCTCAGTAGCAAAGTAGCCTTCTTTAGCCTGGATGAAGACAACCCCCGCATTTTAAAGCATATCTCCAAGGGCGGGCTGGCAGCTGTTTACGAAAACGGGTATATCTCCATTTTCAAGAACACCTACAAAATGCGTGTAGACAGGGTGGCTGACATTCCGCTTACCTTTGGAGGTCGCGCCAGGTTTAACATACAGAACGTGCTGGCGGCAACGCTTACCGGCTACATCAACCACATGGAGCTCTCCGAGATCAAGACGGCGCTGCGTACCTTCATCCCGTCTGCGGAAACCACTCCGGGACGTATGAACCTGTTCAAGTTACCGAAGTATGAAGTGCTGATCGACTATGCGCATAATACAGCTAGTATGGAAGCCATTGCTGATTTCATCAGCAATGTGGAAGCCCCGCTCAAAATCGGCATCATTGCTGGTATCGGCGACCGACGCGACAACGATACGATCGAAATAGGCAAGCTGGCTGCACAGATGTTCGACGAGATCATCATTCGCCAGGACAAAGACCTGAGAGGCCGAAGCGGTAGTGAAATAAACGGTTTGCTGAAACAGGGCATCATGCAGGTGAAACCAGAACTGGAATTAAAGGAAATAGAGCAGGAAGCCCGTGCGCTGGCACATGCGCTGGAGTACGCCCCACCCGGTTCTTTTATCACGCTGTTCTCAGAGGATATTCCGGAGGCAGTGAAACTGGTGGAAAGCTTCCGCATCATCCAGCACCGCCAGGTACCTGTAGATCAGAACAATACATAAGTATAACAAATCAATTAAAAACCGGGCCTTCCTAAAAAGGAAGGCCCGGTTTTTTTGTAATAAATCAACCAGTGACTAGTAATTTATACTTGCTTCTTCTTACTCCACCCACTGCAGCGCAACGGCTACATCAGCAAGTACAGGTTCTAACTCAAGCAGCAAGTCTCCGGAAGTACCCAACGTTATGGTCTTACTCATCAGGACACAGCCTGCTGAGGTATCCCAGGTGGTTAAAGTATAAGTACCGGCTACCATACCCGGTAGGGTTACCGAAACAGGAAGCGGTGCGGCTCCCGTGTTCATAGTTCCGTCTTTTTTCAGGTTGTGCTGCCGCAGCAGCCATACTACGGCCTGCTTTTCGTCGGCACAAGCAAAAGTCGCAAAGGCCGGCTCACTCACCCGCACCTCCTCGTTCAGGTTCTTTCTCCGGAAAGTGGTCCAGTCCAGCAGCTTCACGAAGGCAGCCATACTTTTCTGGGCGCGCCGCATGCCATGTGTAAGTGTGTGCGGATGGCGGTTAGGCCAGCGCATGCCCCCTCCTGCCCCACCAGAGGCTAAATGCGCCCACTGCATGTGCCGGAAATACTCGTCATCCCAGTACTCCGGCAAAGTATACTTCTTGTCTTTGAACGTATGAATAGGCCCGTGCTCGCTGTCGAAGAAAGGACGGTTGTCCTGCAGGTGCTGCAGGGCCTCCCGCGTCAGCCGGCCTGTGCAGATTGCGGAAGCCACCGTATCCTTCGGATGGTTGATGGTATCGGTGTCGTAGAAGTGCGTGCTGGCAAAGTCGAGCAGCGGGTGCCGGAAAATGGCATCGGCTACGTCAGGACGATCGTTCAGCACAGGCCCGTAAATCGAGACTGTTTGTGGACGTGAGCGACCATATAACCGGAGCTCCGTATCCCGCACATGCGTGCTCAACTCACTGATAAAATCAGTGAACACATCGGTGCGGTCGCCGGCATGGGCCGGGTGTATTTCGTTCCAGAGGTCCCAGGCAAAAAGCACCCCGCTGCCGCCCCAACGCTCGATCACGAAGGTAAAGCGGTTCTTGATGGCAGCCATCGTATCGGGGCAGGTAAGCCAGCTGGAACGCCTGGCACAAGGGCCTCCGTTTTTCTTGTTATAGGGATGATACTTCCACCGGATCCACATCCAGAAGGTATCTACGGGTGTGAGCAGGATACGCAGGTTATACTTGGCGCACAGGGCAAACAGGTCGTCCCAGAGGCGCACCATGTTGGGTGCAAATTTACCGGCCGGCCGCTCGATGTAGCGGTTTTCCGTCTGGGCATATTCCAGCATGAAGCGCAGGCAGGTAACCCCATGCTGCGCCAGCCACGCCAGGTGCCGCTCTACCTGCGCCAGGTCTTTCCGGCGAAAGGCATTGGCAAAATCAGGCCAAGTAATGGCATCGTTCTGCCCGATGGGCGTCCAGCTCTCCCCGTGCTCGGTTATAAAGTAGGGTGCATCGGGGGCAACCCGGATCCAGGGTAATTCGGTGTTCATGCCCAAAATTACGTTCTGGTCCGCACTTGCCGAAATTTCCTTTCCCGCCTGCAGCAGCACGCTGCTTGAATCATTGCCGGATGCCTTTTCCTGTGCTGTTCTCCCAAATTGTTTTTCTGCCCGGTCAGTGAGTTCCATTTTTGCTAATGCTTACTCCAACATCTTTTAGCTTTACACCATTTCCGTTTAACCTGATCTGGACTCCATCCAGCAACTCTATTTTCTCCTCCTGCCCCGATAGCTTTTTGAACAGCGTAAGCGCTTGTGCTACTACCTGGTCCATGTTGTAGTACTTGTAGGTGGCAAGCCTGCCTACAAAGTGCACGCCCGGCGTGGCATCCGCCAGCTTCTTGTACTGGTTGTAAATGGCGGCATTCTCAGGGCGTGGAACCGGGTAGTACGGATCGCCTTCGGCCTGCGGGTACTCGTACACCACGCTGGTTTTGTGGTGCTGCTGGCCTGTGAGGTACTTGAATTCGGTCACGCGCGTGTAGGCGTGCTCGTTCGGGAAATTGACCACGGCTGTAGGCAGGTGCACCGCCTTATCCAGCGTTTCGTGTTTGAACTCCAGGGAGCGGTACGGCAGCTTGCCATATTTAAAGTCAAAGTACTCATCCACCGGTCCGGTATAGATCATCTCCCTGAACGGGATCACGTCCAGGATGTCGTGGTAATCGGTGTTGAGCATGATCTTGATGTTGGGGTGGGCCAACAGCTTTTCGAACATGCAGGTAAAGCCGTGCAGCGGCATGGCCTGGTAGGTATCGGTAAAGTAGCGGTCGTCGCGGTTAGTGCGCACCGGCACCCGCGAGGTTACCGACTTATCCAGCTCCGAGGGATCCATGCCCCACTGCTTGCGGGTATAGTTGCGGAAGAACTTCTCGTACAGTTCGCGGCCTACTTTGCTTACCACCACATCCTCCGAGGTACGTACCGGAGTTACTTCTTCGGCCACGGATTTGAAAAAATCATCTACTTCAAAAGAGGTCAGGCTGAGCCCGTAGAGTTTGTTGATGGTGTCGAGGTTAATGGGCATGGGCACCAGTTGCCCGTCTACGCTGGCCAGCACGCGGTGCTCGTACGGCCGCCATGCCGTAAACAGCGACAGGTAATCGAACACCTCCTTGGAGTTGGTATGAAAGATATGCGGCCCATACCTGTGTACCAGGATGCCGTCTTCGTTATAGTGGTCGAACGCATTCCCCGCAATGTGCGGACGCTTATCGATGATGAGTACTTTCTTATTCAGTTGCGAAGCCAGGCGCTCGGCTACTACACTTCCGGCAAAACCAGCCCCTACTATCAGATAGTCGAACATATGCTTACATTAATTAGGTGAGTACTGGAGGCCGACTAAAGAGACTGCTTCTTTTTCTTATAAAGGGCATTAGCCATCAGCTCTGCCATGCTGCGCCAGGTCTGGTCCCACGACATGTTTGCCATAAAACCGTCTACAGCTGCCTGCCATTGTTCGTCTTCCTGCTGGGCTAACGCTTCTTCAATGGCTTGCACAAACTCATCAGCAGTGGCAGCGATATGCACCAAACGTGCTTCTCCGTAAGGGCGCACCACGTCGCGGATAGGAGTAGAAACCACCGGTTTGCCGGCAGCCAGGTATTCGGGTGTTTTGGTTGGGCTGATGAATTCGGTTGACTCGTTGATGGCAAAAGGCAGCATGGCTACGTTCCAGCCGCTCAGGTAAGCCGGCAGTTCTTTGTAGGTTTTGCCACCCAGGTAATGCAGGTTAGGGTGCTGGGGCAACGTAGACGGATCAATTTTCACAACTGGACCGATCATGACGATCTGCCATTCCGGTTTTGCTTCTGCCAGGGCGCCCAGCAGTTCGATGTCCATGCGCTCGTCTATCACTCCGAAAAAGCCGATGCGCGGCTGCGGAATGGCGGCCTGGTCGGCTGGCTCCTGTAATGGCTTACGTGCCTGCGCAAAATGGTCTTTATCGATGCTGCTCGGAAATGCATGCGCATGCGGGTGTTGCTTTTTCTTGGCCTCGTACAGGCTTTGGCCACCGGTAAACACCAGGTCGGCTTTCTTAAAGAGTGCCTGTTCCAGTTCTTTCAGGCGTGGGGGCGCAAAGCGGAAAGCAGCCAGTTCGTCCATGCAATCATACACGGTAAGCACCGGCTTAAAATGGTCTGTAAAACTCAGGGCCATGGGTGTGTAGTACCAGAAAAGATAGCGCTCGACTAACTGTTCCTTAAACAGTTGATCGAGCAGGATGCGCTGCGCTGCTTCTGCCTGCTCCGGCGACGTACCGTGTGGCAGCTGAGGCACAACAAGCTGTACGTTACCTTCACGTTCTGATACCTGCAGGTGTGGCTCCCGGCAATCTACGTACACGGGCTCCTCTACAAAGAACAAGCGGCCATGTTTGGCAAAGCGTGAGAGCAGGTGCTGCGGGCGCTGGTACACAAAATCCCAGCGCAGGTGCGAAAGGCAGATTACGTCCGGCAGGTTTTGTATAAATTCATTTACATCTATGGTTATGGCTGATTTCTTTACTGATTCAACGGGAGTGCTGGGGGTTCCTATGGTACTGCTTTCTCCGGATGATTCCGGCACAAAAGATTCAGGTTCTGAGTTCGTTTTAAACATAGTTCTACATTAAAAGATATTGTGTTTTGTGCAAATCCAGGAGGCGGTTTAATCCTGGCTTCCGGGGTTTCGGGCAAGTCTCTGTACTACGTGGCTGGGTCTCCAAATAGTAAAATATTAATACGGATTAGTCTACGTGTTTACACCTAATTATTGTTTCGGGCACTATATACTTATACTCTGAAAAGAAAACATCATAAGAAGTGTACTCCTCATTTCTACTAAATACAGCTGATAGTTAAATCCCTGTACAGGAAATTGGATTGAAATAATGCCTTCAAAACACTTGGATTCCGCAGATGAAGGCAGATCTGTGCACAGGAATTTTGTACTTATTTTTTGATGCGTAGAACTACGTACCCACCCCTATACGCAGTTAAAAGTCCTATTCTATACACTGAATATCAGCACCATACTTCAAAGCACGTTTTCTTCACGAACGGCATTGCAGCATTAATACCCACCTCTACTTTGACCTTACCAACTATAATTTTGGCAGGAGCGTAAACAAAGCTGTAGTAACATCACCCTACTTTTATACAGACTTATGAAAAAATTTGCAATAGCTATACACGGCGGAGCTGAAAGTGTAAAACCATCAGAATTGGACAAAGAGAAAGAAGAGAAGTATAGAGAAGGCCTGGCAGCAGCTTTGAAAGCTGGTTATGAAGTACTGGAGAAAGGAGGTACAGCACTTGATGCCGTAGAGGCTGCCGTGATGAGTATGGAAGAGAACCCAGCGTTTAATGCCGGCCGCGGAAGCAGCCTAACTCAGCGCGGTGAAGTTGAATTTGATTCTGCCATAATGGATGGTAAAACGTTGCGTGCTGGCGCAGTCGGTGCTATCCGCTATGTTAAGCACCCGATAAGCCTTGCGAAAGTGATTCTGCAAAAATGTGATCACGCCTTGCTGGTAGGCTCCGGTGCCGAAGAATTTGCCCTGCGCCAGAAGCTGGAACTGATGGACCCGGAATATTTTGTAACACCCGAAAAAGACAAAGCCTGGCGCGATAAACAGCAGAAAGGCTTGAAGAAAAAACATGAAATGGTAGGCTCCATGGCAGACACCGTAGGCGCAGTTGCCTTAGACATGGACGGCAACCTGGCAGCTGCCACCTCTACCGGGGGGCTTACCGATAAGATGAAAGGCCGTGTAGGAGACTCGCCGGTTATTGGCGGCGGTACCTTTGCCAATAACGAAGTATGCGCCGTTAGCTGCACCGGCGAAGGCGAAGTGATCATGCGCGGTGTGTTGGCGCACGAAGTATACGCTATGCTGAAGTATGGCCGCGAGTCGCTGCAGGCAGCAGCCGAAAAGGCAGTACATTTACACGACGACCTGCTTCAGGGCGACAAAGGACTGATCGCAATGGACACTGAAGGCAACGCGGCTTTTGCCTTTAACACCGGCTTTATGAAGCGCGGTTTCTGGCAGGCGGAAGGAGAGCCTTTTGTGGCACTTTGGGAGGATGAGAAAGAAAATCCTGCTGCACCAGCAAAAAAGAAAAAGAAGACCGCTAAAGCGAAGAAATAGAAGGCAACACTGAGAATACCCGTGATACTATAACTCATGGTTCCGGGTTGTAAAAGCAGCCCGGAACTACCCTCAAAATTAACAAGCATACTTTTAGATTTTTATGCCTACGCATGACCGCTATTTCAAAGCAGAAGATTTTCTGACCAGCCTGGATACTGCCAATTTATCCGGTGCCGAACTGGCAAAGAAGCTAGAGGACGAAATAAACAGAAATGAAAGATTGAAGATCGCTCTTGTAGACGAAGAGCTAAACACAAACCCGGAATCTGTGGTGCTGATCGTAAATGACATTGATTCGTACGTTTTTGTGCTCCAGGAAGTGCTCGCAGGTCTGAAAGCTGACAACTTTTCTAACGAAGTACTCTCTTCCGCCCGTGTCAGCCAGATCCGGAATCAGATCCTCCGGCTCATCAGTAAGGATATCTGACGTTAAGCTGGCTGTTTATACTTTCTTACCGCTTCAGCGCTGCCTATACTTGTTCCGTGCCGGAAAGATGCCGGAGATTTTATACTTTTGCTGCCCCTACCCGGCAAGAGAACAGCAGGACACGTGAGCAAGAAAGACAATAAATCAGAGCAGCAGCAAATACCAGCAGCCCCAGCACCTAAAACGAGTAACGGCATTGGCATGCGTAACGAACGCTCGTTGCATGCGGCCCTGAAGCAATGGTATGCCCAACCTGAAGATCGGTTTGAAGTACCTCTCGATGGTTTTGTGATTGACCTGGTGCGCGGCGATGACCTGGTAGAGATACAGACGCGAAATTTCTCTGCCATCCGTGGCAAACTGCAGGAGCTCGTACAAAAGTATAAAGTGCACGTGTTGCATCCGCTAACCATAGAAAAATGGGTGGTGCAGGTAGATAAGAAAGGTACCGAAATGCTCTCCCGCAGAAAGTCGCCTGCCCGCGGAAACCTGCTTGACCTGTTCGAGGAAATGGTGCGCATACCGGAGCTTATCAACCACCCGAATTTTACGATAGAGTTTCCGCTGATACGCGAGGAAGAAGTGCGTTGCAAAGATGGAAAAGGCAGCAAACGCCGCAAACGCGAAAGTATAAAAGACCGCCGCCTGCTCGATGTGATCGAAAGCAGGGTGTTTACCTGCAACCAGGACTTCCTGACGATACTGCCACCCACGCTGCCGCAACCGTTCTCAACCAAATGCTTGTCTGCAGCCCTCAACCTGCCCCTGCACCGCTCACGTCAGATCACCTACTGCCTCCGCAAAATGGATGCGATTGTAGTTGTTGGCAAAAGAGGGAATGAGTTGCTTTATGAATGGTAGTTTATATTTCTTGATTTCCTTTTCTGTCATTTCGAGCAGAGCGAGAAATCTGCTATAGTAGAAATTTATACTTACAGCTTTTGTTTATACTTTAGGCAGACAAGCCTTTGCTTCGTAGCTACTTTTCTTCCTAAGTCTTATACTTCCATACTTTCATAGCTGCTTTTGGTGCGCTCACGGCCGCGGGGCCTCGTCCTCGGGCATCGCGCTAGGAGCTTTTCCTTTGCTCCTGCGTCGCAATGCCTTGCAGGCACCGGAAAAACTCGCATAGGCGCTCAACCCAAGGACTGGAAACGATACTGCTTCGTGAGCGGCTATGCAACCGGAGCCAAGTCCCCCTTTGAAGGGGATAGGGGGATGACCTGCAGCAGCTATGAAACCTATACTTCCGATGCAGCAAACAACAGAACTCCCCTCCTTAGACAAGGAGGGGTTAGGGGTGGTTGGACAACGGCAGCAATGAAAGTATAACCTCAACTACATCAAAGACCAATTCCCCTCCCGGGAGGGGTCAGGGGTGGGTTTATCCTGGTCATCTACTATATCCTGAAATCCTAATTCTACCAATAACACTGCGGCTACAGAGACGCTCGCAGGAGCTGCGTACGCTGCGAGGTCTTAACCTATCCCCCTTCCACCAAGTATACTTGTGTTGATTTTACACAAACGACACAACATGGAACAACGGCAGGTATACATTGGCACTTCGGGATGGCACTACAAACACTGGATGGGCAACTTCTATCCGCCCGGGCTAAAGTCGAAGGACTTCACCAATCACTACCTCCGCTTTTTCCGCACCGTCGAGATCAACAACTCGTTCTACAAACTGCCCTCAGCCGAAACCTTTGCCAACTGGCGCGCCTCTGTGCCCGATGATTTTGTGTTTGCCGTGAAAGGAAGCCGCTTCATCACGCACATGAAAAAGCTGAAAGATCCGCAGGAAAGTATACACCGCTTCTTTCAGAATGTGAATGCGCTGGAAGAAAAGCTAGGACCGATACTTTTCCAGTTGCCGCCGGGATGGAGCGTGAACGAAGAACGATTGGCAGCTTTCCTGGCAGTGCTGCCACCTTATTACCGCTATACTTTCGAGTTCCGGCACCACAGCTGGTACACGCCCGCTATTTATGAACTACTCCGAAAGTATAACGCTGCCTTTTGTATCTATGAACTGGAGTACCACATGTCGCCGCTGGAGGTAACTGCTGATTTTGTGTATGTGCGTCTGCACGGACCGGAAACAAAGTATGCCGGCAGCTACTCCGAAAGCGCCCTGCAATGGTGGGCTGATAAGTGCCTGGAATGGCAGCAGCAGGGGCTCGATGTGTACGTGTATTTTGATAACGATCAGTTGGGGTATGCAGCCTTTAATGCCATGCGCCTGCAGGAGCTGGTAAAGGAACGATCAACTTCCATAGTATAGTTATAAATAATTGAGCAAATTGGCTCATTTAATTGTTACTACCTAGTAAGACCTGTTCCAAAAAAGAAAGAAAGGTTTATGTAAGCTTATGTGGTGCGAGTATCTTTACCGCACCAACATGATTTAAGATCAAGTATAAAAATGGAAAGAATAACAACAGATATATGCATTGTCGGGGCGGGCCCTGTAGGCCTGTTTGCTGTGTTTGAAGCTGGTCTGCTGAAAATGCGCTGCCACGTTGTGGATGCCCTGCCAACTGTAGGCGGCCAGTTGGCCGAGATTTACCCTAAAAAACCTATCTACGATATCCCGGGCTTCCCGGAGGTGCTGGCCGGCGACCTGGTCGATAACCTGATGAAACAGATTGAGCCGTTCCACCCTACTTTTACGTTGGGCGAGCGTGTGGAAAAACTGGAGAAACAGGAGGACGGTTCCTTCAGAGTAGTAACTTCTGAAAACACCGAGATCTTCTGTAAAGTGGTGGTGATTGCCGGCGGCCTGGGATCCTTCGAACCAAGAAAACCAGCCATCGAGCAGCTTGAAAACTTCGAAGGCAAAGGGGTAGCCTACATGGTGAAAGACCCGGAGAAATTCCGCAGCAAACGTGTGGTTCTGGCAGGTGGCGGCGACTCTGCCCTCGACTGGACTATTTTCCTGTCTGGTGTGGCCGAAGAACTGACCTTAGTACACCGTGGCACAAGCTTCAGGGGCGTGCCAGAGTCGGCGGAGAAAGTAGTAAGTATGGCCGAAGAAGGGCACATTAAGCTGCTGCTAAAATCCAACGTAACGGAGGTGCATGGAAACGGCAAACTGAACGCTGTGACCGTGATGATTGACAACGAAACACCGTACACCATCGAGGCTGATTACTTCATCCCATTGTTTGGCCTGGTGCCAAAGCTGGGCCCGATCGAGGACTGGGGTCTGGAGCTGGAAAAAGGCGCCATCAAAGTAAATACCTTCGACTACTCCACCAACATCGAAGGGGTGTACGCCATCGGTGACATCAACACGTATCCGGGCAAGCTCAAGCTTATACTTTGCGGTTTCCATGAGGCGGCCCTGATGGCGCAGAGTGCGTACAACATCATCAACCCGGGCAAAAAGTATGTACTCAAGTACACTACCGTAAACGGTATACAGGAACTGCAATAATGGAAGACGCGATAAACATACACGTAGAGCTGCACGACGGCAGCCGCGTAACGCTGGAGGCTCCCACAGACATGGGCCTTTCGGTGATGGAAGTAATGAAGGCAAATGAACTGGATGTGCCGGCTATCTGCGGCGGCATGGCCATTTGCGCGACCTGCCACGTAGAGGTGCTGCAAAGCAATGAGCTGCCCGAGCCCAACGACGACGAAGCCTACATGCTGGAAACACTGCCACATGCCACTCCTACCAGTCGCCTGTCTTGTCAGTTGAAAATCACGCCTGATCTGGACGGGTTGGTAGTAAGGTTAATGCCGGAAGCGTAAGCAGAACGATAGATTTAAAGTATAAACGCCATACCTGAAAAGGTATGGCGTTTTTGTTTTATGCTTGATGATCTTAATCTTTTAAAAACTTATATTAGTGAATAGTTATATTTACTAGATGATAGATACCTCCGCACATAAGGCAGATAAGCGTAGGTTGACGTTTATCCAGTAGTTGGGTGTAAGTATAAATAAAGAATGGATTTACTGATAGAAGATGGCTACTATTTGTCTGATGGCCACAAATATACTGATTGGCATGCAGGGCTTAAATTTGAAAGTACAAACTACATAGCTTTTTGGTTTAAGAAAAATAATGTCGTCAACTATGCTGCAAAAGATGGAATAACAGTATTCGATAAAAAGGAATTCGTTTCTGAAGGAGAATATGACCTTAATGATAATAAGGTTACAATCTATATTGATAAAGGGGGCAAGTTCGAAGTAAAGCGAATATTTATTGTTATTCAAAAGGGGCAGATAATGGATGAAAACGACGATATCTACGATTATAAATTTTGGAATGAGAATGCCGGCACCCAACAATGCCTAAACCACACCAAGGCGTGATTTAGCCTAAATCCGCTGTGCAAAATTTAGAACATGAAAAAAATTTATCACTTGGTGGCTATTGTTTCTGTTATACTAATGTCATGCAGCAAAAATGATTCACTATCATTAGAGCTAGAAAGTTATCATGAAGGTCACGAATTGCCTCCCTACGAAAGACCGAATTACATCTCTGAATGGGCAAGCAACATAGCACATAGTGAAAGCAATTGCGCTGATTCTCTTCTTTTCCTAAGCGAGTTAGATGTACTTGTTCTTGAGTGTGACTCATTTTTTGAAAGAGCGCATTACTCATATACAGGAGACACACTTAAGATACAAATATTAGAGCCTGTATGGGATCAAGATGACGTAGGGAGAATGGACACAATTTCCGAATGGACCCTTGTTAAGCATGACGAAGAACTGACTATGGCATCAATAAAGAATAAGAAGGACAACAAATGGATAGAAGTCCCAGCAGAAGGGTATGATAGCAATAGAAGGTTTAAAAAATTAAAATAACTCTGCACAACCCAGTTCAGCCTTAACCCTTGCTCCGCTACAGGCTTCGGCTGCACCAGCTCGTTGCACGCAAGCATTATTAAAAGATGATTAAACTATCAAAACTCTTATTAGGACTTTCATTATTTAGTTGTTCTATGGACCAGGAAAAACTGCCAGAAAGGTACGTGGGGCAGATTACACAAAACGACTACGAAATAATCATTAAACACTCTAAGAATTTTCTTCAGGAAAAAGGAACGATTAAAAAAATTGAAGATGGAGTTATATACGTAGTGTTGAATGACGATTCGGATAATGTTAACCAATTAGCACTTGACAACCTTCTGCGTAGTTGCAAGCAAGAAGACGACAAAGCTAAGTGGAGAGAGATTATCGTTGACCATTTTACAAGATTGACAACAAAGGTTAACTTAGACAGGTCCGATTTTGATAAATGTCGAGACTTGATAGCAATAAGGATTTACCCAGAGTATGAGGAAAAAACTAAAGCGCTGATGATCTTCAAAGTTGATTTTCCTGGTACGATGTCGACACTAGTTCTTGATTTGCCAGACAAATATGAGTCTATTGACGAGGAAACCATTGACCTATGGCGAGTTCCCATTGATTCATTATTTTATATAGCGCAAGAAAATGTTAACAAACGAGATGGTATAGAAATAAGGGAAGCTAAGGAAACAGAGACAAAGAGAGTTTATTCATTTTTCAGCCCAGACCACTCTGCGAGCTACATTCGTGACATCAAGAGAAATGCGGATTTTGCAATTGGTGAATTTGGAGCCTTCGTGGCGATACCAACAAGGGGATCAGCTTTTGTGATTCCAATTGAAGACAAATCTGCAATTGAAGCTTTAGATAAATTACGCCCAACAATCAAATTGTTCTTTGATGAAGACCCAGGCAGCATCACAGCTGACATTTTTTGGTATTACAATGATAGGTTCGAGCTAGTTGAAGTCATCAATGATGAAATAGTTTTACCACATGAATTAAAGACAAAGATTTGAGTAGAAAATGTCAGTGCATATAAGTCATGCCGGCAGAGTTTGATTTTTAATAATAAATTAGTCTGTCTGCACGGCTTATATGTGGGTCGATCTATACAAAAATTCTTCTATCACATGACACGACTTTTACTCCTCTCCGCCTTGCTGCTTTGCATCTGCAAGCCTTCTATAGCCCAAAAGAGCACCGACAATTCGCTGAAAGAGATTCTCACGAAAGCCGGTAACGATAATGTGAACGAAGTGCTCAGCAAGCCGGACCAGTACCGCGTGCAGATCATTTACACCGAGATCAACCGGGACAAAAACAACAAGCCTTCTTTCAAGAACCATTACTTCAACTACGATCCGAAGCTATACTTTAACCCGGCCTCTACCGTAAAGCTGCCCCTGGCTTTTATGGCGTTGGAGAAGCTGAACACCCTTGGCAGCAAAGGTATAGACATGCACACGCCGGTTGTTTTCGACAGCAGTTACGTAGGCCAGAAGCCCCTGCTCGCCGACGCTTCTTCAGCCAACGGTCTGCCCTCCATCGCACACTTTATCAAACGCGCCCTGCTCATCAGCGAGAACGATCCGTACAACCGCCTCTACCAGTTTGTAGGGCAGCAGGAAATTAACCGGAGCCTTCGCCGCAAAGGGTACAAGGGCTCCCGCATTGTACGTCAATTTGCTGGCTATACCACCGAGCAGAACCGCCACACCAATGCCATTCGCTTCCTGAATACCGATGGCACCACCAGGTATAGCCAGCCGCCTTTGTACAACCCCGACCCGATTGATTTCAGCGAACAGATCAAACTGGGAATTGCACACTTCGACAGCCGCGACAGCCTGGTAAATGGCCCTTACGACTTCACGCTGCACAACAAGCTGCCGCTGCAGGACCTCCAGAAGCTGCTTCAATCGGTTATGTTTCCGGCGTCGGTGCCAAAAATGCAACGCTTCAACCTGGCTGCGGATGATTACGATTTCCTGTACCGTTACCTGTCGCAGTACCCTTCTGAAACCTCCTACCCTAAGTATGACACCACGGAGTTTTACGACAGCTACGTAAAGTTCTTCTTCCGCGACAGCACGCACCACATGCCTGAGCAGGTGCGGGTGTTCAACAAAGTAGGCTGGTCGTACGGGTTCCTGACGGATGTGTCGTACGTGGTTGATTTTGAAAACCAGGTGGAGTACATGCTGGCAGCCACAGTGTATGTAAACAGCGACGGCGTGATCAACGACGGCAAGTATGACTACGACACCATCGGCTATCCCTTCCTCTATAACCTGGGACAGATCATTTACCAGCACGAGCTGGCACGGGAGCGCAAGTATAAACCCAATTTGTCAGCCTTTCAGGTGAAGTATGAAAAGCGCGACCCGCAGGACACACGGGCTGCCTTGAAAGAGGTAGATAACTAACCGTGGGGTAGGCAGTAAAATTTGGCATGAACGATAAACTTGCAAGCCTGAACCATCTGCTGATCGCTCTGAATCCAAAATTTTATAACACCGATTGCCCCTATACAAAAGCTATTGTCGAGGCGGAGCCGTATTATTCAGGAAAACAATGCATGAACTATGGATTTCTATGCATTCAACTGTCTGCCAAGGGAAGAGCGAGCGGAGCTGGTCTGGGAGCATGGGCGTTACCTGGCCATACGTGAAGAAATGGGTTGCAGTGTTGCCCTCTACCACATGGGCAGGTTCTTTGCAGAAGTATGGTACTCGCCGGAAGACAACCAGATTGCCTTGGTCCATGGGTTCACAAGCAGATCGCTCCTGGAGCCTTACCTGGACCAGATCGATCTGGAAGATTTATCGGAGTAACCAGGAAAGGGAAACCTCCTGGTTTTACTTTTACAACACTACTCGGATACACAACTATAACCGCATAGCCACTCGCAGCCAGTCAAATCTTCCTGAATTGGTGGGTATTTACACGATCTGCTTTACTTTTGCAACAGATCAGTGGCTGATGAAATTACTGGAAAAACACGATCTCCACTACCCTGTAACTAATTAGATAAACAACGGCAACTGCTACACCCTCTTCATGCTTAAACAACTTATACTTGTAGGTCTCGGTGGGGCTGCCGGAAGCATGCTGCGCTTCCTCACTGCCGTACTGACTGCTAAATATTATGCGGCTACGTTTCCGCTGGCTACGTTTATCGCCAATGTGGTGGGCTGTTTCCTGATCGGGATTTTTATCGGGTTGTTCTGGCATAGCAGCCAGCTAAACCAAAACCTGCGGTTGCTGCTCGTTACTGGTTTCTGCGGTGGCTATACCACCTTTTCTACCTTCTCTTCCGAAAACCTGAACCTGCTGCAGACCGGCCATACGCTCACAGCCATTGTATACATGGCAACAAGTATAGTGGCAGGATTACTGGCCATCTGGCTCGGGCTGTTTTTGGCAAAGTAACAGGGGCTTAAAGTATAGCAGTTTATACTTGCGTTACTTTTTCAGCAGCTCTCTCAAATTAGTGAAAGTCTCGAAAGGACCTTTGGTTACAAACAGGTTGGCGATCCAGGCAGGTATAGCGCCTCCAGGGTTGAGGTCGAGAAAGTAATCAACTTTGATCTTGTCTTTACCCACGGACTTTACCTCCCAGCGTGCCACCAGATGCGGCACACGCACCTTGCCATCGTTAACTGGTACGGCCTTAGGCAAACCCACTGTATTAATGACAAGCGTTTGATCGGCCTTGTTCTGCGTCATCTTCATCCGGATCGGGATGTCGCGGTTGCTGACAGGCCAGGGGACTTCTGTCTCAACATAATACAGCAACTCGCCCGGGCTTGTTCGCTTCAGCAGTTTTGAGCTTTTTGTGGCATACACCCACTCCTTCTGGGTGTTTACGTCCTGCACAACGGCCCACAGCTTTTCAGGTGTACCTTCCATAACAGCAGTAACTTTAATGGACTTCAGTGCCGAAGATTCAGAGTCAGAAGTATACACAAGTATACCGTCTTTCTCCTTTACCAGCTGCCACCTGGCTTCGGTAGCAGAAACGGGCGCGGAGAAAAGCATCAGTACTATAAACAGGAGGTGGTGCAGCATAATTTGGGTGAATGAGAATAGAATAATTCAGGTAATCTGATCAGGTATCTACCTATTAAGCAACAGTTTACAGAAAATGGTTCAAAGTATAAACAAAGCCTGTGCCGCTGTTTAGCTCAAAAAGAAAGTATAAGCTGGTGTTGCAGTTGCAGGCAAGCTCAAATAATACCTGCTGCAGCAACCACTTTTCCGGATTGGTGTATACAAAGCTATGCTTCCCTGGTAACAAGGCTTGCCAGCACTGCATCAGGCGCAGGCAACGACGAGCTGCTGTTAACAGATGTTACATACTTTCAGACAGGACCAGTAAATGAGCTATCTCCCAAACCTATTCACGACCGGTGCCATCAGAGAGACTCCCCAGAAGGTGATCCGGAAAATTGTGGGAGAAGTAACTTTTACCGCAGATACTACCACCATCATCGAGATCGGGGCGGGCCGTGGAGAGATCACAAAGCCCCTGCTGCACAAAGCCAAAGGAAAGCAAAACCTCTCGTATTACGCCTTCGAGATTGACGAGGAAGCCTGCCAGTACCTGAGAAAGCATTTACATGCCCTGACAGTTGTAAACGGAAGCGCCTTTGAGTTTGAGAAGCATATACCCCCGGCAGCCAAAGTAGATTATTTTATTAGCTCCATTCCGCTTTCTTTTTATAAGAAAGAAATGATCGGGCCCTTTCTGCAGAAAATCAAAACATGGCTGAAGCCGGACGGAAAGCTGATCATTATTTTTAGTGCGGCGTGGCTGATGCCTCTGTTTAAAAAGCACCTGCCGCAGCTCAAACCCTATACTTTTTTGTCGTTCCCGCCTTATTTTATGGTGGTGTACAAACACAAAGTATAGATACTCACTTTAAATCTAATGCCCTCTTTTCAGGTATTTTTTAATGCAATGCAGTGCTCCCGAGTTTTCTACAAAGGGATGGAAGTCCTCCAGTTGCACCACTTTAAAACCCAGCTCTTCCCAGATGCGCTTATTTTCGTCGTCAGTCTTCTTAAGGTCTTCCCAGTCGCCGTGCCCGTAGGTGGGCAGCCATACTGTTTTTTCCTGCTTGTTCCGGATCTCTACCACGGCATTGTTGGAAGTGGCAAAATACCATTTCCGTACGCGCTCCTCTTCATCATCAACATAGGTTATCGGCAAAGGATTACGATACACTTCAAAGCCTAACCCGGAGAGCAGCTCGGCAATGTCGTCAAACACATCGTACATACTTAAGCGTGCGGTGCTGGTGCCTAATAGTTCATCGGCCATGCGGGTGTCTCCTACCAGCACCTGGTATTTACCTGCCTTGTTTCTTCCGGCCAGGGTAATAAACTTATCAATGTGAAACATCGGCTGCACCGTGCCTTCGCCGTTCTTGGTATAAATGGTTTCGGTCCACTCCTGCCCGTCATGGGTAAATGTGCGGTTCCTTTCACTTGGGATGATCAGCGAACTCCCGATAAAGTATAGCTTGCGGTCCTTGTCCAGGTACTTTTTGTACAGCCTGGTAAGGGCATCGAGAGCAGATGTTTCGAGGAGCGAACCCTGCACACCGTTCAGGTCCAGAAGCGTATCGACAGCGTAGTCGGCTCCCATCAGGAAAAAATCATCGCCGATCAGGATATTGCCCCCTTCATAATACAAGGGCACCTTCAGACGTTCCAGCTCAAATGCCCTGGCAGTAAGGCGGCTTATGTAATCATCAAAAATGCGGCGATGGGAGTGCGGCTGCACCATGTAACGTTTTCCATTGGCCTTGTCCTGCACCACCTCAAAGCTGTCTTCTGCCCATATGAACATGTTGTAAACAGTAGGAACCCGGTGCAAGTGGGCGCGATCTATAAGCTTATTTTCCTGAAGCCATTGCTCCAGCTTATCGGCTACCGGTTCGTGCACAAGCATATACAGCTGGGTGTGCGAAGGCAGCTTCAGCAGCAGGTCCTGGTATACTTTCCAGAGCGGATTATCTTCACCCTCCATGGCATAGGCTGGCAACGAGAACAGGATGCCCTCCAGGGTACCGTCGGCACTGGGCACTAAGCTCGGCTGCACCGGGTGGGATTTGTACTCGTGCAGGAAGCTCATGGCGATGGCACGCCTGCGCATACCAGCTTCAGGTATTTGTTGCTGTGCCTCGTTTATGAGCTCGTCAACAACCCGGTAATGTCGTTTTCTGAGGGGCAGATTTTCTTCCATACTTCACTCCTACTGGTTAATGTTCAGCTTCTTTTACGATTGCCATGCCTTTGCGGCCGGCCAGCAGCCAGAGCACAATCAGGATAAACTCTCCCACTGCATCGAGTAGGTAGATGTTGGAAATCACGTCAGCCAGGCTGTAGTATACATCGATCAGGATCAGGCCGGCTGCGCTAAGTATACCCAGCCATTTTATCTCCTCGGTTACCCGTTTTCTGAAGCCTGCAGCCAGAAGTATAAGCCCGATTGCCAGTATCAGTACTGCTACCGTTCGCACCAGCCACAGGTCGTTTTTGGGGCCTGTCACCCACAGAAAGCTTGGCATGTGCAACAGAGGCCAGATGCCGGTAACAGCCCAGTAAATGCCCTGCAGAATGGCTACAAACGTTACTCTTATCATACATCGGGATTTAGGCTAAAATATACGCGCTGCCTTGTGTTTTGCTGCATAAGCGCAGGTATACTTACCCCTCTTCTTCTCTCCGACGTACAGGTGTTAGGTTAAGATCAGAGCAGCTTATGACAATAAAGAAAATAAAAACGATCTACGACGGGTTTTATACTTTACGGAAACTGGTGGTGGAAGAGAACGGGGAAATCTTTGAGCGGGAGCAGTTCGAGAGCGGCGATGGTGCTGCCGCCCTGGTTTACGACACGCAGAAAGAAAAATACATACTGGTGAAGCAGTACCGTTACCCCGCCCGGCAGGAGCTACTGGAAGTAGTAGCCGGGGTGCTGGAAGATAACGACCCGGAGAAAACCATCCGCAAAGAAATTGAAGAGGAAACAGGTTATACCGTGGACAGCCTGCAGCACATCCGGGACATTTATACTTCGCCGGGCGCCTGCACCGAGAAAATATACATGTACTATGCCGAAGTGAGCAGGCAAAAAGGAAAGGGTGGCGGCCTGGACGAAGAAAACGAAAATGTGAAGATAGTTTACCTGACGCAGGAAGAACTGCTGCAGAAAGAACTGCTGGATGCCAAGACCATCATAGCCGTACACTGGCTATCCAAGAAGTTGAACCAGCCCCCAAAAGACACTGAAGCAACACTTTAGGGTGTTGCTTCAGTTCTTATAGTATGATTATACGTGCAGCTGTTCGTATATCGGAATATCAAAGGTTTCTTTGTCGGCGGTGAGGTGAACCCGTAAGTCGCAGACGGTGAACGGCTGCCCTGTCTTGATCTCATGAATCGTGGTCTTGGATATACCCGTGCCGTCCACCACTGTAACCAGACCGTTTCCTACAACTTCCACGTGCCTGCCCTCTGTAACAAGTATAGCCGTGTCTTCTTCTAATCCGATACCGATACAGCCGGGGTTGGTGGCAATAGCCTGCGCCATGCGTACAATGCGCCCGCGGGCAATAAAGTGCGTGTCGATGGCTACGTTCTTCAGGAACTCCAAGCCTGTGGTAATGCGCACATCACCTTTGAGCATGCCTCCTTGCGTCTCGCCTTCGTAGATCATGGGCGTGGAAAGAGCTGCAGCACCGGCACTTGTGCCGGCAATGATGATGTCATCAAATGTATAACGCTGCTTCATCAGCTGCAGCAGCGGGGTTCCGCCAAATATGGCCGTCAGGCGCAACTGGTCACCACCGGTAAAAATGATGCCTGCTGCTTTCTCCATAATTTTTAAGTATTCGGGGTCAAAGGCATCTTTTCTGGTTCTGATGTCCAGCACCTCTATGTTTTTCTGTTTCAGGTTGCCGAACACCTTTAAGTAATCCTTGGCAGCCGCTTCCGGCTGCGTAGATGCCGTTGGGATTACAGCGATCAATGGGTTAGAGCCCTTCAACTCATCCACGAAACGCTGGAGGATCTGCTCGGGCACAAAGTCTTCGTTTTGTCTCTGTATATCGGTTTCTTCCTGGGAGCTCTTGCTTTCCTTCCCTCCTATGGCCAATAGCTTTCCCTTCGGCACCGGCATTCCGTTGCCGCTTTTCATACTCTGCCTGCCCCTGACAAAGGCCTTTTCATCCTTCACAGTTGAATCGGTAAGGGGCAGTGGATTTTGGTTTTGATCTTCTTTTTCTTTCTTATTTGCCATAACGGAAGTTTTATACAAAACAGCTTTAAGGTTTTTTATAACTCATGACACGGGCTGCTACCGTATCGGCAGTGGCCGGGTTTGTCTTAAACGTCACCCAACCTTCCCGCTCCGATTCTTTTGGAGCAAAGGGAATCTGCAGCTCGGCTGTTTCCAGCTCATCGCTGCCTCGCTTTAGCGCAAGTTCTACCAGCACTTCTTCTGCTGTCTGGTTGCCCAGATTAATGATGGAGACGTGATAGCGATAAGGCGCCTGTACCGAAGGATCAGGACGGTACTTTACCTGTATATCCGGGGAGGTTGGCACATAGGTATATGCCTGATGCCCCAGGTAGCCAAGTATGGACACGATCAGCAGCAGGCTCACCGCAAACACCGTCCACTCCAGCGGGTTTTTGGAGTCGTCTCCTTCCCGGTATTTTCTTTTAGTTTTTTCCATTTCAAATCAATGTGATCCGATGTTACCTGATCAGCAGCCTTCCGGCTGAGGCGCCTAAGGATGCCAGCACTCCCAATACGATGCATTCGGCAACAGCTACGTCAAAGCTCACCCCATCAAAGCGCCCGAAAAACCACAGGCTAAATGCGGAGGCCGCAAGTGCTACCACATAGCTGACGCAGGTATCCACTATAAGACCGTAGACCAGGTTGTCAGGTGCCTTCTCTACAGACCCTTTAAAGTCGCTGAAGAACACAACTACTACGCTGATAAACAGCGAAGCAAGTGCCATTACCAGCAGGTGGATAGCCTCCGCTTCTACGGCCAGCATCACTACTTCTTCAGTAGGTGCCACATTGCCTCCAACAATAATGGCCCCGCAAAAAGCAAGCACCACCAGCCCCATATCCAGCGACCACTTTGTACCGGATGCATCATTCGTTTCCTCCTCAGGCCTGGATTCGTCGTCTTCGCTGCTAACGCCAAGCTGCGCTGTTCCAATCGACACCCCAATGGAGACAACCATGGCTTCGATGATCGTTTTGCCCATGATCTCCTCCAGCGCCATATCGTGGAACTGAATGCGGTTTAGCATAAGCAATACCAGGAACGAGATCAGGATACCGATACCCATTTCCTCCACCGAATCGATGATGATGGTGCGCCACGAAGTATCTGCCCGCAGCCCTGCGTAGCGGTTATATCCCAGCAGCAGCACGTACGTTACCACTACCAGCAGCAACAGCTGCATAGGCGTAGCCATAAATCCGGCCCACCATACTTCCATCGTAAAGAGCAACGGAAAACTAAACAACAGTCCCCCGGCTATGCCACGCGCATACTCTTTCAGCGACTTGCGAACGGGCCTGCAGTTTATCTTTTTCTCTTCTTCTAACAGGTGCTTCATTTTTCTTTCTATTCAACAGCCTGCCGGTTTCAGTTACCTACTTTGGGTTGGTTTTGGTAACAGCTGCTCTGGCAGACCTATTCCTGTCCTCTTCTGTCTCAAGCCTAAGCAACATAAATTGGACATTTTTCAAACCAGTTCCACCTGGTTTGTATCGAGGCTTTATACGCATTTGCATCTGAATAAGTGTTTGCATACTTATCGTGCACGCTTTTAATAAAACAGCCCGGAACGTCGGCAGAGAAGAGCAAAAAGAAAGGAAGGCACAACAAGTATAGAACGCGAAACGTGTAGAAGCATACTTTTTCCTGCTGCATGGTAAAGGAAGAAAGTTATGTTTAATAAAAGTTAGGGGAGCCAGCTCCAACCACCTGTTAGCTCAACCATTTTCACTGGCTCCCATAACCTGTACATGGAAGTACCGCCCTTAGCACCCAAATAAGGGCGGCCTTGCCACGATTTCAACAATAAGCGGTTATACAATGCTTCTGTTTTCCAACATGCTACCATCAAGTTTCTTAAAATTGATGCAGGAAAGACTCAACCAACCGAACGTCTTTTCCTGAAAGCCTGCTTCTGTAGAACCGTTACCTGCTTATACGCCCTGCCACCAAGCAGAGTAGATGCTTGAGGTACAAAATAGGCATTATCTCTGCAATTCAAGTGTTTGCCGAAATCCCTTACGTATTTATACTAGCCGTTTGCTTTTAAATAATTGTATTTTTTCAGAATGTTACTCAGCAGTCAAGAACGCGTTTTCTGTGCTGAGTTTCCTACATAAAGCTCACCTTTCTTCAATAGTTCTTTTAGTATATATAATTAATTCTATCTTTGTTTTACATCTTCCAACTATAAAAACAAACATGAAGAAATTATTAGCAGCCGCAGCGCTGACGCTACTGGGCACCGGGGCATTTGCACAAACGACAAAGGGTACTGTGGCTATAGGAGGTACTGTAAGTTTTTTTAATGAAGGGAGTAAGCGTGATAACAACTCATCTCGGTATAGGAGAATCAGCCTAAATCCTTATGTAGGTTATTTTATCAAAGATAGAACAGAAGTGGGGGCAGCGCTAAATCTTTCTCATTCTCAAGACAGCTACTATTACAACGAAACAGAAAACTTTTCAAAGGCCCAAAGCATTGGATTGTCTATCTATACTACTAAATATGTTGCACTCGAGGAGAAACTATACCTCTATGGGACGGTGATGGCTGGAGCCGGTTTTGGTGGAATAAAACGCAAAGGCGAAGAGTACCCTTCAGAAGTCAAAACCCATAATACAAACTATTTCAACACAAAACTCACTCCTGGCTTTTTATACACTGTTACACCTAAACTAGGTGCTTTCATCTCGTACTCAGCTATCTATTATCTTAACAGCAAAGAAAAACCAGTTAATAGTGTTGAAGGGGCATTCTACAGTAGCTCTGAAACTTTTGGGGCTGACATCTCATTGAACTCGCTTCAGTTCGGGTTAAATTATTTCATAGTGCGTTAACGAGTTCATGATGAAGAGGCTACTACTATTCGTGTTTGTAACATTGCTTTCTGTGAACACAAGGGCTCAGACCACGAAAGGCACCATTACTTTTACAGGAACCCTTGCCCACTGGCAGGTCAAACATCGTTCAGAATTCGTGGAGCAAGGGAGTATGTTTGGCAGGATAAGAACAACAACGTTAGCGCCTTCTATTGGCGGCTTTGTAAAAGACAACCTGGAGTTAGGGGCTATACTTTACATATACCAGGATAATCATGAAGATTGGTGGGAAGGTTTTAGGCTAGACAAACCAATTGATCATCCCTGGGACGAAACTTATTCTAGCTACGATGAGCATAAAATAGACTACAGGGTATATGCCAGGCAGTATAAGTATCTGACAGGAAAACTTGCGGCTCACTTCACACTTTCTGCTGGAATAAGTAACAGGCACCTAAAGCTTACTCGTGGAAGAAACGTGAACGAAATAGTTGATCATAAGGAGGAGGAAACGAATTTTTATACAGCCCTGTCTCCCGGCCTGACGTATTTTGCATTAAAAAACTTAGGATTCTCCGCAAATCTTGGAGCCCTTTCTTATACCCGCCACAAATTTCTCTCTGCAAATCCTGATTTTGGCTCTCAACCTTATAAATCCAATGTGGTGAAACTTGACTTCTCAAGTATGAATGTGAACTTTGGTATGACCTATTTTCTGAGAAAGTAAATAAACACTTCCTCAAAAACAGCAGCGGCCTCACCTAATTAAGTGAGGCCGCTGCTGTTTCTATAATATCTAACGTCTTACGTCAAGCGTCTATACTTTACCACCCACTCGCCAGCACGTCAGCGATGTGCATTGTTCTGATCGGCTTTTTCTGCTTCTGGATGTAGGCCTCCAGGTGCATCAGGCAGCTGCTGTCTGTGGATACAATGTAATCCGCGCCGGTAGCCAGGGCGTTTTCTACTTTCTGCTCGGCCATTGCCACGGAGATGGCTTCGAACTTAACAGCGAAGGTACCGCCAAAGCCACAGCAGGTTTCGTTGTCTACCATCTCCACCAGATCCAGCCCTTCCACGTTGCTCAGCAGTGCACGCGGCCCTGCTTTGATGTGGCACTCACGCAAAGCGCTGCACGAATCGTGGTAGGTGTACACGCCCGGCAGCGAAGCACCCGGTATACTGGTTACGCCCAGCACATCTGTCAGAAACTCGGTAAACTCGTATACTTTCTTCTGCATGGTGCGGTACTTCACCAGGTTCGACGACTTCACAAAAATATCCTGGTAGGCGTTGCGCACCATACCCACGCACGATGCCGATGGCGCCACGATGTAATGCGAGGTCTCGTTCGAGAAATCATCCAGGAATTTGGTGGCTACCTCGCGGGCTTCGTCAAAAAAGCCGGCGTTAAAAGCAGGTTGTCCGCAGCAGGTCTGGTTGGGGTTATAGTTTACCTCGCAGCCTACGCGCTCCAGCACTTTTACCATGTTCATGCCTGTTTCCGGGAACAGCTGGTCCACGAAGCAGGGTATAAAAATATCTACGATTGTTCTTGCCATAATCAGGAAAAGACAGCTACAGACTGCGCCATTGCCGCCTGAAATGCCTCTTTGTTCAACTCCAAATTTAAACCTTTATTTTCGAAATAGCCGACCAGATTTTCTGTAGCCATGTTGCCCACCAGTTCGTCCTTGGCCATCGGGCAACCGCCATACCCCCGGATGGCCCCGTCAAAGCGAAGGCAGCCGGCGTTGTAGGCGGCGTCCACTTTCTCCTGCCAGGTAGCAGGTGTGGTGTGCAGGTGCGCGCCAAACTCAATGTGCGGGAACGCCGGGATCAGGCTTCCGAACAGGTAGGTGATGATCTCCGGGTTCGACATGCCGATGGTGTCCGAAAGCGAGATGATCTTTACGCCCAGCTTATCCAGGTCCTCCACAAACCGGATCACCGTTTCTGCATTCCATGGATCTCCGTAGGGGTTGCCAAAACCCATCGAGATGTAGGTAACCAGCGATTTATCGTGCCGTCCGCAGATGTCCTGGATGTGTGCCAGTTGCTCCATGGCCTCGGCTATACTTTTGTTGGTGTTGCGCTCCTGAAACGTTTCCGATACCGACAGCGGGAAACCCAGGTAATTTATCTGCTGGTGCTGGGCTGCATCCTCTGCCCCGCGCACATTGGCAATAATGGCCAGCAGCTTTGATCTGGTGTTATCCAGGTCCAGGTTGGCCAGCACTTCGGCCGTGTCGCGCATTTGCGGTATGGCTTTCGGAGAAACGAAGCTGCCAAAATCGATCGTGTCGAAGCCCACTTTCAGCAGGGTGTTGATGTAGTCGATCTTGACTTCGGTAGGAATGAACTGCTTCAGCCCCTGCATGGCATCGCGCGGGCACTCAATTATTTTCATAGGTCAGGATTCTTACAGGTGCCGCCGTTCGGTTGGCAGCCTTTCAAAGATACACATTTGAATTGTCCGCGCCGAAGTAACTTGCGCTTATACTTTTATATTTGATTTGAGTTCTGTATATTCCGGTGAAAGATTTTTTCTTTTAAAACAAATTTTAGCTAAATGACCCGGATCAGCAACAGTACTGTACTTATCACCGGCGGCGCCTCCGGCATTGGCAAACTGATGGGCCAGAAATGCCTGCAGCAGGGTGCTTCCCGCTTGGTCATCTGGGACATTAACCCTGAAAACCTGCAACTGGTCGCAGCTGAATTTGAAGCTCAGGGCTATCAGGTACACCCCTACCTGGTGGACATAGGCAACCTGGCCGAAGTGGAACGTACAGCAGACCGGGTACTGCGCGAAGCGGGCACCCCATCCATCCTGATCAACAATGCAGGTATTGTGGTAGGCAAGCGCTTTGCTGAACATTCGCTTTTTGAGATCGAGCGTACGCTCAACATCAATGTGCTGGGAGCCATGGCCGCTACCCGGGTTTTTCTGCCGGCTATGCTACAGCAGGGCCACGGCCATGTAGTGAACATAGCTTCTGCGGCCAGTCTGCTGCCTAACCCCCGCATGAGCGTGTACGCGGCCAGCAAATGGGCGGTGCTCGGGTGGTCGGAAAGCCTGCGGCTGGAGCTTGAACAGATGAGCCCCCACCTGCACGTTACCACCGTAACCCCAAGCTACATCGATACCGGTATGTTCGCCGGGGTAAAAGCACCGCTGCTTACGCCTATTCTGCAACCCGAAACCATAGCCAACGCGATCCTGGAAGCTGTAAAAGAGAACAAGATCATCCTGCGCAAACCTTTTATCGTTAACCTGCTGCCACTGCTCCGGGGTATACTTCCTACCCGCATTTTCGACGCAGTGGTGGGCAAAACCTTCAAGGTTTATACTTCGATGGATAAGTTTTCGGGCCGTCCTGGCCCTGTTGCTGTTCCGGAGAAGCGAGCTACCGACACCCTAACCCCCTAACCCCAAGCATACGCTATGAAACAAACCGCTTCACCCTTAGAACTAGAATCACACCTCGTCCAGAACCTTGTCGAAAAACAACGTCGCTTCTTTGCAACAGGCAAAACCTTATCGGTAGAATTCCGGAGGGAGCAGCTAAACCGCCTGCTGGATGCCCTGCTCCGCCATGAGCAGGAGCTTTTCGACGCCATGTACCAGGATTTCCGAAAACCTGCCTTCGAAAGCTTTGCCACCGAAGTGGGTTTTGTAGAGCAGGAATTGCGCCTTGTACTTAAACAATTAAACAAGTGGGTAAAGCCGCGCAAAGTAAAGGAAACGCTGGTCAACTTTCCGGCACGCAGCTACATCTACTCCGAACCTTACGGCATTGCCCTGATCATCGGCCCCTGGAACTACCCCTTGCAACTCGTTCTCAACCCTTTGATCGGAGCCATAGCAGCTGGCAACTGTGCCATCGTAAAGCCATCGGAGTTAACCCCGGCTACTTCCGAAGTTATTGCCCGCCTTATAAACGCTACGTTTGATGAAGGCTATGTTTCGGCTGTGGAAGGTGGCGTACGCACCACGCAACACCTGTTGGCAGAACGCTTCAACTACATCTTTTTTACGGGCAGCACTCCCGTAGGGCGCATTGTGATGAAAGCAGCTGCGGAACACCTGACACCCGTTACGCTCGAGCTCGGCGGAAAAAGCCCGGTAATAGTTACCGAAGACGCAGACCTGGACCTGGCAGCAAGGCGCATTGCCTGGGGCAAGTTCCTGAATGCCGGGCAAACGTGTGTAGCCCCGGATTACGTACTGGTGCACGAGCAGGTAAAAGAAGAACTGATCGAGCAGCTGCGGCTTACGATCGCGCAGTTCTATGGCGAGGATCCGGCGTCCAGCCCGGATTACGCCCGCATCATCAACGACCGCCACTTCGACCGGCTCAGCAGTTACCTGCAGGATGTACATGTTAGAGTTGGCGGACAAACCGACGACACTGCCCGCTACATCGCCCCTACCGTGGTAGACCAGGTAACGTGGCAGCACCCGATCATGCAGGAAGAAATTTTCGGCCCCTTGCTGCCGGTGCTCACTTTCAACACTATAGAAGAGGTAATCCAAACCGTGAATGCACACGAGCGGCCGCTGGCTTTTTACCTTTTCTCCCAAAGCCAGGAGTTGCAGGAAGAAGTGTTGCAGCGGGTACATTTTGGAGGCGGCTGTATTAACGATACGATCTCTCACCTGATTAACCCGAACCTTCCTTTTGGTGGGGTAGGCAGCAGCGGCATGGGCAGCTACCACGGGCAGCAAAGCTTTGATCTGTTCTCTAATCAGAAAAGTGTGGTGAAGCGCGGCACCTGGCTGGATTTGCCACTCCGCTACCCGCCCTACGGAAATAAACTTCCGCTCATACGCAAAGCTTTTAAGTGGCTATAGAATAAAACAGGCGGATGTATGCCCCACATACTTCCGCCTGTTATTGCTCCGGGCTTTTTGCAGAAACAAAGTATAAATTATTATGCAGCGCCTGCGTATACGTTACAGAGCAACACTATAGCCCCTTAAACCTATGGAAAACCTGATCGAATACATGGACGAATCTCTGGTGCCACTGGAGGAAAAAGTAAAAGAATACCTGCACACAGAACGCGAAATCAGGCTGCTGGAAGTAGAGCTGCTTTCGCTGCAGCGCCACTGGCAGGTAGCCGGCGCAGCGCATGCCCAGGAAGAGCATCCCGTAGCAACAGCCGACGAACAGAATGACGAGAAACTAAACGCGGCAGAGCAGAAAATGCAGCAGCTGCTGGAACAGTATGAGCAGTTGCAGCAGGAAGTAATCCGTATGCTGCCGGAACAAAACAAATTCGTGGAGCTGGACCTGGGCTATGGTCCCAGCCAGGTTGGCTACTTCACCATCGATCATGAGACCCATCAGCAATTGCCGGAGCCCATACTACGGGTGGTGCATTAACGATGGAAAGCATTACGCTTTAACCCGATTTACCTTTTAGAAACTCCTTTGAACCACGCATGGGTTTATTACTCCTATACTTATCAATCGCCCTGATTTTGTCTTTTTTGTGCTCTCTGCTGGAGGCTACGCTGCTAAGCATTACACCCTCTTATGCCAGCATCATCAGCCAGCAGAAGCCGGAGGTTGGCAAGGACCTGCAGCACTTCAAAGACAACATCGACAGGCCATTGGCAGCCATACTTACGCTCAACACCTTTGCTCATACTATCGGAGCGGCTGGTGTGGGTGCACAGGCGCAAAAACTTTGGGGCGAGGAGTACCTCACGCTGGTTTCTATAGCGCTGACGATCGTGATACTGCTGCTAACCGAG
This sequence comes from Pontibacter ruber, assembly GCF_023630205.1. Taxonomy (GTDB): domain Bacteria; phylum Bacteroidota; class Bacteroidia; order Cytophagales; family Hymenobacteraceae; genus Pontibacter; species Pontibacter ruber. Next base: position 296,007 of record NZ_JALPRR010000003.1, on the reverse strand, counting down.
ATAATACCGAAAACGCTTGGAGCCAACTACTGGAAGCAGCTTACTCCTTTTACCGTGCGCACGCTCAAGATCATGATCTACTCGCCCCTTTACCCGATCATCCTCCTGTCGCAGTTTATCACCAAAAGGTTGAAGACTGATAAAGAGCGAAGTGTACTAAGCCGCGCCGACTTTACGGCCATGACAGAGATCGGCATCAAAGAAGGAATCTTAAAAATGGGCGAGTCGAAGATCATACACAACATCTTAAGCTTTAACAACATCCAGGTACGCCATATCATGACGCCCCGCACGGTTATAAGCGGAGCACAGGAAGACCAGACCATTGCTGCTTTTTTTAAACAGGCTACCAGCCTGCGCCACTCCCGCATTCCCATCTACTCCACCTCCATCGACAACATTACAGGCTATGTTCTGAAAGATGACGTAATGCAGAAGATCATCCAGCAGCAAGGCAACTTGCCGTTGAAAAGTATAAAGCGGAAGATACAGGTAGTACACGAGCACATGCCTATTCCTTTGCTGTTCAACAACCTGATGAAAAATAAAGACCACATTGCCATTGTGGTGGATGAGTATGGCGGCACTGCAGGCATTGTATCGATGGAGGATCTGATCGAAACCTTACTTGGCGCCGAGATCATGGATGAGATGGACGACGTGGCCGACCTGCAGGAATGGGCACGAACCAAATGGGAAAAACGTTCCCAACGCTTCGGCTATAACGTGGACCGGAATGAAACATGAAGTATAAATTCTGACTATACTTTGGTGCGAGTTCGTAGCTTGTTCCAAAGTATGATGGTGGGATTTAAAGCATTCCGGGGTTATACTCTCTACTAAACAACAGGGCCAGGCTTAAGTATACGCCTGGCCCTGTTGCATGTCTATTACTCCTGAAATTACCTGTTAATGGAACTGCTCTTCTTCGGTAGAGCCAACCAGCGCAGCTGTAGAAGCCTGCCCGGAAGTAACGGTGTTCTGTACCGCATCAAAGTATCCGGTGCCTACAAACGACTGGTGCTTTACGGCCTTGAAGCCATCTTTTACCAGTGCAAACTCCCGTTCCTGCAGCTCAGAATAACCGGCCATGCCGCGCTCTTTGTAAGCCTTCGCCAATTCGAACATACTGGTGTTGAGTGAGTGGAAGCCGGCCAGTGTAATGAACTGGAATTTGTAGCCCATGGCGGCTAGCTCTTCGCGGAAGGTCTCCATTTCTTTCACGCTCAGTTTGGCTGCCCAGTTAAAGGATGGAGAGCAGTTATAAGCCAGCAGCTTGCCCGGATACTCTGCATGGATGGCCTCGGCAAACCGACGGGCATACTCCAGGTCCGGGTTCGAAGTCTCCATCCAGATCAGGTCGGCGTAAGGCGCATAAGACAAGCCTCTGGCTATACCCTGCTCAATGCCGTTGCGCACCCGGTAAAATCCTTCGCTCGTACGCTCGCCCTGAATAATAAACTCATGGTCGCGCGGGTCGATATCGCTGGTGATCAGGTTGGCGGCATCGGCATCGGTACGGGCTACTACAATCGTTGGCACACCCATCACATCCGTAGCAAGGCGTGCAGCGATCAGCTTGTTGATCGCCTCCTGTGTTGGCACCAATACCTTACCCCCCAGGTGGCCGCACTTCTTGGCAGATGATAACTGGTCTTCAAAGTGCACGCCGGAGGCTCCTGCCTCGATCATCATCTTCATCAGTTCGAAAGCGTTCAGGTTACCGCCAAAACCAGCCTCCGCGTCCGCCACGATCGGCACCATCCAGTCTATTTCTCCTTCTCCGTTTACCGACTGGATCTGGTCGGCACGCAGCAGGGCGTTGTTGATTTTTTTTACCACAGCCGGTACGCTGTCAGCCGGGTAAAGGCTCTGATCCGGGTACATGTGCCCGGCCAGGTTGGCATCGGCTGCCACCTGCCAGCCGCTCAGGTAAATGGCGTTCAGGCCGGCCTGCACTTCCTGCACTGCCTGATTACCGGTAAGAGCTCCCAGACCAGCCACGTAATCTTCTGAATTCAGCAAACGCCATAGCTTTTCGGCACCTTGTTTGGCCAGTGAGTACTCGATCTTTACCGAGCCCTGCAGCTTTACCACTTCCTCGGCGCTATACGTTCTGATGATACCTTTCCAGCGCGGGTTTTCGATCCAATCCTTCTCGATCTGTTTGATTCTATCTTGCTTGCTCATGGCGAATGAATGATTAATGATTGATGATAAATGATTTAAGCAGGGAGTAATAAGCCGTGAAGAATGTACAATCAAGAATTAGCCATTCTTCACGGCTTATTATTTCTTAATCGATGTACTTGTAAGCGGGCAGTGTCAGGAATTCCACAAAGCAGGTACTGAACACAAGCTCGGCGAAGAGCTGCGAAGCTTTCTCGAAGTGACAGTTCTTGAAAGTAGCAAGGCCAACTTCTTCCCGGATGTTGTCTGTCTCTTCTTTGATCAGCTGCAGCACACGCTCTTCTGTGATCGGCTGGCCGTCATCGGTAAGCGTACCTTCCTGGTGCAGCCACTGCCATACCTGTGCACGGGAGATCTCGGCGGTAGCAGCGTCCTCCATAAGGTTGTGAATGGCAGCAGCACCGGTGCCGCAAAGCCAATTGCCCAGGTACATGATGCCCACGTTGATGTTCAGCCGCAGGCCTGCTTCCGTGATCTTGCCTCCTTCTATTTTGAAGTTGAGCAGATCCGCTGCCTTTACCTGCACCTCTTCGCGCAGTACATCTTTCTGGTGTGGTTTGTCGCCCAGCACCTTATCGAAAGCGGCTCTGGCTACCGGTACCAGGTCCGGGTGCGCCACCCAGGTGCCGTCGAAACCATTCTTCGCTTCAAAAGCTTTGTCGGCATCTACTTTCTCAAAAGCATTTTTATTTACAACAGGGTCCTGGCGGCTTGGGATAAAGGCTGCCATACCGCCCATGGCATGCGCGCCACGCTTGTGGCAGGTCTGCACCAGCAGGTTGGTATAGGCCCGCATAAAGGGTACCTGCATGGTAACGGCAGTACGGTCCGGGAACAATACGTCCGGTTTGCTCCGGAACTTCTTGATGGCGCTGAAGATGTAGTCCCAACGGCCGGCATTCAGGCCCACAATGTGCTCACGCAGCTCGTAAAGGATCTCGTCCATTTCGAATGCAGCCAGTATGGTTTCGATCAATACAGTGGCTTTGATGGTACCCACCGGAATATCCAGTGCTTCCTGCGCTGCCACAAATACTTCATTCCAGAGGCGCGCCTCCAGGTGGCTCTCCAGCTTGGGCAGGTAGAAGTATGGACCGGTATCCCGGGCAATGAGTTCTTTTGCATTATGGAAGAAGTATAAACCAAAATCGAACAGCGAGGCGGATATCGCCTTGCCACCTATGGTCAGGTGCTTCTCCGGCAAATGCCAGCCTCTTGGGCGCACGACCAGCACGGCTACTTGCTCTTTCAGGCGGTAGGTCTTGCCGTTCTGCACTGTAAAATCAATGTCGCGTCGGATGGCATCGCGCAGGTTGATCTGCCCCTGCACCACGTTTTCCCAGGTAGGTGAATTGGCATCCTCGAAGTCGGCCATAAACACATTGGCCCCAGAGTTCAGTGCGTTGATCACCATTTTGCGGTCAACAGGTCCTGTTATTTCCACCCGTCTCATTTGCAGGTCCTCCGGAATAGAACCTACTTTCCAGCTTCCTTTTCGGATCTCAGCAGATTCAGGCAGAAAATCAGGCAGTTCGCCGGCATCGATGCGCTCCTGGCGTTTTACCCGCTCAGCCAAAAGTTGCTCACGCTTTGCTTCAAATCGTTGATGAAGCATCTCCAGAAACTCAAGCGCCTCAGGTGTAAGGACAGTTTTAAATTCATTGGTAAGGGTTCCTTTTACTTCGGTGGTGCTCTCTACTAACATATCATTGAATTTTAAGCGGTTATACTATACTTTTAGCTGCTTTTTCAACTTATACGCGCAGTTTACATTTTTAGCGAAAATTCGCTAAAAATATTTTATACGTTTTTAGGAAATAATCGCAAAAGGTACTTTATTCGTTGTAGAAGTATAAAAAACAGAAGTATGCGGTTAGAAGAAGATGTCATCCGGATCATTTTAGGCCTGAAAATCAAGCAGCTCCGCCTGGAAAAAGATATATCCTTAACAGATCTTGCCACTGCTACAGATATTTCTGTTTCGTACCTGAACGAGATAGAGAAAGGGAAAAAGCACCCGAAGCCAAGCAAGATAGCTGTGATTGCAGATGCTTTAGGGGTTACCTATGACTACCTGGTATCGCTGCAACTTTCAAAGCGACTTCAGCCTGTGGGAGAGCTGCTACGTTCCAACATCCTGAAAGAGTTGCCGCTGGAACATTTTGGTCTGGACATCAGCCGCCTGCTCGACCTGTTTGCCACTGCTCCAGCTAAACTCAGTGCTTTCATCAACACGCTTCTGGAAATTTCGCGCGCTTTCGACCTGCGCGTGGAGCAATTTTACTTTTCAGCACTCCGCTCCTACCAGGAACTGCACGATAATTATTTTGAGGAGCTGGAGGTGGAAGTAGAGCGGTTTATGGAACAGTTCCAGCTGAACCCCGAGCAGACGCCTACTTATGAGCAACTGGCACAGGTACTGCAAACTTCATTTAACATAAAAATTGAAACAGAGACAATTCAGCACGTACACGAACTGGCTCCGTTACGGACAGTACTGGTAACAGGAGCTACTCCGCGCCTGCTGCTGAACCCTACTCTGACAGAACAGCAGCGTACGTTCGCCCTGGCCCGTGAATTAGGTTTTCAGTTTCTGCAGCTGCACGACCGGCCTTATACTTCTACCTGGGTGCGGGTGGGATCTTTTGAAGAGGTGCTGAACAACTTTAAAGCTTCTTACTTTGCCGGTGCCCTGCTATTGAACCGCGACCGCCTGGTGCAGGACATCCAGTTGTTCTTTAACGAACCAACCTGGAACCCGCAGCGCCTGCTGCAGATCATGGAGAACTATAACACATCACCGGAAACGCTGCTTCACCGCATGACGTCTCTCCTGCCGCGTTTCTTTAATATCCGGCAGCTGTTTTTCCTGCGTTTCCACCACGATCCGGCCTTTGACGCGTATTCCCTGACCAAAGAACTGCACCTTTCTGGCCTTCACAACCCACACGCTTCTTTTCTGAACGAGCATTACTGCCGCCGCTGGATTTCCCTTACGCTCTTTGAAGAGGTTGAAAAGCAAAAAACCAGCGGGAACATGGACCAGCCCATCATAGGCATTCAGCGTTCGTCTTATATCAACTCCACCAACGAGTACCTGGTACTGGCACTGGCAAAGCCGGCCGAACAACTGAACGGAACAGTAAGTATAGGCCTGCTCCTGAATGAAAATCTACAGCGCAAGATCAAATTCTTAAATGATCCGGCCATCTTACGCCGCCTGGTAAACGAAACCTGCGAACGCTGCCCTGCTGTAGATTGCCTGGAGCGAGCCGCACCGCCGGTTGTCCTGGAGAAACAGCAATGGCAGGAGAATGTGATGAAGATTATTGAAGGGTTGAAATAGCGTTTGTCATTTCGAGCAGAGTGATAAATCTGCTACAGTTCCTTAGCTGAAGCTTATACTTGCTTCTAACAAGCCTTTGCTATCGTAGCTACTTTCTATCCTCAGTCTTACTTGCCTATAGTTTCATAGCTACTTTTGGTGCGCTCACGGCCGCGGGGCCTCGTCCTGGGGGTAGGGGCCCTCGATGAAGGGCATCGCGCTGTCTAGCTTTCCTGCCTAACGGCTGCCACTGTCGTGGCACCGGAAACCCAGAAGGCGCTCTTTAAAGAGGGCCCCTACCCCCACCCAAGGACTGGAAATGACACTGCTTCGTAAGCAGCTATGCAACCGGAACCATTTGTAGGGACAGGTCGCGACCTGTCAGCGCGATACCTGCAGCAATGAAACTTCTACTTGGGAAGAAGCAACAGCCAAGCTCCCCTCCTTAGACAAGGAGGGGCAGGGGTGGTTGGATAACAGCAACGATGAAACATGCACTAGTTAACTAGCAAAGGCCTACTCCCCTCCTCTAAGGGGTTAGGGCGGGTTTATACTTTAGCGGATTCAGATCTCCCTTGTTTTAAGAGAGCGCCGGTATGAGGATCACTCCATTCATAATTCATAATTTCTAATTCCTAATTTCCTCAACACGCTTTGCCTAAAAATTTTTACCTTCGGGATTAGTTTGATTACCCTGCGCATGGCTCAATTATTTTTCAGACAAACCACCGTTTACGAGGAGTTTCATGCTCCGCTTTCCCTCTTTGAGCTGCACCAGCAGATTCGCGAAGAGTTGGAAGTGGCGTTTCCGGAGAGCTATTGGGTTGTGGCCGAGATCGCGCAGGTGTCGCCGGACCGGCGCAAAGGCCATTGCTACCTGAACCTGGTAGACAAAGGCGACGATCCACGCGGTCAGATGCTGGCACAGGCCAGAGCCACGATCTGGAGCACGCGTTACCAGATGCTGGGCCGCTACTTCGAGGATAAAACCGGACAGCCACTGAAGGCAGGCCTGAAGATCCTCTTTCAAGCCAATGTGCGCTTTCACGAGCTGTATGGCCTGAGCCTCGATATCGTCAACATCGACCCGAACTATACCATCGGCGACCTGGCACGTCAGCGGCAGGAAACGCTTAAGCGACTGGAAGCAGAAGGCTTGCTTACTGCTAACAAAGAGCTGGAACTGCCACCCGTACTGCAGCGCCTGGCCGTTATTTCTTCTGCTACGGCAGCCGGTTACCAGGACTTCATCCACCAACTGGAAAACAATGCGTTTGGCTACACCTTCAGCACCCGGCTTGTACCAGCTACTGTTCAGGGTAACGAGGCTCCGGCATCAATAGAACGGGCGATGGAGCTGGTGGCAAAGTATAAAGAGCACTTTGATGCCATTGTGCTGATCCGTGGCGGAGGCTCTCAAACCGACCTGAGTTGCTTTGATGACTATGCGGTAGCCTCCTCTATCGGGTATTCACCGCTGCCGGTGCTTACGGGCATTGGCCACGAGCGCGACGAAAGTATAGCTGACCTGGTAGCGCACACCCGCCTGAAAACACCAACAGCGGTTGCTAACTTTATCGTAGACAAATCCAGGGCAGCAGAAGAATATGCAGAAAGCCTGTTCGATAGCATCCGGATGTTTTCGACACAACAGATAAAACTAACCGGTGACCGGCTTGAGCGCCAAAGCCTGAAACTTTCGAACCTGACAAACGAGCACCTGCAGGGCCGGAAAGAGAAACTGGAGCTGCTCTCACGGGCGTTACTACTCAAGCCAAAGTCTTTCCTGGACAACCAGAAGCACCTGGTAAGCGACCTGGAGCGGGATATAAAGTCCTCGACCAAAGACATGCTGCACGAGCGCGAAAGGCGTTTGAGCGAGCAGTCGGTGTGTGTGGAGGGCATAGGCCAGCGCTGGCTGCACATGAAAGAGCACGACCTGAACAAGCTGGTGCACTGCATCGAAACAGAAGCCAAAGACAAGCTGAAAAGAACACAGCTGCAGTTTGTGCAGCGGAAAGATAAAGTAGCCTACTGCACCCGGCAAAAGCTGCAGACAGAGGCGCACCGCATCAGTCTGCTTGACATGAGCATCAAAGCCAATGATCCGGAAAGGCTGCTGCTACGGGGTTATACCCTTACCTTGCTGAACGGGAAGATCATTAAAAGTATAGGAGAAGTAAAAACAGGAGATGTAGTAGAAACCAGGCTCAAGGACGGTACCCTCCACAGCCTGATTGTAAATAAAGACGAAAACAATGAATAAAGATATCAACAGCATGACTTACCGCGAGGCCGTTCAGGAATTGGACGAGATTCTGCGCGCCATTGAGAACGACGCCGTCGACGTTGACGAGCTCACCCAGAAAGTACAGCGTTCCTCCCAACTCATCAAGCTCTGCAAAGACAAGCTGCGCAGTGCCGAGAATGCCATCAACCAGGTATTCAACGAGGAGAACTGCGAACCTCCTCAGAAGTCGCAGCCAACCGACGACCGGAATCCGCAGGGTAACGGTAAGCTTTTTTAGACACTTTGATAAATGAAAAGGCCCCTGCTAATGAGTAGCAGGGGCCTTTTCATTTATGGTTTATACTTTAAGTTCATACTTTAGGCCTTTTTCCCCAGGTTGATTTCCTCCTGTGTTCTTTCTTTCTTTTCAGGCTCTACCAGTCTGTTGAGCAGGCGGCGTACTTCCGAACAGGAATCCAGGTGGTACTTTGCCACAGAGTAAGAGTTGCCGATCTTCACCGTATACGCATCGCGCGGCATGGCCTTGAAGATGTCTTCATCTCCCCAGTCGTCTCCGACAGCAAGTATAAAATCGTGCGGATACGTGCTGAGCCAGTGGTTGGTAGCCTTGCCTTTGTTTACCTCCTGTGCCTTTATCTCCACAGCCATCTGCCCGTCAATCACCTGCAGGTCGCTGTTAGTCGACAGGAAGTTCAGGTGGCTCACTAGTTCCCGGGCACGCAGCTCGCCAAGGCCGGTCTCCACTTTCCGGTAATGCCAAACCAGCGAGTACTCCTTCTCTTCGATAAAAGATCCCGGTGTACGGTCTACATACAAGTCCATGATCAGGCGGATGTCGCTCTTCCAGTCATCCATCAGGCTCAGCATGGTTTGCCAGCCGGCTCCCAGTTGCTTTATCCAGACGCCGTGTTCGGCAATCAGGTCTATTTTCAGGTGGCCCAGCCAATCCTGCATGGTATTTCTGTCGCGCGAACTTACGACCACTACCCTGTTCTTCGGGCTGCTGCTCAGGGTATCGAGCAGTTCCAGTAAATCCTTATCCGGCTCTGCCCTTAGCGGCGCCCCTTGGTAATCTACCAGCGCTCCGTCATACTCCAGGAAGAAGAGGCGCGAGCTGGCTGTGTTGTAGGAGTCGCTTAGTTCCTTGTAAATAGCATCGTCGAGGTACGAAGTAGCAAGCGACAGCTGCTTGATCTTAACGTATGCCAGGCGATCCATGAACATGCTCACCCAGTGATGGATGTTGTAGCGCCGCAGGGAAACCTGCATGTTACGCATGTGCTGCACCTGCTCTTCTTCCGGCATTACCAAGGCAGCGTGCAGCGACTCTACCAATTGGTTTATATCGTTGGGGTTGATGAGCAAGGCCTCTGAAAGCTCTTTGGAAGCACCCGCCATTTCGCTCAGTATCAACACTCCTTTCTGGTCCAGCTTGCTGGCAATGTACTCCTTGCACACCAGGTTCATGCCGTCGCGCATCGGTGTAACCAGCGCCACATCGGCCATGCGGTAGAAGGCAGAAAGGGTTTCGAGCGGGTACGAGCGGTAGAAGTACTGGATCGGGTTCCAGTTGATGTGGCTATATTTGCCGTTGATACGACCTACCAGCTCATCGACCTCTTCCTTCAGCTCTTTATACTTCTCCACGGCATCCCTTGAAGGCACTACCAGCATCACCAGCGTTACCTTTTCATGAAACTCCGGGTACCGCTCCAGGAACATTTCAAACGCTTTCAGGCGCTGCGGAATGCCTTTGGAGTAGTCAAGGCGGTCGATGGAAAGTATGATTTTCTGATTTTTGAAATTGGCCCGGTAAATATTTTCCCGTTTTTTCACTTCATCCGAGCCTGCCACGGTTGCATACTTTTCATAATCGATGCCCATCGGGAACGAGTCGACCAGCAGCGAGCGCGAACCGGTATTGATCCAGCCGTGCATACTTCCATGACCGATGATCCTGTTCACAGAGCTCAGGAAGTGACGCATGTCGTCGTAGGTATGGTAGCCAAGCAAGTCGGCACCCAGCATGCCTTCGAGTATCTCTTTGCGCCAGGGCAGCAGCCGGAACACCTCATACGACGGAAACGGAATGTGCAGGAAGAAGCCGATGGTGGCATCAGGCAGCTTTTCGCGAAGCATGGAAGGCAGCAGCAGCAACTGGTAATCGTGTACCCAGATGGTGTCTTCAGGGCCGGCCTGTGCTACCACTTCGTCGCAGAACTTCTGATTTACTTCCACATAAGTTTCCCAGAGGTTCTGGTCGTATATGGCATACTGGCTGAAATAGTGGAAAGTGGGCCACAAGGTCTCGTTGCTGAAACCTTCATAGAACTCTTTGATCTCAGCTTCCGACAGAAATACAGGGTGCATGCTCTCCTTGTGCAGGTCTTCGTGTATCTGCTGCTGTTTTTCAGCATCCTCTACAACCATGCCGGGCCACCCTATCCAAATGTTGTCGCCTTCTTTATAAATAGACCCCAGGCCTGTTGCCAACCCGCCTTCGCTTGGCTTATAGGTTAGCTTCCCCTCCTTCTCCTGGAGCTTAACCGGAAGCCTGTTCGATACAATGATCAGTTTTGCCATTTGCTGTACTTCTTATACAGGCAGCTGACCAACAGTACACTGGTGCGGATGTACTGCAATTCAGAAGTCTGTTTTGTAGTTGTTTGTTGTTTATAGTTTGCGGATCGGTTGCAAGTTCTCCCTTATCATACGTGACAAGCGTTTTACACGTTTTGGCTATATAGAAGAACAACTATAAACCCAAAAACATCAGCTATTTATTTTCTGATAACAAGTGTGGTTATAACCTATAGCCATTTTCAGGAGTACCAACTCTGATAGTTGCCTTTGCAACCGGATCAGATCAGATAAATTAATTTATGGAAGATTCAGGCCTTTTGTTCAGCCGGGTTGATAACCTCGTGATAGGGCTTGCTATTTTAGCAATAGCCGCTCTGACGGGGCTTTTTGTTAAGTATATTCTTTTCAGGCTGCTCGATTTGTACAATAAACGGGAGTCTCCCCATCTGACTTTGTCGATTACCAGGCACCTGAGCAGCGCTTTTACCGTGTTCCTGCCCCTGCTGTTTGCCTCCTTTGCGTTGCCCACCACCCCATTCGACGAGCGGCAATTATACACGTTCAGGCGGGTTTTTGAACTGGTAAATATCGCTGTCTTTGGCTGGATACTTGTGAAAGTGACGTATGTGGCCCAGGATATGGTGCAGCTGAAGTATCATATCGAAAAACCCGATAATATCCGGGAACGAAGGCTTTTTACGCAACTTCAGTTCATCAAGCGGCTTACCATTATCATGATCATTTTTATCACGATCTCGCTGATCCTGCTCAGCTTTGAGTCTGTTAAGCGCCTTGGCACGGGTATGCTTACTTCGGCAGGTATAGCTGGTATCATTGTGGGCTTTGCGGCACAACGCTCACTTGCCAACCTGCTTGCCGGGCTTCAGATCGCTTTTTCGCAGCCCATCCGCATAGACGATGTGCTGGTGGTGGAAAACGAGTTCGGGCGCGTTGAGGAAATTACCCTCACACACGTGGTGCTCCGCCTCTGGGACCAGCGCCGCATGATACTGCCCCTCAACTATTTTATCGAGAAGCCCTTCCAGAACTGGACCCACACCGGCTCCGACATCCTGGCTACTGTGTATTTGTACACCGACTATACCATACCTGTTGACGAACTGCGGCAGGAACTGGATCGTATCCTGGCAACCACCAACCTATGGAACAGGAAAGTAGCAGGGCTGCAGGTAACAGATGCGAAGGAAAATACCGTACAGCTCCGGGCGCTGGTCAGCGCCGACGGATCGGGAGAGGCTTGGGACCTGCGCTGCCTGGTGAGGGAGAAATTGATAACTTATATCCAGCAAAAATACCCGCAATCGTTGCCTCGTTTAAGAACCGAACTGGTTGGAGAAGCAATCCAGCTACTCGGCCGCCAGCAAGTATAAATATAAAATATAAACTCTTAAAGTATAACATTCAACCACCCTTAAACACCAGCCATGGCGCTGGCATACGCTGCACATGAACTACTTCGCAGGCCTCGACCCGGCCCTTGTAGAATGGGTCATCATTCCGCTACTCATTTTTATGGCCAGGATTATGGACGTGACGCTGGGAACGCTGCGGATCGTTTTCATATCTAAAGGAAACAAAACCATCGCCCCGCTGCTTGGCTTTCTGGAAGTACTCATCTGGCTGGTAGCCATTACGCAGGTAATGCAGAACCTGAGCAACGTGGCCTCTTACCTGGCCTGGGCGGGCGGCTTTGCGACCGGTAACTTCCTAGGGCTTCGAATTGAGCAGAAACTGGCGCTGGGGCAGATGGTAGTGCGTGTTATCACGGTGGAGCCTGCCGATAAACTCATTGACCGGCTGAAAGGGCATGGCTACCGGCTAACTTGTGTGGATGCCCGCGGCACCCGTGGCAAGGTTAACCTGCTGTTCATGATCGTGAAGCGCAAGAAACTGCCCCACGTGCTCGATATCATCCGCGACTACAACCCGCAGGCATTTTACTCGATCGAGGATGTACGTTCGGTGTCGGAGCACAACCTGCCCCAGGAAGATGAGGAACGAAAGATCAATTTCATGAAGTACTTCCCGCTTCGTAAAGGCAAATAATTATACTTCAGAAAGCGGTTTATACTTTCTGCTGCCAAAGGGCGGCGGAAGGTGATCTGCTGACAGAGCGCTCCATATTTAAAAAACAGAAGCCTCAGAATTTATACTTCTGAGGCTTCTGTTTTCTGGTTTATCCTATTGCATTGGTGGTGTCTGCTATACCTGTTCCGGGCCTGTACTTGAAGTACACCACGGCCATAGGCGGCAGCGTCAGCTCCAGCGAATAGTTGCGCCCGTGGTACGGCTCTGCCACTGTTTGCAGCGGCCCGCTGTTCAGCACATTGCTGCCACCGAAACGGCTGTCGTCTGTGTTCAAAATTTCTTCCCAGCTTCCGTTTTCCGGCACACCGATTCTGTAATGCTCGTGCGTTCCGGGTGTCAGGTTACAAACTACCAGCAGGTGGTCCTGCGGCGAGTTTCCTTTTCTCAGGAAGCTGATAACGCTGTTGTGCGTATCGGCAATATCCACCCACTCAAAGCCGCTGCTATCGAAGCTGCGCTCGTACAGGCTCGTTTCCTGACGGTACAGGTGGTTAAGTTCCCGCATCAGTTGCTGCACGCCTGCATGGTTGTTGTACTGCAGCAGGTGCCAGTCGAGGCTGCTGTCGTGGTTCCACTCGCTGGTCTGGGCAAATTCCCCTCCCATGAACATCAGCTTGCCTCCCGGGTGTGCATACATGTAAGCATACAGGGCGCGCAGGTTGGCAAAGCGCTGCCATTCATCGCCCGGCATTTTACGGATCAGCGATCCCTTGCCATGCACCACCTCGTCGTGCGACAACGGCAGCATGTACCGCTCAGAGAACGCGTAGATCATGCTGAACGTGATATCGCCCTGGTGGTAGCGGCGGTAGATCGGGTCGGTTGAGAAATAGCTGAGCGTATCGTGCATCCAACCCATCATCCATTTCATGTTGAAACCCAGTCCGCCATGCTCCACATCGCCTGTTACTGCCGGCCATGCCGTAGATTCCTCGGCTATCGTCTGCACGTCTGGGAAACGCTCGTGCACCGCTTCGTTAAAATCTTTGATAAAGGAAATAGCCTCCAGGTTCTCACGCCCGCCCTGCTCGTTCGGGATCCACTCGCCGTGCTTACGGGAGTAATCCAGGTACAGCATAGAGGCCACGGCATCCACACGCAGGCCATCGGCGTGGTACCTGTCCAGCCAGAACAGCGCATTGCTGATCAGGAAGGAGCGTACTTCGTTACGGCCGTAATTGAAGATGTAACTGTTCCAGTCCGGGTGGTAGCCCTTGCGCGGGTCCGCGTGCTCGTATAGGTGCGTGCCATCAAAATAGGCCAGGCCGTGCTCATCTGTCGGGAAGTGCGAGGGCACCCAGTCCAGTATTACGCCAATGCCTTCCTGGTGCAGCGCATCGATCAGGTGCATTAGGTCCTGCGGCGAGCCGTAGAGGCTGGCAGCGGCAAAATAACCGGTAACCTGGTAGCCCCACGAGCCATTGAACGGGTGGTACATCACGGGCATGAACTCTACGTGCGTAAAGCCCATTTCTTTCACATAAGCCGGTAAGACCTCTGCCAGTTCGCGGTAAGCGAGCGGACGGTTGTTGTCTTCGGGCTTGCGGCGCCAGGATCCCACGTGCAGCTCGTACACGGAGAACGGCTGTGATTTTCCGATCAGCTGTTTGCGGTTCTGCAGCCAGGCCTCATCGTTCCAGGTATACTTCATGTCGCAGATGATGGACGCAGTCTGCGGCGGCATTTCGCGGGCAAAGGCAAACGGATCGCTCTTCTCCACATGATACAGGTGGTAGCGCGACTTGATGTGGTATTTGTACAGCATGCCCGCCTTTACATCCGGAATGAAGCCTTCCCAGATACCTGAATGATCTTCGCGCACCTGCAGCGGATGGCTCTCACGGTTCCAGTGGTTAAAATCGCCCATCACAGAGACCTGCTCCGCATTGGGTGCCCACACGGCAAAGTACGTACCTTGACTGCCGGCATGTTCCATTGGGTGCGAGCCAAGCTTTTCGTACAGCGTAAAGTGTTTGCCTTCTCTGAACAGGTATATATCGAACTCGGTAAGGCGGCTCACATCGTAGTACACATTGCGCTCTTCCTGCGGCTTTGCCTCTGCCGCAGCAACCGTTGCCGCTACCGGAGGTGCCTCCGGCAGTGCTACCGGCGGGATCACCTGCTCAGTACCCGGGCTTTTTCTTGGCCTGCCGCGTTTTACCGGTACTGCTTCACCTGTTGCCGGGGCCATTGGCTCGGCAGTATTGGCCCGCGACCTGGTAGCTCGTGGCTTAGGGACAGGCTGCTCTCCGGGCATTTCCGGTGGCACGCTTGCGTCCGGCGTAACTCCCTTTGCAGCAGATCGCCTGCCTGCTGCTTTTCCTGTACCTGTTAGTTTTTCCTGGTCTTCCTTACCTTCCGTTCTTTTAGCCATTCTGATATTTCCTCATGATATACTTAATGCCTCTGATCGGGATAAGCACCCAATCAGGACGGTTGTTCAGTTCATACCCCAGTTCATAGATTGCCTTCTCCAGCAGGAATGTTTCCATCAGCACGTCAAAGTCCTCTTCTTTTGCAGGTACCACGCCGGTACCCATGGTTTTGTTGAGGTAACAGTGCATAAAGAAACCGCTGGCATAATGGTACCACTGCTCTGCCCACTGCTCCAGGTACGCTATATTTTCTTTTCGCATACTGCTTTGCTGGAAGAGCGCGTTGTAGGCAGCATAGTGGAGCGAGCGTATCATACCTGCCACGTCGCGTAAGGGCGAACGTTTCAGACGGCGTTCGCTGAAAGAGCGTGCCGGCTCGCCTTCAAAATCGATAATGAAGAAGTCTTTGCCTGTAAAGAGCACCTGGCCAAGGTGATAGTCCCCGTGCGTACGGATCTTCTGCGTGTCGATCTTATGGGCAAAAATGCGCTTCATGCGCTCGAGTATCTGGCCGCGCATCTGCAATACTTCCTCGGCTTCGCCCCGCACATTTTCAGGCAGGTTGGGCAGGTGTTTGCTCAAGGCATCGAAGTTGCTACGCACCAGCGACGTAAGCGAAGAAAACAGCGAGCGCTGGTAGTGCAGCGAAAAATCTTCCGGTGTGAAGTCGCGGTGATCGTGTACAGAAGCCAGCGCCAGGTGCATCTCTGCGGTGCGCAAGCCCAGCAGCTCAACCCGCTCCACGTAGGCACCACCCAACTGCATCTGTATCTCTTCCGGTATATCTGCAAAGGCAACCGGCCGCGACAGCGTACCTACAGGCGATTTGGCCGATACGTGCTCTGTCTGGGTCTGCAGGCGCTCAAAGAACCGTTTCAGCGATTCTTCCATGTAGTTCCAGGCATCGCCCTGGTTCGGCACCAGTTCCTGCAGCATCATCAGCACCATCGGTGGCCGGCCTTCCTGCTGATGCTCTATCGCTCCCAGGAAAAGCGGCACGTTCTTAAATCCAACCCGCTCCGACAGGAACTCCACTACTTCCATATCCGGGTTGATGGTGCGGTCGAGCTTGCGGTAAAACTTCAGGAAGAAGAGATTGTTGTAGATGATGGACGTGTTGCTCTGCTCGGCGCTGAGAATTCTGGAAGTAACCGGCTGCTCCACCTCGCCCAGCATTTTGCCTACTGTACGGTTGCTGTAGCCCACTACTTCTCCTTTTTCCGTTTTAGCCCGCTTGCGTTTGGCGATCGACTGCAAGGCAAACTGGCGGAAGTCTTCCGAGTACAGCGCATCGTAAAGTATACCTTCTTTTGAGTCGACAGCTACCCTGGCAATTACGCTGTTGGGCTGCGTTGTAATAAGCTCCTGCTCCTGGTCGCCTGTGGCAAAGGCAATCGGCAGTTGGTACAGTTCCGGCAACCCTTCGTTGTAACTTACTTCAATAAAGAGCAGCATGGCCCCCTGCCTGCCTACCGGAAGCGGAATGTTTTCCACGATCTGCATGCGCTGTATGGTACGGGCTTTGCCTCCGAACCAGCGCTTGTTTAGAATATACGGCGGCAGTACCCTGCTTTCCAGGGCTTTCAGCGACTTGGCCGGCAGCGGGTTCCGAAGTGGGGCAAGTTCCAATACTGGCCGCTGCTGTTCGGAGCTGATCATGGTGGTAACTTCCTGCGGCTGCAGCTCAAACCAGTAGTAGCCATAAGCACCCAGTGTAAACAGGTACTTGTCTTCTTTTACAACAGGAAACTTGTTGCGGCTGAATACTTCCACCGGCACATAGCCTTTAAAATCCTGCAGGTCGAGCTCCACCGCCTCCGGAAAGCGCGACAGGTTGGCCAGAACCAGGATGTTCTCGTCCTGGTAAGAGCGCACAAATGCCAGTACTTTGGAATTACTAGGATTCAGGAATTTTATACTTCCGCGGCCGAATGCCTTGTAGCGCTTGCGCATGTTGATGGTGCGCCGCATCCACCAAAGCAACGAGCTGCTGTTGTGCTCCTGCGTCTCCACGTTCACGGATTCATACTTGTACTCCGGGTCGATGATGACTGGCAAGTATAACTTCTGCGGATTAGCAGTGGAAAAACCAGCGTTGCGGTCATCATTCCACTGCATTGGCGTGCGTACCCCGTCGCGGTCGCCGAGGTAGTAGTTATCGCCCATACCGATCTCATCGCCATAGTATACTACCGGCGTACCCTTCATCGAGAAGAGCAGCACGTTCATCAACTCTATTTTGGAGCGGTCGTTGCCCAGCAGCGGCGCCAGGCGGTGACGGATGCCCAGGTTGATCTTGGCCAGCGGATCCTTGGTGTATACTTTGTACATGTAATCGCGCTCCTCGTCGGTCACCATTTCCAGCGTCAGCTCGTCGTGGTTGCGCAGGAACATGGCCCACTGGCAGGTTTCCGGTATTTCCGGCGTCTGGGTAAAAATGTCGATGATCGGGTAACGGTCTTCCATCTTCAGAGACATGAACAGGCGCGGCATGATCGGGAAGTGATAATTCATGTGGCACTCGTCGCCGTTACCAAAGTATGATGCCGAATCTTCAGGCCACATGTTGGCCTCTGCCAGCAGCAGCTTGCCGGTATACTTGCTGTCGACGTGGGCACGAAGCTTTTTGAGGAAGTCGTGTGTTTCCGGCAGGTTTTCGCCGTTGGTGCCTTCCCGTTCAAACAGGTATGGCACGGCATCCAGACGGAAACCATCCACCCCCAGGTCAAACCAGTAATCCAGCGTCCGGAACACTTCTTTCTGCACGGCTGGGTTATCGTAGTTCAGGTCAG
This sequence comes from Pontibacter ruber, assembly GCF_023630205.1. Classification (GTDB taxonomy): domain Bacteria; phylum Bacteroidota; class Bacteroidia; order Cytophagales; family Hymenobacteraceae; genus Pontibacter; species Pontibacter ruber. The sequence continues at coordinate 278,382 of NZ_JALPRR010000003.1, read as the reverse complement.
GCTGATGGGAGAAAAAGCGGTGCCAGTAGTACTGCTCGGCCACCGGGTCCCAGGTCCAGTTGCTGGGCTCATAATCGGTAAAGATGATGCGCACATCCTTATACTTGTTCGGATCGTCGCTCCATACATACCAGTCTCTGTACTTCGAGCCTTTTTTGGCACGGCGTGCCCGCTGGAACCACGGGTGCTGATCGGAAGTATGGTTGATAACCAGCTCTGTAATTACCTTAAGCCCACGACGATGCGCCTCCCGGATGAATAGCTTGAAATCCTGCATGTTGCCGTACGACGGATTGATGCTGAAATAGTCAGCAATGTCATACCCATCGTCTTTGAGTGGCGAAGGATAAAAGGGCAGCAGCCAGATCGCCGTCACCCCCAGGTCTTCCAGGTAATCCAGCTTCTGCATCAGGCCTTTAAAGTCGCCGATGCCATCGCCGCTGCCATCCTTAAAGGCCTTGATGTGCAGCTCGTAAATGATGGCGTCTTTGTACCAGTGTATGTTGTCGTCTAAAAGGGTGTTTTCGTCTGCCATAAATTGGTCTTGTACGTTTTATTCGTTTGTACCTTTTTCGTTTGGTAGCCAGGTATCATCCAGGTTCTGGTGGCCCATGCCAGGTGTTGGTGCTTCGATGCGGAATACGTGCACCGGCATTTCGTTCGGGCGCAGCTCCACGTAGTTCCACTCATCGGTCCAGGTATACTTGTGCTCTGTCAGCAGGTCGTGTACCACATACTGCTGGTGGCGCTCTATTCCCAGCTCATACAGCGGTACCTTCACCCAGCCCGCTTGTGTGTTATGCGGGTCCAGGTTCACCACCATCAGCATTTTGTTTGTGCGGGCATCATCCCATTTGGCATAGCAGAGCAGCTGGGTGTTGTCGGTATCAGAGAAGTGCACGTTCCAGGTTGTCTGCAGCGCCGGGTTCACTTTTCTGATCTTGTTGATGAGCGTGATCACCTCGCGGATCTTGGTCAGCTTGCCCCAGTCCCAGTGCTTTACTTCATACTTTTCTGAGTTGTGGTATTCTTCTTTGCCTGGTACCGGATCGTTGATGCCAAATTCGTACACCGGCCCATACAGGCCATAGTTGGATGAGAGCGTTGCAGCCATTACCACACGCGTAATATGAGCTGCCTCTCCCCCAGTTTGCAGGGCTACCGGAAGTATATCGGGTGTGTTTGGCCAGAAGTTCGGCCGGAAATACTCGCGCATTTCAGTACGGGTCAGCTCCATGAGGTATTCCTTCATTTCGGCACCCGTATTGCGCCAGGTAAAATAAGTATAGGATTGCGTGAAGCCGATCTTAGCCAGCTGCTCCATTACCCGTGGCCGTGTAAACGCCTCTGACAGGAAAATGACCTGCGGGTGCTGCTGCCGGATCTCACGGATTGCCCACTCCCAGAACCTGAACGGCTTGGTGTGCGGGTTATCTACACGGAAGATGTACACTCCCTGCGCGATCCAGTGCAACAATACTCTTTTCAGTTCCTGCCAGAGGTTCTGCCAGTCGTCGTTTTCGAAGTTAACCGGGAGTACGTCCTGGTATTTTTTGGGTGGGTTTTCAGCGTATTGTACTGTACCATCGGGGCGCCATTTAAACCACTGCGGATGCTCTTTTACATACGGATGGTCCGGGGAACACTGGATGGCAAAATCAAGCGCCACTTCAATACCATGCTCGCGCGCCTGGTGCACAAACTCCCGGAAATCTTCCAGCGTACCCAGATCCGGAAGTATGGCGTCGTGCCCTCCTTCGTCTGCACCAATGGCCCAGGGCGAACCTGGTTCGCCGGGCTCAGAAGTTACCGAGTTGTTTTTTCCTTTTCGGAAGGCGCGCCCTATCGGGTGTATTGGCGGCAGGTAAATGGTGTCAAAGCCCATCTCTGCGATGCGGGGCAGCAGGCGTGCACAGTCCCGGAAAGTGCCGTGGCGGCCGGCTTCCTGTGCCGAAGAACGCGGAAAAAATTCGTACCAGGTGCTGAACAAGGCTTTCTGCCGTTCCACTTCCACACCCAGTTCTTTGTTGTAGAAAGTTGCGTATCGCCGGTCGCTGGCAGCGTCCATCAGTTCGGTTACTTCCCTGCCGGTGGCCAGTGCCACTGCGTCGCCACCTGACAGGCCGCCGCGCAATTGTTCGGCCCACTTGCGCAGCCGTTTACTTTGCCCGGGTTTGCCGAGCGCAGCTGCTTCGTCCATGTAGTTGGCCCCGATCTGCAACTCTACTCCTATCTCCTGGTTGGCTTCGTACTTCTTCTTCAGTCCTTTTTGCCAGGAATGAAAATGATCTACCCAACCCTGTAACGTATAGATGTAGCGCCCCATACTATCCGGGGTAAAAGTGGCCTGCCAGCGATCATTGCCCAGGAACTCCATTGGCACTTCCTGCCACTTCTTCTGCTTTGCGTGGCGGTAAAGCAGCACAGCTTTTACCTCGTCATGCCCGTCGCTGAAGATGTCTGCAGTTACCGTAATGGCTTCGCCAACCACCCGTTTTACCGGGTACTGGCCACAGTTCAGCTCAGGTTTTACATTCTCAATGATAACACGTTTTGTTCCTTCCAGTGCGTCCATGTAGTCTGTTTTGTCCTTTGGATAGTGTAGTTACTGCACTATATAAAATAGGTTACGGACAATATTTATTTAACCAGTAAAACCCTAACTAACGCAAGGGCAACCCTTACCGTTACATTAGTGACGATAAGCCCTCAGGGTACTACAAATACCTAAAAGCAGACAACCAAAACAGCTGTTAGCGAGTTAATAGCTGCTATGTATAACAGCGTATTTTATGGCGATATTAAGAGAGATTGGGACAAAATACACGAAAGATAGCGGCACCACTTTTACTGTCTGGGCACCTGAGGCAGATACCGTAGAAGCCGTACTTACCACATCAAAAGATAAGGCAGCTGTTACCCTGCAGCGGGAAGCGTTCGGTTACTGGACCGGCCTTTCGGAAGAGGCTGCACCCGGAGCACGGTACCTGTACCGGCTAAACGGCGAACTCGAGCGCCCCGATCCTGCTTCACAATCGCAGCCGGAAGGTGTGCACGAAGCCTCTGAGGTAGTGGACCATAGCAGCTTCGCCTGGACCGATGAGAACTGGAAAGGCCTGCCCCTGGAACAACTCATCATTTACGAACTGCACGTAGGCACTTTCTCCGAAGAAAGCACCTTCGACGGAGTGATAAACAAACTGCCAGAACTGAAAGACCTAGGCATTACGGCCATTGAGATCATGCCGGTAGCCCAGTTTCCGGGGAGCCGCAACTGGGGGTATGATGGTGTTTTCCCGTTTGCCGTGCAAAACTCCTACGGTGGCCCGGAGGGTCTGAAGCGCCTGGTGGATGCCTGCCACAAAGAAGGCATTTCCGTGATCCTGGACGTGGTATACAACCACATGGGTCCGGAAGGTAACTACCTGAACGATTTCGGTCCTTATTTCACCGACAAGTATAATACGCCCTGGGGTAAGGCCCTGAACTTCGACGATGCCCACTCCGATCATGTCCGCAATTTCTTTTTCCAGAATGCGCTGATGTGGCTGCGCGATTACCACATAGACGGCCTGCGCCTGGATGCCGTGCATGCCATACTGGATACCGGTGCCAGGCATTTTCTGCAGGAACTACAGGAACATGCTCAGCAACTGGAGGAACAACAGGGCCGCCCCTATCTGCTGATCGCTGAAACAGACCTGAACGATGTGCGCCTGATCAACCCGATAGCCCAGGGTGGCTACGGCCTGGCAGCGCAATGGATGGACGATTACCACCATGCGATCCACACGCTTGCTACCGGCGAAAAAGACGGCTACTATGCTGACTTTGGCAAGCCGGAGCACCTGGTAAAAGCACTGAAGCACTCTTTTATTTACAACGGCATTTATTCCGAATACCGCAAGCGCACCATTGGCAGCGACGCTACCAGTAATCCGGCTAAACAGTTTGTGGTATGTGCCCAGAACCACGACCAGGTCGGCAACCGCATGCTGGGCGAGCGCATCACCAGTCTGGTATCGACGGATATGCTGAAGGTGATAGCTGGCTTATACTTACTTTCTCCTTACACTCCTATGTTGTTTATGGGGGAAGAATACGGGGAAGAGAACCCGTTCCTGTTCTTTGTAAGCCACACCGATGAAGACCTGGTGGAGGCCGTACGCAAGGGCCGCAAAGAAGAGTTTTCTGCCTTTGCCTGGCAGGGAGAAGCACCGGACCCGCAGTCGGAAAAGACATTCAATCAATCAAGGCTGCAGCATAGCTATAAGAAAAACGAAGACCAGAACCAGCTGCGGGAGTTCTATAAAACGCTCATCCAGCTGCGTAAATCCATACTTGTAAACCCGGACAAATCGCAGCTCGAAGCATACTTCGATGATACAGAAAGCGTTCTTCACCTGAACTACTCCGGTACCAACCCAAAATTGCGCTGCCTGTTTAACATAAGTAAACAACCACAGGAAACACAATTGCAAAACGGCCAGCAACTTGAACTCCTGCTGCACTCGGCGGATGCCCGGTGGGGCGGCTCCGGGGAGGAATCCGCCGACACCAGGCCGCAGAACGGAAAGCTTCTACTTCCGCCTGAATCGCTCGTTATATTCCAAAGCAGAACCTAAATGCCATGAACCGATACATCTGCATACACGGGCATTTTTACCAGCCACCCCGCGAAAACCCCTGGCTCAACGAGGTAGAGGTACAGGAGTCAGCACATCCTTTTCATGACTGGAACGAGCGCATCGACGACGAGTGCTACGCCCGGAATTCTGCTTCCCGTATCCTCGACCATGAGGGCACGATCGTGGATATCGTGAACAACTATTCCCGTATCAGCTACAACTTTGGCCCGACGCTGCTGGAGTGGATGGCTAAAAAAGCACCGGATACTTACAAAGCCATTCTGGATGCAGATAAAGAAAGTCAGGCCCAGTACTCCGGGCATGGCTCGGCCTTAGCCCAGGTATACAACCACATGATCATGCCGCTGGCCAACGAGCGCGACATGCACACGCAGGTAATCTGGGGAATCTATGATTTTAAGAAACGGTTTGGCCGCGACCCCGAAGGCATGTGGCTGAGCGAAACCGCTGCAAACTCCCCTACCCTGGAAGTGCTGGCAGAGCACGGCATAAAATTCACGATCCTGTCGCCCTACCAGGCAAAGCGCGTGCGCAAGATCGGAACCAAAGAGTGGCACAATGCCTCGGGGGGTAAGATCGATTCCAGAAAGCCTTACCTATGCAACCTGCCATCGGGCAAAAGCATCGCTATCTTTTTTTACGATGCGCCCGTATCGCAGGGCATTGCCTTTGAGGGATTGCTTAGCAACGGTGATAAGTTTGCAGAGCGCCTGACAAGTTGCTACAGCAGCCACTCCAAGGATCCGCAACTGGTGCACATTGCCACCGACGGCGAAACCTATGGCCACCATCACCGCTTCGGTGAGATGGCCCTCTCCTATGCCCTCAACCACATCGAGCAGGAGAAACTGGCGCAGCGCACAGTGTACGGCGAATACCTGGTCAAACACCCGCCGCAGCACGAGATCGAAATCGTCGAGAACTCTTCCTGGAGTTGCGTGCATGGGGTAGAGCGCTGGCGTAGCAACTGCGGCTGCAACACAGGCGCGCACCCGGAATGGAACCAGGAATGGCGGGGTCCGTTGCGCGAAGCCTTCGACTGGCTGCGCGACCAACTTGCACCGCTCTATGAAACGGAAATGCTAAAACTGGCAGATGATCCCTGGGGCTTGCGTAACAAGTACATCGAGGTGATCATGGATAGGTCGGAGGAGAACGTACTGGAGTTCATCAACTTCAACACCAAGATCGAATCGGACAAAGCGCAGCAGATACGGTTCCTGAACCTGCTGGAAATGCAGTACCACACCATGCTGATGTACACCAGTTGTGGCTGGTTCTTCGACGAAGTGACGGGCATCGAAACAATGCAGGATATCTTTTATGCCGCCCGTGCCCTGCAACTGGCGCATGAGCTTAGCGGCCAGGATTTTGAGACTAACTTTATTGCCATACTTGAAAAAGCAAAAAGCAATGTAGAGGAGGAAGAGAATGCGGGCGTTGCTTACCGCAAAGTAGTAAAAACCACCATGCTGGACCTGCTCCGTGTAGGGGCACACTATGCTATTTCTTCGCTCTTCGCCAAGTACCCTGAGGAACTGGATCTTTACAGTTATAAAGCCACCTCTAAACAGTATAAGCGGCTTGAAGCCGGGCGGCAGCGCATGGCAATCGGTAAGGCAACCATCCGATCCAAGATAACCTGGGAAGAGGCCGAAGTTACCTTTGCCGTGCTGCACCTCGGCGACCACCAGTTGTATGGAGGCGTGCGCCAGTTTGTAAGCCCGGAGGCATTCCAGGCGCTCGAACAGGAAATGACCAGCTCATTCGACAAGGGCAGCGTAAGCGAAGTAATCATGCAGCTCGACAAGCACTTTGAGTCGCACAACTACTCTTTCTGGCACCTCTTTAAAGACGATCAGCGAAAAATACTGGACCAGGTACTGGCCAACACAATGCAGGGTATCGAAAACGATTTCAAGCAGGTATACGACAACAACTACCCGCTGATGCTGGCCATGAAAAACTTTGGCTTGCAACTGCCGCGCCCGCTGCAGCTTACCATCGAATACGTGGTAAACAGCCGGATGCAGAACGTGTTCATAGACGTAGAACTGGATGTTGACGAACTGCTGAAGCTGCACGCCGAAGTACAGCGCATGGGCATTAAGCTCGAAACCGAATCCATCAATTTCTACGCGACACAGCGCGTCGATTCCCTGATGAGAGAACTGGAGCAGGAACCGGAAAACCAGGAACTGATGCAGCTGATCATTGAGCTGCTAAGTGCTCTGGAAAACTCCCCCCTGGAGCCGGATTACTGGCATGCCCAGAACATTGCCTTCCGAATGAAGCAGACCGTGTACAAGGAACACGAAGTGCGGTGCGAACTGAATGATCCCACCTCTCTTAACTGGTGCAAACAATTTCAAACGCTTTACGACAGCCTAAACCTGAAAGCATAACAACACATGGTATATATTCCCTCATCCACATACAGATTACAGATATCTCCTGAATTTAAACTGGAGCATGCCCGGCGCATACTTCCTTACCTGAAAGAGTTAGGAATCAGCACCGTGTATGCGGCCCCTTTCTTCAGTGCAAAATCCGGCAGCGCCCACGGATACGACGTTACGAACCCGCACCAGATCAACCCGGAAGCAGGCACGCTGCAGGAATTCCAGGAGTTGGCAAAAGAGGTGCAGGAACTTGGGATGGGCTGGCTACAGGACATCGTGCCCAACCACATGGCGTTCAGCCCGGAAAACGAGTGGCTGATGGATGTGCTGGAAAAAGGCCCCCAGTCTGAGTTTTATACTTTCTTCGACATCGACTTTAACCATCCTGACTTCAAAGGAAAAGTAATGGTGCCGTTTTTAGGAGAGCCGCTGGAGAAGGTGCTGGAACAGGAACAACTCAAGCTACAATTCACAAATAAAGGTTTCTGCATCAGCTATTTCGACAGCAATTATCCGCTCAACCTGGCTGGCTACGAAACGTTGCTGAACCAGGTAGCAGCTAAAGCAGAAACCGAAGCCGCCGGCGCAGCTCTTAAAGCTAAACTGCACCATCTGCAAATGGTTACTGAATCCGATATTATAGACGGAGAGGGCTGGAAAAAAGCCATCGCAGAACTGCACCAGACACTACACCTGCACAAAGAGCTACAGACAGCATTAAAGCAGGTGCTTCAAAGTATAAACAGCGATCAGAATAAGTTGAAAGAGCTGCTGGAGCAGCAATATTTCATACTTTGCTATTGGCAGGACACCGAAAAGCAGATGGGATACCGCCGCTTTTTTACGGTGAACGAGCTCATCTGCCTGGCCATGGAGCGCAAGGATTCCTTCGACAAATACCACCGGCTTATTAAACAGCTCTGCGATGAGAAACTGGTGCAGGGCCTGCGAGTAGACCACGTAGACGGACTCTACGACCCGGACACGTACCTGCAGCGGCTGCGCGAATTAGCCGGCGAGGAAGTATACCTGATCGTGGAAAAGATACTGGAAGGTGAAGAAAACCTGCCCGACTACTGGCCGATACAAGGTAACAGCGGGTACGATTACCTGGCCTGGGTCAGCAACCTGCTGACTGCACAGGATGGAGAAGAAAAGCTTACCAACGTATACCAGAACCTGGTGCCGGATGCAGCTCCGGATTACGAAGATCTGGTGTTCGAAAAGAAGCGTTACATCCTGGAGCACCACATGCGCGGCGAGCTGCAAAACCTGTTGCGCCTGCTGCAAACCAGCAACCTGATGCCGCAGGAGCAGCCGGAAGAACAGGTACGTGAAGCCCTGACCGTGTTGCTCGCCGCTTTCCCCGTGTACCGCATTTACGGCAGCAGCTTTCCGTTGCCGGAGGGCGCGCTGCCAGTCGTTGATAAAGCCTTTGCAGAAGCACGCAGGCGTGCACCACAGTCGGAAGCTGCCCTGATGCACCTGCGTAGCCTGTTCGAGGCTAACGAACATGAAGATGAGGAGCGAAAGAAGCAGAAGTTATACTTTGTGATGCGCACCCAGCAGTTTACAGGTCCGTTGGCTGCCAAAGGTGTGGAAGACACGACCTTCTACAACTATAACCGCCTCATTGCCCTGAACGAAGTAGGCAACAGCCCCGCTATCTTCAGCCTGAGCCGGGAGGAATTTCATGAGCGGATGAAGTATAAACTGGAGACGTACCCGCACTCGCTTAACGCCACTGCCACCCACGATACCAAGCGGGGCGAAGATGCCCGTACCCGCCTGTTCACCCTGAGCGAAATACCGGATGAGTGGGAAAAGCAGGCAGCCCAATGGATGGAAATTGCAGAGAAGAATGCGCGTGAGGTTAAGATCACGCGCAACGATTTATACTTCCTGTTCCAGACGCTGCTTGGGGTGATGCCGATGGATGGCAACGTAGATGATACACTCATTCAGCGCCTGGAGGAGTTTCTGCCTAAAGCCCTGCGTGAGGCAAAAGCAAACTCGAACTGGACCGAACCGAACGAGAAGTATGAAGATGCGCTGAAAGGCCTGACGAAACAGCTGCTGCAAAAAGACGAAGCGTTCATGGCTTCCTTTAAGCCTTTCTTTAAACGGGTGGCGCACTACGGCTGGCTCAGCTCCCTGACGCAGACCTTGCTCAAACTTACATGCCCGGGCGTGCCCGATGTATACCAGGGCTGCGAGTTCTGGGATTACAGTCTGGTAGATCCGGACAACCGCCGGCCGGTAGATTACGAGCTGCGCCAGCAGTACCTGCAGGAGATCCGGCAGCAGGAAAAAAACGACCCGCAGCAACTGCACCAGCAATTACTGCAAAACCCTGCCGATGCACGCGTAAAACTATACCTGCTCAGCAAAACCCTGCACCTGCGCCGCCAAATGCAGGAACTGTTCAGCAAGGGCAACTACCTGCCTTTAACTGTGATAGGAAGTAAGGAAAACCATGCCATGGCATTTGCACGGCACTACCAGGGGCAGTGGTGCCTGGTGGTGGTACCCGGCCTGCTGGCGAGCCTTGTGAAAGAAGATGAGCTGCCGTTAGGCGAACAGGTTTGGGGCGATACAAGTATAGAACTGCCTGCTGATCTGCCCCAGCAATGGCAGCATGCATTCTCACAGGAAGAAGTAAAGGCAGAACAAAATAAACTTTCTCTGTCAACGCTCCTTAAAACTTTTCCGGTGGCGTTGTTAACTGCCGAAAGCTAGTTACTGGTTATTCGTTTATAGTTGTTCGTTATTAGTCGGTTGGGTTCGTTAAAGCCTATACAACTAACTTTTTAACTTTTTAGCTCTCTAATTCCCAAATTCTTTTACCCTACTATGATCATACCAAAACGCAGCAGCGGCATCTTATTGCATATCACCTCCCTCCCCTCGCCTTTCGGCATCGGTGACCTGGGTCCCGAGGCGTATAAGTTTGCAGACCGTCTGGCCGAAGCCGGGCAGCGGTACTGGCAGATCCTGCCGCTTAACCCAACGGAGGTAGGCTACGGCAACTCGCCTTACAGCAGCCATTCGGCCTTTGCTTTTAACCCGCTCCTGATCAGCCCTGAGCTGCTGGTAGAAGACGGACTGCTGGAACAGGAGGACCTGAAGCTGCCCCATAAGTTCAGCGACGCTAAGGTTGAGTATGAACCGGTGACCATTTTCAAAAGAGGGTTATGGGAAAAGGTTTTTGCCAACTACCGGCGTACGGCTCCGCATAAGTTAAGCCAGGAGTTTGAGCATTTTAAAAAAGAGCATGGCGCCTGGCTCGAAGACTACTCCAGGTACGTTGCCTTTAAGAACCACTTTGCTGACCAGAAATGGACCGAATGGCCCGACGAGATCCGGAACCGGAAAAAGCAGGGTCTGAAACAATTGTCAGAGGAACTCGCAGAAGACATCGAGCACGAGCAACTGCTGCAGTTTCTTTTCTACCGCCAGTGGGAACAGCTCAAAGCGTACTGCGCAGCCCGTGATATTACCTTTATTGGGGATATGCCTTTTTATGTGAGCCACGACAGCGCCGACGTCTGGGCTAACCCGAAGATTTTTAAGCTGGATAAAGAAGGCGCTCCTACCGCTGTCTCAGGGGTTCCACCGGACTACTTCAGCGAGACCGGTCAGCTTTGGGGCACTCCCGTGTTTAACTGGAAAGCCCTGCAAAAAGACAACTTCGACTGGTGGGTGCAACGGATAGCGCACAACCTGCGGCTGTTCGGGCTGCTGCGCCTTGATCATTTCCGCGCCTTCTCTGCTTATTGGGAAGTGCCGGCAGATGAGGAAACAGCCATCAACGGCAAGTGGGTGAAAACGCCCGGTGCCGAACTCTTAAGCATCATACGCGAGCGCTTCCCGGATATGCCCATCATTGCCGAAGACCTGGGAGACATCGACAAACCTGTACGCGACCTGATGGAGCAGTTTGATTTGCCCGGCATGCGTGTGCTGCTCTTTGGCCTCGGGGAAGACATGGCGCAAAACATATATGCCCCCCACCTGTACGTTCCGAACTGCATTGCCTATACCGGTACACACGACAACAGCACGGTTCGTGGCTGGTACGAGAAAGATGCAGCTGCCGGAGATAAAAGGCGCCTCCGCGACTACAGCCGGCAGGAAATATCCAAACAGAATGTACATGAAGTGATGGCGTGGCTGGCTTACATGTCGGTGGCACAACTAGCTATACTTCCGGTGCAGGATATTTTGGGATTAGGGGCAGAGGCCACCATGAACAAGCCTTCCACGTCGGATGGCAACTGGGCTTGGCGTCTGAAGCCGGAGCAGTTCTCGAAGCAGGAATCTAAAAAGTTAAAGAAACTGGTGCAGCTCTACGGAAGATAGCGCTGTACCAGCCATACTACTTTTATGTATATGTGCATAAGCAGTTATACTTAGAACAACATAAGTTGCTCATTTTTTGTTTGTTATAGTGGATAATATTGCTATTTTAGTTGCTCAGAACAAGTATAGCTGTCTTACTCCACTCCTAACCTTAAACAAAAATGGCATTCTCTACATCTGAACTTCCTCTGGGTACGGTCGCCCCAAACTTTGCATTACTCGATACGGTATCGGACCGGCTGGTTTCGCTGCATGACGTGGCCTCCAAAAAGGCAACCGTGATCATGTTTATGAGCAACCATTGCCCACAGGTGCAGCATGTACTCCCAAAGCTAATCTCTATCGCGCGGGAGTATCGGCAGCAAGAGGTGAACTTTGTAGCCATTAATGCTAATGATGCAGAAAGCTTTCCGGAGGACGGACCGCAACAGATGAAAGCGCTCGCACGTGAACTGAATTTTCCTTTCCCATACCTTTACGACCAGACCCAGCAGGTTGCCCGCACCTTCCATGCGGTCTGCACACCCGAGTTCTATGTCTTTGACCGTAACATGCGGCTGGCGTACCATGGCCAGTTTGATAGTTCAAGACCCAAAACAGCACAACCCATAACCGGGCAAGACCTTACACAGGCACTTGAGGAACTGCTGGCGGGTCAGGCTGTTAGCCATGAGCAGAAACCGGGCGTAGGCTGCGGCATTAAATGGAAGGGCCAGTCTCGGATGGCAGGGTAGGCTGCTCTTCGTTCAGCAGTTCAGCCATGGCATTGGCATGGTCCAGGTACTGGGAAGTATAAGCATCGTTGGCAGCATGGATGTAGAGCGTGGTCCTGCCCAGCACGGACTTGATGATCTCTTTATGTTCCTTCATCGGTAAAGCCGGGCAGCCCAGGCTTCGGCCCAGGCGGCCTGTTTGTTTGATGAACGCTTCACTCGCATACTCAGCGCCATGCATCACCACGCAGCGATCACGGGCATTGGTATTGAACGCTTCGTCCAAGCCATCCAGCCGCAACGATAATCCATGCTTGCCTTGGTAGGTATCCTGTGTCACGTAAAAGCCGATGCTGCTCATGTAGGATTTGTCGTCGTTTGAGAAACTTTCTGCAAACTCTTCACCGGAATTCCGGCCGTGGGCGACGTACGTATTGTGCAGCACTTTTTTGTTTTCCAGGTCGAGTACCCATAGCCGCTTGTTTGTAGAAGATTTGGTAAAGTCGACGATGGTAAGCACCTGCTTGTCTGACAATCTTCCTTCGCGCTTCAGGTTGTAATAGCCTGTTAATGCTTTGTCAAACACCTCGAAACGGAGGCCCTGCTGCTGCAAGCCCATCTGCTCATAAAGCCCATATGCCACCTGTTCAAACTGTACCACCTTCAGCTCTGCGATGCGGGCTTTCAGGTTCCTGGCACTACCAGACTTTGCCGCGGTTGTGCCTACCGGTGTGGCAACTGGCGAAAGTATAAGTGGGGCAAACAGAGGGAGCAACCTTTTTGCAACACGTTTCCGCTTACTCCTCCAATTCTGTCGTCTCATAAGATTATCTTTCTTTGGTGTAACTTATTTGTACGGACTACACAGCACTCAGTTCGTCTGCCACACCAATCCCACTCTCCGCCTTCATCCTGCTTTACACTCCGAAGTATATTTTTTCTGGCGCTGGTACCTTTTTGGCTAAAATACTGTTATACATTCCGATATGCGGAAATTTGATAATACCATGCGCAGAAATAGCTCCCGAATACTCCCTTTTATACTTTATACTTTACTGGTGCTGCTGGTGGCAGGCTGTGGTGGCAAACAAACCTTGCGGGGCGTACTTAAACCGCAATCGCCCTACGAGCGTTACGCCTCTTCGCTGAAAGACACCAACCTGGACCATACCGCTCTGGGAAAAGATTGGCTGGCAGCAGGCGAAAAAGCGTTACACGACTCCATCTCTGTTACCTTGCCTTTTAAGGAAACAGGCTACTTTGCTGCTGACAGACCCCGGGCGCTCAGCTACCGTATACCTGCCAACCGGGGAGAACAAATCATTGTGCACCTGGAGCTGAAAGCAAAGGAAACCTTCCAGGTGTTTATGGATCTCTTTGAAGTACCATCCGGCGACAACCCGAAACCCAGGCACCTGGCCACAGCAGATACAACTTCTGCTACACTGACCTACGAGGTAGAAGAAGACCAGCAGCACCTGCTGCGCGTGCAGCCTGAGTTGCTAAGAAGCGGGCAGTATACCATCACGATCCAGAAGCAGCCAACGCTCGCCTTTCCGATACCCGGCAAAACGAGCCGGAACATTGCAAGCATTTGGGGCGATCCACGCGATGCAGGCGCACGGCGCCACGAAGGGATTGATGTGTTTGCACCGCGTGGCACACCTGTTATCGCGTCCACTGCTGGCGTGATCCGGAGTGTAAGCACCAACCCCAGGGGCGGTAAGGTAGTATGGCTCACAGATCTCAGCCGCGGCCAGAGCCTGTACTATGCGCACCTCGACAGGCAATCGGTTACTCCAGGCCAGCGGGTGGTTGCAGGCGATACACTGGGCTTTGTGGGCAATACCGGCAATGCTAGTTCTACTGCGCCGCACCTGCACTTCGGCATTTACCGCTACGGGCAGGGCGCTACCAATCCTTATCCGTACGTGCACCAACCTACGGAACCTGTACCGCCGGTTAAAGTAGATGCTACTCGCTTAGGTACCTGGGTGCGGGTAGCTACCAGGCAGGCCAATACCAGGCTACAACCCTCCGTAAAATCGTCAACTTATAAAAGCCTTCGGCAACACACGCCCCTGCAGATAACCGGGGCAGTAGCCAGTTGGTACCGGGTGCGCCTGCCCGACAACACAGAAGCCTACATTGCCAGCAACGTTGTCGAAAGTATAAACAAGCCCATCCGCTACAAGAAGCTGCAGCAGGACCAGCCGCTGCTGGATGATGCGCACCCCAAGGCAGCCCCCATGGAACAGTTGTCAGCCGGCAGCTCTGTACCGGTTGTTGCCATGTTTCATACGTTCGGGTTGGTGCGGCAGCAGGACGGGCGCCTCGGCTGGATTTCGATAGCTGAGTAAGCATCAGAAAGAGAAGGGAGCGGTAGCGCAGGTTTGGGTTTTATAGTTATATTTGAAGTATAAAAAACACTGTTTAACGCTCACAACTTTACGATTTTTGAAGTTAGCTGCCATTGATATCGGTTCGAACGCAGTGAGATGCCAGATCTCCAACGTGTTGAACCACAACGGGAATGTTATTTTTAAAAGGGTAGAATACATCCGCTACCCGATGCGCTTTGGCGAGGATGTGTTCAGCACCGGCTACATCAGCGAACCAAAGATCCAGAAGTTCATCAAGTTACTACACGCCTGTAAGCTGCTGATAGAGGTGCACGACATCGATCATTTCATGATCTGTGCTACATCTGCCATGCGCTCTTCCCTGAACGCGCCGGAAATACTGGAACGGGTGCGGGAAGCACTGGGCATCGAAATACAGGTGATTGACGGCGTAGCAGAAGCCGACCTGATCAACAAAGTGATCGTTAATTTCCTGGACGAGCGCAACTACCTGCACATCGACGTGGGTGGTGGCAGCACTGAGTTCAACATTTACGTGAATCGTGAAAAGATGGCCTCGCAGTCGTTTGAGCAGGGTTCTATCCGCCACATGCACGGCGTAGACTCGCAGGAGCTTTGGAACAGCATGCGCCTCTGGATCGAGGAGAATACCCGCAAATACCACCTGAGCCGCGCCATCGGTACGGGCGGTAACATCAACAAGATTTTTGAGCTGGCCGGCAAAACCGTAGGCAAACCCATCTTCCGGAAACAGATTGAGGAGATTGTAGACCGCATCGCAGGCATGACCATGGAGCAGCGCCTGACCGAGCTGATGCTGAACCCGGACCGTGCCGATGTGATACTTCCTGCCGCTGAGATTTACCTCTCGGCCATGAAATGGGCAAAGCTCGAAAGTATGCTGGTGCCGGCCGTTGGCCTGAAAGACGGTATGATCCATGCTCTTTACGAGCAGTTTCACTCCGAGCGCTTCGTAATTAACAGCATCAATTAAGATTCCTTTTAACCAGGTATAAAAAAGCGATCGCCCGGACCAAAGCCCGGGCGATCGCTTTTTTATACTTTATAATTCTTTAAACGAGTTCTGGCTCGGGAACCTCGGTTACCATTTTGTAGTGGTAAAACACCTTGTGAATGTCCACCACCTCCTCGCCGGCAACGGGGCGTTTCTTCAGGTACGTACCATCCTCGCGCATGATGTAGGAGTTCACGTTGTCCTGCAGGTTGTAGTACAGGATGTTGATGGCCTCCCGCTTCAGCTCTTCGTTCACGATCAAAAAGAGCGCTTCGATACGACGGTCAAAACTGCGCACCATGATGTCGGCACTGCCGCTGTATACTTTCGAATCGCCGTTGTTGTGGAAGTAATAAATGCGGCTGTGCTCCAGGTATTCCCCCACAATGGATTTCACGAAGATATTCTCGCTCAGGTCTTCGCGGCCCGGGCGCAGGCAGCAGATACCCCGCACGATGAGTTTGATCGGAACGCCGGCCTTGGAAGCCTTGTAAAACTCATCCATTACCTCCTTGTCTTCCAGCGAGTTTATCTTGATCACGATACCGCTCTTCAACCCTTTTTTGGCGTTGCGCGCCTCGTTTCGGATGAGCTCGATGAGTTGGTGGCGCATGCTCTTCGGCGACGTGAGCAGGTATTTATATTCGTTCGGGCGTGAGTGGCCGGTAATTACGTTGAAGAATTCCGATACGTCATGGGCGTATACTTCGTCGGTGGTCAGCAGACTGATGTCGGAGTACAGGCGGGCGGTTTGCTCGTTGTAGTTGCCGCTGCCGATGTGGATGTAACGCGTTACCTTCTCCCCTTCCTTGCGGATGATCATCAGCATCTTGGTATGCGTTTTATACTTGCTGATACCGTAGATTACAAAGCAACCGGCCTTCTCCAGGCGCTCTCCCTCGCGCAGGTTACGCTCTTCATCAAAGCGCGCTTTCACCTCAAACAACACCGATACGTGCTTGCCGTTCTCAGCCGCCTTCAGCAAGGCAGCCGTAACACGGCTCTGGTCAGCCAGGCGGTAAATGGTTTGCTTGATACCCAGCACATAAGGGTCTTCGGCGGCTCGCTCCAGGAGCTGTACCACCGGCTCCATGCTGTTGTAAGGGTGGTGCAGCAGCACGTCGTGCTCTTTCAGGTACTCGAACATATCCACGCCATCGCCGGGCAGGCTGAGCGGTGTTACCGGCGCCGGCTGTTTAAAGCCTCTGTCGCGGAACTGGCGGTGGTTAATGATCTGCCAGAGCGCCCGCAGATCGATCAGGCTGTTGATGGTGAAAACGTTGGCATTGTCGATGGTCCAGCGCTCTTTCAGGATCTTCATCATGAAAGCCGACGGATTGCGCTCCACCTCCAGTCTTACCACACGGCCCTTCTTACGGGTTTTCAGCTTCGACTTGATCTCCTGCACAAAGTCTGCTTCGATGTCATCAGACTCTTCCAAAGTAAAGTCGCCGTTACGCGTGATGCGGAACAGGTTTACCGACACGATCTCGACGTTGCGGAAAAGCTTTTTGATCTTCCAGCGAATGATCTCCTCGATCGGCACAAAGATGATCTTTTCCTTGCGGTTAATTTCGTAAAAGCGGGCCAGGTTCTGCGGAATCTGCACGAACGTTACCCGGTCCTGCGCCTTCTGTTCTTCGGTAGTGCGCGTTACCACGCCAAAGGTAAGCAGCTGGTTCATCAGCAGCGGGAAGCCGTGGTAGTTGTCGTACACCATGGGCGTGAGCAGCGGGAAGATCGTGTTCTTGAAGTAGGAATCCACTTTCTTCTGCTCGATCTCGGTCAGTTCGCTCACCATCAGAATGTCGAAGCCATGCTTTTCGCAGAGCGGCTTCAGTTCGCTGTTAAAGGTCAGGTACTGGTCGTTTACGAAACGGTGTGCGTAGTCCAGCAGCTTCTTACGGAACGGCAGCTCGCGCAGGCCGGAGTAGTCGGTGCGCTCTTTGCCGTAGTCGAGGTAATTGTACAAGCTGCCTACCCGGATCATGAAGAACTCGTCGAGGTTAGACGAGGTGATGGCCATAAACTTCAGCCTGTCGAAGAAGCTCTTGTTGGTGTCGCGAGCCTGATCGAGCACACGGTAGTTGAACCGCAGCCAGCTCAGGTCGCGGCTGATGTATTTACTTTTCTTTATCTGGTCGGATACTTTGTTGACAAGCATGTTTTCAGTTGTAGCAGGCGCCGGCACCTTTCGCGGCAGCATGTGCTACCCAGGCGTATGTTACCGTTGCCTACGTTGATCTAAGAGTGATATATAGTATAACTGCTAATATAGATTTTGTATACCAATTTGTTTGAATTTTTTACTAAAAACCCGCTGTTATACTTGCCGGAATTGCCCTCTGAAGCTGCCATACTTACAAGGTGCGTTTTTATTCCTGAAGCCGACAGCATAACATATCCTGCAACGTATAGCAGAAGAGCAAGTACAAGTATAAATAAGCGAGTTGCCTAAAGTCCTACAGCTATGAATACCGACACCACAGCTCAAAATTCTGCTCCTTTGTTTCCGCCGCTCCCGCTAACGGAGTGGGAAGCTACGAAAGAGACATTCCACCGGTACCTGCAGATCGTGGGGAAGATCAGGCTGAAGCTGATGCCGCGCAAGAACCACTGGTGGCATGTGCCGCTCTATGTTCATGCACGCGGGCTTACTACAGGTCCTATCCCCTACTCGTTTTATGCCTTCGAGATCCGGTTCGACTTTATCGATCACCAGCTAGTGATCGAAACCAGCACCGGTGCCCGGGAGACGTTTGCGCTGCAGGACGGGCTGTCGGTATCACAGTTTTATACGTCACTTTTCAAGGCGCTGGATGTTTTGGGCATCAAGGTGGACATACTGGCCAAGCCCTATAAGCTCAAAAGCGACATTGCCTTTGCCGAGGATCATACCCATGCCACCTACAACCCCGAGCACATACAGCGCTTCTGGCAGATACTGACCTTGACGAATGGCATATTTGAAGAATTCAGCGGCCGCTTCTACGGCAAGACAAGCCCGGTACACCTCTTCTGGCACAGCCTCGATCTGGTGGTAACACGCTTCTCTGGTCGCTCGGTGCCTTATCGGCCGGAAGCAGGCAAAGTTGAAAAAGACGCTTATTCACACGAGGTGATCAGCTTTGGCTTCTGGCCCGGCGACGACAACTTCATGTATCCGGCGTTTTACTCTTATACATACCCCGCACCTGCCGGCATCGACAAGGAACTTCTGCAGGCAAGAAGCGCCAGTTGGGTAGACTCGAACGGCAGCCCCATGGCCTTACTCCCATACGAGGAAATGCGGCAGGAAGAGAACCCAAAGCAGGTGCTGCTGGATTTTCTGGAGAGTGCCTACCAGGCAGGAGCCAGCTTAGCTGACTGGCCCATCGAAGAGTTAAGGGTGGTACCGCTGGAGGAACTATAACACCGATTCCTGCATGTCAAATGCGAGGCCATAGTATTGCTTGCCATTGAAGTCAAATTCGTCGATCACAGTCCAGCCCAGTTTGTTTACGTGTGCGTTCAGAGAGCGCTTGTTTACCTGGTTGATGAACGTGACACTCAAGGGGTACTTAACGACCATCTGCCTGCGCATGTACTCAAACAGGTTGTTGAGCAGCCCGCTGCCCCGGTAAGGTATATCGATGCACACCGGGCCATACTGAAAGCTGTTTTCCGTGCTGATGTCAAAGTCTTTGAAATGTAGACTTGGGAAACGGGAGGTCATGTACGGAAAGATGGGCCACTGGCTGAAATAGTCCCAGCCGCCGGCGAAGGCATACGCAACGATCTGCTCCTTGTCTGTTGCAATAAAAAGTCCTTCCCTTTCTATGATCTGCTCCAGTTGCTCTGTTGTGAACGGAGTGGTTACAAAACCTTCCTGACGCTCTTCTTCTGACAGGTTATCGTACAGGTACAGGCTCTGGAGAGCAAGAACGCTTTCAATATCTTCTTTCTGAGCGGTTCTGGTTTTGATATGCGTCAAGCTGATCATAGGCCGGCATTAGATTTAACAGCTAGTACCTTTTGTACTTTCGAATTAGCTTTTCAGAATACTTGAAGATAAGGCTTTCTTTCATAGTATACCAGCGCCAGCGATCATTCAAAAGGCACGATCTTCCCATCCTTCACCAGGAATGCCTTTTTTGCCTTTTCGAGTATGGTTTCCTTGCTGTCGGAATAGGCTTCTATAATGGTGTAGTGCTTGCCTTTAAAATGCTCATCCAGCCGCTTTATCTTCTCTTCGTCCTTGCAGGCCTCTCCTTCCACCAGGTAAGTTTGGTTTTCGTAGCGTGTTTTGGTGCCGAAAAAGCCATCTACCGGGTAAAGGTCGAACAAAGGCTTAACGTATACTTCGAGGCCGCCGGTAGCGCAGAAAAGCTGTTTGCCTTCTTTCTTCATTTTATCGAAGTGCTGGTGCAATTCCTTGTTAAAGTTTTCCGGATACTCCTTCTTCCAGAACTCCCGGGCATATTCTTTCACTTTCTCCGGCGGCAACTCATCCAGGTAATTAAAAAAGTTTTCCTTGAACTCTGTCTGCCGCATCTGCTTGAATTTGTGCAGTAACTTGTAATACATCATCTCGAAGAAGAACCTGACCCGCTTCGGCCTTTTGGTACAGATAAAATTGTAGAATTCATCCTTCGAGCTCTTGTTGTAAAACGTACCGTTCAGGTCGAAAACAATCACTTCTATCTCCTCTTCCTTCTTCGTTGTCATTTCAGTTTGTTCTTTGTGTAGCGCAATGCTACTAACACGTCAGACAGGGCCTGTTGGTTGGGCAGTTTCAGAAATCAGGCGTATTACTGGCTGCAAATTACCCCAACTGAAAACTAATCAAAGTCATTCGTGGGCATGACGCTGGTCATACGAGAAGGGTTGGATATTGCTGTACTTGTTACCGATAAGCCGCCTGTTGCGACGGCAGAACTAAAACCGGAAAGTATGGAAAGTAAATCTACAACGCGCTTTTGGATGCTGAGCATCCTTTTTCTTTTAACTGTAGGCTCTGCTGCCGCACAAGTATACCTCACGCCACAGGTGCGACCGCGGGCAGAATGGCGAAACGGGTACAAAGCCCTGCCCACCGACGACAGCGAAGCAGCTTTCTTTATCGGGCAACGGTCGCGCCTAAACCTGGATTACCAGCAGGAGCGTTTGCTGCTGAAGTTTAGTGTGCAGGATGTGCGGGTTTGGGGAGATGAAGAACAGCAAAAGGACATCCCTTCCATGGCGGTACACGAAGCATGGGCCGAGGTCCCGTTATCTGATGTTTTCTCGGTAAAGCTGGGTCGGCAGGAGCTGATGTACAACGATGACCGGCTACTTGGCAATGTGGACTGGGCACAGCAGGCCCGCAGCCACGATGCGGTTCTCCTGAAAGCACGCACGGGTAGCTGGAGCCTGGATGCTGGCGGCGCCTATAACCAGGAAAAGGAACAACTGAGCAAGCGAAACTACAGCCTCAACAACTACAAAGTGCTGGGCTTTGCCTGGGCCAGGAAAGTGCTGCATGAGAACCTGACACTATCAGGGCTTTATGTTACAGACGGCTTCCAGAGCAGGGATACACTGAACGATGTGCTGTTCCGGCACACCTACGGCCTTGATCTGACCTTAAAAGGAGACAGGCTGCAGTTCAATGGAGCGATGTACAGGCAATCAGGAACAGATGTGAGTCGCAAAACGATAGAAGCGTATTTCGGTGTGGCCGAACTGCTGTATACCATCAATCCTGTTAAGTTTACAGCCGGGGTAAATTACCTGTCCGGCGCTGCAGGGCAGCAAAACAAAGTACGGGCTTTCAATACGCTGTATGCTACCAACCACAAGTACTACGGCCACATGGATTATTTCATCAACGTGCCGGCCGATACCCGGAGCGGAGGCCTTCAGGATAATTACCTGAAGATTGGTTACAGCAGTAACCCAAAGTATAACCTTGGCCTGGATTACCATTACTTTATGCTGGCGCACAACATACCGGCAACAGAAAAGCTACCTGCCACCACAAACAAGTACCTGGGCTCGGAACTGGACGCCGCACTCCAATACAAACATTCAGAGAGCGTAAGCTTCTCGCTGGGCTACAGCACCCTATTTGCCGGGAAATCCATGGAAGCCTTGAAGGGAGGCAATTCAGACACCTACGCCGATTGGGGCTGGGTGATGGTAAACATACAGCCAAAGATCCTGCTGAAAGCGATTGACAAGGAGGAGTAGGTAAAGCGACTATTATAAGCTAAAAACAGCGGCGGCTATACTTTTGCAAGTATAGCCGCCGCTGTTAAAGTATACTTCTGAAACTTACACGTCTACGCGTGCATACTTAGCGTTGCGCTCAATAAAGTCACGACGTGGGCCTACTTCATCGCCCATCAGCATCGAGAACAGGTGGTCAGCCTCAGCGGCAGACTCGATGGTTACCTGCTTCAAGCTGCGTACGCTTGGGTCCATGGTAGTTGTCCAGAGCTGTTCCGGGTTCATTTCACCAAGACCTTTGTAACGCTGTACGCCAACGCTTTCGTCCCTGCCCTTGCCAAGCTCGGCAATTGCGTCCACGCGGTCCTGCTCGCTCCAGCAATAGCGCTCTTCCTTGCCTTTCTTCACTAAGTAAAGCGGAGGAAGTGCGATGTAGATATAACCGTTCTCGATCAGCTCTTTCATGTAACGGAAGAAGAACGTCAGGATCAGGGTTCGGATATGCGAACCGTCCACGTCCGCATCCGTCATGATGATGATCCTATGGTAACGAAGCTTCTCCATGTTCAGGGCCTTGTCGTCATCCGGCGTACCAAAACTTACACCCAGTGCCGTGATCATGTTCTTGATCTCTTCGCTTTCGTAAATGCGGTGCTCCTGTGCTTTCTCCACGTTCAGGATCTTACCGCGCAGCGGCAGGATCGCCTGGAACTTACGGTCGCGGCCCTGCTTGGCAGAACCACCCGCAGAGTCACCCTCCACGAGGTAAATCTCGCAGTTCTCCGGGTTGTTGTCAGAGCAGTCGGCTAGTTTGCCGGGCAAGCTGGTGCCGGAAAGTACGCTCTTGCGCTGTACCATCTCGCGCGCCTTCCGGGCAGCAAAACGAGCCTGTGCCGCAAGTATAACTTTCTGTACGATCGTACGGGCTTCTTTCGGATTCTCTTCCAGGAACTGGCTCAGCATTTCGCCCACTGCCACATCCACCGCACCGGAAACTTCGGAGTTACCCAGTTTGGTTTTGGTCTGGCCTTCGAACTGCGGCTCCTGCACTTTAACAGAGATAACGGCCGTCAGTCCTTCACGGAAGTCATCGCCGTTGATGTCGATCTTCACCTTATCCAGCATACCCGATTTCTCGGCATAGGCTTTCAGGGTACGGGTAAGGGCACGGCGGAAACCGGCTACGTGCGTACCACCTTCAATGGTGTTGATGTTGTTTACATACGAGAAAATGTTCTCGGTATAAGAGGTGTTATACTGCAGGGCAATCTCTACGGGCACGCCGTTTTTCTCGCTCTCCACATGGATCGGCT
Source organism: Pontibacter ruber (assembly GCF_023630205.1). Classification (GTDB taxonomy): domain Bacteria; phylum Bacteroidota; class Bacteroidia; order Cytophagales; family Hymenobacteraceae; genus Pontibacter; species Pontibacter ruber. Next base: position 255,376 of record NZ_JALPRR010000003.1, on the reverse strand, counting down.
CCGGGATCAGGTTCTCGCGTGTCTCATCCAGGTAGGCAACAAACTCCTTCAGACCACCTTCCGAGTAGAACGAGTCTGTATGCAGTGGCTGGCCTTCTTCGTTGAGTTCGCGTAGGTCCTGCAGGTTGATACGAATGCCTTTGTTGAGGAACGCAAGTTCGCGCAGACGGCTGGCAATGGTATCGTACTTATACTCTGTGGTGGTGAAGATGGAATCGTCCGGCTTAAACTGTACCGTAGTACCCGTACGTTCTGTTTCACCAATTTCGCGCACCGGGTAGGCCGGTACGCCTATGTTATAATGCTGTTCAAAGATCTTGCCGTTGCGGTGTACGGTTACGTGCAGGTCCGTAGAGAGCGCGTTAACGCACGACACACCCACACCGTGCAAACCACCGGAAACCTTGTAGGTATCTTTATCGAACTTACCACCTGCGTGCAGTACCGTAAGTACTACCTCCAGCGCCGAGCGGCCTTCTTTCTGGTGGAAATCTGTCGGGATACCACGTCCGTTGTCAGACACTGTAACCGAGTTGTCCGGGTTGATGGAAACGTTGATCTCGTCGCAATGACCGGCCAGAGCTTCGTCAATAGAGTTGTCTACAACCTCCCACACCAAGTGGTGCAGGCCCTTGATACCGATATCGCCGATGTACATGGCAGGACGTTTGCGTACGGCTTCCAGTCCTTCCAATACCTGAATACTATCTGCTGAATAATTGTTATGCAATTGTTTTTCTTCCACTTCACTCATGTGTATCAAAAGATAGATTATTAGGTAAAATTACCACTTTTATTTTGTTTTAGCTATACTTTTCGTGCCTGTCGTTTCAGTAGAAATCGCGGTCACCTGCAGGTAGGTATAGCGTCTATACCTACGCATCTAAGTATAAACAAACCTACAACCGCTTTAGTGCCTCTTTATCAAGACACTGCACTATAAAAAACACAAAAAAGCCGCCCTGTTACAGGCAGCTTTTCAATCCTATAAAAACAGAAAAAAGAACTAGTTAAAATACAAATCAGGAGTTACGAACTACGAATTGGTGCCGTGAATCAAAAGCTGAAAACAGCAGGTCTGGACACATGTTTCTTCTTGGCCAATTACCAATTTAATTTATAGCGCTACTCCAGCCTTGCCTTAACTTTGAGCCTGGATACAGCGCGGCGGTTATAATCGTAATATTCCGGACCAAAAGGCACATTGGCGTCAAGTTCCTCTACCCCTACAATCGTATAGGCGCGGTTACCGGAAGCGCGGCTCAGGTAATCGAGTTTGGTTTTGGCATTATCGAGTGCCTTCTGCATCATGTCTTTCTGGAGCGCTATCTTACGGGCAGGGCTCATGTAAGTACCCGTCACGTTGATGCTAAAGGGAAAACCGCTCCGGAGTGCATCGCGGGTAATCTGATTGTAGACAGCCGTATCAGCCACGTACAGGTTATACGTTACCCCTACCTGGAACATGCTCCTGCTGATCTTCTTGTCCATTTGCTCGGGCATGTAGTTTACAAAAAGATTATCGTTTACCTTCACCATACCCGGGTGCTTCTGCTGCAGCGAGTCGGCCCACTGCTGAAACCGGTCGCGCATGCTCAGCGGCCCGTTGTAAGCCAGGTTAATCCGGTAACCTGCCTCTTCGTAGGTCTGTTCATGCTCCCCGATCACCTCCAGGTAATTCTGCTCGCCTCCGGTAATTGTCTGGTTTTCGCAGCTGCTCAGCGCCCCAAGTACAAAGACAAGTACCAGGTGCTTCAAGTATAAATTTTTCATAGTTTAGAGGGATGTGCTATATAGTATTTTACTAACGAGAATCATGCCAAATAGCTTCTGCTGCTACTTCTATGGATCTTAAAAATTGTGGAGCTAAACGAAGGTTGGCTAATAGAAAAAGAAGAAATTTGCAGTTTCGCTGTATGCTATGAGAACGATTATACTTCTACTGATCTCCAATATCTTTATGACCTTCGCCTGGTACGGCCACCTTAAATTCAAGGATGTTTCGCTCTGGAAAGTGATTCTGGTAAGCTGGCTGATCGCTTTTTTCGAGTACTGCTTTCAGGTTCCGGCCAACCGCATCGGGCATGGGCAGTTTACCGCTTTTCAACTCAAAACCATTCAGGAGGTAATTACCTTGGTGGTGTTCATCGGCTTTTCCGTACTCTACCTGCGCGAGGAAGTGAAATGGAATTACATCGTCGGCTTTATACTTATTCTGGCTGCCGTGTTCTTTGTGTTCAGGAAGTGGTAATCGTTGCTTGCTAATTCGTTGTTTGTTCAGGAGAGAGCCTGGTCTGATCTTCTGCTGTATACTTGTCCTGCAGAGCCGCTGCGAGCTACCAAACTGCGGATTACCAGTTACGCACAAGCCTTCACGCAATACTTATACTTCTTACAGGTTTATCCATAACCCTCCTATACCAGCATCGTTAGTAATAGAGGTTGTTATGTTTCAATTTATTAAAAAGGAGGTAAACATGTCAATGAACTTTGAGAATTATCACAAGGAAGCAAAAACATGGTTACACGAGCTTTGCCAGTACCTGGGCATAGAAGATGAAGCCAAGAGCGCACGTATATTCCGGTCAGTGCTGCACGCCATCCGGGACCGCATACAGCCAGGCGAGGCCATACACCTGGCAGCCCAATTACCTGTAGTATGGAAAGGTATTTACTTCGACGGCTTCTCGCTGCACGAGCCTGTTAGGATCCGTCACGAAGAAGAATGGCTGGAGTTTATCCGCTCTAAAGATGCTTTTGCCGAAAACGGCGACTTCCCGACCCTGGACCACGTGCACTATGCCTTTATGGACGTAATGCGTTTCTTGCGCGATCATATTTCGGAAGGCCAGTACCTGCAGATAGAGCACGCACTTCATTCTGAGATTGTTGTACCGGTTTAAACCATAATAACTACCATTATAAAAAGCCTGACAAGTTCAGGCTTTTTGCTTTTCTGCCCAGCAATAAATACGCTAGCTTTGCAATCACGATACCTGCACTCATCCTACAACTACTATGAAAAAATTACAGGTGTTTTTCTTGCTCAGCTTTCTACTGCTGGCAACAGCAGTGTCTGGTCAGCCAGCCTCGCAGCAGAAAGAACTGGTGTTCGCCACCTATACCTATGGCGACAACGACCGCCTGGCCAACATCAGGCCCATGTCCGAATACCTTGCCAACAAGATCGGGGCAAGCGTTCGCTTGCAAAGCTTTGCAACCATCAAGGAACTGATCGAGCAGATTCGCGCCGGGAACGTGGATGTGGCTTTTGTGAACACCTTCGGCTATTTACTTCTACAAACCGATCCGGTACAAAGTATGGTGCCGCTGGCTACATTGGAAGTACCTGCCGAAAAGCATGGGTTGTACGGCTCCTGCCTGGTGGCCAGCAGAAAGTCTAGTATCCGCAGCACAGACGATCTGGTTTATAACGCACATAAGTATAACATCACGTTTGCCGGCCAGTACTCTACCTCAGGCAACCTGCTCCCCCGGCTATACCTGAACTCACTTGGGTTGAACAACCCGGAAGAGCAGTTTAATGAAGTGCATTACCTGAACAGCCACGCCAACACGCTGCTGGATGTAAAAACCGGCAACTCTGACCTAGGTGCATTTGGCATCATGGAGTACTATAAAATGCTGGAGAGCGGCCAACTGAAAGAAGGGGATGTAAACCTGATCTGGAAATCAGAAGAAATACCGCTGGGCCCGGTGGTATGCAAAACTACAATGCCTGTAAAAGATCAGCGTAAACTACGGAAAGCGTTGCTTAAGGTGCATAAGAAGAACCCGGAAGCCGTGCTGCAGATAAAACGTGCCTGGACCGAAGCCCGGGACGCAGACAAATACGTACCGGTAACGAAGGATTATTACAAGTATATCAGCAATTTAGCCGGCAATAAAAAGGATTTCAGGCGCCTGCTCCAAGCCTACATTCAGTAAGTATAAAGGTTTGACAGTTTCTGGCTGGCATACATTAACCTTTAAGAACTATGACTAGAAGATTGCTATGCCTGTTGCTTCTGCTTTTTACAGCTTGCCTGAGCGGACCATCAGAGGCAGAACAGAGAGAGAAACTGGAGGCTGATGTGATGGCTTTACATGACAAGGCCATGGCCGAAATGGGTACCATCTATACGCTGCGCCGTGAGCTTACCAGCCTGCGCGATTCCCTTGCTGCCAATACAAAGAACACGGCCACCACGCAACAACTCACTCGCGAGATCGGGCAGCTCGAAATAGCCGACGAAGCGATGATGAGTTGGATGCGGCAGTACAAGGCTCCTGCCGAGGAGCAGCCGCCCCAGGAAGCCATAAAATACCTGCAGCAGGAACAAACTAAAATGGAACGTGTTAAACACTTAATGGACAGCACCATTACCGCTGCCCGAAACACCCTTCAACAACATGAACAGCAATAACATCAGGCAATTTATACTTGCATTAGCTGCCTCTGCCGCCTTGTATGCCTGCTCCGGCAACGAATCCGAAGCCACCCTGCCAATACTTGGGCACCGCGATGTGGTGGAGCAGGAAGTTAACGGTAAAATGGTTGCGGACACTGTGTATCAACAAATTCCGGATTTCTCCTTTACCGACCAGGACAGCCAGCAGGTTACCGCCAAAACATTTGAAGGAAAGATCTACGTAACGGATTTCTTCTTTACCACCTGCCCTACCATCTGCCCGAAAATGAAAAGCCAGATGCTGCGCGTGTACGAACAGTATAAAGATAACCCGCAGGTGGTACTTCTCTCCCACACCATCGACCCGAAACATGATACTGTGGCGGTACTGAAAGAGTATGCAGAACGCCTGAACGTTAGCAGCGATAAATGGCATTTTGTGACCGGCGAAAAAGACAGCATCTACAGCATTGCCCAGAAGTACATGGTAACTGCCATGGAGGACGAGCAGGAAGCCGGCGGCTTTGTGCACAGTGGTGCTTTTATACTTGTAGACCAGAACCGCCACATTCGCGGTGTTTACGACGGCACACAACCCGATCAGGTGGATAAGCTTCTGAAAGATATACCGGTGTTACTGAATGAGCAGCATCAAAAGAAATAGGCTATTGGGCATGGTGGCAGGCGCGGCGGTGCTCACTACCCTTACCCAGTGTTTCACCAACAAACAGAACGAGGGGGAGCGCCTGTATGCGCAGCATTGCGCCAACTGCCACATGGACGACGGCAGCGGCCTGCGCAACCTGATTCCACCTCTGGCTAAAGCCGATTACCTGGTGAGCCACCGCGACGACCTGGCCTGCATCATTCAGCACGGGCAACAGGGCGAAATTGTAGTGAACGGGGTTACTTACAATCATGTTATGCCCGGAGCGGAGCACCTGAACAAAGGCCAGATCACCAACATCCTGAACTACATACAAACGAACTTTGGCAACAGCAACGAGCGCTTCACCATACAGGAAGTGGAGAAACAGCTCGACAAATGCCGCCACCTGCTCGAGTAGCAGATCTTAATCGGCAGCTTCGGTATCTTTGTAGCAGTCGGCGTTGAAGTACATGCTGTGGTAGGTACTGCTTTTCTGCCAAGGCGCTTCGCTCTTTTCGCGCCGTACGGCTTTGTGCGCTGCCGATATGGCTGTGGAGAACCCAAAGAACTTGCTCTTTTCGTCAGCGGCTATACTTTCCAGCCACTGCATGGTTACGGCTACTTTATCCAGGTTCTCAAAGCGGAGCTTATACTTGCGGAGGTCTACTTTCACCCAACCTTTCTGCTGGTCTTTCACGTCAAAGATGATGTCTTCTTTCAGCAAGGTCTGGCCGGGCATGCCGTCTGCTACGCTGTACAGGTTCAACCTGAATTTTATACTTTTAAACTGGTTGTAGGAGACATAAAAGTTAAAGTCGTTTACAAAACATCCCTTTTTCAGTGCGATGATGTTTCCCATCTCCCTGCCCAGCTTGTCATCTATAGTTTCATAAGTAGTAAAGTATACCGAATGCGTAAGGTACTCCCGGTCGTTCTTTCCCAGTACCTTAGATTTTAGCTTCTGAGGCCTCACTGCCACTTCTTTCAGTGTTACAGCTTGCGGGGTTAGCTTTATCGTTACGCCTCCTTTCTGTAACTCCGAGACCGGCATTACATGCCTGTTGAATCCAACACTGGAGATGACTACACTGTCCGCATCATTTATACTTTCAGGAGTTACACTAAACCGGAATTCGCCCAGGGCATTGGCGACAGTACCCAGTTCCTTGCCCACAACGCCTATCGAAGTATAGGCAACCGGCTGCCCGGTATCCGAGTTGATCACTTTGCCTTGCAACTTTATACTTTGTGCAAACAGGTTGCTGCAGAAGGCGCAGCACAAAAGAATGAGGAAGATGCTTCTTTCCATGAGGTTAGGGTGACTTTATCAGACGACCCCAGAAAGAAGCTGCAGGTTGCTTCGTACTGAGTATTTGTGCACATACTCTGGTCTGCGCTGCATTCTGGCAGCCGAGGCGCAAGAGGAATTTATACTTGGGCAGATCTATACGTTACCAGCCACCTTGCTCCTGCCTCAGGAACTTCTCTAACTGATATCCCGGCAGCTGATCAAACCAATCCCTGATGAGGTTGTAGGAAATTGATACGCGTGGCGGCAGGATCAAAGTGCCGTTTTGCAGGCCTTCCACAATCTCGTCCCGTGTAAACCAGCGGGCATCTTCCAGTTCTGTATAATCTACCTGCAGGTGCCTGTTGCTGGCGGTGGCCATAAACCCTACCATAATAGAAGCCGGAAAAGGCCAGGGCTGCGAGGAATGGTACCTTATACTTTCCAAGGCTACGCCTGTTTCTTCCTGTGCTTCGCGGGCTACTGCCTGCTCCAGTGTCTCGCCGGGCTCCAGGAAACCGGCCACGGTTGCGTACCTGCCTTCCGGCCACGCAGCACCCCGCCCCAGCAGGCAGGCATCTCCTTCCGAGATCAGAACAATAACGGCTGTATCAGTGCGCGGAAAATGCGACTTGCCGCATCCTTCCTGCTTGCACTTCCGGACGTGCCCTGCTTCGGAGGATTGGGTGGGGTTGCCGCAGTCGGCACAGAACAGGTGGCGCAGGTTCCAGTGCACCATGGCACGGGCATACGCCAGCAGGGCACTTTGCTTGCGGGGCATTTGGAGGGCCACCGTTTTAAGGTCTGTAAACGTGTACGCCTGCCCGAGCTGCGTTTCTACCTGGTCCTGCATGCCATCGAGGCCCAACGCGAAATAAGCAACCTCGTCCTCTACGCCTAAGAACACCTGCAGGCCTGCTTGCTCCAGCAGATCGCCCAGTTCGTGCCGCTGTAACAAGGCTGCCTTCGGCTTTTCACCTGAAAGCACCAGGCTTTTGTTATCACACACTAATATAAAACGGGTAGTATCAGCTGACAACTTACCCTGGATGAAGGCTGCATTCGTACGGAGTTCGCTGTGTCGGTTCAGGATGTTGTCGCTAAAGAAGTTCATCGGTCTATTCTGACAGCGTTTATCTGTAGGGGAAAATCAACAAAGTATGTAAAAACGATTACACATGCTGATCGGCATGTAATTTATACTTTACTCACTGCTCTGGCCTGTCTCCGGCAAGCTAAGTTATTGCTTCAACAGCCACTCCATTGCCTCGGAGTTATCGGTAAAGTTTCTGAATGTTATCGAGGTGTTTGTAACATACCTGACTTCTTCTGCCACCTTGTTGGCCCGTTTCTCTTGCTCTTCCATGTTGCTGCCGACCCTGGCCAGGTACTTCAAACGGGTTTTCATCAGGTCCGAACTAAACTTCATGATAATATTCCTGTAGACGACGTCTTCTACCTCGATGATCGCTTTGCTGGAGTTAAGCAACAGCTTCTTGACATCGTAATTTGTAATACTTTCTACAATGATCTCCAGCGAACGCTCTACTTCGGTGGTCCCGAAGTTCCGGATATCTGGCAAGGCAACAGAAAGTATATCTGTGGCAGGCTCGTAGTCCAGCGTTATCAATCCGTTACTGAATATGATCATATCTAGCTAACTAAAAAGTAGTGGACAAAATTAGTTAAAAACCAACCCGAAGCTGTATGCGTGCTTCAGGTGCAGGCTGTATATCCATATTGCTCCAACTGGTCACAAGCGACATACTTTTGATTAGATGCATCCAGCAAACTGATCCGGGCGATTAGGAATGATGAATTCTCTATAGAACCGCTTACGCAAAACCATACTACAACTGCTGAATTTATCTTCTTTAACTACGGCAATCTCAATTATTGAAAAGCTAAAATCAGCAATAAAGCACTCGTCGTGCTGAGTAAGGTTATAATTATGCCTGCTCCCTCAACCAGGCTACGGCGTCGGCTTTGCTGGTAAAGTTTTGCAGTTGATATGATAGTGATTGAGCCTTTATATGGCGGATATTATTTTGTGCGGTCTTTTCAATAGTGGAGCTCGGCGACTGTACCCGTGCTACTTTCAGAACACGCGTTTTTGTTAAGGCACCAGCCAAAAATACAGCCACTTCCCTGCTTTCAGCTTCGCTTACGGCAATAAGCGTTTTAGTTGAGTCCAGAAGCAATCGTTTCACATCGTAGTTCTTGATAACCTCTATCATCTGCGTGATCGAATGTTTGATCTCGGGAAGAAGGAAATCGTGCAGATCGGGGTACTCCACCTCAAGAATATCTGTGGCCGGATTGTAATTTAATTTTAAAATGCTGTTCTCAAACAGTACCATTCGTGGCGTAATTAATATAGTTGTGCAGACGCATGTAGTAGTCTTCATACAACTATATAGGATGTATAAGTTCCTTTTTCGGAGTGCAAATTTAAGTATAATTCAGGAGATGGTTTTTACTTTTATACTCCTCTTTAATTTTGTACTTATCCAATACTTGCTTACAAGAATCATACTAGTCATATGTACAGTTCTAAAGAATACCTGGCACTAGGAGTTGCGTATTTCGAGTATAGTAATATCAGGGAGGAGACATAGAAAATAAGGCTCTGCTTTATTTTAGGTGCTAACTTTTTACTACTGATTTGAAATGCCTCTCCTATAAAGGCGGATCCAGATTATACTTTGTATACAGATACGAAAGCAGGTTGAAGCAGACTTGATTAGGCAACTACTTGATTAGGCAACTATGGAAGCATAAAGCCATAAACAAAAGCGCCTGTAAATCATGATTTACAGGCGCTTTTCAGATTTCAAGTGATCCCGTTTGGATATAAAACATATAAAAAAAGGCCTTTTTAATGCTTCTAGGTCACATTTTATCCAGGTGATGTACACGATGTTGAACATAGTTTAAAAATAACCTCTTAGTCTATTTGAACAGTCGAATATTGCGCGGTGTTTATATAGATGGAAATTATTATAAACTCAACTAAGTAGAAACCGATGAAAAAACCTGGACTAACCATTCACCTCAGGCCTAATAAGGATAAAACGAAGGCAAACGTTACAATACGTTATACTTACGCCCGAACTTCACACCCTTTCCCACTAGGCATAACCATCGACTTGAAGAAGTGGGATAAGAAGAGAAACCGGCTAGACTTCAAATACGCAGAGAGTACTGATATAAATAAAGTCATTAACGATGAATTCAGCGCACTCGAGTTATTGAGCAATAAATGTATTAAGCTGGGTATAGAGCCTACTGTAGAAGAAATAAAAGGACATTACGCACATCATATCTATTGGAAGAATAAGTTAAAACAGGACGCTGAGGTAAACCGGCCACTCTTCTTGGAACAGGCAAAAAAGCACAGATCCGAAATCGAACAGCTGGAGGCTCAAATAGAAATTCTAAAAAGGAGGGAGCGCAAAAACTTACGTCACGCAGGTGCATTACCAGAGCCATTAATTGAAGCAACGGCTGTTAAACCGATGATGCTGGATCTGCTTTATGAGTACATTGAGCTTAAAACGGGTATACCGCTTCAGATGAAAGCGAAGCATGGTTGTAACAAACTTTCCGGTACAGATAGACAGCTCAGATCGTGGGCCAATACGTTTGTCGGTTTTACACAATCCAAAGAGGCGAAGAAAGCAGGATTAACGTTTGATTTGCAGACATTGGATGAGAAGTTCTACAACACCTACGCTTCATATTTGATGAATCCAGAAGGTCATGACTATTTTAATAATACGTTTGGCAGACACATCAGCAAACTCAAAACGTTCTTGAACTGGGTAGAAGTTAATAAACTTGTGGCGGTTGACAGGAGATACAAGGGTTTTAAAGTAGTGGAAGAGGAAAAAGAAATCGTTTGTCTATCAAAAGAAGACATCGACCTACTATGGGAATACAAGCCGAAAAACCGGGTACACAACGATGCAAACAATTATCAGAAATACATCGATTTCACTGTATTTAGCTTTTTCACCGGCTTACGCATAAGTGATGTTAGGAAGGCAAAGGGGTTTCGTTTCGTTAACAATTACCTACTTGGAAGGACCCAAAAAACTAAAAATCAATTCAAGGTACCACTCAACGTAGACGACAGAGTTTTAGAAATACTATTAAAGTATAATTATGATATGAACTTGTTCTCAGAGGTTGAGTACAACCGGACCATCAAGATTATAATGGCAGAATTTTGCAATCATAATAATATTCACCAACACCCAATAACCATTACTAGGTACAAACTGAAGGAAGCTTTCGTTACTCAACATACGTTTGCGGAATTATATACAAGTCACTGTAACCGGCGAGGGTTCGTTTCCTATATGTATGATTTTGGTTTGGAACTTCGGGATATAAAAGAGATCATTGGTACAAAATCAGACAAGGAACTGATGAAGTACTTGAAGTTGAAGACGAATCACCTAACAAATAAAATAGAGAGGAAAAAAGCACTGCTATGCGTTGCCTAGTTTGATAAAAACGAAAGCCACTCACAGGTGGCTTTCGTTTTAACATGAGGTAGCAGGAGGTTACTTCTTCCGAAGTTTTAGCATAATTTTTGAAACAGCTGTTTCCAAATGATTTGCCTGGTCTACATAATTCACGATATCTGAGTTATCGTTAAATCTTGAGTATCCCCTTTGATATGACAAGGTATCGTTGTATAGATCCTGAGCAAAATCTAAAACTTCCTGTTTATCGCTTAACTTGGGTGAAACAGCTAACCTACGTTCTTTGTCTTCTAACTCATCTAACCTTTTGTGAAGTTGTAGTATACCATCTTCTGCTCTTTCCTTAGTATCCATGAAATTTTTGATATGTGATAAAGCTATATTACTTACTATCATATAAAAAGGATTCATCCAGCCAGTACCTTATCGCTAAACGTCTCAAAGCTCTCTGCCACTTCAAAACCTATGTCATCGCTGAGGGCTTTATAATGCTTCCGGCCGCACTCGATTTTGGCTTTCTCTGCTGGACGCAGGAACTCCCACGACAACGCACCTTTGGTTTCTACCACGAAGTATAACTTCTCTTGACCTTCGTTATCCCACAGTACCGCCCAATCTGGGTTATAGGTACCTAGTGGTGTGTCGATTTTGAACCAGGCTGGTAGCTTCGCATATACTTTCACGTTAGCGCTGTTTTCAAAGTGCTGTGCCATGTTGGCTTCAATGGCAGAATCGTAGATCACGTAGTCGTATGGTGATTTGGTACTTTCCACCATATCGGATCTAAGGTGACCGAATAGCTCTTCGTTCTCAAATAACTCCTGTGTATATACTTCCTGATCACCAAGCTTTTCATACTTGATACCGTCCACGATGAAGTGGCGCATCTGCGTCCGGATGATGTCGATCACCTCGTCGATAAAGCGCTGAGGGTTGTTCTTGAACATGTCTAACTTACCGCTCTTTATCAGGATGTCTACAATGGATTTGCGAGTTAGGTGCGTCTCGTTCTGCAGATAACTCACGATGTCCGGAAGCGGCTGTGACTGCTGCTCTATTAGGGATGCTGACTCATGTATCTCCTTAGCGCTTAGACCACCTTTAGATGCTTCCGTCAGTGCTTTCTTGAATATGAACTTGCCTTTACCAACCACCAGCTGGTTCTGCATGGCTTCCACACATTTTTGCACTAGCTTATCGGAGTCGAAGTCAACAGAAAACGTAGTTTTATACTTGATCCGGCTCCAAAGCTGTTCAAATTCCGGACTGAGCAAGACACCTTTGTTCACAGAGACCTTTTTACGGTCGTTAGCATTTTTAATATTCAGGTTTCCTGCAATCTTCTTCAGCTGTCGAATGATCTGTGGCTTTACGTGTTCGTACTCCTCCGGCACCTCTACCTTGTTCTCGCGCAGATCATGGCGTAGATCGTCCTGTACTTTACCTTTAAGGTCAACGTACCCCTTGCGCAGCAAATAGCCGTAGAACTTCTCTGAAGCCTCTTGTCCTAAATAAGTTGGTTGGTCATCCTCGTCAGTACCGGTAACGATGTTAGCAAAGGTATGGTCCTCCACTACACCAAAACGTATACCCTCCTCTTCGGCTATCTCCTTCTGTAGCGCGTCTACAAAGTCCTGGTAAGACTCATTTGCCATAACCGTCAGTGTATTCACCTCAAAGCCCCGGACACGCTCTCCATCTTGGTTAACCGCCAGACGAAGGCCACGGCCGATCTCCTGGCGCTTCTTCATCTCAGAGCTAGTTTCGTTCAACGTACAGATCTGAAACACGTTTGGATTATCCCAGCCTTCTTTTAGTGCTGAGTGGGAGAAGATGAAACGCAGCTTCGTATCAAAACTCAGGAGACGCTCCTTATCCCGCATGATGAGGCTATAAGTATCATCGTCAGCAGAAGTATCACCTTTCGTATCTTTTGCCTTCCCTTTATTATCAACGGAAAAATATCCGTCGTGTACGGCAGCAGCTAGCTCATCTTTATCTTTTATTTCACCGAACAACGAGTGATACTTAGTGCTGCTGATCAGCTTCTTATACTCCTCTTCGAACATGACGGCATACTTCCCCTTCTGCGGGTTTCCGTCAGCGTCGTAGGTGCGGTAGTTAGTTACTTTATCAATGAAGAATAAGCTAAGCACCTTGATACCTCTAGGGTTAAGCCGTATCTCCTTCTCCAGGTGCTCCTCAATAGTCTTCCGGATTTGCTGGCGTTTGTACACATCTTCATCTACTGTCCCAATAGCCTTACCTAAACGCACTTCGTGTTGCTGACTAGTAAAATCGATGTACTCGTTGCCAGGTGCACAGTATATGTCTTTCAGGATGTAGCCTTCATACACATCACGCTTGGTTAGCTCCATCAGGTCGGTGTTTTGCTTCACCACCTTCGTTACACGTTTGACTTTACCTCCCTGGTTAATGTCTATCTCTACTGTGGCTGTAGTTGGGGACTTTTTGCTGTCTACCTTCAGGAGCTTAATATAAGCTTGGTTGTGGAAGTTTTGTACCTCCAGCGAGGCTACCTCTATCTGCTTCACTAGCTTGCGCTCGTAAGCATCTACAGAGTCTAGACGGTACATAAGGTTGTGCTTCTCGCGGTGTGTAGCTGAGTAACGCAGTGTGCACAGTGGGTTTAAGCTACGGATAGCCTCTTTCGACTTGGGCGTAGCGTCCACGCTCTGTGGCTCATCGATTATAACAATAGGACTTGTCTCCCGAATAAAGTCAATGGGCCTGTAACCGCTCAACTTATCGTTTGTACGATGGATGATGTTGGCTTTGGTTTCCTTGTCTGGGTCAGTAAAGCTCTTTCGGAAAGCATCGATGTTGATGACCATGACCTGAACATAGTCGTTAGTAGCAAAACTGCGCACCTGCTCTAGCTTCTGTGAGTCGTAAGTGAAGAAGTCGTAGTTGATATTATCGTACAGTCCCTTAAAATGCTCTTTCGTAATCTGTAGCGACTTGTTTGTACCTTCTTTGATAGCAATGGAAGGCACTACGATGATAAACTTAGTAAATCCGTAGGCCTTGTTCAGCTCAAAAATGGTGCGCAGGTAGACGTACGTTTTTCCCGTGCCGGTTTCCATCTCCACTGAAAAGTGCAGGTCCTTTTTGTCCAGCTTCTTTGTTTGTTTCTGCCCAAATCGAGTTTGAATACCCTGAACGTTCCTTAGCAATTCATCCTCCAGCAACGTTAGCTTATTTCCTACTCCTAGATCAGATTGGTACAAGTTTGCTTGACCAGTGGCCTGTGGGGTAATGCTGAAGTTAGTGCGACAAGTCTCCTGGCCCTCGAATATGCCGGTGATAGCTGCAATAGCTTCCTGCTGGTAGTCCAGCTTATCCTCAAATTTAATTTTCATACTTCACAATGGCTAAGGTTGATCCTTGGTTTAGATGCTCTTCACGTCTTCTATGCCGTAGCGTTTAAGCACCTGCATAGCGTTAGTCTTTGCCACATCATTCTTAAATCCATTGTCGCGTAGTACCACACGGCACACCTCCGGCGACAGGTCGTCCTTCAACTCACCCATACCAGCAATTGTATCTGAGTTAAGGTTTGGAGACAGGCAGACTAGAAGTATACCACTACCAATGCTGAATACTGTATTGCCGGCTATTTTATACTCCTCAATTGGTAGTGTTAGATCTAAGCCGTACTTGAGCAGCACCTCGAAAAGTATATCTGACTCGCTGCGGTCTTCTTTGATATTGTTAATACTGTCGTATAAACTCTTCTGAATTTCTACTGTAGAGGGATCCCAATCTTTTATATTGGAGCTATCAAGTTTAAATACTTTGAATCCAATATCAACACGTTTAGCTCTCTCTTGATCTTCTTCTTTGATCTTTTCGATAACACGACGAATACGTTCTTTACCAATTTCAGCTATCGTATGAAAACCACTTTTATAAGCTTCTGAGTTTTCAGATGTTGGTTCCGGTATTTGCACTAAAACATAATTAAGTGTCTTATCATATCTTAATACTGCCTCTGCAGTAGAGGCTGAGCCACTAAAAAAGTCAAGTATAATATCTCCTTCATTAACATTAGCAATGACCATTGCTCTCTCTATGAGTTGTGGAGGCTTAGGAGTTTCAAAAATTGAAACATTTCCAAAATATTCTTTTATAAGTTTTTTACCGGTTTGTGTATCTCCGACATCTTTTCGTTCCCATATAGTCTGCGGAGTAATTCCTTGTTTTACTTCCGATAAAAATCTTTTAAGTGAGGGTTGGCCATTTCCATCAGGGCCAAACCATATCCTATTATCTGATATGAGTTCTTCAACTTTTTCTTTTGGTCTGCCCCAACTGTTACCTTTTGGAGGAAAAAAGCTCTTACCGGTTTTGGGACTAACTATTGGATAGTAATCATTAGGTCTAAACTCCTGCCTAGTCAGATCGCTTGATTTCCATGCTCCTCTCGGATCATTATCTGGGTTTTTGTATCTCTCGTTCGCTTCATCAGTTCTTGGAAGTAAACCTATATTAAATGCTTCTTTTGTTTTAGCATAAGCAATGATATGCTCATGGCTATCCGAAAAATACTTAGCATCGTTTTGTGGGCTATACTTCTTCTGCCAAATCACGTTTGCTACAAAATTTTCTTCTCCATATATCTCATCAGCTATTTTCCTTAAGTTACCAACTTCAGTATCATCAATCGAAATAAAGATCACTCCATCCTCTCGCAGCAAATTTCGGGACAACTTGAGTCGAGGGTACATCATGTTGAGCCAGTTAGAGTGGTAGCGTCCGCTGGTTTCTGAGTTTGTCCCAAAATCCTTTCCCTGTTGCGTCAGTTCCAGATAGTTTTTGAGGTTGTCCGAATAATTGTCTTTATAAACAAAATCCTTACCGGTATTGTATGGAGGATCGATATAGATCATCTTTACGCGACTGTGATAGCTCTTCTGCAGTAGCTTGAGCACCTCCAAATTATCTCCCTCTAGGTACAAGTTTTTTGTATTCTCCCAATTCACACTCTCATCTGGACATGGGCGTAGTGTACCAGTGGATGTTTTGTGTGCCTCGCGTATCGCTTGTGCCTTGCCATGCCAAGTAAAATGATAACGTTCGTTCTCCTTCTCTACATAGTTTCCTAAAACTGAGCGCAACTCATCAAAATCTATTTTCCCCTCAACAAAGACTCTTGGGAATAATTGCTTAAGCTTATTAATGTTGTCGGCCACTATGTTCTGGCTCTGGGCCAGTTCATGATCTTTGGTAATGGTGTCCATAGTATATATATGGTATGTCGTTAGTGATGTATGTTGATAATATAGGGCAGCTTTACTGTAGGGCCTTCTGCTGCTGATCCCGCTCATCCTCCAGCTTCTTCAGCCGTATGTGCAGCGTAACCTTTTCCCCAAAAGCCGTGCTAGACTTTATTTCTTTCTTTAACCGTGTTATCTCCTCGGTCAGCTTCCTTAGCGCTGCCAGCCTCTCCACGTCCCTGCGGGTGCTGTCAGCTCCTTTTACAGTGTAGGCTCCGGTTAGCTGTGCTGCCTCCAGGTTGTGAATGCGGATTGTTATACTTTGGTAAAACGCTCGCAGATCTTGCTGTGGAAGAAGTTCTATTGCCAAGCTGCTTAAAAATGCAAGAGTAATACTGTCATCAACTAACAGTGGCAACCAGGGTGCAAAGGTAACGTTTTCAATGGTGCGTTTACCCGTATCGTTCTGATTTATGCGCTTGTTGGCAGTACATACACATAGTTTATTATCAACCACGATCCAAAGCACCAGCGGGTACGGCATTGCTTTCTGCAACAGTTCTGCCACCTTCTTATACTTAGCCTCCTGCTTCAGCTCTAGCAGGATGTAGTGCACCTCGTTGTAACTGTAAAGCTCATCGGTATAGGCAGGTATGGCGGCATTATTTGGCTTGAATGCTGCTATCCATCTAACCTCCTGCGCCTCGTCCTGTAATAACTTTTTATCGGCTATACAGAGTTCAGCTCCTGTTATGATGCTTGTCTTCGGTATACGTTGATCAACCAGGCAAGCAGCTGGTATGTTGAGTATACTCAGGAAATCCATGGCTATACCTGTTCTTGTGGATTCTTGATTACCAGGAACGATACTACTTCGAAATCCGCTATGGATTGTATCTGTTCTTTAAAAGTGGCCGTGCCTTCTGGGCTAAACAGGCTCATCACACCTTTCTCTAAGCTCTTACCTTTTATGTGTTGTACTGCGTCCTCCAGAAGCTTCTGATAGTGGCTCATGTCGTTCCCCTGTCTGGTATCTTTCTTAAACCCTTGGAGAAGCTCAGGCAGTACTTCTTTCCGGCCACCACATACTTTCTGATAGATATCCAATATCTTTTTACTTTGGGTAAAGCCATTTACGATTGCACCAGTATCGCTCACGTATGCTATGTAGTAAGGTGCCAGTGCATTTTGAGTATGCTTTGAAATGGCTGCTTCCTTCAGGTGTTTTAGACAGAAGATAACGCCAGGTTGTATGTCCGGCTCAGCGAAAGCAACAACGGCATGAACACCTGTAGGAGTACGTTCCAGATCCCCTTTGTGTGTCTTGAGGTACTCCATCAACTCCATTTTAAAGTCGTTCAGTGTCAGGTCTGTGATAGATATACCGCCATGCATCTCTTCCAGATCCACCACACTATCCTGAAGCTGCTCCAGCTGCTTACGACGGTAGTCCAGATCATTCATCTGATCCTTCTCTGTCTGCTCAATTACGTTCTCTTCACCAGTTGCTGAAATGTCTAGTAACACCATTTTGCCGCTTACACGCGCTTCCAAATTGATGTATTCATCCAAATCCATGTTAGGCCAGAAGTTTACCAACTGTATGACGTTGTTCTTAGAACCAAGTCGGTCAATCCGGCCAAAACGCTGGATGATTCGCACTGGATTCCAATGAATATCAAAATTTACAAGGTAATCGCAGTCTTGTAGATTTTGTCCCTCAGATATACAGTCAGTAGCTATGAGTATGTCAATTTCACCTTTAGCATATGGGTATTGGTGGTTGCGCTCCTTGGATACCGGCGAAAAATTTGTCAGTATCTCATTAAGGTCGCTTCGTACTCCCTGATGATTTGTTCTGTTTTGACCGGCACCGGTAACAAGGGCACTAGACACACCTAGCTCTGTTTTTGCCCAAGCCGCTATCTTGTCGTATAGGTAGTTGGCTGTATCGGCAAAGGCCGTGAAAATGATAATTTTCTTGTTACCAGGATTGATTGGGTGCTCAACCTTCTTTCTGATCAGATTCTTTAAATCCAGGAGCTTCTTGTCTCGTTCCGAATCAACCTGGAGGGTTGCATCGAGCAATTGCTGGAGTCTATTCCGATCCTCCAGCAGATCATCCTTCCAGCGTACGTCATCGATATCCTGCAGGAGCACCCGGGTCTTGCTGCCAATAAGGAAGTCCTCCAGTAGCGGGTCTTCGAAGTCTACAGATTCAATAGATAAGGTTTCGTCGTAGTACTCTGACTTATTCTGTATTTTCTCAAGCAACTGATCTATCTTCTTAAGTAAGTGTTGTAGTGTAATGCCAAATGAGTTGATGGAGCTTTCCATACGCTTGAGCATGTTCACACGCATCAGATGGATCAAGCTCTCTTCCCGGTCCTTCTGCCTGAAATGCCTTCCGGATGCAACCACCATGTCATACCTGGCGCTGTACTCTTCTTCTTTATCCGGTCTTATGTACTTCAGTGGTGCATAAGCACTGAGGTTCAGCCGTCTGATCTCCATGTTCACGTGGTGCAACGATGGATACTGATTTAGCCGATCAATATCTGATTTGATGTTGTCTGGTTTGTTACGTTTGGGAAACTCGCCAATATCACTGATGTTGTAGTACTTCTCGATGTGCTTACGAGAACGTGCAATGGTAACCAGATCTAAAAGCTTAAAGTAACGTGAATCTAACGTCTCCAGTAGGCTTTCTACCGTCTTATCCATCTCTTCATCACTGAGCCACTTATTAAACTGGGCTTGAGCGCGTCTCATCACCTCATGGATACTATCGATGCCGTTCGCTTCAAAAGCAGTATCATCGCCTTCCGTGATGAATGCAACCTGGTTCTTCAAGTCATTCATACGGTTGTTTACTGGTGTAGCCGACAACATGAGCACCTTCGTTCTCACACCAGCCTTTATGATTTGGTTCATCAACCGAGTATACCTGGTCTGGTGATCCCGGTGTGCATTGTTGTTCCGAAAATTGTGGGACTCGTCGATAACTACCAAGTCATAATTACCCCAGTTGATGGTTTTCAGATTGATCTCACCGGATAAACCTTCTTCTCTGGAGAGGTCGGTGTGATTCAGCACATCGTAGTTAAAACGATCTTCTACCAGTGGGTTGCGTCTGTCGTTTAGCGTATAAACTGTCCAGTTCTCCCGCAGCTTCTTTGGGCAAAGCACTAGTACCCGGTCATTTCGTAATTCGTAGTACTTGATAACTGCCAGTGCTTCGAACGTTTTCCCTAAGCCGACTGAATCAGCAATGATACAGCCGTTGTAACGTTCAATCTTATCAATAGCACCTAGAACACCATCTTTTTGAAACTTGTAGAGCTTGTTCCAAACCAACGTTTCCTTGAAGCCGGTCTTCGACTTTACAATTCTCTCTTCGTCCAGCTCCTCCAGATAATCTTTGAAGAGATTGTAGAGCGTAAAGTAGTACAGGAACTGTGGTGTTTGGTCTTTATATGCGTACTCCAGTTGCTTCAATACATCCTGTTTGATATCATCCACGAAAGCTGGATTCCCCCACTGCTCGTTGAAGAACTGTAGCATGTCCATAGTTTCACTCTCCCTGGTAACTACGTTGTAGAAGAATCGCGTATTACTTGGAGCAAAGCCGAGGCCTGTGGCGGTAAAGTCAGCTCTGGAAGTATTGATAGCGACGGGTCCGGGTATTACGTTGTGTACATGGAGGAGCTTTGTACCAATGTAGTTGGTGTGTTTCGCACTTCTTATTTTTGCCTTCGTGCTTATCCACTCAGCACACTCCTTAGCTACTCTCTGGAGATTGAGTTTAGTTTTGAATACGTTCTCCGAATAGTCTCCTAAAAGCTGCACCGGAGAAATAGTGTGAGGATTAACCGGCCCTGAAGCGAAAATTGGGTTGTCAAACAAAAACCGTATCTCTTCTACTGTTTCCAGTTCCTTCTGTAGCTGCTGAAAGGCATAAATGGTGAAGTAGGAAGAGATGACAGAGAGTTTAGATCCTTTCGTTATGCTCTCCTTCAAAGTAAGACCGATACGGTTATGCTGTTTATGCTCGGTAGATGTACTTTCCATGATGTGATGTTATAACTCTAGTCTTGAAAGTACATAAAAAATATAAAATATTATAATATATGATTATTATTAGCTAATTTTTGCTAACAAAATTTTGGCCCTGCCACGTGAAAATCTGGGGGTGGGTATTCTATTCATTTTCTGAAATTAAAACTCAAAAACTGGTCCTGCATCACGTCTGCGGCCACCTAAGACATTGTGAAAGGGGGGAGTGGTGGTGGTTATAGGGATACCGGGTGGGTGTAAGGTCAAAAACTTCATCAAAAATGGTACAAAAAGGCACATAAAGTACTATTATTGTTGGTATTAGTGCGATTAAAGCTCATTAAGGTACGCTATGAAAACTCTTATCTGGAGCTCCTGTGTCAAGTACAATTATGTCTAATCGGCTTCGTTACAATGATTCGAACAGCCAACAAATCAATTAAGAAAGAGTTCATCGAATGCTAGACACACAAGCCCTCACTATCGATCCATTTATCGAACTTGGCTTTGTAAAAGTGCAGTCTTGGTTGTGGACGAATAAGAAGTATAACCTGGTAATAGAGCGCTACGGAGACTTCTCCGGCACTATCTTCCGTGGGATCAAACCTTACTACCTTTCGTATATGAATAACGCTGCTACTCTCGTTAATGGCCAGGAGATTATTGCCGGCAGTAAAGAGGAAGTAGCGAAGGTAGCTAGAGACATCATTGAGGCGCATGGTAAGAAGTAGCTACCTGCTGGTGTACCTATCACGCGATAACGTTGATAAGGAAACACCCGCAGGTCTTAAGCTTATACTTCTGACATCAATAATTTATCTATCAGGTTCCTGATAACGCTGCTATAACTACTCTCCTTTTTCTCGCATATCTCCTTGAACTGGGTGTACATGATCTCATCCACTCGCACTCTGATCGTCTTCGTTTTGACCTTACTTTTTACTTTTTCTCTCTGTACTCTCCAAGTGTCTTTGATTGGAGGGTATACATGAATAGGTTTCCTAGTTACCTGAGCAACGACGGTGTTATCCTCTTTTGTCTCAAAGAGCTTGCCTACTACCGTCTCCATCCTCTCTAGCACCTCGCCATTTATTATGCCATCGTAGTCATCGATACAGATATTCACTAAAGCCTTATATTTCTCCCTGTTCAGCGCCTGATTCATATCGTGATCATCGCTGATATGATGACCGGCTATGGGGACAATGGCGTTGCACTCCTGGCTTATGTAGTGCCTTAAGTACACCAAATCTTCCATTCTTCCCTCTCTCAGATAATTAGTTAGCAGCTTTTTAAACGTAATGGTAAAACTTCTTCTGATCTTGACTTCCTCCTTTACAGGAATGGGTATCCTTTTCGTTATCGAAGTACCTGTTAGTTTGGTCAAATCAATAAGATCTATGCGTTCACTGTATTTCTTGTTACCATGGTGATCATGATACATAGAGGAGATTACATAATAACTCAGATCATTCCCAACAGCGTCAGCGAAGAGTTGTTCAAGCACAACAGGATTGGTAAAATCTTCTTCAGTGAGCTGATACCGGTGAAGGAATTTGTTTCTTAATCTTGCCTCTACCCGGTCGATCTGTTGCTTAGTATTCATACCGATCACTTTGTATAAGTCATCAATATGAGGCTTATCAGTTTCCTTACCTGGTCTTAACTTAATGTAAACCAAAAGAAGTTTACTAGATGTGCTACTCCCTACTCTATACCCTCTCTCAGTAGGAACAGCTGTCGTTCTCGTTACTTTTTTATACTTATGGTTTTCTGCTCCTATATCTTTGTCTGTAGAGTTATCTATCAGGTGCTTAATCAAAGGATATTTACCATGGCTGTCATAGGCAATCTCAACATAGTTGAAGCTCCTGAACTCTAAGTCAAGTGCTTGCTTTACGTTATCGTAGTACTGCAACCAATTCTCTGTGTAGAGCAAACGATTATCCAATCGGAAGTTAATTAGTCTAGTATCAATACCTCGGCCATAGGGTGTTATACCCATTTCTCCCACCAGTACGTCGTTGCAGTAAACTTTCAGGGAGTAACTAAAACCAGGTAAGCCATTTCGGTTTAAGGCCAGAATGATGGAGTCTGTGATTTTATACTTCCCCTCAATTCTCGTTGAATAAGTTCTTGCTAGGTAGTCTTTGCTATAAGTTATGTTTTTGTTACACGGTACTAAGTTCACCTGTAACCGGTCAAGCACGATGACCGAAGTTCTGTTAATTGATTCGTTGTAGATTTCGTCCTTATAAGTAAGGGCCGGGGCTACGGTAATTCTAGTTTGCAACTAAACATGGTACTAGGGGTGGGTCGTTGGAGATCCTCTATTAGTAGTTCTTCACCGCCCGAAGTAATGTTCCTTCTCCGTATAAGAATCCGGGTAAAGGAGGATGACGATAGCTGCACTCGCAGCATTGGTTGGCCATCCATTTCCACAAATATGCTTTTATCAATTTTGAAACGTATGGCTGATTACTATTGAAAGATAACTTTATTTAAGGTATAAGGGCCAATCACCTGGTATAGACTGATCAAATGGACTACTACAAATTTAATTGCTACGCAAGCAGCCAAAGAGCCGAACTTGTATGGGAGCATGGACGGTTTCTTGCTATTCGTTCGTACATGGGCTGCAGCGTAGCGCTCTATCATATGCCAAGCTTTTTAGCCGAAGTATGGTACTCACCGGAGGATAATCAGATAGTGTTGGTCCATGGCTTCGTTGACCGGAAGCTGTTAGAACCATACTTGGATGATCTTGATCTGGAGGAGTTAATGCGTTAAACGAAACATTAACATGATTTCTTGATACACCAAATAACTATTGTTTAGTATAAGGTGTGTTCAGAAAAAGGTCTGCAGAAAAACCAGCATATACCACACGTTATCGCACACTTTTAGGAGCTAAAATTGTATTCACTTAAACATTAATTTATTTGAATATATTAACCTATCTTTATACTAACATTAGAACATCAGACAATGGACAAAGCAGCTTTACTAGTTAGGGTTTCAACAGCAGAACAAAGTACAGACAGGCAGATA
Organism: Pontibacter ruber; assembly: GCF_023630205.1. Lineage (GTDB taxonomy): Bacteria > Bacteroidota > Bacteroidia > Cytophagales > Hymenobacteraceae > Pontibacter > Pontibacter ruber. The sequence continues at coordinate 232,187 of NZ_JALPRR010000003.1, read as the reverse complement.
ACAGAACTGACAGAGTATGCCGGTGCAAGAGGCTATACTATTGTAGAGGTTATTAGCGAAACAGTGTCAGGTGCAAAAAAGAATGCGGAACGTAAAGGCATACAACGCTTGCTGCTGTTAGCCCAAAGCAAAAAGATAAACAAGGTGCTGATACATGAGGTTAGCCGGTTAGGACGTAACACACCTGAAGCATTGGCAACCTTGGAAACCTTGCATGATCACAAAGTATCAGTAGTGGTTAAGAACTACCAGATTGAAACGTTGAATGCTGATGGTTCGGTAAACTCAATGGGGTTATTCCTCACAACCATACTACTCGATATTGGCAGAATGGAACGTGCTACCCTTATTGAAAGGGTGAAATCAGGACTTACAGAAGCGAAACGCAAAGGTAAGGTATTGGGAAGACCAGCCGGTAGCAAAAAGGATATTTGCAAGCAACACCCTAAGGTAATGAAGTACCTCAAAGCTGGTCAGTCTATTAGGGAAACAGCAAAACTGGCTGGCGTAGGAGTAAGCACAGTGCAGAGGGTAAAGAAGCAATTATAGAATGAACATTTAATATTCCATCGGTTTTACCAACTCTTCTATCAACTCCTCAGGGATTTCCAAATTAGCTTTAAGGAAATCGCCTTTTGTAATACTTGAGATCATAGGCTGCACTTTACGTAACTCAATCACTGCATCCGGATTAATATCAAGAAGTTGGCTCACCAAAGTATAAGGGTAATAATATTTAGTTGGGGCAATGGATATTTCCGCATAGTCTTCATCACCGGTATCTCTGTCTGTAACCTTTTTCGAAAACAAAGTTGCTAAACCTTCTTCTAGATTGTTTGTAGTCGACATACCATTGGGAGACAGTAGGTGAATTACTTCGTGTGATAATTGAAAAATCCCTTGTCTCAAATTGGAGGCAGTAGAATGCGTAAGTTGAATTACAACATACTTATTTTGAGGATACCATGTTCTTGGGCCTCCCTCTGCAACTAGTTCTATTCCGGCATATATATAGTTAGTCATTCTAGGTCCATACAAACTTTCAGCCTCAGCTAAGTACTTAGTAGCGTAGGTCGTTAGTGTATATGTATATCCTCCAGACATTCGTTGAGCTATAAAATTTACCATAAATTATAGAGACGAGCTATTCCTTTTCGTATTTGATTAACTTTTTGTACCTTCTACTTTCTAAAGGTGCAAGTACAACAGAAGTAAGTATTTAGAGAATCCATGTACAACAAATGTTGTACATAAAAGCAAAAACCCTCTCCACAATACTGTAAAGAGGGTTTCCATTGTTTAAATCGTGATCCCGTTTGGATTCGAACCAAAGACCTACTGCTTAGAAGGCAGTTGCTCTATCCAGCTGAGCTACGAGACCAGCGTTTGTCAGGAGAGCAGATGCTCTACCCTTAAACAAAAAATTTCGGAATTGCTTCCGAAATTTTTTTAGTCGGGGTGGCAGGATTCGAACCTACGACCTCCACATCCCAAATGTGGCGCGATACCGGGCTACGCTACACCCCGAACTGATTTACCTTCAACTCCGGAAGCGACTGTGTCGCTGTTATTGTTGAACGCGGTGCAAAAGTAAGCGAAGATTTTAAACTGTCAAAACTTATTTAAAATATTTTTTCGCTTGCGGAGAAGGGGGGATTCGAACCCCCGGTACCGTTTCCAGTACGGCAGTTTAGCAAACTGCTGGTTTAAGCCACTCACCCACCTCTCCGGGTCTCTCCCTGCTGAAGAGATTGCAAACATACAACATTCCCTCAGACCAAGCAACACCTTGCAATAAATTTTATGCCCTCAAACTACCCTCAAATCTCTTTTTATACTTCCACTTAAACATAAGTATTTGATAATATACGAATTGCTATTGAGCAACCTCCCGAAAAAAAATTAAGCAAATAGAAAAAAAATCTGCCACCCTTCTTTTTACTGCCTCTTTACCCACTATAAACCTCACTGAAAGCAATACAGGTACTTTTGCTGCCGAGTTATGGCAGCCTTTAGTATATTTGTCGATGGCAGGGTAACTAACGTATAAAATGGCCCCTGTTACTAAAGCACATGACCTGGTACCAGACAATTACTTTACTCGAAATACTGTTCGGCACCCTCTTTTTGGGGTTGTACATCGGGTATTTGCTGCGGGTGCGCCGGGTAGCCAATTTTTTCGGACAGCGGCCGCATGCCGTCTGGTTCAAGTTCGTGTTGCGCCATCTGTACGTAGGCCTGCTGCTTGTTGCTATGCTGGGCCCTTCTTTTGGGGCAATGAAAAAGGAGATCAAAACAATTGGTAAAGACCTTTACATCGCTGTGGATCTTTCCGGGTCGATGGAGGCCACCGATGTACAGCCTTCCCGACTGGAAAAAGCCAAACAAGAGATACAGCGCCTGATCAGCCGCTTCAACTCCGACCGGATCGGCCTGATCGTTTTCTCTTCAGAAGCTTTTATTCAGAGCCCCCTCACCTACGATCAGAATGCCCTGCACCTTTACACCCAAACACTCCGCACAGGGCTTGTACCCAACACCGGCACCAACTATAGCCCTTTGCTGCAGCTGGTATCAGAGAAATTCGGGCAGCCGGCCAATCGGAATGCTGAGGAGCAGAAAGCACGCGTGCTTGTACTTATAAGTGATGGCGAGGATTTCGGGGTAGACATGACCAAGCTCACGGATCAACTGCGTGAACAGAATATCCGTGTTTTTACGCTCGGCATTGGCACAACAGACGGCAGCAACATTCCTACAGCGCAGGGCTTCAAAAAAGATGGGCAGGGCAAAACAGTTGTCACCCGCTTAAACCCGGAAAAACTGGTGCAGCTGGCGGAGCAAACCGATGGGCAATACTTTGAAGTAAACGACCGGGTAAGCGAAGTCAGCCGCCTGATCAGCGCCATCAATAACATCGAAGGAGAACTGCGCGAAAGCAAAACCATAGACGTAACCGCTAACAAGTATATTTACCCGCTGGCGTTGGCGCTGTTTCTGATCGTGCTGGATGTGCTCATCACCATTAAGCTTATCAGGATATGAAACCGCTGTTCTTCGTCATATTTCTGATCAGCCTGGTTACCGGTGGCCTTCAAACGATCACCAAAATAAACGAGTATGCCAAAGAGGCCGCTCAGGCATACGGTCAGGAAGATTACACCACGGCCATGCATGCCTACGAATACCTCCTCAATGACCTGGATGTAGAAGACGACCAACTGCGATTAAACCTGGCCCATACTTACTTCCGTGCAGGCTTACTGCAAAAGGCACAGCAGCAATACGCCGCCTTAACCGATCATCCTTCCAGCCGCATGCGTGCCATGGCGCTGCTGCAAATGGGCAACATTGCAGCAGAAGGCAAAAAGTATAAGCAGGCATTGGCTCTGTTCCGGAACGCACTCGTGGCAGAGCCAGGCAACGAAACTGCCCGCTACAATTACGAGCTGCTGAAAAAGTACCTCGACCAGCACCCGGAGCTAGACAAAGAGCCGGAAGACGAGCAAGCAATGGATGAGATGGGCCAGCAGGAAGAAAACAATGACCAGCCTCCTCCTGCAGAAGAAGACCTGGAGCCGCAACCTAAAAAGAAGCCAGACAACAACGGCGACCGGGAGGAAGAAATAGAGAAACCTGAGCAAGCTGATAGCGGTGAGCTGGAAAACAAAGGCGGCGATAACAAAGACGGAAGCACACCGGGCAAACAAAACAAGGAGGGGCAAAAAGATCAGGAGCAGCAATCTGGCAAAGAACAGGGCGACCAGGAAGGACTGAATACCAACAATAACTTTGATCCGGGTCAGCAACAGCGGACTGGCAGCGCGGAAGAGGCAGGCGACCAGGACAAACGTGCTCAGACCCGAGGCAGCCGCCTGAAAGAAGTAAAAATAAGCCAGGAAAAGGCTAACATGCTGCTCGATGCCATGCGCAATGCCGAGTTGCAATACATTCAGCAGCTTCCTAAAAAAGCAAAGTACAAACCTGATCCCTCAAAGCCGGATTGGTAAAAGAGTTTGAAGTATAACAATGATTGTTGTTTAACTTAGCTTAGCCTATCTCTTAATAGCTATCGTTTATACTCGGCGCCGGCAAGCCTTTGTCTGTCCCTCAGTCTTATAAGCCTATACTTTCATAGTTAACTTTGGGGCGCTCAAGGCCGCGGGGCCTCGTCCTCGGGCATCGCGCTGTGTGCCTGAAGCTGCTCCTCGCTCCGCTGCGGGCTGCCACTGGCGTGGCACCGCAACATGCACAAGGCGCTCAACCCAAGGACTGGAAACAACACTGCTTCGTAAGCTCCTATGCAACTGAAACTCCTTGTAGGGACAGGTCGCGACCTGTCCGTGTTATATCAGCAGCAGCAATGAAACGCATACATGAGCTATAGCAGTAGCAGAAACTACCCTCTTGAGAGGGGTGCAGGGGTGTGTCTATACTTGGACGATGAAACTAATACTTTCATGTATAGCAACAGCCAGTAAAGCTCCCCTCCTTAGACTAGCGAGAACGCGAGTTCGAAGCTAGCGAGCGTAGCTCTGAGGGGCAAGGGGTGGTTGGACCACAGCAACTATGAAATCTATACTTGCAAAAGCTAAAGGCCAACTCCCCTCTTGTGATAGGGCTAGAGGTGGGTTTATAATTTAGTGTTCCTCTACCTCACCTCTCCACTTCCAAAACATTTTACTATATCTAAAGTATAAACCACTTGTTTATTATAAACCGATTGGTTTATTTTGCGTTATTACCTAAACCATGGAAGCTACAAGCAGCAAAGCAGAACGGACCCGCCACCTGATCGTGGAAAAATCAGCGCACCTTTTTAATTTGAAAGGGTATGCCGGTACGTCTATGCAGGATATTATGGCTGCCACAGGACTTACCAAAGGCGGGATCTACGGCCATTTCGAGAGCAAAGAGGAAATTGCGCTGGCTGCCTTCGAACATGCTGCCGGTGTGGTAACGCAACTCCTTGCAGAAAAGATAGCCGCAAAAATCACTGCTACAGCTAAGCTGCAGGCGCTCCTCTCCTTTTACAAAACTTATCTGATAGCTCCTCCTGTGCAGGGTGGCTGCCCGGTGCTGAATACTTCGGTAGAAGCCGATGACACCAACCCATTGTTGCGTGCCAGTGTGGTGCGGGTGCTCAACAGGTTGCATAAGTCCGTTGCCAATATAGTAAAGCTAGGCATTACACAAGGTGAGTTCAAGGCTTCTGCCGATGCCGAGCGCTTCTCCATACTTTTCGTGAGCATGGTAGAAGGCGGCGTGATGGTTTCCAAGGCGTATGGCGACCCGAAGTACCTGGCTACAGTATTGCAGCAGTTGGAACTGATGATTGATCAGGAACTTAAATTCTAATTTTTTTATCTATAAATAAACCAATCGGTCTTTTTATACTTCAAAAGCTATGGCAAAAACTACATTATCTAAAATCCTGGAAAGTACGGCGCTGGTTCGCTTCGAAGATTGCGATCCTTTTGGTCACCTGAACAACGGCCGCTACATTGATTACTATCTCAATGCCCGCGAAGACCAGCTGCGCGACAACTATAAGCTCGACATTTACGCCCACAGCAAGACCTCCGGAAAGGCCTGGGTGGTAGCTGCAAACCAAATCGCCTACCTGCGCGAGGTAAAGTTTATGGAAACCGTTACAATACGCACCTCCCTGCGCTGGTTCAGTGGCTCAGACCTGTGGATGGAAGGCCAGATGCTGGACCTGGAAACCGGCGCCATTAAATCCGTTATCTGGACCCGCTTTACGTACATCGACATCCGCAAAGGGCAGAAGGCAGAGCATGGAGACGACCTGTTGCAGCTGTTCCGGGAAGTAGTGGTTGAAGGCGAAGGCAAGCCCACCGCTTACTTCGAAGAGCGTGTGAAAGAGTTGCGCAGTTTAGCTACAGTCGGCTGATTTGTACTTTGCTCTACATTACCTTTGCAAGTATAAACGTTGACCTAACATTTTCATGAAAAATGAACTGAAGAAAGTGCTGGAGGTACTGGCACTGGCCGAAAAACTGAAGTTTGAGCTTCGCCACAGCTGGCTGTCGAATGGCAGGCAGGAAAGCGTTGCCGAGCATACCTGGCGCATGTCGCTGATGGCAGTGCTGCTGGAGCCTTACCTGGATCAGAAACTCGACATGGCCCGCACGCTTAAAATGATCATCGTGCACGACCTGGTGGAGGCTGAAGCAGGTGATATTCCGGCCTTTAATGTACTGGATGCCAGTGCCAAAGAGCTGAAGCAGGCCAAAGAGCAACAGGCCATCGAAAACCTGCGCCAGCAGCTAGGGCCTGAAATTGGCCAGCACATCTACGAGCTATGGTATGAGTTTGAAGATAAAGCAACCTACGAGGCCAAAGTAGCCAATGCACTGGACAAGCTGGAAGTTCAAATCCAGCACAACCACGCCGACCTTTCCACCTGGATCGAGATCGAGCACGAGTTCGTTTTCCTGATGGGCAAGCACACCGGCTTCGATTCCTGCCTGGAGCAGTTCCGGGAACTGATCGAAGAAATGGCAGTGCTGAAATTGGAGACAGCCGGCATCTGCACCTCTTCTTTAAGAGAGCGCATCGCGAAAAAAGCAGCTACAGGGAGCGCAAGTTAATATCAGCTTACAAGTATAAAGGCTCAGTTTCAGGAGCCTTTATACTTTCTGCTTGCAGCGTATTACAACACCACATTTGGTGTATGCGACACCTCCAGCACAAAGCCATTGGGATCGCGAAAATCTACGGTATAATACCCTTCAGTATATTCCATCTCCTGCGGGCCACGGATAATGGTGGCATTTATACTTAGCAGCCACTCCCCTACCGTATCAACCACCTCACGGCTGGTAGCATGAAAGCAGATGTGTCGCACGCCAAGGCTATCGTGCAACTCAACCGGCATCTCTTTGAAGTAGATCTCCTGGTGACCACAACTATAGGATGTTTCGTTGAGCGCGTACCACCCGATCAGTGGAAACAATGCTTTGTAGAAGGCAACCGATTGCTCCAGGTCTTTAACCCAGAACTCGAGGTGGTTAATGCCGGGTCCGTACTTGTAACTCATTGCTTTGTGCAGGTATGATGTTGTGGGGCAAGTATAAACTATTTTGTCCCATGGCACAAATCCTGAGAAAGCGATAAGTCTCCCGCTCCGTAGCATTGAGGTTGGCAGGTAAGGCAGCTTTACGTATACTTGCTTTCTCTGAAGCAAAAAGTATATGGAGCCAATAACAGAACATTACCGGCGCCTAGAGCGCTTATACCACGTAGCAAAGATCCAGGAATTTTACAGCGATAGTACGATTGAGGTAAGCCATGAGCGGACAGAGATCACCTTACCGGTAGCACCGAAGTTCTTTCACGGGGCACAGGCCATACATGGGTCGGTATACTTTAAGTTACTTGATGATGCTGCCTATTTTGCAGTAGCATCGCTGGTAAGAGATGTATTTATTGTCACCTCCTCGTTTCAACTGAACCTGGTGCGCCCTGTATCAAGCGGCACTTTACACGCCATTGGTACGGTACGCTCCAAATCCAGGAACCTGTACGTAGCCGAGGCCCGACTGCTAAATGAAAAAGGAAAGGAAGTAGCATTTGGTACCGGCCAATTCATGCGGACAACGCAGCTACTGGAGAACCTGAACGGGTATGCTTGATCTTAGATCAGGTAAGTACTAAGTATGGCAGGGGTAAAAAACAAAGCTTGCCTGTAGGATACAAGCAAGCTTTGTTTTGCCGAATGGCTTTATATTTTGAGATAAGAAATCAACTAAATTGATCAGGCAACCATCGCCTCTTTGTACGCCGGCTGCTTTACAACGGTATTTGCCTCTTCCGGTAAGCTATAGCAAAGCTCTTTGAACAACCTCCGGGCTTTTACACACAGGGTAAATCTTTTGAAGTTATTTTTAAAGGTTGCAAATTGTGTTCCTTCCACAATTCCATTGAGCCCTTTTTCGCGCAGAGCAGCAATCAACACATCTTCTTCAATATTGAAAGTACTTGTAACAAGACCTTCTTTAATGAAAGAACACTCTACTTCCTTACCTAAGTCTTTGACAACTAGGGTTGTGCTATTAAGCAATCCTTCGTGCAGTCTATTCAAATCTATCATAAGTACTAAATTGTTAACTTTACTACACCTGCACCTTCAAAAAAGTTCTAAATTTTATAAAATAATTTCAGACAATATTTTCAAAATTGGACTGTAAAAAGAATAGCTTCTTCATCAAATCAGTAAAGGCAGACAGGGTTTAAATTTTCCTGTTTTAACCATTAAAAGGTTTTTAGTTAGTTTATTATTAATGAAGCTTGGAGGGATAATTTGATCAAAAAAACAGAAGAAGAGTATAGCTGAATCATGTGCTTATCATTATGAGAAATCAGCCTGTGTAGAAAACAAAAGAGCAGGCTTAAGGCCTGCTCTTTCTGAAATTTACATGTTCTATAACTGCTACTCTTTCGGTTCAGCAGCTGTTTCGATCAGTTCAAAGCCATACTCTTTCCCTTTCACGGTAGACGGTACGCCCTGCTGCATCCATTTCGGAGCCGGAGCGCCTTTCAGGTAATGGTCAAAGAACTGGGACATGCGCACCGAAAGATCCTTACGGTTCTTGCGCTGCACCAGGTTATGGTCTTCGCCGTTGTATACCAGCATCCATACTGGCTTGTTCAGGCGGCGCAGGGCCATAAAGTATTCAATGCCCTGGTACCAAGGCACCGCACCATCCTGGTCGTTGTGCATGATGAGCAGCGGCGTCTTCACGCGGTCGGCAAAGAACAGCGGCGAGTTCTCGATATACTGCATTGGCTTCTCCCACAACGTACCGCCAATACGGCTTTGCGTGCGCTCATACTGGAACTGACGGCTCAGGCCTGTGCCCCAGCGGATACCACCGTAAGCACTCGTCATGTTCGACACCGGTGCACCGGCCATTGCAGCCCGGAACATGTTGGTGCGCGTTACCATGTAAGCGATCTGATAACCGCCCCAGCTCTGGCCCTGCAGCGCCATGCGCTTGTCATCAACAAAGCCCTGCGCCACCAGTGTTTGTACACCCGGTATGATGCAGTCCATGGCGCTCTCGCCCGGATAGCCGTCGGTGTATACAATATCCGGCACAAAAACCAAGTAATCGTTGCTCACATAGTATGGGATGTTGATGGTTGAGGCACTTGGAGCCGGCGTGCGGTGCTGGTGCAATCCATCAGACGAGCGCTCGTAAAAGTATACCAGCATCGGGTATTTCTTCTTCGGATCGAAGTTATCGGGCTTGAAGAGCAGACCTTCCAGCGGTTTTCCATCCGTCGATTTCCAGTTCACCAGTTCCACATTCCCCCATAGGTATTCGTTTATCTGCGGGTTTGCATTGCTCAATTTTTCGGCGTTAGCAAAGCTCTGATCAGCACTGTACAAATCGGTATACTCGCGGTAGGAGCCTTTACGGAACGTGAAACGGTTTTCATTCTTTGCCTTTTTCAACGACAAGTATGAGTTCGGCGTCATCACCAGTTTCTCAGGCTGAGTTGCTTTGCTCACGAAGTCGCGGAAGAAACCATAGGACTTGTCGGTATAGTTGAACGCGCTTAAGTATAATGTAGCGTTTTCAGGGATAAATTTTTGCTCCGGGTCGAGCTGCTCATAACGCAGGCGCAGTTTGTTGGTGCGGCCATACTTGTCGGTGAGGTTTACGGGTGCTTTTTTGCCGCTTGGGTCCAGTTTCCAGATGTCGTAGCGGTCGTATACCAGCAGGTAGCTGTCTTTTTCGACCCAGCCGGCCATGTCGTAGCTGCCCGGCAGCATTGGCATGTCGTTGTCCTCTTCAAAGAAAGGCACGCCAATGCTCTTGGTCAGGTTCTTTTTAGTGCCTCCCTTTACCGACACAGTATGCCAGCTGCTGTCAGTAGGTTCGTACCAGTAAACGAACTCGCCCATCGGCGAAAGTTGTGGCAAGCCGCGTGTCTCGTTCAGCACCTGCTTTTTTGTACCCTTCTTCAGGTCGATCAGGTAAGCGTCCTTCTTGGTAGGCGTATCGTAGCCGATGGTCATTTTATACTTTTCATCGCTCACACCCAGTGCTACATCAGCCTGTCCGTAAGCGTCGAGGTATACGTCCGGCATTTCAAGCGATGCCAGCTGCTGCATTTTCTTCCCTTTAAGGTCATACAGGGCCAGGAACGAACGCTTCAGCTCTTTGTCAAGCTGCTTAAGCTGCATCGGCTGGATCAGCGGATCTTTGTAAGTCCAGATGTCGAGGCTTACTTTTTCCTCTTCCAGCTTGGTGGTATCTTTTTCGTAGCGGGTCGGGCGAGGGAAGGTACCGAAGAACAGGCGCTTGCCGTCTTCCGAAAACTTCAGGTTGCCGTGCTCGCTTACCATCCAGTCTTTGGGCATGCCTTTGCTCAGCGTATCGGCCAGCACACGGGCCTTGTTCTCTTTCTTCGTCCAGTAGTTCAGGTTGAAATAGCGAATGTCGGCGCCCACAGTATCCATGGTGGCGACGAAGGCCAGCTGCTCGCCGGCTTTATCAGCACTGATTGCTTTATAAGTTACCTTGCCGGTATCCACTGGCATCACTTTCAGATCAGAGGTGCTGAAGGCGAACACGCCGGCTTTGTGCAGCGAGTCCAGCTCGTCTTTCACAAAGTAGAGCATGTTGCCTTTGTCGGAAAGGAAATAATCCGTTACGCGCGTAAAACGATGCTCTTGGCCTGTCTGCAGGTTGCGCAACACCAGTTCTGTACCCTCTGATTTTTTGGTTTTTCCTTTGGCAGCAGGCTTGGCGGCAGCTGTTTTAGGAGCCTCTGCTTTTTTCTCAGTCGGTGCACCTTCCGTTACTTTCGGCTCGTCCTTCTTGGCTTCCTTCTTGCCCGGCAGTGGCTTCTCCAACTGGTATGCGATCCAGTTGCTAGCCTCCTTCGGCAGTTTATACGATTTCACGCGCGGCACCTTCACCACGCTCATGTTCTCCAGCGCCACAATAGCCAGCGAATCTTTAGGCAGATCATCGGCCTTTTTCTTCTTCAGCTTGAGCGCACGTACCTTGTTATACTCCGGCTTGATTTGAAAAACAGCATAGCGGCTGTCATTGGTAATGGCAGCTTTGGAACCTCGCGCAAACTGCTGCATGCTGTTGGCAGTATAGTTCTTAATGTACAAAGCACCGTCGCCTTCCTGCGGGTTTACGTTGAACAGCACGTACTTGCCGTTGTTGGAGATCATGTCTCCTTCCACGGCTTTCCAGCTGTCGTACACATCGTGGGTAAGCGGTTTTTTAGCTGTTTGTTGCTGTGCCTCTGCCTGTCCGAGTCCTGCGCCAAACAAAGCCATCAGCAGTAAAACTCTCCTCATGGTAAGTTAATTGGTTAAGATCAGTTGTGTTGTTGTTTCGGTTTCTAAATTAGTAATTTTCTTAACATGGGGTGTAAAGAATGTTGAAACAAGAGTGAAGAGATTCAATGTCATTTCGAACGGTAGTGAGAAATCTTATACTTATATATGGAGTTTTATACTTGTGGCTAACAATCCTTTGCTATTGCAGCTGCTTGTATTCCTCAGTCTTACCAGCTACTGGTTTCATAGTTGTCTTTGGTGCGCTCTAGGCCGCGAGGCCTCGCCTTTGCGCATCGCGCTGTCTATTGAAGCTGCTCCTCGCTCCGCTACGGGCTGCTGAGCAAGCTCAGCACCGCAACAATAGAAGGCGCTCAACGCAAAGGCTGGAAACATCACTGCTTCGTGAGCGGCTATGCAACTGGAACCAAGTCCCCCTTCGAAGGGGGTAGGGGATGTTTATACTTTTGCGATGAAACTTATACTTTGAAGTATAGCTAAGGCAGAAAGTTTACAAAACGTATTTGATAATACATCACCCACAAAGCCTCACCTATACTTCTATACCCTTACTCCCGTTTATTAAAGAAAGATAGAGTCTAACCTCTCCTCTCTCCTTTACCTAACGAATGTTTGTTTTTCTTCCATAATCTAAATAAATTCACACATCTAAAACAACAGAATTCAATTTTATGCAAATCAAGGAAGTATATATCATTTCGGCTGTCCGTACTCCGATCGGCAGCTTTGGTGGTGCCCTTTCGAGCCTTTCTGCTACAGAACTGGGTGCTATTGCTATCAAAGGCGCGCTGGAAAGAGCCGGCGTTGACAAAGAGCAGGTACAGGAAGTGATCATGGGTAACGTGCTTTCTGCCAACTTAGGCCAGGCGCCTGCGCGTCAGGCTGCTGTAAAAGCGGGCTTGGGCTATAACGTGGAATGTACGACCATCAACAAAGTATGTGCTTCCGGTACAAAAGCCATCATGTATGCGTCGCAGGCCATCATGCTCGGTCACAAAGATGTGATCGTAGCCGGTGGTATGGAAAGCATGTCGAACGTGCCTTACTATGTAGACAAAGCACGCTGGGGTGCCAAAATGGGTAACGTTCAGATGGCAGACGGCCTGATCAAAGACGGCCTGTGGGATGTATACAACGACTTCCACATGGGTAATGCCGCTGAGAACACGGCCCGTGAACTGAAGATCACACGCGAGATGCAGGACGAGTATGCGATCAACTCTTACAAAAGAGTAGCTGCCGCTGCTGAAGCTGGTTTGCTGAAGGATGAGATAGTGCCGGTAGAAGTACCGCAGCGTGGCAAAGACCCTATCCTGGTAGCGGAAGACGAAGAGTACAGAAAAGTAAGTTTCGATAAAATCCCTGGCCTGAAGCCGGTGTTCGACAAAGCAGGTACAGTAACAGCTGCCAACGCTTCTACCCTGAACGACGGTGCTGCTGCCATCCTGTTGATGAGCAAAGAGAAAGCCGAAGAACTGGGCGTGAAGCCTATTGCGAAGATCCGTGGCTTTGCTGATGCGGAGCAGGATCCGATCTGGTTCACAACAACACCAGCGCTGGCTATACCTAAAGCGTTGAGAAATGCAGGCGTTACGCCGGAAGAAGTAGATTTCTACGAGATCAACGAAGCCTTCTCGGTAGTATCTATCGCTAACAACCAGAAGCTTGGCCTCGAAGGCGGCAAGGTGAACGTGTTTGGTGGTGCCGTATCGCTTGGTCACCCGCTTGGTGCTTCCGGTGCCCGCATCGTAACTACACTTTGCAACGTGCTCGATAAAAAAGGTGGCAAGATCGGTGTAACCGGTATCTGCAACGGCGGTGGCGGTGCATCTGCACTGGTTATCGAGAAAATGTAATCACAGCCAAAAGGCATATTATTTGCAGGAAGCCTTACGTTATTCGTAAGGCTTCTTTTTTATACTTTAAAGATGTAAAACAGGAACCTATAAAACATTGAAATCTATCCTTGATTCAGCTTATGCCTTTTACCTTGGTGATATTCTCTACAGGGGTAGTGGAAGTTTACAAGTAATTTTGATAGAAGCATTTGTAAAGCAGGAGCAAGTAGACATACAGATAACAGAAAATTCTAATTTGAAATGTTATCCTATCAAACCAACAGAGAGCAGCAGACAATTCACTATTTCATTTGAACATGTCATTGCATGGCAAGTAATAGATGAGTCATGGTATAACTTCGATGAGAATGAGATTAGAGACTCTTTAGGCACTTTACAGGTTATTCAGAACTCAAAGTACTTCGAGTATATCAACAAATACCATGGATGGTATATACATTCTATTGGGCCAGCAAAGCACTACAGGATAGGTACCGAGAATGAAGTTATTGATGTAGTTTCATGTGAAGAGCCTCATATACAGGAATCAAAAACTAACAGGTAAATAGTTTATGATACAATGTGTTATACTTTAGCTGAAGCATAACACATTGTATTCACAACCAAGCCAACACATTAAACTGTTTTCCATACTTTTGGTGTTGATCTATACTAAAGAAGAAATGTCATTAGAAACCGAGTTAGCTAAATTCTGGGATTGGGCCAACATGACTCCCGACACCTATACCGAAGAAAGGGGATTAGGCGAGTGGGAAATTGATTATCCAGGTTGGGATGAACTGTATAAAGCTGCGGACCTGGTAATAGAGCTTTTAAACAAAGAGTTCAACCACGACCTGGCTCAACAACTGGTTTTTGTGCTTGCCATAGATAACGAATCAGAAACTATACTTCAGAAAGTAGACGACAAGCTGGAATCTAAACTCAGATTCGTTAAAAAGGCCCTCAATTCAAATCAGCCGCAAGCCAGGTGGCAAATGGCCGAATTACTTGGGCGCACGGAAGTGGAAGACCGGGAGAAACTACTCGTTAACCTGATCAACCGTGATAAAGACAAGTATGTGATCCGTAGGGCTTTGATGAGCCTGGAAAAAGTAAACCACACGAAAGCTGCTGAGTTTGCAAAAAGTTATCTAAAAGACCCTGACCCGTTTATGAAACTGGTAGCTAAAGAGATCATTAAAAAGAAAGTATAAGCTTATACTTCACGCATTGCACACCATACTCATGTATAAATTACTGTCCATCCTGTTCACACTCTCCCTTGTAAGCACTGTTACCCTGGGGCAAGGCAACAAAGTCGTTACTTACCACGACGAGGCCCGAACCTCAATAAAGGAAGTATACTTCATCACCCCGGACTCTGCCATAGTAGGGTACTACAACCGCTACTACCCTACCGGCGAGCGCGAGGCTTTTGCCAAATTTGTAGACGGGAAAAAAGACAGCGTTTTTACCGAATACTATCCATCCGGTAAACCCAAGCTGCAGGTAACCTATGTGCAGGACGTGAAGCAGGGGCCTTTTAAAGCGTACCACTCCAACGGCAACCTGCTGCAGGAAGGCAGTTACGAGAAAGACCAGCAAAGCAATGTGTTCCGAACCTTCAACACCGATGGCACCATCCGCAAAGAGACCAACTTTGTAAATGGCTTTCCGGAAGGACTGGTGAAGGAGTATTACACTGGAGGAAAGTTGAAATCAGAAATCAACTACAAGAACAGCAAACAGAGCGGCCCGGCTAAAACCTACTACCCGAATGGCCAGCTCGAAACAGAAGCCAACTACCGGGACGGCATGCTGGAAGGTTCCTACAAAACATATTTCGACAATGGCCAGCTCGAAACAGAAGTAGTGAATGTGGCAGGCAAAAAGGAAGGTACTTTTAAAAGCTATTACCGCAGCGGCAAGCTGAGCACGGAAGGCGGTTTCCTGGCAGGGCAAATGCATGGACCTTCCAAATCGTTTTACGAGAGCGGAAAACCTCGCAGCGTGATCAACTATAAAAATGGCAAACCGAATGGCCTTACGCAAATCTTTTACGAGGACGGCAAGCTGAAAGAAGAAGGCAATTACAGCAACAATGGCGACGACAGCAAAGTAAGCCGCTATTACCCTTCCGGCAATCTGCAGTCGGAGGAGCAAACAAAAAACAAGCTGCGCCACGGTAGCTGGAAAACATACTTTGACGCACCCGGCAAAAAAGTAGAAGTATCCGAAAACTATGCCAATGATAAACTGACAGGCGAGCGCCTGGTATACCACGAGAACGGCCAGGTAAAAGAGAAGTATACGTATGAGAACGGCAAGATCGTAGGCCTGAGCTATACATACCATCCGTCCGGCAAGCTGCGCTCCGAAACAAACCACAAAGACGGACTGCGGTTCGGGCCATACAAGCAGTATTTCGAAAACGGCAAAGTAGAGGTAACCGGCCAGCACCGCAACAACCGCGAAACCGGCACCTGGAAGTACTACAACGAAGAAGGCAAAGTGATCAAAACCCGCCTTTACCGGAACGGGCAGGTAGTGGAGGAAAAAGATAAATAAAAAGGGCAGGCTTTAGAGCCTGCCCTTTTTATTTGCTGCTGCTACAGAAAGTATAACCGTATCCCTGTTTCTTTCTCCAAAGACAGCAATTCACAGCTGCTTCTATTCTAATGCAGCATCTTTTTATTTCCCTCAATTATCTATGCGGAGGTATTTCTAATTGCTCCACAAAAAGTTATCTTTCTACAAAATCCAAACTATGAACCGAAGAAACTTTTTAAGAAATACCTCTCTTGCAAGCCTTACACTCTCGACGCTTGCACTGGGAGCATGCCAGACAAGCGCTCCCGAAGAAAAGAAAGCCGAAAATAAAAGCAATACAGAAGACAAATCAGCCGGCCAGGGCTTTGCGCTGGAAGAGGCAACCATAGGAGAACTGCAGCAGAAGATGCAGCGCGGAGAGTATACTTCCCGGGCTATCACAGAACTATACCTGCAGCGCATCGAGGCAATCGATCACAATGGCCCGAGGCTGCTCTCCGTGATCGAAGTAAACCCGGATGCGCTAAGTATAGCCGACGCCATGGACCAGGAAAGAAAGGCAGGGAAAGTACGCGGCCCGCTGCACGGCATTTCTGTCCTGATAAAAGACAACATTGACACCTCCGATAAAATGCTGACCACAGCAGGCTCCATCGCATTGGAAGGCAACAGAGCCTCCAAAGATGCTTTTATTGTGGCGAAGCTGCGTGAATCCGGCGCGGTGCTGTTAGGCAAAACCAACCTGAGCGAGTGGGCCAACTTCCGCTCTACCCGTTCCGCCAGCGGCTGGAGCAGCAGGGGTGGCCAGAACAAAAACCCGTACATACTCGACCGCACACCTTGCGGCTCCAGCTCTGGCTCGGGTGTGGCTGTAGCTGCCAACCTGTGCGCCGTGGCGATCGGCACCGAAACCGACGGCTCCATCGTGTGCCCGGCTTCCGTGAATGGCGTGGTAGGCTTCAAGCCAACGGTGGGTTTGCTGAGTCGCTCAGGTATCATTCCGATCTCCCATACCCAGGATACCGCAGGCCCTCTAGCCAGAACAGTAACCGATGCTGTTATACTTTTAGGAGCCTTAACCGGTGTTGATACCGCAGACCCTGTTACAAAAGAAAGCACGGGCAAAGCACTGACCGACTACACCAAGTTCCTGGATGTAAATGGCTTGCAAGGCAAACGTATCGGTGTGGAGAAATCCTTTCTGAAAGGGCATGAGGACATCGACAGCATGCTGCAGGAGGCACTCGATCTGCTGAAAAGCAAAGGCGCCACGATCGTGGAAGTGGAGATCATCAAGAAAATAAACGAGCTCAGCGCCAGTGAGTATAAGGTATTGCAGTACGAGTTCAAGGATGGAGTGAACAAGTACCTGGCTACTTCCAATGCGAAGGTGAAGTCGTTGAAGGAGGTGATCGCCTTCAACAAGCAGCACGCAGACAAAGCCATGCCCTACTTCAAACAGGAGATCCTGGAGAGCTCCGAGGATTTGGGCGACCTGAACAGCAAAGAGTATAAAGAGGCACTGCAGAAGAACCTGACCACTTCGCGTAAGGCCATCAACGACCTAATGAAGGAGCACAAGCTGGACGCCATCTCCGGCCCAACCTACGGCCCTTCGTGGTGCATTGACCTGGTGAACGGGGATTCCTTTTCGGGCTATGGTTTATCTACCCCGGCGGCTATTGCTGGCTACCCACACATCACGGTTCCGATGGGATTGGTGTATGGTTTGCCGATCGGTTTTTCTTTCTTCGGTACTGCCTACAGCGAGCCGGAACTGATCCGGATAGCGTATGCCTACGAGCAGGCATCTAAAAAGAGAACCGTTCCTACCTTCCGGAAATCGACAAACCCATCGTAATACAAAACCACAAGTCTATCAAAACGGCCACTGCTTTGGAGAGCAGTGGCCGTTTTTGTTTGAGCCTGTCTGCTCGCCTTTCATGAACTCAGGTCCGAGCGAGCCAATCTCTCAACAAATTAACAAACCAATTTTTCCACAGAAATGCTGCAGCAGCTTAAGAAGTTAACTATTTATCCACCGAAGCTACCCATATCTTGGTTTTTTATTCCTAAATCTTCAAATTACCTTCGTAACCCAAAACACAAGCACCATGACGCAAAACGGACTGAACACAGATATCCGCAACGACTGGAGTCTGGAAGAGATAAAGGCGATTTACTACAAGCCCGTGCTGGAGCTGATCGTAGAAGCGGCCAACGTGCACAAGCAACACCAGGCGACTGGAGAGGTGCAGGTATGTACTTTATTGTCAGTGAAAACAGGTGGCTGCCCGGAAGACTGTTCTTACTGTCCGCAGGCTGCCCGTTTCCATACCGATGTGGAAGTGCATAAGCTGCTGAGCCAGGAGCAGGTACTTACGGCTGCACAGCGCGCAAAAGACGGTGGTTCTACCCGTTTTTGTATGGGTGCTGCCTGGCGCGAGGTGCGCGACAACCGCGACTTCGACAAGGTGCTGGACATGGTAAAGGGCGTAAATGAAATGGGCCTTGAAGTTTGCTGTACCCTGGGTATGGTGAACGAGTACCAGGCAGAAAAGCTGAAAGAAGCCGGCCTGTATGCCTACAATCACAACCTGGATACCTCTGAAGAGAACTATAGCAATATCATTACCACCCGTACCTACGACGACCGCCTGGACACGATAGAAAACGTGCGCAAGGCAGGTATCTCGGTATGCTCTGGGGGTATAATCGGTTTGGGCGAGACAGACGAAGACCGAATTGGCATGCTTCATACCTTGTCTACCATGGTGCAGCACCCGGAGTCAGTTCCAGTTAATGCCCTGGTTCCTGTAAAAGGTACGCCGCTGGAAAACCAGCCGCTGGTAACCGTGTGGGAGATGGTGCGCATGATCGCAACAGCCCGTATTCTGATGCCAAAAACCATGGTACGTCTTTCGGCTGGCCGTGAGCGCATGAGCGTAACTGATCAGGCACTTTGCTTCCTGGCTGGCGCAAACTCCATCTTCACCGGCGAAAAACTGCTGACAACTCCTAACCCGGATTTCGATGCAGACAAAGCCATGTTCGACCTATTGGGTCTGACACCACGAAAGTCTTTTAAGGAGGGAGTGCAGCACGTTTGCTAGTCTTTTGACAAAAGACTGTTTGACAAAAGACAAAAGACTTTATACTTTAAAGCAATATCATTAATTCCTTTGTTCTTTGTCTACTAGTCCTTTGTCAAATAAACTTCAGCAGAAGCTGGCGGAAAGGGCAGCGCAGGGCAACCTGCGTGCGCTTAAAACCACCGCCGGCCTTATCGATTTCTGCTCTAATGATTACCTCGGCCTTGCTCGCTCTGAACAGTTGCGGGCACTCATCCACAAGGAAGAGGACAAGTATAAACATTTGCCTTTGGGGGCAACTGGCTCCCGTTTACTGTCCGGTAACCACGGCCTTTTCGAAGAGCTGGAAGGTATGATTGCGTCCTACCACAAAGGGGAAGCGGCACTACTTTTTAACTCAGGATATACGGCCAATGTGGGCCTGCTGTCGGCGCTGCCGCAGCGGGGCGATACCGTGTTTTATGACGAGGCTAGCCACGCCTCCATGAAGGACGGCCTGCGCCTGAGCTTTGCCAAAACCTATGCCTTTCGCCATAACAACGTGGAGGATCTAAGGCAGAAGCTGAAGCACGCGACCGGGCAGGTATACGTGGTGGTAGAGTCGGTTTACTCCATGGACGGCGACAAAGCCCCCTTGCAGGAACTGGCTCAATTGTGTAACGAGCATTCCATTGCTTTAATTGTAGACGAGGCCCATGCTGTGGGTCTCTATGGTGAGAAAGGCGAAGGCCTGACCGTAGCCTTAGGGCTGCAGGATCAGGTGTTTGCACAGGTAATTACCTATGGAAAGGCCATGGGCAGCCACGGCGCTGCGGTGGTGGGCCCTAAGGTACTGCGTGATTTTCTCATCAACTACAGCCGCGCTTTTATTTATACCACAGGTTTGCCAACGCACGCGCTGGTGGCCTTAAAGTGTGCCTATACGTTTCTGCCGCAGCTTTCCCAGGAACGGGAGCGGGCAAAAAAGCTGGCACACCTGCTGTACCAAAAGCTAAACAAACTTAGCGGCATACGCTGCACCCCGGAGAACAGTGTTATACTTTCTGTTTTCCTGCAACAGCCGGAGCAACTTAAACTGCTGGCGGCTGCGCTGCAACACGATGGATATGACGTGCGCCCCGTGCTGGCCCCAACCGTGCCGAAAGGCACCGAGCGGCTGCGCGTGATCGTGCATGCATTTAATACAGAAGAAGAAATTGAGGGCCTCGCGCAGGCCATAGCTAAAGGTACATGAAACGATATTTTGTAACAGGCATCGGAACGGACGTAGGCAAAACAGTTGCCGCAGCCATACTTACCGAAGCACTGCAAGCCGATTACTGGAAACCCGTACAGGCGGGTGGCCTCGACTTCACCGACACAGACATGGTAAAAAGTCTGGTTTCGAACGAGCATTCTGTTTTTCACCCGGAAGCCTACCGCCTGAAGATGGCAGCATCGCCACACAAAGCGGCGGCAGCCGAAGGAATTGAAATAGATGTGCACGGACTGAAGCTACCGGAAACACAGAACAACCTGATCGTGGAAGGGGCTGGCGGACTGATGGTACCCCTGAACAAGCGTTACCTGGTGCTGGACCTGGTGCAGCAACTGGGGCTGGAGGTTATACTTGTATCCCGTAATTACCTGGGAAGTATAAACCATACTTTGTTAACAGCTGAGGTATTGCGTTACCGCAAGGTTCCGGTTGCCGGTATCATTTTTAACGGTGAGGAGAATCCAACGTCAGAGGATTTCATCATCAAGTATACGGGTCTGCGTCGTCTGCCATCCATTCGCCAGGAAGCCGATTTTTGCCAAGAAGCCGTAGCCGAGTACGCCAGGACCTTTGTTGGGCATTTGTAAAACGTTAGCCGCAGAACTATAGATAACAGACTTCTACTAAGATTCAGTCATTCACTTATTCAGTAACTCAAAATTGAGCTTAGCAGAACGCGATCATAATATAATCTGGCACCCGTACACGCAGATGAAAACGGCTGCCCTTCCTATACCTATCGTAAGGGGCGAGGGAGCACTGTTGTTTTCAGAAGATGGTAAAAGCTATATTGATGCGGTATCGTCGTGGTGGGTGAACCTGCACGGCCATGCACATCCCTACATTGCACAGAAAGTAGCCGAGCAGTTGCAGACGCTGGAGCACGTTATTTTTGCCGGCTTCACTCATCCTGCTGCTGTTACTTTTGCCGAGCGTTTGATCTCAATTTTACCCCAAGGCCAGAGCCGCATTTTTTATTCTGATAACGGTTCTACAGCTGTCGAAGTAGCCCTGAAAATGGCTATTCAATATTGGGAGAACGTAGGCACACCCAAAAAAAAGATCATCGCCTTCCGTGACAGCTACCATGGTGATACCTTTGGAGCAATGTCGGTAAGTGCGCGCAGCGCATTTACGGCTCCTTTCTGGCCATACCTGTTTGAGCCTCATTTTATCGATGTGCCTGTACCGGGCAACGAAGAAGAAACTATAAAACAACTGGAGGTATTTGCCATTGCCGGTGATGTAGCCGCTTTTATTTACGAACCCCTGGTGCTGGGCACCGCAGGCATGGTGATGTATAAGCACGAGGTACTGGACAGGCTTCTGGAAATCTGCCAGCAGCACAACATCCTTACCATTGCCGATGAGGTAATGACAGGCTTTGGCCGCACCGGCCGCACTTTTGCCAGCGATTACGTGCAGCACAAACCGGATATGGTTTGTCTGTCGAAAGGGCTGACGGGTGGCACGATGGCCCTGGGAGCAACCTCCTGCAATGAGAAGATTTACGAAGCCTTTCTGAGCGACGACAAACGGAAAACTTTATTCCACGGCCACAGCTATACCGCTAACCCAGTGGCTTGTGCGGCAGGGCTTGCCAGCTTAGACCTGTTACTGTTGCCGGACACACAGCAATGCACCCGACACATCAGTCAGCGCCACCAGGATTTTGCTATACAGTGCAGAACGTTGCCCAAGGTAAAGGAAGTACGGCAGCAGGGTACGATACTGGCCGTAGAGTTTGAAGCAGATGGCACCTCCTACTTCAATAAAATGGGAGACACGCTTTACAGTTTCGGGTTAGAGCAAGGAGTGATCCTACGTCCGTTGGGCAACATTATATACGTAATCCCTCCCTACTGCATTACAGACAAGCAACTCGATAAGGTGTATCAGACGATACTAGGTATGCAGCAACTGATCACTGGCACCCGCTATTTTGAGCCGCCAACCAAGACAACCCTCCATGATTAATGATATCTAGTAATGAGTAATGGCTCGTAATGAAAAGCCCTAACCACTATTTATCATTCCTTCCCTCTTGTAAATTGGTCATTCTTATTTAGCCATTACTCATTACTAGTTACCTTTGCACACGATTTGGAGGAAGCGAAAGAACATATTGTCATCAGGGGCTGCGGTGCCATCTCTCCGCTAGGGTTCGACCAGAAGACCTCCGCACAAGCATACCTTTCAGGCAAGCCTGCCTTTAGTAATATTCTTCACCAAGGCAACCCTACTCCTGTTGCAGCGCTATCAGCAGCCGCTGAACAGGAGCTACAGCAACTAATCGTAGCTAATCCTCACTACCTGCAACTGGATCGTTCTGTATTATTGGCAATCTACGCCGCCAGGCAAGCCGCTGCCCGGGCAGGATGGCTGAACAATGACATCAATAGTTCAGATGATCTGGCTGTGAACATCGGCTCTTCGCGCGGGGCTACCGGTTTGTTCGAGCAGCATTTCTCCGGTTTCCAAAACAATGAAGCAGGTATGGTTTCTTCCAGCGCCTCTCCTACTACCACGCTGGGCAACGTTTCCAGTTGGGTGGCGCATGCCGTAAATGCCGGGGGTGCCCAGATCAGTCATTCCATCACCTGCAGCACCGCCCTGATGGCATTGGCGAACGGTATGGCCTGGTTAAAAGCGGGCATGGCCAACAGATTCTTAGCTGGTGGTACCGAAGCCCCTCTCACTAATTTCACGCTGGCTCAGATGAAGGCGGTTGGCATTTACTCTCCGTTACAAGATACTCCTTACCCTTGCCAGCCTTATGCGTTGGAGAAAAGAAACACCTTCGTGCTGGGAGAAGGCGCTGCCGTTTTTGCGCTTGAAAAAGCTACTGCAACAAGTATAACTTCCGGTGATATTGTTATCGAAGCCATAGGCGTCGGATTTGAAAAGATCGAAAGCAAAACGGGCATATCGAGGGAGGGAATCAATTTCCAGAAATCCATGCGCCACGCGTTGTCACAGCTCCCATCAGACGATACTATAAACGCCATCATCACCCACTCACCGGGCACCCGCGCGGGCGACAGAGCCGAATTAGCCGCAATCGGTGCTGTTTTTGGAGAGCAACATCCTGTTCTCACCACCAACAAGTGGCTGCTTGGCCATACCTTGGGTGCTTCCGGCGCTTTAAGCATACAGTATGCGATTCAGTTGCTCCGTCAGCAGCAAATTCTAGATTTCCCTTATCCCTCTCAAATCAACAACACCAACACGCCACAGCTAAAAAGGGTGATGGTAAACGCTGCCGGCTTTGGCGGCAATGCAGCCAGTGTAATTGTTACATTACACTAAAAGCAAAGTTTTTAAACTACCGAGTACCTGTTTATCCCTCTATAGACAATCCCACTTATAGACAGACCTCCCAAAATCAGACAATAAAGTGCTTCAAACCGGGAATACTTTACCCTAACATGTTGCCTCATAATGCTTTAAGAAATGTGGCATACCACTTGAGTTGCTTCCATCTAGAATAAAGTTTTGTTTTATTCAACGCTCAATTAGGTACAATTTTTACAACCTCTGTTTTGTGTTACAAGTACAATTGTCTCCCAGTTATAGCAGAGATACTATTTACAGGAGTTGAACAATTTAAAGCAGCAAACTTTTTTCTAGAGCATCTACAAACAATCAGTATGACATTTTGTCGAAAACCATTGCAGGATAAACTCCTTGAAGTCTTCATACATTTTATAGCAACAAGCAAATAGTGCAAAAATAAACATATAACATTTCACAAAACAGGTCCATTTCCTTTAACCATCTATCTATGAGAGCAAACTATTACCGGATTATGTGTTCGCTTATTCTTGTGATGATAGCGGCAAACCTACCTGAGGCTGTAGCTCAGACACCTGGGTTTATTTATAAGACTGCCACTGCGGGAGGCAGCAAAGTTCTGGACCCAAACCAGGATGGCTATATTTCTACTACAAAAGCAGGATTTACGGGCGGAAAAGACGAAGGAGCTTCCAACAGCGAGATCCCGTATCGTCCTTTTCCTGCACTGACAACCGAACCTATAGGAGATTTAAATACAGGCACTACGGGAGGCCATACCGACCTGGTACCCCCTACTACACCTCTTTCCACACCCTCTACGGGCTCTCCGATAGCAACATACTTTGATGGCACCAACCTTCTCTTCCGGGTACGGCTTGGCTCCTCCTCTACCTCGCCGAAAGGTTACAGCGTACTGATCGACTCAGACCAGACCTTTACAGGAACCGGCGCCAATCCGGGCTTCGAATATGAAGTGTTACTTGCTGCGAGCTTTGCTGTTCAGGTGATCAAACATACTCCAACGGGTAGCTCCACTATTTTCTCCGGCTCCGTAGACCAGTATTCGCAACGATCGGTTGCTGCTTCTACAGGTAGTGGCAACGCCGACTACTTCTATGACTTCTATGTTCCGCTTACAGCTTTCCAGGGAGGTATAACTGCTGCTACCCCGCTGCGAATGAGCGGCATTACCATTACCAGTGCGCAAAGTGGTCTAACAGGTACTGTTTCTGATGTGGGTGGCGTAAACTTCCAAGCCTACAACTACGATGCGCCCAGCGCCTGGAGAGCACTTATCAACGGTTTCCCACCTACCAGTTTAACGAGTATACAGACCACCGGATTTGCGGCAGTAACAGCTACAGCGCCTGTGGTCAGTGGCCCGATCACTGCTAACAGCACTACTATTTCGGGGACGTCGGTAGAAGCCGCAGGGTCAGTAGTTACGGTACTCCGAAATGGGGTAGCTATCTGTGGCAACACGGGTCAGCCTGCATGCCCTACCGTGAGCAGTACCGGTACCTGGACATTAAGTGGCCTATCCAGTACATTGTTAACAGCTGGCGATGTGATTACAGCCCGGGTTACTCCATCTGGTAAGACCATATCGCCCGTATCAAATTCAGTAACTGTTATTTCTGGAGTATGTACCGCCACTCCGGCACCAGTACTTACCGGGTTAGCCAGTTCAGGTAACACTTCAAAGCAGTTTGTAGGTACAACCACTTTAAATCAAAGGCAAAAAATTACCATTTACAATACATCCGGGACCTTAATTGGCACCTATGACTATACTCCATCCGGAACTGGCCCAACCTTTAGCTGGACAACGCCTGCCTTTACGATCACTGAAAACAACTACTATGCAACAACTACACCGTTAGACGCTTCGGGCAATAACAGCGGCTGTGAGTCTTTAAGGTCTAATCAGCTTTGTTTCCGTAATGGGCAAAATCCAGGTGTGAATACGGAGATTGTTTCCATTACAAGTGTGGCCTACGACAATGCCACGTTTAACAGTACAAATTCTACCACCTGGTCAGAAGTACCAACCAATCTTGCCACCATCTCAGGTACAGTTGCTGCTACCTCAACCAGTGTCAGCACAACGGTGGTCTTATTTATCAATGCCACAGAGCAGAGTCAGCGGGTAACTATAACCACTTCGACGACAGCCGCAACCCCATGGTCATTAACAATTCCAGCGAGTGTCCTGCAGCCTGGTAATACTGTTAATGTTAGAACGACAAGGACACTTACCGGTGGGGGCAACATTAGCTGCCCTAACTCATTTTCAAGTGCTTCTAACTTCTTAACTGTACAGGGAACCACAGCAGCACCATCCATCAGTCCTGTTACTTGTGGCAAGATTACGACCTTATCCGGTACCTCTACTGAGCCAGCCGGAACAGTAATACAGTTTTACACCAATGGCACAGCAGGAGCACGCGATGGCAGCCTGATCACGCAGAGTGGCACCAGCACTCCATTAACTGCAACAGTATCAGCGACAGGTACGTGGTCGGTTGATTTGTCTTCTGCAGCAGGTGGCGGTATTGCAGCCGGAACACCAGTAACAGCAAGGGCAAAAGCTGTCGGCAAGGTGCGAAGTGTAAACTCTGCTGCTGTAACCTCGACAGCAGCCCCAACAGGCACCTTAACCATTGCCTCTCCGATTACCGAAGGGCAAACCACTATTACCGGAACAGCACCGGCAGGCTCGCAGGTAACAGTTTACATTGAAGGAACGCCCTTCTCCCCTGTAACCACCAACTCCAACGGCATCTGGACAGCAAGCGGATTTTCATCACTGGAGGTATTTGCCGGTGCTTCTGTAACGGCCAACTATAAACTTACAGGTAATAACTGTGCGAGCGAGAAAATAGCGCCTGTTATTGTACAATGTAGCCCGCCTTCTTCTTCTCCAACAGTTACCCCATCGGCTTTAACTATTTGTAGCGGAGGCACTGCACAGGTTACTGTAAACAATTCAGAAGCAGGGGTAGCTTACCGCCTGATAACTGTGAGTGGCACTACGGAAACAGAGACAGGAAACTCAGTACTAGGTACAGGAGGCGCCATTACGCTTACCTCTTTCCCTATCACAAGCGCAACAACGCTTAGAGTAAGAGCGCGAAAAGTTAGTGGTACCGCATGTACTACTATCTTGTCAGGAAGTACAAATGTGACGGTAAACACACCTCCAGCAAACACAAATACGCTTACCATTGGTAGCTCTTCCGGTTGCGCCGGATTAGCACAAACTATAACAGTTGCTGGTACGCAAACAGGCCTTAGCTATCAGTTGATAAACAGTACAACCAAAGCGCCAATAGCAGTTACATCTGGCGACACAAACCCTAAAGCGGGCAATGGCAGCTCTATTACCTTCAATGTGGCGTCTGTCAGCACTACTACTACTTTTGGTATACTGGTTACTAACACCACCACAGGCTGTTCTGCAGAAGGTACCAACACAGTTACCTATACTGTTACAGGACCTGCGGCAAACCAGGAAGTAAGCCTCAGCACCACCAAGACCTGCTCTGGCAGCCCAGCGATCGTATATGTGCAAACCAATAACGACGGAGCTACTTACCAGCTGTACCGCTCCTCTGACAATGCTAAGGTTGGTACTGCCTTCACCGGTACAGGCCAGCGCCAGGCAATTACAGTTAGCCCAACTGTAACCACCACTTTCTATGTAACCGCTTCGGTATCGGGGGGCTGTACTGTAACCCTTGCTAACCGGGTAACTTTGGAAGTAAGTGCCACATTCGCACCGGTAACAGCTGGTACAGCTCAGACCGTTTGTAGTAGCACGGCCAGCCTGCAAGGTAGTGATCCTGCTCCAGGCACCGGCCGCTGGTCAGTAAGAAGCAAACCTACAGGAAGCGCAGACCCTACATTTACAGCGGCAACCAGTGCTGCAACTACGGTTACGGGTCTTGTCTCCGGCAGCTACACCTTTACCTGGACGGTAACATCCAGCTGCGGTGGCTCCAACAGTTCCTCTTCTGCCGATGTAACTGTAGTTGTCAACTGCCCGGCTGTGTATAATATAGCACCGCCTAAGTATAGAGAAGAGTACAAAGTAAATGATGTACTTGCCACAGTCTCTGATCCTGATGGAGCCATTTCCCAGGCCAACGTGGTAACCGGAAGCGGCTCACTCCCTGCCGGCGCAAGCCTGCTAGCCAATGGCAACATTGTAGTTGCCAACGCTTCGGAAGGTTACCTGATGCCGGGCACCTATAATTTCAGTGTCAGAACCCGGGACGCGAATGGCGTAGAAACGGTCACACCGATTACCCTGCGTATCTACGGCACCTCTCCAACCCTGGCCCCACTTCCGGTAGAGTTGGTATACTTCAAGGCTGTTGCAGGCAAAGGAAAGGTAGAGCTGCAATGGCTTACTGCTTCCGAAAAAGACAACGACCGCTTTGAAGTAGAGCGTAGCAGCGACGGAAGAACGTTCAGCAAAATCGGAACTGTGAAAGGCAAAGGAGACAGCAACGTGGCCATCAAGTATAACTTTACAGACAAAGCACCCCTCAAGGGCACGGTTTACTACAGGCTGAAGCAGGTAGATGTGGACGGCAGCTTCGAATACAGCAATGTAGTGGCCACTAGCTCCGGAGGCAGTACTACTTCTGATAAGCTTATGCAGGTATACCCGAACCCTTTCACCAGCAACGTGAACGTTACACTTACCGTGCAGCAGCCGGCTCAAACGCAACTGATCATCATTGATCTGCAGGGACGTGAAGTACTGCGCAAGTCAGTGGAGCTGGACAAAGGAGTAAACCAAATTGAGTTGCCGTTGCAAAAGTTAGCCAATGGCATGTACATACTGAAGGCAGTTGGCGGTGGCATTGACGAAACAACAAAGATCATCAAGAACCGCTAGAAAAGTCAAAGTATAAAGTATAAAAACAGCAGGGGCTGCCTAAAGTGCGGCCCCTGCTGTTTTGTTTTAGCCAGTTCTTCGGGCACATAATTCAGGGCCTCGGAACAATAGAAGCCTGGCAACAGTTACCAACAGAAGCACCTGGCGAGGGTGCCTGTATAACTTTACTACTTGAAACATTTGATGCTGCATGTTTTAGAGAGCTGAATGAGCACGCACTTTTATGGTTAGAATTATCTTCGACCAGAACAGGTTTAACACCCGATACTCTCCAGTTTTTATTAATTTTGCAGCCAATAAAAAGCTCATATTAACAACACTCAATGAAAATCCTCAAATTCGGTGGTACCTCGGTAGGGTCTGCTGAAAGAATGAAGTCGGTTGCCGAGCTCATCCAGAGCGATGAGCCAGAGATTGTAGTGCTGTCGGCTATGTCGGGCACTACCAACCAGCTGGTACAAATTGCAGAGAAGCTGTATCAGAATCAGAACCAGGAAGCGAATGCGCTGATAGATGCGCTCCACGATAAGTATAAACAGGTAGTAGAAGAGCTCTACACCACCTCAGAAAAGAAAAAACAGGCAAGCGAACTGATCGCACATCACTTCGACTACATCCGGGCTTTCACCCAGGACCTGTTCACCATTCACGAAGAGCGTGCCGTGCTGGCGCAGGGCGAGCTGCTTTCTACGGCGCTGTTCCAGTTCTTCCTGGAAGAGCATAACATTCCGTCGGTGTTGCTGCCAGCCCTCAACTTTATGAAGATCGATGAGAACGAGGAGCCGGACAACGATTACATCGCGAAAAACCTGAAGGCGGAGCTGGAAAAGTATCCAGACAACAAACTGTTCATTACACAAGGGTACATCTGCCGCAACGCTTTCGGCGAGATCGACAACCTTAAGCGTGGTGGTTCGGACTACTCTGCTTCGCTGATCGGTGCGGCTGCCGATGCCTCTGAGATCCAGATCTGGACGGACATAGACGGCATGCACAACAACGACCCGCGCGTGGTAAAGAACACGTACCCGATTGCGGAACTGTCGTTTGACGAAGCGGCCGAGCTGGCATACTTCGGAGCCAAGATCCTGCACCCTTCCAGCGTGCAGCCGGCTAAGCAAAAGAACATTCCCGTGCGCCTGCTCAACACCATGCAGCCGGACGCCCGGGGCACCATCATCAGTAACAAAACCGAGAGCGGCTCCATCAAAGCAGTTGCTGCCAAAGACGGCATTACGGCGATCAAGATAAAGTCCGGGCGCATGCTCCTGGCCTATGGTTTCCTAAGAAGCGTGTTCGAGATCTTCGAAAGGTATAAAACCCCAATCGATATGATCACGACCTCGGAAGTGGCCGTTTCCCTGACCATCGACAACCCGAAGCACCTGCAGGACATCCTGGCGGAGATCATGGAGTTTGGACAGGTTGAGGTGGATGAGAACCAGACCATTGTTTGTGTGGTAGGCGATTTTATTGCCGAACGCAGCGGCGCAGGTCTCAAAGTATTTGAGTCGCTTAAAAATATTCCGTTGCGCATGATCTCTTACGGCGGAAGCACCAACAACATCAGTGTATTGATCAACACGTCAGACAAGGTAGCAGCCCTTACCTCGCTGAACGAAGGAATTTTTGAAAGGAACCAGAACCATGCTTAAGCAAAACCTGCAGAAGCTGCAGCAGCACCCTACTCCCCTGTATGTATACAACATCAGCCTGTTGCGCCAGACGCTGCAGAAGGCAAAAGAGGAATCGGCTAAGTATAACTACCATGTGCATTATGCCTTAAAGGCCAACGCCAACGCACCTATACTCGACGAAGTACGGGCTCTAGGCTTTGGTGCCGACTGCGTAAGCGGCAACGAAGTGAAACGTGCCATCGAAAACGGTTTTAGTCCGGAGCGCGTGGTATTTGCCGGTGTGGGCAAGTCAGATGAAGAGATCAACTATGCGCTGGATCAGGATATCTTCTGTTTCAACTGCGAGTCGAGCCACGAAATGATCGTGCTGAACGAACTGGCAGAGAAAAAGGACAGAACAGCCCGTATTGCGCTGCGTATCAACCCGAACGTGAACGCCAATACGCACAAGTATATTACTACCGGTCTGGAAGAGAACAAGTTTGGTATCAATGCCTGGGAACTGGAAAGTGTAATAGCTTTGCTGGAAACACTGCCCAACCTGCAACTGATCGGCATTCACTTCCATATCGGCTCCCAGATCACGGACCTGAGCGTGTTCAAAAACCTGTGCACCCGTGTAAACGAGTTCCAGGAGTGGTTTGAGGCACGCAAGATTCAGCTGGAGCACATCAACGTAGGCGGTGGCCTGGGGGTGGATTACTATAACCCGGAGCAGCAACCGATCCCTGATTTTGAAGCATACTTCGGTTTGTTCAACCAGTTCCTGGAACTGCGCCCGGGCCAGCAGGTACATTTTGAACTAGGCAGAGCCCTGGTAGCGCAATGCGGAACACTGGTATCGAAGGTGCTTTACATCAAAAAAGGTATCAGCACCAACTTTGCCATACTTGACGCCGGCATGACCGAGTTGATCCGCCCGGCGCTGTACCAGTCCTACCATAAGATCGAGAACCTGACCAGCAACAAGCAGGAAGAGCGTTACGATGTAGTTGGCCCGATCTGCGAATCATCTGACTGCTTTGGAAAAGCGGTGATGCTGCCCGAAACAGAGCGCGGCGACCTGGTGGCCATCCACACGGCAGGAGCTTACGGCGAGGTGATGTCTTCGGCCTATAACCTGCGCGACAAGGCAGCTGCTTTATACCTGAATTAACAAGTATAAACATACTTCATAAGTATAAAAAGGCCTCCCCTCAAGTAAGAAGGGAGGCCTTTTTATACTTATAAACTATCCGCTATGGTTCTAATTTGTTTGCCACAACAGGAAATCCGGTTCGGCGTTCGCTACGCCCCGTTGCCCCTGAAAATAATTGGCCATTTCCAGTGCATTTCCATCAGAGTTCTTGTCGGCACCTAGCACGTATACCTGATTGCCAAGTGAAGTTACAACCGCTGTGCCTGTGGTTTTTGTAAGTCGGTTAAGCTGCATTTCTGCATCCTTAGAGTCGGTAAGCGTTACTATAAACTCGTTTGATATACCCAGCAGTTGCGTGCCACCTGATAGGAAGCAGGGAGCCGCATAGGCTATGCTTGCATCACTCTGCAGTTCAGATATTGCCTGCTCTACCTGCGCACAGCTCAGTCCAGCTACCAGTTCAACAGGGTACAAACTGGCGGAATTGGAACTGATTGGAGTTCCTAAACCTGCAACAAAACCGTAGTTCATCACCACGTCAGAAACATTTGCCTGCGTTAGTCCTTCGTCAAAAGCTACCAGCACCATTTTAGAATAAACAACGCCAAGATCTTTGGCTGTACCGCCATAATAATAAGTATGACTGACACAGGACGTAGTGTTACCCGCCTTAACTGGATTCAGTAAATTAGGATCGAATTTTACGTTCCGGATCGGGGAAACGGATTCCTGCCTACAGGAAGACAAGACAAGTATGACCAGGATTGTGCTTATAAAGGGTAGTATATTTTTCATCGCCGTACATTTAATATCTTTCTAGATATTCTTATGTACGAGTCATCGCAATTTACAGGTATCCAAATTGTGCAAAAATTAACGGCCTGATTTTACTGTTTATTCTTGCCTCTGTTTGCACCGTATAGCAGTATTTACCCAAGTATAGCTAACTCATTTTCAGGCACTTGTTCTTAATTCAATTGTTAGCAGTTCGGTAAGCAGAAAAGCCAGCTCAATAGCCCTGCAGAAGCTTCAGGCGGCAGCAACGGTCTTGGATGCCTCCAATGCAGCGATCACCTCATTTTCTGAGATTGAAGCAGGTAACTGCACTACAAAAATCCCCGCCTGTTTCACCAGCTTCTGCTGCTCCTGCAAAGAAGTATAACTGATCCGTGCCAGGCCACACGCTCCGTCTTCTGTTAAGTATAGTTTTGCAGGATGCAACTGGGGCAATACAGTTGCCAGGGAGTTTTTGGTACCCTGCAACAAGAGGGTAAGCGGCGCTTCCGATGCGGCGGCAGTCGCTTTGGCTACGCAAAGTTTCGGGAAAGTATAATGGTAGCCTTTGAAAGCAGCCGTTATATCTGCCCAGACGGCAGACCCTGTAGGATGACTCCCTGCACCGCGCCCCTTCAGAAACTGCTGCCCGGCAAACTGCGCATTAATCTCTACGCCATTAAATTCTGCGTCAACGAAGTATAGTTCATCAGTTGCTGGCACCAGGGCAGGCAGCACCTGCAACGATACCTGACCAGAACCAATGCTTTTGACAGAGGCTACCAGTTTTATTTTACAGTCTAAGACTTTGGCCAGCTCTACCGCTTCCGGGGTAATGCTGTTGATGCCAAAGTACAGCACCTGGCTGGGATGAACAAAAGCGCCAAAAGCATGCGCTGTCAGTATACAAAGCTTGTTTGCCGCATCGGTACCCTCGACATCCAGGGACGGATCGGCTTCCGCAAACCCAAGCGCCTGCGCCTGCCCGAGGGCCGCTGCATACGTACTTCCCTCCTGGTACAGTTTGCTTAAGATGTAGTTGGAAGAGCCGTTCAGAATACCCCGCACTTGCAGCAGCGGCTCTGCGCCATAATAGGCTTCCAGCGTACGCAGGATCGGGATACTGCCGCAGACAGAGGCCTCGTAAAGCAACACACCGCCATGTCGCTGTTGCTGGTTCACCAGTTCGGGCAGGTTCTCGGCAATCATTTTTTTATTTGCCGATACCACTGTCTTGCCCAATCTTAGTGCCTCCCGCACGATCTGGAAGGCTTCATCGGCATCACTTATCAGCTCGGCCAGTATGTCCAACGATTTGTCATGCAGCAGATCCTGCACATTGTAAGTAAAAGCAGCAACGGGCAGCGTACGAGGCTTTTCCTTATCCTTTACGCAGATCCGGCCCACCTCCAGCCCCAGGTGCTTGTTTGCTTCCACCACATCGTACAGCCCCTGGCCTACGCAGCCAAAGCCGATGATGCCAACCCGTTTTTTAAACTTCTGTATTTTCATAGTATAAGTTGCTTACATGCTCGGTTTCATAAAATTCCCGGATTGCCTGATCCAGCTGTGCTGTTTCCACCAGGAAACCATCGTGCCCGTAATCAGACTGAAGTATGGCGAAACAAGAATCCGGCACATGCGCGTGCAGGAAACGCTGCTCTTCCACCGGAAACAGCAGGTCAGAGTCCACCCCTACAAAGAGCGTTCTGGCTTTCAGGTGCGCCAGTGCTTTCTCCAGGCCGCCCCTGCCCCGCCCCACGTGGTGCGAATCCATGGCTTTGGAGAGCAGCCAGTAGGTATAAGCATTGAAGCGTTTGGCCAGTTTTTCGCCCTGGTATACCTGGTAAGAAGATGCCCTGAAATCATCCGTAATACTGTTGCCAGGCTCCTGCTGCGTTTTGGCATAGGAAGTATAATGGCGGTACGACAGCATGGCAATGGCGCGCGCCGTCTTCAGTCCTTCCGATCCGGCAGTTTCGCTGTCGGTCAGCCAGGTTGGGTCCTGGCGAATGGCCATGCGCTGGCTCTCGTTAAAGGCGATACCCCAAGGCGAATGACGGGCGTTGGAGGCCACATGCACCAGCCGATCAAACACGTCCGGCTTCTGTATCGCCCACTCCAGCGCCTGCTGACCACCCAGCGAGCCACCGATCAGGGTGTGCACGTGCTCCAGCTCCAGCTCTTGTCGCAGCAGGTCAAAGGCCGCTACAATGTCGCGGTTGGTAAGCTGCGGGAATTGGTGGAGGTATGGCTTTAGTGTTCTGGGGTTGATAGATAAAGGGCCGGTAGAGCCATAGCATCCGCCCAGCGTATTGGCACAAACTACGAACCACTCCGCGGGATTGTAAAGTTTATCTTCACCAAAAAGACCGGCCCACCAATCGGTGAAGTCGGAGTTGCCGGTAAGGGCGTGGCACACCCACACCACGTTATCGCGCCGCGCGTTCAGCTGGCCATAGGTGGTATAGGTGAGCTGGAAGCCGGGAAGCGATGCCCCCGACTCCAGTAAAAACTCCTGTTGGTAATGGAATATGTGATGCTCTGGCATTTTTATACTTAATTAAGGATGGCTTCGCCCTGTACTTCGCGTACTTTGGCAAAGGCCTGTTCAAAATCTGCTTTAATATCGTCGATGTGCTCGATGCCCAGCGACACGCGCAGCAATGTCGGATCAACGCCAGCATTCAGCTGTTCCTGGTCGCTTAGTTGCTGGTGGGTGGTAGAGGCCGGGTGGATGATCAGCGTTTTGGCGTCGCCTACGTTGGCCAGGTGGCTTACCAGTTGCAAGCTGTTCACAAACTGCTCCGCCTCTTTTCTATCGCCTCGTAGTTTAAAGGAAAGTACACCGCCAAAGCCACGCTTGAGATACTTCTGCGCCAGGTTGTGGTATTTGCTTGATGGCAAGCCCGGGTAATTCACACTTTCCACCAGTTCGTGCTGCTCCAGCCACTCGGCCAGCGCTTGTGCGTTCTGCACGGTTCTGTCCACACGCAGCGAAAGCGTCTCGAGCCCCTGCAGCAGCAGGAAGGAGTTGAACGGGCTGATGGCAGGGCCAAAATCACGCAATCCCTCTACTCGCGCCCGGATGGAAAAGGCAATGTTGCCGAACGGACCGTTCTCTCCGAACACATCCCAGAAAACAAGTCCGTGATAACCTTCGGATGGCTCTGAGAACTGCGGGAATTTACCGTTGCCCCAGTTAAAGTTACCGCCATCTACGATCACGCCGCCAACACTAGTGCCGTGCCCGCCGATCCATTTGGTAGCAGACTCAACCACTACATTAGCGCCGTGTTCCAGCGGACGGAACAGGTAACCGCCGGCACCAAAGGTATTGTCCACCACCAGCGGAATATCATACTTGCGGGCCAGCGCTGCCACCTTTTCAAAATCGGGTATATTGAAACGCGGGTTGCCGATGGTTTCCACGTAAATGGCTTTGGTGTTATTGTCGATCAGCTTTTCATAGCTGTCCACTTCGTCACTCGCGGCAAACCGCGCCTCTATGCCTAGTCTTTTAAAAGAAACCTTAAACTGGTTGTAAGTACCACCATACAGAAAGCTGGTAGAAACAAAATTGTCGCCCGCCTGCAGGATGTTGGTGAGCGCCAGAAACTGCGCGGCCTGCCCCGATGCAGTTGCCACCGCTGCCACTCCCCCTTCCAAGGCTGCCACGCGTTTTTCAAACACATCGGTGGTCGGGTTCATGATACGGGTATAGATGTTACCAAACTCCTTCAGGGCAAACAAATTGGCCCCGTGCTCCGCGTTTTTAAAGGCATAAGAAGATGTCTGGTAAATAGGTACAGCGCGCGACTGTGTGGTTGGATCTATTTCCTGGCCGGCATGCAGCTGCAAAGTTTCGATATGCAATGATTTAGACATGGTTGTGCTGGTTAAATGGATTAAATAAAGTATAGATTAGTTTGAATTAAGGTCTTCGGAAGAAGAAGGATAGCACGAGTCGCTGCAGCAGACGTAACCTGCTGCATAACCCACTATGCCAAAAGTATGGGTGTTAGATTGCTAGCAACAGCAACACATACAGGCCATAGACATGAGCCCAGAAGCAAATGAATGCGCGTGCTGCGGCAGTTGGGCTGCCGGCGAAAAAATAAACTGTTGCTGTGTTTGCTTGATTCCCTTTTTCATCTTGTTATCAATTTATATTCATCCGGGTTCTTTCCGGATTCAGGAATTAGCACCTTAACCACGGCGGTTAGGTTGCTAGCGCTTCACAGAGCCTGTCTCTCCACGCTTCTTTATAAATCAACAACCGCAAAGGATCATTGACTTGATGTTGCAATATTACGGTCAACAAAATTAAAAGGCAAAATAAATTTTTACTTTTTTCAAAAAATACAATATTAACCTTTTGGGATACAGGCGCTTACACCTACTTAAAGTATAACACCTAAACCCGGGCCGATCAAACAAATTAGAAAAGTATAATTATTTTTAAACATCGACTGCCCCAGCCTGTTGCAGGTATAAGTACAGCGGCAAAAACGTATACCAAAGTATAATGAAGATACTCCTGACCGGTGCAAACGGCTACATAGGCAAACGACTCCTGCCCCTGCTCGTGGAATTACAACACGAGGTGGTGTGCATGGTGCGTGACCCGCGCCGCTTTGAACTGGCAGATACGCTCCGGCATAAGGTACAGGTAGTGCAAGGAGACCTGCTGCGCCCCGAAACGCTGACCCAATTGCCCAAAGACATCAAAGTAGCCTTTTACCTGGTCCACTCCATGGGCTCCGATGGCAAAGACTTCTCAGCATCGGAAGCAGCCGCTGCACAGAATTTTGTTTCTTACCTGGATACCACGAGTGCCCGTCAGGTCATTTACCTGAGCGGTATTGCCAACGATGCCCGCTTATCAAAGCACCTGGCGTCGAGGCGGCATGTGGAAGATGTCCTGGACCAGGCGAAAGCGGCACTCACCGTGTTGCGGGCCGCTATCATCATCGGGTCCGGCAGTGCCTCTTTTGAGATCATCCGGGATCTGGTGGAAAAACTGCCCGTGATGATCACTCCCCATTGGTTGAACTCCTGGTGTCAGCCGATCGCCATACGTGATGTACTAACTTATCTGTCCGATGTAATCGGCCGGGAAGATTGCTACAACAAACGCTTTGAGATCGGTGGCCCGGATGTGCTGACGTATAAGCAGATGCTGGAGAAGTTTGCCGAAGTACGGCACCTGAAGCGTTACATTTTTAATGTGCCCGTGCTCACGCCACGCCTCTCTTCCTACTGGCTATACTTTGTAACCAGCACCAGTTACTCCATCGCCCGCAACCTTGTGGAAAGTCTGCGCAACGATGTGGTTGTGAAAGACAACACCATTCAGCAGCTTATTCCGCACAAGTGCCTGCCCTACGAAGATGCTATCCGGCTTGCCTTTACCAGGATCGAGCAGAATGCGGTGGTTTCCAGTTGGTCTGATGCCCTGGTGAGCGGCACCATGCCCCTGCACTACATGGACTTTATTCAGGTACCAGAGCACGGTGTGCTGAAAGATAAAAAACGGATGAAGTTTGACCGCGATCCGGAAGAAGTTCTGGACAACATCTGGAGCATAGGCGGTGAAAGAGGCTGGTACAAAACCGATTTCCTTTGGAAGATCCGGGGCCTCCTGGACAAACTGGTAGGAGGCGTGGGCATGCGTCGTGGCAGGCGCAGCCCGCATGACCTGCGGGCTGGTGACAGCATCGATTTCTGGCGCGTGCTGCTGGCCGACCGGAAAAGCAAACGCCTGCTGCTTTATGCCGAAATGAAAGTGCCCGGCGAGGCCTGGCTGCAGTTCCGAATATGCGAAGAACCGGACGGAAATTACCTCGAGCAACTGGCCGTTTTCCGCCCGTATGGCCTGGCCGGTCGCCTGTACTGGTACGTGCTGGTGCCTTTCCACTTCATCATCTTTGGCGGCATGATCCGGAATATCATCGGGTATGGTGAGAGGCAGAAGCAGCCGGCGCCTGCCTGAAGTATAAGTTCTGCTTAAAATGCAAAGTATAGCGCGTTAAGTGTAAAACTTAAGATATTCTCATCAGTATACTGCAATATTCTTTTGAAACTATATAACCGCCTGAAAAGCTGAATCCCGAACTTAATCCAGATTTTTTTCGCACCCTCTAAAATATACTTAACTTTGCTTGCCTATAAACCTAAACAACAAATGGAGGCCATAAAAGAAACTAACTTCTCCTTCGCCGGCCAAACCGGTTTTTATAGAGGCAAAGTTCGCGACGTTTATTACTTCGGAGATCGCTTGGCTGTTGTGGCCACCGACCGTATCTCTGCCTTCGATGTGGTACTGCCGCGCGCCATTCCTTACAAAGGGCAGGTGCTCAACCAGATTGCCAGCATCAACCTGAAAGCCACCGCTGACATCGTTCCGAACTGGGTGATCTCCACCCCGGACCCGAACGTGACCATTGGTTACCGCTGCGAGCCATTTAAGGTAGAGATGGTGATACGTGGTTATCTGGCCGGCCATGCCTGGCGCGAGTACAAAGCAGGCAAGCGCACCCTTTGCGGCGTTACCATGCCGGATGGCCTGAAGGAAAACGACAAGCTTCCGGAGCCGATCATCACCCCGACTACCAAGGCAGATCAGGGCCATGATGAAGATATCTCTAAGGAAGATATTTTGGCCAAAGGCATTGTGTCTGAGGAAGATTATACTAAATTAGAGTCTTATACGAGGGCGCTGTTTGCACGTGGCACAGAGCTTGCAAAGCAAAGAGGACTCATCCTGGTGGATACCAAGTATGAGTTCGGCAAGTACAACGACCAGGTATACCTGATCGATGAGATCCATACCCCGGACTCCTCCCGTTACTTCTACAGCGAAGGCTATGCCAGTCGCCAGGAGAAGGGTGAGCCGCAAAAGCAGCTCTCGAAAGAGTTTGTGCGCCAGTGGCTGATCGAGAACGGTTTCCAGGGCAAAGACGGCCAAAGTGTACCGGAAATGACAAACGAAGTAATTGCCAGAATTTCAGAGCGTTACATCGAGTTGTTCGAGGTATTCACAGGCCATACGTTTCAAAAACAAGATTATGCCAATGCCCTCAAACGCATTGAGCAACAGGTAACAGAAAACATTTTTAGCCCAAAAGATTACAATAATTAAAGTAGATTTTGGTACATTCGCGTTTAAATCCTTTACTGGTAGATCTATGAAGTACACGATTGATAAGAAAGAAAACTACACAATTATCACGATAGATGAGAAGAAACTGGACACATCCATTGCTCCGGATCTGAAGTCAGAGTTCGTGAAATTGAATGCTGAGGGGATCACCAATCTGATTCTTGACCTAAATAATGTTAAATACACTGATTCTTCAGGACTTAGCTCTATCCTGATCGCTAACAGACTTTGCAACTCTTCTAACGGATTGCTGATTCTGACAAGCCTGCAGGACCACGTAATGAAGTTAATCACGATCTCTAAACTGGAGTCTGTGCTGAACATACTTCCTACGGTTGAAGAAGCAATTGACCGTGTATTCCTGCACGAGATCGAGCAGGACCTGACAAATAAAGAAGACTAAGCCGTAGTGCCTCTGTGGATTTCGAACTCAGGATATTAGGCAGTTCGTCGGCCACGCCATCGGCAAACAGGCACCATACAGCCCAGATATTAACCATCGGCAATCAGTATCACCTGATCGATTGCGGTGAAGGTACGCAAATGCAGCTGATGCAATACAAGATAAAGCATCAGCGCATTTGCAATATCTACATAAGCCACCTGCACGGCGACCATTACTTTGGTTTACCCGGATTGCTCTCCACCATGCACCTGCAGGGCCGGCAAACACCTCTTCATCTCTTTGGCCCTCCCGGCCTCTCCGATATCTTAAGCCTTCAGTTCAAGTATTCCGGCACCAACCTGAGCTATAAGCTTGTTTTCCATGAGCTCGATACCACAGTCTGCAAAAGAATTTTTGAAGACAAGCAGATCACGGTACACACCATCCCCATGGAGCACCGCGTGCCCTGCTGTGGTTTCCTGTTCCGAGAAAAGCCAAAGCCAAGGCCGCTCATCAAAGAAAAGCTTCCTGCCTTCCTGACGCCACCGCAACTGGTGCGCCTGAAGTGGGGCGAAGACATCAGAGACGAAGAAGGAAACATACTTGTGCGCAACGGGGATGTAACCCTGGAGCCCAAGCGCAGCCGCAGCTATGCCTATTGCGCCGACAGCCGCTATAAGCCGGACCTGCTCCCTTACCTGCGCAACGTAGACCTGCTCTACCACGAGGCAACCTTTGCAGACGATATGCGCGAACGTGCATCGTATACGTTCCATAGTACGGCACGGCAGGCAGCCGAAATGGCTGCTGCCGCACAGGTGCGCCACCTGCTGCTGGGTCATTTTTCGGTGCGCTACAAAGACCTCACGCCCCTGCTGCTCGAAGCGCTGGAAGTATTCCCGAAAGCTGATCTGGCCATTGAAGGCAGCGTCTTTTGCGTGCGCGACTAAATTGTACTTTCCTGATTGGGCTATTTCCTTTTAATGCTATACTTTCTGCGTTCCCGTAGAAGGAATTACCATCTTGTTCTGCCAGTTCCCATGAAACACTTATACTTCCTATGGCTTATATTCCTGCCACTTTTGGTTGCCTGCAACAGCAAACCTGACACCTCTGATACCCCAGCTACTCCCGATACACCTGTTGCTGTAAACGAAGCGCGTAAAAACCTGGGAGATAGCTCCTGTTATACTTCCACATCGCCAAAAGACACGGTGCTGCTGCATATGCGCAGGCAGGGCAACAACGTAACAGGCAGCCTGATCTACAGCATCTTTGAGAAAGACAGGAATACCGGGACCATAACAGGAAAATTCCGTGGAGATACCCTTTTTGCAACGTATACTTTTATGTCGGAAGGAACAGAATCGGTGCGGGATCTGACCTTTATGAAAAAAGGAGATGAGTTAGTGGAAGGGTACGGCACCGGAGACAAACAAAATGGCAAATCAGCGTCGGGTACCCGAAGCAGAGTGCGCTATGGAGGCGGCATTATACTTACAAAAACCGATTGCCCCTGACCTGTACAGCACAGTTCCTGGTTTCGTCTGAATTTATACTATAACAGGAAACAAGCGAGCCATATACTTCCTGGTCTTCCTGCTGTCTTTCATACCCGGCAGCTCTACGCAGGCTCCTGTTTTTGCTCCTTTTCATACTTCTGTCAATAATCTTTATCTTGCCAGGATATAGGTATAAACTACTAATGCTTCAGTTGGTTTATACCTCAATTTACAGAAGCTCACGTATGACACCCATTCTTGAAAAAAAGCGCACCAACCTGTTCCTGATCCTGAGCGGCATCTTCATTTCCAACGCCTTGCTGGCTGAACTGATCGGCGTAAAAATCTTTTCAGGTGAGGCGCTGCTAGGGTTGCCAGGTGCGCAGATCGGGATCATGGGCGAAAAGTACGATTTCAACCTCACAGCAGGCGTTATCATCTGGCCGGTGGTCTTCGTTACCACCGATATCATCAACGAGTACTTTGGCAAGAGCGGCGTAAAGAAAGTGAGTATCTTAACGGTAATGCTGATACTTTATACTTTCCTGATCATAACCATTGTAACCGTCCTGCCGCCGGCTGCCTTTTGGCTGGAACTCAACAAACAAGATCCGCAGGGCAATCCCTTTAACATCGATTTTGCCTTTAACTCCATTTACCGGCAGGGGCTCGGCATCATCATAGGTTCTGTGGTGGCGTTCCTGGTTTCCCAGTTCCTCGATGCTTCTGTTTTCCACTGGTTGCGGCGCTTTACGGGGAGTAAAAAAATATGGCTGCGGGCTACAGGGTCTACGCTGGTCTCCCAACTGATCGATAGCATTGTGGTGCTGCTGGTGGCGTTTTACTTTTTCGGAAACTGGCCGCTGCGCCTGGTGCTGTCGGTCGCGGCTATCAACTACATCTACAAGTTCGCTGTTGCCATCCTTCTTACGCCGGTGTTATACCTGGCACATTACCTGATAGATGGCTACCTGGGCCACAGGCAGGCAGAGGCACTGATCGAAGAGGCAGCAGTAGAGAGCGGAGACTAAAGTAAACGTAAGTATATGATAAAGATTGCAATAGCAGGTATTGGAGGAGTCGGCGGCTATTTTGGTGGCCTTCTGGCACGGCATTTTCAAAATTCAACCGAAGTTGAAGTATACTTTATTGCCCGGGGAGCGCATGAAAAAGTCATCAGGCAACACGGCATGAAAGTAGAAACCACGAAAGGCGCTTTCACAGCCGTTCCGAAACTGGTCACTTCAGACCCTAATGAGATAGGCGTAGTCGACTTCCTGATCTGCTGCACAAAGAGCTACCACTTAGAGGAAAGCATAACCCAGCTTAAGTCTTGCATTAACAAAGCAACCGTAATACTTCCGCTTCTGAACGGCGTGGATAGCACAGAACGGATCAAGGCCGTTTATCCGGAAAATGAAGTATGGGAAGGCTGTGTTTATGTAGTATCCAGGCTTGCAGAACCTGGTCTGGTAAAAGAAACAGGCAACATCGGGCTCCTGTACTTTGGATCTACTGATGGCTCCGCACAGAAGCTTGCATTAGCAGAAAGGCTTTTTACCAGAGGTGGCATTCAGGCCGTTCTGTC
Source organism: Pontibacter ruber (assembly GCF_023630205.1). GTDB lineage: Bacteria > Bacteroidota > Bacteroidia > Cytophagales > Hymenobacteraceae > Pontibacter > Pontibacter ruber. The sequence continues at coordinate 189,698 of NZ_JALPRR010000003.1, read as the reverse complement.
CGACAATATTGAGCAAACCATCTGGGAAAAATTCCTTTTTATCTCTACGATAGCAACACTTACCTCCTACCTCGACGCATGCATGGGTGCTATATTGGCTAACAAGGAATACCAGGACCTGCTCCACTTGCTTTTAGCGGAGATAAAGTCTGTTGCAGACGCAAGAGGGATTAACCTTCCGCAAAATAGTATCCAGGCAACACTTGATAAAATGTCTTCGCTCCCCTACGATACCACTTCTTCTATGCACAGTGATTTTCAGAAAGGTAAGGCAACGGAGCTGGAATCGTTAACGGGCTATGTTGTAAGGCTGGGAGAACAACTGCAGGTGCCAACTCCTACCTACAAAACGTTGTACGCAGCGCTCCAGACAAGAGCCGGTGCAGGATCCTGAACAACATTTTTTGATTTTATACTTTCAATTATTGGCAGTATAAATATTTCTGCTACCTTTGCACCCCGCAAAACAAAATGACTGCACACTTAGCACATACACAGATTTTTATTACAGGCTACGTTCTCCACGACCTGTAAGAGCTCCTCTTTACCCGTAGTAGAGGTTGCTAAGGCCTCATATAATTAACTTTTGATTTACTTTTCAGGTCTCCGGACCAGGAACAATTATGTTCAGAGGAAGCGTTTTGGTGTTTCTCGGAGCGTGCAGCTTCGGAATACTTTCGACTTTTGTTAAACTGGCTTATAAAGAAGGCTTTACCTTGGGTGATGTAACGGGCACCCAGGTATTTTTTGGGTTGATTTTTCTTTGGATGATTGTGCTGTTGCGACAGCTGCTTGGCAGCAAAAGCAATAGCGCCTCATTCGGAGAAATGCTGAAACTAGTGGCCATGGGCACCAGCACCGGCCTGGTGAGCATTTTTTACTACAAATGCGTTCAGTTAGTACCCGCTTCTATCGCTATACTTTTACTCATGCAGTTTACCTGGATGAGCCTGCTGATGGATTCTATCCTCAATCGCCGGCTCCCCCAGTTCCCGCAAGTAGCCATGGTGCTGCTGGTGCTGCTCGGAACCTGCATGGCAGGCCGCTTATTCTCCGACCAGATACCGACCTTCGACTGGGCAGGCATCGGTTTTGGTATGCTGGCAGCTTTCTGCTATACTATCTTCCTGACCATTAATGGGTCGGCAGGCAATCATTTGCATCCTACTACCAAAAGCGCGCTGCTACTTACGGGTGCCTGCATCCTTGTCTTTACTGTTTTCCCGCCCGTGTTTCTTGTAAATGGTGCGTTGGGCCAGGGATTGTTTAAATGGGGGCTGGTACTGGCCATTTTCGGTACGGTAATTCCGCCGCTGTTTTTTGCTTATGGTATTCCAAAAGCAGGCCTGGGGTTGAGCGCCATACTTAGCGCTGCCGAATTGCCGGTTGCTGTGCTGATGTCGAGCCTGGTGCTGCAGGAAGAAGTATGGTCGGTACAGTGGCTGGGCGTGGTACTGATACTGGCAGCCATTGCAGTTTCAAACCTCCACTCGTTTCGCAAAAGCCGCCGGCAGGGGCAGTTAGCCACTACCTGATAGAACTAAATTATACTTATAAAGCAGCAAAGGGTGAGATCGTGCAAACGCTTCACCCTTTGCTGTTTTATATTTCTAGCCTTCTGCTTCTGCAGTTAACCCGGAACAGGCAACAAGCAGCTGCCGTACCTGTAAGCAGCCAAACAACATGCTATGAAGAATCTTTGCCTGCTTCTCTCCAGTCTTCTGTTACTTGCCTGTTCTTATAACAAACCTGCCTCTGTTCCGGATGTGGATCATACCAGCCTCGGCATTTCGGCAGCACCCACTTTTAAAACAGATAGCCTGAACTACCTGAAACTTTACCTAGGCAAGCGCCCTGCAGAAGTAAACCTGTGGCAGACTAAGCCTTTGCGCACGCGCCTGCAGGAACTTCTGAACGGCGATCTGGATGAATTTCTGGAGACCATGCAGGAAGCGCAACCTCTGCAACAGGAACGCGTTCTGTACACGATCGGCACCTACCCCGACCATACGGCACCCGACAGGTTTGCCTTTCTTTTGGTAGATACTGCGAACAATAAACTGCACGTTTCGATGGTTAATAAAGGTGAGCGGCGGCAATACCAATCGCAGGGCAAAGACTTCTATCTTCCAAAAGAAATTGAGGAGCGCCTGCAACGGGCACAGTAGTTGTAGTAAAGCCGAAGTACATATTTATCCAACATCCTATATGAAAACACTTTCATCCTTATTTCTGATGGCTGCTTTGTTTGTGAGCGTATCCGCATCAGCACAAAGCAGCTACGAAGCATGGCGAAAATCAGCCGGCAAAAAAGCTAAAACAACCGAAACAACAGCGAAAGCAACAACGACTTCAACAAAAGCAGCAAAGTCTGTAAAAACAAGTGCTAAAGAAGCAGCAATTGCAGCACCAGCTGGTTTCTTCTCAGGCACCGTACCCTGCGCCGATTGCGAAGGCATCAAAATGGAGCTTAACCTCAATGGCTCGCCTAAAGGCCAGGGTCGCACGTTTACCCTGAAGCAGACATACTTGGGTAAGCCAGCCGGAAAAAACAATACCACCAGCAACGGCACCTGGTTTCTGGCCAAGGGCAATCACGACGATCCCAACGTGCTTATCCTGCAACTCATCCCTAAAGGCAATTACGAGCCGATCTACTTTCAGCAGCTGAGTGGCTCAGAACTGAAAATGCTGGATCGCAAACAGAATGCCATCAAGAGCAAGCATAACTATAATTTGAAGAAGCAATAGATTTGTGCCAGGTTGAGAGGTTTCCGGCATTTTGCATTAATTTGCAACTGAAACACAAAAACCATTAACTATGGCACGTTACCTTACCGGCATACAGAGTACAGGCCGGCCGCACCTGGGCAATCTGCTGGGTGCCATTATTCCGGCTGTGGAATTCTCTAAAACCTCGGATCAGGAAGCATTATACTTTATAGCAGATCTGCACTCGCTTACCACCATCCGTGATGCGGAGGTGCTGCGACATAATACGTATTCCGTGGCTGCTGCCTGGCTTGCCTTCGGCTTCGATACGGATAAGCATATTCTTTACCGGCAGTCGGATGTGCCGATGGTAACAGAATTATCCTGGTACCTGAGCTGCTTTGCTCCTTTCCCGATGCTGGCAAACGCACACTCATTCAAGGATAAATCTGCACGACGCGGATTGGCAGATGTGAATGCAGGCCTGTTTACTTACCCGGTGCTGATGGCTGCCGACATCCTGATGTATGACGCCAATTTTGTACCGGTGGGCAAAGACCAGATCCAGCACCTGGAGATCACCCGCGATATAGCAAGCGCTTTTAACCACATCTATGGCGAAACGTTTGTGCTGCCGGAGGCAAAAACCGACGAAACGGTAATGACGGTGCCGGGTATCAACGGCGAGAAGATGAGCAAGTCATACGGCAACATCATCGATATTTTTGAGGCAGACAAGCCGCTTCGCAAAACCATCATGAGCATTGTTACGGACAGCACCCCGCTGGAGGAGCCGAAAGATCCGTATGAAGACACCACATTTAAGCTCTATAGCTTACTGGCCAGCCCGGAGCAGATCGAGACCATGCGTCAGAATTACCTAAACGGCGGCTATGGTTACGGTCATGCCAAACAGGCGCTCTACGAGCTCATTATTACCAAGTATGCCAAGGAGCGGGAGCTGTTTAATTACTACATGAACAACCTGCCGGAGATCGACAAGAAGTTGCTGGAAGGCGCTGAAAAAGCAAAAGCCATTGCCACGCCGGTGCTACAGCGCGTGCGCCAGAAACTGGGCTACTAAGTTTATACTTGCTGATAAAACAAAAGAGGCAGCTGAAAATTCAGCTGCCTCTTTTGTTTAGACAGGGTCAATTCAGCCCTACCTTCATTACCTCGTCGCTTGCAGGACAGATTACAGGCTGGTACTTGTAGGTATACGTCAGAGCCGAAGCATATATCCTGCCTTTACTTTTCATTTACCTGCCGTATCTGGTATACCTCGTCATTGATCCGTACTTTTATCAGGTACAGCCCTGCTTCTTTTAGCTGCCTGTTAAACTGTAATGTATGCATACCGGCACTTACTCTGGAAGATGGTTTCTGGTCGATCACCCTCCCCACCATATCATATAATGTTAGTTCTACATCGCTTTCTTCCGGCAACTCAACTCCTACAGTGAATATACCTCGGGATGGATTTGGATAAGCCTGTATCATTACTGCATTGGAGGCAGGAGCGTTCTTTTCCAGGTTGCCGGTTATGCTTGTACTCATACTGCTTGCTGCTCCCGTACAGGTTATCGTGTTTTTAGACGGATCGTAAGTCAGGGCACCATGGGTAACGCTGTTTACACAAAAGTTTACGGTTACTGTGCCTTTGGCCTTGCTGGTGGTCACAATATCTACGGAGCCGTTTGCCCCGGTTGTACCGCTTTTGGTTTCGGTAAAGGTGCCGGAAAAGGTACCTGATACAGTAGCGTTGGGTACAGGATTGCCCAAATTGTCTTTAACCGTTACTGTTGCCCGACCATACATACTACCGCCACCGGCGCTCACTGTGCCTGTCGTGATTGAAGAGACAGACAGCGAAGTCGCAGTGCCACTCTGGCCTGTAACTGAAACGCCAGCCGATGTAGTGGTAGCGCCTGCATTGTCGGTAGCCTTGGCAGTAAGCGTGAAGGTTCCGGTGCCAATCTGCCAGTTAATACTGTAAGGGCTGCTGGTAGCGGTGCCGATCAAATTGCCATTGGCAAAAAATTCTACCTTCGTAACTGAGCCATCCGAGTCCGTTGCATTCGCTGTAACAGTAACCGTGGCTCCTGGTACAAATGTCGCGCCGCTGGAAGGAGAAGTGATGGAAACACCTGGAGGTGCGTTGACGGTACCTGCCTGATAACTATCGAGGTTGTCGAAATAGTAGGTATCCCCGGTCAATGTATTGGAGGCAAAAAGAAGGATCATTTTTGTGACCCCTGTATTTGAGGCGGCGGCATCTGGTTTATCGAGCAACGAAAAAGGGATACGCTGCCACTGGTTCTGCACCGTCGTCTTACCAGTGTACCTGCTGTGTCTTCCTGTCGGATAGTTGCTTGAGGTGGCTGTGGATGTTTCTAACTGAAGTATGATCTCTGTTCCTACAGGAGCACTAGTGTATACATCAATGTAGAATTTCTTGCTCTTATCAGCGTATAGGCTGGCATCCGTGATCGTTGAAACGTTGTAAGTCAGAATATCATACTGCTGTGTGGAATTCCGGACATACTTACCTGACATAGCGGATGTATTCACGCCACCTGGTGAGGGGTTTGTTACTTTGGTGAGCGTACCGGTATATGTACCGATGGTGGCTTTGGCCGGCTCATCGAAGTTCTCGAAGCTGTACTCCTTAGAAAAAGGAGGTTCTACTTCTACAGGAACAGTAATTTGTTGCGAACCGCAGGTAGTTGAAAAAGCAGCTGTAACGTTGCCACTTGTATTTCCGAAATTCACAACAATATTGGGTGTACCCTGCCCCGAAACTACAGTTGCCCCAGCTGGTACGGTCCAATTGACGGAGGTATTTGCAGCCACGTTCCCAATACTATAAGTAACTCCCGTCTCCTTATTCAGCACCACTCTTTTGCCGTTGGCATAGGGCTTAAACCCGTTGTAAACCCGAACATAATCTACATCCATGGTTTTAGGGAATATGGCATCATCCACAGGGCCTCCCAGGTTGCCCCCGACGGCAACATTCAACAGAAAATGGAAGCGCTGATCAAAAGGCCAGTTATAAGGAGCCAGGTCCTGTGTTGTTTTGGTGAGATAAAGAATGTCATCTACAAACCAGCGAATTACGCCCGGTTCCCACTCAATGGCAAAATTGTGGAACGCATCTGCAAACGAACCGGAATTTAAATCAAAGTGAGCACCCTGGTTCTGATTGTTGGGATAGGCGTCTCCATAATGAATTGTACCCAACACCTGATCAGGTTGCGCAGCTACAAACTCCATGATGTCAATCTCCCCGCTCTTCGGCCATGTGCCGTAGGTTTCGTCGGTAGGCAGCATCCAGAAAGCCGGCCACAAGCCTTTGCCTGCCGGCAGCTTTATCCGTGCCTCAAATCTCCCATAGGTCCAGTCTCCTTTGTTAATGGACCTGACCCTGCCGGAGGTATAGGACTTTGACTGCACTCTTTGCTTTTTGGCTGTAATATGAAGCTGGCCATTGCTGACGGTTACGTTGCTTTCCTGGTAATATTGCAATTCATTGTTTCCCCAACCGCAAATTCCTTCTGCGCATCCATCGCCAAGTTGGTAACTCCATTTGTTTACATCCAGGGCAGTGCCGTCAAATTCATCGGCCCATACAATTGTAGGGCATTGCGCATAAATAAAGTTCGGACAGAGCATTGCTGCAGCTATCAGTATTGTCGCTATTACCCATCTTTTGTAAATGTTTCTCATCATAATCTGAAGTTTAAGGTGTTGTACATAAGTTTTAGATGTACTTGCATTTAAATCGATTGTTCAGGAATCGATTACATCATGAATACAGCATCCCTACGTCACGAGTACTTCATTGCTATAAGAAGGCGTGATTATTATGCTTTCAGACACACATCATGGAGAAAGCACAGAAGCGACTACGCACTTTTTAATTTTTAATGGTTGGCTTGATGGGTAATAGGTGAATGCCCTGTGCGAGGTCATTACGTTTATACTTGCTGATAAAGCAGAAGGGGCCGCTGAGAAATCAGCGGCCCCTTCTGTTTAAGGTTATTGTATTACTTCTCCAGCAGAAAGTATAATGTATGAGTCTCAAAAGACTGTTCGCCTATAAAATCGGAAGTACTTGCTAAATTGCTGCTCTTGATGTGCCACCCGTTGTTCTGGTATTCGTTCAGCAGCTTCAGTACTGCGCTGGTATTATACTTACTATCAACTGCTGGCTTCTCATCAGTTTTAAGTTTTTTCATTTGAAAAGACTGGTTGCTTCCTGAAATGTGTACCTGATTTCCTTTAGCGATGATTGTCATGGTTTCTCTGGCTGCACCTTTCTCATATTGCTTAAAGCCGAAGAGGGCAACTACGGCAAAGATGAGGGTGTAAAGTATAGCTTTGTTCATGGCTGTAGTTAAGTTAGGGTTAACACTATTAAATTAATATTGTTAAATATATAACAAATACTATACCATAACGCTAAAAGCCGGAGCGGCAGCCTGCATATCAGCTGCCACTTTGGCTTTTAGCGTGTGTGCTATCAGAATTTCCTCTAGGCCAAAGCTTAATCTTCACTGATTGTTACAGTTGGCAGTTCCGCTTGGATCATCTCGTTCAGCAGATCAGTTCTGTCACTTTTCAAGTTCTGGAGGAAAGGGGTGATCTTATTGCCGTAGCTTCTTTTGGAGTACGCATAAACTAGTATAGCTTTCTTGTCAACTCCTAGCTCAACTTGTTTGTAGCGGTAAATATTAAATTCTATACCCCGGTAATAACCGGGGCTGTTTGCTTTGGGCGGTCTGCAGCAAAGAAGTAGTACTCAGTACAATTACGTAGCCTTTGCTCCAGTCTCTTTGGTGCTATTCCCCTGGGTTGTTTTTCTGCACATTACCTCTACAACAAAGCATCTTCCCTACAACACCAGCAATTACAATATAAAACGAATATTTAATATTACTTTCCCCTTCTGCTTTGGAGCTCTAATAATGGAGTCCTTTACTAATACGAGCTGCATTTTCACTTATCCAAATCCAATCGCCACCAAAAACCCACGCTAATTAGTACAATAAATTAGTGTATAAATGTAAAATATACCGTACAAAAAGTATGTTCTAATCGCTCACCTGTAACTGCTATTCTTGCGGAAAAAGCAGTTACAGGTGAGAAGATCGCGCTTCAGCGATCCCGCTGCCTTTTTGCATTCCTTCCTAACCCAATGCTCTCTTTCCTTTTCAAGGATGAGCCATTTACCTCTCTCCTTATGTCAAGATTTACTTTTCTTTTTTCTTTCCTGGTACTGTTCGTACTTCAGGCAACAGCCCAGACCACGCTTGTACCGTTCGGCTCTGAGTGGAAATACCTCGACAACGGTTCTAACCAGGGTACAGCCTGGCGCAGCACCTCCTTCAGTGATCTAACCTGGAAAACAGGCAGCGGCAAGTTCGGCTACGGCATCTCAGACGCCACCACTGTGGTAAGCTACGGGCCTAATGCCAAGAAAAAGTACATCACCACCTACTTCCGTAAAAGCATTACCATTGCCAGTGCCTCGGCTTACACTTCTTACACGGGGGAAGTCAAACGCGACGACGGAGTGGTGGTGTATGTAAACGGCGTGGAAGTATACCGCAACAACATGCCTACGGGTACCATCACCTACACCACCACAGCCACAGATGCCAAAGACAACGGCACTGTTGCCCAATCGTTCACCATTCCAGCCTCGGCGTTTACAAGCGGCACCAATGTTATTGCTGTGGAAGTGCACCAGCAGCGGGCCAACACCCCCGACATGGCCTTTGACCTGCAACTGATCGCAGGCTCGGCTCCGCCACCTGTCAACCAGCTGCCAACCGTCTCTATCAGCAGTCCTGCCCAAGGGGCAAGCTTTGCTGTAGGCCAGCCAATTACTGTTGCGGCCACGGCCAGTGATCCGGAGGGCTCCCTGGCCCAGGTGGAGTTCTTTGCCAGTGGCACCAGCTTGGGCAAGGATTTGACCAGCCCCTACAGCGTGTCCTGGACGCCTGCCACAACAGGCTCTTACACCCTGACGGCCAGGGCAACCGACGCAGCCGGAGCCTCAACTACATCAACAGGCGTGAGCGTGACCATTACCGCAGCGCCACCTGTAGACCCAACCCCTCCTACCGTTATAAGCATCAACCGCCAAAATCCCACAACTTCAACCACCACATCCACTACCGTATTTTTTCGAGCCACCTTCTCTGAGCAAGTCATAGGCGTGGACGCAGCGGACTTCACGGCCACAACTGTTTCAGGCACAGTAAAGGGGACTGTAACCAATGTGGTTTCTGTAAGCTCCACAATCTATGATATTACTGTCAGCTCTATTACCGGAGAGGGTACGCTGCGCCTGGACCTAAAGAGCAGCGGCACCGGCATTACTGATATAATCGGTAATGCCATACAGGGAGGTTACACCAGCGGCCAAAGCTATACCATACAGCAAACTTTGCCTCCTACAGATCCTAAGATTCTTTATTATGAAGGATTTGAAAGTGGGACAGCATTTGCTGGCATGCATATTCAAAGTAGTACATCCTATGGTTTGATGGTAGTTGATAAACCAACCTATAGTGGAGTAAAAGTAGGTCGTTGGGAACTTCGGGCCGGCGACCCTCCTGCAGCAAATGGCACCCGAACAGAGGTATTGTTCACTGCAGAGTTGGCACAGCAGGAGACGTGGCATTCTTACGCAGGTTATTTTCCGTCAGTAGATTATTTAATAGACACCTATCCTGAAGTTTTTAATCAATGGCATCAAGGTATTAGTGGTAGTCCAATGCTAACTTTCAGGACCGTTAACGACCGTTTTGCCTTCTATAGAGTTGGAGTGGGAGGCGCTCCTTCAATTAGTTATGATTTGGGGCCGTTGGTGAAAGATCAATGGGTAGAAATTATCATACATATCAAACAGCACCTGACAGATGGTATTGTGCAAATTTGGATAAATGGTGATCTTAAACTCAACATACAAGGAGGAGCAACTATGTTCGAAGGCCCATATGGCCGTTGGAAGATGGGAATATACAAATGGAAATGGAATGATGGGGGCACCACGAACACTACCAAACGCGTCTGGTATGTGGATGAGGTAAAAATTGGCAATGCTGCATCTACACGTGAAACTATGGAGCCTATTGGCAACAACATCTCTATTTTATCAGAGCAGATCTCCACAGGTAAAAATATCATGTTAAATGATCAGAACATGGAGAAGGATCAAATCCAGCTGCTGAAGGTATATCCTACAATCGCCAAGAGAGGAACGGTTATAACTGTGAGGACAGAGGAGCAGGAAACTGCGGAGGCTTTTGTCACCGACATAGCTTGCCGTACAGTTCATACAATTTCTAGGATCAACGGCACCTTCTTCATCAATACAGCAGATCTGCCGACAGGAATGTACTTTGTCAACCTACTTGGAGATAAGCAGCTGTCGAAGCGGAAGTTTATAGTTACTGATTAATTGTATGTGACTGGCAAAACAGATATGGAACAAAAAATGCGCCTGCCTTTGTCTTGCTGCAAGGGCAGGCGCATTTTTTGTTCCATGATCAGTGGGAAATTGATCGCTCCCTGATAAAGAAGTGTAAAGTCTTACTCAGCTGTCCAGAGCACACGCTGCTGGTCGCCGATCAGCAACACGAAGCGGGCAGGGTTAGCTACCAGCACCAGGCGCATCTCCACACCCGGGAACTCATCCGACTCTACCCATACACCTTCGCGCTCCTCGTCGTCATCGTCCTGGGCACCGTTCAGGGAGCTGGCCAGGTATGCTGTTGGCAGCAGGATGTCAGCATCCGACTTCAGTCGGCCGTGTACTTCCTCCAGCGCATCCTCCAGGTAGTCACCGTATTCTTCGTTAAAATCGTCTTCCAGATCGTGTAGTTCCTCCTCAATATCGTCATAGCGCGCATCGTTATAATCAAGCGCGTTTAGCTCTTCTTTCTTCTGAATAATAGCGACAAGGGAGTTATTTAAAGCGGTTGCGTTCATAGCTGCGTTTGTTTTCTACAAATTTGGAAACATGCCTCAGTAATTGCAAATATTCCCTGTGATAATTTAACCACCTGTTGCTTTCGTTTTATTAATACTATAAAAGGTGTATTTTTACGTAATATAGTATAAACCCATTACCACCGAACTATGACTACTAAAACGATAACTTCCGAAACCACCACTACCGATATCCTGCCGCTGAACGGCACCGACCACATAGAGTTTTTTGTAGGCAATGCCAAACAGGCAGCTCATTTTTATCAGACCGCTTTCGGTTTTAAGCTGGTAGCCTATGCCGGCCCTGAAACCGGCGTGCGCGATCGCGCTTCATATGTACTGCAGCAGGAAAAGATCCGCCTGGTGCTAACAACTGCCATTTACCCGGACTCTGAAATTGCCCAGCATGTGCACCAGCACGGCGATGGTGTAAAAGTGTTGGCCCTGTGGGTTGATGATGCCGAGGAGGCTTTCCGTGGTACGGTAGCACGCGGTGCCAGACCAGCGATGGAGCCAATAACGATTACCGACGAGTTTGGCGAAGTTAAAATGGCCTCTATCCATACCTATGGCGAAACTATCCACACGTTTGTGGAGCGCAAGAACTACAACGGCGTGTTTATGCCAGGTTACGTGTCACGCACCTCAGAACTACAGGTGGAGCCCGTTGGCCTGAAGTATGTAGACCACTGCGTAGGCAACGTGGAGCTGGGCCGCATGAACGAGTGGGTGAAGTTCTACGAAGATGTGATGGGCTTTAAACTTCTCCTGACCTTCGATGACAACGACATCAGCACCGAGTATACTGCCCTGATGTCGAAAGTAGTGTCGAACGGTAACGGCTACATCAAATTTCCGATCAACGAGCCGGCCGAAGGCAAGAAGAAGTCACAGATCGACGAGTATCTGGAGTTTTACCGTGGTGCCGGCGTGCAGCACATTGCCGTAGCTACCAACGACATTCTGCATACGGTAGCTGAGTTGCGCCGCCGTGGCGTGGAGTTCCTGCGCGTACCGGAAACATACTACGAAGACCTGATCGAGCGCATCGGCCACATCGACGAAGATATGGCAGACCTGCGCAAACTCAACATCCTGGTTGACCGCGACGACGAGGGTTACCTGCTGCAAATCTTCACCAAGCCGGTAGAAGATCGTCCGACTGTATTCTATGAGATCATCCAGCGCAAAGGAGCCAAATCGTTCGGTAAAGGTAACTTCAAAGCCTTGTTCGAAGCCATCGAACGCGAGCAGGCCCTGCGCGGTAACCTTTAACTTGTAATCAAAGTATAGCCGCGTGTAAAACCGGGCTAAACCAATCTATTTGATATATCTACATCACACCAGTTCTTAGCCGTTATGCGGTAAGCGAAGAGCTGGTGTGATTTTTTGTGGGTTGTAAATAGTATACATATAATAGCGCGAGCGTCTTCGCTCGTGCTTATTATAGAGGTGGCCTCTGGCAGCTACTGATTCATAACCGGGCTGGAGGCCCCACGATAACAAACCACGAGCGAAGACGCTCGCGCCATCTATAAAGAGACATTAAAATACATTACCAAAGAAACTATGATCGAACAAGCTATACAGCAGAAAATTAACGCCTGGCTGAACGGCAACTACGATGAGGCAACCAAATCAGAGATAAACGGCTTACTGGAGCGCAATGAGCACGAAGCGCTTTCTGACGCCTTTTACCGCGACCTGGAGTTTGGTACCGGTGGTTTGCGCGGCATTATGGGTGCAGGCAGCAACCGCATGAACCGCTATACTTTAGGTATGGCAACACAGGGCCTGTGCAACTACCTGAAGCAGAATTTCCCGGGCGAGCGCGTGAAGGTGGCTATTGCCCACGACAGCCGCAACAACTCCCCTGAGTTTGCGCGCATAGCTGCCGATATTTTCTCGGCCAACGACATTGAAGTATACCTGTTCCAGGCGCTTCGCCCTACCCCACAGCTATCGTTTGCGATCCGCCACCTGGGCTGCCAGAGCGGTGTAGTGGTAACCGCCTCGCACAACCCCAAAGAGTATAACGGCTACAAAGTATACTGGAACGACGGCGCGCAGGTAACCGCCCCGCACGACAAGAACATCATCGCCGAAGTGAACAAGATCACTTCGATTGATGAAGTAAAGTTTGAGGCGAAGAAGACCAACATTCATATGCTGGGTGAGGAAATGGATGAGGCCTATATCACAAAAGTACTTGGCCTTTCCATCTCGCAGGACGCCATCCGGCGCCAGCACGATCTGAAGATCGTGTACACGCCGCTGCATGGAACCGGCATTACCCTGGTGCCACAAGTGCTACAGCGCTTCGGCTTCACAAATGTAACCATCGTAGACGAGCAAGCCGAGCCCAACGGCAACTTCCCGACGGTGGTATATCCGAACCCGGAGGAGAAAGAAGCCATGACACTGGCCCTGAAAAAAGCCGCCGAGATAGACGCCGACATTGTGCTGGCTACTGACCCTGACTCTGACCGTGTAGGCATTGCTGTAAAAAACCTGAAAGGTGAGTTTGTGTTGCTGAATGGTAACCAGACTGGCGCCCTTCTAATCAACTACCTGCTGCAGGCATGGCAGCAAGCTGGTAAGCTGACGGGCAAAGAGTTCGTGGTAAAGACCATTGTTACTACTGACCTCATCAAAGACATTGCCGACAGCTACAACGTAACCATGTACGAAACGCTGACAGGCTTTAAGTACATCGCTGAGAAGATCCGCGAACTGGAAGGCAAGGAAGTATACATTGGCGGAGGCGAAGAAAGCTACGGCTACATGATCGGCGACTTTGTGCGTGATAAAGACGCCATCTCAGCCTGTGCGCTTATTGCCGAAATGGCTGCTGTAGCCAAAGACCACGGCCAGAGCCTGTTCGAGATGATGGTGGAGATGTACGAGAAGTATGGCTTCTACAAGGAAGAGCTGGTTTCGTTTACCAAAAAAGGACAGCGCGGCGCCGAAGAGATCCAGCAGATGATGGCCGATATGCGCAGCAATCCGCCGCAACGTATAGCCGGCTCCAAGGTAGTAGAGATCAGCGACTACAAGCACAGCACCCGCAAAAATGTGGTAACCGGCGAGGAAAGCAAACTGGACCTGGAAAGCTCCAACGTGCTGCAGTACATGACCGAAGATGGCAGCAAAATTTCCGCCCGTCCGTCCGGTACCGAACCGAAGATCAAGTTCTACATCAGCGTGAATGAACCGCTGGCCTCTACTGAGGAGTATGATGCTACGGAACAGAAGCTGAACCAGAAGATCGAGCAGATCCTGGTGGACCTGAAGCTGAAATAAGTATAAATTGCTACATTGTTGAATGGCTAAGTTGTCGGTGAGTATACCTTCCGGCAGTTTAGCCATTTTCTTTTTCTGAGAAGTCTAGTTGTACTTTTAAGCACTGAAACTATAAAGTATAATTTGCTGCTCCGCTCTTTGCACCTTCCGGCTCGTAATGAATAATACTCAGGCTGCAGCGTAGCATAACTCAAACGTTTATGAAAGAAGAATTATTCGCAAGTATAAAGGATGTGATCCGGAAGCGCAGGACTGTTAAGCCTGCCCAGATGAATGGCAACCGCATACCGGATGAAACCATAAAGCTGCTTCTGGCTTTAGCCGACTGGGCTCCTACCCATGGCTACACAGAACCCTGGCGATTCAAAGTCTATGCCCGTGATAAAGTACAGGACTTCTGTCAGGCACATGCGGAGCTGTACAAACAGCATACGGATGCTGAAAAGTATACACAAGACAAATATGAAAAGCTCCTGCACATGGGCGACAAAGCTTCGCACGTAATGGTAGCCTACATGCGACGGGGCGATCTGCCTAAAATACCTGCCTTGGAAGAAATAGCCGCAACCTCGTGTGCCATTCAGAATATGCTACTGGGCGCTACTGCTCTGGGCATTTCCAGCTACTGGGGCTCCGGCGGCATGGCCTACCACCCTGCCATGAAACAAATGCTGCAGCTACGTGAAGAAGACGTGGTATTGGGAGTTTTATACTTCGGCTACTCCAACAAGCCAGCTTCTGAGGGCAAGAGAACAGTGCCGCTGGAGGAGAAAGTGGAGTGGATGTAGATAAGAGTTCTGAGTTACGAGTGCTGAGTTCCGAGTTTGTTCAATGGGCATTTCTGAAGGGGACTGAGGAGCAAAGTATGAATTTGTAAAGTACTGTATTGTGTCAGCCAACAAGGACTTTATACTTGATTCATCATTTTTGCCCCTTCCTATCTGATCGAATATATACTTGTTGTTTCTGTTATTTCGACTAAAGGAGAAATCTGCTTCAGATAAAGTATCAACCCACCCCTGCACCCCTCCGAGGAGGGGAGTTCTGCTTGTTGCCTCTTTTCAAGTATAAGTTTCATGGTTGCTGTGGTTCAACCACCCCTGCCCCCTCAGAGCTATGCTCGCTAGCTTCGAACTCGCGTTCTCGCTAGTCTAAGGAGGGGAACATTGTTACTGCCATACATCAAAGTATAAGTTTTATAGCTACTGTTTTAACACACCCCTGCACCCCTCTCAAGAGGGGAATTTTACTGCCTGTTGCTATAGCTCACGTATGCGTTTCATAGCTGTAGACATCACGCGGACAGGTCGCGACCTGTCCCTACAATGGTTTCCAATTGCATAGACAGCAGCTATCGAACTGTTTCCAGTCCTTGGGTTGAGCGCCTTCTATTGTTGCGGTGCCCGCAGGGCAGCCTACAGGCGCAGCCGATGGCAGCTTCAATAGACAGCGCGATACCCGAGGACGAGGCCCCGCGGCCGTGAGCGCACCAAAGTATAAAATGAAACTAAAGATAAGTAGGACTGAGGAACAGAAGTAGCTACGAAGCGAAGTCTGGATAGCTACATAGTATAAAAAAGAAAAGCCACTGGCTTTTGGCGCAGTGGCTAATCTTCCTTTGGCTTAAGGTATTTACAGGTATAGTAAATTTCAAATATTAGAACGGAGGTTCCTCGTCGAAGTTAGAAGCAGGAAAACCACCACTACTGCCCCCATCGTTCATGCGGCTGCCCAGGCGAATCGACCCTGGTGCTTCAGAATCGAAGGTACTATTTGGCAAGGCAGCAAAGCCACCCATGCTGTCGCCCCCGAAATCTGAATCTAAATTAGTAAACTTTGTGTATTTACCAATAAACTTAAGTTGAACATTTTCAAGCGAGCCGTTACGGTGCTTGGCAATGATCACCTCTCCTACCCCTGCTGTCGGGTTACCCATTTCGTCTTCAGTAATACCGTAGTACTCCGGACGGTACAGGAAAAGCACCATATCGGCGTCCTGCTCAATGGAACCGGATTCACGAAGGTCAGACAGCTGCGGACGCTTGTCACCACCACGTGTTTCCACGGCACGGCTGAGCTGCGACAACGCGATTACTGGTACGTTCAGTTCCTTTGCCAGCATTTTCATGGCCCGCGAAATCGAAGCGATCTCCTGTTCACGGTTACCGCTGCTTTTACCATCGGCGTTACCGCTCATCAGCTGCAGGTAGTCAATGATTACCATCTGGATGTCGTACTGCGCTTTTAGACGGCGGCACTTGGTACGCAGCTCACGGATCGAAAGACCCGGAGTATCGTCGATAAAGATCGGCGCTTCGGTTAGTTTCGCGATCTTGTGGTTAAGCTGTGCCCACTCATACTCTTCCAGGCTTCCTTTTTTGATTTTTTCAGAATCGAGTTCTGCTTCTGATGAGATCAGACGATTCACCAGCTGCAGCGAGGACATTTCCAGCGAGAAGATTGCCACACCTTTCTTAAAATCTACCGCCGCATTGCGCAGGCAGGAAAGAACGAAGGCTGTTTTACCCATCGCCGGACGAGCCGCCAAAATAATCAAGTCAGAAGGCTGCCATCCGGAGGTGACACGGTCCAGGGCCGTCATGCCGCTTGGCACACCGGTCAAACCGTCGGTTTGTTTGCGTTTCTCTTCCAGTTCTTTGATGGCCTGGTGCATGAGCGAGCGCATGTCGTCGAAGTTCTTGCGAATATTCGATTCCGATACTTCGTAGAGCTTGGCTTCTGTTTTGTCGAGTAGCTCGAAAACGTCTGTGGTATCTTCAAAAGCACTGGAAAGCACCTCCGAAGAAATGGAGATCAGGTCACGCTTAATGGAGTTTTCCGTGATGATACGGGCGTGGTATTCAATGTTTGCCGCTGAGTTTACGCGGGAAGTCAGCTGCGTTACGTAATAAGCGCCGCCTGCCAGTTCCAGTTCGCCGCTTGAGCGCAGCTCTTGCGTCACCGTCAGGATATCGATCGGCTCCGACTTATCGAACAGCGCAAGTATGGCTTTAAATATGCGCTGGTGCGCTTCCTTGTAAAAGCTCTGCGGTCGCAGAATATCGATTACCGTAGTAAGGGCGTCCTTTTCCAACATCAGAGCGCCTAATACGGCCTCTTCCAGATCTAGTGCCTGCGGTGGCTTTTTGCCCAGGTCCGTTACGGCAGGCGCTTTTTTGCTCCAACTGCCACGGTTTCCCGCTTGCCGCACATTCATTTTCATCTCCTCCATAAGCACAAATTTAAAAAGTAAGCTTTCCAAGTAATCCACAAAATACAGAAGATATCCACATATTAGCGTATAGCTATTTTTATTTAGGCAAGGAATTCTAATTTTGTGAGTTTGCTAACCTACATGGAAGGGCTTATGGAGAGACAGGAATTTAAGCACATCCACCTGATTGCGATCGGTGGGAGCATCATGCATAATCTGGCGCTTGCGCTGCACGACAAAGGGCTGAAAGTAACCGGCTCTGACGACGAAATCTTTGAACCTGCCAAAAGCAGGCTCGCCGCTGCCAGCCTTTTGCCGGAACAGGAAGGCTGGTATCCCGAAAAGCTGGACGCCAGACCGGATGCCGTTATACTTGGTATGCACGCCCGTATTGATAATCCTGAACTCAAAAAAGCGCAGGAGCTTGGCATTCCGGTATACTCTTTCCCGGAGTTTATTTACGAGCAGTCAAAAGACAAACAGCGTATTGTGATCGGTGGCAGCCATGGCAAAACCTCCATCACCTCCATCATCATGCACGTGCTCCGGCACCAGGGCCGCCTCTTCGACTACGCTGTTGGCGCCCAACTGGAAGGTTTCGACCGCATGGTAAAACTGACAGACGATGCCCCGATCATCATCATCGAAGGCGACGAGTACCTCTCTGACCCAATCAAACGCGTTCCAAAGTTCCACCTGTACCACCACCACATCGGCGTGATTAGCGGGATCAGCTGGGATCATATCAATGTGTTCTCAGATCCGGAAGTATACCGCGAGCAGTTCCGCATTTTTGCGGAGATGACGCCAAAAGCCGGCACGCTGATCTATGACAAAGACGACGAGCAGGTGCAACTGGTATGCGTACCACGCAATACGGATGTAAACTACATTGGCTACGGCGTACACGAGCATACTATCCGCAATGGCAAAACCATTTTGCATACTAAAAAAGAAGGCGATGTAGAAATACAGCTTTTCGGGGAACACAACCTGCGCAACATCAACGCAGCAAAGGAAGTCTGCAAGAAGCTGGGGATCAAAGTCCATGACTTTTACGAAGCGTTGCGCAGCTTTAAAGGTGCCGCCAAACGACTGGAGAAACTGGGCGAAAGCAGCAGCACCGTTATCTACCGCGACTTTGCACACGCTCCGTCTAAGGTGAAAGCCACGACCGAAGCCGTGAAAGCCCAATACCCGCAGCGCCGCCTGGTAGCGGCTATCGAGCTGCATACGTTCAGCAGCCTGAACAGGAACTTCCTGCCGCAGTACGAAGGCGCCCTGGATAAAGCGGATGAAGCCATTGTATACTTCAGCCCGAAAACCATTGAACACAAGCGCATGGAAATGCTGACGGAAGAAGAACTGAAAGCCGCATTCAAAAACCCACGCCTGCAAGTTTTTACCGACTCCGAAAAGCTGAGCGATTACCTGAAAGGGCAGAACTGGCAGAATGCCAACCTGCTGCTCATGAGCTCCGGCACTTACAACAACATTAACCTCGAGGCGCTGACAAAGGCGGTTCTTAACGCATAACCTTATGAAACTTCACCTGAAGCGCCCCATCGTTTTCTTCGACCTGGAAACCACCGGCACCGACATCTGCAAAGACCGTATTGTGGAGATCAGCGTGCTGAAAATAAAACCGGACGGAGAAGAGGTCCTAAAGACCCGCCGTATCAACCCCACCATACCGATACCGCTGGAGTCAAGCCTGATACACAAGATCTACGATGAGGACGTGAAGGATTGCCCCACCTTTAACCAGATCGCAAAAGACCTGGACCAGTTCCTGAAAGGCTGTGACCTGGGCGGGTACAACCTGGTGAAGTTTGATATACCGCTATTAGCAGAAGAGTTCCTGCGCGCCAACATTGATTTTGACCTGGACAACCGCAGTGTGGTAGACGTGTGCAGGGTATTTCACATGATGGAGCAACGCACCCTGTCAGCTGCCTACAAGTTTTACTGCAACAAGTCACTCGAAAATGCACATAGTGCAGAGGCAGATACAGTAGCAACCTATGAAATCCTGATGGCGCAGCTGGACCGATACGAGAATACCCCGCTGGAGACAAAGGAAGGTATTGAAGAGTACCCGGTAAAAAACGACATGGAGCAGCTGCACAAGTTCACGTTCCAGAAAACGGCCGATCTGTCGGGCCGCATCGTATACAACAACGCCGGGCAGGAAGTTTTTAACTTTGGCAAGTATAAGAATGTATCGGTAGAGGAAGTGCTGCAGAAGGAGCCCAGCTATTACGACTGGATGATGAAGGGCGACTTCCCGCTTTACACCAAAAAGATCCTGACCCGCATCAGGCTGCGCAACATGCAGAGCAGCGTTTCTTAGAAAGCAAAGTATAGACGAAGTATAAGATATAGTTGAAGTATAAATAAAAAGGCCGTCAGGTATAAACTGACGGCCTTTTATATGTTAAAAGCGTTTATCCGTACTATGGCCGCGGCCTCTCGTCTTGTCTTTGGTTGCTCAGCCTTGCTCCTTTCAGCAGTTGGTTGGTGGCGCTCACCTTGTGCTCGCAGTTGTTTCCGGGTACACGCGAATCGCACTCGCAACCTACTATTTTATTCCCTGAAAAGGTAAAGTAGCAGAAGCCACAGCCTGCGCTTGCCGTACACATATGCTTACCGCCTTTGCTGCTCAGGTATAAACTGTTATCCGAAGTGACATCCAGTTCCAGCGCCATCGAACGGAAAGCACCGTTGCGCATTCCCAGCCCCACCAGGTAATAAGCCGGAGCCGCATCTTTTTTATCCTGCACCTTCCGGATCATCACCTTGTCCACTACGGTGCCGTCTCCAAACTCTTTTATAAAGGGCTGAAGCAACTCCTGCCGTGGCACAATGTAGTCCACACTATCAAAAACAACCTGGGCCAGTAGTTGCCCGTCGTATACCGGCCCTGCCTCCCCTTCTGCTCCTGCTTCCAATGGTTCCTCCTCGCTTTCTTCCGGAAAAGATTCGCGACGTGTACAGGCCGTTGCCAGCAGCAACAGCAGCGATAAAGCGTAAACAGCCATTTTAGCAGAGCGGCTGCTTACAAGGGTGTTTCTGATCATGTGGTTGGTTATCGTGTGGTTTTATTTTTTATAGTATTGCATTGCCTCCGGCATGTGCTTCTTCAGGTCTGCCTGGCGTGTTCCGGCACTCG
Source organism: Pontibacter ruber (assembly GCF_023630205.1). Classification (GTDB taxonomy): domain Bacteria; phylum Bacteroidota; class Bacteroidia; order Cytophagales; family Hymenobacteraceae; genus Pontibacter; species Pontibacter ruber. The sequence goes on along the minus strand of NZ_JALPRR010000003.1, from coordinate 169,293 downwards.
GGTGCGTTGACAGGAACTCCGGTGGTGCCTGACCGCCTGACTTGGCTTCCATACGCTCCCAGAAAGGAATTGCTTCCTGTGGGTTATATCCTGCCATCGCCATAAAGATCAAACCCAAACGGTCGGCTTCGCTTTCCTGGGTACGGCCATACTTGAGCAGGCCTAAACCTGAGCCGACACCGTAAACTGTCATGATCAGGTTCTGCGCTACGCCTGGCTGCGCACCAGCCAGTGCAGACAGCGTCTGGCCACCAAACTGCTGGGCCAGCTGCTGGCTCATGCGCTCGTTGCCGTGCTTGGCAATGGCGTGGGCAATCTCGTGTCCCATTACGACGGCAAGGCCCGTTTCGTTTTTAGCTACCGGAAGTATACCGGTATACACTACCGTTTTACCACCCGCCATGGCCCAGGCATTCACCTGAGGGTCTTCGATCAGGTTAAACTCCCACTGGTATCCCTGTAACTGGTCCGACATGTTGTTTTGTGCCATGTACTGCTCCACAGCACGTTGTATACGCTGTCCGGTACGCTTTACCATGGCCGTTGCCTGGGCATCTCTGGACACCTTGTGTTCTTTCATGAACTGGTCGTAGGCATCGTAGCTCATTTGTTGCATCTGCGCATCCGACACCAGGTTTAGCTGGCTTCTACCCGTGATAGGCACTGTAGTACAGCTTGAGCCCATCAACATAGCAGCCATAGAAAAAGCAATAATCTTCTTATACATAATCTTTAAGTTTAAAATGGCTCTTACAAATTAATATCAAATTTTAAACCAATTTGTAAGATTGCAAACATCGTAACGAACTAAATCAGTAAAATGCTATATATCAGCAACTATTTATCTTCTCTCTACCAACCGGGCCAGCCGCTGTCAAAAGTGCAATTGTTACTGCTCAAGTATACGACGAAAGCTATATAAAATGTTATTGTGGCTTTGCTATATACTAAAAGGCTCTGACGGGTGTTATCTAATAAATACCTTAAGTATAGCAGTGCAAAAATTATCGTACTTAGGTGGCCAGGAATGCAGCTGTTATTATTTTCTCTACTTTACTAGGTGCAAAAACAATAGAAGTCCTATTTTTGAAAAAAGATTGCTTTTATCTCCTTTATGAAAATACTAGCTATAGGCCGCAACTACGCGGAGCACATTGCTGAACTAAAAAACGAAGTACCAGACGAGCCTGTCATTTTTTTCAAACCTGACACGGCCATCCTCAAGAATAACGAGCCCTTTTATTTCCCGGATTACAGCAACGACATCCATCATGAGGTGGAACTGATCCTGCGCGTAAGCCGCGAGGGCAAGAACATCGACAGGAAATTTGCACATAAATACTACGATGCCATTGGCTTAGGTATCGATTTCACGGCTCGTGATATACAAGCCAAGGCAAAAGCCAAAGGCCTGCCCTGGACGCTGGCCAAAGGCTTTAACGGCTCCGCTCCCATCTCCGACTTCCTGCCGCTGGAGCAGTTCCCCGACCTGCAGAACATCAACTTCAGGCTGGATGTGAACGGGCAGACCAGGCAGAAAGGAAATTCGGGTATGATGCTGAACACCTTTGACGACATCATTGCGTATATCTCCCGCTTTATCACCTTAAAGAAAGGCGATATCATCTTTACAGGTACGCCGGAAGGTGTAGGACCTGTTAAGATCGGAGATAGATTGGAAGGATATGTTGAAGATAAAAAACTGTTGGATTTTGAAGTTAAATAAGCGCGCAGCGCTCCTCTTACTTTTTGCTTTTACCTCGCTGGGTCTTGCCGCACAGCCAAGCGTACAGCCAGGTTTTTTCCTGTTCCCGATTAAACCGGGCCAGCGTAACTTCCTTTCCGGTTCCATGGGCGAGATCCGCTCGAACCACTTCCATGGCGGGCTTGATATCAAGACCGACCAGCGTGAAGGTTTGCCGGTGTATGCCGCTGCTGATGGGTATATATCCCGGGTGAAGCAGTCTACCTATGGCTACGGAAACATTGTTTACATCACGCACCCGAACGGACTGGTAACTACCTATGCGCACCTGTTGTCGTTTTACGACGACCTTGCCAAGTACATGCTGCAGAACCAGTACAAGAAGCAGACCTTTGAGCTGGAGCTGTTCCCGGAAAAGACTATGTTCCCGATCCGGAAAGGGCAGGTAATCGGTTTATCCGGTAATACAGGGGGCTCTGGCGGGCCGCACCTGCACTTCGAGGTGCGCGATACCGAAGACAGGCTGTACAACCCGCTGAAGTGGGGCTTTTCAGAGATCATCGACACCACGCCGCCGGATATTTTTACCCTAGGCCTGCAGCCCCTGAACATTTATGGGCGCGTAAACCAGGAGTTTAAAAGAGTGGAATTTACACCTGTGAAAAACGGCAACACCTATACCTTGCCGGACACGGTGTATGCGCATGGTATGCTGGGACTTGAACTGCAGACAAACGACCGCTACGACGGAACCCAGAACCGCAACGGCACGCAGGATGTAACTTTGTATATCAACAACAAGCAGATCTACAACCACCACATCGACCAGGTGCCGTTCGAGTTGTCGCGCCAAGTGTCGCAGCACATCAACTATACCATGTACAAGCGCCAGGGCCGTACCTTCCAGAAGGCCTACGTAGACCACGGCAACGACCTGCCGCTGTACACAGCCCCGCGTAACCGTGGCCGGATCGTTGTTTCCGCAGATTCGGTGTACCAGGTAAGGCTTGTAGCCAAAGACTCTTACAACAATGCCTCTACCCTGAGCTTCGTGATAAAAGGCCAGAAGCCAACTTTTACCCAGACGTTCTCGAAAGCGGTAAAGCAACCTGCTTTAACGTATGAGGTACAGGGCAACATCCTGAAGATCAATGCGACCGACACGGCTAGCAGCCCACGCAACGTTGACCTGTACAAGGGCAACCGGCGCATGAGCCTGGTACCGAGCTATACCAGGAACTCCACTTCGGTGAGCCTGTACGATATGCGCGCTGGCCTCCCCGACTCCATGACGTTCTGCGGCATTTCCAAACGACTTAATTACCAGCTTGTGGTTCCGCCTGGGCAGGAAGTTAATTACAAGAACAATTACCTGAATGTCATTTTCGACAAGCAATCGCTCTACGACACGCTGTACTTGGAAACGAAACTAGAAGGTGATGTGTACACCATCGGCGATTTCTATACGCCGCTGCACAAGCCAATTAAAGTAACCATTACGCCTGAAAAGGTGATTAATGATAAGACCAAAGCTGCGGTATACTTCCTTGGTTTGGGTAGAGGCCGCGGCATGCTGGGCGGCACCTGGAACGGCAACAGCATTACGTTCAGCACCAGCAACATGGGCAAGTTTAAGGTACTGGAAGACACCAGACCGCCAAGTATAAAACTGCTGAGCAAAAGCAAAGTACAGATCCGTTTCCGCATCGGCGATGACCTTTCCGGTATCAATTCCTTCCGGGCAGAGGTGAACGGACAGTGGCTGCTGATGAAGTATGAACACAAAACTGCTACGATATACTCTGAAAAATTAGATAAAAGCATACCTTTGTCTGGCAAAGTGGTGCTGAAGGTGAAAGACAACGCCGGCAACGAAGCTGTTTTCAACACTGTTATCTAAAACTTTACATGGAATTAAAGGCAGGCGACAAAGCGCCGGAATTTGAAGGAAAGGACCAGAACGGCCATACCGTCAGGTTAAGTGACTACGCAGGGAAAAAGGTAATTTTATACTTCTACCCAAAGGACAATACCTCCGGCTGCACCGCGCAGGCCTGCAACCTCCGCGACAACTACAGCGACCTGTTAAAGGATGGCTACGAAGTGATCGGGGTAAGTATTGACAGCGAAAAGTCGCACCAGAACTTCATCGGCAAGTATAACCTGCCCTTCACCCTCATCGCCGACACCGATAAAAAGATTGTCGAGCAGTACGGCGTGTGGCAGGAGAAATCGATGTATGGGCGCAAGTACATGGGCACCATGCGGTATACGTTCGTGATCGATGAAAATGGAATGATACAGGACATCATCACCAAAGTAAAGACCGCCGACCATACGAATCAGATACTGAGCAAAAGATAAGAAGCGCAGCTGCCACACAGGCGGCTGCGTTTTTTCGTAATACCAAAGTATAGTTCTTAATTCATCATTTACAATTCATAATCAATTAACGTGAATCCACACAATAAAAGCGTTGAAGAGCTGAAGCAGATCGCGTCACAAGTGCGTCGTGACATTGTGCGCATGGTACATGCCGTAAACTCTGGTCACCCGGGCGGCTCCCTTGGCTGCACCGATTACCTGGTTGCGTTGTACTTCCGCGTAATGAACCACAACCCAGCCTTCAACATGAACGGCAATGGCGAAGACCTGTTTTTCCTGTCGAACGGCCACATCTCGCCGGTATGGTACAGTGTGCTGGCACGCTCCGGCTACTTTGAGGTAAATGAGCTGGCTACGTTCCGTAAGCTTAACTCCAGGCTGCAGGGCCACCCGGCTACAGAAGAAGGCCTGCCGGGCGTTCGTGTTGCTTCCGGCTCGCTTGGCCAAGGTCTTTCCGTAGCAGTTGGTGCTGCGCAGGCTAAGAAATTGAACCAGGACAACAACCTGGTGTACGTGCTGATGGGCGACGGCGAATTGGAAGAAGGCCAGGTTTGGGAGGCTGCCATGTATGCCGCACACCACAAAGTAGACAACATCATCGCTACAATTGACCTGAACGGCCAGCAGATCGATGGCTCTACAGAAGAAGTGATGTCGCTGGGTAACCTGCGCGCCAAGTTCGAAGCCTTCGGCTGGACCGTGCTGGAAGGCAACGGCAACGAACTGGAGCAACTATTGCCAGTACTGGAGAACGCCAAAAACGAAACCGGCAAAGGCAAACCAGTTATCATCCTGATGCACACCGAAATGGGCTATGGCGTTGATTTCATGATGGGATCACACAAGTGGCACGGTGTAGCTCCGAACGATGAGCAATTGGAGAAAGCCCTGCAGCAACTACAGGTACAGGAAGCATCTGACTACTAATAAGTAACGCAAACCAGCGATACACCCATTCTGCTAAGTATAAACTATAAAGCACTGGCAGCCATGGCACTTTGGCGCAAGACATACTTTATACTTTGTATGTTGCTGCTAACGGCAGCCGGAACTGCCTTTGCCCAGGAACAGAAACAGCAGCCAACCACGCGCATCCTGTTCCTGCTCGATGCTTCGGGCAGCATGTATGGCAAGTGGGAAGACAGTGACCGTATGACGGTAGCCAAGCGACTGCTGGCAGGACTTGTAGACTCGCTTGCACGCTACGAGAACGTGGAAGTAGCCTTGCGCGTGTACGGCCACCAGTTTGGCCGCGAACGCAACGATTGCAAGGATACCAAACTCGAAGTACCGTTTGCCAAAAAGAATGCAGAGCCGGTAAAGAAAAAACTGGAACAGATCATTCCGAGAGGCAACACACCCATTACGTACTCGCTGCAGCAGGCGGCGGGCGATTTTCCGGAAGTAGTGCGCTCCCGCAACGTGATCATTCTGATAACAGATGGTCTGGAATCGTGCGGCGGCGACCCTTGTGCCACATCGCTGGCTTTGCAAAAGAAACGCATCTTTCTGCGGCCTTTTGTGATCGGCATCGGTATCGAACAGGAGCAGGAAAAGCAGCTTAACTGCATTGGCCAGTATTTTAATGCAGCTGATATCCGCACTTTCCAGAACGTGCTGACCCAGATTGTGTCGCAGACGCTGAGTAAGACAACGGTAACCGTAGAGCTGAAGGACGAACAGGGAAAGTCGGTACCCGGCAACGTGAACCTAACGTTTCTGAACGCCCTGACTGGTGACCCGGAGTATAACTTTGTGCACTACATGGACAGCAAAGGCAAATCGGATGTGCTGGAAATAGACGCCCTGCTGCCTTACGACCTGGTGGTGAACACGGTGCCGCCTGTAGTGGAGCGCAAGCTCGATATTAAACCCGGTCGCAACAACGTGATACCGGTTGTAGCGCCGCAAGGCGAGCTTTATTTGCGCCAAAGCGGGCCATCGCCTTACGGGCAGCTGTCTGTGATCGTGCGCGAGCAGGATAAAGACCGTACCCTGAACGTGCAGCGTTTTGGCAGCCGGCACAACTACCTGGCCGGCAAGTATGATTTAGAGTTGCTCACCCTCCCCCGCATTTACATGAAGGGTGTGGAGGTAAAGCAGGGGGAAACGAACACCATCACGTTCCCGCCTCCGGGTCAACTGTCGATCCCTTCTGATGTGCAGGGGTATGGCAGCATTTATACCCTGGAGGAAGATGGTACGCAGCGCTGGGTATACAACCTGCCCGAGCAAAGCAGCAAAACAGTACTGGCGCTACAGCCAGGCAAGTATAGATTGGTTTACCGCATGAAGTCCGCCCAGGCGAGTAAATTTACTGACGTGCAGGAATTCACGATCAGATCGGGCGCAACAACAACTGTAAAAATTTTCAACAGATAAATGAAAGAGTTTCCGTATTCAGAGAAAAAAGACACACGTTCCGGCTTCGGGGCAGGTTTATTGGAGCTAGGCCGCACTAACCCTAATGTGGTTGGCCTTTGCGCTGACTTGACCGGCTCGCTGAAAATGGACGCTTTCCAGAAAGAGTTTCCAGAGCGTTTCTTTCAGGTAGGTATCGCCGAAGCCAACATGATCGGCCTTGCCGCCGGTATGACCATCGGTGGTAAAATACCTTACACGGGTACATTTGCCAACTTCTCTACCGGTCGCGTGTACGACCAGATTCGCCAGTCGGTAGCTTACTCAGGTAAGAACGTGAAGATCTGCGCATCGCATGCCGGTGTAACGCTGGGCGAAGACGGTGCCACGCACCAGATCCTGGAAGACATCGGCATGATGAAAATGCTGCCGCACATGACCGTGATCAACCCTTGCGACTTTAACCAGACGAAAGCTGCTACCATCGCCATTGCCGAGCACGACGGGCCGGTATACCTGCGCTTTGGTCGCCCGGTAGTGCCTAACTTTACGCCTGCCGATCAGAAGTTTGAGATCGGAAAAGCCGTGATGCTGAACGAAGGTACAGACGTTACGATCGTAGCAACGGGTCACCTGGTATGGAAAGCCATACTTGCCGGACACATCCTGGCAGAAAAAGGAATCAACGCTGAGATTATCAACATCCACACCATCAAGCCGCTGGACGAAGAAGCGATCCTGAAATCAGTAGCTAAAACCGGCTGTGTGGTAACTGCTGAAGAGCACAACCGCATCGGCGGCCTGGGCGACAGCGTAGCGCAGACACTTGCCAAGAACAACCCGACCCCGCAGGAGTATGTTGCTACAAACGATACCTTCGGAGAATCCGGCACGCCGGATCAGCTGATGGAAAAATATGGCCTGACGGAGAATGATATTGTAGCTGCCGTAGAGCGCGTAATAGCCCGTAAAAAGTAAACAGGGAACAGTAAGCAGTAAGCAGTAAGCAGTAAACAGTTAGCAGTATTTGTTCGTCTGGGATTGTTTACTGGTAATTGTTAACTGATAACTGTTAACTGGTCACTGATAAAAATAAAAAGGTCTTAACCCTGACGGTTAAGACCTTTTTATTTTTACTGCCTATATTGCAGTATCATGTAAGAAACCGATCAGTACCCTCTCCGGCAGTTAGGATGTTTGCTGTTTACTGTTAACTGTTTACTGATCAAGGTTTCCTGCTACCTGAGAAAGTGGAAGACAAAGAGCTACTCGAAAAATTCGCTAACCCTGACAGCCGCAACCTGGCCTTTAACCAGCTTGTTCGGAAGTACCAGCAGAAAGTATACTGGCACATCCGCAAGATGGTGATCGGCCACGACGATGCCGACGACCTGACGCAGGAAGTGTTCGTGAAGGTATGGAAGAACCTGGAAAATTTCCGGCAGGATGCGCAGCTTTATACCTGGATCTACCGTATTGCGACCAACGAGTGCCTTTCCTTCCTGTCCAGCAAAAAAAGAAAGTTTTTTCTGCCGCTAAACGATGTGGCTGCAGAGCTTGCCGAGAAGATAGATTCTACACCTGGTATTGATGGCGACGAAGTACAACTCAAGTTGCAGAAAGCACTGCTGCGCCTGCCCGAAAAGCAGCGCCTGGTGTTCAACATGAAGTATTACGACGAACTGAAGTATGAAGAAATATCCGAGATTCTGGGGACTTCAGTAGGCGCTCTGAAGGCCTCTTATCACCTGGCTGTAAAAAAAATTGAAGAATTCCTGAAGCAGGATTAAACTATAGGAATGGTTCTGTATCTAATAACAGTACATGACAAACAAGAAACAACATATCAGACTGGAAGACATCCCCAAGCGCAACATATACGAGGTACCGGAAGGTTATTTTGATAGCCTGCCGATGCGTGTAATGGACCGCGTGGCAGCGCCCGAAAGTGCGGCTGCGGCCTGGTATACGTCTTTCTGGAGGCCGCTTCGCCTTGCCATGGCGCCGCTTGCTTTACTGCTGGCTTTTGCAGTGGTGTATGTGCTGAACATGCAAAGTGATTCTGAAAAGCATATTGCCAACCTGGCTGCTGTAGGCGACAAAGAGATTGTAGATTACCTGAGCACCTACGCTGTACTCGAGAGCTCAGACCTGGCAGAGGTACATTCCATATCAGGCCAGGTATTACCGGCCGACTTTCTGAATGTAAGTGCCTCTTCAGCCGAAGAGGAGCTGGAATACGCACGACTTGATACAACCGGATTATAGATCACCCATGAAACCTTACCTTTTTCTTTTAACGCTCTTCTGTGCTGTTATACTTAGCGCAACCGCTGCCTTTGCCCAGGACAGAAGAGAAAACGTAGAGGCCGCCAAAGTTGCCTTCCTGACAGACAAGATGGCATTGACATCGGAGCAGTCGCAGAAGTTCTGGCCTATTTACAACGAATATGAAGCAAAGCGACGTGAGCTGGTAAAAGCCTACCGCGGCGGCTACCGCCAGGATGTGGATGAACTGAGTGAGCAGGAAGCCAAAGCCCGTATCGACAGCATGTTTGCAGTTCGCGAGCGGGAACTGGATCTGGAGAAAGAATATGTAGCCAGGTACAACAGGGTAATCACGGCAAAACAACTGATCCTGCTTTACCGTGGCGAGCGTGAGTTTACTAAAATGCTACTCAAACGACTGGATAACGGTAAAAGGCCAAATCAATAGTCTCAACCAATATAAAACAAGCGAGGCGCTGATGAAAATCAGCGCCTCGCTTGTTTTATAGCCATACTGTATACCTCTGCGGAAGTATAAGTTGTTTTTACTTACACTGCCTCCAGCAAGAAGGTAATATCCTCACCCGGCTTGAACTCCTGCGGCTTCTGCCCCTGTAAAAATATGCGGGCAGTGAGTGGTCCTTTGAGTTCAATTTTATCGCCGGTAACATGCAGCATACTTCCTTCGCGCAGGCCTACCACCGGCTGGGTGTTGTGCACATGAAACTCGTTTATTCTTGTTTCGCGTGTTTCGCCCATGTGCTTTGAGTCCGGCTCCGGATCCTGGTAGTGCGGGTTAAAGTTGAAAGGAACAAGCTGCAGCGCATCAAACGTTTTCGGGAAAACGATGGGCATGTCGTTGGTAGTGCCGATGGTTTTACCTGCTACGTTGGTGCCGGCGCTGGTACCGATGTACGGCATGCCTTTTTTTACACGCTCCTGCAATGGTGCCACTAATTTATTGGCATACAACTGCCGGAGCAGCAGAAAGGTATTACCACCGCCTATAAACACTGCCTCCGCCTGCTCTACCGCCTTTACCGGATCTGTAGCTTCGTGCACGCCAGTCAGCGTAAAGCCCATTCTTTCGAAAGTTTCTCGGGCTTTGGTGGTGTAGTCTTTGTGCGAAATACCGCTGGGGCGGGCATACGGGATGAACAATACACTGCTTTTGCCCTGCAATAATTCTTTTATCTCTGCTTCGCAATGCTCCAGATAGCCGGTGCCGTGGGTACTTGAGGTACTTATTAAAAGTAAATTTCTGCTCATCAGCCCAATACTGTGGTTTAGTTTTAAAATCAGGAATGAATCCTGCAAAGGTATAAACTATAAATCAGCTTGCACCAGAAGGGTACGCTATACTTCATACTTTCTCTTTACCCTATGCAGCTTCAGCTTCATGTTTTTACGTTCAGGCGGATGGTTTCCAGATAAGGCTCCAGGGCCGTATGGCTGGTAAGTGCGCGTACAAGGCCTATGCTCTTCAGATCGTAGAGAAACCAGAGCTCCACATAGAAATCATGAAACCAGTAAAGATCAATCTTACACCATCCTCTGATAATATGATGTAAATAGTGCCCCTGCTTCAGCACCAGTTCGGCCTGTAGCTGCGGTGGCATTTCATTAAATTCGCCGGGTGTAAGCATAAAATCATCTATACTCCTATTACTTATAAAAATGGTACTAAAAAAGGCTACCATACGGTAGCCTTTATGTATTTAACGGTGAATACGTGCGTTTTGGTTTAGTTCAGATAGAGTGTATAGAGCTCAAAACGGTGAGAAGCAAAACTCCAGTGCGACGGGGAAGGGTGTATCTCTACGCCATCCTCATCCATAATCGTAACAGCAAATCCATCGCCCTGATTCAGAGGCTCTGTGAAGTGCTTTACCGGGTATATTTTACCTTCTTCAATCCACTCTTCCGGTTCAAATGCTGGCATTGATGCATCCACGCATTTCGCGTAAACGGCCATATAAGCTGGGGGTACGAATAAGTTTACCATATCTATTAAACTTTGCAGAAAGATAAAAAATTCCTGCTTACCAGAAAATGCAGGTGTTTTGTTTTTAACAACTGCTCGCCTTGGTAACGTCAAAAAGTATGCCTCCTTTTGCTTTTGCCCCACCTGGCACCCAAACTATACTTTCTGATAAAAGTCGTGGTGCACCGGCGCTTCTGTCAGTGTCATTGGGGTACAGAATGGCAGTGAGTTGTTATCTGCTCATAAATTGTATTTTACCAATCTTAACCTTAACCCTGCTCAACTGCTTTGGTATATTTCAAAAACGTTACTTTCCTACTGCTTAAATCTTACCTACTCCTGTGTCCGGAAATACTTTGATAAGTATACCTGCAATACTGTAGCCTGTTCCGGGTTTAACTCGTACTTAAAAACTCAGTATTATTCAGCTTCAACCTAAATCTAAAACTATGGAGGCATCTGAGCGCGCTACCCAAAGCAGCAGCAAACATACCTTTGCTGTGGCACCCGGTGTATGGGGCATGAAAACAGTTTTCGTTAATTTATTTTTTGTCAGTGAGCCCGATGGTACATGGGTACTCGTGGATACCGGCGTTTACGGCTCAGCCGCTAAAATCAAAACAGCTGCGGGAGAGCTCTTTGGATACCAGAATCGCCCCCGGGCCATTTTGCTCACCCACGGCCATTTCGACCACATTGGGGCCGTAAAAGAACTGGCAGAAGAATGGGATGTACCGGTATACGCCCACCTGCTGGAATTGCCATACCTGACCGGCCGCTCCAGCTACCCGCCACCAGACCCAAGTGTTGGCCGCGGCGGCATGGCTTATATGTCCTTCCTGTACCCCAAAAAACCGATCAACATCAGCAATCACATTGAGCTGCTGCCTGAGGATGGATCGGTGCCCGGCTTACCGGAATGGAGATGGATACACACGCCGGGGCATACAACAGGCCACGTTTCTTTTTTCCGGGAGCACGACCGGGTGCTGTTAGCTGGTGATGCCTTTGTTACGCGCGATGGCGAGTCGGTGCTGGCCGTAATGACCCAAAAGAAGGAAGTACACGGGCCACCGGCTTACTATACTTCGGACTGGGGCGCCGCCCACCACTCTGTAGAAAAGCTGCTGAACCTGAACCCTCGTGTGGCAGCTACTGGCCACGGCCTGCCGATGCACGGCCAGGAGCTGCACCGGCAACTGGAAGAGCTGGTGCGCAACTTCTGGACCGTGGCTGTGCCTTCGCACGGACGCTACATACACGAACCTGCCATTGCCGATGAGCAGGGCGTGATATCGGTGCCACCTGCTGCAGGAAACCCGGTACCAAAAGTGCTGGCGGCTGCCGGCATAGTGGCCTTAGCTGGTGCTGCCCTGGTGGCTTATAACAGGCGCAACGGTAAAGTGCGTACCAAACGCAGGTTTGCGGCAGAACGCCCCTACTCCCATAACAGGCCGGTAGCAAGTATGCCCCCGGCAAGCGATTACGGTCAGGATGACCCAGCTGCTCATACCAACAACTATCCATAAAAGTAAAAGGGCCGGATTATACTTCCGGCCCTTTTACTTTTATGCTTATACTTAATCCTTTTTGTGGCTGGCACGACCGGAGCCGCTTTTCTTACCGCCTCCATCCTGCTTGTTCACAGTGGCCCAGGCACGCTTTTCGGCTTCTTCGTGGCTGACGCCTCGTTTCTCGTATCCTTCTTCGATGTGCTCTGCTTTACGCTTCTGCTTGTCTGTATAAGCTGATTTATCTCCTTGTGGCATACTTCCTCCTTTATTACGTTACACATACTTTAGCTGCCCTTGATGGCTGCTCTACCTGTTTGTACGTTTTTGCAAGCAGAGCAGCCGAAAATGCCTATGTCTGAATAACCATACATTTGCTGTTCTATAGCTGAGCTTGCGCCGCAGCTTATACTTTATACTTTTACAATTGCACCTGATTTCTCGTTATGAAATGTATCTTCAACTGGAGCGGCGGCAAAGATTCCGCGCTGTGTTTGCACCATGTGCTGCAAGAGGGCAAGTATGAGGTAGAGGCGCTGCTTACTACCCTGAGCAACACTAACCGACGGGTAACCATGCACGGCGTGCGGCAGGAGCTACTGCAGCAACAGGCACAAAGTATAGGCTTGCCGCTGCAACAGGTCTTGTTACCGGAAAATGCCGGCATAGATGCCTACAACGAGTTGATGCAGGTTAGTTTGCGCCCACTTTGGGAGCAAGGTATAAAACAGTCCATTTACGGCGACATCAACCTGGAAGACCTGCGAAAGTACCGCGAAGAGCAGCTGGCGCATGTAGGAATGCAGGCCGTTTTTCCGCTGTGGGGGCGGCCAACTCATGAGCTGGTGCGGGAGTTTATCCACTTGGGCTTTAAGGCCGTAGTGGTATGCGTGAACGCGCGTCTGCTGGATGCTTCGTTTACAGGCCGCCTGCTGGATGAGCAGTTTCTAAAGGATTTACCTGCAGGTGTCGATCCTGCCGGCGAGAACGGAGAATACCATACCTTTGTGTTTGACGGCCCGATCTTTAAAGAGCCGGTAAAGTATAAACTGAGCGAACGAGTGCACCGCACCTACGGAGCCTCCGCCAAACCGGATGATGACTGCTTTGCCAAAGCAGCTACACCCATCTACGATACAGGATTCTGGTTCTGCGACCTGCTGCCGGCATAAAAAAAGCGCGACAGCAGTTTTATACTGCTGTCGCGCTTTTGCTGTCTTTCAAGTTTGCTCTAAGCAAGCTTAAAGTATACTTTAAAAGTGGAGCCTTTTCCTACTTCGCTCTCAACTTCAATAGTATCGCCGGAGTTCTCGAGTATCCTTTTTACGATGTATAAACCAAGGCCCGAACCCTCTACGTGCTGGTGCATCCGCTTGAACATCGAGAAGATCTTTTGCTGCTGCCCCGGTTCTATGCCCAGGCCATTGTCTGTTACAGATAGCAAAAGGGTATCCGAAGTTACAACCTGGGTTTTGAGCTTTACTTCTGGCTTTTGATCCGGTGAAGCGTATTTGATGGCATTCGAGATCAGATTGAAAAGTATACTTCGCAGGTTCTTCCTGGAGTACCGAAGCGTGTTTTGCTCCCTGAAATCTGCAGCTACACTGGCCTTGGAAGCGGAGATAAAATCGCTCATACCGTCTACCACTTCGTCAAACAGCTCCTGCAGGTCCACTTCTTCTGCCTGCGAAGTATCCTGCTGCACTTTCGTGATGTCGGTCAGGTCAGTGATCACTTTCCGGAGCCTGTTGATGGAATGGTCTATCCGCTCCAGCACCTCTTCGTGTTTTTTCCCTTCATCCCCCATATCCTCTTTCAGAAGATTGACAAGGCCTTCCAGGTTAGAGATAGGCGATTTCAAATCATGTGATGCGGCATATACAAAGTTGTCCAGATCGCTGTTGATCTTGAGCAACTCCTGGTTCTTGCGCATCAGCTCTTCATTCTTTCTTTTTTCAGACAGATCTTTGGTGATCTTGGTAAAGCCAAGCAGTTTGCCTGCTTTGTTATACACCGCTGTGATCACCACATTTACCCAGATCGCGGTTCCATCCTTCCGGATACGCCAGCCTTCGTCCTCGAAGCGTCCGTCCTTCTTGGCCTGTTCCAGCTCATACTTCGGAAATCCTTTTTCGAGCGCCTCCCGGCTGTAAAACTTAGAGAAATGCTTCCCGATAATCTCTGATGCCGTATAGCCCTTTATTCTTTCAGCACCTTTGTTCCAGCTGCTGACATAACCTTCCGGGGTGAGCATGAAAATAGCATAGTCTTTTACGCCTTCGATCAGCAAACGGGCCCGTTCTTCGCTTTCACGCATTTCTTCGTTTGCCCGGTAGAGTTGCTGCTCCAGTTGGCGGCGATCGGTCAGGTCCCTGGTTATTTTGGAAAAACCGATCAGCTCATCTTCTTTGTTGTAGATGGCAGTGATGACCACACTGGCCCAGAAAGCGGAGCCGTCTTTGCGGTATCGCCAGCCTTCTCCTTCAAAGCGGCCGTTCTTCCTGGCTTCCTCCAGCACGCTCTGCGGATAGCCGCGCTCTACGTCTTCGCTGCTATAAAACCTTGATATGTGCTTGCCGATGATCTCATCAGCGGTATAGCCTTTTATGTTCTTAGCGCCTTTGTTCCAGGTGGCCACGTTGCCGGCGGCATCAAGCAGAAAGATGGCATAATCTCTTACTCCTTCCACCATCAAACGGAAGCGTTCCTCACTTTCCTTGAGCTCCTGGAAGGCACGGTACAGGTCATCTTCGGCCTTCTTGCGAAGCGACAAGTCGCGGGTAACTTTGGAAAAGCCGATCAGTTCGCCATGCTCACCCCGCATTGCCGTGATGATAACGTTGGCCCAGAAGGTGCTGCCATCCTTTCTGATGCGCCAGCCACTGTCTTCAAACTTCCCGTCTTTTTCGGCCATGCGCAGCTCATACTGCGGGTACTTGCTGAGGATAGCATCTCTGGTGTAAAAGACAGAAAAGTGCTGGCCTATGATCTCGTCAGCGGTATAGCCTTTTATGCGTTGTGCCCCCTGGTTCCAGCTTATTATGTGGCCGTCGGTATTCAGCATGAAGATTCCGTAATCCTCGATGCCATCGATCACAAGCTTATAATCAGCCTCCTCTTTATTCAAATTAGGTGATAAGAACTCTAAAGATTCAGGTAGATCAGTTTCTTTATTCATGTTGTAAAAGTATCTGCTTCAGCTGCAAAGCAGGGGAGCTAAATAGTAATACTATGTAAAAGGGGAATGGGTTATATTGTAAAATTGAAATGTTCGTGTATGTAGCTCTGAGATTAATTTCCCAGTCCGTCTATCACCACAGGAAAATCACCTTTCCCCGCATTCAGCTATTGTTAACTTCCTTCCGCCTGATTACAAATTTACACAAATGTTTAAACATCAATCATTGTATATCTGTGTAATCCTCCATGGATGACCGGATAAAATACAACAACCATGCGCTAACAGCCCACCACTATGATATGCTTACAGCCCCTAAGAGTTAAAAGTGGGTACAATAAAGCAAGTAAGGTCTTTACAGTGCGAATTCCTACCTTTGCAGTATGATTTCTTTACGGCAGTTATTTCTACAGCACCAGGCACAAACAAGCGATTTCCCACTGATGATTGAAGTGGAGAAAGCAGAAGGCATATACATGTATGGCAGCGACGGCCATCGTTACATCGACCTGATCTCGGGGATTGGGGTAAGCAATGTGGGCCACCGCCACCCTAAAGTACTACGGGCAATTCACGACCAGTTAGACCGGTACATGCACCTGATGGTGTACGGCGAATTTGTGCAGGCACCCCAGGCACAGCTGGCGCAAGCGCTTTGCAGCACCCTGCCGGAGCGCCTGAACAATGTATATTTACTCAACTCCGGCACCGAAGCTGTAGAAGGCGCCCTGAAGCTTGCCAAACGCTATACCGGCCGTACCGAACTTATCTCCTGCCGCAACGCCTACCATGGGTCTACGCAGGGAGCCCTGTCTGTGAACGGCAGCGAAAGTTTCAAGAATGCGTTTCGCCCACTGCTTCCGGATGTGCGCATCATCAACCACAATGTTGTTGCCGACCTGGAGCAGATCACTACCCGCACGGCGGCAATCATACTGGAGACGGTACAGGGCGAAGCCGGTGTTCGTATACCTGATAAGGCGTACCTGCAGCAGTTGCGCCAGCGTTGCACGGAGGTAGGTGCTTTGCTTATACTTGATGAGATCCAGACCGGCTTTGGTCGTACCGGCACGTTCTGGGCCTTTGAGCAGTTCGGCATCGAACCGGACATTCTGCTTTGTGCCAAAGGGATGGGCGGCGGCATGCCGATCGGGGCCTTTATCGCCCCGCAGGAGATCATGGGCGTATTCAAGAACGATCCCATACTTGGCCACCTGACCACATTTGGCGGACACCCGGTGTCGTGTGCGGCTTCGCTGGCAACGCTCCAAACCATACAGGAGGAAAACCTGCTTGCCGATGTGGCGCAGAAGGCCGCGCTGTTCAGGGAGTTGCTCGTTCACCCTGCTATCAAAGAGATCCGGAATTGTGGTCTGCTGATGGCTGCGGAGTTTGCGTCTTTCGATACCCTGAAACCTGTTATTGATCGGGCCATACTTAATGGTGTTCTTACCGACTGGTTCCTGTTCTGCGATAATTCCATGCGCATTGCCCCTCCCCTGACAATCACCGAAGAGCAGATCCGGGAAGCCTGCGCAATTATTTTGACTTCTATAGATGAGGTAGTGTAATAAGTATGGGGAAAGTATAAACCCACTCCTAGCCCTATCACAAGAGGGGAGTTGGCCTTTCCCTTTTGCAAGTATAGATTTCATAGTTGCTGTGGTCCAACCACCCCTAACCCCTCAGAGCTACGCTCGCTAGCTTCGAACTCGCGTTCTCGCTAGTCTAAGGAGGGGAGCCTGAACTTACTTATGCTGCAAGTATAATTTCATAGCTACTGTCTTAACATCCCCTACCCCCTTCAAAGGGGGACTTGGCAGAAGTTGCAAAGCAGCTCACAAAGCAGTGTTATTTCCAGTCCTTGGGTTGAGCGCCTTGTGCATGTTGCGGTGCCACGCCAGTGGCAGCCCGCAGCGGAGCGAGGAGCAGCTTCAGGCACACAGCGCGATACCCGAGGACGAGGCCCCGCGGCCGTGAGCGCACCAATAGCAGCTATAAAACTATAGGTGAGTAAGACTGAGGAAAGGAGGCCGCTACGAAGCAAAGGCTTGTCAGCGCAAAGTATAAACGCCTATACTAAGCATTTAACCAACTACTGAATAACCCCAAATAACTCTCTTTATTAAATCCCCCTTTACCACCTCCTTACCTCTCTCCTACACCTTTGTACCAAAAAAATACATAAAATTGGTACCGTCGGCAGCATCAGCACGTAAAAGCCCAAACTATAGGGCAACCGAGCACCTCTATACATGTAGTATAGTCTTAATACCTCAAACTTTATGGAAATAGCCATTGTGCTGACTTTGCTGGTGATCGCAGTGGTGCTTTTTGCCACTGAAAAGCTCTCCGTTGAGCTTGTCACCCTTATCATGCTGATCATACTTGCCGGCCTGCGGATCATATCGCCCGAAGAGGCCTTTGCTGGTTTCAGCAGCGACTTTATCATTATTATAGCTTCTATTTTTATACTTAGTGCGGCCCTCGAAGAAACAGGCATACTTGACTTTGTGGTCGTAACGCTCGTCCGCCTGGCCCGGAAAAGCACCAACCTCATGCTGCTGATGGTAATGCTTGTAACTGGCATTGTATCAGCGTTTATGAACAACACCACCGTTACCGCCATGTTCGTAACACCACTTGTAAGTTTATCCAAACGGATCAATACAAGTGCCTCCAAGCTGCTGATGCCGCTTGCCTATGCCGCCATACTTGGGGGTACCTGTACACTTATCGGCACGTCCACCAACGTGGCGGTCAGTGGCTACATTGCCAAGGCTGGGCTTGAGCCTGTCGGGCTCTTCGAGATATCAGGTATCGGATTTGCCATTTTCGTGGTAGGCATTGTGTACATGATGACCATAGGCCAACGCATGCTGCCAAGCAACGAAGAGCAGCAACTAGCCGATGAATACAAGCTGCAGAAATATCTGACAGAAATTGTGGTAATGCCCGACTCCCCCCTGGTAGGGCAGCTGATATTTGCCTCGGACCTGACCACGCTCAATTTCCGGATGCTGAACATAATACGCGGCAAAGACAACTTCCTGCCCGACTTCCGTACCCGCATTGCCGCCAATGACGTGCTGCTGGTAGAAGGAGACCTGGACAACCTCATGAAAGTAAAGGAAACCAAGGGGATCGAGATCATGGCCGATGTTATCGTAGAAAAAGACCTTGTAACGGAAAACATCCGGCTGGCCGAGCTCCTCATCACCAGGCAATCCAACCTGATCAACCGCAGCATCAAAGAAGTAAACTTTCTGCAACGCTACGGCCTGGTGGTACTCGCCGTATCACGACACGGCGAAACACTCCGGACCAAAATCGGAAGTATACGACTGCAGCTTGGCGATCTGCTGCTGGTGCAGGGCTCGCCCGAGCGGCTCGATCAGTTGAGGGGCTCGAGCAACCTGGCCGTGCTGGATGCTTTTGAACCGCTGCTGTTTAAAAAGCGAAAAGGCATCATGGCTGTTTCGTGCTTTGTGGTAGCCATTCTGGCCGGTACCCTTAACATCTTGCCGCTGTCCATTGCCTTTCTGATGGCTGCCATTGCCAGTATTTTGTTGCGCTGCATCAGCACCGAAAAAGCTTATAATGCGATCGACTGGCGCCTGCTGGTGCTGATAGGTGGTATGACTGCCTTTGGTACAGCCATGGAAAACTCCGGCGCCGCTGATTTCTTGGCGCAGGGCATCGTCGATTTACTGGGCTCCTTTGGCAAGATGGCCGTACTGGCAGGTTTTGTGGTGCTTACGGTGTTGTTGACCCAACCCATGTCGAATGCAGCAGCAGCCCTCGTGATTGTGCCGGTAGCGTTGCGCACTGCAGCGGAGCTCAACGCAGATCCGCGGGCATTTGCCATTGCCATCATGCTGGCAGCTTCGGTGTCGCTGGTTACGCCATTTGAACCTGCCTGTATTTTAGTGTATAGCCCAGGCAAGTACCGCTTCTCTGATTTTATCAAGATCGGCACGCCGCTCACTTTCCTGCTGGTTGTGGTTATCCTGCTGCTTGTACCTGTGTTCTGGCCACTGTAACTTATACTTATACATGAGCAGGATGAGGCACAGCTTTATAATGTTACTAGGCACGTTACTGGTCGGTGCCTGTCAGCCGAAGAACGAGGAGGTGAAACGGGAACAGGTAAACCCACGCGAACTGGAAGCGGCGACAGACTCAGTTGCAAACACAAACAAAGACGGCACCGCAACTACGCATACGTTCAATGATCCGGATTTTGTGCTGCCGCAGCCTGTTATGCAGTACTTGGCAGCGCATTATGCCGGGTGGGAAAAACCGATGTTAAGTGCCGAGGCTAGCAGGCAACCCGAGGAGACGACGCAAGGTCCTTTTGTGTTAAACGGAGATTTTAACGGCGACGGCCAACAGGACCAGGTATTTCAGCTGCAGCACAAGAACAAGGTACTTATACTTGCCACCTGGCAACAGCAAAATGGCAAAATTGCAGCGCAGGAGCTGGAGCAGCAGAAACTCCCAAACCAGGCCGGAGAATTTAAAAGCCTCTATACCTTGTCCCTTATTAAGGCTGGGAGCAAATTGCAGCACATCAAAACCAAGGCAGTAACAACTGCACCACATGATGCCGTTGCTGTCGCGCTTCCTGACAGAGAAACGATCTATGCCTGGGACGGCACAACGTTCAGTGCCTATACTTCCGCAGACGCTGATTAAGCTGGGATAAACTTTAAGAAGTAGTTCCTACGGCAACAGTATAAAAATACAGGTTTATACTGCTCTTAACAGCATGAAGAAGGTAAACAGTACGATCAGGGCAGCAGACATGCCAAGGCTGAACAGCAATTTGCCCATGCTGAGCGCGCGCTGTTTTTCATGGGCCGGCAACCACGCACTGCTCGTACCCAGGTAGATCAGGTACAGCAGCAGAGTAACCAGAAAACTGATAAACCAGAAAGCCGCAAACCGTAAGGTAAAATCAACCGAAAGACCCTCATCAGGAGAATGGTAGGCGTACAGGTCTTTTGTAAAGAAAAGGTAAGCCAGAACGAATAACGAAATAGTATGAGCGAGTATCACTACTCCGTACTGTAAGCGTAGTTTAATCATCAGAAAGGTAATCAGATCAATAGTTCAGGAAAGACTGTGCCTCCTGTTTTATGTGCTCACGCGAAAGGCCGTCTTTCACACCGATGGAGATCTTACGAACCAGCACCCCTACAATCGTTTTATTAAAGCCCAGTTTGGTTGCCATGTTAATGCAGAAATCCATTTCGTTCTCGTCCACGATCCCGTCGGCCAGCATCATCTCCACCAGGTCGTAGATCTGGTCAAAGCGCTCCGAATCGTTGGTGGGCATTTGTGGCGTTATTTTAGACGAACTCGAGAGCAGGTTACGTACATCGTCGGGCTTCATGCCATGTTTGCGCCCAATGGAAATGATAAAATTCATCTCGGTAGAATCCACATGGCCATCGACCTTGGCCAGTGCTCCAAGGTTTTTGATGTGACTCTTTAATTTTTTTGTTTCCTCACTTTCAAAAAAACCAAACATACGTTGCCTCTCTTTATGAAAATCTTTTACTTAGTTTTCGATAACTATAGTTTATAGCTTTATGTTATCGCAGTTATTAGCTTAATTGCAGCAGGCAGGAAAAAAGTGCAAGCCTGGAGCATTACGATTGTGTGCCGTCGCTTCTACATACGGTTTTTACTATTTAGAGAGATAAGCTTTTGCTTCTTTTTTTAAACATTGTTTTAATTATCCGTAGGTAGTCTAGTCCGGGCGCTTGTATAACGCTTCGGTTGGCGCAAATTATGTACATGCTTTCTTTTGTTTGAGCAATAAGCTGCCTGACAGATTAGAATAAGATAATACAGTTTAAATGAAGAAAATAGGAGTGTTTACGTCCGGAGGCGACTCCCCAGGCATGAATGCCTGCATCCGGGCGGTGGTGCGTGCCGCAGTTTACCATGGAGTTGAAGTTTACGGCATTAAAAGAGGGTATAATGGCATGATTAACGGGGAGATCTTTAAAATGGAATCTTCCGCGGTGAGTAACGTGATCCAGCGTGGTGGTACTATACTTAAATCAGCCAGAAGCAAGGAGTTCCTCACGCGTGATGGAAGGCAGAAAGCATACGATCAGCTACAGAAATTCGGTATCGAAGGGTTAGTGGCCATTGGTGGTGACGGTACGTTTACCGGTGCCAATATCTTCCACGAGGAGTTTGGCATACCAACCATGGGTGCTCCGGGCACGATCGACAACGACCTGTACGGTACTGACTTTACCATCGGTTACGACACAGCCGTAAACACCGCGCTCGAAGCCATTGACAAGATCCGAGACACGGCCGACAGCCATGAGCGTGTTTTCTTTGTGGAAGTGATGGGCCGCGACTCGGGCTACATAGCCATACCTTGTGCCATTGGCGGCGGTGCTGAAATCGTGATGATCCCGGAAACAGAAACCACGCTGGAATCTGTGATCGATGCACTTAAAAATGGCTGGAGCCGTTCTAAAACCTCTTTCATCATTATTGTGGCAGAGGGCGACGATGCAGGCAACGCCACCACGATTGCAGCCAAAGTGCAGGAAGCACTCCCGAAAATGGATGCCCGTGTTACGATCCTGGGCCACGTACAGCGCGGAGGTGCACCGACCGCTGCCGACCGAATGCTGGCAAGTGAAATAGGCATCGCCTGCGTGGAAGGACTACTGGCCGGGCGCACATCCGAAATGGCCGGTATCGTGAACAGGGAACTGGTTTACACCCCGTTTATCGAAACAATAACCAAGCAAAAGCTCATCAACCCGAACTTCACCCGGATGGTGGATATACTTTCGGTTTAATTTTGATTGAGCGAATTCGTGAATGTGTGAATTTTGAGTAATTGAAATTTGAGCAGATCAAGAGGCTGATGCAGCAATGTGTCAGCCTTTCTTTTTAAGCAAAGAGGTATAACACTTAGCAATTACCCCTTCATCTGCCCATCAATAAAACCGATGATCTCCTGCCATTGCTGTGGGTGAAACCAGGCATACTCCGGAAATTTATGGAACCAGGTGAGCTGCCTTTTGGCATAGCGGCGGCTGTTGCGCTTTAGCAATCGCACGGCTTCTTCCCAGTCATACTTGCCTTCCAGGTAATCGAAAATTTCTTTGTAGCCCACCGTCTGCAGTGCATTGTGCTCGCGGTACGTGTAGAGGTTTTCAGCTTCCTGTAAAAGTCCCTGGTCCAGCATCTGATCCATGCGTTGATCGATGCGCTGGTAGAGTTCCTGGCGGTCGCGGTTCAGGCCAATCCTGATGATGTTAAAAGGGCGCTCCCGCTTTTCCTGAACCCGGAACGAAGAGTAGGGCTGCCCACTGCTCCGGCATACTTCCAGGGCACGAATCACCCGTTGGGGGTTTGCTTTATCCACCTGCTCATAGTAGACCGGGTCCAGCTGCCGGAGCTGTTCTAAAAGGGGGGCAAGCCCCTGTGCTTCGTAAAGCTCCGTAAGTTGCTCCCGCACAGCCGGATCGGCTTGCGGTATTTCATCCATTCCTTCGCAAACGGCGCGTACATACAAACCCGAGCCGCCGGTAAGTAGCACGACATCCTTTTTCCGGAAAAGCTCCTGCAGCAGCGTCAGCACATCCTGCTCGTACGCACCGGCGTTGTAATCCTCGGTTATACTATGGGAGTCTACAAAATGGTGTGTTATACCTTGCTGCTCCTCCCTGCTTGGCTTGGCAGTACCGATGGTCATTTCTTTGTAAAACTGGCGTGAGTCAGCCGATATGATCTCGGTGTTGTAGTACTTCGCCAGGCGTACGCAAAGGTCTGTTTTGCCCACCGCTGTAGGCCCCACCACTACAATCAGGTACTTGTTTGCCTTCGAAACAGTCATTTATGCTGTAAATATGTAATGTAACTTGTTCAAGCTGCTCTTTGCTTCTATTCTCTTCTGCCTGACTGTAATTTAGCCTGAAATCCTGCAGAAAAGCACCTGTTATGGCTTAAACAGGCAATTGGCAGCTAAGGTCCGGCAATTCCCTTTTTGTAAAATACAGGTAAATCTTAAATTTCCCGTGTTGTAACTGCACAAAAAAAAGACAATTTGTGTTACACGGGTAGTAAGCAGCCGAACAGCAGCTAAAATTTTGCTAATTTATCGGATAAATTTATACTTTTATCTAAAGGAGTACCGGAGCCAACGGTTTCCTGCAACTTTGAAGAAACAAGAATGCCTTACATACCAACCCGTCAGCCTGCAGAGCAGCTAACCACGCAAGCAAACAGTTTACTTCAGGTACTGGCACAGGTTTTTATGCCGGCTAACGGCTTGCTGATTGCCCTGCCCTCCGGCCAGGTGCTGGCTGCCAATGCCCAATCCATAAATTACCTCCCTTCTGACACTACGGTTAGCAAACTGAACATCCGGGAACTCCTGGAGCTGCAGGCCATCGAGGACTATGATGCGTTTCTGAACAAGCTTCAGGACCGGAAGAAAGTATACGGCGAGCTGCCGGCGCTCAAGAACTCGCTAAAGGTCTCTTGCCGGTACACCTGCCAACTCATGCATTTTCAGGATCAGTCGTTCATTTGCATGGATTTATCTGCTGCAGACCAACTGATGTTGCAGGAGGCCGTGGCCCTGGACAGTTACCATGATGTATTTGAAAACAGTACCGAGCCCCTGTTTATACTTGACAGGTTTGGCAACTTCATCGACCTGAACCGCAGCTCGCTCAAGCTTATTGGCCAGCAAAAAGAGTTGATCGTGGGCATGTCGATATCCCGCAGTTTTGGACTGAGCCTGTTTGAACGCATCGCCTTACGCAACCAGTTGCAGAAAGCGATGAACGGCGATCCTCAGAAATTTGAGTGGTGGCTTCATGAGCAGAACCAGGAGCTGTTGCCGGTAGAGATCTCGCTCCAGAAAGGTACGTTCAACGGCGAGGATGTAATTTTCGGATCTGCCAAAAACCTTTTTGAGGCAGTCGGTGCTGAGCGAAACGTGCGCTTCCGTAATCACCAACTGGAATTTGTCAACAACCTGATCACCAACCTTTCGGCATCAGGCGGCAAGAACGAAGTACTGAAGTATACGCTGGACGAGCTGCTGGAAAAAAGCGATGTGATTGGCGGTTGCGTGTACACGTATACGCCTGCAACCGGCACCGCCGAGTTGTTGTACACGGCAGGCAGCGTGGCTGATACCACTTTGCCGGCGGACCTGCTGCTGCCTGTGCGGGTGACAGAACAGCTGCTTACAGACGAAAAACGCAAAGCCGTTACCGAGTTAAACACAATCCTCCAGCAGAAATTTCAGCGCTCGCTTACAGTTGTGCCGGTTAGCACAGACCAGGAATTACTGGCGCTGCTGGTGGTATGGTCAAACAACGATACCCGTATCACGCAGTCTTTCCTGTCGCTGCTCGATTTTATAGGTACTGCCTTGGGCAATTATATTTCCAGGCAGGAATTATCGCAGCAGCTCTCTTACTCCGAAGACAAGTACAAAGCCCTGTTCGAGGCGTCTTACGAGGCAATCCTGCTGTTCAGGGATGGCAAGGTTGTGGACTGTAACGAAAGAGCGTTGCAGTTTTTCCGTTGCAAGCGCGAAGACCTGGTAGGCAATACTCCAATAGAATTCTCTCCTGAATTCCAGCCCGATGGCATGCGCTCTACCGAAAAAGTTGGCCTTCTGATGAAGCAGATCCTGGAAACAGGGGTTCCTATTTCTTTTGAGTGGCAGAATCGCCGCAAAGACGGCACCTTGTTTTTCGCTGAGATCAACCTCAACCGGGTACTGATCGATGGCAAATACCACGTGCACGCCTTCAAGCGCGATATTACGCAGCGCAAGCTGGCACAGTCCGCGCAGCAGCGCCAGCTGGTGTTGGAACAGTCGATGGAGCAGTTCCGCAACTTCCTGGAGAAGGTGAACCTGATCTACTACAGCATCGACACAAAGGGAAGGATCACCTATGCCAACGATTACTTCCTGAACTATGTGGAGTATACCGAAGAGGAAGTGGTTGGCAAGGACTTCTATGAAATGCTGGTACCGGAGAAAGACCGTGAGATGCGCCGGCTCGATTTCCTGAAGTCGCTTGAGAACAAGCAGCACAGTCCGTATTACGAACGCGACGTGGTTACTAAATCCGGCCAGCTCAAGACCATGCGCTGGAACTGCATGTTCGAGTACAACACAGACGGGGAGATCATTGGCGTAACCAGCGTAGGCAAGGACATGACGGACAAGCGCATCGCCATGGAAGCGCTGAAAGACAACAAGATCCGCCTGCAGGACCTCTTCGACAACGCGCACGACCTTATCCAGAACATCTCTGTCGACAACAAATTTATATTTGTAAACAAAGCCTGGAAAGACCGCCTCGGCTACACCGACCACGACATTGAGTCGCTGACGCTCAACGATATTGTACACCCTTACTACAAGGCCAAGCTCATTTACCAGCTTCGCAACCTGTACAAAGGTGAGAATGTAAATAAGATCGAGACGGTGTTCCTGACCAAGGCAGGCAAGCCGGTGCACCTGATCGGAAGTATAACCTGCAGCTGGCAGGACGGTCGCCCTGTGGCTACCAGAGCCATTCTGCACGACATTACCGACCGCATCAAAGCCGAGCGCCTGCAGAAAGTATACTACAGCATTGCCAACCTGGCCATCAGCAGTAAAGACCTTAACTCGCTCTACAGTGCCATACACCGCGAGCTGAGCAAGATTATCGAAACACGCAATATCTACATTGCGCTCTGCGATAAAGACCGTACCCACCTGAACTTTGTGTACCTGGTGGATCAGTTCAGCGACCGTTCTTCTAAAACGCATCTGAAACGGCCATTCTCTGTTGGTCTTTCCGAATACATTATTGAAACAGGCAAACCGCTTTACATGCAGAAAGCGGACCTTCTGGAGCTTTCCCGAAAGCAGAACTTCTCCATACAGGGTGCCATGCCGGAAGTTATACTTTGCTCCCCGCTTGCCATCGGCGACCGCATCATCGGGGTGATCACCCTGCAGGACTACCAGAATCCCGATGCCTACGTGCACACCGATATCGAGATCCTGCACTTTATCTCGAACCAGGTGGCGCTTGCCATTGAGCGTAAGCGAAACGAAGAGCAGATCAACACGCAGAACGCACGCCTGAATGCGATTTTTGAAAGTGGTTCGCACCAGATGTGGTCGCTGAACCGCAACAACGAGCTGACCTCCTTTAACCGCAACTTTGCAAACGCCTTTACCGAGCGTACAGGCTCTACCCTGCAGCCATTTACCCATCTTTTCGAAGACAACATGCTGCCGACGCACGAAGGATCCGCCGACTTCTGGAGAGAAAAGTACAACAGGGCATTTGCAGGTCAACCCCAGCATTTTGAAGTGCAGCTCAACTATCATGAAGGCTGGCACGAAGTATACCTTAACCCGATCTTCCTCGAGGACGGCAGCTTTGATGAGATTTCCGGTATCGCACTCGATATTACCGATAAGAAGAAATCGCAGCTGGCATTATCACAGAGTGAAGAGAAGTTCCGCCACATTTTCGAGTCTTTCCAGGACGTGTATTACCGCACTACCCTTGACGGAAGACTGGAGCTGATCAGCCCATCTGTTTACAACCTGCTGGGCTATCGTGAAGAAGAAGTTGTGGGCAGTCAGAGCAACGATTTCTATGTAAACCCGGAAAACCGGAAGCTGTTGAAAGAACGCGTGATGGCTGAAAAGAGCATTCGCGACTATGAAGTTGAAATGATCTGCAAGGATGGTACACACAAAACTGTGGTACTAGACTCCCGCCTTGTGACTGATGAAAAAGGCAAACCGGTTTACCTGGAAGGGGTATTACGGGATGTATCGGAGCTGAAGCGCACACAGGTGGCCCTGCTCAAAGCCAAGGAAGAAGCGGAAAACCTGCTGAAAGTAAAGACCCAGTTCCTGGCCAACATGAGCCACGAATTGCGCACGCCAATGAACGGCATTATTGGCATGATCGACCTGCTCAGCCAGATCAGCAACGACGAGGAGCAGCGCGAGTACATCGATACCCTGCGCAAATCATCCGATGCGTTGCTGGCTATACTTAACGACATCCTGGACCTGAGCAAGATACAGGCCGGCAAGCTGGTCATCAGCAACAACGGCATCGACCTGCACGACACGCTGGGCAAGATCCACTCGCTGTTTGCCAACCGCGCGCAGCAAAAAGACCTGACCTTTACCTACAGCGTTACGCCGGACACGCCGCGTTACATCCAGACCGACGAGACCAGGTTCCTGCAGATCCTGTCTAACCTGACTTCCAACGCCATCAAGTTCACCAACGCCGGCGACGTAAGTATACTTGTCGACAGCACTTGTTTGAACAAGAAAGGGGATTACATGCTGCATGTGCGGGTAAAAGACTCGGGCATTGGCATTACTCCGGAAGACCAGCAGCTGCTCTTTACAGACTTTACACAGCTCGACAACTCCTCTACCAAAACCTTTGGCGGCACCGGACTGGGTTTAGCCATATCCAAACAACTGGCACACCTGCTCGGTGGCGACATTGGCGTGGATTCCACTCCAGGCGAAGGCAGCACGTTCTGGTTTAACATCAGGGTAAGAAAAGCCAATGGCCAGGAGGTAGAAGAGCAACTGCAGCGCCAGTCTCTGCAGAATGCGGAGGTGGAAGTTCTGGAGAACAGCCCATACGTATTATTGGTGGATGATAACCAGATAAACCAGAAGGTAGCACAAAAGCTGCTGGAGCGACTTGGCTGCCGCATGGATATTGCCTCTAACGGTTTTGAGGCAATTGCATTGGCAACCACCAACAAGTATAACATCATCTTCATGGACATCCAGATGCCGGAAATGGATGGTATTACGGCAACAGGCCACATCAAGGAAAAGCTTGGCGACGCCTGCCCTCCTATTGTGGCCATGACTGCCTACTCGATGAAAGATGATGCGGACAAATTTATGAGCCAGGGCATGGACGACTATGTATCCAAACCTGTGAAGAGCTCGGACCTGTTTGCCGTAATCAGCAAGTGGGAGGAAAAGAGCTGGTACGCACAGCCTGAAGAAGCCCCTGCAGCAGAAGAAATAAACGCGCCTGAGCCTGCGGCACAATCCATTATCGATGAACAGGTTATGGAACAGCTGAAAATGATCGGCGGCGACGCTTTTACCCAGCAGTTGTACACCGAATTTGAGGAGGAAGCCGGCCAGTTGCTCGAGGAGGCCAAAAAAGATTTGAAGGCACAACAATACACAAGTATTTTGAGTACATTGCATCAGCTAAAAGGAACTGGATTTACTTTGGGTATAAACCCTCTGGCAGAACTTGCAAAGCAACTCGAGCACGATATAAAACAAGACCGTCTCGAATCTGTAGACGAAAATTTCTCTAAGCTGCTGGAGCAGTACGAACTTTACCGTAAAGCTTACAAAGAACTAATTATTTGATAATTTCTTATGGCAGAAAGCAAAACCATACTGATTGCAGAAGATAGCTCTGTAATCCTTAACCTGACGAAGAAAATCCTGGAACTGCAACAATACAGGATCCTGACCGCTAAGAACGGTGGCGAAGTGATGAAGCAGGTGGAGCAGAACAAGATAGATGCGATACTGATGGACCTGAACATCCCTGTAAAGAGCGGGATGGAATGTACGCGCGAGATCCGTGCACACAAAGACCAGCAGATCGCAAATATTCCGATCATTGCTGTAACCGGCAATGCCAACAACTATACGATGGAGGACTTTAAAGAAGCCGGCATCAACGAGTACCTTCCTAAACCTCTTGACTTCGACATGCTGGTGCAAACTGTAAAAAAATATACAGTAAAATAGCATAAGTAGCATACATGGAATTAAAGTACACGCGGCCGTTCCTGGGCAAACTGGAGGATATTTTTGCAGAGTCGGACTTTGTGCTGCGCTATGAGAAAGGCAACTTCAAAGCCGGCTACTGTGTGCTGAAAGACATGAAGGTAGCCGTGGTGAATAAATATTTCAGCCTGGAGGGGAAGATCAACTGCCTGTACGATATCCTGCGCACTATTTCAGTGGATGAGAGCCGCCTGAGCGAAAAGAACCGGCAACTCTATCTGGAAATCTGTAATCAGGCAAAAACCAATTGAAAGTCACATTTTTAGGTACTGGTACCTCGCAGGGTGTGCCCGTTATCGGGTGCACCTGCGAGGTGTGCCGTTCTGTTGACTACCGCGACAAGCGGCTACGGGTATCGGTGCACCTGCAGGTGGAGGGCAAGAGCTTTATCATCGACTCCGGTCCCGATTTCCGGCAACAGGTGCTGCGCGAGCGTATCCGGACATTGGATGCGCTGATCTTCACGCACGAGCACAAAGACCATACCGCCGGTCTCGACGATATCCGTGCCTACAATTTCTCCCAGAACAAGGACATGCCCCTGTATGGGGAGGAGCGTGTGCTGGAGCAACTCAAGCGTGAGTTTGCCTACATCTTCTCCGGCATACAATATCCGGGCATCCCGAGAGTGCAGCTACACCCGATAACAGAAACCCCGTTTGAAATAGACGGTGTGCTGTTCCGTCCTATCCGCGTGAAGCATTACAAACTGCCGGTGTTAGGCTACCGCGTAGGAGATTTTACCTACATCACCGATGCTAACCATATACCGGAAGAGGAAATGGATAAGATCCGGGGCTCTAAAGTTGTGGTGCTGAATGCCCTCCGGCAAGAGCCGCATATTTCTCATTTCTCCCTGCAGGAGGCCGTAGACCTGCTCACAGATCTTGCACCGGAACGTGGTTATCTTACACACATCAGCCATTTGCTTGGCCCGCACCGCGAGGTAGAGCCTACCCTGCCCGAATTTATTCGCCTGGCCTACGACGGTCTTCAGTTTGAAGTATAATATTTTGAGTTCTGAGTCTCGAGTTCTGAGTTACGAGTAAGATTAGACACAAGACGTAGGACATAAGACAACAGACGTTATACCTGCTCCTGATTTTGTTGCTTAAGGAAATGTAATTCGTAATTCGTAATTCGTAATTCGTAATTCGTAATTCGTAATTCTAAAAAGGTGCACCAGAACTATTACTTTTTAAGGCAGCTAACGCAGGCACTCCGCCCGCACCTGGTGGGCAGGCAGGTCGTTACCTGCTTTAGCCAGAACAAAGACGAGCTGATACTTGGCTTTGCCAGCGATGCAGATGTGTTTTACATCCGGGCCATGCTTACATCGCATTTCTCAGCCCTCTCCTTTCCTTCAGACTTTAAAAGAGCCCGTGCAAATACGATCAACCTTTTAGCGCCTGTTATTGGGCAACAAGTACTGGACATGGTGCAACACCTGAATGAGCGCAGTTTCTATCTGGAGCTATCGGGAAACATACGCCTCTTGTTCAAGTTGTTCGGCAACCGCTCCAACATCGTGCTTTATGAGGAGAACGAAGCAATAGACCTGTTCCATAAAAAGTTTCAGGCTGACTTGGAGCTCGATCCGCTGCACATGGACCGGCCCATCAGGCAAAACTATGAGGCTTTTGCCGCTGCGCAGGGCAACCTGAAAAAAGTATACCCTACTTTTGGCGATATTCCTGCTTTGTACCTGGAGCAGCAAGACTACCATGCCCAGCCTCTGGAGGCTAAGTGGGAGCTGGTGCAGCAGGTATTGGAGCAACTGGAGGCGCCGGAAGCATACTATCTGGTAAAACTGGATGGGAAGATGCGCTTAACATTACTGCCGGTTGGCGAGGTACAACAGACATACCATAACCCACTGGAAGCCCTGAATGCATATACCCGCAACTACCTGCACGAGACGGGTTATGGCCAGCAGTACGAACAGACCAGGCAGCAGCTGACCAAGAAGCTACACGGCACGCAGCACGTACTGGATCAGACAGAAAGCAAGTTGCACGAACTTCGCCACGACCGCTCCTACTCCCAGACTGCCGATGTCATCATGGCGAACCTCACGAATATTCCGCCGCGTGCAGCCGAAGCCCAGCTCTATGACTTCTACACAGCCCAGCTCCGCACAATTAAACTAAAAGAGAGCGAGTCGCCACAACGATTTGCGGAGCGCCTGTACCGGAAGGCGAAGAACCAGCACGTGGAGGTTCGCCAGCTGGAAGAAAAACTGGAACGCAAACTGGAAGAGGTAATTGTGCTGGAAGATGCCTTGCAGTCCTTAACGGAAGTAAAAGATTACAAAGCTCTTAAAGTATACTTGCGGGAATATGCGCACCTGCTCACCTCCAAGCAGAAGGCTCAGCTGGAGATCCCATTCCGGCTGTTTGAGACAGAAGGCTTTAAGATCTTGGTTGGTAAAAGCTCGAAAAGCAACGACGAACTTACCCAGCGCCATACGTACAAAGATGACCTCTGGCTGCATGCCAAGGATGTGTCAGGTTCGCATGTTGTGATCAAGTACCAGGCAGGTAAAACTATCCCAACTACAGTGCTGGAGAAAGCAGCCCAACTCGCAGCCTATTACTCCAAACGTAAAAGCGACTCGCTCTGCCCGGTATTATACACACCTAAAAAGTATGTCCGCAAACCCAAAGGTTCCGCCCCAGGCGCTGTTGTTGTGGAACGCGAGAAAGTGCTGCTGGTAAAGCCAGAAAATCCGTTCGAAAGGAAAGTATAAGTCGGCTTTATTTTCCTGTCATTTCGAGTGCAACGAGAAATCTGATACTTCTTTTCTGAAGTCTATACTATAGCTTCAGTTTATACTTCAATCCAACAAGCCTTTGCTTCGTAGCTGTCTGTTTTCCTCAGTCTTACTTGCCTATAGTTTCATTTTATACATTGGTGCGCTCAAGGCCGCGGGGCCTCGTCCTCGGGCATCGCGCTGTCTAGCTTTCCTTTGCTACCCTTCGGTCGCAATGCCCTGGCGGGCACCGGAAACCCAGAAGGCGCTCAACCCAAGGACTGGAAACGATACTGCTTCGTAAGCGACTATGCAACTTCAACCAAGTTCCCTTCGAAGGGGGCAGGGGTGGTTGGACCATAGCAACTATGAAACTTATACTTGCAAAGAGGCAAAGGCAGATATTCCCTCCTCGAGAGGGGCGCAGGGGTGGGTTTATACTTCTGCCTTGTATCCTATACTTTGAAGTATAGCAAAAAAACGCGCCTACTAAAGGACAGGCAAGAACTTAAATTTAAAACTGGTAAGTGTTGTGTTAAGGGTATACCCTTTGGCAGATACTTATGGTTCTAAGAAAGATGGACAGGCTGGGAACAAAACAAAAAGGCCTGCTCTAGAGCAGGCCTTTTTTATACCTAATGTGCGCGCGGGGAGATTCGAACTCCCACACTAATGCTCTATTTAACAGGACTATAACCCTTATTCATCGCTTTGGTCACTGATTAGGTCATTTTACACTAAATACTCTTAGTCAAATGGTCGAAGTTAAAATATAATGTATGACTGTAAATGTACGACTAAGTTTAATCAGATGTTATTACCTATAGCATGGGTTGATAAACCCTACATAGATGTTATAGAGCTTTCGTACTGTGAGGATATTCTAAGTTTAGATACCATAATTGATTTAAGTCAAGCGAGTGCAAGATTGTGAGGGAATATATTTTTTAGTTTCTCATGTTGCTCCATATTCCCATAGTTGATAACTATTAATCGTTCCTTGCTTCTGGTTAAACCAGTATAAATTAATTCTTCAAAAGACATTTTAAAATCACCTTCAAGATACTCTTTTTCAATAATTAAAAATAGAGTAGGCGCTTCCCATCCCTTAAAACTATGAATAGTGGAAAGTTTCATTGTCCCACTGTTGAACCAAAAATGGAGCTTTCTGTTATCCCTCACATTCTTAATCTTCTCCCTTATTTTGTAGTCGAGAGGCGCCTTTAGAAGCTTTTGAAGATTTTCATCTTCAAACCAGCTTTCGAATTCGTTTATATTTACCAGATACTTTTTTTGCATTTCTTGAAGCCTCACCATGAAGCTGTGCAACCTATATTTCTCATATAAGGATCTAACAGTAAACAGTATAGCAAGTTGAGTTACCTTTTTGTAATTCTCCTTCAGCTTTGAGTTATTTAGCAGGTTTATTCCTTTTTGTATCGCAGGCTGCTCTATATAATTATCAAATATGAATTTATAGTAAACCTCCTGCGACTCAAACATTGTTTTCGACTTTTCCCCTGTCCTATATCGATAATAACAGTCATATTCCCTTAGCAGTTTTATAGTATAACCAAGTAGTGCGACATTGCTGGGATGCTCTTTTAAATCTGAGATGATCGATTGGACATGATTATATAAAGGGCTTATATCTTCACCCTTTTCAATATAGAAGTACTTAACAAAGCCGAGGTCCAATCCTCCAGTTGTAGTTAAACTATCTATGTTATATTTCTTAGCCATCACCTGCTTTTGAAAGTCAAGTGCTATACGACCAATCTTATCACCAAACCTATTAGATATATTTAATTTTCTTTTCCTTCTCTTGTCTCTGATATTGGTAATTATTTCGCGCTCCTCTTCTTCAAGCTTATTGTCGTATATATTCTGCTTTTCATCTCCTAACAAAACATATTCTCCACCCTGCTTTAGAAAGTATTTCTTCAAGATTTCCATCCATTCGAATTTATAGTCCTGAATTTCGTCAATAAACATGGCGTCATATTTCTCTAGATGGTCTTGATATGGTTCAAAGATGCTTACATTTGAATAATAGTTTACTTCAAAGTATTCACTCTTATCATCATCGTTCCACTTTTCGAAGCCTTCTGGTACTACTACAGAAATTCCTACATTATTGAACTCTGCGGTTAAGAACGAGTGGTAATTCGTGATGTAAAAATTCTCCCAGCTAAACTCAGATCTTACTTGGCTGATTTTATCATGAACATAGTTTTTAAGTGTTATATTATACGTAAGGATAAGAACTCTTCCCCCTGTTCTTATGTGTGCATTTACTGCTCTCACAGCTAGTACTGTCGTTTTTCCAGAACCAACAACGCCTTTTATCAATTCTTCTACAGGCTCACTATTAATAAGCTTCTGTTGTTCTTGATTGTACTTGATAACTTTGCCATCCTCAATAGTATGTACTGGTGGCTGTAAATATCTTTTAAAGCTTTGGTAGAGATCTTCCTTAAAATATTTAGAGTTATTTAGAGTCATGTATTTCTTCCATAGAAGGTCTTTAAAGATCTTTGATTCGAGATCATCATAGCCTAAAAAGGATATGTTCTTGTTTAAAAACTTCATGTATTTCTCATCATGTTCAAAAGGAGAAACTATGAAATCAGTGATGCTTTCTCTGCTCTCCTTATGAAAATAAACAGCACAATTAACCACATTCCAATACTTATAATCCATGATCTTTTTGTATAGGAGATCTTCTATATGCAGGTTATAGATATTCTGTTTGTATTGAAGCACCTGATCTATAGGAGATTTTATAAACGCAGAGTTTTTCCCCTTTACTTCCCACTTTTTCCTCTCATTAATGGAGTAATGTCTGAACTCCCAATCTTTTACCTCTATAATCAAAATTCCAGCCCCTTTCTTCAAGATTACTATATCTGGTCTGTCTCCATTAAGAAAAGGATTGAAGAATACCTCATACGCATTGCTCAAAATAATTTTGAGAAAATTCAGTAAGTACCACTCTCCTGGTTCAGGTTTTACTTTTAATTCGTTTATCTTCTCTAAGGATGGGTAAAAGATAGCCATATAAATGATAGTTAAACTCCTATCAAATATAGCATAATTTATACAATACTATTAAGTGTTTGGTATATATGATTCTGCTAATTTAAATGCGTATGTAAACTGTAGGTATCTCTTCTACTCTAGTTGTATAATAAGGCGACTTA
The DNA here is from genome assembly GCF_023630205.1 of Pontibacter ruber. Classification (GTDB taxonomy): domain Bacteria; phylum Bacteroidota; class Bacteroidia; order Cytophagales; family Hymenobacteraceae; genus Pontibacter; species Pontibacter ruber. The sequence goes on along the minus strand of NZ_JALPRR010000003.1, from coordinate 134,058 downwards.
TAGTCAGACTTCAGTAGCCAGTTCTTGTTAAGCCCCTGCGCAGCTACCTGTACCATGCTTCTCCCAAACCTGTCTGTGAGTTTATCCATCACCTTCATCAGGCTGCTGTGCTTGTCCCTATCCACTGTGTCGAGCAGGTCAAACTGAATCTGGTTCTCAGGGATGATTTCAGTTACAATCACGCCACTCTTCTTATAGTAGTAGTTTGGTTTAAAGATGGCTTTTAACGCAAGTGTAGCATAATGGATCAGCTCTATGTCTGAATTGGTAGCTACAGGCATAGCGATAGTCCTACTGTTGTAGTACTGCCTGTCGTGCTCAGAGAAAGGATTGGTCTGCACAAACACTGTGACCAGTCTGGCGCAGCTCTTCTGGCTCCTGAGCTTCTTGGCGCACTTGGCTGCATAAGAGGCTGTTGCTTCCTTTACATCCTTTAAAGATGTAAGCTTGGTGCCAAAGCTTCTGGAAGTGCAGATACCCTTCTTAGCAGGTGCCACCTCTTCCAGCTCCAGGCATGATTCGCCCTTTAGCTCTTTTAATAATCTGACTCCTACCACAGTCATATGTTTTCTCACCCAGTTCTCTGAAGCGTTGGTAAAGTCGAGGGCTGTATGGATGTTATGCTTTTTCAGGAACTTAGCGTACTGGCCTCCAATGCCCCATACATCCTCCACTTTGGTAGCTTCCAGCGCTTTTTGAATATGGTAAGGCTCTGTTAAAACTAACACACCATTGGCTTTAGCAGACTTCTTAGCCAGCTTGTTGGCTACCTTAGCAAGTGCCTTGGTAGGTGCTACGCCTAAGCTAACTGGTATACCAGTCCATCGCGTTACTGTTCGCTTGATCTCCCAGGCATAGCTAAAGAGGTCGATGTCGTAGAAGTCACCCAGGTCCAGAAAGCATTCGTCGATGGAATAAATCTCCACATGAGGCGTAAATTGCGAGAGCGTCTGCATGACCCTGTCAGACATATCCCCATACAGCACGTAGTTGGAGGAAAAGGCGTGCACTTGCTTGTGCTCCACCAAGTTCCTGATCTGGAAGAAAGGGTCACCCATCTGAATGCCTAATGCCTTCGCTTCGTTGCTCCTGGCGATCACGCACCCATCGTTATTAGAGAGTACCACGACAGGCTTCTCATTCAGCGAGGGATCGAAGACCCGCTCGCAGGAAGCGTAGAAGTTGTTGCAGTCGCAGAGGGCAAACAGGCTGGTCATAGCTTTACAGGCCTGTGTAGTATCCACACCACTACGCCCCATACGCGCATATCCATTTCCTCTGTTATCTCGATAGGTTTATAAGCAGGGTTGGCTGGATAGAGGTAAGCTTTGCCCTCAATCCTTCGAAAGGTCTTGACAGTAAACTCCCCATCCAGAAAACAGACGACAGGAAGCCCATCAGCTGGCTTCAACGCCTTGTCAATCACTAGCAGATCGCCATCGTGTATGTTGGCGTCTTGCATGGAAGTACCCTTCACCCTCATCATGTAGGTAGAAGTAGGGTTCTGTATTAAGTACTTTGATAGATCAATCCTGTCTTCCAGGTAATCATCGGCAGGAGAGGGAAAACCAGCTGAAACGTAGGAAGCATATAAGGGCAGCTCTATATTATCTAAGACTTCGAAATCAAAGTTTTCCAGAACATGAGAGGATATGGGAATAACCTTGGCAGTACACATAACAGCTGTTATTATATTGTAAAACTAATATTGTTAGCAAATACGAACTATTATATGTTATACGCTAAAATAATTAGTTATTTTTATCAACAGCTTATTCACACTAATCTGATTCCAAGTTTACTACTTTGATATTAATCAATATTAATGGCTCAACTGTATTAACTTAAATCTATAAGACAACTCTTACTAAAGGTTGTTCATACCTTTCTCCTCCACAGCTAAAGCAGACACCACCTTGAACATGGTTGTACTCAGGGAGGCTTCCTACCCCGTTACACCTTTTGCAACGTTTAAAGCCTTCCAATAAAGTTTCTTCATCTTCTGCATATACACACACCTCATATTCCTCATGGAATTGGGAATGACACCAGTTGCAAAGTGTGATTAGATCTTCATTTGCATACTGCCAAGGAAGCCTATTCCTGATGTAGCGCATGTGGTGCACTTGCATGTGGTATGGCTTGTCAGCGATTGCAAAGTCCATAGAATGTCTTTTATGGGTCCCATCTTCCTGCTTAACCAGCACATCGAAATCAACCCAGAAATGCCACACTTCTCTTTGTGCTGCGTCATAGTCGCTCAACGTTTCTCCTTTACCGCATTGAGTACATTCGAAATGGTCTCGCTCTAATATCGCTTTTCTTTTTTCATTCCATTCTGCAGTAGTCAAGAGTACTTGATAAGGGATATATTCACCTTTCATCTTCAGGCGAAGTTCACTGAAATTAATCATGATGTTTATGTCTTGAATATGGCTATGGAAGAAACAGAATTACTCCACTAATGTGTCACCCTCGTCTATTAAACCTAGCGTCAATAGCTCTGTCCTTAATCCTTGCAAGCTTCTCTCTGCATTCTCGAGCTCTTCTTTGCTTTTCCTCCATCTCGCGGATATCTTGTTCCACTCTTGTGATGTTGGCGGTTTGTTGCTCACATTCCTTGCTAAAAGCCTCTCGTTGCTTTGCTGCTCTTTCGCTAGCGTCATTAGCTTGCTTCTCCTCCAGTTCAATTCTTCTCTCTTCGTCTCTAAGCTGTCCCTTATACCTGCTAATTCCTGCTTCTTCAGTTCCAAGCTTGATTCTTTCTCTTTTAATTCGTTCAAGTCTTGACTGATACTCTCTAAGCTCTGTAACTCTTGCAATAAGCTCTGTTCTTCTGCTACCCATTTCTCCATCTGGGTAGCTTTCTCCTGCTCGTACTTCGCTTTGCTCTCTGATAAGTCTGTCTCTCTTTTCGTAATATCGCTCTTCCAGGCTTTTATAATCTCTTTCCTGTTCTTTATCAAGGCCTCTCTCTTTATCCTCCTCTCTTCTAATACATTCTTCTTCTGGTTCAAGCGCTTTTGCTTTTGCACGCTCAATGTCAACAAGCTGGAGTATTGCTCCCTTAGCAGTTGCTCTTGCTCTTCTATCGCGGTCTGCCAACTCTTCTCCAGCTCTTTCTGCGTTTCCCTTAGCTCTTGATAAACCATCTTCAACTGCTCTTCTTCCCTCTGCATAGTCACCGCTTCCCATAAACTTCTTAATTCCTCGTATGCACTCTTTAATTCTAAACAAGCGGCACTGGAGGGTCTCCCCCTTAGGAATGTCTCCTGGCTCTCGATCAATGACAATACCTGGCTTGTTAGCAAGGTGGGCGGCTGGATTGAATTTGGTTTTTGCTTGCTCATTGCTGTAAAGCCATTTGCTGTTGTTCAACGATATTATGTTTTTCTCTATCTCTTGAGGATTGGCTGCTTTGGGTATTAGCAGTTCGATGGAGTCTATGCCTAGGTGCATAAGCTTCATTCGTTTCTCTTCATCTGTTTTATGGGTAGCGCAAAGCTCTATAATGAGGATTGGCTTGTTTTGTTCGTTCAGGAAGAGGACATCAGGCTTTACCAGAAGGTGCCTTCTACCACCCATATCGTCAAATTCCTTCCCAATCTTTATCTGCCCATGTTCATCCTCGTAGATATAGCGTTCTATCAATACTTTGCTTGCCCTCACTGTACTAGCGGGGGCAATAGTAACACTTCCTCCACCATGTTCTTTGGGAACAGCAATAGACACTTTAGGTACACGCACTTCTTTTAGCCTCTGTAGAATTTCCTTAGCAATCTTATGCCTGTAGGTCTCATCAGACCAAGTGCACTCCTGGCTCTTCTCAACATCGTTGGGGTGGTGCTTGAAGTGAGGTTGTCTCTTGCCAAAATAGGCTATCATTTGGGAATTGCAGCCTATACAATAGTAGCCATTAGCCCCACTTTGAGCAGAGGTGATATGCAGGACTTCTCCAGTATTATACTTGGCATACTCAAATGCAACTTCCTTGATCTTAATCATTGAACTATCATGTGTAATACTGATGGTGAATACTAAAGAATTGAAGCTTATCACCTCATCAAGGGCGATAATTGAATCTTAACTATTTGTTATAACTATGTTTATACTATATATTGTTACTAATATACAACAAACAGCATGCCTATTATTAGTAAACTTCTATATCTTTTGCGGTTTATGATATACTGCAGATACCACTATCAATAAGATTAAGACAAATGATAGTAGAAGGCACATTTAAACTAAGTAAATGATAAGAGTAATTGAAATAAAGGCTCTTCCTGACCCTGAACTTGTGTCAATAACTGTAGAGCAGGATTTGCCCAATATCCCAGGATATCGAAAGAAGAAGGAGAGAGTGACAGGTTATACAATTGGAAGTATCAACTATAACTGCCGCATTGGTGATGTCTTTGACCATGCATATCTAAAAATTATCACCCAAGATCATCCATTCGATTTCGACCCGAATAATTATGACTATGATATAGATATCGCTTGGAAGTGTTTCCAATTCGATAGTCACACTGAAAGAGGGCTATACTATAGGTATGATACTATTGAGATAAAAGACACAGGTGAGGCACTTCAGTTTCTCAAGGACAATTATTATGAAGCAGATGCGAGTATGGGTGGCGACAACAATGCTCGTAATCGATATGTCACAAATGCCACCGCCAGCTCAATGGCTCGCTATGCTATGATTTATCTCAATACTCAAGGCTACACACCTAGCCAGATACATAAGCTGAGAAAGAACCTATCGCTGGAGAATCTGAATAGTAGAAGGTTTACTATAGAAGAACTGTTACTGTGCTTTGAGAAACAGAGCGCCTATTTCCTAAACCTTTACAAAGAGATGAACGAAAACGATAGGTTCGAGAATCATCTAATGAACTTGTCAAACCACGCCAAGGCATTGTTGATGTTAGAGGGACATGGGCCGGTTGAGCAAATAGCAGAAAGATTTAGGAGACAGGTATTCCACAAGCATGTTTCTCGCTATAAGTATTTCCCTACTCATAATCATGTTCATCAATGCGAAAGTATACACAATGATTACGATGAGAATGGTGTATTTCACGCTAATACAAAGGTTTTTGGTTCTAATAAAGAAACTAAGTTCTATGTTGTGATAGAAGACTATCTTAAACAGCTTGGAATGAGACTTTGTAAGAACTGTCAAGATATTGATTACAAAAAAGGATTTAGTTTCTACTCATCTGAAGTAGATAATGATTTACCATTTTAAATAAGTGCAAGTACCAAATGTCGATTTATTAAAAGAGGTTTAGATCATAAATTAAACCTTTAGAGAGAATTAATGACTTCAGGAACATTGTTAAGAGGAGAGTTTACTAATGGCGACACAGGAAAAGTTTTCATTTCTTCTGCTAGATAGGGTTTTAGCAGGGTAAGTAGATCTTCCTGAGTTCCATATTCGTCCAGCCATAGTTCCTCTGCTTCTGGCGACAAGATCACAGGCATGCGATCATGGATAGGCTTTACCAGATCATTCGCGTCAGTCGTAATGATGGTGTAGGTATGCAGCACTTCCCCAGTATCCTTATCCAGCCACTCATCCCATAAACCAGCAAAAGAGAACAGCTCCTCGTTCTTTAGCAGTATCCTGTAAGGCACTTTTCCTTGAGGTGTGACCTGCCATTCATAGAAACCATCAGCAGGTACTAAGCACCTCTTCGTCTTGAGCAGGTTCCTAAAGGAAGGCTTCTCTGTCAGTGTTTCAGCCCTTGCGTTGATCGATCTCTTAATTGACTTCACATCTTTGGCCCAAAAGGGCTGCAATCCCCATGAAAAGAATTGAATTGCATTGGGTTGCTTGTTGGTCACAACAGGTAGGTTTTGGGAAGGAGCTGCATTATAATGTGCTTCCTTTAAGTGATCTTCCAGGAGTTTATTAGCTCTAGATTTTCCTTTTGCTTTGGGTATTACTGAATATCTTCCACACATAAACTTTTAGTTGAGGTCTAGAGTTAGTGCCACTAAGTTATAGATACTATAGTACTTACAAGAAGTTTTAGACTAGTTAAACAAGATCTTACATGAAGAACCTTTTACTCTCTCTACTTATTATGAGCAGCTTCGCAGTACATGCTCAGGTTTCCAAAGCAACTCATCTAAAAGAAACTGAAAAGGCTAATGCTCAGCCTATAAGTAAAACTGACTCTAGTGTATATATCTGTAAAGGAAGCTCAGCCTACGCTTACCATAAGAGCAGGGCTTGTGAAGGATTAACCTACTGTACACGAGACATTGAAGCTGTAGCTAAGAAGGAAGCAGAAGTAAACCACAAGAGGAAGCCATGCAAGGCATGTCATTAATACAGTATGATACAATATCTTAATATGATCTGTAAACCCAACCCACAGAGGTATACCTACTGATTTCATAGTAGGTGGATATCTTAAAAAGTACAAATTATACTTCTAGTCTGAGCTTTTACACATTAATAATATCCCTTTCCTACTACACAGTGTCTAATACCACCTCTAGGGTTATCCATATCACCCTTATAGCGTGGTATCAGGTGGCAGTGGAAGTGCATTACAGTCTGACCAGCAACCTCACCACAATTCATCCCAATGTTATAGCCATCTGGGGTAAATTCTTTTTCAATTAGTTGTTTACAAACCTCAATTACCTTTATTAGATGTAGCTTCTCTTCTTCATTTAGATCAAAGTAATCTGTCCTTAGCTTGTTGGAAATAATAAGAGAATGTCCATTTGAAACAGGGTATTTGTCCCTGATGATGAAGAATAGGTCATCCTTATAGAGGATTCTGTCCTCTGGTATCTGAAAAAAAACGCTCATAGTTAAAATGTAGCAGGTAATTCTATGCTAGGTTTCCATAGGTGTATAGAGTTGGCCCTTGCAATCTTGAAGTGACATTCTAGAAAACGCCTCCTCTTCTCAGGTGTGTCACCAGTTTGGTTTATAATAGTCTCTGCTAAAGGGTGCTTGCTTTCGATAAAGAATTCATTCCTGTTATAGAGACGATACAGGAACTTTGGCTCAGGTATCCTTGAGGACTTATCCCTATTTATATCCTTGTCTGCCAATACCAAGTTCCATACCCCGTTTATATTGCTTGGCAGATGATACTGTTTATTGGCATGAGGCAGGAAATGGTCTACTTCACATAGATTAGGGGATAGGCTTCTTACAGAAATGTCCTGGAAGCTGTAAAAACACTTTCCTTTCTGATACCCATTCAATGCGTCTCGAACTGAGGTGATGTCAACCCTGCGCATAAAGTTATTCTCGATGAAGAACTGCTCCTTATTGGAATCATATTGAACCTCCAACATATTGGGATTGATATTCAGGTTCCATGCAGTCTCTACCAGATTCCAGCGGGCCTCTGTTTCCTGCTCAAAGTTCTGGAAATGGAAGGACTCCTTCAGTCTCATTAGATTGTCTGTGATGACAATTTCTTTGTTCCCCTTAGTGTAGTTTTTCTCGTAGAAAGGATCTGGGATCGTGTCTCTGTTCACAACCTGAAAGGCGTCCACAACATTATTGAACCCTAGCCTCTCAGTTTGAATCAACAACTCTTCCTTGGTAATCTCATTGTTGATGAAGCTCCTGCACTGGTCTAGAAATGTACTTGATGTAAAGTTACCCTGCCTGTTGTTCTGCTTTAGGTGGTTTACTATATGTCGCGAGAATGGCTCAGCGAGGTCTTTGAGAGAAACTGATACCTTTTCCTTCTCAACCATCTCAAGTAATGCTTTCGCAAATGCGAATTTGTAAGTCGCAGTATTTTTACCAAAAAGGATGATAGCTCTCCATTGAGATTCAAGAGAAGGGTCTTCGATTTGAAATCTAACCATAAACAAATTTAGAAGGATCGCCCTAGTTCTCATCCAAAGTCGACTTATCACTAGATAAATCCTCTATGATTTTACCTTTCTCAAAACTGGGGCAGGTATAGAAATTCTTAGTTTAGTTTTTATCGCAGTTGATAAACCCTACTAATGAGAGGACTTGGCTAAAGATAAAATCTCCTGTTCTAGTAGTTCTTTATAGATCTTATAACCTAATTCTTTATCAAGTAAGCTTCCTTTTTGAAATAAGTTTACAAATGCCACCTGACAGTTAACCCCCTTATAGCTATCTCTTTTAAATGGCTTCTTGGTTCCTGTAGGTACAGATGTCTTAGGGTAGAGCAGGATGTTTAATGGAGAATCATAGTGTAACCCGTAAACAAACATCTGTTTAAGGTCCTCGTCAGAAGGAGTATTATTCTTCAGCACTTTCCATTTTGTATCAATCACCACTTGACCAATTTCAGTTTCAATAATAATATCCGCTTTTATCCCCCTTCTTTCCCAAAAAGGCTTTCTTTGCTGCTCACGAACCTTAAGAACAGGTATGTTAGAATCTGCCTCTAAGACTTTAAGCTTGCGGTATACGTAGTTTTCATACAGAGCATTCATGTCAAACATCAGAGCCAAGACATCCTCCCTCCCTCCCTTCAAATCAGGAGAATGTTTAAGGATAATCATCTTAGCCAATGCTATGGAAGGTTTATACCTCTCTGTTGTTCGATTATAGATGATAGAATCAAACCAAGAACTACTGATATGTACCTCATCCACAGTATCGAAATGCAATAATAACCTTTTGATGCGGGCAGTGAATGAAGAGTTGTAAGAGATTTTGGAAAGAACTAATAACGCTTTTAATATTGTCTGATTGAGCTTTGCGTTGATGTCATACACCTGATGCTCTACAAACACTTTCTCTTTATGAGCGTAGTTCCGCCTAATATGCTCTGTAAAACTGATCTTTCCCTTTACCTTGGTTAAATTCTCTGCAACAGTACGATAAGATTTTCTAAGACCATGCCTGCACAGCTTTTCAACCTCAGACAAGAAGGCATCAAAATATAGGTCAAGTATAGAAGCAGATCGTAGTTTGAGGCTAGCATTAGCAATAGAGTCTAGCTTAAGCTGTCTACAGACATGCAGCATATCTATTAGGGCACCATGCCACTTCTTTTTTGATTCATCACCATCATCAGCTTTGTCAGCTTTAGGAAGCACCTCTATGGTAAGGTTTTTGACTTGCAGCACACCAACATAGTTAGTAAACTTGATCCTGTTGTGCCCAACCCTGAAGTACTTCTCCTTTGTTTTATACCCATAGGACACAAGGGCACGAAAGTGAGTATCTGTAAACTTGCTATCGTTATTTACCAACAAAGTTTGGTGCTCAAACACCTGAATCAGATCCCTACTCATAGATGGTTCTGAATGTATCTAGAGTCCATTGCTTAGCTTCAGTAAAGTAATAAATAGGCTTATCCTCATAGTCCTGGTATTCATCTGTGTCGTCTGATGCTAGAAAAGCTACCTTACTTACCTTCTTTGCCACAAAACCCTTACCTAGTATAAGCTGTATCTTTCCCCAATCGCCATAAAAGTATTCTTGCAGTAGCGGTAACACCTTGTTTGAGAAAATGGATGTTAACTCTGAAACAGGGTTTTCTCTATCTTGAATGGTCATAAAATAGGAGTGCCCAATGCAGTAGTCTTTGTCGAGTAGCAGTTCGACTCTGTCATTTATGGCTTCCAACAGCCTGTCTAGTTCAATTCCATTGCACTTAAATTGAGGCTCAGATAGAATCTTTGGCTCTGGATTCATCTCAACAAAGGAGAACCTTCTCCTCAAGGCTGTGTCCAATGCCTCAACGCTTCTATCAGCAGTGTTCATAGTGCCGATTATATAAAGATTATCTGGCACTCCAAATTCCTTCTTAGAATAAGGGAGTACAGCTGGCAGATAATTCTGCCTACCTATTCTTTTGTCCTCTTCTATTAGGGTAATCAGTTCACCAAATATGTTAGCGATGTTACCCCTGTTGATTTCATCAATAAAGATGGCAAATTTTTTATCTGGTTTGCTTTTAGCTTTTTCAGCAATCTCTTTAAAAATGCCGTTGCTGATTTGATAGCTTATGTCTTGCAACTCGTCTGTCTCCTCTCCTTCTGTAAGTCTTGGTTTGATTCCCTCAATGAAATCCTCATAAGCAAAAGACTGATGGAAGGTAGTGAATACATATCTTTTCTCTTCTTTCGCATTGGGCTCATAAGACCTATACTGCAAGAGAATATCGTAGAAGTCTGGTGTCTCTACCTTGGCAACAGCTTCATCGGCTGTCCAGCTCCCCTCTTCATCCTTCCAGAATAGTTGTGGGAGGCTCCTCTTTTGAATATTTACATGCGGGCAGTCAGCCTTGGTGTGACGTTGTAGCCACATCCAGATTGTATTCTTAGGAGTCTTATTCTGAGACAACCTCAGCTTGGCTTGCAACAAAGGGTGCTTATAAATCTGAGCAACCGTTCCTCTTCCTAGGTCAAGGACTACAATGCAAATAACCTCCCACCATGCCAGATCCTTTACAAGCCCTTCGCATAATTCATCTAAAGTCTGTACCGCCTGCTTGTCCGTAAACCTGTCGACGTACTCGTTCTTCAGCCTGTAAGTTTTACCTGTTCCTGGAGGGCCATAAAGGATTGTGTTCAATGGCATTTTGAATTCATTTTGATTACTATCAGATAGTTTTGGTGAGGATGCCACTTCGTACTCCATAAACTCAATGTATCTTTTAAAAGCATTGGAATACATTTGATTGCCCTTCTCATCTCTCTCTTTTATGTCAGGCACTGCAAAGTATTTACTCTTCAGCCCTTGTAAAACCCCAACTTCATTGATCGCAAATAAGGGTGTACTGTACAAAGCTTTATCAATTATCTCTCGCTCAATGAACTTGATACCGTTCAGGTAGCTTGACACGCTTCTCTCGCTCAAGGCAGGGCCATTGCTTTGCTTGTATACTCCTTCTAGCCATGCCTTAAAGCGCTTCACTCTCTCGTTATCCTCGTATGGTGACTTGAAAATCATCTTGATGTGTTTAGGGTCCGATAGCTTATGAAGAGTGCTACCAAAGCCCCCTTGTGGAAATTCCTTATAAACTGGAGCTTTCAGAAACTTGACATGAACAATATGGCCTAGCTCATCTGGATCATACTCATAGGTCTTACCATTCCTTTCGCATACCTCAGCTAATCCAATTATAGACAAAAAGCCTTGTGAGCCTTTAGGGGAACCATCAGCTTTAATGGCTATTCTGTCACCTGGCTTAAGGTTGAGAAAATATTTCAGAGCATTATGAGATCTATTTTCTTCTCCTTGCTGCTTTAAAAAATCTCGAATGGTAGAATGGTTTTGTCTATAATAATCAGTAAGATCAATGTGTGAAGCAAATCCTGTAGCTACAACAGATCGCTGTAGCATTTGAGGGAAAATATCTATTCTAGCGTTATCCCCATACTTCGACCCTATAATGTAATAGTCTCTCTTAGAGTCTTCGTGATACACGCTCCAGATAAACTGTCCCAATTTGAGATAACTCCAATCTTTGAATGCGTCCTGCTTATCTAGCTTCTGTTTGCACAGGTAGTTTATTAGAATGGAGTTATCTGCAGTTAGGTCTGTCTCTTCGATCTGTATGTCACGCGCACACTCTAGAATGACGTCTGGGGCTCCTACAGTCAGGAACTTCTCTGGGAAGTACATTGAAAGTACATTCTGTAGGACCATGCTCCACAATGGAATTTGTAATCCCCTGATTTTCTCAACGGAATCTTGCTGTACATATTCCAAGGCTTGTATAACAGAATCTCTTATGCTTCTAAAGAAGTCTTCTGCAGCTTGATCTGACAGAGCTACTTTATTTTTGCCCTTTCCTTTATAATATTGTCCGTCTTCATGTGCCTTATAGATGCCAAACTTAGAGGAATTACCGCCTCCGATACCAAACAGAGTATCCTTGTATTCTAGCCAGTAGCAAAGGCTATTTCTGTTTGTTCCAAGTGCGTATTCCTCTAAAGAAAGATTATTCAGCTTATCGAGAGGGAACCTCTGAACAAAAGCCTGTCTGTTGTCTTCGTTGACCTTGATCCAATCTGCAGACAGGTTATATGTAGGTGATTTATCAATAAGTGTGGTTAAGCTCATTTTCAGATTGGGGTTAGTTGTATTTATGTTCAAACCACAATATATAAACATCCTATTATATTTTAAGAAGATTTAAGCTTACTTAATTTAGTATAGGAGACGTTATCCAACATCTTGTGCTGAAGTTGTATTTTATTTCTGAGTGCAATGGTTGTGGTAAAGTAAAAGGGGCAACAAATGTTACCCCCTCCAGACAAATAGCTATAAGTCTTTTGCTACGTTCTTTCAGTGGTTTGATTTTAAGGAGTAACCATCTCACAGAACAATGCCTAAGAAATTCAGCATAACTCCTATCTCAGCTACTTTATCCCTGTCGCTACGAACTGTGTAGGAGGTTTATAGCTGAAATGACTGTGCGGGTAGAGCCTACCTTGAATGAAGAAAAGTATCACTCCTGAATGCCAACTTAAGATTCTATCTACCCATAGCCTCTCCCCTTCATTAATTTTGCGAATAGCTCTGGTGCAGACTACCTCGAATGGACAATAAACCCTCTGGAGCTTGTACTTCGACAGGAACAGGCAACTGTCTGAGAACCTGCTTGGCTCAGAATTCAATAAGTACTTTGTAATCATTGTCTAGAAACTATAAAGGAGTAAATGAAAAAGGGTAGCCTAGTAATAGACTACCCTTCGCAAGCTAAGCTGCAGGCTTCATTTGGAATACCTCCTGCTCTATCGTCCTCTCGATAGGATCGTAGTAGTAGGAGTAGGCAAGTGAAATGATCTCGTCAGTACCTGGAATATGGTAGTCATAAGGATCACATTGAATTTTCTCGATCTGGCCTGGGAGGGTTTTCCCAACTAGAGTAGCACAGATAGCGTCATTAAAAGTACAGGCGATGCTACAGGTTTTAGCAGTAGCATAGAATCTTCCTGATTCCTTTGACTGGATCAGTTCCAGTTCCCCCTGCAGAAGTAGCACGTTGAATTCCTCGTCAGCAGAATTCTTTCTTTTGGCAAAGCCAGTAATCGTTACCATGTGTTTATTAATTATGGTTATACATCATGGGGCGGTACATCCAACCCTGATCCCTAAGTGGGGTAAGTTTAGAAGTAGGCTGGCCTGCTCAGTGGAACTCAGAAAAAATAAAAAAAAAATTTGGGAGAGGGCATTGATAAACTCCATGAAGTTCATAGAATATTTAGGAGAGTAATGCTGTTGCAGTTTATCAACTGAGGTTGGGAAAGATAATCTGTTGGTGTTTCCTGAGTCAGATTTACAGAGTTGGAATTGATAAACTCAGTGAAGAAAGCTATATAATTGATATGTCTTAATTTGTATTGTATGCTGTCAGACTAGTTTTGATGGATATTTAGTATAGTTGGTTTTCTCATTCTCTTATGTAGGATCAAGGATCAATGGTATAAAACTATAGTATATAATTATCATTGATACCGTGATCCCTTTGGGGACTAATACGATTGTATGTTTTTATTAACTGATCCTATATAAAGTATAGATAGCTAAAAGATAGGTATCATTAGGATCAGCAGTATTTGTGCACTAGGGTTTGATACTACTGATCCTTTGATACTAATTGTTATGCAACATCATCCAAGGAGATGTCTCCTTCTATGATCTCTCTATTGTTCAATTTTCTGATTGGTTTTTCTTCCCATTTGTACAGATCATCAATTTTAACGATATAGTTCTGTTCTTTTAATTGGCTAATTTGTCTCTTAGCTGACGCCTCTGGAAATTGACCTTCTTCCATCATGAATTTAACAAAAGCACCATACTTAATGCCTTGAGTCTCTAAAAGCTTGGTCTTAATGTCTTGTAAAAAACTTAATAACTTACTCTCGTTTTTTGATAAAGCGGGCTCCAGATTTAGCTCTTGCTGCTTCTCGTTTATAGGGTTACTGCTTTTTGTAAATGTAAAATGACTCTCATCGAATACCAAGACTTGAGGTTTTTCTTTATACTCACGAGGGCAATAGTTACCTTTTGTTACATTTAAGAATTTGGTATTCCCGCCTTCCTGTGACGTTAGCTGCCAAGCTAACCTTACCTTTTGTGCTAAAGCTCCACCACCTTGTATGCTTTGCTGTGTTGCTTTTTTATCATAGGCGCTCTTGTTGATATGATGTACAAAAAGAATTAGGCAGTGATGCTTCTTAGCTATGTAATCAAACTTGTTTATTGATTCTCTCATTTGTGTATTTGAATTCATGTCAGAGCCAGAGAATATGTCGCTAAAGCCATCCACAACTATCAAATCTACTGGAGCTAAGGTTAGCAGCTTGTCCAGTTCTTTTATTACTCGTTTTGTATCCATACTATTAGAAAATAGAAACGACAAGTTTTCATTTGGCTCATAACCCAACCCTTGGTGTTGTTTAGCAATTAAATACTGAGTATTCCATGCGTCATCTTCAGTTGCCACATAAACAGATCTACCGTGTTTAAGAGACAATTTAAAATTAAGGAACTCGCTTGAACCTTGGGAAACCTGAATTGCGAGCTGCCTCGCGAACTGGCTTTTACCTGTATCAGGCTTACCAGCAATTAATGCAGTTCCAGAAGTGGGTAAAAAGGGTTCAAGCAAGTAGCGGGATATTGGCGCCTTTAGCTGAGCCAAGGCTTTCGCAGTTATTATATTTGGTACAGCGTCCATTTCTTCAGAAGCTGATTGATTAAAATCTTTCATTGTGTTTATAATTTATAGACTAAGCATAATTGAAGCTCTAGTCTTATCCCTGTTACATTTTCTTGGTTCTTATTCCTTTACAGGAAAGAAAATAGTTTGATGGATATAAGAGCAAATACCAATTCTTAGCCTTTGTTGAATCTTGCCTAAAGGCAAAAACAAAAAGAGAACTGTTTCTCGATCCTATAAGGGACGAGAATCCATATTAGTTTTAATTTGAAAGATAATAGTAGGGGCTCGAGAGACTAAGTTTACGCAAGGGGCTGCGATGTCTTCTGCTTAAGCGCCTTTTTGAAAGATGAGAGCTTTACTAGTGCACTGAACAATATCCGCTGTTAGGTGACACTATAATTTGCTGGTGCCAAGATAGAGCTAATATTTGAATTTATACCAAAGGTGAAGAATAAATATTTTACTATAGACTTTCTCGTACATATATTAAATAAATTCAAATCAAAAGCAATAAGTTTTTGATTGTTTAAATGGTCTTGTAATATCTGCTGTGGTGAATTATCATCGAGGGTGTCTAACAATTTCAGAAAGCTAAGAAAACAGATTATTTAAAATATATGTTTTCATATATATAAATAGAAATCTTACAAATATTTAATAGATTTGGCTATGAGATCTGAAACTCTAAAAAGGTTATTCCGCTCTATTAAGCGAGAACCAACCCAAGATTTAATAAAGATTGCTCAAGTAATTTTAGATGATGAGAGGAAGAAGGGGCATGATAAGTTAGCACATGAACTATCAAATATTCTAAAAGAAACATCTGCTACTCAAGCTACTTCTGAGCGCTATGTATCTAAAAGCGGCACGTTAAACACTCTTAGTACTAGTAGACTAACTTCATTGCCTCTTTCTAAAAGAGACCAACAGCCTCTTTTAATGGAAGTTAAGCGAGAGAATCTAAGGCACGAAATGATTCTTCCCAATGAAATAGAACAAAGGTTTCAAAGGGTAATTAAAGAATATGTTGCTAGCGATCGCTTAGCTCATTATGGACTAAAACCTAGACAGAAGATCTTGTTATATGGCCCTCCTGGCTGTGGTAAAAGTATGGGTGCAGAACGACTTGCTTGGGATATAGGTTTGCCATTCTATAAAGTACGTTTTGAATCTCTGTTATCGTCCTTCTTAGGAGAATCAGGAAGTAATTTACGAAAGGTCTTTGATGTTGCTCAGAATACCCCTTGTGTTCTGTTATTAGATGAATGTGATTTCATTGCAAAATCTAGAAACATAGGACAAGACGTAGGAGAAATGTCAAGAATGGTGAATATGCTACTTTATCTCTTGGAAGAATATAATGCACAAGGTTTATTGGTAGCAACAACCAATCTAGAAGAGACTCTAGATAAAGCGATCTTTAGAAGATTTGATGAAGTTCTAGAGGTGCCTAAGCCTGGGAAAGGAGAAGTGCATGATTTGTTGCTTACTTCTCTATCTTCCATCAATGTTGATAAAGGCTTAAACTTCAATAAAATAGTTGATAAAATGGATGGGTTTTCTGCAGCACAGGTTGTTAAAGTTGCTAGAGATGCTGCAAAAGCATGTGTTGTTGCTGGTGACAATACTATCAGAATGAATCATCTTGAGTCTGCATTATCGGAAGTCATAAACCGATCGACCTACTAAATAATGAGCAACTTTCCCCATCTACCTCTGCCACTTAAAATTGTTGGCCCAGCTTATCTACGCGGCTTCGGCAGTCAGTCAATCAGAACAATTCAAAATCGACAGAATCGTGATCAGCATGGTAATGGATTAAAAACGTCGGTTCAAAGTAATCTTCAGAGATGGTCTGAGATCAAACAGGAAAGAGAAGAGGCAGGCCTTCCCGCGCCACCTGAAGGTATACCTGTCTTTTTACAAGTTGACACAAAGAGCCTTTCGTTAGATACTCTTAGAAGCTTTGGTATCCATGTAATTAGCGAAAATGAAGATGGTTACATTGTTGGGGCCTCTGTTGATAATTTCACAAGCCTCTCTACAAAAATCGAAAGGTTTTTAGAAGGAGCAGAAAGTAGTAGACAAGACCGTAATCAGGCGGCTCAACTTTGGCAAATAATAGAGGGTTACAGCTGGCGACCAGAACAAGTGCTGTCTCCAGATTTGTTAAGTAAGTGGGGGGTAATTGAGTTAGAGGAACTTTACATTCTGGACTTAGGGATAGCCTGTCAGATATATGTGCCAGAGTCGCCAGCAGATGATGCATCTGAGCAAACAATACAAAGAAGGGAAAGGCAGATTAGAGAAGCGGAAGTAAAGAGAGATGAGTTAGCAATGAATCTAGAAGATAAGCTACAAGAATACCTTGATCAATATGAGGGGGAGCTACTTTCTGGGTTTATTGATTTCAATGATAGTTTTTGTTGTAGGATTAAAATAAATGGAAGAGGACTTAAGGATTTAGTGCTTACCTACAGCTATCTCTTCGATGTGTCAGAGCCTAATCTATTGCAAGGCGTACCTATTAGTAGTGGGGAAAGCTCAAGAGCTAATTGCGAATTAGTGCCTCTGCCTCCTGATCCTGATTCCCCTAAAATATGTGTGATCGATAGTGGAATACAGGAAGGGCACTTGCTCCTGAGTCCTGCTATCGTACGAGAAGCATCTATGTCTTTTGTGCCTACTGAAATAGGAACAGCTGATTTAGTCCCAGATGGAGGACATGGAACTAGAGTAGCAGGAGCTATTCTCTATCCTTATGGACCTTCATTAGATGGAGAGTACAAGTTGCCCTTTTGGATATTTAACGCTAAAATACTTGATTCTAGCGCATCGTTTCCTGAGACTAAGATGCCAGCAGAGGTCACTAATGACGTGGTAGAAAGATATCATGGCGAGTATGGAGTAAGATTATTTAATTTATCTGTTGCAGAAAGAGCCCCATATAGGACTAAACATATGTCTCCATGGGCAGGAGAAATTGATAATCTAACTTTCAAAAAAGACATTCTTTTTATTATCGCGGCAGGGAACCTTTCAAGAGCCTCTAATGACAGCCTATTACCAGGTATTCAAGACTACTTAACATCAGGGAACATATATCCCAATTACCTTCTTGAAGACGGGTGTAAAATTGCTAACCCTGCTCACAGTTTAAACTCAATCACAGTAGGGTCAATCTGCTTTGAGCAGTTTATAGAGTCAAGTAGTGATCGCAGGTCTTTTGGAAATCTTGGCGAATTATCTAGCTTCTCTAGAACAGGCTTAGGTATTTGGGACACTCTTAAGCCTGATGTAGTTGAATATGGTGGAGACTTTCTTTACGATAGCTCTCATAATTTATCAAACTGCGAAGAAACTTCGCCTCTTTTGGTGTGTTCAACACTTGATGGACAAAGTGCCTTAAGAAAAGATAAGGTTGGAACTTCATTCACCGCACCTAAAGTATCGTACATTTTAGGCGAAATTCAAAGAGTATTGCCCTCGTATTCGGCATTGCTGTATCGTGCACTACTTGTTCAGTCAGCACAGTGGCCTGAAGTAGCTGAAGGAGCGAGAGAAGCCTTGCAAAACCTGAGGTTTTATGGCTACGGAATACCAGATGTAGAGAGGGCTACTCGTAATACTGATTATAGAGTAACATTATTTGCAGAAAACCAAATCGCAGCAAAGGAAGCATACATTTATACTGTGCCAGTTCCTGAGTCACTAAGGAATCCAGCTACGAATCATAGGATAAGAATTGAGGTTACATTATCTTATAAGGCTTTACCAAGGCTTACGAGACGGAAAATTAAGTCTTACCTGTCTACATGGCTCCACTGGGAAAGCTCAAAGTTTGATGAACCATATTCTAACTTTAGAGCTAGAATTCTTCGCTCATTACAAGAAGATAGTGCTGAAGATCAAAGAGCTGCTTCTGCTTCCCAATTTCGTAGTATTCCATGGGTTATAGGAAGGCAGGTAAATTCAGGAACTAGTGATGTGAGATTGATAAATTCTACTCTTCAGAAGGATTGGACAGATGTTAATTCATTCGAATTACCAGATGAGATCTCATTCGCTGTCGTTGCTCATGCTGGTTGGCAGAAGGATTTGAAATTTAAAGTACCGTATGCTATTGTTGTTAGTTTTACAGCACTAGATGAGGATCTTGAAATTTATGATGAGATAAGGCAAGAAATCGAGATTCAACAACAGATTAATGTAAATGAAGCTTAGTTAACTTTATATTAAGTTTGCATAATAGTGGAATTAAAATTAGCCTGCCCAAGCATGTGTGGGCTCTTTATTTTTAGTATTAGAGGCACAAACTAATATCAAAAGCTCTAATAATTTCATCAATCGATTGACCTTGTTTAGTGAGACAGATGAAACTTAACAGTAGCTTTATGCGGTTTATCACGCACATTCAACAATGTTTTATCTGTTTATTACAAGTGAGTGGAAAGGCTTAGAGAAAGCCGCAAGGAACTATATAAAACCAAAAACCCTCGCTATTTAAAGCGAGGGCTTCTGGTGATGATCACTACAAACTAACGAACGATACCAGGATTTACAGAATTATATACTGTCAGCATATGACTACTCATTTTTTCTAATTAATACTTCTTCCTCAGAGCATTCATAGAATCAGCTATAAGACGTGTCTCCACTTTAGCATAAATCTGGGTAGTCTTTATGTTGTCATGTCCTAGCATTTGTTTTACGACCTCCATAGGAACACCATTCTGTAAGGCTATGGTAGTTGCAAAAGTATGCCTTCCAATATGTACAGTGAGTTTTTTCCTAACCCCTGCCAAATCTCCTATTTCTTTTAAATAGGCATTGAATTTCTGGTTGGATGGAATAGGCAACAGATAGCCTGATGTGAGCACCTTGTCATGGATTGCATACTTCTTAAGAATTGCTTTAGCTGGTGGAAGAAGTGGGATAGCACAGGTATTACCTGTCTTCTGGCGCTCAGTAAATATCCACTCCTCCCCATCTATCCCAATACCAATATTCTCTTTCTTAAGGTGTTTAGCGTCAATAAATGCTAAGCCTGTGTAGCAGGTGAAGAGGAACATGTCTCTAATAATCTCTAGTCTCTCGACATCGACCTTCATAGCCTCTAAGGTCTTCAATTCCCCTTCGTTCAAAGGTAGCCTGATAACCTTATCCTTGCCCATAGAATGTAAAAGAAAAGGGTCTTTCTGAATGTAGTCATACTTTAAGGCTATCCTTACTGACTTCTTTACCCTTTGAATATGCTTGATGGCTCCATTCTGCCTGCACTTACCTTTTGTCTTTAGGTAATGTTCAAAGTCAGCGATAAACCTAAAGGAAAGATCCTTAAGTTTGTAGTCCTGCAACTTATATTCTTCTTCAAGAAACATCACCAGATGGTTCTCTGAAGCCCTGTATGCGCTGTAACAACTCATACTATACTCTACCCCTATCTTGGCATGCACATCTCTTACGAGCTTGGAGAACACTTCCAGTAAAGTGGGTTGCTTTTCTTCTATACACAGAACTCCATTCTTGATAGCTAATAGGTCAACTTCTTTACCTGCCTCTATTAGCTTATTATAATGTTGCTTAGCCCTTAGCTTGAAGAGGTCTATGGTATCGTTGATGGTTTTAGCAAGGTCTGATCTACCTTTCACCTTCCCCTTGGAGGTATCCCATAGTTCAGGCTTAACAAAGTGTTTTGTAGCTATCTCAGTGTTATTCCCATTGATAGTTACTCTAATGAAAACAGGTATTTCCCCGAGTTTATTGGGCTTGTTTCTTCTGACCATTGCCAGAAGGGCGAATGTGTGCTGTGTCTTCATGATTTATGGTGTTTATGAAGACCAATTGACTACAAGTTAATCTATTGTAAAGTCTAGTTCATCAGTTACTTACAGCGTTATTCGTGACCTGAAACACATGAAAATTCTAGGTCACTGGTTTGGTCACTGTGAGATAGGAAAGATGGAGACAAAACAGCCCCTTACAAACAAAAAAGCCCTATCCGTTAGAATAGAGCTTTTGAAGTGCGCGCGGGGAGATTCGAACTCCCACACCCGAAGGCACCACCCCCTCAAGATGGCGTGTCTACCAGTTTCACCACGTGCGCGGGTTAAATGTGGTTGCAAAAGTAGCGAGCAGTTACGATATATGCAATATCACCTCCTGCTCCACTTTAAATAAAACTACAAATTTTTCTCCACTGCAAATAACAAACACCAGGCGATCAGTCGGGCTGTGCCAGGTTGTACCTTACGCCTATAAACGTTCGGCGGCCCTGCAGCGGAGCATAATTATACTCTGTATCAAATGTATAGTTATTGGGGTTATCAACTGCTACGTTTTTATCGAAGGGATCAAAAGGACGCATGAGTGGATTCTCGGGCATGAAATCAAAAATATTTTTCACGCCTCCGTATACTTCCAACCCTCCTGCAAAAGTTTTGGTAAGCTGAATGTTCTGCAACGTAAACCACGGCGACTTTCCCGGCCTGAAGTCTAGCTCCTGTACCGGCAGGTGCATTGGCCCTTTTATACTTCCTGTGTAGTCGATGGCCAACCCATACTTTGGTAATTTATAGGTAGCTGCAAATGTGGCCGAGAACTTAGGGGCATGCAGTTGCGGTACTTTCATACTTCTCCCCTCCCCCTTCTGCTCCTCAACCTGGTATACATCCATCAAAGTAAGTCCGGCGTTCAGGTGCAGCGGAAATGTAAACGCCATGTCCAGATCAACAGCCACCCCCCTGGAAATGGCATGTCCGCTGAGGTTATCGTAGATGATCAGGTTGTTATCTGTCAGGAAATCTGCTACGATCTTGTTGGTAAAGTACGTATAAAAGGTGGTCGCCTCCAGGTCCAGGTAACCGCTGCTCAGATTAAAATAGCGCTGGTAGTTCAGGCTGGCATTGTAGGAGCGCTCCGGTTTCAGCTCGTTCTGTATCACTACCTTCCGGGCACCGGTAAGGGCCGCGTGGTCTTCCGTAAACAGGTTTACCACCCGGTATCCATTTCCCAGGCTCAGACGTAAGGTACTCTCTTTATCCGGCGACCATTTCATGTTAAATCTTGGGGTAAGTATGCTGCCATGATCAGAGTTGTAATCATAGCGCAGGCCGGCCAGCAGCGTAGTAGCAGACGAGGCTTTGAACTCTTCCTGCACAAAAACGCCGGGCAGCGAAGTATAAACCGGCTTGTTTACAGACTCCGACGCGTTAGTGGTCTGCGTTGCAGGTGTGTTGTCGTCGTAGAAAGTATAGCGGTAGGCGGAACCAAGCAATAGATTATGCCGGGCTCCTAATGCTTTGTCCCACACCAGCTGCCCGAACAGCACTTTCTGCCGCCCTTTGTACAGGGTGGTACCATAAGCCGAGTTCTGGTCATGGTCGTTGTAGGAATAACTCAGCAACAGCTTCTCTTTTACAGGCAACTGGTATGCACCCAGTAATTCGTACCGCCTCGTATACACCGACTCCCCATAGATGCTGTCACCGGCCCGGAAAGCAGGAGACCACTGCATTTCGCCACCAAAGCGATCCTCGTAATAATAACGCGCAGCCAGGTTCATGATGCGGTTATCCTTACGTGCCAGGCTCCATTTGTTAAACAAAGAGATCCGGTGCTGCAGCGGGGTGTCCGTAAAATTGTCGTTGTTAACATCCCGGCGATTATTCATCCTGAAGTAATTGGTGCTTAGGATGGTGGAGGCCCTCTCCCACTGCCTGCTCAGGCCAACATCAGCATTCAGTTCTTCATGCGATGTATAAAAAACATCGGCAGCTATACGAGGTGCTTTCAGCGGGCTTTTTGTGATGACGTTGATAAGGCCAGCCACGGCCTCGGAGCCATACAGCGTAGAGGCAGGTCCTTTTACTACCTCTACCCGCTCCACCAGGCTGTTGGGGATGCCACTGAGTCCATAAACCGTGGATAGTGCACTCACAACGGGCATGCCATCTATCAGCACCATGGTATAAGCGCCTTCCATGCCGTTGATATGGATGTCGCCGGTGCCGCACACATTGCAGTTGATCTGTGGTTGCACGCCGTTCACGAGCTCCAATGCTTCAAATAAGGCGGGTGTCGGATTTTTCTGAAAGTACTTTGGCGTGTATACTTCCACAGCTACCGGCGACTCCAGCAGGAAGGTTTCGCGCATGGTGCCGGTTACCACCACCTCTTTTATACTTGCCTGGCTTTGCTCCAATACTACCTCTATCTGCGTTGCCTGTCCTGACTGCACTTCTATATGTTTTTCAAAAGGCGCAAAGCCAACAGCCGAAACCCTTAGCCTATACGATCCGGCAGGTACACTCATAATTTCAAAAATACCTTTATCTGAGGCAGTTGTACCAAGGGATGTTCCCTGCAAGCCTATACTTGCATAAGGTACAGCTGTGCCATTGGCCACTACCCGCCCTGTTACGTTGCCACTTTGGCCAAACATCAGCAACGGCAGTAAGAACATCAACAAGAATAAGTATAGCTTGACCATAGTTTCATTAGTTTAAATTTATCTTAACTATACATCAAACATACTATAAATTTTAATTTAGGTTAGCCTAAATATCGACTTAAGCCTAATTTAAAAAATAACAAGCTACTAAATAAGCGGTTTATCTTGCATAATAGGGAGGGAAGAAACTGACAAACAGTATCTTAGTTAAAGGCGCAAGTATAATGTTGAAACAAAACAGGAAATCCGAAACCATATTAGGTAAATAGTGTGTTGTCCTGCTTAGAGATGTATTTTTTGTTGCTGATACCTTAAAAAATACATGCCGGGGGCTTCGTTCTTAATTCCTGTTAGGACTTTTTGGAGCTTATCCTTACCTTTATCACTGTATAGCAAGCGGTTAGACTATACAGGTAGTTGCCAAAAGTACATTATATATGAGCATCGAGATAAGCGGACTATCAAAAGCATTTGGCAAGAAGCAAGTGCTGCAAGATTTGAACTTAACTATAGAAAATGGCCAGTGCTACTGCCTCCTGGGCAAAAATGGTATCGGCAAAAGCACTTTTCTGAATTGTATACTTGACCTGATCAAGCCTGATGCCGGCACCATAACGCTGTTGGGCAAAGATTATCATAACCATAACCTGGAGGTAAAGCAGAGCCTCGGTGCGCTTTGCGAGGACAATCCGCTGATTGAAGAATTTACAGGCCTGGAGTACCTCAACTTTGTGGCAAAGCTGTACCGCCTGTCGCCGGAAGAGGCCCAGGAGCGCATCAGCAGCCTGACCAATTACTTTTTCACAGACAGGGAGTCGCTGCACAAGAACATAGCCGGTTACTCAACGGGTATGAAGAAGAAAGTAGGAATAGCCGCCTCGATCCTGCACAAACCAAGCGTGCTCATACTTGACGAGCCCTTTACAGGCCTTGACCCGATTGCGGCGCAGTTGCTGGTACAACTCATCCGAAGCTACCGGAACCCGAATCGGGTGGTGCTTATTTCCTCTCACGACCTGAATTACGTGGAGCGTGTGGCGACGCATATCGGGGTGCTTAACGATGGCCAGCTGATGTACAACGGCTCTGTTGAGGAGTTCACGATGAATGGCAAGCACCTGATCGACCAGGCACTCTTCCAGCTTTTGTTGCCGCACCACAACACCGAAGCTAACATTGACTGGATGTTAAATTAGGGTAAGAGTTAAGCCACCCGAGTTACAGAGCCGCAACATGGGACTCTTTAACTCTCCGACTCTTTAATTCTTTAACTAAGATTTTACTTTATTTAATGGATCTGATTCTTTATTCCTGCAAAGCAAGGCTAAACAGCTATTTCCGTCAGAAGCGATTGCAGCGTGTGCTGCTGCTGGCACTTGGCATTGTGCTGTCCGGTTTTTACAGCTGGATCTTTACGTTGCTGCTGCAAAAGGCGCACGAAGGAGGCATCAACCCAAGCGTGGAAAAAGTGTTAGGCTATGCCAACCTGCTGTTGCTGGCTTTTACCGTGCTGCGCGGCTTTTTCCCAGCCTATATCCCCAGGACAGAATTTATCCAACGGATTTACCCCATTCCCCCACTCCAGCGCTTCTGGACCGAACTGGCCGTAGAGCTGGTATCTCCTTTTTACTTTGTGCTGCTCAACTTCTTGTTCGTGCTGTTCCTGCTTTCGCCGGATTACAATTTTTTGCACCTGCTGCAGGGACTACTTGTATTGATTACGGCCCACGTAACACGTCGCTCGCTGCAGATACTGGTTGAACGCAAGATCAGGTGGCGCCACAGCATGTTTTTTGCAGCAGCTGTAATGGCAGCCGCTTTTGTGGCCCTTCAGGTGCGGGTACCAATGTATGAACCGACTTACCAGCTGCCCCTGATGGTGGTGCACCTGGCCTCACTGGGAGCCTTCCTGGCTTCTAATTACTTTCTGGAGCAGGCTGCTTACGAGCCAAAGCGCAGGGTAGTAAACTATAGCCAGAACGCCCGGCGCAGCCTTGCCTGGAGGCTCTTCAAAAACCACAAAACAGCTCGCCCGCTGCTACTGTTCGGCTTAGGCTTTAAGGTACTGATGCTGGCGGTAGACGCGCTGGTTTATACCCTCAAAGGCTACCACATTCTGGACAAGAATCCTACCATCTGGCTGTTTATGGGGCCAGTGGTGCTTTACTCGTATGTGTTCAACAACATCTGGGGATTTTATAAAAACCTCTGGCTAACAACCGAGCGGGCTACCGGCAATTACAAAGACTTTCTGCTGGCCAGTCTGATGCCCCTCCGTGTGCCCTTGTTGATCGATGCAACGCTGGCTATACTTTACGTGGCCCTGTTTAACCATGAGCATGCAACCTTTATACTACTGCTGTATGCAGCATCGGTACTAGTATTAACTCCTGTGGCATTGATCGCGTCGTTTGTAAGTCCGAAGGTGGTAAGTGGCGGAATTATGAGCTTTGGTGCCAAAACATCGTATTTGTTCAGCTTTGTTTCTATTTTCCTGATGGGGTTGCTGTTCACGCCGTTGCTGCATCCGCTCCTGTACCTGCTTTACCCGCTTCTTATTGGTGGTGCCTTGTTTGCGATGGTAGCAGTGCTCAGGGTGTATCAAAAGTATAAGTACAAGATCTTCGAAACCCTTTACAAGACAGAAGCTTAGAACAGTTATCAGTAAACAATAAGCAATTAACAGTTTTAGATAAAGTATAAGCCCCTGCTATTATGTTATAGCAGGGGCTTATACTTTGTAGGCGCGGATAAAGGCAGGAGGTATAAAAACAAAAAAGCCACTCGTTTCGGAGTGGCTTTCATTTTCAGTGATCCCGCTGGGATTCGAACCCAGGACCCATACATTAAAAGTGTATTGCTCTACCAGCTGAGCTACAGAATCGGTACTTGTTTTTCCCTTGTTAGGGAGGGCAAAATTAGAAGCTAAATTTTAAAAAGCAAAACAAAATTTAAACTTCTTTAACAACCCTTCTTCAGAAGAAGGAGAAAGAAAAAGCCTTCTCTTACGGAAAAGGCTGATGCTTTCTTTTGTGATCCCGCTGGGATTCGAACCCAGGACCCATACATTAAAAGTGTATTGCTCTACCAGCTGAGCTACAGAATCTTTTTGTTAACTTGCATTCTCAAGGCGTTTCCCTGAATTGCGTTGCAAAAGTAACAGCTATCTGATTAAATGCAAAATATTTGTTCCAAATTATCGGGTTTTGTGCTCGTTTTTTTACTGCTATTGTGCAAACCTGTTTATAGTCAGGCAAATAATTTTACTATAAAACAGGCAGATTCGTTGTTTAACAGGCAACAATACACCGAAGCTTTTACCTTATACGAAGATATTCTGCAACAGCAGCGGCAATACTCCCCACAAATGCTGCTAAAGATGGCCTACATCAAAGAAGGTCTTCGCGATTATACCGGGGCCATGTACTACCTCCACCTGTTCTACACCAAGCAGCCCAGCCGTTCTGTGCTTAAAAAGATGGAAGAGCTGGCACAGGCACACCGCCTGCTGGGCTACGAGTACAACGACCTGCAGTTCTTTAAAACACAGTTCAGCAAACACTACATGCGCATACTGGAACTGATGCTTCTGGCAGCTGTTGTAACCGTTACGGTTATGGTGATCAGTTGGCGAAAAGGGCACAAATTCACTCCTACTTTTAAAGTCGGATTTATCCTGTACCTGTTCTTTATTCTTTATTACATCAACTTCCTCAACCTGGGAGATGCGGGCATCATCAAGAACAACCACGTAGCCATTATGTCGGCTCCTTCGGCGGGGGCATCGTGGGTAACTACGGCCTCAGAAGGCCACAAAGTTCCGATTACGGGCGAACAGGATATCTGGTATGAGATTAAATGGAAAGGCGAGAAAGCTTACATCCGCAAGACCAACCTGCTGGAACTGCCTTAGTTTCGTGTGTCGTTTTTAGTGTTTCGTTTGTCGCGTTCTTAATTTGGATACGCTAATTGTACCCTGCAGCTACTACAACAGCTTATACCTTAAAGTATACTTCCCTAATCAAAAAACGACAAACGAAACACGATCAACGAACTTACTTACTAAGCGGAGAGTCCTTCTCTTTGGCCATGTGGTTGTACACCAGTTTATCGGTAAGGCTTGGGAACCACTTGTTCAGAAACACGGTAAGTTTGCCCTGAAAGGTCATTACCAGATCACGCTTGCGCTGTAGGGTAGCCTTCAGAATTCTTTCGGCTACTTCTTCGGCAGTCATCATATTTCCTTCATTGCGCGGTGATTCGCCCTGCTGCTGACCATTTGCCGCCAGAGCTGTGTTGCGGATGTTGGAAGCTGTAAAGCCCGGACAAGCGATGAGTACGTGCACGCCTTTGTGCAGCATTTCGGTGCGGAGTGTCTCCAGGAAACCGTGCATGGCAAATTTTGAAGCCGAGTACCCCGTGCGCGCCGGGAGCCCTCTGTAGCCTGCAATAGAAGAAATACCAATAACCGAGCCTTTGGTGGCCATGATGTGCGGCAGTGCATACTTGGTAGTATACACAGTGCCCCAGAAATTGATGTCCATTACCTTCCGGATCACATCCAGGTCCAGGTCCTCGAAAAGGGCTCGCATCGAAATACCGGCATTGTTGATCAGTACATCGAGGCGGCCATACTTGGCAACCGTTTCCGCCACCATTCGCTCGCATTGCTCCTCTATACTCACATCGGCATTTATCGCAAGGTTATCGATTCCAGCTGCTGCCAATTCCTGAGAAGTTTCCGTAAGGTTTTGCTGGTTACGCCCTGAGATAGCCACTTTTGCTCCAGCCTTGCCAAACACAAACGCGCAGGCTTTGCCAATACCTGATGTACCGCCTGTAATTAAGACTACTTTATTTTTCATTGCTACAATTCAAATCCTGCAGTAACTGTATGTTACAGTTGCTTTGGCAAAGCTACTATTTATGCAGGAAATGTTGTTGGAAATTGTTGGGAGTGCTACAACAGTCCACTTTTTATAAGTATGAATAAGAAATTATTAATTCCTGGCGCGAATCTCCAGATTTGTGACTAACAATGGTGCCAGAGTCTCCGACTCAACTGGCCCGCAGGGACAGGCAGGGAGGGTCTGCATCAGGATTTGCGGGATTTAAAGATAAACAGGATTTTTACATACCCCTACCCCTCTTTAGAAAGGATTCTCTGCCTGTTGTCACTTTGCAAGTATGAGATTCATAGTTGCTATGGTTCAACCACCCCCTGTCCTCTTGTATATGCAATAAGTATAAACTTCAGCTAAAAGAGGTTTCTCAGGTCGGACAAATGACGATTAATGACCTTCTCCCAAAAATTAGCTAATTTTGCAGTACTGTGAGAAAGAACAAGAAGACATTCGAGATACTCGAAAATATACGAATTGAAGAGATGGTGGCTGAAGGCAAATGCCTGGCGCGCCATAACAACATGGTTATTTTTGTGGCTGGTGTAGCGCCCGGCGATGTAGTGGACCTGCAGATCAAACGCAAAAAGAAGAGCTTTATGGAGGCGGAGCCCGTTCGCTTCCGGGAGTTTTCAGAACTGCGTGTGGAGCCTTTCTGCGAACACTTCGGCGTATGTGGTGGCTGTAAGTGGCAGCACATTGGCTATGATACCCAGCTACATTACAAGCAGAAGCAGGTAAAGGACAACCTGGAGCGCATTGGCAAAGTGCCGCTGCCGGAGTTCGATCCTATACTTGGCTCCAGCCCTACCAGCTTTTACCGAAACAAGTTAGAGTTTACCTTCTCCAACTACGGCTGGCTTACAAACGAGCAGATCAAATCAGGAGAAGATTTTGACCGCAATGCACTGGGCTTCCACATACCTGGCCGTTTCGATAAGATCCTGGACATAAAGAACTGTTACCTGCAGCCTGCTCCTTCCAACGATATCAGGCTGGAGGTAAAGCAGTATGCCCGCGAGCACAACCTGTCCTTTTTTGATGTGATCCGTCAGGAAGGTTTCCTGCGCAACCTGATCATCCGTACCGCAAACACCATGGAGCTGATGGTGATCCTGCAGGTATTTTACGACGACCAGGAAGCAATAATAGGGCTGCTGGACCACCTGCAGGCGAAGTTCCCGGAGATCACGTCGCTGCAGTATATCGTAAACCCCAAGGGCAACGAAACCTTTCACGACCTGGAGGTGGTTTGCTACAAGGGGCTGCCCTACATCCACGAAGAGATGGAAGGCATCCGTTTCCGGGTAGGACCAAAATCGTTTTACCAAACCAACGCCACGCAGGCTTATGTGCTGTACGACAAGGCCCGCGAATTTGCAGGACTGACCGGCAACGAATTGGTATACGACCTGTACACCGGAGCAGGCACCATCGCCAACTTTGTGGCGAAGCAATGCCGAGAAGTGATCGGTATCGAGTATGTGCCAAGTGCTATCGAAGACGCGAAAATCAACTCGCAGATCAACAACATCACCAACACTACCTTCTACGCCGGCGACATGAAGGATATCCTATCGGATGAGCTGATTGCACGACACGGCAGACCGGATGTGGTGATCACGGATCCGCCGAGAGCCGGCATGCACGAGGATGTGGTGAAGAAATTGCTGCAGGTGCACCCGGAACGCATAGTGTACGTGAGCTGCAACCCGGCCACGCAGGCCCGCGACGTGGAGTGGCTTTCGGAGAAGTATGAGGTAACCCGCGTGCAGCCTGTGGACATGTTCCCGCAGACGCACCACGTAGAAAATATTGTATTGTTAACAGCGAAATAATATACGCATCGCGTAGTACGTATCAGGTATCACGACAAAAATACACGAAAGTCTTGCTACTTGATACGTGCTACATGATACGCAAATAAGTATATGCAAAACGATCCGGAACTGAATGGAAAATACCTGGGCACCATCTCCAAGGATTTTGTGGTGGTGGCCGAAACGCTAAAAGAAGCGTCGTACCAGGTGCGCAAAAGAGACATATCGAAGTACCCAATTTTTGTGTTTAGCCGCACCGATGTACCGATTGGCTCGCTGTTCCTGGCGAAAGAAGACCTGGCGCTGGAGTGGCATATTTATGCTTCTTACCTCGAAGATTTTATACGCCATAAGCTGGTAGATGAAGAAAAGATTGAGGATTTTGTGGCTGCCTACAAAGACCCGGACGAATACTGCTGCCTGTTTGTAGTAGACGGTGAAAACTTTACCAACTTCGTCTTTATCCCTTATCCGGAGGATTGATTTTAGACAAATGACAACGTGACAAAGGACATTTATTCCTGAATTGACTTCAAACAAAAAAGAGAAGCGAAATCGCTTCTCTTTTTTGTTATGACAAGTTAGTCTTTTGTCAAACTGTCTTATGTCATTTGTCAAGAAACTTAAAAATGCTGCCAGCCCTGGGCTTTTAGCGGGAACGACTGGCCGTGCTTGTTGGCCAGGTTTATGCCTTCGCTTCGCTCGGTGATCTTGCCGATGATGCTGAGGTCCGGGTGGTTTTTAACTTTGTCGTAGTCTGACAGCGGCACCGTGAAGAGCAGTTCGTAATCCTCTCCCCCATTTAGAATACAAGTGATCGGGTCGAGGCTAAACTCCATGGCGGCCTCTAATGTCTGCTCGTCTACCGGCAGGTTGTCTTTGTAGATGGTGGCCCCTACATTAGATTGGGCACAGATATGGAAAAGCTCTGATGCTAACCCATCCGACACATCGATCATGGAGGTAGGTTTGATGCCCCGCTCCTTGAAGTCGTGGATCACGTCCATGCGTGCCTCCGGGCGCAGCTGCCTACCAACAATGTATTGTCTGTCCTCGAGCTGCGGCTGCATTTCCGGGTCGGCCAGGAAAGCCTGCTTTTCGCGCTCCAGTATCTGCAAGCCCAAATAAGCCGCTCCCAGGTCGCCGGTCACACAGATCAGGTCGTTAACCTGGGCGCCACTGCGCAATACGGCTTCGCCTTTGGCAACTTCGCCAATGGCCGTGATGCTGATGATCAGGCCGGTTCTGGAAGAGGTGGTGTCGCCGCCTACCAGATCTACGTTATAGTTTTCGCAGGCTAGGGAAATACCTTCGTATAGTTCTTCCACCGCCTCTACTGTATACTTGGCACCCAACGCGATATTTACCGTGATTTGCGTAGGTTTCGCGTTCATGGCCGCGATGTCCGAAACGTTCACGGCTACGGCTTTATAACCCAGGTGCTTCAGCGGGCAGAATGTCAGGTCGAAATGTACGCCTTCCAGCAGCATGTCGCTGGTGACTACGATCTGTTTCTCGCCCGGCTCAATGATCGCGGCATCATCGCCAATTCCTTTGATAGTGGATTCATTTCTCAGCTCCACTTTGTCTTTGATTCGTTTGATCAGGCCAAATTCGCCAACTTCGCTTAACGGCGTATAGTTACTCATCGTGTTCTTCTGCTTTATACTTGCAAAGGTACGAATTTATAGAGAGATGTTTGTGAAGGATAAGTTAACTGTGTAATCTGAGGTATACTTTTGCCGGCAAGCCTGTTGCTTCGTAGCAGCTGGTTTTCCTCAGCTTTACTTGCCTATAGTTTCATTTTATACTTTGGTGCGCTCAAGGCCGCGGGGCCTCGTCCTTGGGCATCGCGCTGTCTAGCTTTCCTTTGCTACCCTTCGGTCGCAATGCCCTAAAGGGCACCGGAAACCCAGAAGGCGCTCAACCCAAGGACTGGAAATAACACCGCTTCGTAAGCTGCCATGGAACTGGAACCTAGTCCCCCTTTGAAGGGGGCAGGGGGATGACCTAGAAGCAGCTATAAAACTTATACTTTCAAGTATAGCAGAATTAGGTCCCCTCCCCTCCCTTCCCACACGATCCTTTCAGGATAACAAAGGATCGTGTATGGCAACAAACAAATTCGCCTCCTTAGACTAGCGAGAACGCGAGTTCGAAGCTAGCGAGCGTAGCTCTGAGGGGGCAGGGGTGATTGGACATCAGTAACTTTGAAAGTATAACTCTTGTTTATACCTAAGGCTTATTTCATGCTTTACAAATAAACATATAAAATTGATTCTATAATTTAACTAGGCCAGAGGCCGACTATAGCAAGTCACGAACAAGGATGCTCGCGCCATATTGATGCATAACTTTATCAACTATAAAGGCTAAAAACAAAAAGCCCCTGCACTTGTGCAGGGGCTTTAAAGTATAATCTCAATCTCTACAGGTTCTGCATCCAGCTGTTGCGCAGGGCCAGTTGTTCAGGGGTAGCCTGCTCGTTTGCTTTAAATTGATGTTCCAGTTCCTCTTCTCTTTCCAACAGCTGCAGCTTTACCTGTTGCTGCTTGCCGTTACGCTGCACGGTGTAGGTATAGGTATCGCCGGGCTTTAGGGTGGCAAGCCTGGATAACTCCTTATTGGCGTTCTGCAACGTGATGGCTGTGCCCTCGAAGGCTACCAGTACATCATGCTCCTGTAAGCCCATCTTTTGTATCTTTTCGTTGGGCTTTGTAAAGATCAGGTTTCCATCCACAAAGCCGAAGTCGTAGCCCATGGCAGGTATTTTCTTCCCTGTTAAAACAGATGGAACATAGGTGATGCCGAGTTTACCGAAATACTCGGCCAGCGGCAGGGGCTCCGCGTTGATGATGTAGCGGTTGAAGAAGTCGCCGATCTCCGGATAGGTTTTGGCTACAAACAGATCAAAGAACTCGTTCTCCGGGAATGCTTTTTGCGGGCCATACTCTTTCGACAGTTCGTTTATTACTTCGCGCAGGCCGCGCTTACCACCCGAAAGCTCCAGCAAGCGGATATCGAGCAAGGCTGCTGTTACCGCACCCCGGTTGTAGATGTTGCCGTACTGCTTCTGCCCTTCCGGAGTATAAGAGGTTAAAGCCAGTTTCTGCAGGCTGTAGTTCTTGTCCATCTGGTCTGCATACCTGAGTTTCATGCTGATATCCTCCAGATAAGCCGGCAGGTCCATCAGCCCCCCGCGCAGCTGCATGATGTCGGAGGCCCATTCGGTAGTTCCCTCGTACAGCCACAGGTGCTGCGACGGCGTAGGGGTTACAAAGTTAAACCGCTCGATGATCTCGCTGTGGATGTTGAGCGGCGTGATCACATGGAAGAATTCATGTGCAGCAATATCCGTAATATGCTGTGCGTAGGCAGGTGTGAGGTCTTGCTCCTCCATCACATAGCCCGAACTATACGAATGCTCCCAGGCGCCCCACGATGCATCCTCGAAGTGATACAGGAAAGTATAACGGTCTACCGGAAAATCGACCACAAACTTGTGGGCAGCTTCCAGCATGGTAGTCATGTTCTGCAGCAGGTCCTGCGACTTGATTTTGCCGGTTTTGGAGTAAGTATAAATGTCGATGGTGGTGTTGTTATACTTCGTTTCGGCTTTGGTCAGGTTGCCGGCAAGTATAGGCGAATCCACGATGTGGTCGTAGCTGGTGGCGGTGTAGTAGCCTTTGTTGTCCGGCTTCAGGGCCGTACCCACCAGCCACTCCTGCGGGTAGTCCAGTTTTACTTTCAAGGGAGCTGCCTGCAATCCTTTTATGTAGCCAAACACCCCCTGCCCGTTAATAAGCGCGTGGTCCTGCTCCAGCGAGGTGCCGCACATCCAGTACACCGTATTTTTATCTACTTTGGTGTCCCAGGTCTCGGCGATCTGATAGGTTATTTTGCGTACTTTTTTCGGGTTGCTCAGCTGCCATTGGTTGGTGCTGATCTGCCTGGCTTCCAGCTCACGCCCCTTCTTGTCGTAGGCTTTGAACTCGCGCACGAACCGACCGATGTCCATGGTCTGGTAAGTGCCGGGGGCGGTGGCAGCAAACTGGAAGATGTTGTTTTCTTCTTTCAACCCTTTCACGTTCAGCGTCACCTTAAAACGATCGTCGGCGCGGTCATTCAGGTTAACGTGGTAGGTCAGTTCGGGTGTTTTGCCAGCCTGGGCATCCGGAGATAAAGTAAACAGGGCAAATAACCCAAGGGCAATGGTTAGTCTTTTCATAGGTTAGTCAAACGATAATTCAATCGACTAAAGTATGAAATCATTTTTCAATGGAAGAAAGTTATAGACTAACCTGTTATACTTCTCGACCAGCAGCGGGAAAGTATAAGCAGAGACCTTTGCTGTTATACTTCGGCAGCAACTTACATGGTATAAAGGGTGGCAAGTGTTACGATGGTGCCGCTCAGCAACATCAGTATACTATAGGCAAACCCGAGCAATAAAAACCTGTTGACTGTACCCCAGCGTGAACTCCTGTAAATGTTGCGCATGGACCGGTAGATATACCATAGCATGACTAAAAGCCCGAGGCCCTGTATCCAGTCCGAGAGAAAAGGCAGTATCCATTGCACAACAATCAGGATAGCGCCAAACAGGAAAAGGAACGAGTGCACATGGATGGAGTAGATCAGGTGCTCTACATAATACTTGGAAGAGCGGTAGCTTACCAGCTTCAGGATCAGGGCAAACAAGGGCAGCAGGATAAACATCATTTTGGGCAGGTGACTCACCAGTTTGATCTTGAAGAGCTCCCATTTCACTTCATCCTCCTTCAGCTCCTTGAATTTTGTTTTCAGAGAGTGTGATACAGCATTGTTTCCAAAAACATTTACTGCCACATCTGAGGGTGTTACAGGAGGGGCGGCAGCAACTACTGCCTCGTTTTTCCTGCCGGTACTGTCTGCAATTGCCTGCTCTTTGTCGAGGAGGTTGTACGTTTGTTCACCCGCTTCTTCAGATACTGCACTGCCGACAACTTTTTTTACCTGCTCCGCTTCCGCTTTGGTTAAAGTATTCTCCGCGACAGCTTTATCCTTTATCACTTCCTTTTTGTTGCTGTTTGAGTTGAGAGTGAAAAGCGAAAAAAACACGATGCTGATAAAGATGTACATGCTGATCGGGTTGAGATGCGAGGCGCGTTTACCAGCAAAATACTCCTGCGTCAGGTATCCCGGCTTTGTTAAGAGCGGCACTATACTTTTAAAGAACTTTGACTCTAAATGGAAGTAGTGGCCTACGCTGTGCAGCACCAGGTGCAGAAAGCTTTCATGCAGTTCCAGGTTCTCCTGGCCGCAGTTTGAGCAGAATTTATCGGGAACAGTTGAGCCGCAGTTAAGGCAGTTGTTATCGGATCGGTGATGTTTTTTCATAGTTTAGTTGCAGAACGAGGCTCAAAAATAAGCAACTTATTCTTTCCTGACTTATACTTAAAAGTAAATATTTAAGAAACCGAATATATTAAAAGTTAGAGAAGTAATTGAAGAAAGTAAAAGCCGCAATCTGGCCTGTAGGTTAAAAGAAAAGCCGTGACCAGAAAAACTGATCACGGCTTCGGATTATACTAAGTATACTTTGGCAAAAGTATACTTAATAGGGTTTCGCTGAGTGAGAATCCTGCTGCGCCTGCTCTACACCTGCCTCGCCGGTAACATTACCCAGCGGACCATCGGTGCCGGCAATCTTCGCCTGCTTCATCTTCATCAGTTCTTTGGTTGCCCGCTCGATGCGCTCTCTTACCAGGCGGCCATAGTTTTCGTCGGCCTGCGTAAAGTACTCCAGCATTTTCTCCTGAATGCGCTTGTCGCACTTGGCCAGGTCGTTGCCCAGGTTATTGATGAGTTCTTCGCGCTCCCAGTCCTCGAAGTTGCGGAACGTTTCACCGGCCTGCTTGAACGGATTGGCACGCTCGATGGGCTGTCGCACCAGGTTGGCTTCGTAGCGCGGCGTATAGTCCTTACCCGGCTTAGGCGCTTCCTGCAGCCCGCCAAGTATAGAGGGTTCGTAGTTTACGTGGATGTTCTGGCCTTCGGCAAAGTCGGTATCGAACGCCATCTGGCCGCCGCGCTGGTTGGTGGCTACGTGCGTCTTCGGCGCATTGATCGGCAACTGTAAATAGTTGGCTCCTACGCGGTAACGCTGGGTATCGGAATATGAGAAAGTACGGCCCTGCAGCATTTTATCATCCGAGAAATCGAGGCCATCTACCAGCACACCGGTACCGAAAGCAGAAAGCTCTACCTCGTTAAAATAATCTACAGGGTTACGGTTCAGCGTCATCTTGCCTACCGGGTACCACGGGAACTGCTCTTTTGGCCATAGTTTAGTATCGTCGAGCGGGTCGAAGTCGAGCTCCGGATGATCGTCGTCGCTCATGATCTGTACATTCAGTTCCCACTCCGGAAAATCGCCGCGTTCTATGGCTTCGTACAGGTCTTGGGTGGCGTGGTTAAAATTCTTGGCTTGTATCTCCTGCGCCTCCTTTTGCGTCAGGTTGCGGATGCCCTGCTTCATCGGCTCCCAATGGTACTTCACCAGCACGGCTTCGCCATCGGCATTCACCCACTTGTAGGTGTTCACGCCGGAGCCCTGCATCTGGCGGTACGTAGCCGGTATGCCCCAGGGCGAGTACAGGAACGTGATCATGTGGGTTGCCTCTGGCGTACCAGAGAAAAAGTCGAAAATACGTTCGGCGCTCTGGATGTTGGTTACCGGATCCGGTTTCTGCGAGTGGATCAGGTCCGGAAACTTCATGGCATCGCGGATAAAGAAGATCTTCAGGTTGTTGCCTACCAGGTCCCAGTTGCCGTCTTCGGTGTAGAATTTCACAGCAAAGCCTCGCGGGTCGCGGAGTGTTTCCGGGGAGTGGGTGCCGTGGCCTACCGTAGAGAAGCGCACAAACACCGGTGTTTCTTTGCCCTTCCTGAACACCTTGGCGCGGGTAAATTTCTCCACCGGGTCGTTGCCTACCATGCCGTAAGACTGGAACACACCATGCGCACCGGCTCCCCGCGCATGCACCACGCGCTCAGGCACACGCTCCCGGTCGAAGTGGGAGATCTTTTCGATGAAGTGGTAGTTCTCCATCGTGGCTGGTCCGCGGTTACCTACGGTGCGGATGTTCTGGTTATCGGTAACCGGGTGCCCCTGGCGGGTGGTGAGGGTGCTGCCGCCAGCTTTGCCGTTGCCTTGCTGACGTGTGTTGGATTTGGAGGCCTTTCTGTAAGCAGATCCGTTACCTGATGTCTTTTTATCTTTATCCATAAAAATATTGGTTTAATCTTAGCTTTGTTTTTACGACATTATCCCGATAGTGTTCATTATGAGCAGCTTGAAAAACGATCTTCTTCTATAACAGCCGATCATACGTCATTGTTATCTGCACCCGCTTTTCGATATGCTGCGATTAGGAAGTATGAGGAAGGCTGCGAACCCACACCTTTGGTATACTTAAAAGTGTCAGATCTAAAGCAGCCTTTTTGTTCATCTAAGCAAACAGGCAGTCCGGTAGTAGTTCAAAACTCTAAAAGGTAATTGCTGCACAGCGGCAACCGTTACAAAAGAGAGGAGTATCAATTTTTATTAACGTGTACATGCCAAGCCAGGTCCGGTGTAACAGATGGATAAGAAAATATAGCTTGCAAATCTTAAGTTAAAAGCAAAGGTCAAAGGCGGCAATCAGGTCACTGCTTTCGTATCTTACTTACCAACGTTGCATACCATAAAACCATGAAAATAACCGCATTAGAGCTGGAAGCTAACCTACTTCCCAGGCTGAAGAAATTCTATACTTCCGTGCTGGGTTTCCCTTTGATCTCAGAGGAAGAAAATTACTTTACGGTAGCAGTAGGAAGCAGCACACTCTCCTTCCGAAAAGCAACAAAAACATCTCAAGAAGGACCTTACCATTTTGCCTTCAACATTCCCGCTGGCAAAATAGAAGAAGCAGCTTCGTGGCTAAACAACCGGGCAGCAGCACTGTACCAGTCCGGAAGCGCAACCCCTGTGATACAGCACGAAGAATGGGGTGCCCAGGCCTTATACTTTTACGACCCTGACTTCAACATACTCGAGCTGATCTCCCACCGGAATGCACCAACCGCTGAGGGCGCTTTTGATGCAACACAAATACTAAGTATAGCAGAAGTGGGCCTGCCTGTACCTGATGTTACGGGGTGTGCCAATGAACTGAAAACACGGCTGCAGCTACAACGATGGAAAACCGCAAACGATAAATTTGAGGCAGTAGGTGATGAAGAAGGGATGTTTATCGTGGTGGAGGAACAGCGCCCGTGGTTCCCGACACTGAACCAAGCCATCCCAAAACCCATGCACGTTACGGTACAGACAGGCAACCCCGGAACATTAACGCTCGGCTCCAGCCAGGTTGTCCAGGCTGTATAAGCAAGGCCCCAAGTATGCTCCGATGTTCTTCTGAGAAGGCATGCCTTTTCAGGGATTTTTCAAACACTGTAGGCGCAGGCTCGTTTAAAAACAGAGTTAACCATGTTTATCCTAACAATTGAGCTATGAATAGAAACGAGCATTATTACGACCGAGAGAACCAGAACAGATCGTACGATCAGAACGAAGGAGATTATAACCTGTCTAATTACCTGAGCCGATACAACGCCACCCAGGGCAACTACTACGGCATGCCCGACCAGGAGCATGTATACCGCAATGTAAGCAGCAGCCAGGGATCTTACTATGGCAGCAACACACCGGGTCCGGTAGGTGGTTACGGGGCCAGCAGCCACCGTGGCGCTTTCGAGCAGCAGGGCAATCGCCGGCAGGGTGCACAACAGCACCAGAACCAGTGGGAAAATACGGGCTACAGCCACCGCGGCGAAGGCGACCGGGATAAGGATAATTACAATTCCGGCTCCGGAAGCAGAGACCACTACCGCTACGGCGACCCGAACCCATACATGAGCAACCAACGCAACGGCGGTTATGAGAGAACCCGTGGCACCGGCTGGCGCGAAGGCGGCGCTGATTACAACAACAACGAGCGCTACAGCCGCCAGGAGAACAGCTACCGCAACACGGGGCATGGCAGAAGGTTCGATCAGTATGGAACAGACGAGAACTATAACTATGCACACGGCTCCCAGACGGGCAGACGCAGCATAGAAAACAGCGAAAACCTCGACGACCGCTACTACGATCGTGGCGAGCATACCCGCGACAGAAGCCAGAACGACTATGGCAACTATTACGGCTCCAACTACGACAGCCGCAACCGTAACCGCGAAGGACGCAACGATAACTACTCGACCGGCAGCTACAGCTCTAACAAAGCCTACTTAGCCGATCACGGGCAAGACCGCGACGAAGGACTCTTCGACCACACCAGCGATAATTACCCAAGCCGCAGCCCGCGTGGCTATGGCCGTAAATCAGGCCCGGACTGGTCAGCCGACTCCCCGATCAGCAGCCAGGGACAAAGCGACCTGAGAGGATAAACCAACCCGTAAAATTGCAAAAGCCCACAACCATGGTTGTGGGCTTTTGTTTTTGGGAACGGTTACAACCCTTCTCTGTTCAAAGTATAGCTATACTTAATTGCTATCAGTACGTATCTGCAAAAAAGACTTTTACTATGCTGACACCTGCCCCTGCTTTCGCCATACTTATAGCGTTTATACTTCTCTTCGGTACTTCCTGCACCGTACCTACATCCCAACCCATTGGTGAGCCAACCGCGCTAGTAGAAACCTACTGGATACTGTACTCTATCAGTGAGGAAAAAATAGCTCCAGACGAAGGCACTCCCTGCTTCCTCAGGTTCGAGGCCAAGGACCGTGATGTAAAAGGTTTTGCCGGGTGCAACCGGTTTAGCGGGAAGTATAATTTGACCGGTGACAGGCTAAAGATCTATGAGCTTTCGGTAACCAGGATGTCGTGCCCGCACATGGAGCTGGAAAACTACCTGCTCAAAACGCTGGAAGAGGTTACAACCTACAGAATAGCAGGCGAAATTCTTACGCTTTACAAGGGCGACAAAGCCGTTGCCACCTTCCGTACCGGCAGTGCCGATGAACTCCCACAGGCAAGGTAACAGGTAAAGCTCCATAAGCTGTTCTTTTGTGCTATAGCAGGAAAAGTTAGCAGGTAAAAAGCTCCCTTTCCGCTCAGGAGAGGGCTAGGGTGAGCTTACCTAATTGGAACATCTGGAAATCGATTTGATTACATCTTCATTTCTTCCTGCTGGGTTTTCAGGAGCAGCTCATTAAACTTCTCAAGCAAGGCAATATACTTGCGTTGCAACTGCAGCAGCTCTGCTTCGCAGTCTTTCAACGTGTTGGGCTTAGGTGCTTCCTGCGGCTCGCCGTCGAAAGGCAATAGCAGGTTAGCCGGCGCTTGTGGCAAGGTTTCCTTTTTGATGCTCTTGTTCAGGTGCGGAAACTCCTTTGAGAAATCGTGGTGTATTACCTCGCCCAGGCGAAGTATAAAGCTATAGGGTATTGCCGATTCCTTAAACTTATTGTAGAGTGTTTTCCGGCTGATGCCCAGTTTGTCGGCTACTACGCTCATGGCGATGCCGCTTGTCTTTATAGCTTCTTTTATGATCTCTCCTCTATGCATATGCTTTGCACTTTGTGCCAGGTATGGATACACAAAAGTAGGCAATTACTGTGTACGATGTGTGTATGAAATCTCAAATTCCTGAGCAGCACAAGTATGATCTCAACCTCAATTCCTGAACAGCTTCTGACTCAAGTAGTAGTGCTATCATCTTGAAGACCATTGAAAAGGCCGGGCTGTCTGTTGGCACACCTTGGGCAATGGTGCAAAACCTAAAGAAAATCATAGCCAGTCATTTTCCTTGAGGTTGCTCAAAAGCAGCCGGATTTTCCATTCACTAACTAAAACCTACCTTTCACCATCCTTTGATATCCATTCGCCACTACCTTTCAAACATTTGTCCGGTTCAGCGATTGTTAACCGTAAGTATCGCACATCAAAAAATTTACAACTTAACAACAAAACTATGAAGAACTTATTCTTACAACCATCCGCTTTTTTGGCAGTTAGTACCCTGTTTGTTTTCAGTGCCTGCAGCGATGAGGAAGTCGCACCAGACGCCACAATGGCAGCCAAGCAGGTGCAGGAAAGTCATCGGTTAAACTCTCTGAACCAGAACAAAACCTACACCGTGGACATCATGCCGCTGAACAATTCCGGGGTAAGTGGCACTGCCACCTTGATGCTGGAAGGAGATATGCTGACCGTGCATGTACAGGCAACAGGGCTGGAGCCTGATGCGCTGCACCCACAACATATTCACGGCTTTAAAGACAAAAACAAGAATGCTGTTTGCCCGCCGATGTCGGCTGATACGGACAGAGACGGGCTCGTGGAGCTGGCAGAAGGCTTGCCATACTATGGTGATGTGCTGCTTTCGTTAACGCCGTTCTCAACTGCACCAGATGGCACCATCGATTATAAAATGACCTTTGATATTACTAAAAATATAGACCTGCTGCCGCTTCAGAACGATGTGATTGTACTGCACGGCATGACAGTAAATGGCACCTACGAAGCTACACTCCCCATCGCCTGCGGCCAGATCAGAACAATGAACAACGGTAAGTAAGCAACAGGCAATTATAAAGAATTAACCGCTCCTAATCCTTTAAAACGAAACAGGCCTTTGGTTTTCCAAAGGCCTGTTTTATATGCTGTAAAATTTATTTTAACAGTTTCTGATAATCAGGATTCCTGCTGATAAACTTCTTTACAACCGGGCAGGTAGCTACAATGAGTAGCCCGTTTTCTTCTGCATAGCACAGCCCGGCCTCGATCAGCTTGTTGGCTATCCCTTTGCCGCGCGCTGACTCCGGTACATACGTATGTGTAAAGTCCAGTGTATCGGGCGCCGGTTTGGAGTAGGCCAGTTCGGCATCGTCC
The DNA here is from genome assembly GCF_023630205.1 of Pontibacter ruber. GTDB lineage: Bacteria > Bacteroidota > Bacteroidia > Cytophagales > Hymenobacteraceae > Pontibacter > Pontibacter ruber. The sequence continues at coordinate 92,305 of NZ_JALPRR010000003.1, read as the reverse complement.
TCTCCCATCTCTATTGTAAACTGTTGGTACTCTTCATCGTGAACTATCTTGATCTCCATCCTAGGTAAAAATTTAATCTGTACATACTCTAAACCACAGCACTGCTGCTCTTCCTTTCTACGATTCTTATTTTTTCCCGGCCTCGATCAACAGCACCACCGAACGACCGGCTACCGTTACCACCTCCTCGTGCTTATGGGTGCTGATGTTCTCATCTACCTTGCCTTCATGGGTGTCTAAAATCTTCACCCAACGTTGGCCATACTTCTTTTCCGGTAGCTTATACTCCAGCGGCTCGTGGTGCGCGTTAAAGATCACATAAAAGTTATCATCCACAATATGCTCCCCTTTCGGACCTTTGCTTCGCAGCCCGTGCCCGTTCAGGAACACCGCCATGGATTTGGCAAAATCATTGTTCCAGTGCTCTTCCGACATCTCGTCGCCCTCCGGCAGAAACCAAGCAATATCTTCTATACCGATCCCTTTGATAGGTTGCCCCTGGAACCAACCGCGGCGGCTGAAAACCGGGTGCTTACGGTAGAAATGAATCAGTTTCTGTGTGAAGCGGAGCAACTCTTTATCGGCAGCTTCCCAGTTTACCCAGGAAATTTCGTTGTCCTGGCAGTAAGCGTTGTTGTTCCCTTTCTGGGTGCGGCTTATCTCGTCGCCGGCCAGCAGCATCGGCACCCCCTGCGACAAAAACAGCGTGGTCAGGAAATTCCTCTTCTGTTGTTTTCGCAGCTTCTGTACTTCCGGGTCGTCTGTCGGGCCTTCCACGCCGCAGTTCCAGGAGCGGTTATGGCTCTCGCCGTCGTTGTTGTTTTCGCCGTTCGCTTCGTTGTGCTTCTCGTTGTAAGAAACCAGGTCGTTGAGCGTAAAGCCATCATGCGCTGTCACGAAGTTGATACTGGCAGTTGGCCTTCGGTAATCATCCCGGTACAGGTCGGAACTGCCGGTAAAGCGCTCGGCAAATTCGGCCAGCATACTTTCGGCTCCGCGCCAGTAATCGCGTATGCAGTCGCGGTATTTGCCGTTCCACTCGGTCCAGCCAGCCGGGAAGTTGCCCACCTGGTAACCGCCCTCACCAATATCCCAAGGCTCTGCGATCAGTTTTACCTGCGAGATAACAGGATCCTGGTGGATGATGTCGAAGAAAGAGCCCAGGCGGTCTACTTCGTGCAGTTCGCGTGCCAGCGTAGAGGCCAGGTCGAATCGGAACCCATCCACGTGCATTTCCAATACCCAGTAGCGTAGGCTGTCCATGATCAGGCGCAACACGCTCGGCATCATCGCGTTGAGCGTGTTACCCGTGCCGGTATAATCCATGTAATAACGTTTGTCTTCGGTAAGCCGGTAGTAAGAGGCGTTGTCGATACCCCTGAAAGAGAGCGTCGGGCCCATGTGATTGCCTTCTGCGGTATGGTTGTACACCACATCCAGGATCACTTCGATGCCCGCCTTGTGCAGCTCTTTCACCATGTTCTTGAACTCGATTACCTGCTCGCCCAGGGTGCCGCTGCTGGAGTAACGCACATCGGGGGCAAAGTAGCCGATGGAGTTATACCCCCAGTAGTTGGTCAAACCATTTTCATGCAGATGGCGGTCCGTCACAAAATGGTGCACGGGCAACAGTTCTATTGCCGTAATGCCCAGTTCTTTCAGATAATTGATAGTGGCCGGGTGCGCAATGGCGGCATAGGTACCGCGGATTTCTTCCGGAATATCGGGGTGCAGCTTTGTAAATCCTTTTACATGCGTTTCATAAATAACCGACTTGTGGTACGGGATCTTCGGAGACTTATCGTTTCCCCAGTCAAAATTAGGGTCGACCACCACAGACTTCGGTATAAAAGGAGCACTGTCGGTCTTGCTCATACTGATGTCTTCCTTCGGGTTGCCGATGTCGTAGCTAAACAGGGCATCGTGCCACTCGATGGTACCCGACACTGCCTTTGCATAAGGATCGATCAGGAGCTTGTTTGGGTTGAAACGGTGCCCGTTATGCGGCTCGTAAGGCCCGTGTACCCGGTAACCGTACAGCTGCCCCGGCTTTAGCTCCGGCACGTAAGTATGCCATACGTGGTGTGTCCGCTCGGTCAGTTTAACTTTTGCATATTCTTTCTCGTCGGTGGTGCTGTTAAACAGGCACAACTCCACCGCTGTTGCATTTTCAGAATACAGTGCAAAGTTCACTCCGTTTCCATCCCATGTGGCGCCCAGCGGAAAAGGGCTGCCCGGGTATACTGTAATATTTTCTTTCGTCATATAAAGCTAACCTAATAGCGGTTGTGATACTATTTTAAATTTTAAATAAAGGTTAACTCATGTACGGAAAATACAAAAGGTAGTCTGTTGAGTTAAAAAGTATAGCATGATTTGACTGTGGGAGCACTGGAAGAGGAAAGTACGAAGTAGTACAAAATGGCCTACAGCAGCTCCGTTTGAGGAGAACCATTCCGGCAAGTATAACTGCCTCTTGCCCTTGTTGCGTACTATACGTGCAAGCCATGAAACCTATGAGAAAGCAAGCGATTGTTGGTGTGGATATCGGCACGACCAGTACCAAAGCTGTAGCTTTCGGCATAACGGGACATGTGCTTTTTCAGGAAGCAAAAGAATACCCCCTCCTAAGCCCAGGGCCGGGTACGGCAGAACTAGACCCGGAACAGGTATTGGAGGCTGTGCTGGAAACCTTAGGTGCAGTAATCAGATTATTGCACCAGGCAGCTTATAAGCTGGAGGGTGTCAGCTTCAGCAGTGCCATGCACGGGCTGATGGCTGTCGATGCCCACGGGAACAAGCTTACCAACCTGATCACCTGGGCCGATACCCGCAGCAGAGAGTATGTTGCTAAACTCAAAAGCACAGACGCAGGACACCACCTTTACCTGCATACCGGCACGCCGCTGCACCCCATGTCGCCTTTGTTCAAGCTGTGCTGGCTCCGCGACCATCAACCGGAAATTTTCCGGAAAGCAGGCAAATTCATCGGTATAAAAGAGTATGTGCTGTTCCGGCTTTTCGGGAAGTATAAAACGGATTATTCGGTGGCTTCGGCTACGGGCTTGTTCAATCTCTTTAACTTGGACTGGCACCCGGAAGCCCTCAAGATAGCAGGTATCACCAAAGAACAGTTGCCCGAGCCCGTACCGCCTACCTATTCTTTCCGGAACCTGAACGCTTCCTATGCTACGCTCCTGCAACTGCCGCCTGAGGTTCCGTTTATCATCGGGGCCAGCGACGGATGCCTGGCCAACTTAAGTGCACATGCGGTGCGGGCCGGCGAGGCCGTGGTAACCATTGGCACCAGCGGCGCCATTCGGGTGATGGCCAATAAGCCTGTTACTGATTTGCAGGAGCGGCTCTTCAGTTATGTGCTCAACGAGCACCATTACGTGATCGGGGGCTCGGTGAACAACGGCGGCGTAGCCCTGCGCTGGTTCCGCGACAACTTTTATACTTCCGAAACGGCTGCAGCCCGGCAACAAGATATTGATACGTATGCCCTGCTCTGCGACAAAGCAGCCACCATACCCGCCGGAGCAGACGGCCTCTTGTGTCTGCCTTACCTGCTGGGTGAGCGCGCCCCTATCTGGGATGCCGCAGCCCGCGCCTGTTTTATCGGGGCACACTATACCCATACCCGCGAACACTTCCTGAGGGCGTTGATGGAAGGGGTGATCTTCACCATTTACCACGTTGGGAGAGCACTGGAACAAACCAACGGGCCGGTTGCCTGCCTGTATGCGAACGGCGGTTTTTCCAGATCCGAAGTATGGGTGCAGATGCTGGCAGATGTTTTCAACAAAGAGGTACACCTGACGGAATCCCCGGAGGGCTCTGCTTTTGGCGCTGCCCTACTGGGAATGCACGCGCTGGGTATACTTGAAAAACTGGAGGACGCCGGAAGTATGATCCGGGTAAAAAAGACGTATAAACCCGACCCTGAGCTTCACCAGCTCTACATGCAGAGCTATACCTTGTTCGAGTCGCTATACCCCAAACTGAAGGACACATTTGGCCAGATCGCCAACTTTCATCCGGGTACAACTATCGCTAAGCGAACAGAGTAATCAAGTATATACTTCAGGCCTGACCAGCCATACCTGTAACCTCTTTAAAAAAAACACCATGCAAATAGGACTGATCGGACTTGGCAAAATGGGCTACAACCTTGCCCTCAACCTTCGCGACCACAAGCACCACGTTACGGCCTTCGACATCGCCATCGAAAACATAGACCGTGCTGCCGCGGAAGGTATCACACCGGCATATACGATCCCGGAACTAGCCCAGCAACTGTCCGGCCGAAAAGTGATCTGGATCATGGTGCCTGCCGGTGCCGCAGTCGATACGGTGATCTCCCAGCTGCTGCCGCACCTGAACCCCCAGGACATCCTCATCGATGGCGGCAATTCCAACTACAAAGACTCTGTCCGGAGAGCCGAACAGCTCAAAGCTACGGATATGTATTTTCTGGATTGTGGTACCAGCGGAGGCCTGAGCGGGGCACGGAACGGCGCCTGCACCATGGTAGGTGGCGAGCCCGAAGCGTTTCAATATTGCGAGGAAATTTTCAGGGATGTGTCGGTTGAAAACGGGTATCTGTATGTGGGCAAGCCGGGCAGCGGCCACTTTGTGAAGATGATCCACAACGGCGTGGAGTATGGCATGATGCAGGCCATTGCCGAAGGATTTGAGCTGCTGCACAAAAGCGAGTATAACATCAACTACAAGGAGGTAGCGCGTGTCTGGAACCATGGTTCGGTGGTGCGGAGCTGGCTGATGGAACTGGTCGAGAATGCCTTCCGCAAAGACCCGCAGTTATCGGCCATCAAGGGCATCATGTACTCTTCCGGTGAAGGAAAATGGACCCTGGAAACAGCCCTGGACATGCAGGTGGCCACCCCCGTGATCGCGCTCTCGCTGCTGATGCGCTACCGCTCGCTCGAAACCGATACGTTCACCGGCAAAGTTGTGGCGGCCCTGCGCAACGAGTTTGGAGGGCACCAGGTAGACAAAGCAGACTAAATGGCTTGCTCCTTTGCCTGCGGCTGGTCGTATAAAGTATAAAACAGAGCGGAGGATGTGATGGAAAGAGACAGATCAATGCCGGAAACAAATTTTATAACCATAAACCTGGGGAGCGGCGACGTACGGTCGGTGCTAATGCTGGACCTGAACAAGCTTTGCTACGTTACCTACAAACCGGAAACCGGCAGCCAGACAGCCAAGTTGGTGCTGGATTTCGGAGCTTCTCAGAAAATGTTTGAAAAAGCCGAAGCAGAGCAGGCCTACACCGAGTTGGTGAAGCACCTGGGGAATGACAGGTGAGGCTAGTTGAGACAGGTTAAAACAAAAACAGCGAAGGCTCCCACGATGAGGAGCCTTCGCTGTGAAAATTAACTTTTCAACTTTTAGCCATGCTTTTATACGGAGGCAGTTTAGCGGTTGTTACAAAAGGCTGAAATATTTTTGCATTTTTTTTAGAAACCTGCGTTCAGGGCAATTTCCCTCTCTTCTCCATACTTTACGCATGCTGCCCTTGTCCTCCTTTCTTCCGTAAAGTCTTACTTTATACTTAAATTTGCATTCATGTATACACGAGAACAGGCTTCACAGCTCCGGCAGGCTTTCTGGACCGCATTCGGACAATACCTATCCCCGCACCTCTCCGCCGAAGGCCTGAAGACCAACTGGTCGAACTATAAAACCGGTATCAAGCATGTATACTTCCGCATGCAAGCAGAAAAGAAATCGGCTTCCATCGCCATCGAACTCACGCACCCCGACCTGGAAATACAGCAGTTATACTTTGAGCAATTTGAGGAACTCAGAACTTTACTGCACGAGTCCCTGGGGGAAGAATGGGAATGGGACCTGCACACTACCGATGAAAACGGCCGCACCGTAAGCCGCATTTACAAGGAAATAGCCCCTGCCAACGTGTTCAACAAAGACGACTGGCCTACACTGATCTCGTTCTTTAAACCCCGCATCATTGCGCTGGATGAATTCTGGAGCGACGCCAAGTATAGCTTTGATAGTTTAAAGTAGAATTCGCCGGCTCTCACGGTCGCCAAAATATGGGATCAGTTTAGACTTACCAAGTATAGTCTATACTTGCATCAGAGGATATAATGCCGGGCCAAGGCTGTGAATCCGGCGATCTGCTGTTCACGCCAGGTTTCGTCTTTTTGCAGCTCCAGGGAGAGCAGGCGGGCTACTTCGGGGGCTGCTGCCAGTGCAGCGCGGGCGTCCAAAAATAACAGCCTTACCCTGCGTGCCAGCACATCTTCTACAGTCCGCGCCATCTCTTTGCGGGCGGCCCATACTACTTCGGCTTTGGTATAGGGGAAATCCGGATGAAGCTTCTGTGCGAGTTCCGGCTCCTGCTGCATCAGTTGCTGTATGGCAGGCATATCGGCTCCGTAAAGGGCTAAATGGCTGTTGCAGTGCACAAACGGTTTGTTTCCATGTATAGGATGTGACTGGGTGGTACACGGCTTGGGCAATAACTTACCAGCCTTAATAGCGGCATCGACCGTGCGCTCTGCCATCAGCCGGAAAATGGTCCATTTGCCACCGGTAATGGTTACCAGCCCGGATGCAGTTACCATCACTTTAAAGTTGCGGGATATTTCCTTTGTCGATTGCCTTTTGCCCTGCTGAGCGGCCAAGGGCCGTAAGCCTGCAAACACAGAGCACACATCCTTTCTGGTGGGTTTCCGGGTAAGATACTGGCCGGCTGTATCAAGTATAAAATTAATTTCTTCTTCCAACGCCTGAGGCTCCAGTTCAACTTTTCTGCGCAGGGTATCGGTGGTACCTACCAGCACTTTGTTGTGCCAGGGCACGGCAAAAAGCACGCGCCCGTCAGCCGTTTTAGGGATCAGCAATGCATTGTCGCCGGGCAGGAAAGAGCTGTCCAGCACGACGTGCACGCCCTGGCTGGGGCGCACCAGCGGTTCGGCCTGCGGGTTTTCCATCCGGAGTATGGCATCTACAAACACGCCGGTTGCGTTCACCACTGTTTTGGCCTTCAGCAGGTAGGTACTATCGTTCTCGGTTTCCCGTGCCTGTACGCCGCTTACGCGACCGGTATCATCTTTCAGCAGGCCCACTACCTGCATGTAGTTCAGCACACAGGCGCCGTTATCCACGGCCGTTTGTGCCAGATACACTGCCAGGCGGGTATCATCGAACTGCGCGTCGTAATATACAATGCCTCCTTTCAGCCCTTTTGTTTCGATGACAGGCAAGGCTTCAATTGTTTTCTCTTTGCTGATCCTCCGGGAGGCTCCTAGGCTCAGCTTTCCGGCCAGCACGTCATAAAGCCTTAACCCTATTGTATAGAAAGGGCCGTCCCACCAGTTATAGTATGGGATCACAAAGGCTTGCCTTCTAACGACGTGCGCTGCATTTTTTAGCAACAAACCCCGTTCGCGTAAGGCCTCCAGCACCAGCGCCACTTTGCCCTGGGCCAGATAGCGCACCCCTCCATGGATCAGCTTTGTGCTTCTGCTGGAGGTGCCTTTGGCAAAGTCTGCTTGTTCTAGCAACAGTGTTCTGTAGCCTCGTATGGCCGCATCCATGGCAACGCCCAAACCAGTTGCGCCACCCCCGATCACAATGATGTCCCAACTTATGTGAGGGTCATGCAGCTGTTCCAGTAATTTTGTACGGTTCATGTTGGTGCTACTTTCTTTAAGTAAGTACAGCGGCTCGCCTGTAGTAAGTAGGTAGGATTATGAGCATTTATACTGGAACCAACGACGCCAGGTTATTTATACAACCACAGAATAATACAAAAAGAAATTTTAGTGCCCTTTACGTGCAGCATTCAACATAAAACGGGATACCAGCGGCTTCCGGTTAAACACTGGCAAGCATAATTACGTACTACAGCTTCTGTTTTAGCTTATTTCCCTTGAGAAAATATTTTTAATGTTTACAGCATACCAAAGGAAATAATCTCGTATTCAGTAGTTACCTGTAACAACGAAATCTTGCTATGCAAAGAAGAAGTGCAAAGAAGGCGATAAAGGATACACTGGAAGTAGAGCTAAGTGAACGGGAGTCTCACGAGCTGTATTACAGGATCTGTAACTACTTGCTAGACAACGACGACAAATGTTATATAAGTGTGATCAGGTATAAGTACCTGCTCCTTTGCGACGAGATCAGCAGCAATGTGAGCGACTACCTGGTAATGGAGCAACTGTTGGAAAAGATGAAAGAAAAACATCCGCTCATGCTCTCTGCACTTACCTATATTGTTTGTTATAAATCATAGGGTTATTATCAGCATCCCTATGATTTATAACAGCTTCACCCTTATACCTTCAGTCTCCTTTCCTTATCTGTGTTCGGCATAGTCATATCGCCAACCTTTATACTTGCTTAAGCTTTTCCTAAGGCTTTATCAGCAGCTTTATTGCCTGCGAAGTGGATGCGGTGGAGAGTCGCAACAGGTAAATTCCACCAGGCAATCCGGTCGCCTCTATTACATGCTCCTGTCGCTGCCTGGCCTCTGCCCTGCTACTTGCAATGTGGCGCACCAGCGCTCCCTTCAGGTCATAGAGTTCCAGCGTATAAGCTTCCTCAAAAGGCAGTGTGAAGGAAGTTATCGCACGATCGGAGAAGGCAGTCGGGTAGACAGTAAGGGTTTGTTCCGGCTCCAATAACGCCAGCTCCTGGCTCAGTTGTTCGGCTTCTGAGGCCAACAAATCCAGCGGACGGCCCAACGGTCGATGAATGACGATCTGACCTCTAGAGATGGCAGTAGAAGCTATTGCCCCTTCGCCTGCACCGGTTTGCAGGTCATATGCGATCTCTCCTGTAGCTAGATTCCATACTTTCACCCGAAGGCGGTCCTGCAGCCTTCCCTGCGCCAGGTCTCCGTCTACAGCCGAAACAAGAAATCCGTAGCCCACCTGCCCATTAAGCATGCCTTGCCCGGTATAGTTTGCCCTGTTGCCCGCTATAACTAGACGCATGGGCGTATGTTGGCTGCTTCGAAAATCCAGGCCTGCGGTACTCAGCCTGAAGGCTGTTTGCCCCTGTACGGAACGTCCATCGCGGCCATACCAGGCAGCAAAGGCAAAATAGGCACGACCCGTCTGCTGCATTGGCTCCAACGGTATGGCAACAGGCGACTCAAGCCAACCAGCACCTACTACAAAACCTGCATTCGGATCAAAAACAGCCACTGTCAGCGAGGTATCCTGTACAGTGCAGCTGACCCCGGCACTATAGCTGGCTCTTACCTCATACACGCATGCGCTAGCTGGCCAAGCAACGGATATTTTATCGCTGCCCTGCCCGCTTAAAGCTATACTTTCCTCTCCGGTTACAGCCCAGGTAAACAAGGTAGCACCAGCACCCGTTAAGCTATACTCAAAGCGCTGTGGTGTACCGGCACGTATGGCTATTTGTCCGGCAATGGCTCTGGCCGCAACAGGTACACAAGCAGCCCCCTGCCTGTATTTGATCGTCAGTAAATCCAGGAAGGTACGGGTGGAGTAGCTGCTGCCTGCAACGTAAATATTGCTCTTCGCATCAACTGCAATATCATTACCGCTATCATCAATTCCTGCCGTGAGTGCTGTCCATTGAGGTGTTCCGTCTTCTCCTTTATACTTTAGCGTAGCCGCAACGCCTGCTCTGCCACCATCACGGTCCATAATCTGTTGCCCGGTTACGTACACATCCCCAGCCTTATCCACCGCCAGCGCAGCGGCATTAGAAATGGTATTCCTTTCTCCGAACCGTTGCACCCAGCGTTGCGCTCCGTCAACAGCATTATACTTTACAGTGGCATAATCTGCATACAACAGCTGCCCCGCCACATAAGAATAGCTGTAACCGGTCACGTATACACCGCCCTTATCATCTACTGCCATGTCTTTTACAACAGCGGTCTCATTAGCCGTTTTGTAGTCCGACAGCCACAGCTGCTTTCCGTCAGTGGCCGTGTACCTGATGGTAGTATACTTCACGAGCGTATCGGCACCAGTGCTTTGTCCGGCCACGTATACGTCCTGGTTGTTGGCAACTGCAATCCGGACTGCCGCATCAAAACCAACTCCGCCATCGTAACGAGCCAGCCAGAGTTGTTCTCCGTTGGCGGCGTTGTACTTCAGCGTAGCAAAGTCTTTCCCATTGTAATCGTCCGGCTGAAAAGCTGCGCCACCGGTTACGTACACGCCACCGGCACTATCAGCTGCTATGGCATAGGCTTCATCGCTCAGGTTCAGGCCACCGTCAAATCGTGTTACCCATACCTGTGCACCGGTTTCAGCATCATACTTAATCGTAGCGTAATCGCTGTTGGAGGTAGCGCCAACCTTTTTGTAGCTCATCCCAGTTACGTATACCCCACCACTACCGTCCAGGGCAAGTCCGAGGGCACTGTCAAATTCCTTATCTCCGCTATCGTAAAACGACTCCCACACCACTGCACCGTCCGCTGCCTGTAGCTTCATTGTCAGGTAATCGGCTGTTCCCTGGTCGCCGGCACTGCCTGTTATATAAATGCCGCCGGCATCATCCAGTGCAATAGCAGATGGCCTGTCTTCTGATCCTTTATCGACCCTTTTCTCCCACAATACTTCGCCCGTCGGAGCGTAGGCAACTATAACCAGATCGATGCCTGTTCCCACGCTAAATTCCATGAAACTGATACCCGCCACATAAGTATTACCAGTCTCATCTACTGCGACTACTATAGCAGTCTCGTTTGCGTTATCAAGTGCTTCATATCTATTTACTTCCGGTTGGCCTCCCGTAGCTGCCGCGTATCTCAGCAACACGTAATCGCTGTTTGCAAAGCCTTCATTAAAGGCGGAGCCTGCCACAAAAACATTACCATTGCTGTTCAAGTGGATATTGAGATTGCCCCTGGACAGGCTCACCCTGTAAAAATCTCTCCATTGGGTAGATCCTGAAGCAGCATTGTAGCGGATGGTGGTATAACCGGTATTGTGCAGCTGATCGCCACTTATACCTGCTACATATACATCGTTTGCCTTACCAACGGCCATGGTACGAGACGTGATATAACCTGCGCCGGGTGGTTTCGGATGTTTGTTTTCCCAAAGTTGCTGTCCGCTTGCTGCACTATATTTGACTGTAAGAAGCGCATCGTGCAACATACTACCTTGATAACTACTTCCTGTTATGTATACACCACCGGCATCATCTGTTACAATGGCATTGGACTCGTAACCGTTGCTGTTCCTGGAGGTCCAAAGCTGCTCTCCGCTGCTGTTGCTATACTTTATCGTAACAAGGCCTTCGTCTGCCACTGTGCCTCTGCGTGTTCCGGTAACGTACACATCGCCTGCGCTGTCCAGCGCCATGGCCCTGGCATCGTTTTCCACTGTGGAGGTGGTATCGCCGGTGTAGCGTGCTTCCCACAGGCTGGCGCCTGTGGCAGCATCGAACTTTACCGTGGCGTAAGAATACACCGGCAAAGCAGGCCCGTGCCCAACATGATACAGAAACTTCAGGAAGCTTCGCCCGGTAACAACTACACCTCCCTTCTCATCTACCACAATAGCACGGGCTATGTCTGTTTCACTGCCGCCGCTGCTGCCTACCGCTCCGGTATAGCGTGCGCTCCAGATCCGGCTACCGGTGCGGGCATCAAACTTAAAGGTCCGGTAGCTGGTACCGGTCAGGTAAACGCCGCCGGATCGGTCTGCGGTGATGGCAGCCGGCTCAAAGACTTCATTTTCAACAGAAAATGTCGTGTTCCAGACCTGTGCACCGTCTGCTGTATTCAACCTGAAAAGTATAACCTTCTGGTTTATTTCAAGATCGCTAGTCTGGATTTGCCTGACACCCGAGACGTACACCCCACCTGATTCATCTACAGCTATACCATACGCCACCTCACTATACTCAAAGATATCGCGGGAGCTGTCTGCTACAAACGTGTTGCTCCAGAGTACTTCTCCGGATGGCGCATACTTTACCGTAAGAATTTCTCCGTGTTCCCGGCTTGCACCGAACCGGAAAGCAGGTGCTCCATAGCTGGTTCCTGTCAGGTATAGGTTGCCTTCCTTGTCCATGGCAGAAGATTGGAAATATTCCTTGCTCTGCCCCTGTCCGTTATAACGCTGCTCCCATTCGGCAGCCACCTTTTGTGCAATGGCAGGTGCTACATTAAAATAAAGTATGAGTGAAGGTAGAAAGAGCAGGAAACGTTGCAACAACATCCCCTTTAGAAAATTGGGTAAAATACTGATCATGGTGTAACATGGATTAGAGCCGAATCAGATCAAAAATAGCCAAGAGGGATTCCATCACCTGAAGGGCAGGTGTGGCGGTAGAAAAGAATTGGGGTGGCAGCTGCTGATTATAGCAGGTGCAAACAGACGCCTTAACAGAGAGGCGCAAGCCATCACCACATTATCCGTAGTATGCGAGCCTCTGTTAATATGTAAGCTTATCAAAAAGAAAAGTTGCCAGATATAGCGTGCATAGACCTACGGCATGCAAAACTACACCTGGTCAGGGGGAAGAATTTGTGTAAGAGAATCAGAGGGGCGCTTTTAAACTAGCGCCGCATGTTGTTTTTCTTCTTCAAAGGCTCCAGCAGGTAGCCTAGCCCGTTGATCTTGATCTCGTAGAGTGTGGCCAGCTGCATGCCCAACTTGCCCGGTGGAAAGCCCTCCCGGCTGAACCACTCCAGGTAAGAAACAGGCAGGTCGCAAAGTATGGTATCTTTATACTTCCCGAAAGGCATCTTCGCCTTTACCAGGTCAAGCAGTATCCCTGTGTTCGGCTGGTCCGCTAACTCCATACTTAGGCCTTTATCATTTTAATGTGATCGATGCCGTCCTCGTCGTATACGTCGCTGGACTGCACAAAGCCAAACGATTCGTAGAAGCCCTTTGCATACAGCTGAGCTCCGATTTTTATCGGCCCTGTGCCAAACAACCTGTAACACTCCTCAATGGCCATGTCGACCAACACTTTCCCGACGCCGGTTCCGCGTACCAAGGGGCTGGTCACGATCCTGCCGATCGACATCTCGGGGTAAGATACGCCCGGCGGCACAAGGCGGGCAGTTGCCACGAGCGTTCCATCCTGGTAAAACAGGATATGATGGCAAAGCTGGTCTTTATCGTCCATGTCGAGGAACACGCAGTTCTGCTCCACCACAAATACTTCGCTCCTCACCCGGAGCATGTCGTAGAGTTCGTTGGCAGATAATTCGTTGAAAGCTTTGCAAATTTTAGTAAGTGCCATGCAGTAATCCAAATAAAGTAAAAGCTACGTACCAGGCGTAGCGCAGGCAAATATACAGCAGCCGGTCTGTTTTTGCGGTGCCAAAGCCACTTAAAATAAATGCACCATTCCTCCTCTGCTATACTTGCGGCGTAACCAACCGATATTGTTTCTTATTCGTTAAAATTTAATTTAGTACCTTTAAGACAACGGCCTCTTATTATCAAACTATCATCCCGATGCCTCAACCGGAAAACAAAACTTCTAACAGCATTACCTTTAGTCTTTTTCAGGGAGGGGGTGAAATGGGCGCCCTGATGCGGGCGTACGACTGGGACAACCACCCACTCGGTAACCCTGAAACCTGGCCGCAGAGTTTGCAAACGAACATCCGCCTGTTGCTGCATTCTGATTTCCCGATGTTTATCTGGTGGTCGGAAGATTTTTACATGTTCCATAACGATGCTTATCTGCCTGCCCTGGGCAACAAGCATCCGAAAGCGTTGGGGGCAAGCGCACGTATAATGTGGGCCGAGATCTGGGACCAACTCGGCAAAGTGGCAGAAGGTATCATGCAGGATGCCAATCCATTTTATGCTGAAAACCTGCTTGTTCTGATGGATCGCAAAGGCTTTATCGAAGAAACGTACTGGACGTTTTCTTACAGCCCAGCCTTTAATGATGCCGGCCAGGTAGAAGGTATATTCTGCGCCTGTTTTGAAGTGACCAATACCCTGCTTAGTCAGCGAAGGTTGAAAACACTGAAAGACATTTCGGATGCCACTGCCCAGGTCCATCAACTGGAAGAAGCCTGCCAGTCGATGTGCGAAATTATAGATGCCAACCAGAGCGATATACCATTCAGTATGATCTACCTGCTGAACGCTACAGGCAGTGAGGCCCGTCTGGTAGGAATGGCAGGAGACGTTAGGCCTGAGGTTGCACCTGTTTTAATAAACATGAACGATCTGGAGGGGCAGGATAACTGTCCTCTGGCAAAGGTCTTTCAAACCAAAAAGATGATCCTTATAGATCAGCAAATGCGGAACAATGCTTTGCAGGAAGGTTTAACCAATACAAATCAGGTAGCCATACATCCTGTTTTCAGGCCTGGTCTGGATCAGGTGATCGGTTTCTTTATTTCAGGCATAAGCCCAAGGCTGGAGTATAATTCTGATTACCAGAACTTCCACAGGCTGCTGATCGGGCACATCGCAACTTCTATCACAAGCCTGCAGGCCCGGGAAGAACTGATCCACCAACAGCAATTTCTTCAGGATGTTTTTCAGCAGGCGCCTGTGGGCATTACCATCATGCGCGGCCCTCAGTATATCATTGACCTGGCTAACCCTGAAGTATGCGAGATCTGGGGTCGTAAACCCGAAGAAGTTTTAGGCAAACCGGTTATAGAAGCTATTCCTGAAGCCGGTGAACAGGGCTTTATTTCACTGCTCGACCAGGTGGTAAATACAGGGCAGCCCTTTATTGCCAATGAGTTGCCCGTCGTATTGGAGCGGAACGGAGAGATGGAGCAGACCTACCTCGATTTTCTTTACCATCCCATGCGCGACTCACAGGGATTTGTTAGCGGCGTGATTGCGGTAGCCATAAACATAAGCGAACAGGTAAAATCCCGCAGAGAGATTGAAACCATCAACAGGCAACTGCTCACCATCAATGCCGACCTGGATAATTTTGTATACTCGGCCTCGCACGACCTGAAAGCGCCCATTTCCAACATCGAGGGGCTTATGGTAGCGCTGGAAGAGTACCTGCCAGCCGAAACCCTCAGCTCTGAGATGGTGCAGCGGCTCATCAGCATGATCAAAACATCCATCGACAGGTTTAAACGTGCCGTAAGCGATCTTACTGAAGTGGCAAAGCTGCAGCGCGATACCGGAGAAGACATCACGGTGGTAGACCTTCCGGAGGTAGTTGCCGAAGTATGCCTTGATTTTGAGCCGATAATCGAAGCTATGGGTGCCCGCATAGAAACTGATTTTTCGGACGGGATCATACGTTTTTCGGCAAAGAATATCCGAAGTATTATTTACAACCTGCTGAGCAATGCCCTGAAGTATAGCTCTCCGGACCGGCCACCACACATACGCTTCCGTACTGAACGTACGCCTGAGTACACAATCCTTACGGTATCAGACAACGGTCTGGGCATGGACATGGCAGATAAGGATAAAATATTTTCCATGTTCAAGCGCCTGCACGACCACGTAGAAGGATCAGGCGTGGGTCTGTACATTGTAAAAAAGATCGTGGAAAATGCCGGAGGAAGTATAGAAGTAGAAAGTAAGCTCGGCGAAGGCACTACTTTTAAAATAAATTTCAAACATTAACGTATAAGCTACTCTAAACCGTAATATGTTAATTTTACCCAGCATTCAATGCAAAAACTAAATACGATTCTGCTTGTTGACGACGATGAAGCGACGAATTTCCTAAACGAGCTGATCATTAAGAAGCTGGATATTGCTGAGAATATCCTCGTTGCCCGTAACGGCAGGGAGGCCATCACGCTTATCAGGCAACTTTGCGAAGCACAGCAGGGCAACCCCGGACTACCGGAGCTGGTACTGCTCGATATAAACATGCCGGTGCTGGATGGCTTCGGCTTTCTGAAGGCTTTTGAGGAGCTGAGTTGCCCGGGGAAAGAAGGCGTACAAATTGTGCTGCTCTCCACCTCGCTTAACACAAAAGATGTAGAGCGTGCCAAAGAATACGTAATCAAAGGATTTCTGAACAAGCCGCTCTCATCGCAGCAACTTAGCAGCCTGTTGGAGGAAAGTTAAACCGGTTTCAGAAGAGCAAAACAAGCACAGTAGCATACTTCTAAACCAGCTTTTGTATGTAAGGCTGTGCTTTACGCCAACACCTTCACAGACTTCCCCTGATGCTCATTTATGCAACAGCGATTTCTGCGTGCTGTTCTCTCAGGCTCGTATGTCTGCTATCCAATCGGCAGCGGCTTTGTAGGTGCGGAACTGCCGCGCGTCAATCGGGGTGTTTACTACAATGTTCTCTTCCTTCATTATCGTTACAAACAAAGCCATGTAGTCAAAATCCCGGGTTACAAGGCAGGCAATTTTCTTTAGCGAAGAAGTTGTAATGGCCGGTAAGATCTGACGTAGTTCCTGCTTCATGCTCTCCAGCGGAAGCCATGTCAGGAGCGTAGAATCCTTTATCCAATGTGAAATGGCGTAGCGTTGCAGAAATTCTACAATTTTTGATATCCCTTCCAGGTGTTCCTCGTGTGTAGGTTGCCGTATCCACTCCGAATACATCATACCTTCGTATTCCTCAACAGCAATGTTCAGGTAGGGCAAATTTAATTCAAGCATATAATAACAATACAATTGCGACGCTGCACAACTAAAAGAGAATGCGTGAAAGTACAAAGAATGGCAATCAGATTAATCTCCTGACCTTCAAAAAGTGTAAAAAAAATGTACATACACGTATCACTACATCCAATGTTATAAAGCAATGAGTCATCACATAGCACATCCGGCATTTATACTTTTGCAGCCCCTGTCCTGAACAACGCTAAAACTGCAACATCTCCTCTCTGCCGATGAAACAAACCGATACTCTCTTAATAACTATCGAACTATAGCAGCTATACTTACTACAGGAGGTTTAAAAAAATTTCAAAATTATGTAACCTCCTACCCTAACACCCACGTATAAAAGCATGGCTAAAAGTTGAAAAATAAAATTTTCGATGCATGAAAGACTCCTTGGCGGGAGTCTTTTGTGTTTTTATACAGTTCACTCATTGCTGAAGGCAAACATTTCATTCAGGTTATATTGCCCTTGCCGTTCCTCCATCCGGGGCACACCCGCATTCTTACCATTTACCTGAAAAATTCACTTCAATTTTTAAAACCTCGCCCGCCATTAAGATGGCACGGTTTATCTTTGTATCAATTGGGAGCACTGTGCCTGGCCGGCATTTTTGACATAACAGGGAAAGAAGCGTATAGGCTCTTAGCAACTATAACAAGGGCAGCCATTAATTTCAGGTTTCTTTAACAGGAGGTGAGCCTGATCCAGGAAAATAAAATCATGTAAATGAACCGTTTTAATAAAGGCTTTTCATAAGATAAGTGTATTCCTGAGAAACGATATCATGCATACGATCAGCACAACATGAGCAGACCAAACCGATACCAACTGGCATTTTTAAAGTGGCGCAGGCGGCAGAGCAACAACCGTATCATGCCCTTTATGCTGAGCATGGTCGTTGGCCTCATTGTGGGGTTGTCGGCAATCCTGATCAAGACCATCATCTTCTACATCGAGCAGTATGCCGTATACTTTGCTCCCAAGCTACTCTATTTTCTGCTGCCTTTGGTGGGCTTCCTGCTGGTTACGTTTCTTAACCGCAACATCTTCAGCAAAACAGCCTACTTTGGCGGTGCCCGGCATGTGATCGATGCCATTGAAAATCATTCGTCCATCATCCGGCTTCGCCTCGTTTATTCCAAGTTCGTTACAACAGGCCTTACCATCGGTTTTGGAGGAAGCTCCGGTGTAGAAGCAGCTATTATTTCGAGTGGGGCGGCTGTCGGCTCCAATGTGGGCCGCTTTTTAGGATTGGGCTACCGCCTGCGTACCCTGCTGATCGGGTGTGGCGTGGCAGCTGGCATTTCGGCTGTTTACAACGCTCCTATGGGAGGCTTTATTTTTGCCCTCGAAACCATCCTTCCGGAGTTTACCCCAACCCTGCTGATTCCGCTGCTGGTAGCCGCTGCCGCGGGTAAGATCTTATTCGAGTTCATCATGGGTGAGCACCTCCGCTTCCAGGTACCGCTGACAGATTTTGCCTACGAGCAGATTCCGCTGGTAATTATACTAGGGGTATTAGGTATGCTGATGTCGAACTACCTGCTCCGGACCTATAGTTATTGTGCCTTGTACCTCTCGCGCATCAAGAATGCCTACCTGCGGGCATTGGTGGGAGGTGTTGCTCTCGGGAGCATTATCTTTTTGTTGCCACCCCTGTTTGGCGAAGGCTATGTAAGTATAGACGCGCTGCTCAACAACGAAGAGCGGTCGCTTTTTGTAAATTCGCCGCTGGCTGTGCTGCCCAACACTGCATGGGCTAACCTGTTTTTCTTCTTCCTGATTACAATGGTAAAACCCATAAGCACCGGCATTTGCGTTAACTCCGGGGGCGAAGGCGGTTATTTTGCACCCTCTATTATTACCGGCGGGCTCCTGGGCTTTCTGTTTTACAAGGTGGTGGTGTTATTTTTCCCTTTCTACCAGATCAACCAGGCTACTTACATATTCTTGGGTATGGCCAGCGTTTTTGCCTGCATCATGAATGCACCGGTAACAGCTATATTCCTTGTAGCTGAGATCACGCAGAGTTACCAGCTTTTTGTGCCATTGATGTTGATTTGCGCAGTTTCGTATTTCCTGAAGTACTACGTTGAAAACCTGCGCCGTAGCGTTGTGCAACCCATGGGCCAGAGCAAAGCCCTGCGCGTAGACCGCATTTTACTCAACCAACTAAGTATAAAGCAACTTGTAGAAGAGGATGGAACACCTGTAAGAGAAACGGCTACTTTCCGGGATGTGATTGAAAGTATTACGAAGTCTGATAAAGATGTGCAGCAGGTATTGGATGAGCAGGGAAGGCTCGTCGGCATTATTACCCTGAATGACTTAAGGCAGCGCCTGGGCGATACGTCCAACTATGATACCATTCTGGCCCGCGACCTGATGCATGCGCCTGAGGCAGTGGTGGAGATGGATGAGCCTGCTACGGAGGTGCTGGACAAACTGGACAAGTATAAACTATGGTCGCTGCCGGTGGTGCGAAATGGCAAGTTCAAAGGATTCATTTCCAAAAACCGGTTGCTGACCCAGTACCGCCAGGAATTAACCAAAGTGAACAGGTTCTTCTAGTCAATAGTAACCGGGATGATAACCGCGCTAATTTGCTGGTAACACACTCAGTTCAGATGCTCAAATAACACCGGGTTTGCATGGAGCTGAAAGTATAAAAGCCCTGCCAACATTAAGTCGGCAGGGCTTTTATACTTTATACTTCGTTCTTTACCTAAGCAACGAAAGTATTATTTTTTAGATTGAGGTCCAGGTACCGGGAAACCACGGTCACGCATCAGCGCGTCTATCTTGGCATCGCGGCCACGGAACTTGCGGTACGCCTCTGCCGGATCCATGGAGTTGCGCGGCGCAAACAGGTACTTCACCAGTTTGTCGGCAACTTCCTTGTCGTAGAATCCGCCTGGCGCTTCGGCAAAGGCTTCGGCAGCGTCGGATGTCAGCACGTCGGCCCACAGGTAACCGTAGTAACCGGTAGCATAACCTTCACCGGAGAACACGTGGCCAAAATGCGGCGAACGGTGACGCATCACGATCTCCTTCGGCATTTTCATCTTAGCCAGTGTTTCGCGCTCAAACTTGTCCGGGTCCAAACCATTCGGATCTGCCAGGTGGAAGTGCATGTCCATCAGGGCAGACGCCAGGAACTCGGTCGTAGCAAAGCCCTGGTTGAAAGTAGCAGCTTTTTCGATCTTGGCCACCAGCTCTTTCGGCATTGGCTGTCCGGTCTTGTAGTGCTTCAGGAACTGGTTGATCACCTTGTCGGTAGACAGCCAGCGCTCCAGCAACTGCGACTGGAACTCGGTATAGTCGCGCACGCCGCTGTTCAGGGTTGGGTATTTCACGTTAGACGCCAGGAAGTGCAGCGCGTGGCCAAACTCGTGGAAGAACGTTTCTGCATCGTCCCACGACACCAGCACCGGCTCGCCCGGAGCAGGCTTCACAAAGTTAGAGTTGTTGGATGCCAGCACGGTTTCTTTGCCGTCGAAAGTAGTGTGGGCACGGTACGTAGTTGCCCAGGCACCGGAACGTTTGCCTTGGCGCGCAAACGGATCAAGATACCACAGGCCAATGTGCGCGCCAGTCGTTTTGTCCGTTACTTCCCATACTTTCACGTCCTCGTGGAATACTGGTACAGAACCCTCCGCTACCGGCGTGAACTTGAAGTTGAACAGCTCACCGGCGGTAAAGAAGATCGCCTGCGTCAGGTTGCCCAGTTCCAGGTACTGCTTCACCTCATCGGAGTTCAGGTCATACTTCTGCTGGCGTACTTTCTCAGCATAGTAGCGGTAATCCCAGGGCTCGATGGTGATCTTGGTTTTGCTGGTCTTGTTCGCAACCTGCTGCATGTCGGCTACTTCCTGTTTCACGCGGGCCAGAGCAGCCGGCCAAACGGCGTTCATCAGGTCCATGGCAGCTTGGGGGTTCTTGGCCATGCGGTTCTGCAGGCGCCATTCAGCATAGTTGTTAAAGCCCATCAGCTTCACGCGTTCGTTGCGTAGCTTCAGTATTTTGGCAATGTTGGCATTGTTGTCGTTCTCATCGCCGTTATCGGCACGCGAATAGTAGTTCTTCCATACTTTCTCACGCAGCGCACGCTCTGTAGAGTAAGTCAGGAACTGGTCCATGGATGAACGGGTATTGATGATGGCATACTTGCCTTCCTGGCCCAGATCTGCTGCTGCTTTGGCCGCTGCTTTCACAAACGACTCCGGCAGGCCACCCAGTTGGTCTTTGGTCAGGTATACCACGTACTTCTCTTCGTCTGCCAGAATGTTGTTGGAGAACTCAGTGTATAGCGACGAAAGCTCCTTATTGATCCCGGCGTAGCGCTGTTTTGCTTCCGGGCTCAGGTCAGCACCTTCCAGGGCAAAGTTTTCGTACACGAGCTGCACCACGCGCTGCTGATCGGCTGGAAGCGGGTTCTTCTGTGCGTTTTCGTAAACCGTTTTGATGCGCTGGAAAAGCTTTTCGTTCTGCGATATCTTAGAGTTGAATTCTGAAATTTGTGGAGCCAGTTCAGCCTGTACTTTTCTAAACTCCGGAGTAGACACGTTGCTGCCCCAGATGCCATAGTATACAAATACACGGTTCAGCTCTTCGCCTGCACGTTCCATGGCCTCGATGGTGTTCTCGAAAGTGGCAGGCTGTGTGTTGTTGGCAATCGCTTCGATCTCTTTCAGATTCAGCGCCATTGCTTTTTCCATAGCCGGTTTCAGGTCGGCCAGGTTCATTTTATCGAAGGCCGGAACGCCACCGTAAGGCCCTGTCCACTCTTTCAACAGTGGGTTGGTTTCAACTTGCTTTTGTTCCATGGCAGTAGGTGCCTGCTGCGATTGCTCCTGTTTTTGTGCAGTAGTGCAGCTTGCCAAAGCCAGCAAAGCCATCAAACCTGATTTCTTGCCAGCTGAAATAAATTGGTTTCCCATAGGTTGTTTAAAGGGTGTAAAAGATTTGAGTCAAAACTCTGTTGTTGTAACAGATCACAAGTTACGAAAAAACCGAAACACCCTAACGGGTTTTACTTGTTACAACAACAAAGAAATGCTTTTACTCCCGAACCAACTTTACAACCCGCTGCTGGCTGGCTGTTCTGACTGACAAAAAATAGATGCCTTGCGCGAGGGGAAGCTCGTTTAGAAGGATGTGGTTTTGCCCGACTTTGAGCAGCGGCTGCTGGGAAAGCAATACCTTGCCCTGAGCATTGTATAACGTCAGCGAGGCAGGTTCCGCTTTATCCGTGCCTATCTGTACCTGAAGATCATACTTGAATGGGTTAGGAAAGACCTGAAGCGAAAGCCCCTTTGCCAGAGCAGGAGATTGCACAAACCGTACAGGGCTGAGCGTTGCTTCACCTGAGTAATCCACCTGCCTTAGCCGATAGTATACCTGAGCGGCGTTATAGTGGAAAATGTCTTTGTCTGTAAACGTATAACGGCTCTGTACCTGCGTAGTGCCGTTACCGGGCACGGTACCGATCGAAATGAAATTGTGCCCGTCGGTACTTGCTTCTATACTAAAATACTCGTTGTTTTTTTCCGAGGCAGTTATCCATTTGAGCACCACATCGTCGTTCACCAGTTTTGCTTCAAAGCTAAACAACTCTACTGGCAGAGGCTCCAGTTTATTGCTCGCCAGCACTCCTACCGCCTCTTTGCTAGTCGATGCTAAAATGACAACGTCCTCGCTGAAGTTGTCTTTTGTGCTGGTCGAGTTGTTATAAGCCCCTCCGCTCATCAATATCATTTGCGAACTGAAGGTTATAGAAGAAAGCATGGACTCTCTGTAAAGAATGTCTCCTCCAGTATCTCCTGCAGTATATATTACGATCACTTTATCGTTTTTTTCATCAAGCTCAACAATTGGCCTGGTGCCTTTTTTCGATACCTCGTACAAATCGTCCCACTCGCCGGAGGGCTGCCTGACAAGCAAGGCAATTTCAGGGTAGCGGCTGTTGTCGTAACTGGTCTTGACGGCACAGTAGAGCGTGCCATCTGCTGCTACGGCCATGTTGAGGTGGTCGTCGGCCATGCCTGCTCCAACATTGAGGGCCGACTGCGAGGCAGGCACCTCGTCTTCAGTCCACTCACCAGGATCTTCTCCATCCCGGTGGGTTCTGAAGCCAAAGCGGCGGGTGGTTTGGTTGGACCAGAGCACGCCTATCTTGCCGGGCATGGCAATCACGGTTCCAATGTCGTCGGTGCTCACATCCGAGGCAAGGGTGATGGGGCTGCTCCAGGTGTGGTACGGGACATCGCTGTAGCGCACCTGGATGGTGGTGCTCCCGTCCGAGGCCAGCCACATGCGGCCGGTGCCGTCCATATCGATGGTCGCCGTTTCCACGCCCTTCTCAAGGTTCAGGCCCACGGTAGAGGTGCGTTTAGACCAAAGCTGGTAAGTGGCCGAAGTTGAAAGATACTCCACCGACACGAACTGCGAGGAAGCCCCCTGGAAGAGCAGGATGTGGGCCAGGTTGCCCACCAGCTTGCAGTCGGCTTTGGTTGTAGTCCTGCTCGAGAGCTTCAGAACCGGCGTCCAGCTTGTGCCCTCCAGCCGCCAGAGGTGCGTGCCGCTCGAGTTGGGCAGCACGCACCAGTACCGGCCAGCGTGCTTCCATACTTTCGACTGGGGCTTCTCACCCGTACCGGTGGAAACAGGCACGGGCGTAAGGTTGGTAATAGAGGTAAATTGAGCCGCTGAATTGAACGAACTTAATATTGCGCATGCAAAAAGTATAGTATATCTAAGTATAAATTTTCCGATCATACACAGCTCACACAGGAGGGGAGAAAATAATACTATAGTACGACCTGCACTTTTAATTGTTATATATAAAGAACGCATATCATTATCTTTAACTATAAATATTCTTCTATATTATTTCTTAAAGGAAATTCACAATTTCGACCATACATCCATGGTACAAACCTGCTTTTGAACAGGCCACGTATATAACTATTTAGTCCTAAACAGAACCCATGCAAGACCAACCGATACGCGATAAACAATCCATACAGCAGCTTTACAATGCCATCCTTCCTGCGCTGGCGCAGCATGTGCACCAAAACTTAGCGGCTGTCATACCCTTATTCGACAACTTTAACCTGGAACGTATGGTGGACACCTGGACCAAAGACCCCGCCGCCGACTCTGCCGTTGAGATAAGTATAGAGAATGGCAATGTGCAGCAACTTGGTCTGAGAATACGACTGGAAGGTTTTCAGAAAGCCGGGGCAGAAACATTCGATATAACGAAGGACCTGGTCTTTAAACTCGACCGCAGCAGCTACACGGTTGGTCCTGGCAAAGGTGATAGCTGGCCGGAGAAAGAATACTTTTCACGCTGGGACAAAGCCGAGTACGAGACACTGGCTGAAAGGTGGAGCGAAGAGCTGATTGACGATATAACACAACGACTTGAAAATCTGGCCTCCTAGAATAAATCAAATGCGTATCTCTGCTTCACTCCGGCTGTATGTGATGCTTTTGGTGCTGGCCCTGAGTTCCTGCAACTCCTGCCAGGCTCAGCAAGAGCAGACTGCTACCAGGGGTTATACTACTAAAAAGCCCCAAAACGGCGGCACAGGCAAAGTATACATGGGCCGTGAAATAGCCGCCATCATGACGGCAACAGGCGGAAGCTGGCTGGACAGAGATTCACGGCAGGAAGAAGAAAACTCACTGTTAGCCATAGAAAATATGCCGCTGCAACCCAACAGCGTGGTAGCCGATATTGGGGCTGGCACCGGGTTTTATACTTTCCGCATTGCACCCAAAGTGCTGGATGGTAAGGTGTACGCCGTGGAGGTACAGGACAGGTTCCTCTCCTCCCTGAAAGAACGGCAACAGAAACTAGGCCTGGCAAATGTGGAAGTAGTAAAAGGAGGAAACCAAAGTATAAACCTGCCTGACAGCTCCCTCGATCTTGCTTTTATGGTGGACGTGTACCATGAGCTGGAGTACCCGCAGGAAATGCTGCAGGCAATTCACAAGGCTTTGAAGCCAGGAGGCAAACTGCTACTGCTTGAGTACCGGGCAGAGGATCCGGATGTTCGCATAAGGGAACTGCACAAGATGAGCGCCGAACAGATCAGAAAGGAATTAGAAGCTAACGGTTTCAGACTCTATAAACAGGAAGACTTTCTTCCCATTCAGCATTTCATGTTGTTCGAAAAAACTGAAAATTAAGTATAACTTAACTGTTCAAGCTTCAACTGTATAGTTTCAAAGCTGTACGTTAAAAGCCTGCATTTTACTTGTAATGATGGATTTTATGTATTTAAAAGCATTGCTTCTTTCCCTTCTGCTCCTGCTAAATGTTACAGCTTTAACCCGAGCACAGCAATTAACAGTTGGTTCCTACAATGTGCGGTTAGACACCCCCAACGACATTGGCAATCTCTGGAAAGACCGCGCACCAGCCGTAGCGGCGTTGATCCGCTTTCATGAGTTTGATATCTTGGGTACCCAGGAAGGCTTTAAAAATCAGCTGGATGACCTAAGCAAAGCGTTGACCGAGTACGACCGTTACGGTGTAGGCCGGGACGACGGAAAAGAAAAAGGAGAGCACGCTGCCATTTTTTTCAGGAAGGACAAGTACAAGCTGCTGAACAAAGGAGATTTCTGGCTGTCCGAAACACCGGACAAACCATCTCTTGGCTGGGATGCCACCTGCTGCAACCGGATTGCATCCTGGGTTTATTTACAGGACCTCAAAACAAAAAAGAAATTTTACGTCTTTAATGTACATTTTGACCACGAGGGGGTACAAGCCCGCCGCGAAAGCAGCAAACTCATGTTGCGCAAGATCCGTGAGATTGCGGGCAAAGAACCAGTCATCTTAACCGGCGATTTTAACGGCAATCACAGCAGTGAATGGTATCAGGCACTAGCGAATTCAGATATTCTGAAAGATACATTCAAAGAAGTAAAACAGCCGTATGCGCTCAGCTCCTCCTTCAATGCCTTTGGTAAACAGAATGAAGGCAACGAAGTCATCGACCATATTTTTGTGACGAAAGACTTTAATGTATCTAAATGGGGAATGCTGACCGATACGTATAACGGAAAATTTCCCTCAGATCATTTCCCGATCCTGGTTAAAATAAGCTTTGTTACTGAAAAGTAGTTTTGATGAGCTTCTGAAGAGCTGACAATAGAGAGTACATCTAAATTGATTCTCTGTTGTCAGCCCTCCATTTTTCTCCCTGCTGCTTATAAGCTCCTCCCTACTTATCCTATCACAAATTTTATGGCACAGATTGATCTGAAGAGGCTGTTCAGGTTATAAGCTATACTTTAACAAGATGTTTTCAGCTTTGTTGTATATCTATGAACAAAAACATACGTAGAATATTATACAGAAGATTTTGCACCTCCTGAATAATGGAATCATGTATACAACTGTGTTTAAGTTCGAAGAAGGGAGCCCTTATGTTAACAGCAGGCGACCTGTTGGTTCAGAGATATATAGCAGGCTTATGTGGCAAGCTGTGCGGTTAGCCAGATCCGGAAAGCGGATATTTAAAGCGGGGTTGGTTATTTACACCCCTATTCCGGCTTATCTCGACGGACCAACAACACTGGAAGTATACTGGGATTTTGAGAGTGAAGAAGAGTATGACCAGCATTCCAGGGCTGCATCCTGACTATAGTGTAACAAAGCCTGTACAGGCTGCTTCCTTTTCTGATTGCCATCGTATACTAGTGCATGAACCTCACTTTATTCAACACCCACACCCTTGCAGGTAGATTAGAAATAATCTGGGCACATGGTACTTTTTTGGCGTATCGTGCCAGAAGAGGTTATCGTATTGCCTTGTATGATCTTGGCAACTTCTTTGCTGAAATTTGGTACAACCCCGAAAGTGAGCACATTAGCCTGGTAAGAGGTTTTAGTAGCAAGAAAGCCCTCGAGCCTTATCTCAACCAGATCAACCTGCTGGAGATGCTTGACTTCTAGAAGGTACAGCTTAGTTATTTCTCCACTTTTCACATTACCGTTTAACTATACTTGCACAAAGTAAGTAAACACTTTCTTAAGCAGTAAACTACTATTGTTGAACAGACTGACTACAACAAAATTTCTTTGGTTTAATAAGTATTATTATATTTCCAGCTTAAACAGATGAACCCCGAAGAGGACGATTACAATACAAACATGGTATCGGAAGAAGAAAACAAAACAAGACTTTTTGAAGAGCTGAAGCATGAGCTTGAAACAAAAGGCTTTACAGTAGAAAAACAGGATCGCACCCGGCCATGGGGTGGCTTTTTTGTGATAGATGAGGAGCAGGCCCAGCGCTTTGCAGATACTTATTTTGATGGTATCTCTGTTGATGATTTAAAGATTTCCGGAAAGCTTAGCCCAAAGATCTTAGTGGTGGCCCCGGAAAAAAGACTATCATGGCAGTATCATCACCGCAGAGCTGAGATTTGGCAGGTAATAAAAGGTACCGTAGGCGTGGTCACCAGCGATACCGATGAAGAAGGTGAGCGGAAAACGTTGGGTCCCGGCGATAAAATAAAACTACAACAGGGCGAGCGCCACCGCCTGGTAGGGCTCGATGACTGGGGCGTGCTGGCTGAAATATGGCAACACACCGATGCAGGAAAGCCATCAGACGAAGAAGATATCGTAAGAGTACAGGACGATTTTGGTCGCTAGGCTATACTTGTTATACTTAACTAAAAAGCAGAGGCCGCTATTTTCTGAATAGCGGCCTCTGCTTTTTAGTTGCAAACCTATTTCTGCACGACCAGTTTGACCGTTTGCAGAGTGCTGCCACTGGTCAGGCGCACCAGGTACATGCCTTTGCCCAGACCCTCTGCCTTGAGCTCGTGTTCGTAGCGCTGCCCGCTTTGAGCTGATCCGGCAGCAATGCGCTTGACTAGTGCTCCTTTCAGATCGTAGAGCTCGAGTGTATACTCAGCGTCTTCTTCACTGGCAAAGGAAAGTATAGTGCGGTCACTGAAGGCAGTCGGATAGGCCACAAGTCCTGTCTGATCCGGAGTTGTTTCAGCCACAAGAGTTGACTGAGAGCTCACGCGCTTTACACCGCTCTGGTGGATGACGATGTTGCCTCCGCCGATGGTCTGGCAAGCCTCTGCATTTTCATCCAGGTTGGTGGAGCAGCCGATCTGGTTATCGTACACCACAGCTCCGCGGGTGCCGTCCTGCTGTATTTCCCAGACCAGTAGGCGCAGCTTGTCAGCTTCTTTGGCTTTGTCGAGCTGCCCGTCGGTGGCTGAAATCAGGAACATGAACTTGCGCGGATCTGTCACCAGCTTGCCCTTGTCGTCTCTGTAGGATACCTTGCCTCTGCCGCGGTAGAAGGCCTGGTTGCCGGAGATGACCAAGGTGCGGGAGAGTTGGGAAATACTCCTGAAGTAGAACGAGCCGCTTTCGAGCAACAGCTGCGTTTCGCCCTGCAGCCGGTTTTCCTCGCCTTTCTTGTACCTGGCCATCAGCCCGAAGTAAGCCTTGCCATTGGTCTTCATGAACTCGTAGGCACTGTTCACCGGAGAAGTGATCCAGCCCCCGCCCGTAACAAAGCCTGCTTGAGGATCAAAGACGTGCACGTAGAGCGTGGTGTCTTTTACTGGACAGCCAGCCTCACCGCCATACGTCAGGCTCAGCTTGTACACATCAGGTGTGGAAGGCCAGTTGACCTTGATGGTGTTGCTGCCCTGACCGCTGAAGCTGGTGTAATCAGAGCCGCTGCCGTCGGTAATGCGCCAGGTAAAAGTGGTGGCACCAGAGTCAGCAAGGGTGTAGGTGGAGCCTTTGATATTGACTAAAGCGGTAGCTTTGCCTTGTATGGCTGCGTCAGCTAAAGCAGGGCACTGCTTCTGGCTGTACTTGACGGTCAGGAAGTCGTAGTCTGTAATGTCATTTAAACTATAGCCGGTGACGATGATATTGCCTGCCCTGTCCAATGCCATATCTACAGCACTCTCATTAGGTCCGGCAGTTTGTATATCCCAGAGTTGGGTACCAGTAGCAGCATTATACTTTATCGTGCTAAAGACTCTGTCGGACGTGCTTAATCCATTATCGTTATTTACAAGCCAACTCGTACCAGTTACATAAACACCATCCAGGCTATCCACAGCAATTGCACTAGCTCTGTCATAACTTACACCTTTTCCTACTCTGCTATACCGTTGCACCCAGCTTTCCTGACCAGTGAAAGCCTCGTATCGGATGGTAGTGTAATCTGTAGCAAAGTTGTCGCCTGCGCTACTACCCGTAACGAAGACGCCACCTTTGTTGTCTACAGTAATGGCGGAAGCACCTTCATTACCTCCTACAGGGCCGGCATATTGCTGAGACCAAACCACTTTGCCAGTGGCTGCGTCGTAGCGAACTGTCAAATAGTTATCAATGTTTGCTGTCCAGTCACTGAAGGAACCCGTAGTGTAGACGCCCCCCGACTTATCTACAGAGATATCTTGGAAGAAGCTCCTCTTGTTTTCCCCTGTATTGTTTGGTTGCACCCAGGTTTCCTGACCAGTGGCTGCTTCGTATCGGATAGTGGCAGAGGAACCAGTGACATAAACTCCTCCTTTATCATCTATGGCAATTGCAGTGGCAGATCCTTCTTCGTAGCGGCTTACCCAGGTTTGCTCTCCTGTAGAGGCCTCGTAACGGATGGTGGCATAATCACCAAACTCAGTTTCATTGCTGTTGGTATAGCTATAACTGTAGCCGGTAACATAAACTCCTCCTTGATCATCTACAGTAATATCCCTGGAAATGTCTCTGCCATTACCCTTGCCATTATAACTTTGTACCCAGCTTTCCTGGCCCGAAACTGCATCATAGCGGATGGTGACATAGTCATATTGCATCTGACCTCTGTCACTGTAGCCTGTTACGTACAGCCCTCCCTGATTGTCAATAGCGATAGCAGTAGCTCGGTTACTCTGTTCCCCTTTGTACTCCTGCACCCAAAGCGTATCACCAGATGGTGAATATTTGATTGTAACAATACTAGACCTATTCTGTATCATGTCAAATTCATAGCTGCTGGTACCAGTGACGTAGCTGTTGCCTTCTGCATCCGCAACCACGGCTATAGTATAATCCGCTAGATCCCCAATAACATCGTACCGACTGGCCCAGCTTTGGGTACCGGTTTTTGCGTCGTAGCTGATTGTGGCAAAGTCAGGTCCGGTGCCGCTTCCTTCACTGTAGCCTGTTACAACAACTCTTCCTGTGTTGCCGACAGCAACGGCCCTGACCTGGTCCAAACCGTTGGCTGGTCCGTTGTAGCGCTGCACCCAGCTTTCGTTGCCATCAGGTGTATTATAACGGATGGTAACATAGTCGCTGTCGCTGCCATAGTAGCCGCTGCTGCCAGTAACAAAAACACCCCCTTTGTTGTCTACGGCAATAGCTCGGGCTATGTAAGTACCGCTGCCTTCTCCATTGTAACGCTGCTCCCAACTCAGTTTGCCGGTGGCTGCATCATAGCGTATAGTAGCGAAGTCTGAGACAAAACTATTCCCTGCTCTGGAAGATGTGCCGGCAACGTAAACACCACCTTCATTGTCAACAGAGATGGCCTCGGCGATATTATTACTGTTCTCTTCCCCTGTATAGAGTACAAGCCAAGTCTGCTCACCAGTTTCGGAATCATAACGAATTGTTGCAAAATTACTGGTATTGTTGCTGCCAAAGCTGTATCCAGTAACGTAAACGCCACCTTGGTTGTCGACAGCAATGGCCCTTGCCTCATCGTAAATATTGCTTCCGCTGTCGTAATGCGTAACCCATCTTTGGGAACCGGTGTAGGCATCATAAGATATTGTTGCATAATCTAATCCGTTACCGTCTTTCTTGCCGCTAAACCCAGTGACGTATAGGCCACCAGTGCTGTCTACAGCAATGGCAGCAGGATAATCACTGCCACTATCGGGCCCATTGTAGCGTTGCACCCAGCTCTCTTTGCCGGTAGCTGCATCATAGCGGATGGTAGCGTAGTCCGTTATGATGATACCGAAAGAGTAATTGGAACTTGCGCCTGTTACATAGACTCCCCCGTTATTATCAACCACAATATCGCTGACCATATCATAACCATTGGGAGTCCCGTTATAATATTTTACCCAACTCTCTTCTCCAGTAGCCGCCTCGTATCGGATAGTGATATAATCGTATTCATTACCATAATAACCACTACGCCCCGTAACGTAGACGCCCCCAGTGTTATCCACGGCTATAGCTGTAGCTCCGGTAGATTGATCCTGCCTAAACACCTTTGCCCACAGCTCTTCTCCTGAAGGAGAGTACTTAACTGTCACAATACTACCTGTAGATGCTAATCCACTTTCTGTGCGATTACTAGTACCGGTGATGTAGCTGTTTCCAGCTTCATCCACGGCAATATCAACAAAGGATTCGTTTTGGCTGCCCTTGCTATCATACCGTCTGACCCACTCTTCTGTTGGCTGTTGTGCCGGTGCTGTTATGCTGAAGAAACAGAGCAAAAGCCCCAGGCTGTAAAGTAATTTTGTATTCATAATATTTGACTAATAGATGATGAGTAGATGCTCAGTAAAACTTACTCCTACTGGTCAAGCAGGCAAAGGAAGGTCGCAAAGCAGGAAACAGGATATGGTGAGGGAAGTACTTATTTGATAATACGTTGTATTTGTATTTAGTTAACAATGAATATGATTAGGTATAGTATAAAATAAGTAACCGACTGTGTAGATCAGGTTAAAAATTGTAAAAGACAGGGAATTAAATAACCCGCCGCCTCCCCAAAATAAAACGGCGGGTTAGTTTAAGTTCTACTATGGATTACTTTACTGCTGCACGACCAGTTTGACCGTCTGCGCGGTGCTGCCACTGGTAAGGCGCACCAGGTACATACCTTTGTCCAAGCCGTCTGCCTGCAGCTCATGCTCATAGCGCTGGCCGCTTTGAATTGACCCGGCAGCAATGCGCTTGATGAGCGCGCCTTTCAGATCATACAATTCCAGTGTATACTCGGCGTCTTCTC
The DNA here is from genome assembly GCF_023630205.1 of Pontibacter ruber. Lineage (GTDB taxonomy): Bacteria > Bacteroidota > Bacteroidia > Cytophagales > Hymenobacteraceae > Pontibacter > Pontibacter ruber. The sequence goes on along the minus strand of NZ_JALPRR010000003.1, from coordinate 60,683 downwards.
CGCTGGTAAAGGAGAGGGTGGTACGCTTAGAGAAGGCAGTCGGATACGCCTGCAGTCCTCCCCTCTCCGGCTCAGCTGCTGCCAGAGCCGACTGGCTGCTCACGCTCTTGACGCCGTTGCGGTGGATGACGATGTTGCCCCCGCCGATGGTCTGGCAAGCCTCTGCGTTCTCGCCCAGGTTCGTGGAGCAGCCGATCTGGTTGTCATACACCACAGCCCCGCGGGTGCCGTCCTGCTGTATTTCCCACACCAGTATGCGCAGCTTGTCTGCTTCTTTGGCTTTATTGAGCTGCCCGTCTGTGGCTGAAATCAGGAACATGAACTTGCGCGGATCCGTCACCAGCTTGCCCTGGTCGTCTCTGTAGGATACCTTGCCTCTGCCACGGTAGAAGGCCTGGTTGCCGGAGATAACCAAGGTGCGGGAGAGTTGGGAAATGCTCCTGAAGTAGAACGAGCCGTTTTCGAGCAGCAGCTGCGTTTCGCCCTGCAGCCGGTTTTCCGCGCCTTTCTTGTACTTGGCCATCAGCCCGAAGTAGGCCTTGGTGCCTTTTTGCATGAACTCGTATGCACTGTTCACCGGAGAAGTGATCCAGCCCCCGCCGGTCACAAAACCTGCTTGAGGGTCAAACACGTGCACGTACAGCGTGGTGTCCCGGGTAGGACAGCCAGCCTCGCCGCCATAGGTCACATGCATTTTATACATGTCAGGCTCTGAAGGCCAGTTGACTTTGATCGTGTTAGTGCCCTGGCCGCTGAAGCTGGTGTAATCTGCCCCGCTGCCATTGGTAATACGCCAGGTAAAGGAAGTGGCACTGGAATCTGAAAGGGAGTATATAGAGCTATTGGTCTTGATGGCAGCTGTAGAGTTGCCCTGAATGGCTGCGTCTGCTAAAGCTGGGCATTGGTTCTGCCTGTACTTGACAGTGAGAAAGTCGTTGCCCGTACCGAGACTAAAGCTGTAACCAGTTACAATTACACTTCCTTCAGAATCAAGAGCTATATCCCTTCCTGTGTCATAGAGTACACCTCTTGCTGTCTGTATGTCCCATATCTGAGCTCCATTTATGCTGTTATATTTGATTGTTTTAAATACCCCTCCTCCAGATCCTTCCTCACTATGCTCACTATGCCCGGTGACATACACGCCGTCTTGGTTATCAACAACTACAGATGTGGAAAAATCATTGCTGCCATTATTATCATAGCGATTACGCCACATCTCATCTCCGGTAGACGCTTTGTAGCCTACAGTTGCGTAGTCATACGCATACTCCACATCCTCACCACCTATACTCTGGCTGCGACCTGTCACATAGACACCATCTGTACTATCAACAGCAATGGCTGCTACATAGTCATAACCATTCCTTCCAGCATCAAAACGGCTGTCCCATTTCTGCTCTCCTGTGGTTGCCATGTAGCGGATAGTGACGTAATCAGAAAAGGTCCCGATGCCACTGCTGTTGCCAGTAACATAAACACTACCAAGATTATCTAGGATAATATCTATAGCCTCGTCATAACCATTGGCCTCTCCGTTGTAGCGTCTTTCCCAATTCATTTTGCCGGTAGTAGCTTCGTAACGGACAGTGGCGTAGTCCCCATCACTTTGTCCGGTAACATATACGCCACCCTGATTATCAACTGCAATGGCCGTTGCTCCATTATTGCTGATGCTCTTCCCTTTGTAAGGAGTAGCCCATATCTGCTTCCCTGTAGTTGCATCGTAGCGAATAGTCACGTAATCTGATGTGTTATCCCCCGTTTGGCTGGAACCGGTCACATAGATACCTCCTGCACTGTCGACAGCAATGTCTACAGCCTGGTCCCAGCCATTGCTTTGCCCGTTGTAACGTCTACTCCAACTCTGCTTTCCGGTGTAGGCGTCATAACGTATGGTAATATAGTCGGTTTCGCTGCGTCCAGTGACGTAGACTCCACCTTGGTTATCAACTGCGATACCAGAAACATGATTATCTCGGTTTTTCTCGTATACTTTTATCCAAAGTTCTTCACCTGTAGGGGAATATTTGATGGTTACTATATTGGCTTTGTATGAATTATCGTTGTAACTGGTACCTGTGACGTAACTGTTGCCTGCAGCATCAATTGTCACAGCTATGCCAGTATCACTTTGACTACCAAAGCTGTTAAAGCGCTGCTCCCACTCTTTGCCGCCGGTAGTGGCATTATAACTGACAATGACGATATCAGGTCCTGTGTTTTTAGTGTAGTCGCGTCCAGTAATTATAACACTGCCTTGATTGTCTGTGACAATGCCTCCTGCTTCATCTAAGCCGCTGTCCTTTCCACTATAAGAGGTGATCCACTTTTGAATACCTGTGGCTCCTTCATAGTAAATTGTTATAAATAAGTAAGAGTTATTCCCGGTTTGGCTGGTACCAGTCACATAGACACCGCCCACGTTATCGACAGCGATGGCATTTGCCTCATCCGGATTGTTGCCTTCCCCATTGTAAAAATTTGTCCATTTTTGGTCGCCTGTGGCCGCATCGTAGCGAATAGTTATGTACTTAGAATCTATGTAAGTGTCGCTGCTTAATCCTGTGACGTATACACTGCCCATATGGTCGACGGCAATGTCTCTTGCCCAATCGGGGTAGTTGCTTCCCCCGTTGTAGGTCTTAACCCATTTCTGCTCGCCTGTGGCCGCATCGTAGCGGATGGTGGTAATATCGTATCCTGTTTCATTACTATAGGTAGTGCCGGTTATGAAGACTCCGCCTTGGTTGTTCACTGCAATGAACGCCTCTCCAAAATAACCTCCTTTGCTGTAGTGACTGTCCCAAATCTTGTTTCCAGTGGCAGCATCGTAGCAGACGGTAACGTAGTCGGAGCCTGTAAATTCCTGATCATTTGACCCAGTAACATAAACCCCTCCTGTATTGTCTACAGCAATGGCTGTAGCAAAATCATTGGAATTGCCTCCTCCGTTGTAGAAGCTTTTCCAAATCTTATTTCCGGTGGCAGCATCGTAGCGGATAGAGACATAATCCCAGTTAGTTTTGTTGCTTAAGATTTCGCCAGTTATGTATACCCCACCTTTGTTGTCAACTGCAATGGCCGTGGTATTGATACTATCAGAGATATCCCAATTCTGCATACCTGTGTTAGCATCGTATCGGATGACTACGCTACCGCCTGTGACATAGACGCCCCCTTGGCTATCAACTGCAATACCAGAAGGAGAATTAAAAAGGGCTTCGTCGTACACTTTTGCCCAAAGCTTATCACCTGTAGGTGAATACTTAATAGTTATGATGCTGCTACTACCTGTACTGTAGTTATTAATACTCCCAGTTACATAACTGTTACCCGCAGCATCTACCGCAATCATATCTTTTTCAGTGGATTCACCAGTCGCCCCTTTGCTGTCATACCGCCTGGCCCATTCTTCGGTTACTAATTGTGCCGGGGCTGTAAGGCTAATGAAACAAAGCATAAGCCCGAGCCAAGAAGGTAGTTTTTTATTCATAGCTGTTAACTGTGTTTGTGTAATTGTATAGTGCCGAGATCAAACGTGTTGCTCCTGCAGGTGTGGCAGGCAAGTCGGGCATCTTTGATAGATGAGGGTGCTACTGAAGGGACAATTTGGAATGCACCTATACATAAAGTACGGCTGGTTCTGTGCTAAGCTATTATATAATTGCACTATAATAATAGAATTTAGCACAAGTATATTCCAACTAGGTAAGAGCGCTAAAAATCAGGGGGAGTATGGAAGAATAGGTTTTTTCTTGTTTTATCATTCTGACCTTATTCTAATCCGGAAAAAACCATTAAAGGTGAGCAACAACTTATGCTAAAGCTTACACAGTTATAAGCTTCTTAACTTTTGCCTGAACGGAGAGCACCGGCTGGTTTTTGCAGGCACTTCCCGGAAAAAAAATACTATACCTTTCAGGTAAGCTTTAGAAGTTATAACAAAACTTACCACCGATAACCTTTCAGGCAGGCTTCTTAAATCATTATACCTTACCTTTTAAGGGTTTATATCTTAATAAAGCATACTTTTCGGGTGCAATTTTATAATTTGCACTTCTATTACTTTCCCAGGTAGAACTGAAGCTCAACAGATGAACATCATTAAGAATTTAAAGATCAGAGACAAATTATTGATCCTGCTCTCTTTGCTGCTATTTCCGCTGGTTTACTTTGTTGTTTCAACCATCAGGCTGGAGATAGATGAGAACGACAAACTAAAGCAGGAATCAATTCAATTAGCAGAATCTGAAAAGATATCGGCTCTTCTACATGCCTTTCAGAAAGAGCGGGCGCGCATACTGGCAGCTGCCGGAGGAGAAACAGCTTTCCTGATAGAAGCAAAAACACTCCGAAGTATAACCGATGCGGCACAGCAGGATGTTAGAAATTTTATAACCAGTTCCGGCAGACCATTTCCCGATCTGGCCTTACTAAACGAACTTAAAAGCTACCGGAACGATCTTGATCAGAACAAGCTGGATGTGCAGGAGTTCAGGCGTTATTCAACAAGCCTGATTTATACTTTCCTGGACAGAATGGATGCCAATGCAACCGGTATTGGCAATGCTGAGATCCAAAAGCAACTGATAAGCTTCAGAAACCTTGCAGAGGCTAAAATACAGTTAGGCAGGATCAGAAGCCTGCTGATGATGGTAATTAAGGACGGATCTTTTTCGTACCAGAACTATGCACAGATCAACACACAGATCGATTCTTACAACAGGTCGCTGAATAATTTCACAAGGTTTTCGGATGCAACGTCCGTACAGGACGTTCAGAAAATAATTTCCTCTGAAAACTACAAGCAGGTAGCAGGCATCTTACAGCGTATCGAGCGAAATCCTGAGCTGGACATGTCTTCTTTCAACACCACTGCTACGTTCAATTTATTTACCCAAAGCATAGAAGACTACAGAAAGGCCGAAAGCCTGCTGATAGCCCGTATCCAGGATCAGGTAAAAGAAGAAAGTATGCAGCGCGAACAGTACATGGTGGTACTGATCGTGATTTTCATACTTATACTTGCCCTCACGATGGTGCTTTCGTTTTACATCGTCAACCTGATCTCTTCGTCGCTTTCTACCCTGAAAACTGCTGCCGACCGCATCCGGCTGGGTGCTACCGATGTGATGATCGACATCGACAGCAAAGACGAGATCGGCAGCGTGGCAGCATCTTTCAGAGGAGTGCTGGATAAGACCGTTTCGCTCTCGCAGGTAGCCCAGGCCATTGGCCAGGGAAGGTATGATGTGGAGGTAGCCGTGCAGAGCAAGGAAGACGTATTGAGCTATGCCATCAGGGACATGAAAGACAACCTGCAGGCCTTTACGACAGAGAACGCTAACCGCAACTGGGTACTTTCGGGTGTGGCGGAACTCAATAACCTGACCGGTGGCGAGAGCTCATTGGAAAAACTATCCGCTTTGGCCCTCTCCTACCTCTGCAACTACACCGATTCGGAGGCTGGCGTACTATACCTGCACAACGACAATGGCAAACTGGAGCCGGCTGCCAACTATGGCGTACAGCATAACCTGGAGCAACTGCCTGTTTTCGAAATCGGCACCGGGAAAGTAGGACAGGCTGTGCGTGATCGGAAGGTAAAAGTACTCGACCAGGTACCGAATGAGTATTTACGCATCAGAACCGGCTTGTCTGATATTGAACCTGCCACGGTCATGATTCTCCCGCTATACTTCGGCAACACCGTTGTAGGAGCCCTGGAGCTTGCCTCGCGGCAGCCTTACACCGAGCTCAAACGCCGTCTGCTCAATGCTGCTGCCGAACGCATCTCCGTACTTATTTATACTTTGAAAGCCCACCTGCAAACACAGGAACTGCTGTTCGAAACACAGAACCAGGCCGAAGAACTGGAAACACAGCAGGAAGAGCTGCGACAGCTGAATGCAGAGCTGAAAGCATCGGAAGAAGAGCTGCGCGTAAACCAGGAAGAGCTTCAGGAGAAGAATGCAGAACTGGAAGAGAAAGCGCAGCTGCTGGAGGAACAGTACGAATCCCTCAGCTCCAAAAACAAAGCCCTTGAAGATGCCCGCGAAGCCATCGAGCTGAAAATACAGCAGGTAGAAACCGTAAGCAAGTATAAGAGCGACTTCCTGGCGAACATGAGCCACGAGTTGCGCACACCGCTCAACAGTATACTTATACTTTCCAGGCTACTTGCCGATAACGTGGAAAACACATTGTCTACCAAGCAGGTGGATCATGCCCAGATCATCCACAAGTCTGGCAACGACCTGCTGAAACTGATCAACGAGATCCTGGACCTCTCGAAGATCGAGTCGGGTATGATCAAGCTGGAGACGAACGAAATAAAGCTGCAGGACATCTCACTGGAGCCGATGTTCAGGGAAATGGCTTCCAAAAAGAAGATCCGCTTCAGCGAACGCCATACTCCCGGCAGCTTCGATACCATCACAACAGACCGCTTCCGACTGGAGCAGATCCTGAAGAACTTTATCGGTAATGCCATCAAATTCACAAACGAAGGAGGCGAAGTAGAGCTTTCCATTCATCCGGTTGAAAAAAGACCTAACTTCAGATCGGAACAGCTCCGGGAACAGGCAGATATTGTGGCCTTCGCCGTTCGCGATACCGGCATCGGGATTCCGCAGGAAAAGCAGGATGTGGTATTTGAGGCGTTTCAGCAGGCCGATACTTCCACCACACGCAAGTATGGCGGCACCGGCCTGGGGCTTACCATCAGCAAGGAACTGGCGGCGCTGCTCGGAGGCGAGATCCTGCTGGAAAGCGAGCCGGGCAAAGGCAGCACGTTTACGCTGTACCTGCCCAAAGCACCGGTAACCGAACCTAAAAAAGCACAGGCATCAAAGGCAACAGCAACCACATCTGCGCACAGCAGGTCAGAAACGGTGAATCATGTTTTTGATAAGATCGAGAAAAACGACAAGAAAGACATCTCGGTGCTTATCGTGGAAGATGACAAAGGCTTCAGCGACATACTGGCTGATTTTGCCACGGCCAAAAACTTTAAAGTGCACCAGGCTTACACCGGCAAAGAAGGCCTGCGCATGGCGCGTGCAGAAAAGCCGGACGCCATGCTGCTCGACATTCACCTGCCGGATACAACCGGCTGGGATGTCCTCCGCCAGATCCGGGAAGATAAAGAGCTGCGCCACACAAACGTACACGTAATGTCGGCTTACGACAAGGAAGTGATCGGCGAGCACGCAGATAACGAAGAGTACCTGCCCAAACCAGTCACGCTCGAAATGCTCAACAAGGCGTTTACTACCATCTCCGGCATATCAGACGCTTCGATCGAGAACATCCTGATCGTGGAAGACAACGAGATCGAGAACAAGGCGGTGGCGGAACTGCTGCTGGCGCACGGTCTGAAATCTACGTCGGCTTACTCTGCCGAAGAAGCCGAACAGGTACTGGCCAAGCAGAAAGTAGACTGCATCATTCTCGACCTGAACCTGCCGGGCATGAAGGGGTATGACTGGATGAAAAAAATCAAATCGCAGACCGGTCTTGCCGATATTCCGATCATCATTTACTCCGGTAAAGACCTGAACGAGGAAGAGGAAGCAGCCCTGAAAGAATTTGCCAACACCATCATCATCAAAAACGAGTACTCGTACCTGCGCCTGCTCGACGAGGTGCAGTTATTTCTGCACAAGGTAAACCAGAAGCTTCCTGCAGGCAACAACAAGTTCAAGATGAAACTGCACGTGCCGGAAGAAGTGCTGCGCGGTAAAAAAGTGCTGGTGGCAGACGACGACGTACGCAACATTTACTCGCTGAGCAGCCTGCTGGAGCTGCACGGCATGGAAGTGGTAGTAGCCTACGACGGCAAAGAGGCGCTGCAGAAGCTGGAGACCGAAAAAGGCGTTGACATGGTGCTGATGGACGTGATGATGCCCGAAATGGACGGCATTGAGGCAACAAAACGAATCCGGGAGATTTCTCGTTTTAAGCAACTCCCTATTATTGCCCTCACAGCGAAAGCCATGAAAGAAGACAAAGAAAAATGCCTGGAAGCCGGCGCTTCAGACTACATACCAAAACCAGTTGACACCGACAAATTACTGACCCTGATGCGGGTGTGGTTGTATGAAGCTCGCTAACGAAGCCCTTTTTGAGCAGGAGGTTGAGGCGCTCATCAACGAAATTCATACGCACTATGGGTATGATTTCAGGGGGTATGCACGGGCATCGGTGTACAGAAGGGTCAAACGGTTTTTAAGCCACAAGCACCTGCGTTCTGTAGAGCAACTGCGGGAGGCAATTTTTGCAGATAGCTTTTTCTTTGAGAATTTCCTGCAGGAGATCACCGTGAACGTAACGGAGATGTTCCGTGATCCTTCTTTTTTTCTGTCGCTGCGCCAGAACGTGCTGCCTATACTTAGCACCTACCCCTTCATCAAAGTATGGGATGCGGGCTGCTCTACCGGCGAGGAGCTTTTCTCGCTGGCCATACTTTTAAAGGAAGAGGGTCTGCTGGACAGAACAAAGATCTATGCCACTGACATCAACCAGAAAGTGTTGAAGCAGGCGAAGGAAGGTATCTTTTCTGCTTCTAACATGCCTGCTTATACGTCGGGCTACTACGCTGCGGGAGGCAAACAGGAATTTTCGAGCTACTATAGCAGCAACTACGGCAGCGTAAAGTTCGACTCGTCGCTGGTAAAGAATGTGGTGGTATATCCGCACAACCTGGCGACCGATTCTTCTTTCAATGAATTTCACCTGATCCTGTGCCGCAACGTGCTGATATACTTCAACCGGGAATTGCAGGAACGTGTTTTTAAGTTGTTTGATGAAAGTATGGTGAGCCTGGGTTACCTGGGGTTAGGCAAAAAAGAAACCCTGGCCATGTCGCAGATCAGCAGCAACTATAACTTTGTAGATAAGAACAACCGCATCTACCGGAAATCTAACTGATGGCAGTATCATCCAAGGTGATCGTGATAGGGGGCTCCTGGGGAGGAATACAGGCTTCGCTTGCAGTGTTGCGGAAACTGCCGGCTAACTATAGCATTCCCATTGTACTGGTACTGCACCGGCTGCGCAACTTTGAAGGCAGCCTGCAGGAGGTGTATGAAAAAAGAATCGCTTTGAAGGCGGTGGAAGTAGAAGAAAAAGAAAAACTGCTGCCCGGGCATGTATACCTGGCACCCTCCAACTATCATGTTTTGCTGGAGAACGATCATACTTTCTCGCTCGATGACTCGGAACTGGAGAACTATTCCCGGCCGTCCATCGACGTTACCTTTATGAGTGCTGCCGATGTATTTGGCGATAATACCATAGGAATACTCCTGAGTGGCGCCAGTAAAGACGGAAGTTCAGGATTAAAGTATATCTTTGAGAACGGAGGCACTACGATAGTCCAGGACCCTGACGAGGCCGAAGTCAGCACCATGCCGCTGTCGGCTATTAATAGTATACCAGGCTGCCAGATAATGGGTACAGCGCACATACAAGCATACTTGCTTTCCTTACATGAACACTGATCACGATACGAACACTCTTACCGTAGAGGCGGGTTTACATCCGGTTAACATATTACTGGTTGACGATCTGGCCGAGAACCTGGTGAGCCTGGAAAGTTTGCTTTCGAAGGAACAGGAGAACATTACATACCTTTTTGCCCGTTCCGGAGAAGAGGCGTTAAAGATTGCTTTGCAGCAGGAACTTGCCCTGATTCTGCTGGATGTGCAGATGCCCGGTATGAACGGGTATGAGGTGGCGCGCTACCTGCGGGATATCTCCAAAACACGGGATATACCGATCATTTTTGTTACGGCCATAAACGAGCAGGATGCCCACGTGATCGAAGGCTTCGAGGCCGGCGCCGTGGATTTCCTGTTCAAGCCCCTGCACCCGTACATCACGAAGGCAAAGGTCTCTACATTTGTTAAGTTCTACCTGCAGAAGAAAGAGCTCGAGAAGGTGAACAAGCTGATGCTGGAAGTAAACCAGGAACTGGAGGCAAGGGTAAAGGAACGCACAAAGGAACTGACCCGCGTTAACAAGGACCTCGACAACTTTGTGTATACGGCTTCGCATGACCTGAAAGCGCCCATCAACAACATAGAGGGGCTGATGACCGCGCTGCGCGAAACTTTGGAGGAGAAAACGCTTGACCTGGAGGACGTGACGCCTATCCTGGAAATGATCAATGACTCGGTAAGCCGCTTTAAGAATACCCTACTGGACCTGACAGAAGTTGCCAAAGTGCAGCACGAAGAAACCGCAGAAAGAGATAAAGCCTGCTTTCAGGAAATACTCGACGATGTAAAGCTTAACATCCAGGATCTGATCCAGCGTTACAGTGCGACCATACTTGCCGACTTTACCCAGGTACCGGAGACCCTGTTTTCCCGTAAAAACCTGCGGAGCATACTTTACAACCTCGTCTCAAACTCGATCAAGTACAGCTCCCCGGAACGTAAACCGATCATAGAAATTACTACTTCTAGATCCGATGGGTATACCCTGCTCACGGTTCGGGACAACGGCCTTGGCCTTCGAAAAGAAGATCAGCAGAAAGTATTCGGCATGTTCAAACGCCTGCATTCGCATGTGGAGGGCACCGGTGTCGGGCTGGCCATCGTGAAAAGGATTGTGGAGAACTGCGACGGCAAGATCGAATTCGAAAGCGAACTGGGCAAGGGTTCTGTGTTTAAAGTATACCTGAAGTAAGCGCCTAAATTACCTGCTGATTGCCTGAACACAAAGTATACTTTGCTAGCCCGCTGTTTGAAATATAAACGGCCCTTCGTGCTATACTTCTTCTTATGAACTCTGTTAAACTGAGCGCCTATCATCGCCTCTATGCTTTTCCGGATTACCGGAATATGAAAGCTGCCCTGCCTTATATGCAGCGCGTGGTGCTGGCAAAAGGGCTTGCGGAAGTAGAGGAATCCGAAGCCAGGAGTTTTATGGGGCGCGTTAACGGCAAGGGCTACAAGAATTACCTGGAGCCGATCAGCGGTCAGAACACAAAAAGATCAGCGCTCCAATCCCTCATCACGGCCCTACAGGTGCTCTACAAAAGCAATGGTTTTTCGGCCCGCTATATCGTAGTTGAGCGGGGATAGTGCTCCCTCCTATTCTTCGAATACATCCTACCAAGAATTGCTACTGCCTCAATCGCCAAGCTCGATCCAGACCGGTGCATGATCGCTTGACTTTTCCCACCCGCGAACCTCACGATCGACGCCAGCACCCTTCAGGCGATTTTCCAGCTGTGGGCTCAGCAGCAGATGATCGATGCGCAGCCCGGCATTCCGCCCAAACGCATTCCGGAAATAATCCCAGAAAGTATAAATTACTTCGTTAGGGTATACTTTGCGCAGCGCATCCGTCCAGCCTTGCGCCAGTAGCTTTTGGTAAGCTGCGCGTGTTTCCGGCCGGAACAAGGCGTCGTCGAGCCAGCGCTCCGGTTTGTACACATCCAGTTCCGTAGGCATAACGTTGAAATCTCCGGCGAGCACAACAGGCTTTTCAGAGGCGAGTAGTTCGGCTGCGTGAGCAGTCAATCGATCAAACCAGTGCAACTTGTAATCGAACTTCGGGCCGGGAGCCGGGTTGCCGTTGGGCAGGTACAGGCAGCCTACAAGTATACCGTTGATGCTTGCTTCCAGGTAGCGGCTGTGCGTATCCTCCGGGTCACCGGGAAGCTCGCGGCGTACTTCTTCCGGTTTTACATTGCGGGCAAGTATGGCTACGCCATTCCAGCTTTTTTGCCCGTGCCAGATCGCCTGGTAACCTGCCTCCTCTATGGCTTGCTCCGGAAATTTTTCCTGGGGTGCTTTCAGTTCCTGCAGGCATACAACATCGGGACTTGTTTCCTTAAGCCAGCGCAGCAGCACAGGCAGCCGTGCATTGATTCCGTTCACGTTGTAGGTAGCTATTTTCATGTCGGATTCGATAGTATGATTCGCTGATTTATACTTGAGCTATTGGCAAATTACGTGCAGCTGTGTTAAAACGCTTTTAGAAAGCATTGGTTGATTTATGCTGAAGCTTTTCTTTTAAAGTATGTTTTGCCTTCCGGTAACCTCTTACAAGATAGTGCTCGCCGTCCGGCCATAGTGTCTCCCCTTTTGTTAACCAGGAAATGCCAAATGCTTCCACGGCTATTGTTTCCAGTGTAAAGATGACCGGAAACTCTCCTGCCATGATCTGAAATGGCTCATAGATAAAGTAAATACCCAGCAATAGAACGCATACGATCATCATCCAGCCGCATACTTTGTACACCATGTTTCGTTTGGCTTTAGGGCTCCATTTTCCGGTTGGCTCCTTTAAAAAGAGGGCATCTGATTTGGGAAAATACACCAAGGAGATAAAAGCCAGGGATATAAAGAATACAGCAGCAAAGATCAAATGCCGCTCCAATCCTAGAATGGTTGGTACGGCATCATGTGTAGTATGAATGCTAAAAGAGCTTCTTGCATGCTTGGTTGCTGTCGGGCTGAACGCCACTCCTATTCCGCAGATGGCTGCAAGTGCGGTTAATACCTGCTCTACCCAATTGTATCCCTTGTAAGTGAAGAGAAACACGCCCAGTATACTCAGCAATACAACAAGAACATCGCCATTGCTGGTATAGTAGTAATCGCTGATAGAAGGTTCTATCAGTTTATCATCCAATCCCCTGCTGGTAGTCAGCACCAATGCCAAAGGCAAAAGCATTCCGCTTAACCCGATCAGGTTTCGTAAGGTCATATAAGAATAAACCAGATCATTGTCTGCTTCCTTTTGCCTGTCAGGCTTGTCGTTTATGGCAGATTGTATATTTTCGATCATGTCCATCTCAACGAATTATTGGCCAAACTATTTCTGCTGACAGCTCCACTTTTCCCCTGGATTCTCCTTTACTCTAAACCGGACGAATTGGGTTATAAAGTATAAAGACCATAGCTCAAGCTACAGGAACAATTACCGGTACAGGCAGTATAAATAATTGATACCCTGCACGCTCTAAGCGGATACTGCTGCAGTTTCTAAGTTACTCTCTCATAGAAAATTTTTCTGGCAAAATGGTACTTCCGGTTTATCTCCTGCTTTTGTTTATGCTGGTTTCACATCCCGTGCAGGAGGATGTGTATAAAAAGCAGCGGGAAACGATGGTGCGGGAGCAAATTGCAGGCAGGGGCGTATCCGATAAGGCGGTACTCAATGCCATGCGCACCGTAAAGCGGCACATGTTTGTTCCGCCCGACTTGGCTGCCGAAGCGTACAACGACTCTCCCCTGCCCATTGGGCATGGCCAGACCATTTCACAGCCCTACATTGTTGCCTACATGACGCAGGTGATCCATCCAAAGCCGCAGATGAAAGTGCTGGAAATTGGCACAGGCTCGGGCTACCAGGCGGCGGTGCTGGCCGAGATCGTAAAGGAAGTTTACACCATTGAGATTGTTCCGGAACATGGCAAAGCTGCCGCAGAGCGGCTGAAAAACCTGGGTTATGCTAACGTACAGGTACGGATAGGCGATGGCTACCAGGGCTGGGAAGAGCATGCCCCTTACGATGCCATTGTAGTTACTGCCGGCGCAGAAGCTGTTCCCCCACCCCTTGTGGAACAACTAAAAGATGGCGGAAAAATGGTGATTCCGGTTGGCCCCCAATTTGCCATGCAAACGCTGAAACTCATCGAGAAAAAGAACGGCAAGGTAACTACCCGAAACCTGATGCCGGTGCTGTTTGTGCCGTTTACACGAAGCGAAAAGAAATAAGCCCGTGTTCAGGTAATCCACTAATAAGCTGCATTCTAGGTTAGCCCGGCAAGGTACGAATTGAACAAAATACAGAATTACGTTTGCTTCTTAAGCTAACGCGTGCTTACCTTTGCAGCATCTTTATTAAAAAGATTTATAAAGAAGAGGGAAGAGAGCAGGCTCCGCGAACCTCTAGCAACCAACAGTACAACTGAAAAGGTGCTAACTCCTGCCCAGTTTTGGGATATATAAATTTTACGCATGAACAAGCCGTACACAACACCAGCATTCCTTTCATCAACCATTGCTTCCTTAGCGGCCGCGCCTGCAGCCTGCATGTGTTGTTGTTGCTGTTGTTGTTAACTCCAATATCGGCGGGGTAGCTTTTCAATAATCTTTCCTGATCTGTTACTTAAGGGCTGTATGCTCATGCTTTGGCCTGTGGCTATACAGCAGTTTGCCCGCAGCATTGGTACCTCAACTAATTTCCCTGTTAAATTATACTTCCTGCACCTGCTGTAACAGCGCAGTGCAGAAGCATCATCCGATTTTAAACAATACCAACATGCCCTTATTCTTATACTTCCTGTAGCTCCGGTTTACAGCAGCCTATCTGGCAAATAAGACAGTCTACCAACCTTATAAATACGTGCAGCTGATCCCGGCTGAGCTGCACCACTGTACCGGTAACCATACTTGCATTACCATCAGCCGGGATTAACTATTTATACTTTACACACTTAACATGAATTCTATTCAGAAAACAGGCGGTACTGCGCTGCTGCCTTTTCTTATTTTTGTAATTGTTTTTTTAGGGGCTGGCATCGTCCTGAACGACTTCTATGGCCTGCCTTCGCCGGTTGCCGTACTGCTGGGCATTATTTCGGCCTTCTTTATACTTAAAGGAAGCATAAACGCCAAAGTAGATGCCCTGATACGTGGCTGCGGCGACTCCCAGATCATCACCATGTGCGTTATTTACCTGCTCGCGGGTGCCTTTGCCGTTGTGACCAAAGCAGTTGGCGGCGTGGATGCAACCGTGAACTTGGGCCTCAGCATCATTCCGGTTCAGTACCTGGCGTTTGGTGTGTTCCTGCTGGCCAGCTTTCTATCTACGGCCACCGGCACTTCCGTTGGAGCCATTGTGGCGCTCGGCCCGATCGTGGTGGGGCTGGCCGAGCAAAGTGGCACTCCGCTTCCGCTCATGCTGGGCTCGTTGCTGGGTGGCGCTATGTTCGGCGACAACCTTTCTTTTATCTCAGACACCACCATTGCAGCTACCCAAACGCAGGACTGCAGCATGAAAGATAAATTCCGGGTGAACGTAATGATCGCAGGCCCGGCCGCACTGCTGACCATGCTGCTTTTACTTTTTGCAGGACAGGAAAGCTCCACTGCTGTAGGTACCGTTGCGCCCTCCTTGTCGGATGTTTCTTTCTGGCAGATCGTGCCGTATTTGCTGGTGCTGGTGCTGGCCGTTTCGGGCATGAATGTGTTTGCCGTGCTGGTGCTGGGCACAGTTGCCTCCGGCGTAATTGGCCTGCAGCAAGGCAGCATCGACCTGCTTTTGTTCGGGAAGAAAGTATACGAAGGCTTTACCAGTATGACAGAGATCTTCCTGCTCTCGATGCTGACGGGCGGACTGGCTGAAATGGTGCGCGAGGCAGGTGGCATTCAGTTTCTGCTGAACAAGGTAAATGGTCTTATTCGTGGTTTCCGCTCTTCGCAGCTGGGTATTGGCTTTTTAGTGAGTGGCGTGAACAGCGCTATTGCCAACAACACTGTTTCGATTGTTATGGTGGGGCCGGTGGCAAAAGAGATCAGCCAGCGCTACCACCTGGACAAGCGCAAAGTAGCCGCCATTATCGATATTTTCTCCTGCATTGTGCAGGGCCTGCTGCCTTACGGTGCCCAAATGCTGCTCATGCTGAGCTACACCGAAGGCGATATCTCGTTTGTAGACGTGCTCTCCAAGGCATGGTACCTGTACCTGTTGCTGCTCTTCACCTTACTTGCCATTTACACACCTGTTGTAGATAAGTACCTGGCCCGGAAAGAGCATAGCCTGGAGCCGGAGAAGCAGTTGGTGGGGTGATAGAAACTATAAAGCTAGATAACAAAAAGCCCTGCAGAAGAATATCTGCAGGGCTTTTGTACCTTGAGCCGGACTATAGTAAGTTCTTAACAGCTGCAGATGCTTTAGAATGTGTGTTTCTAGCGTCTATTTCAGCTTGTTTTCG
Organism: Pontibacter ruber; assembly: GCF_023630205.1. Classification (GTDB taxonomy): domain Bacteria; phylum Bacteroidota; class Bacteroidia; order Cytophagales; family Hymenobacteraceae; genus Pontibacter; species Pontibacter ruber. Next base: position 44,719 of record NZ_JALPRR010000003.1, on the reverse strand, counting down.
TTGTTTAATAAATGTTAACAAACTTTAAGCGAAGTTTTGCCACCTCTCATTTGTCTGCGTTAAAAACAGCTATGATGTACAGCCGTAGCGGTGAGTAGCCCTGCCTTTGCTGCAGCTTCCAGTAAGGCTCCTGCTTTCCGGATCACTATGGGATAAAACCTTTGTCAGGTATAAAGGCTCATTCCATCACATGCGGGCTATCCTAGTCCAAATCGCTCCAGAAGCGCTTGCTTGTGGTTCTTGCTTACTTTAAGCTCCGTGTTGTTCTGCAGTTTCATAATTAAGCCGCCGTTGAAGTGGTTTTCCAGTTCCGTTACCTTTTGCAGATTCACCAGCGACGATTTATGAATTCTGCAAAACTGCTTTTCTGCCAGCAGCTGCTCCAGGTTTTTAATGCTGTCCCGGATAAGAATGCGTTGTGATTTATAGTGGATGTTTACATAATAGTCTTCCGCCTCAAAGTACCAGATGTCGTTAAGGTCCAGGAGAAGGATCTTGCCGTTGGCTTTTATACTTAGCTTGTTCAGCGCATTAATGGAGGTAACCGGACTAATCAGTTTTTCTTCTTTCTGAGTTGTCTGTTCCTGCAGCAGTTGCCGGATTTTTTCGCTTAAGTCTCCCTGGTTCTTTTGCGCTACTACACTTTTGCACTTGGCAAGGCAGTTGCGGAAGCGATCGTTCGTGAATGGCTTTAGAAGGTAGTCGATGGCGTGGTGCTCAAAAGCGGCAATGGCATATTGATCGTAAGCGGTAACAAAAGCTACGGCAGGAGGAGTCACAGAGAGTGACCGAAGCAGTTCAAAGCCATTAACTTCAGGCATCTGGATATCCAGGAAAAGTATATCGGGTGTTGTGTGCTGCATCAGGTCTATGGCTTCTAAAGCGTTTGCGCAGATACCGATCACCTCTACCTCAGCATCTGCTTGTAGTAGTGCAGCCAAACCTTCGCGAGCGGCCGGCTCATCGTCAACAACTATGGTTTTATACTTGCTCATGAGGCTATACTTATACTTGCCAACACCAAACCGTTTTGCTGCTCTAAGGCAAAATGTGCTTTATCGCCGTAATGCAGTTTTAAGCGTTCCCGTACATTCTGTAACCCAATGCCATTTCCGTTATACACCGTGGTTTCTAATTTACCGGTATTTTTAATACTGATGATTAGATCCTTTTCCAGCTGATGGCTTTCAATTTTAAGAATAGGAGCAGCGTCTAGTGAATTCATCAGGCCATGTTTAAAAGCGTTCTCCAGCAGAGGCTGCAAAATCATACCGGGCACCATTATCTTTTCGGTTTCCGGCTGCACGTCAAATTCAACTTTTAACCGGTCTTTAAAACGCACCAGTTCAATGTCGAGGTAGTGGCGGCAATACTCCAGTTCTGTGTGAAGGGGAATTAGTTGCTTTTCATTTTTATAAAGGCTGACGCGCAGCAGCTCGGCCAGTTTTGCCAGCATGTCGGTAGCTTCTTCGTTTTTGTTGGCCCGCACCATCATCGAAATGGTATTAAATGTGTTGAAGATAAAGTGCGGGTTTAGCTGCATGCGCAGCATCTGCAATTGGGTTTGTACCAGTTGCGACTGCAGTTCGGCATTAAGCTTGGCCTGTCTTTGATTTGCCTGAAGGTTTTCCCAGCCCAGCCAGGCTATAAAGATGACGATTGTTGTAAGCCAGCTGATAAAGTACAGTCTGGAGAAATGGTAAAATCCACCATCCCAGTAGCGCCCTGCCTCAAATGTGGTATCAAAAGATATCATGGATGCCAGCAACCCGTAGCTTACCACACTTACAAAAGCATGAATGGCGGCGGCAGCAATAGTTAATAAAATGTATTTAACCCACTTATTTGGCGCCCCTGCTTTGCTAAGCAATTGCAGGTAAGGTACCGTTATAACACCCCAGACAATGTGAACGGCAATTTTATAGCTGCTATGCTGATACCATACAACTGGAGGAGTTGACGCATGCAGGTCCAGCAGCGTAGTGTATAAAACATACAGAATTCCCACAAAAAGCCAGAACAGCAGGCTGGCAGGCCATTTATACTTGTGTAAGATTTCGCTTTTAACCGGCAGCATACTTTGGTGTATTGTCAATACTATAGGAAAGTTATCAGAAAGTTTTTAAATGGCTAACGACAGTACAAATTTTAGTATCAGTCACTTATATGTGGTGAAATGCGACAGTAAATTCCTGTTTTTAAGGCAGTACTAATAGCAATGCAGTCAATTTATGCAAAGTTGTCATCTCGAACACTCTTGAGGCGCGAGCCGAGAAGAGCCAGCGTAGCTGTGAGAGATCTTATTTGTCTAACTGCTGTATAAGATTCCTCGGCTTCGCTCGGAATGACACATACCAACGATCATCCTTAAGTTGACTGCATTGGGGCTAACAGCTCCGTAACGCAGTGTTTTACTCTTTAAAGGCATCACTAACCGGTCTAAAGCCAGGCCGGTTAGTAAGTTCAATTTCCTGGGCTACAGCTAAGGCTAACGCCATCAATGTGAATACAAACAGGTTTTTCATGGTTTTATGTTGTACTAATGGTTACTGATCACTGTTTACTTATTACTGTTCACTGCTAACTGCTCCCTGTAATTTCTAATTCGACTGGCTGGCTCTGCGTTGTTCCTCTTCCGAAACGGAGCTTCTTCGGCGTAGCGGTTTCAGGTCTTTGTTGCCGAAGTTGTAGGTAAAGTTCAGGCGCACCTGGCGGCTTTCCCAGCGGCTATCCATGTCCATGTTCATGTTCGCGAAGTTTATGGTATTGCTCATCCTGCTGGTTTTAAAGATATCCGTTATACTTAACCGGATGTTCCCACGCTGCTGTAAGACCTGTTTTTGTACGCCCAGATTTACGTTGTAATTAGACTTTACATGATAGGCCCCCATCACCGTAGGAGACTGGTAGAGGGCGCTCAGCTCCATCGATAAAGCATTGGGTAGTTTAAAGGAGTTGCTTGAGTTTACAGTGCCGCTCAACTGCCCGATATCAAGTTTCTCTTCCAGGAACACAGTGTTGAACTTGTTATAGAACACGCTTACGTTGTTGTTGCTCACCCACCAGTTTGTTACTACGATCGGGGCTATCAGGCTCAGGTTATAATTGTAGTAGTCTTTGAAATTTTCTTTAGAGGCATAGCCTATCCCTGTTTTATCATCCTGGTGGGTAATGGTTGTAAAGAAGTCTTTTGTATGGCTGTAGCCCAGGGTTAAAGTATAGCTGCTGTTATAATTACCCGACAACTGTATGGTATTGGTAAACTGCGGCTGCAGGTATGGGGTGCCCTTCACATACGTATAAGGGTCCATAAAGAAGATGAACGGGAACAGGTCGCGGTACACTGGGCGATCTACTCGGCGGCTGTACGATAAGCCAATGCTATACTTGTCGCTTAGTTGCTGCCTTACCGAAATGCTCGGAAAAAACTGCAGGTAGTCTTTTTTGTCTGTGACCTCCGCTCTTTCAGATTCTCCTTCTGCCATAGTATGCTCGGCGCGTAAGCCTGCCTGTATGCTGAACGTGTGGATCTGTTTTGAAAAGTTTAAATAGGCTGCACTGATGTTTTCTGTATAAAGGAAATCGTTGGTCCTGGTCTCGTCGGTTCTCCAAACGTTATCATGCAGTTCTTCATACAAAATGTCGGTTTTGGTTTTTACATGGCTCATTTTTACACCGGTTTCCAGTTGTGTGCCCTGGCCAAGCGGCAATGCATAATCAGTTTTAAATACAAGTATGGAAATATCGGCAGGCACGTCGCTTCTCAGGGTCTGGCTGTAAGTTGGTTTTGCCGGGTTCGCGAAAGTAAAGTCCGTGGTAATGTTATCGTTCTGCTGAAAATCGAAACCTGAGTAATCTACATCAGCGGTTATCTCATGACCTTTCTGAGCAAAACTGTGCTTGTAGTTAGCGTTTAGCGTGTAGTTAAACCATTCCGTGTCGATGTGGTTTTTCAGTCGCAAAGCGGAGTCAGGCGCGGCAGTCGGGTTACTTCTGAAGTCTGTGGTATTTCTGGGATCTACCTCCATGATGTAGTTACTGCCATTGAAAAGTATGCCCAGCTGATCGTTTTTGCTTAAAGTAAAGTCTGCCCCGGCCTGGTAAGTATGGCTATGTGAAAATGAAGGTCTGTAGTTAAACTGATCGAAAAAAGTGGTTTTGCCCTCATGCGTTACACTTCTTTTCAGATCAAGGGTTGTAAAGCGTTTATTATACAGGTAGTTATAGTTTCCGAAGAGGTTAAAGTTATCGCCCCGGGTATTTAGGTTGATGCCTGCATTGGCTTTGCCATACTTGCCGTAGCCTGTGCCAGCCGTTATACTTCCGTTGGTGCCATCGGCCAGTCCTTTTTTAAGCCTGATGTTGATGATACCTGCATTGCCGGCGGCATCATACTTTGCAGAAGCATGCGTGATAAGCTCCACTTTTTCCATGGTGTTGGCACTCATGTTGCGGAGCAGGTTTGCCACCTCGGCTGCGGGTAAGTTTGTCTGTTTCCCGTTAATGGTTACCAATATGCCTGTTTTCCCGTTCAGGGTAATGCCGCCATCCTGATCTATACTTACACCCGGGAGCTTCTCCAGTACCTCCAGTCCGTTGCCTCCGCTTGCCGTTATACTCTGGGCTACATCCAGCACCAGCTTGTCTTCCTGTACTTCCAGCAATGGCTTTTGCCCCTGCACCGTTACCTCAGCCAACTGGTTTACAGTTGGTGTAAGCATGATAGGTTCAATAGTAACTGGCTGCCCTGTTACCGTTATACTTTGGCTGAATGCCTGCTGATACCCCAGTTGCTTAACAGCGATCATGTAAGTGCCAGCCTTAACGGAGGTGAAATGGAATCTGCCTGACTCATCCGCTAGCGTGCTTATAACGGCAGCGGAATCCTTTGCCTGCAAAAGTATAACATTCGCATACTCTATGGCCTTGCCTTCTGCACTTACCACGCTTCCATGTATAGCAGGTGCCTGTTGCGCCTGTGCCTGCACCAACTGCAGCAGCACAAGCAGGACGATAGTGGTTACTCGTTTTTTCATAGTTTATCAGTTTTAGGAATGGTGGTGTTCGGTTATGATAGAACCTGTGCAAAGATGCTTTGCCTGCAGCGGGAGGACAACGGAAATGATGTGAGATGCCTGATAATTGCTGTGCTTGTGCGGAATGATGCAGTGTAGGAGAGTGGCAGGTAGAGGCTCTGAGAAGTCGCTGCTGGAAATCAGAGGTGTAAGGGACGAATTTAGTTACAAGTAACTGCCTAATATGGAACAGCCACATTGGGCAAGATCAGTAATAGTAAATTAAATAGATTACTTTCTCTATTATCCTAGTTGTGATGAGTATTCAGCTATACTTGAGATAGCCGAGTTTTAATTAGAAGAACCGGGTAAAACCGGTTTTTTTATTTAAAATAGATATATAGTAATATTATAAATATATTGCTACCCTAATCTTCATTTAATAATCTTTCATGAGCCTTATCACATCCTTGTTATTACCAATGCAAAGTAGATACTATAAGTTGGCTATACTTATAGTTATCTCAAGTTTTGCAGTAGGTTTGTTGTTGTCATTTGTTTTAAGAGAAATAGAACAGAAGGATATAACCAATAGTAAGTTAGACATTGAGAAAAGCAGGATTACACAAATTGATAAGCAGCTCTCCTCACTATATAGTAAGACATACACTGATAGTACTTCCTTAAATAGCCCAGAGCGCGCAAAGGTTTTAGAGCAAATTGAGTTTCTAAAGCGTCAAAGGGATGAAGCAACACAGTATTTAGATGAACTGAATCAAAAACCCAGTACGGAACTTCTGATATTTGTAACTATCGCTGGAGCAATAAGTGTTATCATAATAACATTTTTCACTTCATCACTTAGGTATCCATCTACTACGTCAAATGCAATTCAAAACTATTTAAGGATTAGAGAAGGGGATCAAAGAAAAAGCATAGGTTTTATTAATTGGATCACTACCAACGAGATAGCAGAAAAGAACTTAAGTGGTCTTGACATTAAACGAGCCAAGATACTTAAACAAGTGTATGATTTATCTGCTCCTCTTCAAGATAAAAGAGATGAATTTTTAAATTTAGTAATAGAGTATACAGATTTAAAAAGGAATGAAGAAGATGTTAGAAATGACCGATTTAGTACAATAATCAATTCCTTTTCAGATTCCCAAGAAAGACTTAAAGAAGAAACTAGTAGACTGAATCGTCAGGCAATTATTAATTTACTTTTATGTTTCTTAATAGCCTTTATAATGATTGGAATTATTTCCTACACATCATTCTTTTCTACAGATTTTAAAAACGTAAATGACTGGAATGATTTTACAGTAAGGCTCGTCCCTAAAATGGTGTCAATATTGAGCCTATTAACAATATTCTTGTATTTCATAAGAATGTACAAGACAAACATAATAGATGTCAAGTATTATCAAAATGAATTAACAAATATTGATCTCAAACTAATTGCTACAAAAGCTGCATTGATAAATGATGATAAAGAAACAATAAATAAGCTTGTAAATGACTTGACTATCTCAGAGAGAAACATGATTATTTCCAAAGATCAATCTACATCTGATTTAGAGAGGATAAAATTGGAGAATGATGTTAATAAAGATCTGTTAAATAAAATCATAGATTCTCTTTCCATATCTAGAAATGGAAAGTGAGAATTGTATCCTTAGAGCGGTAATACAAATTATATAGCAATTATATTAACGAGGGAATATTTCTATTAGCTTAGATTCTCTCTTTGTAAAAAATAACAAGTAATGAAAAACAGAACAAGACTTATTATTGGACTTCTAGTGATTTGGAATGTTATACTCACAATGTATATGTTTGAAATCTTTGAACGTTCTTCAGGAACCGAAAATAAGGTTCGAAATATATACAACAAAGCTACTACTATCTCTTATGATGAATTAACTGAGCCCGGATCAAGATGGGGATTTCACGGAAGAGATATGGATGATCAATAATAACATATCACTTAATAGCTTAAATTCCGTCCCCTATACCGTCCCCCAAAACAAAAAGCCCTGTAAGCAATTAACTTACAGGGCTTTTCATGTGCACTTGTACCTTGGGCCGGAGTCGAACCGGCACGAGTGTAACCTCACAGGTGTTTGAGACCAGCGCGTCTACCAATTCCGCCACCAAGGCATTACTTTTTTCCTGATCATCTATCAGGAACGGGTTGCAAACTTAGATAAAGTTTCCTGAATACGCAACAAATATTTTTTCTTCAGATAGTAAGTTTTTACCTCGTCCAGGGCCTCTTCTTTGGTAAAACCATGAACCTCAGGGTAGCGCTGCAAAACCGGCAAAATATCGTTTTCCAGTTGTGCCATAATGCCCGTGCTCTTCTCTCCTATCTCGTGCAGTTTGGCTGCGTCAAAGTCGAATTCCAGCTCCATCAGCTCCTCATTAATTTCCATCATCTCCATCAGGAAATCAGATGGCAGTTCGTTCTTGCCCTCCTCCAGTTTGCCGTGTTCTTTCAGGATGTACTGCATGCGCAGGTCCGGATCGCTGAGGGTGCGGTACGCGTTGGTGTTGAGCGTTGAAAGCTGCAGGATCTCCTGCTGTTTTTCCGGCGTATCGTTGGCGTAAAAGTCCGGGTGATACTCGCGGCTCAGCTGGTAGTACTTGTTCTTGATCGCTTTCTCATCCACCAGAAAGCTTTCCGGTATATTATAAAACTCGAAGTAATTCATAGGTACAGTTAGCAGTAAGCAGTTAATAGTTATCTCAGTAACCAATAATCATTAAACAGTTATCAGTTCTGATGTAAATGGTATACTTAGCAAAAGTACAGGAAAAGCTGTAGTAATGTTTAAAACTACTGCAAATGCTGTCTTTATACTTGTTTACTGCTTACTGCTAATTGCTTCCTGTTAACTGTTCAAATGTTAACTGACACATTCGACCATGCCTGCGGCTTGTCAGCAAAAAGCGCTTTGGTTGCTTTCCATACCTGGCCGAACAGCTCCGAGTCGCGGTAGTTGTTCAGGTGCTCTTCGGAGTCCCAGAGGCTGTAGGTGCTGTACACATTCGGGTGGTTCAGGTCCTGGAGCAGCTCCACATGGTTGCAGCCTTCAAACGCCCTGATCTTGTCTTTCGAAGTACGGAATATCTCCAGGAACTCCCCTGTCTTCTCCGGCTGAAATGTCATCCGGACGATGCGAATTAGCATAAGTTTTTAATTTGAAGATTTGGAAATTTAAAGATGTGAAGATGGACAATATTTGTCAGGAAATTGAGAAGATGATACGATTGTTCTTATAACACATTCCTTTGCGAACTCAGCACACTAAGTCCCAGCTTCAATTTCAAATCTTCAAATTTACAAATCTTCAAATTACCTCAGCCTCCCGGGTAAAAGCGCACGTCTATCTGGGAGTCGAAGCCGAGGCCGAGCAGCTCAGAGGCATTGCCCTTGTTGATGCCCACGCAAAGCTGGCCCAGGCTGTTGTATATGCAGCAGCAATCGCCGTCGTCTACCTGGTTGTAGTTTGGGTTGATGCGGCTCAGCGTCTCCCGGCCAAAATGAATGGTGAAGGTGCGTCCGTGCGCGATGGTTTCAACGCAGTCGCGGGTGATGTTGGTGATCAGGTTACCATAACGATCTACGTGTATCACATGCCCTGTTACGGAGTGATCGTTGAGGCGGAGCTGCCGGTTCAGCAACTGGCGCATGTCCTGTGTTGGTTCGCCCAGCACTTCCAGGTCGCCGCCTTTTGCCAGAAAGACCGCCGCCTGCGCGAGCAGGTCCTTGGCCGGAAAAGGCATGAGCTGGTTATCGGAGTGGATCTCAACAACTTTGTCGGGGTTTCCGTCGGTGAGCAGTGAGAGCAACCCGTTGTCGGGCAATAAAAAATAGTGCCCTTTATACTTTGCAGCATGATATTTGCCCTTCCTGCTACCGTGGGTGTCCACGGCCACCAGGTGTACGGTTCCTTCCGGAAAGTCCTGAAAAACAGAACCGAGAACGTATTCTGCCTGCGGGATGTTGTAAGGTTCAACAGCATGGGAAATATCCACGATGATCGCTTGGAGGTCCTGCGATAGTATTTTGGCCTTCACGGCCGCCACATAGTGGTCGGTGTAACCAAAATCGGAGGTAAAGGTAATTACAGCCATAGAACTATAATTTGAGTAGATTTGTCATCTATATGAAACAAATTTAGTTAAATTCAAGAATATATTACCAACAGACTATATACAAGATAAGCATTTGGTAGAGAAAGTAATAACATTAGAGAACATATCTCTGATTGATTTTCTGGGGACAGAGAATCAGAACATAAAGCAACTGGCAGCCGCTTTTCCAAGCAGCAAAATCATATCCAGAGGTAACGAGATAAAGATACAAGGGCAGACGCCTGAGATCACTAAAATACACGAAATCCTGTCTTCGCTGATCGACCATTACCATAAGTTCGGTAAGATTACGCATAACAGCGTAAACAGATACCTTTCTGCCGATTCTTTTACAGATGAGGAGGTAATTGTTACGTCGCCGGACGTGTTGCTGTATGGCAGCAAGGGTGGTGTGATAAAGGCCAAGACGCCAAACCAGCAAAAACTGGTGGATGCCGTGGAAAAGAACGATCTGGTGTTTGCACTGGGGCCAGCCGGTACCGGTAAAACCTATATCTCGGTGGCGCTTGCTGTGCGTGCACTCAAGAACAAAGAGGTAAAGAAGATCATCATCTCCAGACCTGTGGTGGAGGCCGGCGAGAGCCTGGGTTTCCTGCCCGGTGATATGAAGGAGAAGGTGGACCCGTATCTGCGCCCGATCTACGATGCCCTCGAAGATATGATCCCGGTGGAAAAGCTCAAGTACTACCAGGAAAACAAGATCATCGAGATCGCGCCGCTGGCTTACATGCGTGGCCGTACCCTGAGCAACGCGTTTGTATTGCTCGATGAGGCCCAGAACACGACACCGGCCCAGATCAAGATGTTCCTGACACGTATGGGACCTACTTCGAAGGTAATGGTGAACGGCGACCGCTCTCAGGTTGACCTGCCGCGCAGTCAGCGTTCCGGTTTATCAGAGGCACTGCACATCCTACGTGATGTAAAAGGCATTGGCTTTGTAGAGATGAGCGCTGATGACGTGGTGCGTCACCGCCTGGTGAAAGACATCGTGGCAGCCTATACCAAAGTAGAGGACGAGCGCCGCGCTGCCAAACTCGAAGCCGCAGCTGCTGAAGAGGACCTTGCAGACCGCCCGGAGAAGAAAAGAGTGAACGGACGTAAAGTAAAAGAAGTATAAATTCAGATTAAAAGCTGAACTCAAGTATAAAGGGATAAGGTCTGTTGGCCTTATCCCTTTACTTATGCTAAGGCTTTGTGTTTAACATGATTGAGCTTACCAGAGTTAAGAATGAGCAGGACCTGCAGGCAGCTTTTGCCATACGGTCTAAAGTATTTGTAGAGGAACAGAACGTACCCCGCGACGCCGAGTACGACCAGTATGAGCCAACTGCCAGCCACTACCTGGCTACTTGCGAGGGCACGCCCTGCGGAGCCGCCCGCTGGCGCACCACAGAGCATGGCGTAAAGCTGGAGCGCTTTGCCGTGCTATCGGAATACCGCAACCGAAACGTAGGCGGTGAGATTCTGAAAGCAGTATTACAGGATGTGCAGGCTGCGCACCCCGACAAGAAAATATATCTGCATGCCCAGTTGCCGGCTGTTAACTTTTATAAGCGTCACGGCTTCGCTACAGAAGGCGATATGTTCAGCGAGTGCGATATCCAGCACTATAAAATGTACTTCGTAGGCTGATGTTACGGTGGGCGCCTTATCCGTTCGTCCGCGTTACGCTTAGCTTTATAGCAGGTATCCTGCTGTACATTTTTTCAGGCAGAGACCTCCCCTATACTTTGGAGGTCTTTGCCTTTTTTGTTGCTGCCTACCTGGTAGCAGTTATACTTTCGTGGCGGCTCAAATCGGCTATCGTAACGGCGGCAGCCGGCATACTTGCCCTGCTGTGCTTTGCTGCGGGCGGCGCCTGGTTTACGAACCTAAACACGGAGTCACACCAACCAAATCATCTCAGCAAATTACCTTCAGCAGCCACTTATTACACCGGAGTTGTAGATGATTATGTAATGCAGAAGCCGGGCTACCAGAGTACCGTGCTGTCTGTAGAACAGCTACTGGTTGATGGGGAATGGAAAAGCGCAAGTGGCAAGGTACAGCTCTCCATTCCCCACGACTCTGATAAGGAGTATGAAGTTGGTTACGGCGACAGGTTGCTGATAAAAGGCGCACCTCAACCTGTTACGCCTGCACTCAATCCGAACCAGTTCGACTACAGGGCTTACCTGGCTAACAAGCAAGTATACCACCGCCACTACCTGCAGTCGCACCAGTACCTGAAGGTTGGCTCCGCCCCTCCTAATCCCATTTTATACTTCAGCATACACCTTCGCAGAAAACTGGACAGCCTGCTCAAGGAGCATATAGCAGAACGTCGTGAGTATGGGATCTCGTCGGCACTTATACTTGGCGTGAAAGATGAGTTGGACAACGAGATTCTGAAAGTATACAACAACACCGGCACCACCCATGTGCTGGCTGTCTCGGGTTTACACGTTGCCCTGATCTATGGTGTGCTGATGCTGGCGCTTGTCCATGTTAACCGTACCCGCAAACAACGGATTGCAGTAGCCGTTGCCTTGATCAGTTTTTTATGGCTGTATGCATTTGTTACCGGGCTTTCGCCTTCTGTGTTAAGAGCAGTAGTTATGTTCAGCCTGGTGACGGTGGCACGGGCCATAAGCCGGCAGTCCAACATCTACAACACGCTGGCCGTTGCAGCATTTTTCCTCTTGCTCTACAACCCTTATTACCTGCTGGATGTTGGCTTCCAGCTTTCCTTCCTGGCGGTCTTAGGCATTGTTTACCTGCAGCCTTTGCTCTACAAGACACTTGAGTTCGATAACCGGCTGCTCGACAAAGTATGGGTGCTTTTCACTGTTTCGGTCGCGGCACAACTCATAACGTTTCCGTTGGGCTTGCTGTACTTCCATCAGTTTCCGGTTTACTTCTGGCTGGCAAACCTGGTGGTAGTGCCGGTATCGACAGGCGTGCTTTATACAGGTATGGCTGCGCTGGCTTTCAGCTGGGTACCATTCTTATCTTTTCTGTTATTCCAGCTTCATTTCTGGACCATCTGGTTCATGAATGAATTTACGATACGGGTTCACCAACTCCCTCAGGCACTGATCCAAGGCATAGACATCAGTGCGGGCCAAGCCTGGATGTTGTACGCCCTGATGCTGTGCTTTATACTTTTCCTGGTGCTGCGGCGTCTGCCATACTTAGTGTTAGCTACAGGTATAGTAGCCATACTTGCGGTGCAGGAAATAAGGGAAGGTATGCAACAGCAACAACAGCGCGCCCTTACGATTTATAGTTTGCGAGGCACTTCCGCCCTTAGTCTTGTGCGAGGCCAGGATGCCATTGTTTTAGCTGACAAGGGGCTGGAGTTGGATGAGCGCAACTATACGTTTAACATGCAGCCGCACCTGTGGCACAAAGGGATAGAGCAGCCGGCGTTTGCTACTTTTTCAGCTGCAAACTTGCCTTCGGGTATTTCGCACGCGCTGCTACCAGACAGCAACAGCCTGTATGTATGGCAGGGGCAGAAACTGCTGGTTATTTCCAGACCACTGAAAGTACAGCCTAAGGCAGCCCTAAGTATAGATTATGTGCTGCTGACAAACAGTGCTCGTGTAAATCCGGAGGACCTACTTCCCTTTTCCTTTAAGCACCTTATACTTGACGCCTCCAACAAGCCCTGGTACCTGCAGCGTATGCGCCAGCAGTTAACCACAACCGGCATTCCTTTCTATGATGTGACGGAGAAGGGAGCTTTTGTGGTGGAGGTGGAGTGAGGGTTCAGTTCTGAATCGATACAATCAAGTATAAATTACCATTCCCAACAAAATATCACCTCTCTTTTAGCCTCACATCTTTAGAGATACTTACATGCTTTTAGCTGGCTCCCGCCTCGCCGGCTGGGCCTTACTTTTCTTCTTGATGAGATAAACCACCCCGCCTGCGGCACCCCTCCTTGAAAAAAGGAGGGGAGTGCAAAAGAATCAAGACGATTTTGTTTGTCGAGGGCCCCTACCCCCACTCGCTGACCGCTCAAACAAAAAATCGTCATCAGTGCACATGGCTAATGCTATTGCTTTGTAGCCTCTGCTTAACACCCCCGTAGTCCCTTCAAGGGGACACTTAGTTGAAGTTGCATAGACAGCAGCTATCGAACTGTTTCCAGTCCTTGGGTTGAGCGCCTTCTGGGTTTCCGGTGCCACGACAGTGGCAGCCGTTAGGCAGGAAAGCTAGACAGCGCGATCCCAAAGGACGAGGCCCCGCGGCCGTGAGCGCACCAAAGCAGACAATGAAAGTATAGGTAAGTAAGACTGAGGAAGAAAGGCAGCTACGAAGCAATGGCTTGCCGACTCAGCTATAAAACTGTATCAGATTTCTCGCTCTGCTCGAAATGACATTTGAGTATGAACATAAAAAAAGGAGCTGCCAGAATCTGGCAGCTCCTTTTTTTATGATTTGCAAACCCTAGTTCGTCATTGCTTTAGTTGCAGGCTTTGCTTCAGCAGGTTTCGTTTCCGCATTATACTTGTTGTCGAATTTCTGATACAGGTAGCGGTGCTTGTTGTTCAGGTCGATCTTACGGCCCTGGATGAACGCGTGCGTTACGTTGTTGGTACGCATGTCCAGCAGGTCGCCGGAAGATACTACCAGCGTTGCATTTTTGCCAACTTCCACAGAACCCACCTCTTTATCGATTCCCAGGATTTTGGCTGTGTTAAGCGTGATGGCAGCAAGTGCCTGCTCTTTGTCCAGGCCGTGCGCTACGGCAGTACCTGCAATAAAAGGCAGGTTACGGATACCGTGGATGCTCAGGTCATAATCCAGTGCGAACGGCACGCCTGCTTTTTGCAGCAGGAATGGCGTTTTGTACGGCATGTCAACATCTTCTTCCGCACGAGATGGCAATGCGTGTACACCGGAGTAGATCACAGGCAGGTTGTTTGCCTTCAGGAAATCGATCACCGCCACAGCATCACCGCCACCCACGATCACGATATCCTTCACGCCAAACTGCTTCACAAAGTTCACGCTCTCAATGATCTCCTTGCCATAGTTCGCATGAATGTAGAGCTTCTTGGAGCCGTCGAACAAGCCAGCCATAGACGAAAGCTTCAGGTTCTCCTTGTCGTTCTTGGCGGCTTTGTAAACAGAAGCATCCCGGAACAATTGTGCCAGGTCGGTTAAAGCCTGCTCGCGCTGCTGTTTGAAATTTGCCAGTCTTGGGTCCGGTGTAGAGCCTGTCTGGATAAGCATGGCCGGCCAGTTGAGGTGAATGCCTTCGTCTGCTTTTACAACAGCATCTTCCCAATTCCAGGCATCCAGTTGCACAACAGAAGAAGAACCGGAAATAGTACCGCCCACCGGCGTTACCTGCGACATCAGCACGCCATTCGCGCGAATGGTCGGGATGATATCAGAGTCGGTATTATAAGCGATAACAGAACGTACGTTCGGGTTCATCTGCCCTACCTCGCGCATGTCGAGTGTCGCGCGCACACTTTCGATCTCGTTAAGACCTAGTTGTGCATTCGGCTGGATCAGGCCCGGGTAGATGTGCTGGCCTGTTACATCCACTACTTCATACCCGTTGGTGTTGGCACCGCTCTTTGGACCGGCGTAGGTGATCTTCCCGTTATCGAACGCTACGGCAGCATTCTCTACCACGGTACCGTTGCCCACGTGCAGGGTAGCGCCTGTAAGTAAGACAGGTTTGCTTTGCTTTGGAGCAGGTGCCGGTACCTGTGCAAACACAGGCACGCTCAGCATCAGCGCAACAAAAGCTGAAATATATCTTTTATGAATCTTCATGATTTTAATTGTTGAATTTTTGATTGCTGATTGCTTATTGTTGATTGTATGGAACAACAATTAACAATCAACAACTAACAATTTAATACGCCAGGTAACCTTCTTCTTCGTTGTGCTCCACATCTTCGCAATGCAGCACGCTCGCTTTTCTTGTTACCGGAGCCTGTGTTTTCGCACCGCTAGATTTCGCGTTCAGCATTTTCTGGATCAGGCGTACACGCTCTTTCTCCAGTTGCTCACGCATTTGGGTGTCACGCTCCAGGTCGTAGTAAGCGATACCGTCCACGAAGGTCTTTTCTGCTCTGGCGTAGATAGAAAGCGGGTGGTTGTTCCACAGCACTACGTCGGCGTCTTTGCCAGTTTTGATGCTGCCCATGCGGTTGTCTAAGTGCAGGAGTTTGGCAGGGTTCAGGGTTACCATTTTCAGGGCTTCCTCTTCGCTCATACCTGCATACTTCACGCTCTTGGCTGCTTCCTGGTTCAGGCGGCGCGCCATCTCGGCATCGTCTGAGTTAATGGCAGTTACCACACCCATTTTATTCATAAGACCAGCATTCTGAGGGATGGCGTCTTTCACCTCCATTTTGTAAGCCCACCAGTCAGCGAAAGTAGAGCCACCGGCTCCGTGCTCACGCATTTTGTCGGCTACTTTATAGCCTTCCAGGATGTGGGTGAACGTATTTACTTTAAAGCCCATCTGGTCTGCCACTTTCATCATCATGTTGATCTCTGACTGCACGTAAGAGTGGCAGGTGATAAAACGCTTGTCATTCAGGATTTCTACCAGTGCTTCGAGCTCCAGGTCGCGGCGTGGTTCGCCAACGGCAGCTTTTTTCTTTTTGGAAAGTTTGTTGTAGCTCTTCCAGGCCTGCTCATACTCTTTGGCACGCTGGAAAGCATCAACGTATACCTGCTCCACACCCATTCGGGTCTGCGGGAAACGCACGCTGTGCAGGTTGCTGCGGTTAGAGTGCTTCACGTTCTCGCCAAGTGCAAACTTGATGAACTCATCTGCATTCTCTATCAACAACTCCTCAGGGCTCTTACCCCAGCGCAGTTTGATAATGGCTGACTGGCCTCCGATTGGGTTGGCAGAACCGTGCAGCAGTTGCGAAGTTGTTACACCACCTGCCAGCTGACGGTAGATGTTGATGTCTTCGTGGTTCACGACATCTTTCATGCGTACTTCAGAAGTTACCGCCTGCGTGCCTTCGTTCACGTCATCCAGGGCAATATGCGAGTGTTCGTCTATAATGCCTGGCGTTACGTGCTTGCCGGTACCATCGATAACACGGGCTCCTGATTCGCTCAGGTTCTTACCAATTTTAGCGATCTTACCATTCTTGAGTAATACGTCGGTGTTCTCCAGCTTGCCCTCTTTTTCGTTTGTCCAAACGGTGGCATTCTTGATCAGCACGGTTTCCTGCTTCGGCAGCTCTGCTTGTCCAAACGCTCTGAATGGATATACCATGTTGCCGAACTCAGGCGCTTTGGCTTCTTTAGCCGCGTCTTTCTTCGCCTGCTGCGTCATCGCTTCGGAGAAGGTGGCAGACCATTTTACCGGCGTTGCATCCGGCAGCTGGCCATCGCCCATCAGGTTTTTATCCGCATACCAGCCGCTCAGGCGGATGGCTTCGTTGCTCTTCTTGTCCTTGTTGAAAGACAGCGTCACCATGTTACCGTTAAAAGATATTTTACCGGTAACCGTATCCTGGCCAATTACTTTCAGCTCTGGTTTATCCGGTGTGCCTGTGATCTGCAGCTTACGGTCAGGCTGCTGCGCGATCTTCAATGTATAAACGCCACGGTAATCGGCAGGCACTTCGGTTATTTTGTATTGGTTGCCCTGTATCCAGTTTTCCAGGATGATGTTGTTATCTGCAAACAGGTTGCCACTTGTGATGATGAAGTTGGCCAGTTTGCCTTTGTCCAGGCTACCAATCACCTTATCAGCATTCAGAAGTTTGGCAGGCGTAGCAGTAAGTGCTTTCAGCGCCTCCTCTTCCGGCAGGCCATATTGTACGGCTTTGCGCAGGTTAGGCAGGAAATCTTTTTTGTCTTTCAGATCAGCAGCCGTGAAAGCGAATGTTACACCTGCTTTCTGCAACATGCCGGCGTTGGCAGGTGCCATTTCCCAGTGCTTCAGCGCCTCCAATGGCACACGACGGGCATCGTAGGTATCCTCCACGTTGTAGGCATCCGGGAAGTTCAAGGTCAGGATCAGCGGGGCGTTGGTCGCTTTTACTTCCTTGATCATCTGGTACTCGTCGCCGGCACCTTTGATGATGTATTGCTTCTTGAACTCATCGCCTACCTTGTCGGCGCGCAGTACGTTCAGCTTGTTATCTACTTCAAATATCTGCGGATACTTGTTCGCGTCGGCAAAAGCCTTTAACGAGATATTTTGCTCGCGGCCTGGGTTCATGGTGTTCCACTGGGCATCGAGGTAAGTCTGGCGCAGCAAGGCAACAGCCCCCATCAGCGAGTTCGGGTAATCCTGGGTAGAGGAGCCACGGTCAAAAGAGAGTGCACCGGCAGCTTTGTCCAGCACCACCACCTCGTTCTCGCGCTTGTCAGCCAGTGTTACCAGCGCGGCCGTACCGCGGGCAATGCCATCCTGGTGCACCGAAAGCACCGCACCAAAACCCAGCTTACGCAGCTCTTCTGCCTGCTTGGCATCTACTTTAAACAGCTCGGCGGCATTGGTTTCCGGTCGGATAGCCTGGTTCCAGCTATAGGCTCCCTGCTTCTTGGACTCGGCCTGCGGAGGCGAACCATAGTTTATGCGGGCAGGTTTTACCTCCGGCATACCGTAGTTGGAGTACATGTCTACCAGTCCCGGGTAAATGTGCTTGCCTTTGGCATCTACTACCACAGCGCCGGCAGGCACTTTTACGTTAGTGCCTACCGCTTCTACTTTACCGTTGCGGATCAGCAGGGTACCGTTGTTGATGGTGGTTTTGTAGTCAGGGTGAATCGTGGCATTGGTGAGGGCTACCAGCCCGGAGCGTTCGTCGTACACCCCGTTGCGCGGAAAGGTCTCCTGTGCCATCACCCTGCCAGCTGCGCCCCAGGCGAGGCAGGCAGCAATGATCAAGACTTTTTTCATCAGATTGTATTAGGTGAAAAGGATTGAGTTAGATTAGTTTATAGTTATCAAATGTAAGTATCCGGTATCTAAAATTCCACAGTTGGAACACAAAATGTTATAACTGTAAAGTGCACAAAATAATTTCATAAATTAAATTGACAAATTACTATATCATGCGTTATAAGCTACTATATTACCAGGGGTTATGTGTAGTTCACGCCGCTTAACCTGCTTCTGTTGCCGTTCGCAAAACCTGTACTATTTATGGTAAAATACCTTGCTGCAGCACTGCTGCTGGCCTGCCTTCTGCCAGGTACAGGCCTGAAAACGTATGCCCAGGATC
Source organism: Pontibacter ruber (assembly GCF_023630205.1). Lineage (GTDB taxonomy): Bacteria > Bacteroidota > Bacteroidia > Cytophagales > Hymenobacteraceae > Pontibacter > Pontibacter ruber. Next base: position 26,322 of record NZ_JALPRR010000003.1, on the reverse strand, counting down.
AGGAGCCGATTTCCGCTCAGTCTGACTTAGATAGGAAAACTGTAAAAGGGTTTATTCCGATACCCGTACTTTATTATACTCCCGACACCAGACTTGGCTTTGGAGCTGCTGTACTTGGCTATTTTAAGCTGCCGAGTAAGGTGGACACGAGCTACACCCGCCTGTCGACGGTGCGCCTGATCGTGGATTATACTTTGAACAAGCAGACCGATCAGTTGCTGGACTGGGTCATTTTTACGAGGGATGAAGGATACCTGCTGCGGGGCGAACTGCGCCACCGCATCTACACCGACCGTTTTTATGGTATAGGCAACAACACTTCTACAGATGATGAAGGCCGCTATGCTTACGATTATGTGAGCGCCCGTTTTGCAGGACTGAAAAAGATAGGCGCCCGCACTTTTGTTGGCCCTGACCTGCAGGTAACCAATTACTATGACCTGGAGCTTGATTCGCTGGACGAGAACAGGGAAAGCCTGCTACAGGCGCAACGCATACCCGGCTACCAGGGCGGGCTGAACAGCGGCCTTGGTTTAGTCTTTTTAGTTGACAGCCGCGACAACGTAGCCTTTGCCAGCAGCGGCATTTACCTCGAAGTTTCGGGGTATCACTTTGGCCGCACGTTTGGTGGCGACTTCAACTACAACAATTTCAACCTTGATTTCCGGAAGTATTTTGAATTAAAGCCCAACAAGGTGTTGGCTTTTAACACCAGCTTCAATTTAAATAACGGCGAGATTCCGGTGATGCGCATGGCCCCTGCCGGCGGCGACCGCATACTTCGGGGTTATGCCAAGAACCGTTTCCTGGAGGATAATTTTGCAGGCGCACAGTTGGAGTACCGCTTCCCGCTTTTCTGGCGTTTAGGCATGGCTGCCTTTGCCGGGGCCGGCGATGTGTTTGAAAAGCCCAGCGATGTGACATTTTCCACGTTGAAGTACTCGGTTGGTTCCGGTCTCCGGTATGCGCTGAACCCGCAGCAGAAATTGAACATCCGGGCAGATGTTGGGTATGGCCGGGAAGGTGTTAATTTCTACATTGTAATAGGCGAGGCTTTTTAACTAAACTCCTCAGGTATAACGCTTTAACACTGTAATTTTCCTGCTTTGGCACCCGCACACCAGGCTGCATAGCCAAAAGCGACAAAAGTCACATAATAAAAAAATAAAGTGGTGTACATTTGCGCGTGAAAGCAAAAACACCCCACTAGCATGCCCAAGCTGTTTCCGCTCACCTCTCCCCTGCTGCAGAAAACGATCTTTATTGTCCTGGTACTACTCATCCTCTTTTCTCCGTTCTTTTCTTCTCCCCTGGCGCTACTGGCCGGTCTGGTGGTGGGGCTACTGATCGGGAATCCGTACACAAAGTATTCGGGTAAAGCATCCAAGCATGTGCTGCAGGGCGCGGTAGTTGGTCTGGGCTTTGGAATCAACCTTTACCAGGTAGCCGAAACCGGCCTGAGCGGGATCATCTATACTTTTGCATCGCTGGCAGCCACGATGGGCATTGGATTGCTGCTGGGCAGGTTTTTCAAGACGCCCTCTAAGCTTACGCACCTGGTTTCCTCGGGCACTGCTATTTGCGGCGGCAGCGCCATTGCAGCCGTAGCTCCTGCCATCAAAGCCGAAGGCAGGGACATTTCAGTAGCGCTCGGGATCGTTTTTATACTTAATGCACTGGCACTTTTCATCTTCCCCTGGGTAGGCAACCTGCTGCACCTCTCGCAGGAACAGTTTGGTATCTGGGCGGCTATTGCCATACACGATACCAGTTCGGTGGTGGGTGCTGCCGCCCGTTACGGCGACGAAGCCCTGCAGATTGCCACAACCCTCAAACTTACCCGCGCCCTCTGGATCGTGCCGCTGGCACTGATCTCAGGACTGCTTTATAAAGATGGCAAAGCCAAAGTAAGCATCCCGCTGTTCATCGTGCTTTTCGTGGCGGCTTCTGTGCTGAATACGTTTCTGCCTGCCCTTGCAACCATAACCCCAGCCATACTTTGGCTGGCGAAAAAAGGGCTCCTGCTCAGTCTTTTTCTCATCGGGGCCAACATCAGCCTCAGCAGCCTGAAATCGATCAGCGCCAAACCTTTCTGGCAGGGGCTTATACTTTGGATTATAGTTGCTTCCACCTCCCTGGCTATTATCTACTTCAGCAGTTAGACTTGTGCTTCATAGACAATAACTATCTTAGTATAAAAATTATCAATTTGAACTATATGTAATGCTACTATACTTTTGGGACATCACGGAAGGAAAAACTTCCCTTTAATCCCAGAAACATGAGCGAGCAAACATCCCATCCGAAACTTACTACTGCCTCCGGCAAACCTTATTACGAGCACGAGAACAGCATGACGGCAGGTCCGCGCGGGCCTATCCTGCTGGAAGATTTCATACTGCACGAGAAGCTGGCGCACTTTAACCGAGAGCGTACCCCGGAGCGTGTTGTACATGCCAAAGGTACCGGAGCTTACGGTACTTTTACCGTAACCCATGACATCACGAAGTATACCAAAGCAAAACTCTTCAACGAGATCGGCAAGGAGACACGCGTTTTCCTGCGCTTCTCTACCGTAGGGGGCGAAAAAGGCAGTGCCGACAGCGAGCGTGACCCGCGTGGCTTTGCCGTGAAGTTTTATACCGAAGACGGCAATTGGGACCTGGTAGGCAACAACACGCCGGTGTTTTTCATCAAAGACCCGAAAAAATTTCCGGACTTTATCCATACCCAGAAACGAGACCCGCGCACCAATACCAAGAGTGCAACCATGATGTGGGATTTCTGGTCGCTGAACCCGGAAAGCCTGCACCAGGTGGTAATTTTGATGAGCAACCGGGGCACGCCTTTCTCGTACCGCCACATGCACGGTTTTGGCAGCCATACGTTCTCGTTCATCAACCAGGACAACGAACGCTTCTTTGTGAAATTCCATTTTAAAACGCTGCAGGGCATTCAGAACTTCACTGATTCAGAAGCTACTGTGATGAAGGGACTGGATCCGGACCAGGCGCAGCGCGACCTGGTAGAGGCCATTGATCGTGGCGACTATCCGCGCTGGGCCCTGAAAGTACAGATCATGCCGGAAGCCGAGGCTGCCACCTATAAATGGAATCCGTTTGACTTGACCAAAGTATGGTCGCAGAAAGATTACCCATTGATTGAGGTAGGTGTACTGGAACTGAACGAAATTCCGGATAATTACTTTGCCCACGTAGAGCAGGCCGCTTTTGCACCGGCGCACCTGGTAGATGGCATCGGCTTCTCGCCAGACCGCATGCTGCAGGGCCGCATCCTGTCTTACCCGGACGCGCACCGTTACCGCATCGGGGCAAACTACGAGCAGATTCCGGTAAACCGTTGCCCGTTTACAGTAAACAACTACCAGCGCGACGGAGCCATGCGCGTAGACGGTAACGGCGGCAGCGCACCCAATTACTTCCCGAACAGCTTTGATAACATAGAGGCAGACGAAAGCTACAAAGAGCCGGCGCAGCACCTGGGCAGCAACGTGGTAGCCGATTGGTACGATCGCAACGCGGAAGGCGAAAACGACCACTACACACAGCCAGGCGATCTGTTCCGACTCATGACGCCGGAGGAAAAGAAGCATACTATCAGCAACATCGTAGGTGCCATGCAAGGTATAGACGGACCGAAGCGGGCAGAGATCATAAACCGTCAGCTGTGCCACTTCTTCCGTGCCGACATTGGCCTTGGGTTGGGAGTAGCGCAAGGGTTAGGCGTAGATATCAGCGCCCACTCGGGAGGCGTACATGCCAACTAATCCAACCAAAAGAGCCGGCCTTTGAAGCCGGCTCTTTTAGTTTCCTTCCCTCTCAAAACTTAAGTACATTGGAACTACTTGTCTTTTACCATTGTCATCTTATTGATACATGAATACATGTTCATGTATAAAATTAGAGGAGGGCCTGAATGGAAGAGTTAAAAGTACGGGTAGATCAGAAGAAATTAGAGCGGGCAGCCAACGTGTTAAAGTGTGTGGCTCATCCGGTTCGTATCAGCATCATTGACCTGCTCGAGCAACGTGAGCGCCTGACAGTAAGCGAACTGCAGGACGTTTTGAATATAGAACAATCTTTGCTTTCGCACCACCTGACCAATATGCGGGACAAGGGCGTGGTACGTACGCAGCGCGGCGGCAAGAACGTATACTACTCCCTGACCGACTTTACCATCTCCAACATCATTGAATGTATTAATGGCTGCAAAACTTTTTAGTACTTTTAGGCAGCTCTACGCGCTACCCTGCTCAGGCAACACTGCCTGCATGAACTGTAATTTATACTTCAGAACCTCTTAAAATATCGTACTATGAAATGGATCGCCCTTAGCTTACTGGTAACTTCGCTCGCCTGCACAGGTCCGCAGCAAACGGAAACCGTATCACAACGTATCTCTGCAACAGAATATAAAGAGCAACATGTCAAAGACAAAAAAGCTGTGCTGGTTGATGTTCGCACTCCTGCTGAGTTTGAAGCAGGACACCTCGAAGGCGCGAAAAACGCCGACTTCCTGAGCGGCGACTTTGCGAAAGAAATGCAGAACTGGGATAAGAACAAGACTTATTACCTGTACTGCGCTTCCGGTAACCGCAGCGGCAAAGCGGCCAAACTGATGGAAGAAGCCGGCTTTAAGAAGATCTACAACATAGGCGGTTACAGCGAACTGAAGACTGCCGGACTATCTGTAAAAGAGTAAACCCGGATCAGGATTTGCAGGATTCTGTAGGATAAACAGGATTCCCAATGCTATGGGAATGTTTTCCCGTAGCAAGGGAATGTGTTCTATAATTGAAATGTATGAAAGGACAGGCTTCGGCTTGTCCTTTTCTGTTTATACTTGGTCTCGCTTATACTTTAGTTTATCCAGTTGCATGTATCAATAGCCCTCGCTCACGTCCGGCGAGCGAAGACATCCATCTTCATGTAAACTGATTTAAGTTCGTAGTTAATCTTCCACTTCTTCCCGAAGCTACACTTTATCCATAGGGGCGCCAAAGTAAAGTACGCCTCATCCTGTTTATCCTATAATCCTGTAAATCCTGATCCAGACAGTACATAGCAAAACAACTATACTTTCTTCTAAAAAAAGTTATATAATATATTTGCAGTATAGATATACCTTAATGTAACTTAGTGCAGCAAAGGAGAAAGGAACAGGGATATGCGCGTACTACACACTTCAGACTGGCACTTGGGCCAGCGCCTCGTTAATCTGGAACGAACCGAAGAGCACCAGCATTTCCTGGACTGGCTCCTGCAAACCATTGAACAGGAGCAGGTAGAAGTACTGCTGATGGCCGGCGATGTATTCGATACCGGTGCCCCATCCAACACGGCCCTGCGCCAATACTATAACTTCCTGACCCGGGTATGCGCTACCTGCTGCCGCCACATCATCATCACGGGCGGTAACCACGATTCAGTTTCCACGCTCAACGCGCCCAAGGAACTGCTCGACTGCTTTAACATAAAAGTGATAGGCGGCGCCACACCGGATCCGTTGGATGAACTGATAGAGCTTCGCAACAAGGCTGGCGAACCGGAACTTGTAGTTTGTGCCGTCCCTTTCCTCCGTGACCGCGACGTGCGCCTGTCGGTGCCAGGCGAGAGCTACGAAGAGCGTGAACAACGCATTAAGCAAGGCATAGCCGCACATTATGCAGCCTTTGTGCCGCACGTGCAAAAGTATAAAGAGCAAAGTATACCGGTGGTAGCCATGGGGCATTTGTTTGCTGCCGGTGGCTCTGCTTCCGATAGCGAGAAAGAGATCCACGTGGGCAACCTTGGCCAGATCGGGGCTGATCAGTTTCCGGCGGAATTTGACTATGTCGCACTCGGACACCTGCACCGCCCGCAGCAGGTTAATAACACGCACCACATCCGCTACTCCGGCTCTCCTATTCCGCTAAGTTTTAGCGAAGTGACCGACAAGAAAGTAGTTTTTATACTTGATTTTGAAGAGGGCAAACTAACCAACCTGCGCGAGTTGGCTATACCCACCTGCCGCAAACTGGTGCGCTTCAAAGGGCCATTGGAGAAGGTAAAACTGCAGCTGGCGGCTTACGATAACAGCAGCTATACTTTACCGGCCTGGGCCGAGCTGCAGCTCGAGTTAGAGGCTGCTCTCCCCGACCTGAATCAGCAACTGGAAGAAGTGCTGCAGCTTAAGAAAGACGAATTGCAACTGCTCATCCACCGCCCGCCGATCATCAAAACTGCCAGGCAAACGCTGGAGCAACAGGTACAGCAGGAAGCAGACCTGCATACGTTAGGCGAGAAAGATGTCTTCCTGAAACGCTGCGAAAGTGCTTTTCCCGAAAGCGATCATACAGAACTGGTGGCCACTTTCTCGGAACTGCTGGAGTTGATGCGGCAGGAGCAGGAGAGTTAGAAAGTTAAAGAAATAAAAGATGAATAATTTTTATCAAAAATATCTAGATATTTTTAAATCTAGCTTAGATATCACTCAACCAATTTTAAGGACTAATCTTGAAGAAGATTCGACCATCGAATTCAAAAAATCATTACACACAAGAGGAGAATCTATAGATAAAGACTATTTAAAAACTATTTCCGGATTTGCCAATAATAAGGGTGGTGTGATCATAATGGGTATAGAGCCCAATACAAAAGAGCTTGTAGGTATAAAACCTCAATTTGAAAATTTAGACAATAGATATGTAAGCACTTCAGTAAGAGAGGGACTTGATGGCTCTTTTGATTACGCCTTTTATACTCAGCGATTCTTAGATAAGGTAATAGGCTTTTTAGTTATCAAAGAAGCTGCAACTAAGCCTGTAATACTGAAAGTTGACTCCTCTTCCTTCAGACTTGGAGAGATTTACTACAGATACCCAGCTCAAACTACTAAAATCCTAGCTGCTGATTTACGCAGAATATTGAACGATGAAGTAAGTAGAAGGCTACAAAGCATGATTGGCAATATCTCAAATCTAGTTGAATTAGGTGATTCCGCCGCAATTCTCAATACTAGCTCGGGTGAAATTCAGGCTGGATCAACGGGGCCTAAATTAGTTCTTGATGAAAAGATCCTAGATAAACTCAACTTAATAAAAGAGGGGCAGTTTAGCGAGACAGATGGTTCTCCTGCGTATGTAATAAAAGGGAATATTGAAGTAGGAAATGTAGAGGTTGTCGAAAAAGCTGTACCCTCAATTATTAATGAATCAGATATTCTCGAGAATTTCTTTAATTCTTATTGTGATGCCCCAAAAGTCATATTAGAAAAATTAGTTTTTCTAAACAGCTACTACTTTCCAATTTATTTTTTTATAAAAGAGGCTAAGCTTACAAAAAAAGGCGCTATTGAATATCTTAAGTCGATAAATAAGCCAGATGTTGTAAAACTTACGAGGGATAGATTAATCGAGAGACTGAATAAATTCGACTACAGACCTCAAGGAACTATTATTCGAGACATAAAGGATACTTTAGATCAGAACTTAGATATTGATACACAGGTTAAGAACATCAAGGCAAGAGAGAAGGTAAAATATAATGAAACTCAAATAGAGAGAACACTATTTTACAATACACTCTGTATGCAACAAGAGATACATGAACATATTCTAAGCCAATACAATAAGCGTATCATTGAGGCATTTTCTAATATTAGTTCTGACATTCTTATCGAATCATCACAATATTACTTATCTGTGTTAACGCGTTTGAATAAGGTAGAAAAATCTCATGACGTAATTACATTATTTAGAAAGGTTATATGTTATTTAGATCAGCTTCTTTACTCTAAGTCATTATCAATTCAGAATTCATAGTATATATTTAGTATTAGCTTACGCTCTCGCATTTATGCCGAATATGTGCAGTTCATCATATTTGCACTATTTGAATTGATTAAATATTCATTACTCCCATGAAAATTCTTGCCGTACGCTTCCTGAACCTGAACTCGCTGAAGGGTGAACATGAGATCCGTTTCGACCAAAGTCCATTGGCCGACGCCGGCTTGTTTGCCATTACCGGACCAACAGGTGCCGGCAAAACTACGATCCTGGATGCGATCACGGTAGGGTTGTACGGGATGGTGCACCGCCACAGCACCGATAAGCCACTGGAACTGATGACACGCCACACGGCAGAATCCTACGCCGAGGTGGAGTTTGAAGCTAATGGCAAAGTATACCGATCCAAGTGGCACCTGCGCCGCAGCCGGGGCAAGGTAGATGGCAAGATCCAGGCCGTGCACATGGAGCTTTTTGACTGTGAGGCCAACGAGCTTTTTGACCTGAAGCCTAGCCAGGTACCCGACAAGGTAGCCGAGATCTGCGGTTTGGATTACAGCCAGTTTTTGCGCTCTGTCATGCTCTCGCAGGGCGACTTTGCCCGTTTCCTGAAAGCCAACCCTAATGAGCGCAGCAGTTTGCTCGAGAAGATCACCGACACGGGCATCTACTCCGACATCTCGCGCTTTGCCTATGAAAAAGCCAAAACAGAACGTCAGAAGAAAGAGGAGCTGGAGCGCCGCCTGCAGGACAGTAAATTACTCCCCGAAGAGCAGCGCCAGGGCTACGAACAAAGTATAGCCGAACTTACCGCACAGGAAACCACACTTGATCAGGAGACCAAAACGCTGCAGGAACAGGTGCAGTGGCTGCAGCAGGTTACGCAATTGCAGGAAAGAGCCGAACGGCAGCAGGTATCCCTGCAGGCACAGGAGCAAAAGCTGGAAAGCCTGCAGCCTGATTTCCAGAAACTGCAGCAACACGAGCAGGCCCGCCAGTATGAAAGCCAGCTGACACGCATCGAAGTAACAAACGGGCAGCTGGTGCAGGTACAGTCTCAACTCGACACATTAGTGCAGCGCATTCCTGTGCTGGAGGCGGAAGTAGAGCTAAGCGGCAGTGTTGCCACCGAAGCAGGCAAAGCGCACCAGCAGCAGGAAGAAGCATTGCAGAAACTGGAACCCGTTCTGGTACAGGCAACCAGGCTCGATCACCAGCTGCATACAATTCGGGAAACTTACCTGAAAGATAAAACCAGCTATGTGGCTTTCGAGGAAGCGTTGAAGCTGGAACAGGCACTGCTGCAAACAAAAGAACAGGAGCTCGACAAGCTAACCCAAGAAGCTACGGCCTCTAAAAACTGGCTGCAGCAGCATGCCGGGTTGCAGGATCTGCGCGAGCATCTGCCGGAGTTCCGACAGATCCTCCGAGACCTGCATGAGGTTGAGCAGCGTATCAGGCGCAGCCAACAGGAGCAGCAGGAGCTACAAACCCAACTGCAGCAGGAGGCAAAACAGCGCGAAGCGCAAGGTATAAAACAGCAGCGAACAGAAGCCCAACTCCAGGCTTTTGAGCATCAGAAACAGGAGAAACTAACACAGCTCCAAGCCATACTTTCAGAAAGAACCCTTGAGGAACTGGAGCGTTCGGCACAGGAGCAGCCGCTGCTGCTAGCCCGATTTGAGAAGCTGCTGGAACTGGCAAAACAACATACATCCCTACAGCAGAAATTACAGGAGCTTACTCAACTGCTAACCCGGCACGAGCAGGAAACAAAAGAACATGCTGCTCAGTTGGAGGCTACGCAGCAGAAGTATACCGAGTCTCTGGAACGTCTAGAGGACCTGCAGAAACTGGTACAGCTGCAGCAACAGATACAGAAGTATGAGGAGGCGCGCCATACCCTGCAACCTGATCACCCCTGCCCGCTGTGCGGATCGGAGCACCATCCTTTCGTAGAAAATAACTATACCATCAGCCTACCGGAAGAGGTCCAAAAAAGGGACAAACAACAGGTACTGGTAACGGAGTTACAGCAAGGTATACATGCGCTGCAGCTGCAACTCAACACAGTGCAGCAAAAAACACAGCTGGCAACAACTGCTAAAACCGAAACTGAGGCCGAGCTCAACAGGCTGCGCCAGATTTTTGCAGCTACAGCCCCGGATGCAAGTATAAATATAGAAGAAACCGAAAAACTAGAGCATTACCTGCAGTCGCAACAACAGGCACTTGGCCAGCTGCAGCAGTCGCTTTCCCAGGCACGCGCCTTAAGCCGCGAACTGGAAAGTATAAACCAGCAAACGCAGCAGCAGCGCGAAGCACAATTACAGGTACAGGCACAAATCAACCAGCTTGCACAGTCGGAGAAGCACCTGCAGTTGCAACTACAGAAGCTGCAAACCGCGCTTACCGATGAGCAGGAACAGCAGCGGGCGCACACGCAAATGGCCGAATCTTTTGCCGCTACTTATAACCAAAAGTATAGCCCGGAAACACGCACGAATCTCTTGAAAACGCTGGAGCAACAGGCTGCCGACTACCTGCTAAAGCAGCAGGCACTTGAGGCCATGCGCGAAAAGTACATCGAGCTGAAGGAGCTTGTGAAAAACCTGGCTGCCAAGGTGCAGGAGAAAACACTGGAGCTTACAACGCGTCAGCAAAACCTGAAAGACACACACGCACAACTCACGCAGTTAAAAGAAGAGCGTACCCGCTTGTTTGGCGACAAAGACCCGCAGCAGGAGCGCCAGCGTGCGCAGCACGAACTGAAAACGCGCGCTGCCCAGGCCGAAGAAGCCCGAGCTGCCCACCAGCGCAAGCAACAGGAACTGCAGGAAAGCCGCCAGCGCCAGCAGGAGTGTAAGCAGGCACATCAGCAAAATAAATCGATGCTCGATGAGCTGCGCGACGGGCTACTGCGCGTGCTGAAGCAGCAGGGTATCGAAACCATAGAAATGCTGAGCCAGATGCTGCTGAACCGCGACGAAGCCGACCGGCTGGCCAACCTGAAAGCACAAACAGAAAAGCACCTGACCGAGCTACGCCGTACGCTGGCAGATGTACAGCACGAGCTGGAACAGGCCAGGGCCAGAAACCTGACGACTCAAAGTATAGAAAACCTGCAGAAACTATACCTGGAGAAAACCCAACAACAGCGCGAACTGATCGCCACGCGTGCCAGGTATGAGCAGTTGCTGGAACAGGACAAACAGCAACGCGAAAAGAACCGCGAACTGGCCGGGCAACTGCAGGTACAGCAGCAGGAATGCAACCGCTGGGATCAGCTATCCAACCTGATCGGCTCTGCCGACGGCAACAAGTTCAGCCGCTTTGCGCAGGGGCTTACCCTGGCAAGATTAGTGGAGCTGGCCAACCGCCACCTGCAGAAGCTAAACGACCGCTACCGCATTCTAAAATCATCCGACGAAGACCTGGAGCTGCTGATCGTGGATACGTACCAGGCCGAAGCCGTTCGCCCGATGAACACCCTATCCGGCGGTGAAAGCTTCCTGGTAAGCCTGGCGCTAGCACTGGGCCTTTCTGACCTGGCCGGCCGCCGCACGCAGATCAATTCGCTGTTTATTGATGAGGGCTTTGGCACGCTCGACTCCGACACGCTGGAGGCTGCTATTTCTACCCTGGATAACCTGCAGTCCAGCGGGAAAATGATCGGCATCATTTCCCACGTAGAGGCACTAAAAGAGCGGATCAGTACACAGATTCGTGTTCAGAAACAGCCCGGTGGTGTAAGTAAAGTAGAAGTGGTAAGTTAGCTATTCAGAATTTTCATCAACCTGTACCCCTGGCACGATCAGCTACGCTCGTGCCAGGGGTATATACTTTGCGGCCGGTAACAACTCTGCTTTTTTTCAAAAGAAGTTGGCTCAAACGTGCCGAGAGGGTTGCATAGCTCCCTCCGTCTGAATATCCCAAGCAAACCTGCTAAAACAAATAAAACTACATATCTATTGAGCTGTCTTCGATATTTTAACCCAACAGAAAAACACTCCTGACATTTTCTTACCTGCTTCCGGGCACCAACAGGTATTAATCTGTTAATAAATATTGCATAGTCGCTATATTACAGAAAATTTTATTTTAACTTGCTGATCAAAAGACAGATAGTTTATACTTTCCCCAATCCAAGTTTTGCCTTTTATGATGCTCCTTGTTCTTACCAGGTTGTTTCTCTTTCTTCCGCTTTTTGGCCCTCAGGACAAAAACATTGTAAAGCAATCACAGGCAGAGCAACAAACTGCAGTAACAGATCAGAAGATCGAAAACTTACTGGATGTCAGTAAGGAGCTTCGCAACTCCAACCCGAAGGCAGCTGTAGACAGCAGCAAAAAAGCAGTAGTGCTTGCGGCAAAGTATGGAGATAAGAAAGCACTCGCAAAGGCGTACAACTCAGAAGGTGCTGGTTACTATGTATTGGGAGATTATGAAAAAGCGATCAATCTGTACTACAAAGCACTTAAGATAAGAGAGCAGGTCCGCGACTCAGTAGGTATAGGTGCCAGTTACAACAACATTGCCAACATCCATAACAGCCAGGCAGAGTATAAAAAGGCATTGCCTATCTATGAGAAAGCGCTTTCCATCGCTACACGCACCCGCGATACAACCTTGCTCAGTGGCATACTCAACAACATCGGTAACATACACCTGGCACAGGAAAATTTCGACCGCTCCCTGGCTTACTACAAACGCAGCCTTCCGCTAAAAGAGAAACTCCAGGACACGCAAGGTATACTTATCTGCCTTATTAACATCGGCATCGCTTACACAGGCAAAGGCGACCATGCTACCGCTCTTGCCTATTTCAACAAAGCATTACCTTATACTGAAAAGATAAACAGTCTCCACGATAAGGTATACATCCTGCGCGGAAAAGCCGAGGCGTACTTGGTAGCCAAGCAATACGACAAAGCACTGAAGGATGCGCATGCCAGTCTGGATCTGGCAAAAAAATACGAGGGCAGGGATGAGATACGCATTACGGCAGCCCTCCTGGATAAGATTTATACCAAAACGGGCAACTTTGTAAAGGCGCACGAATACCTTTCGCTTTATACAGTTTACAACGACAGCATCAAAAATGAGCAGGTTGCAAACCAGATTGCACAGGTACAGGTAAAGTATGAAACAGCCCGGAAGGATAAGGAAAACCTCGAACTTAAAATAGAACACAAGCTGCACCAGGAAGAGCTTGAGCATAAAAGCATTGTTCAGTATTTTATTATTGCCTTGCTGCTTTTGGTCTGCGTGGTGGCGTTTGTTTTTTTCAGGGGCAGGCAGCGGCTGCGCCACATCAACAACATGCTGACCCAGAAAAATGAGCTGATAACACAGAGCAACCTGGCACTGAACGAGCACCAGGAAGTACTCACCCTGCAGGCAGCGCAGCTTCAGAAACAGAAAGAAGAACTGGAGCGCCTCAACGGCATAAAAGACAAACTTTTCTCCGTGATCGCGCATGACCTGCGCGGCCCGCTTGTTTCCCTGAAAGGGTTGCTCCACGTGATGGCCATGGGCAAAGTGCCGGCCGACAAGCAACAGCAGCTTTTCAACAGCCTTGTTAGCGGACAGCAAAACGTACTTTGGATGCTGGACAACCTATTTGACTGGGCCAGGGCACAAATGCGGGGCTTTGAAGTAAACCGGGTACCGATTGCCATACAGGAATTGGCAAACGAGAACATACGCCTGCTGGCACCGCAGGCCATCAGCAAGGATATTAAACTGATAAACCATATTGCTGCAGATCCTGTAGCCCTGGCTGACAAAGAAATGGTGCGGCTGGTGCTGCGTAACCTTCTTTCGAACGGTATAAAATTCTGCAATATAGGCGGAGAGGTAACGCTCGCAGCTACCCAAAAAGACGGAATGCTGCATATTTCAGTAGAGGACACCGGCATTGGCATGAGCGAAGAAGTGCAGCAAAAACTATTCGGCCACAGCAGCTATACCAGCAAAGGCACTGCCAACGAAAAAGGCAGCGGCCTGGGGCTGGCGCTCTGCAAGGATTTTGTAGAGCAGAATGGCGGCACCATCCGGGTTGTAAGTACTCCTGGTAAGGGAAGCAGGTTCGAGTTTACACTTCCTGTGGCTGCAATTGTATCTCAGAACTGCGATGCCCCCGCCCTTAGTGCAAGCGAACATGAACTTCAGCTAGTCTAAATTCACCCTTACACACCTACACCTTCTGCAATTACTGTACAGCTGCATATAACTGTTTGTACCCTTTATTTCTCTATCCCAGTACCACTAGCACTCGAGCTGCAAGTGGTAAAATAATTTCATTTAATTTTCATAACAACAGATACACTATATATGATATTCCTATAATTTAGAAGTCTCAAATTTTTCAATCTTTTATCCAGCTTTTATGAGAACATTTTTTACTCAAACATTTGCTTTTGTAGCAACAGTAGTACTTTTAAGCAGCTGTGCCTCCAGCTACAAGGCTGTCACGCCTGAAAACATAACCTATTCAGCCAAATCAGAAAGCAACAACGTGGTGCTACAGTACAAACATGGTGTGTTGGCTGAGCGTGGAAACAAGAAATATGTGAAGAAGGAAAGTCGCAATTTTGTACAGGTAGTAGCGGTAAAACTTACCAATAATTCAGATCAGGCCATAAATGTCTCTAACGATGTAAAGTTTTTCTCTGGCGAAAACCAGTTTACTCCGCTCGATCCGAACGTTGCTCACGCCAGGTTAAAGCAAGGCGTACCTATTTACCTGCTTTACCTAGGTTTTACATTCACTAAAATTACTTCTACTGAAATGGTGAACGGTCAGGTAACCGAAACAGGCTCATTCCCAATAGGAGTAATTCTGGGCCCCGGGCTTACGCTTTTCAACATGATAAGAGCAGGCGGCGCAAATCAGCAGATGCTGCAGAACCTGGAGCGCTACAACATTGCCAACAAGCAGATCCTGCCAGGGGAAACACTGCACGGCCTGGTGGTAGTGCCAAACAGCAGCTACAACCCGCTTAACATAAAGGTTGGCACTGAAGCAGTACAGGCCAGACAATAACATAGGGTATACCCTTTTGTTTGACGACAGCCAGAGCTGGCCGCTATACTTAAAAGCAGCCGGCACTGGCTGTTCAGTTTTCAGGCTGTTTGCAGGGGTTCATCCATGAAAAAGTACGTGCAGGCTATACTTTTCGGCAGTTGATATAATTCCGAACAGGTTTTTGGAATATTTTGCTAATTTCAGAACTTCATAAACACTAAACTCTACTAACCTTTACATGAAGCAAGTTATACTTCGCAGTGGCGGACGTTGGAAAAAGTCCTTGCTGGTGCTGTGCTCGCTGGGCTTGTTCCTGGAGCCAACCCTTGCCCAGGATGCCGGTACTGCTAAAAAGCCGGAAGTCAAAAAGGAGGAGAAAAAAGACCTCCCGCTGGCGGCTGCCCGCAAAATCAAAATCAATACAAGCGAGGGTTCCTGGCTGGCGCTGGACGTGAGCCCCGATGGCAGCAACCTGGTGTTCGACATGCTCGGCGACCTGTACCTGCTCCCGATAGCAGGCGGCAAAGCACAGCAGCTTACCACAGGCATGTCTTTCGACACGCAGCCAAAGTTCAGCCCCGATGGTAAATCCATCCTTTTCGTTTCTGACCGCGACGGCTCCGACAACGTGTGGACCATCGACCTGAAAACAAAAAAGGCAAAGCAGATTTCCAAAAGCAAAAACGAGAACTACCAATCTGCGGAGTGGACGCCGGACGGCGAGTATGTGGTTGCCTCCAAGGGCAAGCGTAACCTGAAACTATACTTGTACCACAAGGATGGCGGCAGCGGTGTGCAGATCCTGAGCAAGCCGGATGAGCTGAAAACCATTGAGCCTACTGTAAGCAACGACGGTCGCTACATCTGGTACGCACAGCGCAAAGGCGCCTGGAACTATAACGCACAATTGCCGCAATACCAACTCGCCACCTTCGACCGCGAAACCGGTGAGACCGACACCAAAACATCCCGCTACGGATCTGCCTTCTCTCCTACCCTTTCTCCGGATGGCACCTGGCTGGTATACGGTACCCGTTACAACGACAAAACAGGCCTTATTGCCCAGAACCTGAAAACCGGTAACGAGAAATGGCTCGCTTACCCGGTACAGCGCGACGAGCAGGAATCTATTGCACCGCTTGGCGTGTTGCCTGCCATGTCGTTCACACCGGACAGCAAAGAGCTGATTGCTTCTTACGGTGGTAAAATTTACCGACTGCCAATGAATGGCGGTACAGCCAAAGAAATTCCGTTTTCTGTAGAAACAGAGCTGGAAGTAGGTCCGCAGGTATCGTTCAAGTACCCGATCAAGGACGACAAGCAGATGACCGTAACGCAAATCCGTGATGCCGCTGTATCGCCGGACGGAAAGCGCGTGGTGTTCACTGCCCTGGATCGCCTGTACATCATGGATTATCCGAACGGCACACCGAAACGCCTGACAGACGCGGAGTATACCGAAGCACAGCCAACCTGGTCGCCGGACGGAAAGAGCATTGCCTACGTTACCTGGCATGAAAAAACAGGTGGCGCTATCCATAAGATCAACGCCAATGGCAAAGGCAAACCGGAAAAATTAACCAAAGAGAATGCGGTGTTCCAGGAGCCGGTTTGGTCCCCGAAAGGCGACAAGATCGTGTTCGTAAAAGGCTCTTCTCAGGCCTACCGCGAAGCAGTAGGTCCGGGTGCTTTCGATTCACGCCAGTCCATCAACTGGATTCCGGCTAAAGGTGGCGAGAGCACGTTCATCAAGAAAGCAACGCTGGGTGCCAACCCGCACTTTGTGAAAGGCGAAAACGAACGCATTTACCTCTACTCTCCTGCTGATGGATTGATCTCGATCCGCTGGGATGGTACCGACAAGAAATCGTATGTGAAGGTGAAGGGTATCACCACGTACGGCAGCTTTGCTGATATGCTGGAAGAGGAGATGAGCCACAACCTGCACCTGAACGAGCGCGAGCCGGAGCAGAAACCTTCTAATGCTTCTACCCTGATCAAAGCCCCTGTGGGTGACAAAGCCCTAGCCCTCATCAACAACGAGATCTATGTAGTTACAATCCCGAAAGTGGGCGGCGAAACCCCAACTATTTCTGTAGCGGAAGTAACCAGCTCGCAGTTCCCAAGCTGGAAACTGACCGATATTGGTGGGCAATTCCCGAGCTGGTCTGCGGATGGCAAGACGGTGTACTGGTCGATTGGCAACGGCTTCTTTGCCTATAACTTAGACGAGGCCAGAGCCAAGCAAACAGCTGCCGAGCTGGCCAAAGAGGAGAAGACGATTTCTGTTCGTGTAGATAGTGCCAAAACCGACAGCACCCGCAAGGAAAAAGAGGCCATTAAGATTGAGAACTACAAGCCGAAAGAAACCAAAATCGCCATTCAGGTAGACCGCGACATTCCGCAGGGTATCATCTTATTGCAGGGTGCGCGCATCATTACCATGAAGGGTGATGAAGTGATCGAAAGCGGCGATATCCTGATCGAGAACAACCGCATCAAGGCTGTAGGTGCTTCTGGTACGTTGACTGCACCAAAAGGCGCGACGGTAATGGATGTGAAAGGCAAGACCATTGCACCGGGCTTTGTAGATACCCACGCGCACATGTGGCCACGCTGGGGCGTGCACACCAACCAGGTATGGATCTATGCCGCTAACCTGGCTTACGGCGTAACCACCACCCGCGACCCGCAAACCGCCACCACCGACGTGTTAACCTATGCCGATATGGTGGATGCCGGTAAAATGTTGGGTCCAAGAGTATACTCTACCGGTCCTGGTGTTGGCTACTGGGCTTATAACATCAAGAGTCTCGACCATGCCAAGAGCGTGCTGCGCCAATATTCAGAGTACTACAACACCAAAACGATCAAGATGTACCTGGTGGGTAACCGCCAGCACCGACAGTGGATCATCATGGCTGCCAAAGAGCAAGGCCTGATGCCAACAACGGAAGGCGGTCTTGATTTTAAACTGAACATGACGCAGGCTATCGACGGGTATCCGGGCCATGAGCACTCCTTCCCGATCTACCCGCTGTACAAAGATGTGGTGGACTTCGTATCGCAGACCAAGATGGCATACACACCTACCCTGCTGGTATCTTACGGTGGCCCATGGGCGGAGAACTACTACTATGCTACCGAGAATGTGATTGGTGATAAGAAATTAAGCTATTTTACGCCGAAGCTGGAACTGGACGAAAAAGCCCGTCGCAGACCAGGCTGGTTCAGCAAAGAAGAGCACATATTCTCACGCCACGCAGAGTTCGTGAACAACCTGGTGAAAGCAGGTGGTCTGGCTGGGGTGGGCTCACACGGTCAGCTGCAAGGCTTGGGTTACCACTGGGAAGTATGGTCAGTACAGTCGGGTGGCATGAGCAACCATGATGCCCTGAAAGTAGCCACTATACTGGGTGCCCAGTCGCTTGGTCTGGATGGCGACATCGGCTCTGTGGAGAGCGGCAAGCTGGCGGACCTGGTGATCATGGATCAGAACCCGCTGGAGAACATCCGCAACACCAATACTATCAAGTATGTGATGCGAAACGGCCGCCTGTACGACGCCAATACCCTAGACGAACTGGCACCTACTAAGCGCAAAGCTCCGGACTTCGATTGGCACAGCGCCATGCCGGTTGGTGTGCCAGGTATACAGGAGTAAGTTATACTTTGAACAAGCCCAAAATCCCTCGCCTTTTCGGTGAGGGATTTTTCTTTTATACTTTGTAAATTAACCTGAGTATAAAGTATAGCTTTGCAACAACATGTACAGGATTAACCTGTACAAGCAATAAGTATAGATGTATGAAAAAGTATAGTATCCGGGTGCTGCTACTGCTTGCTCTGGTATCTTCTTTTGCCTGCAACCAGGCCGAAGACCGCCGCAGAGCCCAGGAAGAATTCAGGGAGCGCCAACAGGGAAATGCGCAGGAAGAAGTACTGGAAGAGGAGCCTGCCGCCCGGTCAGAAGAGCCGACGACACCTGAAGAAACAAGAACAAGAAAACCGGAAACCACCGTTGGCGACAAAGTAGTTGGCGTAAAAGACGGCGATACGTTTGAGCTGCTCCGCAACGGGCAAACGGTTACGGTGCGCCTTTTCGGAGTTGATACGCCCGAAAAGAACCAGGCGTACGGGCAACGCGCCAAGCAGTTCGCCTCCGACCTGGCTTTCGGTAAAAGTGTGCGCCTGATCGAGCACAACAAAGACCGCTACGGCCGCACGGTGGGCACCATCATACTTCCGGATGGCCGAAACCTGAACGAAGAACTGGTGCGCGAAGGCTACGCCTGGCACTACAAAGCTTACTCCAACGATACCCGGTTGGCTAACCTGGAGGCAGACGCCCGCCGTTTCAAACGCGGCCTGTGGCAGGACCCGAATCCAATTCCTCCCTGGGAGTTCCGGAAGGTGAAGCGCAGCGGCACCTCTTCCAAAACGGAAGCAACCTCAAGTATAACCGTGATGCCGAAAGGAGCAGAAAAACGGCAGGTGTACATCTGCAACAGCACCGGTTCTTCGGTTTACCACCTGAGTAAAAACTGCTCGGTTTTGAAGCGTTGCAAAGAAGAGATACTAACTATAACCGAGGCCGTAGCCATTCGTGATTATAACCGCCGTGCCGATAAAACCTGTAGCCCGAACTAGGTAATTTTTATACCTTTGAATTTACGCCAGCCGATACGTACATGACATTACAATTTTGCTTCCTTCTCCCATTTATGAAGCTTAAAAAAAGCACTTTGCCTCTTGCTCTGTTTTGCCTTGCCGCGCTGTTCTCCTGCCAGAGTTCCGGCTCCCAGGAGGAGGCTGTAGCAGCTCCCCCGCAGACAGAAACTGTTGCAGCCGACACCGTGCAGGCAGCGCTCAGACCGGCCCCGAAATTCCACAAGATCCCGACTGACATGGCCAAGAAACGTGTCTACTTTTGCAACGATGAAGTGTCAGACGTTTTTCACGTAAAGCATGACTGTCCGGTATTGTTGCAGTGCAAAGCGAATTACAAAAATGTTACGTTGCTGCGCGCCGTTGAAGCGTATGGGCGTTACCAGTGCGATACCTGCAGCAAGGACCTGGCCTTTATTTTTGAAGAAGGAAATGTAAAATAAAAAGGACTCCCCCAACCGGGGAGCCTTTTTTTCTAGTCCCTATTTATACTTTTTACCATTCAGTACCAGCAGTGGCACCTCGCCCTGGTAAGTCATCTTCTCTGCCAGGCTTTGGGAGAAGAGATCCCGCAGGAAGCCTTTTTCTTTGCGCAGAATGGCTACCATACTTGCCCCCGTATGGGTGAAGTATTCTTTTATTCCTTCCGAACGGTGCCTGTTGATCACCTCCTGAAAATGGATCGGGTAATTTGGAATGGCCTGCTGCAGTTCGTTCCAGAAACGCTCTGCCCGGGCTGTTCCCTCAGAAGTGCCCTCTTTTGAAACATGCACTACATCTACCGGCGCTTCAAACATACGGGCAAACTCCACTACCTCCCGCAGCGCATCTTTATCTGCCTCTACGTAGTCTGTCGCATAAATTATTCTGTTAACTGCCGGGATATCAACATTGGCCGGAACTGTCAGCACTGGGCACTGCACCTGTTCGATCACAGCTTCCGCGTTGCTCCCGATCAGCAATTCTTCCAGTGCACTGCCGCCACCGGTTGTACCCATAACGATCAGGTCGTACCCCTGGGTTTTGGTCAGGTGCTCTGTAATATCGGTGAGCAATGCTTCTTTCAGAATATAGTCGCAGGTGAAGCCCCCGCCTCTGTTGGCACCGTGCCGCCCTTCTACTTCAAGCACCAGCGCTTTCAGTCTTTCTTCGGCGTCGCGCATTTGCTCGCCCAGCAGTTCGCTTGCTACCAGGGCAGTTTCGGAAGTATCTACAATAGGCAGGTGCACGACGTGCATCAGCGTGAGGTGCCCCCCGGCGCGTTGCGCAATAAGTACGGCATACTCTACGGCCTTGGAAGCAGTTTTAGAGAAGTCAGTAGGGCAAAGGATCTTTTTCATGTCTGGATATGTAAGTTATACCGCTTAAGCGTGTTCAATATCTCAATTCTACTATGTATACGTGAAGAAGCCAAAGAGATAGAGAAATAAGTACATAAAAGTGACAACAATCATGATTAAGGGATTAAAACGGGCTTTATGCCAGCATTAAACTCATTTTAGATGTGCTGTTGTGGTATCCAGAGTATAAATCTGTCTTTAAACAAGTTTATACTTATAGTTGAGGTTTATACATGACGCTAACAAGCCTTATACTTCGTAGCTTTCTTTCATCCTCAGTCTTACTTGCTTATAGTTTCATTTTATATTTTTGATTGCGCTCAGGGCCGCGGGGCCTCGTCCTCGGGCATCGCGCTGTCTAGCTTTCCTGCCTCCCGGCTGCCACTGGCGTGGCACCGGAAACCCAGAAGGCGCTCAACCCAAGGACTGGAAATGATACTGCTTCGTAAGCGCTTGTTGCGAGCGGGAACAAAATATAAATTGGCAGTAGCCGAAAGTCCCCCTTTGAAGGGGGGTAGGGGGATGATCTGTAGCAGATATGAAACTATACCTGTAGTATAGCAGTGTCATAACTCCCCGCAATAGACTACCGAGAACTCGAGTTCGAAGCTAGCGAGCATATCTCTGAGTGTTAGGAGTGGTTGGATCAACAGGCTAACTATGAAACTTATACTTACAAGGAGACAGTTAGCGGGAATTCCCCTCCCGTGGACTAGCCAAAACGAGAGTTTTGAGCTAGCGAGCGTAGCTCTCAGGGGTGGGTTTATACTTTTGTATTCTGCTCTGTAGCCACCTAGACACTCACAGGTCTGAAAGACGCTGTGAGGACATGTTGTCATAGGGCCTTTACCTCTTTCCACGACCAGTATTGTTTGGGCTGTATGCCCGCATAAGCTGCTTTGTAATAATCCACCACTACCTGCTTCAGCTCTTCTGCCGGGATCGAGGAAGAGTAAATCTCCCGTGCAGTGGGGCTATCGAACGCTTCCATGCGCGAGAGCTTGTTGCCATCCAGGCGCAGCAGCGGGCCGGTGTCGGTAATGGAATCGTGGGTCCAGGTGCGGCCGGAGGTTTCCAGTTCGTTCAGGCGTGCGGCCAGCGGCGCCATGGAAATGCGCGGCAGTGTCGGGCGGGTAGCCAGGTCTACCCAGGTGGTATACTTATACTCCAGTTCGTAACGGTTCTGGTCATAGCAGGCCAATACGATGTCGAAGCCGATGGTGCGGCTGAACAGGGCATAGTAGTGCACCGGCTGCGGCGTCTCGATGATCACCAGCCCGATCTCCGGGTAGCGCTTTAGTTTTGTGGTTGGTTTATACATGTCGCGGTAGCCCAGCAGTACATCGGCCACTTCGTCTTCCCACACGCCTTTCTCCCAATCCGGATCTTTGAGCACACGCGTAAACTCCCGCAGAAAATACCTGAACTTCTTCGGGCACAGCGTTACTTCGGCCTCGGGCAGTTGCTCCGCTCCGAAAGGCGGGTAAAACAGGTCACGTTCCCGGGCATTGATCCAGCAAACCAGTTTCAGCGCCTCTCCTGCCAGTGGGTGGTTCAGGTCCAGCTCCCTAAAATCACCGATCAGGGCCATCTGCCGCAGCAGCTCCTCGTTCTCCAGCGCCAGTTCCGGGTTCAGCAGGCCCCATACGCCTACAAAGCCATCGATATCAAAATGGTTGGCCGTTACATACTCCAGCTCCAAGCCCGGAATGTTCAGCCGCAACGCGTTCAGCACCATGGCAGCACTAGTATCGTCGCGCACCTCTTCCGGGGTGGGTGCTCCGCGCCAGTGCGAAAGTATAAGCCCGTTCGGGTGGGTGCTGTCTACGATAATGGCCTTATGGTTTTTGACCTCTGAGAAAGGTATAAACTGTCGCTGTTTCATGGTATAAAGGTACGGAAATTATGATCCGGCGTCAGCAGAAACTATTCTTCTACCCCGAAGTGTAACAACCTCCACTCACAAGTATAAACGGCAGCAGCGGGAATAAATCTCCTACTTTCTTTTCAGGAATCTGGAAAATTACGGTACCTTAACCGCAGGTAAAAGCAGTGGCTACCTCTAAACCCTGCCTCTGCTACATTCGTTTTAGAGAGCCAAATCGGCCAGACACGTACCATGAACCTGAAAAAGATCTACAGCACTTCCCTTAGCCTTCTTACCGATTTATACCAACTTACCATGGCCTATGGCTACTGGAAGCAGGGCAAAGCAGAGCAGGAAGCCGTGTTTCATTTATACTTCCGCAAAAACCCGTTTAGCGGAGGATACACCATTGCTGCGGGTCTGGAGCAGGCAATCGATTACCTGCAGGACCTGCATTTCCGGGAAGATGACCTGAGCTATTTAGAAAGCCTGAAAGGCAGCAAAGGCCAGCCGCTGTTCGAACCGGCCTTCCTTGATTACCTGCGCGACCTGCGCTTTACCTGCTCTGTAGATGCTATTCCGGAAGGCACTGTGGTGTTCCCGAGCCAGCCGCTGGTAAGGGTGCGTGGGCCATTGCTGCAGGCACAGCTCATCGAGACTACGCTGCTGACGATCATCAACTTTCAGACATTAGTGGCTACCAAAGCTGCCCGCATAATAGATGCAGCACAGGGCGACCGGGTAATTGAATTCGGGATGCGGCGCGCACAGGGTATAGACGGCGCTTTGTCTGCTACACGGGCAGCTTATATCGGAGGAGCAGACGCTACGTCCAATGCGTTGGCAGGTAAGTTATTTGACATACCGGTTAGCGGTACGCATGCACATAGCTGGGTACAGTCCTTTGAAAGCGAACAGGATGCTTTTAATGCCTACAGCGATGCCTTCCCGAACGATTCGGTGCTGTTGGTGGATACCTACGATACCCTTGAGGGCGTGGAAAAAGCAATTGAAACAGCCCGTAAACTGCAACACGAGGGTTATCACCTCAACGGCATTCGCCTCGACTCCGGTGACCTGGCCTACCTGAGCATTCAGGCACGCAAACTGCTCGATGAAGCAGGCTTTACCAACGTAAACATTGTAGCCAGCAACGACCTGGACGAGCACATCATTTCCAGCCTGAAACAGCAGGGAGCGAAGATAAATATATGGGGTGTAGGCACTAAACTGGCTACCGCTTACGACCAGCCTGCTCTGGGAGGCGTGTACAAATTGTCAGCGCTGAAACAGGAAAACGGCGACTGGAGCTACACCATCAAACTATCGGAGCAACTGGCTAAAACCTCTAACCCGGGCATACAGCAGGTGCGCCGCTACTACAACCAAAACGGCAACATTGCCGACATGGTCTACAACGAAGAGGCACCGCTGCCCGACCAGCCGCTCATCATCGACCCACTCGACATTACCCGCCGCAAAGCCATAGCCCCGGGCACCGCTCACCGCGACCTGCTGGTACCGGTATTTGTAAACGGAGAACTGAGGTATGATCTGCCTGCGCTGGCAAGTATAAAAGCGAAGGTAAAAGAAGAGATCAGCATGCTGCACGAAACCACACGACGTCCGCTAAACCCGCACACCTACCCGGCCGGCCTGGAAGAAAACCTGCACCAGTTCAAGACCTCGCTGATCCTGAAGCTGCGCAAGATCGGGGAAGAAGCGTAGCAGGGAGCGATGTAGTTTGGGAGGTGTAAATGGTGTACTTTGTGAACGGAGAGTGGATTTGCGTGTTGAAGCTAACGTAAAGGTGCAGTTATGGACTGTATTCCTTTACCTTTTCAATAAACTTCTTTAGCACGCTTAATTCTTCCCTATTACAGCCTGTACAGTTCCTGACCATTCTTTCTTCAATCTGCCCTATTTCTACTCTTTCTTTATTCTCAAACTCTACGCCTACTTCCATCGCAACTCCGTCAGCCCAATTATTAAAATCAGCTTCTGTTAAGTAAGGCGCAGTTCTAAAATACTCAATTAGCTGCTTTGGATTACTTTCAACGTACTCCTTCATAGTTGAATAAAGAGGCTCAGCAAATGCTCCGTCTGCCCACCAAATTGTTCTGGTAACAAGAGTAAAATAAAAGGGATGTCTTTCTTTATCTTTACTGAACAAGCTGTCTGGAATAGCGTGAGCCTGATCATCTTGTAGTTCTGCCTTCTTCTGAAAAATATCTTTGAAAAGTAAGGGAATTAAGGGGTCAGCAAGATGCTCTTGTAAGGTCTTAGAGCCAACCATTTCATCAAGTCTAATCTCTCTGAAGTTCCTTTCGTAGTAGCTTGGCTTTCTGCCTTCTTCCTTTGCTTGTTCAGGATTCATTGAACTACTATCTGCAGCTATTTCCTGATCCATAAGTGCAGGTTGGTGTTTGCTTGTACTTAGCTTCTGTTCGTCAACTTGACTACATGAAGCAAGTAAAGCGGCTAACAGGCCGATATAGATCCTTTTCATAAATTGATTATTCTCATCGGCTGGTCTAAACTGTGGCGTAGCTAAAGTTTAGGCGTGGTTAGGAACTGTTTTTTCTATATTACTAATCAACAACACCATAAATCCTTCTAATGTATACCTTCTGTAAAATTTCATAAATGCCATAAAGGATAAATATGTTGCTAAAGTAAACATGACAGGAAATATAAAATTTTCTGTTCCATTCAAAATCATGTAAGCTATTGAATATATAGTTAGCACGTTGAATATTAGACATGTATTTCTTAAAAACCCAAAGAGAGCAACATAATTACTCATTCTTGATTGATGATTTTTACTCGTTTCATAAGAATAGTGAGTCACAATTCTATGGAAATCATACTGAGATAATTTCTCATCATCCAAATTTGTTGAATGTTCTGGGCTTATATGATTTATCAGCTTTCTGATTTTACTCTTTGTTATATCCTGGAGGAATGGGTCCATAGGTTGTTGGTAGAATCTGCTGAAGGCTAGTTTTGAACCTAATAAATAGTCAAGAATAACACATGGAGCTAGAATTATGATTAATACTACCCTCCAGCCATAGTCAGTCCAATTACGTGCTGTTTTCCAATACCCCTTATGGCTCATGCCGAGTAGGTACTTGGAAGGAAAACTATACTTCCAGTTTGCATAACGCTCTATGGTAATTGATGAAAAAAAGCTAATAAAATGACCAAGGATATAGGAAAAGACAATCAGGACAAAGAATTTCTCAAATTGAAAATCATTAACAACTGTTGTTAATTCTTTGAATATAAGCCTATCAGGATTCTCTATTTGATTAATGATGTGCAAAGAATAAATTAATACTGAACCAGGAATCAGGTAGCCTAAGAAATCATACACTGAGAAAGGGTTTTGTTTTTCCATGAATCTGGTAAGTTTAATTTAAATGGTGCCTAACGGACTTGGCTTTGCGGTGGCGTAGCTGCCGTAAAGGTGTGGTTAGCGCAAGTTCTTTTTATGAATTAATAATTTTAACTATTTGCCTTCAATTAGGTGTCCTTCCCATGTAGTTACTAAAGGTTCATGCATTTCATGCCACCTTTCGACAAAGTGTTCAATATTATCTAAATCTTTCTCTATGATTTTTCT